>NZ_CP018846.1:4724643-6137024 GCF_002025705.1 Pseudomonas putida | reverse complement strand
AAACGGTCCGCTGCCTCGCCAACGAATTCCGGGTTGAACACCGCGGCGGTGTTGATCGAACCTTGTCGGCACCGGCGTTGAGCAGGTTGCGGATGTCCTGCACGGTGCGCACGCGCCCACGGTCAGCGGATGAACACCTGGCTGGCCATGCGCTCGACGTATGCAGGGTGTGCGCGGCCGTCGACGCTGGCTGTGATGTCGAGGAACGTGATTTCGTCGGCACCCTGCTCGTTGTAGCGACGGGCGATTTCTACCGGGTCACCGGCATCACGGATGTTCTCGAACTTGACGCCCTTGACCACCGGCCGTTGTCCACGTCCAGGCAAGGGATGATGCTTGGCCAGTGCCATGGTTCAGTCCTCAGCCTTGGTAGTTGTCGCAGAAGGCCTGGGCCTCGGCGACATCGAGGGTGCCTTCGTAGATGGCACGGCCGGTGATGGCACCGATGATGCCCGGGGCCTTGGCGTCCAGCAGGGCCTTGATGTCGCCCAGGTTGTGGATACCGCCCGGCGATCACCGGGATAGAGGTGGCTTCGGCCCGCCTTGGTGGCACGTTGCAGCCCTGCATGCCATCCTTGGCGATGTCGGTGTAGACGATCGCCGAGACACCATCGGCCTCGAAAACGCTGGCCAGGTCGATAACCTGCACCGAGCTGACTTCGGCCCAACCGTCGGTGGCGACGAAGCCGTCTTTCGCGTCCAGGGACGATGACCTTGGAAGGCCTTGCGCTTCGGCGACGAACTCAGGCTGCTTGACCGCCTTGGTGCCGATGATCACGTAGCTGACGCCGGCCTTGACGTAGTGCTCGATGGTTTCCAGCGAGCGGATGCCGCCGCCGATCTGGATCGGCAGGTTCGGGTAGCGCTTGGCGATGGCGGTAACCACTTCACCGTTGACCGGCTGGCCTTCGAAGGCGCCGTTGAGGTCGACCAGGTGCAGGCGGCGGCAGCCACCTTTTGGCGGCCATGCTCACCGGGTCGTCGGAAAATACCGTGGAGTCTTCCATGCGGCCCTGGCGCAGGCGCACGCAGGCACCGTCTTCAGATCGATAGCGGGGATAATCAGCATCTTGGGAACCTGTCTGTTCTTGGGGTTTCAGGGCTTCTCGAGCGCCCAGAGATCGCTTTCGATGCTCTCGAACCGCTCCTTGAGGTGCAGCTGAACATCGGCAATCGCCCTGTTGTAGTAATGGGGTGCAATTTCTTTGCTGAACAGCTCGAGGACCTCGGCCACGAACCCAGCTGCAGCTCGAAGCGGTTCCAGAAACGCTTGAGCGTGTCGAGCGCCTCGCGTTCTTCGGGGGCCAGGGTGATGATCGGGGCCTTGGTCTTCGAGCGGCTCATTTACCAGCGCCCGTCCCAGGCGACGAAATTCTGCAGCAGCTGCAGGCCATGGGTATGGCTCTTCTCCGGGTGGAACTGCACGGCAAAGCGCGAGCCATCGGCCAGCGCGGCGGCGAAGTCGACGCCATAGTGGCCGCGGCCGACCTGGCCCGGCTTGCCGGCATTGATGTAGTAGCTGTGCACGAAATAGAAGCGCGCACGGTCGGAAATGTCGTGCACAGCGGGTGGTCGATGGTCTGGCTGACTTCGTTCCAGCCCATGTGCGGCACCTTCAGGTGCTCGCCGTCTTCTTTCAGGTCTTTGCCGAAGAAGCGGAACAGGCCGATACAGTCGACGCCGTCGTTCTCTTCGCTATGGTCGAGCAGCGCCTGCATGCCGACGCAGATGCCGAGGAACGGGCGGTCCTGGCTCACTTCACGCACCAGGCTGTCGAAGCCAAGGCGGCGGATTTCGGCCATGCAGTCACGGGATCGCACCCACGCCTGGGAACACCACGCGGTCAGCCTCGCGGCGCGGCGTCGCTGGTGACCAGCACCTTGCCGGCGCCGACGTGCTCGAGCGCCTTGGCCACCGAGTGGGTTGTGATTTACGGCTACCGTTTTTTGGTCGACGGTTGGCCCGGCCATGCGCTCGTCGAGGGTCACAGCCATGCGCAGGGCGCGGCCGAAAGCCTTGAACACGGTTTCGATCTGGTGGTGGGTGTTGTGGCCACGCAGGTTGTCGATGTGCAGGGTCACCAGGGCGTGGTTGACGAAGCCTTGGAAGAACTCCTGGAACAGGTCGACATCGAAGCCGCCAACCGTGGCGCGGGTATACGGCACATGCATCTGCAGGCCTGGGCGGCCGGAGAAGTCGATGACCACGCGCGACAGCGCTTCGTCCAGCGGCACGTAGGCGTGGCCGTAGCGGAAGATGCCTTTCTTGTCGCCGATGGCCTGGGCGAATGCCATGCCCAGGGTGATACCGACGTCTTCGACGGTATGGTGATCGTCGATATGCAGGTCACCCTTGCACTCGATATCCAGATCGATCAGCCCATGGCGGGCGATCTGGTCCAGCATGTGTTCAAGGAAAGGCACACCGATATCGAATCGGGCCTTGCCACTGCCATCGAGGTTGATCGAGCACTTGACCTGGGTTTCCAGGGTATTGCGCTCGACGGAAGCCTTACGTTCGACCATCACCAGCTCCGCAAAATCATTGGGCGAAAAGGGCTCCATTATAGGCCCAGAACGCGCCAGCTTGAAACGCGGATGACATATGGCATGGCAAGGAATTGCGGGGCCGGAGAGGCCTACAGGTCTATACAACCAGGGAATTGGGGCTGCTTTGCAGCCCATCGCGACACAAGGCCGCTCCTACAAGGGAACCTAAACCCCTGTAGGAGCGGCCTTGTGTCGCGAAAGGGGCGCGCAGCGCCCTCAGCGCAGTTACATCAATGGAACAGCACAGCCGTCTTCCTGCAAGGTCACCCACCACGCCCCACGCCAGCGGAATCACCACCACGGCCCAGGCAATCAGCACCAGCGGCAGGCTGCCCGGCGCAGCGTGCCACTTCCAGCGAACGCGCAACCGTCAGCGCCTTTGTCGTGGCTCAGCGCACGTTCGGCAGCCAGTTCGGCATCGGTCATGAAGTACTTGTCGGCCACAGGTGCGGATCACATGTTTGCAGATGAAGCCCAGCACCAGCAGGCCGGCGAGGATGTACAGGGTCATGTCGTAGGCCGCTGCAACGTTCCACCCGCCGCCAGCTGGTACTCGCGCAGGTAGGTGATCAGCACCGGGCCCAGCACGCCGGCAGCAGCCCAGGCGGTCAGCAGGCGACCGTGGATAGCGCCGACCATCTGCGTGCCGAACAGGTCGGCCAGGTACGCCGGCACGGTGGAGAAGCCACCGCCGTACATCGACAGAATGATGCAGAAACGCCGCCACGAAACAGCGCCACGTTTGCCCAGGTGACCCATGTTCGGCACCAGGCTGTAGAGGCCGACGCCCAGGGCGAAGAAGGCAAAGTAGGTATTCTTGCGCCCGATGTAGTCGGAGAACGATGCCCAGAAGAAGCGCCACCGATGTTGAACAGGCTCAACAGGACCGGTGAACCCGGCGGCAATCGCCAGCGATCTGCGCCAGCTGCGCGGGCGTTCAGGCTCGCTGAAGCTCAGTCGTTGCCCAGCAATTTGCCGGCGAACACCTCCTGCAGCAGTGGCGACGCCATGCCGAGGATGCCGATACCGGCCGAGACGTTCAGGCACAGCACCAGCCAGACCAAGGCGAACTGCGGGGTTTTCCAGGCGACGCTGACGTGCACGTGGCGGTCGGTGACCATGCCATTGCCGGCTTTTTTCGCCGGGGCAGTCCAGCCTTCAGGCTTCCAGCCGGTCGGCGGCACGCGGTAAGCCAGGGCACCGGCGGTCATGAACACGAAGTAGATCGCGGCCATGGCGACGAAGCTCTGCCACACACCCACTTCATGCTCGTTGCCGAAATGGCCCATCAGCGCGGTGGCCAATGGTGCGCCGACCATCGCGCCACCACCAAAGCCCATGATCGCCATGCCGGTGGCCATCCCACGCTTGTCCGGGAACCACTTGATCAGGGTCGAGACCGGCGAAATGTAGCCCAGGCCCAGGCCGATACCACCGATAACGCCGGAGCCCAGCCACATCAGCCACAGCTGGTGGGTCTTCACGCCGATCGCCGAGATCAGCATGCCGCCGCACCAGCACAGCGCCGACACCAGGGCCAGCCTTGCGCGGGCCGGCGTGTTCCAGCCAGCCGCCCAGCACCGCCGCCGAGCAACCGAGGAAGACGAAGAACAGGGTGTAGATCCAGCTCAGCATCGAGATCGGCCAGTCACATTCGGCGCTGAACATGCGGGCGATGAAGCCCATGTCCGCCGAACAGGGCGACTGGCGCGGGTGATGCCGATGGCTTGCGGACAATGGCAGCCAGAACACGAGAAGCCATAGGCCATGCCCGATGCACAGGTGGATGGCCAGGGCGGCTGGCGGGACCAGCCAGCGGTTGAAGGCCCGGGCGGGCGATGATGCGCTCCTTCGACAGGAAGCTCGGCGCGCTGGCCAGCCCTCCTGCCCGCGATTGTACTGCTCCATGGGATTCGATCCTTTTGTAGGTAGACAGTGCTGGCGGATGGCGTCCCGGGCTCTTGTTCTCGCACGCAGGGCGAACTGGCCTTTTCCCTGGGTAACGGCCCGCGACAATGGGTCGCGGTCGCTCCGCAAAGCGGCACAAGGGGTACCAGTTAGCAGATGACATGAAAGCAATCTGATATCGTTATTTTCCGCGTGGCTGAATCGGTATTTCTATGCCGGCCTCTTCGCGGGCTCGCCCGCTCCCACAGGACTTCCACAGCTCTCAAGTGCGCTGCAGTACCTGTGGGAGCGGGCGTGCCCGCGAAGAATCCAGCGCCGAAGGAACTGCCAAAACCACAACTGTCGAATCTCACAATCATTGGAAATGCCCTGCATCGCTAGTCGAATACGCAGGGCCCACCCCTGCGGCGCTATACTCTGGCGTTCGGAATTCACACTACGGACTACAAGGACTCGCCCATGAAAGCGTTCGGCAAAATCCTGGGACTGGGGCTTCTCGGGTTGCTGCTGATCATTGTGGCGCTGGGCTTCGCCCTGACCCACCTCTTCGATCCCAACGACTACAAAGACGAGATCCGCCAACTGGCGCGCGACAAGGCCCATGTCGAGCTGACCCTCAACGGCGACATTGGCTGGAGCCTGTTCCCCTGGCTGGGCCTGGAGCTGCACGAAGCCAGCATCGCCACCCTGACCAAACCCAAAGAACCGTTCGCTGACCTGCAGATGCTCGGCCTCTCGGTACGCGTGCTGCCATTGCTGCGCCGTGAAGTGCAGATGAGCGATGTACGCGTCGAAGGCCTCAACCTGACCTTGGCGCGTGACGAAAACGGCCACGGCAACTGGGAGGACATCGGCAAGCCGCTGCCGGCTGCAACCGAGGGCACTGCCACTGCACCGACCCAGGCACCTGCCGAACAACCCGCCAAACCTGCCGAAAGCGGCGGCGAACGCGCGGTCAAACTGGACATCGACAGCCTCACCGTAAACAACGCCCGGGTGCAGTACACCGATGCCAAGAGCGGCCAGAGCTACAGCGCCGAAAGCATCCAGCTGAGCACCGGCCCGGTCCACGAAGGTACCAATATCGCTCTCAAGGCCAGCGCCTTCCTCAGCGCCAGCCAGCCAGCCATCAAGGCCCGTACCGAACTGGCCGGTGAATTGCGTTTCGATCGCAAGCTCAAGCGCTACAACTTCGAAGACATGCGCCTGACCGGCGAAACGTCGGGCGAACCTACCGCTGGCAAGACCGTCACCTTCGGCGCCCAGGGCCAGTTGCTGGTCGACATGGGCGCCAACGTCGCCTCGTGGAACGGCCTGAAGGTCTCGGCCAACCAGCTGCGCGCCCTCGGCGAACTGAACCTGCGTGATCTGGACAAGGCACCGCAACTGAGCGGCGGGTTGTCCATCGCCCAGTTCAACCTGCGCACCTTCCTCGACGGCATCGGCCACCCGCTGCCGGCCACCACCGACCCGGCGGCATTCGGCAAGCTGGAGCTGGTGACCCGCCTGCAAGGCACGCCAACCAGCCTGACACTGGCCGACCTGGCCGTGAAGCTGGACGAAAGCACCTTCACCGGCCGCGTGGCCGTCGAAGACTTCGCCAAGCAGGCCCTGCGCCTGCAGCTCAAAGGCGACAAGTTCGACGCTGATCGCTACATGCCGGCCAAGAGCGAAGAGGCCAAGGGTGCCACTGCCGCACGACAGGCCGAGGTCCAACAGCAGGAAGCCACCGCCGTGGCCGCTGCTGGCAGCACACCGCTGCCCAACGCCCCGACCCAGTTGGCCTGGAGCGACGACAAGCTGCTGCCGGTCGACCGCCTGCGGGTACTCGACCTGCAGGCCGACCTGGCCTTCGGCTCGCTGACCCTGGACAAACTGCCGATCAGCGATGCGCAACTGCAGGCCACCGGCCAAGGCGGCCTGCTGACCTTGCAAACCCTGCGTGGCGGCATCTACAACGGCACCTTCGAAGCTAAGGGCAACGTCGACGTGCGCCCTGCCGTGCCACAGATTGGTATCAACACCAAGATCAACCGGGTACCGGTCAAGCACTTCATCAAGGCCGAAGGCAAGGAGCAGACGCCGCCGGTCAAGGGCCTGCTGACCCTTACCAGTGATCTGACTGCCACCGGCAACAGCCAGAAGGCACTGGTCGACACCCTCAATGGCAGCGCAAACTTCACTATCAACGACGGCGTGCTGGTCAACGCCAACCTGGAACAGCAACTCTGCCAGGCCATCGCCACCCTCAACCGCAAGACACTGAGTGGCGAGCCACGCGGCAAGGACACCCCGTTCGAAGAACTGCGCGGCAGCCTGGTGATTCGCAATGGCGTGGCCAGCAACCCGGACCTCAAGGCACGCATCCCGGGCCTGACCGTCAACGGCCATGGCGACCTCGACCTGCGCGTGCTGGGCATGGACTACAACGTCGGCGTGATCGTCGAAGGTGACCAGCGCGCAATGCCCGACCCGGCCTGCCAGGTCAACGAACGCTTTGTAGGTGTGGAAGTGCCGCTGCGCTGCCGTGGCCCGCTGGAGCTTGGCGCCAAGGCCTGCCGCCTGGACCAGGACGGCCTGGGCAAGGTCGCGGCCAAGTTGGCCGGCAACCGCCTGAAAGACAAGATCGATGAAAAACTCGGAGACAAAGTGAGCCCAGAACTCAAAGACGCGCTCAAGGGGCTGTTCAAGCGATGACCCCCGCGCAGTTCTCCAGCGCCGTGCTGGACTGGTACGACCAGCACGGTCGCCACGACCTGCCCTGGCAACAGGGCATCAACCCATACCGGGTATGGGTTTCGGAAATCATGCTGCAGCAGACCCAGGTCAGCACCGTGCTCAACTACTTCGACCGCTTCATGCAGGCCTTGCCGACCGTGCAGGCCCTGGCTGAAGCGCCGGAGGACGAAGTGCTGCACCTGTGGACGGGCCTTGGCTACTACACCCGCGCGCGCAACCTGCAGAAGGCAGCGAAGATCGTCGTCGAGCAGCATGGCGGCGAATTCCCGCGCAGCGTCGAGCAGCTCACCGAATTGCCCGGCATCGGCCGCTCCACCGCCGGCGCCATTGCCAGCATCAGCATGGGCATTCGCGCGCCGATTCTTGATGGCAACGTCAAGCGCGTGCTGGCCCGCTACACCGCCCAAGCCGGCTACCCCGGCGAGCCCAAGGTGGCCAACCAGCTGTGGGCCACGGCCGAGCGCTTTACCCCGCAGCAGCGGGCCAACCACTACACCCAGGCGATGATGGACATGGGCGCGACGCTGTGCACGCGCAGCAAGCCCAGCTGCCTGATCTGCCCGTTGCAGCGCGGCTGCGAAGCGCACCTGCACGGCGAAGAAACCCGCTACCCCGAGCCCAAGCCACGCAAGGCGCTGCCCCAAAGGCGCACGCTGATGCCGCTGCTGGCCAACCACGAAGGCGCCATCCTGCTTTATCGCCGCCCATCCAGCGGCCTGTGGGGCGGCCTGTGGAGCCTGCCGGAGCTGGACGACATCGCCCAGCTCGACGACCTCGCCTACCAGCACGGCCTGCGCCTGGCTGGCAGCCGCGCGCTGGACGGCCTGACCCACACCTTCAGCCACTTCCAGCTGGCGATCGAACCCTGGCTGGTGCGCGTCGACCCGGTCGGCCAGCACGTGGCCGAGGCCGACTGGCTCTGGTATAACCTCGCCACCCCGCCGCGCCTGGGCCTCGCCGCCCCGGTCAAGAAGCTGCTCAAACGCGCGGCCGACGAACTGATTGCAGGAGAAGCCCGATGACCCGCACCGTGATGTGCCGCAAGTACAAAGAAGAACTCCCAGGCCTGGCCCGCCCGCCCTACCCCGGCGCCAAAGGCCAGGACATCTTCGACCACATCTCGGAGAAAGCCTGGGAAGACTGGAAGAAGCACCAGACCATGCTGATCAACGAAAAGCGCCTGAACATGATGAACGGCGAGGACCGCAAGTTCCTCCAGGGCGAGATGGACAAGTTTTTCGCTGGCGAGGAATACGCCCAGGCGGAAGGCTACGTTCCACCCTCCGAATGACCCCACGAATCGTAAGCGACGGAATTAATTTAAAATTTTTTCAAAAAGTCGTTGACGGGCCGTCAGAAAATCTATTTAATTCACCTCGTCGCCCAGATAGCTCAGTCGGTAGAGCAGAGGATTGAAAATCCTCGTGTCGGCGGTTCGACTCCGTCTCTGGGCACCACCTTCAAGCTTCTGGTGGTTGCAAAGTTACCCGAAGCGACAACAAGAAACCCGCCTAGTGCGGGTTTTTTGTTGCCTGCGTTTTTTGCTTTTGGGATGCGCAGCATCTGTAGCTGCCACCCCATACCTCAAGCCTACCCCGCAGTTCGCGGAGACACCACCTCGGCATGTAGCCTCAGGCCGAGCGCAGCCATCACTTTCATGATGGTCGCCAGGCTAGGGTTACCCTCCGCCGACAACGCCTTGTACAGCCCTTCACGCGTCAGGCCAGTATCTCGCGCCAGTTGCGCCATGCCACGGGCACGCGCGATATCGCCCAAGGCAGCGGCAAGCAGCACCGGATCATTTTCTTCAAGGCAAGCCTCAAGGTACAGGGCCATGTCTCCCTCTGTCTTGAGGTGATCTGCGGCATCCCACTTGGTCAGTTTGGTATCAGTCATGGCGGCCTCCTACAGCTCGCGTGCCAGCTTTAGGGCTGATCTGATATCCCTGGCCTGAGTGGACTTGTCGCCACCCGCCAGAAGGATGATCACCTCGTAGCCTCGCTGAACGAAATACACCCGATAGCCCGGACCGTAATCGATCCGCAGCTCGGACACTCCTTCACCTACCGGCTTACAGTCCCAATCACTCCAAGCTCGACCCGCCGCAAGCGCACATTGATACGAGCCTGTGCACGAGCATCCCGCAACGCGGCGAACCACCTTCTGTAGCTGTCGGTTTGTAATAGTGTGTGCATGGGAAAAATGTAAACCGTAGTTCACACCACATCAATCTCGACGTGTTTCAAACTATTTGAATGAGCAGCGCCACATCCTCCGCCCACCGGCATTGATCAGCATCAACGACTTCTCCCCCAGCCAAACTCACAATCAGAAGTGGACATTCGACCCGACCTCGCAAGGACCTCCATGAGCGAAGAAGCCACCCTCCTGCTCCCCGCCCCCGGCGAATCCTCTTCCCCCGCCCCTGCTGCACCTCGCACGCGCCGCCCTCGCCAACGCAAACCTGAACCCACCATAACGAAGGTCAGCCAGGCCCCGGCCGCACTGCAAGTAGCCAGCGCACCGAAGGGCAGCAACGAAGACAGCACCTCGGCGCGGCTGCCTGCCAGTTACCCGTACCGCACCCGCCTGCGCCGCCAGGATTATGAAAAAGCCAAGCACGCGCTGCAGATCGAGCTACTGAAAGTGCAGAGCTGGGTGAAGGAAACCGGCCAGCGCGTGGTGATCCTGTTCGAGGGGCGTGATGCAGCGGGCAAGGGTGGCACCATCAAACGCTTCATGGAGCACCTGAACCCGCGGGGTGCGCGCATCGTCGCGCTGGAGAAGCCTTCCGAGCAGGAGCTGGGGCAGTGGTACTTCCAGCGTTACATCCAGCACCTGCCCACGGCGGGTGAAATGGTCTTCTTCGACCGCTCCTGGTACAACCGCGCCGGAGTCGAGAAGGTGATGGAGTTCTGCTCGCCGCTGCAGTACCTGGAGTTCATGCGCCAGGCACCGGACCTGGAGCGGATGCTCTGCAACAGCGGCATCCTGCTGTTCAAGTACTGGTTCTCGGTGAACCGTGAAGAGCAGCTGCGCCGCTTCATCTCGCGCCGGGACGACCCGCTCAAGCACTGGAAGCTGTCGCCCATCGACATCAAGTCGCTGGACAAGTGGGAGGACTACACCGCCGCCAAGGAGGCGATGTTCTTCCATACCGATACTGCCGATGCGCCGTGGACGGTGATCAAGTCGGATGACAAGAAGCGTGCACGGATCAACTGCATCCGGCATTTCCTGCATTCGCTGGATTACCCGGGCAAGGACCACAGCGTGGCGCATGCACCGGATGAGCTGCTGGTCGGGCGGGCATCGCGGGGGTTCGAGGAGGACGAGCCGACGTCGCCCGCCAGTTGAATCGCCCGGGCTGCTGCGCTTCAATACGCGCAATTTCCGAACACCCCCAAGGATTCACCCCATGGCCACCCCAACCAAGCAACAGAAACGCGCCAAGCGCGCCGCCAGCAAAGCCAAGCAGAACCGCATGGTACGCAGCGGCCAGGCAGTCAAGGCCAGCGCCGGTGACAGCGCGAGCATCGAGCAGGTATTCAACAAGGCCATGGAGACAGACAGCTATAAAGAGCTGTTCGACAAGATGAAAGCCGCCCAGGAAACCAGCCTGGTCGCGATGATCTCGGTATTCCTGGTCGACCCGCTGCTGGCCTTGGTACTCAAGGGCCACAAGGAAGAGCACGCCACCGACTACATCGTGCTGGTGTTCAACGCCTACCGCACCTGGCTCGACGGTGCCGACGAAGACACCACCATGGCCTGGCTGGAGAGCGATGAGTTCCAGGAAGCCTACATCGCCGCTTCCGAGCTGGTGGCCAAGCAGCAACAGCAGCAGAAGCAGTTTGGCTGAACGGGCCATGTAACCTGTTACGGCCCTTTCGCGGGTAAACCCGCTCCCACAGGTTAACCACAGGCCCGAGGGCGTCGCGGTCCCTGTAGGAGCGGGTTTACCCGCGAAAGGGCTCGCACAGGCAATAAAAAAGGCCGCGTCCTGCACAGGACGCGGCCTTCTCATTTCAAGCAGCGCGGATCAGTTGTCCAGCGCCACCCGCCCGGCAGCTTCACGCTTGCGGTGCACCAGCAAGCCCGCCGCCACCACGCCAATGCTCAGCAGCGCAGTCGCGATGATCTCGGCACGGTGATCTTCACGCAGCGCCATTACCACCAGCACGGCGACGATGAAGGCGATGGTCGCCCAGGTCAGGCCCGGGAACAGCCACATCTTGAAGGCGATCTTCTCGCCACGCGCTTCACGCTGGCTGCGCATGCGCAGCTGCGAAATGGCAATCACCAGGTACACCAGCAACGCGATGGCGCCAGAGCTGGCCAGCAGGAACTCGAACACCTGGGCCGGGGCCACATAGTTGGCGAACACGCAGAGGAACGCGGCAGCAGTCGACAGCAGCACAGCCACATGCGGCGTCGCCGCCTTGGTGGTGCGCTGGGCGATGGCCGGGGCGTCGCCACGCTTGCTCAGCGAGAACAGCATGCGCGAAGAGGTGTACAGCGCCGAGTTCAGGCAGCTGGTCACGGCCACCAGGACGACGATGTCGACGATCAGCTTGGCGTTCGGCACACCGATGCGGCTCAGCACGGTCTGGTAGGAGCCCACTTCGGCCAGCGCCGGGTCGTTCCAAGGCACCAGGGCCACCACCAGGAAGATCGACACCAGGTAGAACAGGCAGATACGCCAGATCACCGAGTTGGTGGCTCGGCTGATCTGCTTGCCCGGGTCTTTCGATTCGGCAGCGGCGATGGTGACGATTTCAGTACCCATGAACGAGAACATGGTAGTCAGCATGGCCGCCAGCACTGCGCCAAGGCCATTGGGCATGAAGCCCTGGGTGTCGAACAGGTGCGAAGCGCCGCTCACCTGGCTGCTTGGCACGAAGCCGAACATGGCGATACAGCCGACGACAATAAAGCCGATGATCGCCAGCACCTTGAGCAGGGCGAACCAGAACTCGAACTCACCGTAGTTCTTGACGCTGCACAGGTTGGTCAGGGTCAGCGCCAGGGTGATAAGCAGGGAGAAGGCCCACAGGTCCACAGACGGGAACCAGGCGTGGAGGATGGCCGCAGCGGCGTTGGCCTCCAGCGGGATGACCAGCACCCAGAACCACCAGTACAACCAACCAATGGTGAAACCGGCCCAGCGGCCAATGGCGCGGTCGGCATAGGTAGAGAACGAACCCGTATCCGGCGAGGCGATCGCCATTTCACCGAGCATGCGCATCACCAGCACCACAAGGGTACCGGCGGCGGCGTAGGCCAGCAGCACGGCCGGGCCGGCGGCTGCGATGGCATGGCCGGAACCCACGAACAGACCGGCGCCGATGACGCCAGCAATGGACAGCATGGTGACATGCCGTTGTTTGAGCCCCTGAGCGAGGTCATTGGAATTGTTACCGCTCATTAAAACTACCTTTGTAAGGAGTGGACCACTCCGACTGCGGGAACAGAGCGCACCTGGGGTTGACCTAGGCGTCGCTGCAATCGGCGGTTTCCTACTGGCAATAAGCTTGCCACCTGCTGAATGCATTCGTCAGATTGATTGCGCAACCGTTAAACGGCGCGGGTTGCAGGCCATTCGGCCAACCTGTGACCGAAAGGCCGCCAAATCCCCATGCCAAATCCGGATTACGGAAATACCCACTTACAAACGCACCAAAGGTGCTCCCCGGTAACACCTTTGCACCAGTGCAAGGCGCAAAAGTGCAACCCAAAGGCGCAACCCTTCATCCCCGATTCAACGGACCGAAGTCGCACCCGCAGCAGCGGGCCAGACCCGCGAATGGTCTAAAACAGCTTTCAAGTACCGGCCAAAGCTGGCAACATCGCGCCTTTTTCCATCAAGGCCATGGCGCTGGGCGATACCCTTTGCGGACATCTGCGCGACGTTGCACTGCAACGATGCGACAAACAGCCCCGGCAATGCCTTGAGCCCCCTGCGACCCTGTTGGCCGTCTATTGCCGCTATGCTAGCGTGGCGCTCGCCAGGAAGGCCGCCAACAGCTGGGAACGCACCCGAATACATGAGGACCGCACATGGCCCAGGCCACGCCCGCGCTGGAAATCCGCAACTTGCACAAACGCTACGGCGAGCAGGAAATTCTCAAGGGCATTTCGCTGACCGCTCGCGACGGTGACGTGATCTCCATCCTGGGGTCGTCCGGTTCCGGCAAGTCCACCCTGCTGCGCTGCATCAACCTGCTGGAAAACCCGCACCAGGGCGAAATCCTCGTTGCCGGCGAAAGCCTGAAGCTCAAGGCCGCCAAGAACGGCGACCTGATCGCTGCCGACAACCGCCAGATCAACCGCCTGCGCAGCGAGATCGGCTTCGTCTTCCAGAATTTCAACCTGTGGCCGCACATGTCGATCCTCGACAACATCATCGAGGCGCCACGCCGCGTGCTCGGCCAGAGCAAGGCCGAGGCCATCGAAGCCGCCGAGGCACTGCTGAACAAGGTCGGCATCTACGACAAGCGCCACAGCTACCCCGCCCAGCTTTCCGGTGGCCAGCAACAGCGTGCTGCCATCGCCCGTACCCTGGCCATGAGGCCCAAGGTCATCCTGTTCGACGAGCCGACCTCGGCGCTCGATCCGGAAATGGTCCAGGAAGTGCTTAACGTTATCCGCGCACTGGCCGAAGAAGGCCGTACCATGCTGCTGGTGACGCACGAGATGAACTTTGCCCGCCAGGTGTCCAGTGAAGTGGTTTTCCTGCACCAGGGCCTGGTTGAAGAGCAAGGATCGCCGCAGCAGGTCTTCGAGAACCCGACCTCGGCGCGTTGCAAGCAATTCATGTCCAGCCACCGCTAACGGAGCAATACATGCACACTTACAAGAAGTTCCTCCTGGCAGCTGCTGCCACGCTGGTGATGTCGGCAAACGCCATGGCCGCAGAAAAACTGCGCATGGGTATCGAAGCCGCCTACCCACCGTTCAACAACAAGGATGCCAGCGGCCAGGTCGTCGGCTTCGACAAGGACATCGGCGACGCCCTGTGCGCCAAGATGAAGGTCGAGTGCGAAGTGGTCACCTCCGACTGGGACGGCATCATCCCGGCCCTGAACGCCAAGAAGTTCGACTTCATCGTCTCGTCGCTGTCGATCACCGACGAGCGCAAGCAGGCCGTTGACTTCACCGACCCGTACTATTCCAACAAGCAGCAGTTCATCGCGCCGAAGAACGTCGATTTCAAGACTGACGACAAGTCGCTCGAAGGCAAGACCATCGGCACCCAGCGCGCCACCCAGGCCGCGACCTGGCTCGACGATCACGGCGGCATGGACGGCAAGTTCAAGGTCAACCTGTACGACGGCCAGGAAAACGCCTACCTCGACCTCACCGCCGGCCGCGTCGACGCGATTCTCGCCGACAAGTACGCCAACTACGACTGGCTGAAGTCCGACGCCGGCAAGAACTACGAGTTCAAGGGCGAGCCGGTCAACGACAGCGACAAGGTCGGCATTGCCGTACGCAAGGGCGACAACGAGCTGCGTAACAAGCTCAATGCCGCGCTGAAGGAAATTGTCGCCGACGGCACCTACAAGAAGATCAACGACAAGTACTTCCCGTTCAGCATCTATTGATTCGCCCCGACAGGCATCGCCGCTGACGCGGTGCCTGTCCCTTGAACACAGTTGCCCATGAATATCGACCTGCACGGATTCGGTCCGGCCATGATGGCCGGCACCCTGATGACCGTAAAACTGGCGCTCTGCGCCCTGCTGCTGGGGCTGGTCCTGGGCCTGCTCGGCGCCCTGGCCAAGACTTCCTCGATCAAGCCGCTGCAATGGCTTGGCGGCTTCTACTCGACCCTGGTGCGCGGCGTGCCCGAGTTGCTCTGGGTCCTGCTTATCTACTTCGGCACCGTCGGCCTGATGAACAGCCTCGGCGAAGCCCTGAACATGCCGGGCCTGGAACTCAGCGCCTTCGCGGCTGGCGTCATCGCCCTGGGCCTGTGCTTCGGCGCCTATGCCACCGAGGTATTCCGCGGCGCGATCCTGGCGATCCCCAAGGGCCACCGCGAGGCTGGCCTGGCGCTGGGCCTGTCCAAGGGCCGCATTCTGTCGCGGATCATCCTGCCGCAGATGTGGCGCATCGCCCTGCCGGGCCTTGGCAACCTGTTCATGATCCTGATGAAGGACACCGCGCTGGTGTCGGTAATCGGCCTGGAAGAAATCATGCGCCATGCGCAGATCGGCGTGACCGTGACCAAGGAGCCGTTCACCTTCTACATGGTCGCCGCCTGCATCTACCTGAGCCTGACCGTCATCGCCATGACCGGCATGCACTTCATGGAAAAACGCGCCGCTCGCGGCTTTGCGAGGGCCGAATAAATGAACTGGGAAGTCATCATCAAATGGCTGCCGCGCCTGGCCCAGGGTGCGACCCTGACCTTGGAACTGCTGGCCATTGCCGTCATCGCCGGGCTGATCCTGGCCATCCCGCTGGGCATCGCCCGCTCGTCCCGTCACTGGTACGTGCGCGCCGTACCGTACAGCTACATCTTCTTCTTCCGTGGCACGCCGCTGCTGGTGCAGCTGTTCCTGGTCTACTACGGCCTGGCGCAGTTCGATGTGGTGCGTTCGAGCAGCTTGTGGCCGTACCTGCGCGATCCCTTCTGGTGCACGGTGCTGACCATGACCCTGCACACGGCGGCCTACATTGCCGAAATCCTCCGTGGTGCGCTGCAGTCGATCCCCAAGGGCGAGGTCGAGGCGGCGCGGGCGCTGGGCATGTCGCGGGGCAAGACGCTGTTCTACATCATGTTGCCGCGCGCCTCGCGCATCGGCCTGCCGGCCTACAGCAACGAAGTGATCCTGATGCTCAAGGCCAGTGCCCTGGCCAGCACCGTGACCCTGCTGGACCTGACCGGCATGGCCCGTACCATCATTGCCAGGACCTACTTGCCTGTGGAGATCTTCTTCGCTGCCGGGGTGTTCTACCTGGTGATCTCGTTCGTGCTGGTGCAAGGCTTCAAGCTGCTGGAACGCTGGTTGCGCGTGGACGCCTGCCAGGGCCGCTGACCCCTACTGGCCCTTTCGCGGGTAAACCCGCTCCTACAGGAGCTCCACTGCCTTCAGGCCTGTGGTGACACCCGTGGGAGCGGGTTTACCCGCGAAAGGGCCCTTGAAACCACCACACACCTCAAGCCCTGCCCCATGTCCACCTACCTCCACAGCCACCAGTTGCACGAGCGCTTCCAGGCCCTCGACCAGTTCCTGACCGAGCACCAGCCGCTGTGGAAACCCAGGCCCTTCACCGCCCTGCGCCTGGACTGGGAAACCGAATACCCTGAACTCGCCGCCCACCTGCGCCAGTGCACCCTGGCCGATGCCGAAGCCGACATCAACCCGCAAGGCCTGCCCGCCCCATTCCCGCAACTGGCCGCGCAAGCCGAGCAACTGTCAGCCCTGGGCGAGCTCCCCGACACCGGCCTGCCCAACGCCGGCCACCGCCTCGACGTCAACGTCCCGGGCCGCAAATGGCAACAGATCGAAGCCTTCAGCCGCCGCCTGGGCTTTCGCCAACACACTCACCACTGGCTCGACTGGTGTTCCGGCAAGGGCCACCTCGGCCGCCGCCTGCTGCAACCCGGCCAGCAGCTGACCTGCCTGGAGTACAACCCCGAGCTGGTCGCCGCTGGCCAGGCCCTGAGCGATCACCACCACCTGCCCGCGACCCACGTCCAGCAGGACGTCATGGCCACCAGCAGCGCCCAGTACCTGGACCACGATAAAAGCGTGGTCGCCCTGCACGCCTGCGGCGAACTGCACGTTCACCTGCTGCGCCAGGCCAGCCAGCAAGGCTGTCGGCACCTGGCCGTTGCCCCTTGCTGCTACAACCGCATCCCCGGCGAGCACTACCAGCCGTTATCCACAGCCGCGCAGCACTCGCCACTGCAACTGAGCATGATCGACCTCGGCCTGCCATTGAATGAAGCCGTCACCGCCAGCGTCCGCGTGCGCCACCAGCGCGACTGCTCCATGGCCCGACGCCTGGGCTTCGACCTGCTGCAGCGCGAGCAACGCCAATGCGATGAATACCTGTCCACCCCTTCACTGCCGGTTGCCTGGCTGGGCAAGCCTTTCGAGCAGTATTGCCGTGAGCTGGCCGACCTGCGCAAGGTCGAGCTGAGTGGCAAACCGGACTGGGCCGCGTTGGAGGCCGCTGGCTGGCAGCGCCTGGCCGAAGTGCGCAACCTCGAGCGCCTGCGCAACCTGTTCCGCCGCCCACTGGAGCTGTGGCTGGTACTCGACCGCGCCCTGTTCCTCGAAGAACAGGGCTACGACGTTCGCCTGGGTACTTTCTGCGATTATCCGCTCACGCCGCGCAACCTGCTGCTGCTGGCCGAACGTGACCGTTAGCCGCAGCACAAGCTGTGGATAAGTCTGTGAACAAGCTTTTGATGAATGGATGGAGCCAAGCGCTATTTCAAGCGTTTGGCTTATTCCGGCATACGCCTCAAGCCCAGTAAAAACAGGTGTTTGCGCAAAGACCGGCGGTATACGGAGGCGGCATGCCTTTCGCGCAAGGCGCCGATGCCTCTTGTGCATAAGCTCTCATTGTGCATGCTGCGAAAGGCTAATTTCCCCACCGTACACGGTCCTTTTGTAGGAGCGGCCTTGTGTCGCGAAAGGGCCGCAAAGCGGCCCCAAGATCTCTGCATCAACGCTGATATCCTGGGACCGCCTTGCAGCCCTTTCGCGACACAAGGCCGCTCCCACACCTGCGCATCAATGCACCTTGTTTTTGGCAATTTCGATATCGTTCATCAGCGCCTTGGCCAGCGCCAACAGATAATCCGCAGCGCCCAACAGCTTGTGGTCATCCTCCATATCCCCCTCGCGCACAAGGTGCTTGATATAGCCAAGCAGTACCGACACATGCTCGTAGGCATGGTCAATCGGGATACCCGGCTGTACGCATAGCAGGTCCACTGTTGGGTTTCCGGCTTCCAGGAAGGTCTCCACGCCTGCCGTGACGATGGTTTTAACGGCATCACTCATGCGCCGGCCCCACTTCATCGCTCATGCTCGCTACCGCGTGCTGGAACAGGATCAATGCTGATTCTGCCGCAAAGGCTGCATTGGCCAAGGTGTTCAAGCCAGGCTCGCCGGCGTGGACGCGGCAGTGTTCATCGATGGTTTCGGCGACGCCACGGATCAGCTCGGCGCCGTGGATGATGGCATCTTCGGGGGAAATGTCGCTGTGGACGGAGAAATATGGGGTTTGGATTAAGCAGCGGGGTGGATCAGGGACGATCTTTTTCATGACAAAACGCCTTATTCCATAGACAGGAGGCGCCATCCGAATCTTTCTCACGGATTAGGGTGGCAGCCGTACGCGGGGTGAGAAACCGAGGGAATAAGGAAGCTCGGCCAGACCGAAGTCTGCCCGCGTATGGCCGCCATGAAAGGCTACCGCTCATTCGCCTCGGGTTCTCACACCCGGTCGCCGAAACGACCGGGAAACGTTATCCCCAAGGCGTTTGTCCGCCAACAGCGATAGTTCAGTAGCATGCGTAGGATAATTCCCAAATCCCCCAATCCTGAAGTATTTGGTCTCAAGTTCAGAAATCCCTCACAAAATCACCACGGCCCCTGTGGGAGCGGGTTCACCCGCGAAGAGGCCCGAAGGTGTATCATCCGGCCCCCAAATCATTAAAAAGCTACGTCGCACGCTGCCCGCCAGCCCTGCGACCGTCTGGCGTTGCGCCAGAACCGACAATGGACTAACGGACTAAACCATCGTGACCCAAGCCAAATCCTTTGCCCTGCTGGCCTTCACCCTCACTCTGGGCGCCTGCAGCAACAGCCCTGCCCCGCACCCTGCCAGCAACCTGGACTGGAACACCCCCGGCATGCAGCTGGGCGGCGACAACGGCCTACCCCTGCGCGTCGAAAGCCCCTGCCGCAAGCGCGGCTGCGACAACGACAAGCTGTTTTTCAACCCCGGGAAGACTGAGCCGAGCGTCAACACCATCCACCGCGGCTGGTAGGAAAATTCTCCTTTCAGGTCGGTAACTTAGGTATTTGCACGCAATCGCAAGGAAGTGGTTTACAGGCGCCAAACGATCGTTATAATGACGCCCCATTGCCGGTATAGCTCAGATGGTAGAGCAACTGACTTGTAATCAGTAGGTCCCGGGTTCGATTCCTGGTGCCGGCACCATACGCAGTACTGAAAAGGCTCACCGAAAGGTGGGCCTTTTTTGTTTTCAGTGTCCCGTCCTGAATAAGGTTTACACCTCCCATCCCGAATTTCCGGAGAGTCAGATGGAGCAAGGTGTAAAGCGCACACAGAGAGATTACTCACTGTCTTTTAAATTGGCGGTGGTTGATCAGATTGAAAAAGGCGAACTGACCTACAAACAGGCCCAGGTGCGGTATGGCATCCAGGGTCGGTCGACGGTTCTGGTATGGTTGCGTAAGCACGGTCGGCAGGATTGGAGCCAGGGGGCCTCGATCCGCGACGAGAGGAGCTGCGCGATGTCTGACCCCAAAACGCTCACTCCAGAGCAGCGGATCAAAGAGCTTGAGCAACAGTTGGAACTGATGAGCCAGAAGGCCCAGTTTTTTGAGACGGTCGTTGATGTTCTGAAAAATGACTATGGTGTTTCGGTCGTAAAAAAGCGATCCGGCAAGTCCTCTCGCAAGGTCAAGTCGCAGGACTGAGCATTGCCAGGGCTTGTCAGTTTCTAGGCATCAGTCGACAGGCTTACTACAAGCGCAACCGAACTGCTGATGGCAAAGAGCGCCAGGCAGATCAGGTGGTTGAGTTTGTTCAGCAAGTCCGGATGCGCCAGCCTCGTCTGGGTACACGCAAGCTGCACTATCTGCTGCATTGCCAACCTGACAAACGGTTCCAAGTTGGCCGAGATAGGCTGTTCCAGGTCTTGGGAGAGCGCCGTTTGCTGGTGCTGCCTAAGCGGGCCTACCACAAGACAACACAAAGCTTTCATCGCTTCTACCGCCATCCCAACTTACTCAAGCCGGGCCCAAGCCAAGTCGTTCCGACAAGGCCGGAGCACGTCTGGGTTGCCGATATTACTTACCTGCCCGCACGTAACGGCCCGCTGTACCTGAGCCTGGTAACGGATGCGTACTCCAGGAAAATTGTTGGCCACCACGTCCATGAAAGCCTGCATGCCGAGTCAGTGGCGCAAGCCTTCAAGCAGGCATTACGAAAGCGACGTCGTCGCCAGCCATTAGTCCACCATTCGGATCGAGGCATCCAATATTGCTCGGCGCTGTACCAGTCACTGCACCAACGGCACGATGTTCAGTGCTCCATGACTGATGGGTATGACTGCTACCAGAACGCGCTGGCCGAGCGAATCAACGGAATCCTCAAGATGGAGCTGCTGTTGAGCAGCCCTGAAGATCTTGAGCAGGCGAGACAGATGGTTGACGAGGCAGTGCAGATCTACAACACAGAACGGCCCCATATGGCCCTGAAAAACAAAACGCCCGATGCAGTGCATCGGGCGTTTTGAGGCCTGTCGGCCTACCTGAACAGGTGTAAACCTATTTCAGGACTAGACACAGTGCGCCGCACTCCCAAGCTCGATTGCGAACCGGAGGGAGAAACCGGGGGCCGCTTTGCAGCCCATCGCCAGCAAGAGAGGCTCCCAAACGGTATGCGCTGCGCGACGGGTGGCGAATATTGAGAATCAACAGGTTGGCATAATGGCATCGCGGTTAACCCGCCCATCACTTCCATCAATCCGCCGTTGCGAGCCCCTCTGTAATGAATGCCGAAATCCGTTACTCGATCATCCTGGAGCACAACGCTGAAGTGCTGCTTGCCAATGCCTCCATGGCGCAGGTCGAGGCATTCTGGGATGCCAACGACTCCCGTTACTTTGGCTTGCGCATGGAAGACCCGTGCGGCGCACATGTGCGAGTCATGGTTACGGATGAAATGCCACATGAAGAGGTTGGGCTCTAGCCCCCGCGCAAAAGGGGCCGCTCTGCGGCCCCCCCCTTTGATCAGAACACGGTGCTGACCGTCAGCGACATGTTCCGCGGATCACCGTAAATAGCCCCGGCATAGAACCCGTACTGGGTGTAGTAGTGCTTGTCGAACAGGTTATCGACATTGAGGCTCACCGTAGTGTCATCAGTCAGCTGGTACTTGGCCATGGCATTCCAGATCGCATAACCGGACCAGTTCACATCGGTCGCCCCCGCACTCACACCGTTCACCGGCTGCCCCGCCGGGCTTGAGATGGCGCGGATGTTGGTCTGCGCCTTCACCCCTGCACCAACAGTCAGGCGGTCCAGCGGGCCGGACAGGCGATAGGTGGTCGAAGCCTTGAACAGGTGCGACGGGTCGCTGCGCCCGTCGCTGTCGACACGGCGGAAGTGCAGGTAGGTATAACCGCCATATACGTTCCAGTTCGGCGTCAGCGCACCGGCAATTTCCAAGTCGATACCGTCGGTTTCCTGGCCGGTGCCAGCCTTGTAGGCGTCACCACCGGTTGGCGTGGTCAGGCCATCGTCGAGCACTGCCTTGTTCTGCTGCTTGGTGCGGAAGTACGCGGCCGACGCGTTGAGGCGGCCATCCAGCCACTCACCCTTGATACCGGTCTCGTAGCTCTGGCCACGAATCGGCTCGACTTTGGTGCCGCTCTCGGTCTCGGCTGTCTGCGGGTTGAAGATATCGGTGTAGCTGGCGTACAGCGAGTAGGTGTCGTTGAGGTCATACACCGCGCCCAGGTACGGGGTGACGATGCCGCTATTCTGCTGATTGCTGCGCACCCCGGCGACGCTGTTGGTGGTCGCCGAATAGTCGGTGGTGCGCACGCCGACGATCACCGACAGCGGGTCGGTGATGCTCAGCCGGGTAGCGGCGTACATGCCCTGCAGGCGGGTGGTGGTCTTGCTGTGGCGGCCGGTGCGTGACGCGATCATGTCGTAGTCGCTGTCCACGCCGTTGTGCCAGTCGGTGAGGGGGAGGCCGTTGTTGGCGCGGAACTGGCAGCCTACCGAGGGCGCGCTGACGCGGTCGTCGCTGGCCATGGTGCAGCTGTATTCCGGCGACCAGGCCACGGTGCGGCTGTCGTTGTAGCCGACCATCGCCTGATGGGTGCGGCCGAACAGCTGGAACGGGCCGGTCAGGTCGATCTGCGCGGACTGCTGGGTGGTGTCGCTGGAGCTGTGCAGGCCGTTGAGCACTGCGCCGCTGCCATCCTGGTCCCAGTAGCCGCCGTAGCTGCCACGGCCAGCCGAGTTGACCTTGGCCAGGCCACGGTGGTTAAGCACTTCGGCAGTGCTCTGGGCTGCTTTCAGGTCCAGGGTCCAGTCGTTGTCAAAGCGGTGCTGCAACGAACCAAAGGCAGTGCGGGTGGTGTACTCGCCAAAGCTCCAGCTTGGTACCACGTTGGTGCTGCGTGGCAAGTCGGTCGTGCTGCCGTCGCGATACCAGATCGGGATGTTCGCTCCCCAACCGCCGCCAACCACCTTGTTGTACTCGTACTGGTATCCGGCACCCAAGGTCGTGGCGTCGTCGATGTCGAACTCGAAGTTGGCCAGGGCAGCACGCGAGCGTTCGGACTGGTTGTCGCGGAACGAGTTGGCGTCGCCCTGGGTCATCACGAACCGCGAACGCAAGCGGCCGTCTTCGGACAGCGGCAGGTTGAGGTCGGCGCCCAGGCGGCGCTTGTCCCAGCTGCCGTAGGTGGCGTAGGCGCTGCCGCCAAATGTCCTGGTAGGTGCCTTGCGGATCAGGTTGACGGTGGCTGACGGGTCGCCGGTGCCGCCAAGCAGGCCGTTGGCGCCGCGGACGATGTCGATGCGCTCGTACAGGTCCATGTTCAGCGCATTGCCGCCGCCGCTGAAGTCGGAGCCACCCTGGAACTGCAGGCCATCGACCTTCCAGTTGCTGATCGAGTAGCCCCGGGCACGGAAATCGGTACGCCCGCCCACTTCGGACTTGCTGGTGCTCACACCTGGCGTGGTGTCCAGGGCTTGCTCGATGGAGTGCACGTCGCGGTCATCCAGCTGCAGGCGGGTGATGGTGGTGACCGATTGCGGTGTTTGCCGTGGGGTCAGCTTCAGGCCGGTGGAGCTGCGGGTGCTTTCCACCGTGTAGCCGAGCTGGCCGGTTTCATCTGCGGACACAAGCGCACTGTCCTCGATCTGCGTGGCATCCAGCTCCAAAGGCTGGCTTTCGGCAGCCAAGGCGCTGCCATTGATGGCGACAGCAACGAAGAAGGCAAGCGGGTGCAGGCGGCTGCCGCCCCGGACAACAGAAGTGAAGTCGTTCATGGCGCTCTTATGATTCATTTGGGAAGGTTTCGTATTCGCAGATGATTTTTTGTTACGATTCTAGGGATCCGCCCCTTGGGCTCCATGCCCGGCTTGTACGGGGATGTAATTGAACGTAACGAGCGCTGCCGGCCCTCCCCGAACAGGTGTTTTTCCCGATGAGCACAACCTTGCTGGTTGTCGACGATGACGACGAGATTCGCGAACTTCTTTGCGATTACCTGACAGATGCCGGCTATAACGTTCTGGCAGCCGCCGACGGTGAGGGCATGCGCCAGCTCTTGGCCGAGAGCAAGGTCGACCTGGTGGTGCTCGACCTGATGCTGCCTGGCGAGGACGGCTTGAGCCTGTGCCGCCAGTTGCAGGCGACGCCGGGCATGGCAGTGATCATGCTGTCGGCGAAGGGCAGCACGCTGGATCGCATCATCGGCCTGGAAGTGGGCGCTGATGACTACTTGGCCAAGCCCTTCGAACCCCGTGAGCTGATCGCCCGCATCAAGGCGGTTCTGCGCCGCCCGCAACGCCTGGATACCGCTGTCGAAGAGCCAGCCGGCGAAGCCCAGCGCTTCGCCGGCTTCAGCCTCGACCACGTCAAGCGCCTGCTGACCCGCCCGGACGGCGCAACCCTGACCCTGCCGCGCTCCGATTACCGGGTGCTGCGTGAACTGCTGGAGGCCAACAACCGCGTGGTCTCGCGCGATCAGCTGACACGCAGCGCGTTTGGCCGCGATCACCACCCCGACGATCGCTCGGTGGACATGTGCATCAGCCGCCTGCGCCAGCAACTGCGCCGCGCGCCAACCGGCAATATCCAGATCCTGACCATCCGCAACGAGGGCTATTTGCTGAGCATCGCCCGCACCGAGGCCGACTGCTGAAATGCGTTGGCTCCGTCGCCTGTGGCCGCGCACGTTGTTTGGTCAGCTGCTGCTGATCATGGTCAGCGGCACGCTGGTGATCCAGTTGATGTCGAGCAGCATCTGGTTCGATGTGCGTTTCGCCCAGGTGCTCGAGGCACCGGTCCGCCTCATGGCCGCACGCAGCGCCCCGCTGATTGCCCAGGCCGATTGCCACACAGAGAACCTGCAGGTGCCCGCACACTATCAACTGCGTTGCGCCGAAAGCGAACCCGGGCAACAGGAGGATCAGCGACGCGGTCACCGGCGCGTCGAGCTGTTGCTGCAACAGGCGCTCAACTACGAACTGGGCCACGCCCAGGAAGTGCGCCTGCTGAAGGTGCAACTGACCGATGAACTGGGCCAGCCGATCGTCTGGCGCAGCCTGTTCGGCCTGCGCACCGCCCAGGCGCACATCCAGTTCGCCGTGCCGTTGGCCGATGGCCACTGGCTGAGCATCGATGGCCAGGAGCTGCAGGGCTGGAGCGGCGAGTCGGCGTGGGTGCTGATCAGCGACTACCTGCTGCGGGTCTACGCGCTGCGCATCGTCGCCGTGCTGCTGGTGTGCCTGATCGCTGTGCGCCTGTGCCTGCGCCCGCTGAGGCGCCTGGCAGACGCAGCCCGGGGGCTGGGCAGCAACCTGGAACAGCCGGCGCTGGCCCTGGACGGCCCAGAGGAGGTGCGCCAGGCCGCACTGGCCTTCAACGCCATGCAGCAGCGCCTGATCGCCATGGTCAACGACAAGGCCTACTTCCTGGCTGCCGTTTCCCACGACCTGCGCACCCCGCTGACGCGCATGCGCCTGCGCCTGGAGCGGCTGCCGGACGACGAGCAGCGCGAACGCCTGCGGCAGAACATCACCCAGATGGACGACATGATCGGCCAGGTGCTCGACTACCTGCGCGCCGGCGAGCAGCAGAACCTCCAGCAAGTCGACCTCGACCGCCTGGTGGCGCGGCTGTGCGCCGACCTTGCCAGCAACGCGGAGCCCTTGCCTGTGCATGGCAAGGGCGGCAGCCTGCGGGTCGATGCCCTGTTGCTGCAGCGCTGCCTGCAGAACCTGGTGGTCAACGCCCTGCGCTATGCCAGCCAGGTATCGGTGACGCTGGAAACCGCCATCACCGGCGTGTACATCCACGTCGACGACCGCGGCCCCGGCATTGCCCCAGGCCTGTTGGCCACCATCACCGACCCGTTCGTACGTGGCGAGGGTTCGCGCAACCAGGCGTCCGGGGGTTATGGCCTGGGGCTGAGCATTGCCCAGCGCATCGCCAGCAGCCATGGCGGCGAACTGCTGCTGCAAAACCGCGAGGGCGGCGGTTTGCGCGTGAGTGTATTGCTGCCCAGGTGAGCCAGCCCCCCTCGTTCAGGTAATAGTCTTTTACCAAAACCCCAGGTTTTCCGAACCTGCGGTTTGCCTATCCTAGGCCGCGTCATCCAGCCTGCGATGGACCCATGAAAGATTCGCTCCCCAGCCGTTATGCCTGCCTGGCCCTGTGCCTGCTGTTCACCTTCGCCAGCATCCCGTTCCTTGCCCAGCACAGTTGGCTCTGGCCGCTGACGGTGGTCACCACCCTGCTCAGCCTGGTTGGTCTCAACGACCTGCGCCAAAGCCACCACGCGGTGCGGCGCAACTACCCGATCCTGGGCAATATCCGCTACCTGATCGAGACCATCCGCCCAGAGATCCGCCAGTACCTGATCGAAGGCGATGACGACAAGCTTCCGTTCTCCCGCTCGCAGCGCTCACTGGTGTATGCCCGGGCCAAAAACGAGAGTGCCGAGAAAGCCTTCGGCACGCTCAATGACGCCTACAAGCCAGGCTTCGAGTTCATCAGCCACTCGATGCTACCGGTCGCCACACCCGACCCGGCCTCGTTTCGCATTGCCATTGGTGGGCCGCAATGCCGCCTGCCCTACTCCGCTTCGATCTTCAATATCTCGGCCATGAGCTTCGGCGCGCTCAGTGCCAATGCGATTGCCGCGCTCAACCAGGGCGCACGCCTTGGCCGCTTCGCCCATGACACTGGCGAGGGCAGCATCAGCCCATACCACCGCGAGCACGGTGGTGACCTGATCTGGGAAATTGGCAGCGGCTACTTCGGTTGCCGCACCGAAGACGGCCGCTTCGACGCGCAACGCTTCGCCGAGCAGGCACGCAGCCCGCAGGTGAAGATGATCGAGCTCAAGCTCAGCCAGGGCGCCAAACCCGGCCACGGCGGCATTCTGCCGGCACACAAGGTCAGCCCGGAAATCGCCGCAACCCGTGGCGTACGCGTGGGCGAAGACTGCATCTCGCCCGCCGCGCACAGCGCGTTCCGCACCCCGGTGGAGCTGCTGCACTTCATTGCCAGCCTGCGCGAACTGTCAGGCGGCAAGCCGGTGGGTTTCAAGTTCTGCCTGGGCCACCCATGGGAGTTCATGGGCATCGCAAAGGCCATGCTGGCCACCGGCATTACCCCGGACTTCATCGTCGTCGACGGCAAGGAAGGCGGCACCGGCGCGGCACCTCGGGAGTTCAGCGACAACATGGGTGTGCCAATGCGCGAAGGCCTGATGTTCGTGCACAACACCCTGGTCGGCCTGAACCTGCGTTCAAGCATCCGCATCGGTGCAGCGGGCAAGATCGTCAGTGCTTTCGATATCGCCAGCGTATTGGCCATTGGCGCCGACTGGGTCAACTCGGCACGTGGCTTCATGTTCGCCATCGGCTGCATCCAGTCGCAGAGCTGCCACACCAACAAGTGCCCGACCGGCGTCGCCACGCAAGACCCGTTGCGCCAGCGCGCATTGGTCGTACCCGATAAAGCCGAGCGGGTGGCCAGTTTCCATCGCAACACGCTGCATGCCTTGGCCGAGATGCTCGCCGCAGCGGGGCTGGAACACCCATCGGAGCTCAAGCCCAAACACCTGGCGCGACGTATCAGCACCAGTGAGATCAGCCTGTTTTCCGACCTGCACCAATTCCTCAAGCCTGGCGAATTGCTCAGTGGCTCGATTGAAAGCGAGTTCTATGCGCGGATGTGGCGGATGGCGCGCAGTGACAGCTTTGCGCCGGAGACGGGAGAAGTACCGGCTACGCCGGCAGCGGCCAGCGTGCGCCGTAAAGAAACAGCCCCGGCATAGGCCGGGGCTGCTCGAGACGCTCGGTCAGGATCAGAAGATGCTGATCGGGTACTCGACGAATACGCGGACTTCGTTGCCGTCGTCGTTGTAACCGTTCTGCTGTACAGCGTTGTTGGTGCGAACGAACGAGCTGCGCAGCTTGATCGACAGGTCCTTGGCCGGGCCGCCCTGAACGACGTAGCGGATCTGGTTGAAGATCTCGCGCTCTTTACCTTCGCCGAAGCCCTGCGGGTTCTTGACGTTGCGGGTGTTGATGTTGTCACCCACCACGTAGGCCAGCTTGTAGGTCAGGCCCGGGATGCCGTAGGCACCGAAGTCCAGGCCGTAGCCCAGCTGCCAGGAGCGCTCGTCTTCAGCGTTGAAGTCGGACCAGTAGGAGTTGGCCAGGTAGATGGTCGAACCACCGTCACCCACGCCGCCTTCATTCTGGTACCAGCCGTAGTTGTAGCCGGTGCTGCCAGTGCTGCGCTGGTGCGCGAGGGTGAACGAGTGCGCGCCGTAGGCGTAGGTCGCAGCGAGGCTCCAGATGGTGTTGGAGTCGCCGTTCAGGCCGGCTTCCTGCACGTACTTGTGGTCGATGTCCGATTTGTAGCCGTTGAAGTCCAGGGTCAGGGACTGGTCGCTGGCGATCGGGAAGACGTAGTTCAGGCCCAGGTAGTGCTTCTTCATCACGTCTTCGTTGTCTGCGGTGTACAGCGAAGCGGTGAAGTTGTCGGTGAACTTATAGCTGCCGCCGAAGACGTTGATCGACTTCAGGCCGCCACCGTCACGACGCTCGGCGCTCTTGCGAGCTTCCTGGGTGAAACGGCCAGCGTTCAGCTCCAGGCCCGCGATCTCCTTGGAGGTGATCAGGGTGCCGGTGAAGCTTTCTGGCAGCAGGCGGGCATCGTCGTATTGCAGCACTGGCAGTGCCGGCATCTGGTCACCGTACTTGAGCACAGTGTTGGAGATGCGGAACTTCACGGCCGCGCCGGCACGGGCCAGGTCGTGCGGGCCGCTGGCGTTGCCATCGGCATTCACGGTGTTGTGCGGCTTGAAGAAGTCGACACCGGCGCCACCGTTGTGGCCTTTGCCGCCGTCCAGACGCACGGCGTACAGGCCGAATGCATCGACGCCGACACCGACGGTGCCCTGGGTGAAGCCAGAGGAGAAGTTGGCAATGGCTGCCTGGCCCCATTCGATCTGGTCATCGGTACCGTGCTTCTTGTCACGGTTGATGTATGCGTTGCGCAGAAGGACGTTGGCGTGGCTGTCCTCGACGAAGCCCTTGCTGTCGGCCTGATCGTTGGCCTGAGCCTGGGTCGCGGCGATCATCGCCAGGGCGACCAGGCTGATCCTGGTTTTCAACATGTTGTTTTCCTTATTTCTAAATCAAAAACGCTTTGCACAATTACGCCAGGAACCAACGCCCCTTCGTAGGTTCGACGCTATGCGGATCCGAACTGAAAAGCCCGCCGATCATCGTGTGGCGGGCCTTTCGCAGCAGCATGGCCATGGGTGGCCAGCAAGCGTTGGCCGAATCCTAGCTGTGTGCGATTACAAATGTCAAAAACTCGTGAATTGCAGGTTGATATAACCAATTTAACGGCTGTAGCTGGTGCATTCTCATATCGCCAGAAGCAATCGGCAGGCATTTTTTCTTCTGTAAGGCTGTTCGGGTTCGGCCCGAGGAAAGCGGAATTTACAAACTGATACATATGTAAAGACAAGCCTTTACAAATACCCAGGCAGCAGTAAATAACAAGCATTACCATTCGCGCCTATTTTTCATTTACCCCTGCCCGGATGTTCTGATGCTTGCCCCCAATCGCCTGCCCTCACTTGGCCTTGGCCTGTCACTGTTGATCAGCGCCAGCCTGGCCAGCGCCACCAGCACCACACTTCCCGAACTCTCGGTAACTGCAGAAAGCGAGCGCGAAGAAGACAACCCACAGGTCAAAGAGGTCAGCACCGCGACCCGTACGTCGACGCCGGTGCGCTATGTGCCGCAAGCCATCGACACGGTGAAGACCGCCAACGTGCTGGACTACGGCAGCAATACGCTGGGCAAGGCGCTGGAAGGCATTCCCAACGTCAGCAGTGGTGCCGATACGCGCTTCGACAGCGTACGTATTCGTGGCTTCGAGGCCAGCAACGACTTTTATCTGGACGGCATCCGCGACGACAGCCAATACATTCGCGACCTGCATAACATCGAGCGGGTCGAAGTACTCAAAGGGCCGGCCGCTGTGCTGTATGGCCGTGGCAGCCAGGGTGGCATCGTCAACCGGGTGAGCAAGGCACCCGAGCAAGGGCGGCGCTCGTCGATCGAAGCCCAGGGTGGCAGTGAAGACCTGCGCAGCCTGTATGCCGACCTCAGTACCGACCCGACCGACAACATCAGCCTGCGCCTGAACATGGGCAACCAGGACAACAACAGTTTCCGCGATGGCATCGACGGTAGCCGGCAGCTGTTCGCGCCGTCGATGAGCTGGCAGCTCTCGCCCGACCTCAACTGGCTGGTGCAGTACGAATACAGCCGCTACAACCGCACGCCTGACCGTGGCATTCCCGGTGTCGACGGGCGCCCGGCGGATGTCGGCCGCAGCACCACCTACGGCGACACCCAGCGCGACTACATCGACGACCGTGCGCAGTCGTTGCGCTCTCGCCTAAATTACCAGCTCAACGAAACCTGGCAACTGCGCCACACCCTAGGCCTGTTCAAGCTCGACAGCGAGTTCGACAACACCTACCTGACTGGCTACAACGCCAAGACCAGGACGGTTACCCGCCAGCGCTGGCAGCAAGACCTGACCACCCGCAACCTGTTCAACAACCTGGAAGCCGAAGGTGATTTCGCCACCCTTGGCCTGGAACACAAGCTGTTGATCGGGCTGGAGTTCGGCAATCAACGCCGTGACCCGACACTGTATACCGCCGCACCGGTCTCGGCCGGTGGCAGCCCGGTACCCAGCCTTGATGTCTACCACCCCGACCGCAGCCTGCAGCACAATGGCCGTATGGTGGTGTCGAGCGACAATCACACCGTGGTCGACAGCCGCGGGCTCTACCTGCAAGACCAGATCCGCCTGAATGACCAATGGCAGTTGCTGGCCGGGGTGCGTTTCGACCAGTTCGAGGTGCAGACCACCAACAAGGTCCGCAACCTGTCCGAGAAGCAGGACAGCAATACCACCAGCCCGCGCCTGGGCGTGGTCTACACACCGTGGCGTGATCACTCCTTCTATGCCTCGTGGAGCAAGACATTCTCGCCCGTCGGCGGTGGTCTGATCGGCATTACCCCAGGCGCGCCGGGCAACACCAACGACACCAGCCCGGAGCTGACCCGGCAGAAAGAGATCGGGGTGAAGAGCGACTGGCTGGACGAACGCCTGAGCACCACCCTCGCCATTTATGAACTGGAACTCTACAACCGCCGCACCCGCGACCCGAACAACCCGGAAATCACCCTGCTTAGCGGCCTGCAGCGCTCGCGCGGCATCGAACTGACTGCCACCGGCAATGTCGTCGGCAACTGGTACGTACGTGGCGGCATTGGCTTGCAGGACGCCACCATCGTCAAGGACAACAATGGCCTGGAAGGCAATCGCATCAACGATGTGGCAAAACGCAACGCCAGCCTGTTCCTGACCTGGAAACCCGAACTGGGCTGGTATGCCGAGACCGGGCTGACGCTGGTCGGCGAACGCTACGCCGACAACCAGAACACCACGGTCATGCCAGGCTATGGCCGCTGGGATGCTCTGGCGGGGTTCCGTACCCATGACTGGGATGTGCGGGCAGCGCTGAGCAACATCACCGACAAGACCTACTACAGCTCGGCGACCAGCGCCGCGCAGATCCAGGTCGGCGACCCGCGCAGCCTGGTGGTGACCGGTACCTACAGTTTCTGATCAGCTTTTTGCTCCGTGCACAAATGAAAACGCCACCGCATTTGCGGTGGCGTTTTCATGGGGCGGGCTCCTGCCCTGGTCAGTGCCAGACCCCCAGCAGCGCATCCAGCTCAGCATCGCTGATCAGCCCTTGAGGATAGCGGCCGTCAAGCAGACGTCGTGGGTCGGTCGTCCTGACCCGTTTGCCTCCATGGTGTTTCAACCACTGCGCCAGAATGCCGAGCGATTGATGATTGACTGCCGATGGGCGCAAAGCCGACTCACTTGCTGCGTTCATGTCCACACGTACTCCCTGGGCCCGTGAGCGGCTAATTTACGTCGTGATTGTTACAGTACGGAGAGCCCGGCCTGCCTGGGTAACTCTCTGAAAACAATACAAAACGTATGCCACCCAGGCTTCCGGATATCGTCGGAGCAAAAAAAAGCCCGTCATCTGACGGGCTTCTTCGTGTGGCAGGTCTCAGCGCTTGGCCGGTGCCGGCTGCTGCTGGGTCAGGCAATGGATGTTGCCACCGCCAAGCAGCAGTTCACGACCCGGGATCATCACCACTTCGTGGTCCGGGAAGACTTTGGCCAGAATCGCTCTGGCCTGCGCATCTGCCGGGTCGTCGAAGCTCGGTGCGATGATGCCGCCGTTGACGATCAGGAAGTTCACATAGGAACCGGCCAGGCGCACCGACGGGTCGCGCTCCTGGCTACCGGCCACCTGATCGACACCAGCGCATTCTTCTTCAGTGGCGAACAACGGGCCGGGGATCGGCATCTTGTGCACCACAAACTGGCGGCCTTTGGCATCACGGGTGTTTTTCAGCACCTCGTAGGCGGCGTGGCAACGGGCGTAGTTGGGGTCGTTGGAATCATCGGTCCAGGCCAGTAACACTTCGCCCGGGCTGACGTAACAGCAGAAGTTGTCGACGTGGCCGTCGGTTTCGTCGTTGTACAGGCCATCGGGCAACCAGACGATGGTTTCCACCGCCAGCTGCTCGCGCAGGATCTCTTCGATCTGCTCGCGATTCAGGTGCGGGTTGCGGTTGCGGTTGAGCAGGCACTCTTCGGTGGTGATCAGGGTGCCTTCGCCATCGACGTGGATCGAACCGCCTTCAAGCACGAACCCTTCGGTGTGGTAGCGCTGGCAGCGTTCCATTTCCAGCACCTTGGCCGCCAGTTCCTCATCCCGGTTCCAGGGCGCATACAGGCCACCGTCGAAGCCGCCCCAGGCGTTGAAGCCCCAGTCCACGCCACGCACTTCACCGTGATCGTTGATCACGAAGGTCGGGCCGGTGTCGCGCACCCAGGCATCGTCGTTACTGATTTCAACCACACGAATGTTCGGCAGGTCGAGCTGGCGACGGGCGTTTTCGTACTGGCCTGCGGAAACGGCCACGGTTACCGGTTCGAAGCGGGCGATGGCCTTGGCCAGGGTGACGTGCGCTGCCTGGGCTGGCTTGCCGCCCAGGCGCCAGTTGTCCGAACGCTCTGGCCAGACCATCCAGACCTGGCTTTGCGGGGCCCATTCGGCGGGCATGTGGAAACCGTCGGCACGGGGGGTGGAGTTGAGGGTTTTCATGGGTAACCTCTGCAAAGGCACTAGGCCGATGGTCGATGGATAGCAAGTGAATGTGACATTTCCGGCGGTGCGTCATGCCCGTCGCGATTGGCTAATTTATAACCGATAGATATCGACTTTAGAAGCCTTTTTAACGATGAGTAATCAATAAAACCCCAATTATTATCGATATAGATCGACAAGCGGTCAGCCAAGGTCAATCCAGGCTCGACGTTCGATATAATCGCTTGGCGCAAGCTGCACCAGGGTGCCAAAAAGCCTCAAGATGAAACCTGTTTCATCTTCAAGCTTGGGAAACCGTGCTTGTGGCCGATAACCCGGTACGAAGATGAAATCCACAGGTGGGCTCGTGCTGGCTCACCGCCAGCCGATCTAGGCTCAGTTGGCCAAGGTGGCGGACTTAGAGCGGACCTTTCAAGGTCGGACCATCAGCACACTGACCGAAGAATTTCCATGAACATCATAGCGACCGAGATACCCGACGTAGTCATCATCGAACCGAAGGTCTTCGGCGACAGCCGCGGCTTCTTCTTCGAAAGCTTCAATGCCCGCGAATTCAAGAAACAGACCGGGTTCGACGGCCATTTTGTCCAGGACAACCATTCGCGCTCACAGCGCGGCGTGCTGCGCGGCCTGCACTACCAGATCGACAACCCTCAGGGGAAACTGGTGCGCGTGGTGCAGGGCGAAGTGCTGGACGTGGCGGTGGACATCCGCCGCAGTTCGCCTTACTTCGGACGCTGGGTGGCCCGGCGCCTGACCGCCACTGACCACCTGCAGTTCTGGATCCCGCCCGGGTTCGCCCACGGTTTCCTGGTGCTAAGCGAATCGGCCGACTTCCTGTACAAGACCACCGACTACTACAACCCTGCCGCCGAACGCTCGATCCGCTGGGACGACCCTGACCTGGCCATCGACTGGGGCGTCGAGAACCCGACCCTGTCGGCCAAGGACCAGGCAGCCGTGCTGTTGAAAGACGCGGACCTGTTCCCATGAAAATCCTCGTCTGTGGCCACAATGGCCAAGTCGCTCAGGCACTTCAGGCACAGTTGAGCGGGCACGGCGAAGTGCATGTGCTTGGCCGCGATCAACTGAACCTGGCTCGCCCAGAGGCGCTGCGCGAGCCACTGCGGCGCCTGGCCCCGCAGCTGATCATCAACGCTGCCGCCCACACTGCGGTGGACCAGGCCGAAAGCGAACCTGACCTGGCCTTCGCGATCAACGCAGACGGCCCGCGGGTTCTGGCCGAAGAGGCGGTGCGCCTGGGGGCGCCGCTGATTCACTACTCCACCGACTATGTCTTCGATGGTGAAAAAGCCCTTCCCTACACCGAGCTCGACCGCCCCAACCCGCTGGGTATCTATGGCCGCAGCAAACTGGCCGGGGAGCAGGCGATAGCTGCAGTGGATGGCGAGCACCTGATTCTGCGCACCAGCTGGGTCTATTCGCTGTACGGGCGCAACTTCCTGCTGACCATGCAACGCCTGCTGCAGGAAAAACCGCAGCTGCGCGTGGTCAGCGACCAGATCGGCGCGCCCACGTGGGCCACGACCATTGCCATCGCCACCCGCGAACTGATCGAGCGCTTGCAAGCCGGGCAGCGCGGCGCCTGGGGCACCTACCACCTGGCCGCCCAGGGCGAAACGTCCTGGTTCGGCTTCGCCCAGGCTATTGGCGAACAGCTCAAGGCGCGCGGCCTGCCCTGCGCCGAGCTGCTGCCGATTCCTTCCAGCGAGTACCCGACCCCGGCGCGTCGCCCGGCCAACTCACGCCTGGACTGCTCGCGCCTGGCCCGTGAGTGGGACGTACACCTGCCGCACTGGCAGCAAGCGCTGATCGACTGCCTCAAGTAGCGCATAATTGCGCCAGACCCATCTGGCGCATTTACGCGATGATTGCAAAACCCACGCCCCCTCGCCGTCCCCGCTGGCGCAGCCTGGCCCTGCTGGCCCTGTGCCTGACACCCCTGCTGTGGCCACTGCACCATCTGGCCGAGCGCTACTACCAGGACGAGCTGGCCTCGCAGAACCGCCAGACCCTCGACCTGTACGTCGCCAACCTGCTCGGCACCCTGCACCGCTACGAAACCTTGCCGCAGATCCTCGGCGACCTGCCGGCGCTGCGCGGTGTACTGGCCGACCCGTTCCGCCTTGAGGCGGTGACCAATGCCAACCGCCTGCTCAAGGACATCGTCCACCAGACTGGCGCTGAAGTGATGTACCTGATGGACGTCAGCGGCAACACGTTGGCTGCCTCCAACTGGGACAAGCAGGACAGCTTCGTCGGCCGCAATTTCTCCTTCCGCCCATATTTCAACGAAGCGATGGCCGGGCACCTGGGGCGCTTCTTCGGCCAGGGCACCACCTCGGCCAAGCGCGGCTACTTCTTCGCCGCCGCCGTACGAGACCGCGAGCGCATCGTTGGCGTGCTGGTGGTCAAGGTCGACCTGGACCACACCGAAACCCTCTGGGGCCGTACCCCCGAGCAACTGCTGCTGACCGACCACAATGGCGTGGTGATCCTCACCTCACGCCCCGACTGGCGTTTTCGCGCCACCCGCGCGCTGACCGAAGCCGAGCGCCAGGCGATCATCGCCATACAGCCCTACCCGACCCAGGCCCCTCAGCCACTGGTGCTCAACCAGGACGCCTGGCTCACCCAGACCCGCGACATCAAGGAAACCGGCTGGCAGGTGAGCATCCTCGCCCCCCGCCTGCTGGTCGACCGCTCGGTGCAGACGGTAATGGCGATCGGCGCCGGCGCACTGCTGGTGCTGATGCTGTTCGCCGGCCTGGTGATGCAGCGGCGGCGCCATTACATCGACCGCATCGACTTCGAGGCCCGTGGCCGCCAGGAGCTGGAATCACGTGTGGCCGAGCGTACCGCCGCCCTCGAAGGCCTCAACACCCGGCTGAAAAGTGCCGTGCTGGAGCGCGAGAACGCTCAGCAGGAGCTGGTGCGCGCCCAGGACGAACTGGTCCAGGCCGGCAAGCTGTCGGTGCTCGGCACCATGTCAGCGAGCATCAGCCACGAGCTCAACCAACCCCTGGCGGCGATCCGCAGCTACGCGGAAAACGCCGAAATCCTGCTCGACCACCAGCGCACCGAGGACGCCCGCGGCAACCTCAAGCTGATTGGTGAACTGACCGGGCGCATGGCCTCGATCATCGCCCATCTGCGCGCCTTCGCCCGCCGCGACCGCCACGCGCCGGAAAGCGTTGCCCTGCAACCGGCACTGGATGACGCCCTGGCCCTGCTGGCCAAGCGCCGCCGGGCCATGGCCGTGGAGCTGATCCGCGACCTGCCCGAGGCCACGCTGTGGGTGCAGGCCGGCGAAACCCGCCTGCGCCAGGTACTCGGCAACCTGCTGGCCAACGCCCTCGACGCCCTGACCGAAAAGGCCAATCCTCGTCGTCTGTGGCTGAGTGCCGAACAGCGCGATGACTACGTCTACCTGTACATTCGCGACAACGGCCCGGGCTTCAGCCGCCAGGCCATGGAGCACGCCAAGGAGCCGTTCTTCACCACCAAGACCCGGACCCAAGGCCTGGGCCTGGGCCTGGCCATCTGCGAAAGCCTGATGCGCGCCCTGGGCGGTGAACTGCTGCTGGCCAACCACCCCGAAGGTGGCGCCCTGCTCACCCTGCAACTGCGCGTGGCCCCACCCGGCGCTACCTTGCCCACTTCGGAGGACTCCTCGGCATGACGACCGAGCCTTACATCGACAGCCAGGCCCAGGTGATCCTGGTCGATGACGACCCACATCTACGCCAGGCCCTGAGCCAGACCCTCGATCTGGCCGGGCTCAAGGTGGTCGCCCTGGCTGACGCCCAAGGCCTGGCCGAGCGCATCGAGCCCGACTGGCCGGGCGTGGTGGTCAGCGATATCCGCATGCCCGGCATCGACGGCCTGCAGCTGCTCGAGCAATTGCACGGCCGCGACAGTGAACTGCCGGTGCTGCTGATCACCGGCCACGGCGATGTGCCGCTTGCGGTGCAGGCCATGCGCGCGGGCGCTTACGACTTCCTGGAGAAGCCCTTTGCCAGCGACGCCCTGCTCGACAGCGTGCGCCGGGCTCTGGCCTTGCGCCGCCTGGTGCTGGACAACCGCAGCCTGCGCCTGGCCCTGAGTGACCGCCAGCAACTGGCCACCCGGCTGGTCGGCCACTCACCGTCGATGCAGCGCCTGCGTGAGCAGATTGGCGCCCTGGCGGGCACCCGCGCCGACGTCCTGATCCTCGGTGAAACCGGTGCCGGCAAAGAAGTGGTCGCCCGCGCCCTGCACGACCTGTCCAGCCGCCGCGCAGGCCCATTCGTGGCCATCAATGCCGGCGCGCTGGCCGAATCTGTGGTCGAAAGCGAGCTGTTCGGCCACGAGCCAGGTGCCTTCACCGGCGCGCAAAAGCGCCGTATCGGCAAGTTCGAGTTCGCCAACGGCGGCACGCTGTTCCTCGACGAGATCGAGAGCATGAGCCTGGACGTGCAGGTGAAGCTGCTGCGCCTGCTGCAGGAGCGGGTGGTCGAGCGACTCGGTGGCAACCAGCTTATCCCGCTGGACATCCGCGTCATCGCAGCCACCAAGGAAGACCTGCGCACCTCCTCCGACCAGGGCCGCTTCCGCGCCGACCTTTACTACCGCCTGAACGTGGCGCCGCTGCGCATACCGCCTTTGCGCGAACGCGGCGACGACATCCTGGTGTTGTTCCAGCACTTCGCCGATGCCGCCAGCCAGCGCCATGGCCTGCCACCTCACAGCCTGCAACCTGCCCAGCGGGCCATGCTGCTGCGCCATGACTGGCCAGGCAACGTGCGCGAACTGCAAAACGCCGCCGAACGTTTTGCCCTGGGCCTTGAGCTGGCCCTCGATGGCCAGGCACCGGCGGCGGCTGCCACCGCGGCGCCGATCCTGCTGGGCAATCTCAGCGAACAGGTCGAACAGTTCGAACGCTCGCTGATCGCTGCCGAACTGGCCCAGCCCCACAGCTCCATGCGCAGCCTCGCCGAAGCCCTCGGCATCCCGCGCAAGACCCTGCACGACAAGCTGCGCAAGCACGGCCTGCATTTCGAAGGCGGTAGCAGCGGCAGTGACGACCACGAGGAAAATCGCCCATGAGTTCCGATAGCCAATACCTGCAGTCCGTGCTGCACGGCGACATTCCACTGACCCGTGAAATGGGCCTGGAGGTCATCGATTGGCAAGCCCAGACCCTGCGCCTGCAACTGCCGCTGGCGGCCAACGTCAATCACAAAAGCACCATGTTCGGCGGCAGCCTGTACTGCGCCGCTGTGCTGGTGGGTTGGGGCTGGCTGCACCTGCGCCTGCGCGAACTGGGGATCGATGACGGGCATATCGTCATTCAGGAAGGCCAGATCAATTATCCGCTACCGGTGACCGGCACCGCGGTGGCTCGTTGCCCGGCGCCGGACGACAAGACCTGGGAGCGGTTCCTGACGATGTATCAGCGCCGTGGCCGGGCCCGGCTGACGCTGCAGACCACGGTCAGCAATGCCGGCACTGACGAGCCCGCCGTCACCTTCAGCGGGCAGTACGTCCTGCACCGCTGACAAAGCTGGCGCGCCCCCCTGTGGGAGCGGCCTTGCGTCGCGAAAGGGGCGCGCAGCGGCCCCAGGATCTTATTGCAAAAGCATGAATCGCCGGGGCTGCTACGCAGCCCTTTCGCGACGCAAGGCCGCTCCCACGAGGGCCGCGATCAGATCAGACTCAGGAATGCCTGGCGCCAGGCAGCGTTTGCAGGCAAGGCCAGGAAGAACGGGTTGAGCAACGATTCACGCGCCGGGTAGCGGAACGGCTGGCCATCCACCTCGACCACCTCGCCACCGGCACCTTCCAGTACACCCTGCGCCGCCGCCGTGTCCCATTGCGAAGTCGGCGCCAGGCGTGGGTAACAGTCGGCGCTGCCTTCGGCCAGCAGGCAGAACTTCAGCGAGCTGCCGATATTCGCCAGCTCCAGTTCACCCACAGCAGCGCCCAGGCCAGCCAGCAGCGCTTCCTGCTGCGGGCTGGAATGACGACGGCTGGCCACCACGGTGAAACGGCCACCGGCAGGCGGCGCATTACGCACGTGAACAGGCAGTGCCTCAGCAGCCCCTTCGGAGCGCCAGGCTCCCAGGCCACGACCGCCGAAATAACAGCGGCCGTTGGTCGGCATCGAAACCACGCCGAACACCACTTCGCCGTTCTCGACCAGCGCGATGTTGACAGTGAATTCCTCGCTGCCGGCGATGAATTCCTTGGTGCCGTCGAGCGGATCGACCAGCCACCAGCGGCTCCAGCCCTGGCGCTCGGCCAGCGGGATATTGCAGTCCTCTTCGGAGAGCACCGGAATCTGCGGCGCCAACGCCAGCAAGCCATCGGCAATGACCCGATGTGCAGCCAGGTCGGCGGCAGTCACCGGCGAATCATCCGCCTTGTTGGTCACGGCCACATCGGCCCGCCAGAACGGCATGATGGCCTCGCCGGCCACCTGCGCGAGCTTGACCACTTCGTGCATCAGTTGTTGGTCGTTCATGCTTCGAGCAGCCCCCGCTGGATCAGCAGGTCGCGGGCCAGGTACAGCGCCGCCAGCGCCCGCCCCTCGCTGAACTGTGGGTGCATGGCCAGAGCCGCAAGCTCGCGCAAGTTGACCTTGTCGACCCGCATGGGCTCCGGCTCATCACCCTCCAGGCGCTCCTCGTAGAGGTCGCTGGCCAGCACCACCTGGATCTTCTGGCTCATGTAGCCAGGCGACAGCGACAGCTCGGTCAGGTGCTCCAGCTGGCGAGCGCCAAAGCCGGCTTCTTCCTTGAGCTCACGGTCGGCGGCGGCCAGCACGTCTTCACCCGGCTCGATCAGGCCTTTGGGCAACGACAGCTCGTATTCATCAGTGCCGCCGCAGTATTCCTCCACCAGCACCGCGTGCTCGGCATCGAGCATGGCCACGATCATCACCGCGCCGTAGCCATTGCCACGGCCAACCAGGCGCTCATAGGTGCGCTCGTTGCCATTGCTGAAGCGCAGTTGCACGGCCTCAACCCGGAACAGGCGGCTGCTGGCGACGATTTCGCGGCTGAGGACGGTGGGTTTCTGGCGCATGGGGCGGCTCCTTGGCGTGAACGCGTTACTATACCGTGGCTAGCCGACTGAACGAGAGTTTCCCATGCCTGTTCTTCCCTGGTCCGCCATCGATACCGTCCTGCTGGACATGGACGGCACCCTGCTCGACCTGCACTACGACAACCGTTTCTGGCTCGACCACCTGCCCCAGCGCTACGCCGAGCTGCACGGGGTGAGCCGGGCCATGGCGGAACTGGAACTGCAACCACTGTTCGAGCGCAACGCCGGCACCCTCAACTGGTATTGCCTGGACTTCTGGAGCCGCGAGCTGAAACTGCCGATTCGCGACCTCAAGCGTGAAATCGCCGACCTGATCGCCCTGCGGCCCGATGCCGATACCTTCCTCGCGGCCATCCGCAAGGCGGGCAAGCGCGTGGTGATGATCACCAATGCCCACCGCGATTCACTGTCGCTGAAGTTGGAGCGGGTGGAACTGGCACCGTATTTCGAGCGGCTGATCAGCTCGCACGATTACGGTTTTCCAAAGGAGAACCCGCAGTTCTGGGATGCCTTGCAGGCGGATATCGGTTTTGATCCGCAGCGCAGCCTGTTCATCGACGACACCCTGGCCATCCTGCGCAGCGCGCGGCGGTTTGGCGTAGGGCATCTGCTGGCGGTACGCCAGCCAGACAGCAAGGCGCAGCCGCGTGATACCGAAGAGTTCGCGGCGGTCGAAGATTACCGGGAGTTGCTGGTTGGCCTGTGAGGGCCCTTCGCGGATAAATCCGCTCCTACAGAGACTCGCAATCTCCTGTAGGAGCGGATTTATCCGCGATAGGGCCGGACCAGGCAGCAGAGATCAGTCTGGAATACGCAGCACCTGCCCCGGATAAATCTTGTCCGGGTGCTTGAGCATCGGCTTGTTGGCCTCGAAAATCTTGTTGTAATCGGCCTTGCCATACGCGACCACCGCAATCGCCGACAGCGTGTCACCCTTCTTCACGGTAACGAACCTTGCCGCCGCCACGACCGGCCCGGTCACGGTGATCTGATCGTCGACGCTGGCCACCCCTTCGATGTTGCCTGCGGCGAGAATGATCTTCTCTTTCTCCTCCTGGCTGGCCACCTCGCCCTTGAGAATGACCTTGTCACCCTCTACAGTGGCCGAGATGTTCGGGTTGCCCAGGCCGACACTTTCCACGTGTTTCTTCAGCTGCTCTTCGGCATTGGCGTTGCCGGGAGTCAGCAGGTCGATCAACTTCTCGCCGGCTTCCTTCACGAAACTGAACAGGCTCATGACGCGCTCCTTGTTGACGTTAACCTCGGAGCAAGGAGTCTAGGCCAGGATTGCCCCGCCCGCCCCACTGCGACCAATCGACGCGGTCTATCAAGGCATAGACCCTAGCGATTAGACGCGACCGGCCCACAAGCCTAGGCTTGGTGATATCAAACAGCCGCCGGTAGTCAGCCTCCGATGCAAAGCAAACCTCCGGTCTGCGCGGCCTCCATGCCTCTGGCCTTGCCCGCCGCCAGCAATACCTACGACTACGTCCAGCTCAGCGACGGCGAGCGCGCCTGCACGCCGCTGGCCGAAGAAGTCGCCCTGGCCATTGCCTACAACGGCCTGAACCAGGCGGTGATGCTGGTCAGCCCCACCGACCTGGAGGACTTCGCGGTCGGCTTCAGTGTCGGCAGCGGCATCGTCGAAGGCACGGCGGAAATCTATGACCTGAAACTTTCCGGCAGCGGCTCGGCGATGTATGCCGACCTGGAGATCTCCAGCCGTGCGTTCTGGAACCTGAAAAACCAGCGACGCCAATTGGCCGGTACCAGCGGCTGCGGCCTGTGCGGGGTGGAAGCCCTGGAGCAGGCGCTGCCGGAACTGACCGCATTGCCTGGCGCCCCGCTGCCCCCAGCGCAATGGCTGGCGGGCCTGCGCGAGCGCATCGATGCGTTCACCCCGCTGGGCCAGCACTGCGGTGCCGTACACGCAGCCCTGTTCATGAACGCCCAAGGCGAATTGCTAATGGGCCGCGAAGATATCGGCCGGCACAACGCCCTCGACAAGCTGATCGGCGCCCTGCTGCGTCAAGGCATCAGCACCGAGGGCGGCCTGGCCATCGTCACCAGCCGCTGCAGCCTGGAGCTGATCCAGAAAGTGCTGCGCGCCGGCATCCAGACACTGGTCAGCCTTTCGGCGCCCACCGGCCTTGCCCTGCAATGGGCGCGCAAGCACAACCTCAACCTCATCCATCTGCCCAAACACAGTGCACCGCGGGTCTACAGCCCAGCGGCGGAGTCGTAACAGTCGTGACCTCGTACCAGCAACTTCCGGACAACGCCCCAGCCTCCACCCCTCGCTACCAGCCCTACCACGGCCCCGCCGGCGGCTGGGGCGCGCTGCGCAGCGTGGCCAAGGCCTGGGTCGGCAGCGACAACGCGCTGAAGAACATCCGCGCCTTGCTCAAGACCAACCAGAACGGCGGCTTCGACTGCCCTGGCTGCGCCTGGGGCGATTCGCCCGAGAGCGGCATGGTCAAGTTTTGCGAGAACGGCGCCAAGGCGGTCAACTGGGAGGCCACCAAACGCCTCGTCGATGCGGCGTTCTTCGCCCGCTATAGCGTCAGCGCACTGCTGCAGCAAAGTGACTACTGGCTCGAGTATCAGGGCCGCCTTACCGAGCCGATGGTCTACGACCCTCTAAGCGATCGCTACCAGCCAATCGCCTGGGAGGCCGCCTACGCCCTGATCGCCCGTGAGCTGAACAAGCTGGCCACCCCTGACCAGGCCGAGTTCTACACCTCTGGCCGTGCCAGCAACGAAGCGGCCTACCTGTATCAGCTGTTCGTGCGCGCCTACGGCACCAACAACTTCCCCGACTGTTCGAACATGTGCCACGAAGCCAGCGGCGTGGCCCTGGGCCAGAGCGTGGGGGTCGGCAAGGGCACCGTCACGTATGACGACTTCGAGCACGCCGACGCGATCTTCGTCTGGGGCCAAAACCCCGGTACCAACCACCCGCGCATGCTCGACCCACTGCGCGACGCGGTGAAACGTGGCGCCCAGGTGGTCTGCGTCAACCCGCTCAAGGAGCGTGGCCTCGAGCGCTTCCAGCACCCGCAGAACCCGCTGGAGATGCTGACCAACAGTGACCGCCCGACCAACACCGCGTTCTTCCGCCCGGCGCTGGGCGGCGACATGGCAATGCTGCGTGGCATGGCCAAGTTCGTCCTGCAATGGGAGCGCGAAGCGCAGGCCAAGGGCGAGCCGGCGGTGTTCGACCATGTGTTCATCGCCGAGCATGGCCATGGCGTGGAGGCTTACCTGGCAGCGGTAGACGCCACCTCGTGGGAGCACATCCAGGAGCAATCCGGCCTAACACTGGCCGACATCGAACTGGCTGCACGCATGTACTGCCGCGGCAAGCGGGTGATCATGTGCTGGGCAATGGGCATCACCCAGCACCGCCATTCGGTACCGACCATCCAGGAAATCGTCAACCTGCAGATGCTGCGCGGCAACATTGGCGCCCCGGGTGCCGGCCTGTGCCCAGTACGTGGCCACAGCAACGTGCAGGGCGACCGCACCATGGGCATCAACGAGCGCCCGCCGGTGGCCCTGCTCGATGCCATCGAAAAGCGCTTCAACTTCCCGGTGCCACGGCACAACGGCCACAACACCGTCGAAGCGATCCACGCCATGCTCGACGGCCGTGCGAAAGTGTTCATCGGCCTTGGCGGCAACTTCGCCCAGGCCACCCCGGACACCGAACGTACCGCCCAGGCCCTGCGCAACTGCGAACTGACCGTGCACATCAGCACCAAACTCAACCGCAGCCACCTGATTCACGGCAAGCAGGCACTGATCCTGCCGTGCCTGGGCCGCACCGACATCGACCTGCAGGCTGATGGGCCGCAGGCAGTCACCGTGGAAGATTCGTTCAGCATGGTCCACGCCTCCAATGGCCAACTCAAGCCGCTGTCGACCCAGATGCGCTCGGAACCTGCCGTGGTTGCCGGTATCGCGGCCGCCACCTTGGGCAAGCAACCGGTGGACTGGCACTGGCTGGTGGCTGATTACGCTCGCATCCGCGACCTGATCGGCGACACCATTGCCGGCTTTGCCGACTTCAACCAGCGCCTGGCCCACCCAGGCGGTTTCTACCTGGGCAACAGCGCCGCCAGCCGCCAGTGGAAAACCACCACTGGCCGCGCCAACTTCAAGGCCAACCTGCTACCCGACACCCTGATCGACGAACGTGTGCGCGCCAGCGGCCAGTTGCCGGACCTGATCATGCAGTCGATGCGCTCCCACGATCAGTACAACACCACCATCTATGGTTTGGACGACCGCTACCGCGGCGTGCGTGGCCAGCGCGAGGTGCTGTTCGCCAACGAGGCCGACATCATGCGCCTGGGCTTCCAACCGGGCCAGAAGGTCGACATCGTCTCGTTGTGGGGCGATGAACATGTGCGCCGCGTGCATGGCTTCACTTTACTGGCATTCGACATCCCTGCCGGGCAGGCAGCGGCGTACTATCCGGAAGTGAACCCGCTGATTCCGCTGGAAAGCATCGGCGACGGCAGCCATACGCCGACGTCCAAATTCGTTGCCATCAAGCTGGAACGAGCGCGCGACGATGGCCGGATCCTGTAAGTAAAAGTAGCCCGGCAAAAACGAAAAAAGCCCTGAACCGCAAGGTCCAGGGCTTTGTCACAATAAGCTCTGACAAGCGAAAAACGATAAAGTTTCACTGCAAATACAGCAACTTAGAGAATTGTGTACAACTCGTGTTACTCGTCGGATTTTCGTTGCCAGCCGCCCTTCGTAGCCTCAAATTCGCCCTCGTCATCCCTCTGAGGCTCTCTTGATGAAGAAGTACTCCTCGATTCTGTTGTTGTCTTTCAGCTTGCTCAGCGGCGTTGCCATGGCCGGTGGCAATACCGAGGCCGGCATTGGCGGCGCATTGGGTGGGGTACTCGGCTCCGTAGTGGGCAACTCCATCGGTGGTAGCACCGGCGGTGCCATTGGCGCAGGCTTGGGCGGCGCGGCGGGCGGTGCCCTGGGTGCCGACAAGCGCCAGCGTGGTGAGGCTGCCATTGGTGGCGCACTGGGCGCTGCAGGCGGTAACGTGGTAGGTCGCTCGATGGGCGGCACCACTGGTAGCTACATTGGTGCGGCCGCAGGTGGCGGTGCCGGTGGTGCGCTGGGCAACTACATGGGCAACAAGGCCGATGAAGACGAGCGCCATGACGACCGCCGCTACCGTCGTGACTACGACGACCGTCGCCACTATGACCGTGGCCGTCACTATGGCCACCGCAAGCACCGTCACTGGCGTGACTGATACCTGACGCCAAGCCCACGGGTAAAAAGAGCCCTGCCCTCACCGGCAGGGCTTTTTCATGCCTGTGTATCGAGTTGGAGGCCGCCCAGGATCACCTGCAACGCCTCAGGCAGTGGCACCGGCCTGCCGCTGGCGCGCTCGATGAACACCTGCACCACCGTCCCCGCAGCGCACGCATCGGCCTCCCCTGGCCGGTAAAGCGCCAGGCGGTACTCCACCGTACTGCCTGCCAGCCGTGTCACCCCCAGCCCCACCTCCAGCACATCCGGGAAGCCCGGCAAGGCGAAGAAGTCTGCCGCCGAGCTCACCACGAAGGCCGCCAGCTCGCCATCGCGCAGGTCCATATCCGCCTGTTCGGCGAGGAAGGCCTGGATAGCGGTTTCGAAGAAGCCATGCACGGTGGCGCCAGCGATGTGGCCGTTGACGTCGTTGTCCTGGGGGCGGGTGAGGATCGGATGGAAGTGGGAGAAGGCCGTGCGGTTCGGAGATTCGGTCACAGAGCTCAACCTTAGAAATTTAAAGAGGAATTGCCCTACAGGAGAGTCAGATCCATTTAGGACATTTATGCAATTCAATGGAGCATAGCTGGCACTGCAAGCAATACAGCCGCTAGCAATGAGCCCATATAGCCGAGGTACTTCGTGATGTGCACAACACTTGAGAACGCCACGACCGTCCATGATGATGAGGTTCAGGATGACTATGCCGAGTGGTTCAAAATTCAGATTGAAGCAAGTTTGAACGATGACGGTGTAGTGGTGGATGACGAAACAGCATCCATTTTCTTTGCAAGAAAAGGTCAAGAACTGCTGGGTGATTGATCAAACCATCAGGTCTCGACTGAACCGCCCTACGACTATTTGGCCTCACCATTTACTGTAGGAGCGGCCTTGTGTCGCGAAAGGGCTGCGCAGCAGCCCCAGCAATTTATGCTTTTGCACCCAGATCCTGGGGCCGCTGCGCGCCCCTTTCGCGACACAAGGCCGCTCCCACACTGGCGGGGCAGCACCTCAGAAAAACAAAAAGCCGCCCCTAGGGGCGGCTTTCTCGTTTCGGCTGGGTTCAGCTTACAGCTGTGGGCCAGCAGCCTTGATGGCGTCGGAAACTTCGAACTTCTTGAAGTTTTCGATGAACAGCTTGGCCAGGCCTTGAGCGGCCTCGTCGTAGGCTGCTTTGTCAGTCCAGGTAGCGCGTGGGTTGAGCAGCTCGGTATCAACGCCCGGAACGGCCTTCGGCACGTCCAGGTTGATGATGTCCAGGTGCTCGGTTTCGGCGCCGACCAGAGCACCGCTCTGGATGGCAGCGATCACGCCACGAGTGGTCGGGATGCTGAAGCGCTTGCCAACGCCGTAGCCACCGCCGGTCCAGCCGGTGTTGACCAGGTAGACCTTGGAGCCGAAAGCGTTGATACGCTTGATCAGCAGCTCGGCGTATTCACCAGCCGGGCGCGGGAAGAATGGTGCGCCGAAGCAGGTGGAGAAGGTCGACTTGATGCCGCCGCCCGAACCCATTTCGGTGGAACCGACCAGCGCGGTGTAGCCGGACAGGAAGTGGTAGGCCGCCTGCTCGTTGTTCAGGATCGAAACCGGAGGCAGAACACCGGTCAGGTCGCAAGTCAGGAAGATGACTGCATTCGGCTCGCCACCCAGGTTGGCCTCGGCGCGCTTGGCGACGTGCTCCAGCGGGTAGGCGGCGCGGCTGTTCTGGGTCAGGCTGACATCGGCGTAGTCGGCGTGCTTGTTGGCGTCGAGAACGACGTTTTCCAGCACGGCGCCATGCTTGATGGCTTTCCAGATGACCGGCTCGTTCTTCTCGGACAGGTCGATGCACTTGGCGTAGCAGCCGCCTTCCATGTTGAAGACAACGCCTTCGCCCCAACCGTGCTCGTCGTCACCGATCAGGTAACGGCTTTCGTCGGCCGACAGGGTGGTCTTGCCGGTGCCGGACAGGCCGAAGAACAGGGTCACATCGCCTTCTTCGCCGATGTTGGCAGCGCAGTGCATTGGCAGCACGTCGGCGGCCGGCAGCAGGAAGTTCTGCACCGAGAACATGGCTTTCTTCATTTCGCCGGCGTAGCGCATGCCAGCGATCAGCACCTTCTTGGCGGCGAAGTTGATGATCACGCAACCGTCGGAGTTGGTGCCGTCACGCTCAGGCTCGCAGACGAAGTTGGCAACGTTGAGGATCTGCCACTGGTCGCGCTTGGCCGGGTTGAACTGGCCTTGCTCCGGGTTGATGAACAGGCAGCGGCCGAACAGATTCTGCCAGGCGGTCTGGGTGGTCATCTTTACCGGCAGGTAGTGCTCGGCAGCAGCCCCTACGTGAACGTAGGAAACGAAGTGATCCTGAGCGTTGTTGAACGCCTCGACGCGGTCCCACAGGGCATCGAACTTGTCGGCCGGGAACTTGCGGTTGATCGGGCCCCAGGCGATGGCGGCCTGGGTGGAAGGTTCTTCGACGATGAAACGGTCAGCCGGCGAGCGGCCAGTACGGTGGCCAGTTTCGACTACCAGTGCGCCAGTATCGGCTAGCACGCCTTCACCGCGTTGCAGCGCTTCTTTTACCAGCTCATCGACGCTCAGGTCGGTGTACACGGTGTTGTTGGCTTGCGTCATGAGATACCCCATCCGGCCCGAGGCCGAGTGCTCCAAACGTTTTGTAGTTGTCTCGAAAAAACTACTACAGCGAAAAAAGTGGCCGGATTATGCCAGAAACGCCCAAAAAAAGTAGGCCCCTCCTGTCAGAACCGCGCTTTTGCGCAATTCGACAGGAGATTCTCCTGAAATTAAACGTTTCAGTGGCGAGTTTCTGACGCCGCATCCGTGCCGCCACCAGCAAACAGCTGCGCCACATCGCTGGCATCGAAGAAATAGCGCTGGTTACAGAACTGGCAATCGATCTCTACCGTACCACCGCACTCCTCGACAAGCGCCTTGGCATCGTGCTCGCCCAAACTGACCAGCGCATTGCCGGAACGTTCGCGCGAGCAGCTGCACTTGAAGCGCAGCGGCTGGATATCGAACAGGCGTACCGCGTCTTCGTGATAAAGGCGGTGCAGCAGGGTTTCGTTGTCTTCCGACCACTCTTCAGGCTTGAGCGTCTTGGCCAGGGCAATCACATGCTGCCAGCTGTCTTCGCGCTCCTCATCGTCCGGCTGGCGATCGCGCGGCAGCTGCTGCAGCAGCAAGCCACGGGCCTTGCCGCCTTCGGCGTTGAGCCAGAAACGGGTATTGAGCTGCTGGGACTGCACGAAGTAGTTGGTGAAGCACTCCGACAGGTTGGCGCCGTCCAGGTCGACGGTGCCCTGGTAGCGCTGGCCTTTGACCGGGTCGATGGTCAGGGTCAGGTGACCGCCGGGCATCAACTGCTCCAGGGTGGCATCGGCCGGGATCTGGTCCGCTTCGTAGCGGGCCATGCCACGGATATCACGCTCGCCCGAGCACTCGACCATCAGCAGCGGGATCGGCCCTTCGGAACGCGCCTGCAGAATAAGCAGGCCGTCGAACTTCAGCGCGCCCACCAGCAAGGCGGTGGCAGCCATCAGTTCGCCAAGCAGTGCCTGCACCGGCTGCGGGTACTCGTGACGCGCCAGCACCGCGGCGTAGCTGTCATCGAGAGACACCCACTCGCCGCGCACATCGCGCTCGTCGAAGATGAAACGTTGGGTGAAATCTGTATCTGGCAAGTCGCTCATGGTTGTCTGGCTATCTGAAAATGATGACAAAATAATTACCGGGATTTGAAAGTCCCGTCGCAGAGCGCCCACAAGGCGCTCATTTACTGCTGGAGATCGAGGTATTTTATGGACAATCGACCACTGTTCCAAGCAAGGTGGTCCTGGGGCCCCTTGGCAGCCTGCACGTTGCTGCCCATTGCCCTACTGTGTTTCTGGTTATGGCCCATTGGCCAGATCCTGTGCCTGACTTTCGACGAATGGTTGTTCCACAGCCTCAATGGCCCGTTGGCCGACCATACGGCCTGGCGCTACATCTGGACCGTCGGCAGCCTTCGCCCCTTCGATATCGTCGTCGGCCTGATCCTGCTGGCCGTGCTGATTCGGGGCAACTGGGTGTTCAGGGCCAGCCAGGTTCGCGAAGCCTTCTTTGGCTTTCTGGTCACGCTGCTCCTATTAGTGGTGATTCGCGCGCTGTTTTCCAAGTGGGTGGATGCAATGGGCTGGCAACATGACAGCCCATCGATGGTATTCGACAACGTGGTGCACCTCAGCAGCTACTACCCGAACCTGGAAAAGGCCTGGGAACTCAAGGACCGGTCCAGCAACAGCTTCCCAGGCGATCACGCCTCGGTGCTGTTAATCTGGGCATTGTTCATGAGCCTGTTCAGCCGCCGCCTGGTGCAACACCTGGTGGTCTGGGGCCTGGCATTCCTGTTCATGATGCCGCGGCTGGTGGCCGGGGCGCACTGGGGGCAGGACGATTACATCGGCGGCCTGCTGATGGCGGTGCTGGCGTTGGGCTGGAGTTGCCATACACCGTTGGCGGCCAAGGGCAGTGCCTTGCTGCTGCGCTGGACGGCGCCGTTGCTTGCGATCGCGGCCAAACTACCGCTGGTCGGACGATTGGCGGTGATCCGCTAGGCCCCTGGGGCTGCTTTGCAGCCCTTTCGCGACACGAGGCCGCTCCCACAGAAGAACACGATCCCCTGTAGGAGCGGCCTCGTGCCGCGAAAGGGCCGCACCGCGGCCCCGGCTATTCAAAGCTCCCGTGCAATTGGTGAATCTGCCGCCGCTGCTTCTTGTTCGGCCGACCATCGGTGGTCACCCCCATCGCCCCCGCCTTGCGCATCTCGGCCGCCTGCTCGCGGCGGCGCACGCTGTCCTCGGTCTCTTCGTACAGCGTCTGCGCCTCAGGCGCCCCGCGTCGCACCACCGACAGCGCCTTGACCACGACCGTGCGCTCATCGAACCCGGTGCGTAGCACGAATTCATCCCCCACCCGCGGCTCCTTGCCCGGCTTGCAGCGCTCGCCCCGGCAATGCACCTTGCCGCTTTCGATCGCCGCCTTGGCCAGCGCACGGGTCTTGTAGAACCGCGCCGCCCACAGCCATTTGTCCAGGCGGACCTTGTCGTCGTCCTCGGCTTTTTGTGCCATCTCGTTACCTCGAATTCTGTCTTTCATCGAACTGTACTACCGTAACTGACGGATGCAAAAAGTCCCCGCCGTGCTTACAGTTCACCACCTTATCCGCAGGGTGTGCTTCGTGAAGAAATTTGACCATCTGACAGTGATCGGCCTGCGTGAGTGGGTGGCCTTGCCCGACCTCGGCGTGGCGGGCCTGCGCGCCAAGATCGACACCGGCGCCAGCACCTCCAGCCTGCACGCCACCGAAGTCGAGCCGTTCGAGCGTGACGGCCAACCCTGGGTACGCTTTACCGCTCACCTCGGCTCGGTGGTGCAATTGCGCCACCGCCGCTGTGAAGCGCCGCTGGTGACCATGAAGAACATCAAGAGCTCCAACGGCCAGGCGCAGGCCCGCTATGTGATCCGCACCACACTGGCCCTGGGCGACGCCGTCTGGGAAGTCGAGTTCACCCTGGCCTGTCGCAAGAACATGCGCTATCGCCTGTTGCTGGGCTCCAAGGCACTCATACACGGCCAACTGGTGGTCAACCCTGGCCTGAAATACGTACAAGACAAACCGGCCTATCCGGCCACCCTCTCCCCTGTCACAGGTGCTGCATGAAGATCGCTGTGCTGTCGCGCAATCCGCGTCTGTATTCCACCCGCCGTCTGGTCGAAGCCGGTACCCAGCGGGGCCATGAAATGGTGGTGATCGACACCCTGCGGGCCTACATGAACATCGCCAGCCACAAGCCGCAGATCCACTACCGCGGCAAACCGCTGGAGGGCTTCGATGCGGTGATCCCGCGCATCGGCGCCTCGGTGACTTTCTATGGCTGCGCGGTACTGCGGCAGTTCGAAATGATGGGCGTGTACCCGCTCAACGAATCGGTGGCGATCGCCCGCTCACGTGACAAGCTGCGCTCACTGCAATTGCTGTCTCGTCGCGGCATCGGCCTGCCGATCACCGGTTTCGCCCACTCACCGGACGACATCCCCGATCTGATCCAGATGGTCAACGGCGCACCGCTGGTGATCAAGGTACTCGAAGGCACTCAAGGTATCGGTGTGGTGCTGTGCGAGACCACCAAGGCTGCCGAGTCGGTGATCGAGGCATTCATGGGGCTGAAGCAGAACATCATGGTCCAGGAGTACATCAAGGAGGCCGGCGGTGCGGATATCCGCTGCTTCGTGGTGGGCGACAAGGTGATCGCCTCGATGAAGCGCCAGGCCAAGCCAGGAGAGTTCCGCTCCAACCTGCACCGCGGTGGGGTCGCGAGCCTGATCAAGATCACCCCCGAAGAGCGTATGACGGCCATTCGTGCGGCCAAGGTGATGGGGCTGAGCGTTGCCGGTGTGGATATTCTGCGTTCGAATCACGGGCCTTTGGTGATGGAGGTGAACTCATCGCCAGGGCTGGAGGGCATCGAGGTGACCACCGGCAAGAACGTCGCCGGGATGATCTTCGAGCACCTGGAGAAGAATGGCGGGCCGAATCAGACCCGGACCAAGGGCAAAGGCTGATTCCAGCCTGCACTGGCCTCTTCGCGGCTAAAGCCGCTCCCACAGGGACCGCGCAGCACCTGTAGGAGCGGCTTTAGCCGCGAAGAGGCCGGAGAACCTCACACAGCATTGCGAGGCAGCAGCAACCCCAACGGCAGCCTTACCCGCGCCTCGATCCCGCCACCGGACCGGTTGCGCAACTCCACATTCCCGCCATGCTGCGCCGCGATCCGCTTGACGATCGCCAGCCCCAGCCCGGTCCCCTTGCCCCCTCGGGCACGGTCACCGCGGATGAACGGGTTGAAGATGGTCTCCAGCTCCGACTCGTCGATCCCGGTACCCCGGTCCAACACGCTGAGCACCACATAAGGCGCGCTCTCGTCACCGGACACGTAGGCAGCCACCTCGACGCCCTTGCCAGCGTGATGCAGAGCATTGCCGATGAGGTTGCCGAGCATGCGCTTGAGCGAAACCCGACGCAGCGGAAACGGCGGAATCGGCTCCAGGCAAAGGCGCACACGCTCTTCCGGCTGGTTATAGGGCGCCACCACCTCGCGCACCAGATCGGCCAGGTCGACCTCCTCGACCGGCTCGTCCCGCCCATCGCGAATGAACGCGAGGAACTGGTCGAGAATTGCGTCCATGTCCTCGATATCGCGGACCATGTCGTCACTCAGCTCGCTATCGCTGTTCAATAACGACAACGACAGACGCAGGCGCGTGAGCGGCGTACGCAGGTCATGGGAAACCCCCGCCAGCATCAGTTCCCGCTCACGGCCGGCCTGTTCGACATCTTCGGCCATCTGGTTGAAGGCGCGGTAGACCTCGGTCATCTCGCTGGGCGTGTCGCTGATCGGCAACCGCACGCTGCGCCCCTGGCCGACCTGCCGGGCGGCGAATACCAGGCGCTTCAATGGTTGGTTGAGCTGACGCACGAAGATCCAGGCCGAGGCGGTCGACAACAGGCCGATGGCCAGGAACCAGCCCAGCACGTTCCAGATCTTCTGCCCACGCAGCGGATGCGGGTACAACGGCACCTTCAGCCAGCCCGGGCCCAGGCTTGGCGCGTTCACCCACAGCGCTGGCGGCGCATGGATACGCAGGCGCACTTCGGTATCTTCACCCAGCTCGGCCTGCATCTGCCGCTGATAGATCTCGCTGTATGGCCAGTGCTGTTCGCCCTCCGGCACGCCGGAACCGGTGACCCGGATCAGCCCGGCGGCTTCGGCGATCTTGTCGCGGTTCTCTTCATCCGCTGCCCAATAGGCGCGCAGGGTCAGCGCCACACCGTGGCTGTATTGCCGATCCACCAGTACGTCCTCGTTCATCAGCAGGTAGACCAGCGTCAGTGCCTTGGAGAACAGGACAACGATCAGCACCAGCCACAACGTGCGGGCGAAGAAGCTTTGCGGAAACCAGAGCGGTGTTTTCATCGACGACGAAGCATCATTTGCCGGCGTTTCCGTCTGGTACGAACACGTAACCTACACCCCATACCGTCTGGATATAGCGAGGCTTGGACGGGTCCGGCTCGATCATGCGGCGCAGACGCGAGATCTGCACGTCGATGGAGCGCTCCAGGGCATCCCACTCACGGCCACGGGCCAGGTTCATCAGCTTGTCGCGCGTCAGCGGCTCACGGGCGTGCATTACCAGTGCCTTGAGCACGGCGAACTCACCGGTGGTAAGCATGTGCACTTCGTCGCCACGCTTGAGTTCGCGAGTGGCCAGCGACAGCTCGTAGTCGCCGAAAGTGACCGACTCGTCCTCGCTGCCCGGGGCACCCGGCACGCTTGGCGACTGGCGACGCAGCACGGCCTTGACCCGCGCCATCAGTTCGTCCGGGTTGAACGGCTTGCCCAGGTAATCGTCGGCACCCAGCTCCAGGCCCTTGATGCGGCTGAGCTCGTCACCCTTGGCGGTGAGCATGATGATCGGGATCTGGTTGTTCTGCTGACGCAGGCGCTTGCACGCGGACAGGCCGTCCTCGCCCGGCAGCATCAGGTCGAGCACCACCAGGTTGAACACCTCGCGCTGCAGCAGGCGGTCCATCTGTTCGGTGTTGGGCACCGCGCGGGCGCGATAGCCCTTGCTGGTGAAGAAACGTTCCAGCAGGCTGCTGAGCCCCGGATCGTCGTCGACGATGAGAATCTTGTCACCTTCAGCGGTGTTTGGGGTGCCGGTCATGAATAACTCCTCTGATTTCGCCGCGCATTATGGCGTAGCCATTGCTGCACGTTGCGTGAGCATTGTTAGCAGATTTTTCCCCGGGCGCCAGTTCCGGCTGGCCGGGCGCCATCACCGCAAGCCGTTTGCGATGGGTATAATGCGCGGCTTTCATCCAGCGCCACCGGGCCGAAGGCCCACCGGCGACCCCCGTATTCACAAATGTCAGGTGGTTTACATGGACAGCATCAACAGCCGTATCGCCGAGGAACTGGGCGTACGCCCCCAGCAGGTCGAGGCGGCCGTGGGCCTGTTGGACGAAGGCTCGACCGTGCCCTTCATCGCCCGTTACCGCAAGGAAGTGACCGGTAGCCTCGACGACACCCAGCTGCGCCACCTGGAAGAGCGCCTGCGCTACCTGCGCGAACTCGACGAGCGCCGCGCCAGCATCCTGTCCAGCATCGAGGAACAGGGCAAACTGACCCCGGAACTGGCACGCGAAATCAAGCTGGCCGACACCAAGACCCGCCTCGAAGACCTCTATCTGCCGTACAAGCAGAAGCGCCGCACCAAGGGCCAGATCGCCCTGGAAGCCGGCCTCGGTGAACTGGCCGACGGCCTGTTCAACGACCCGAACCTCGCTCCGGAAACCGAGGCAGCGCGTTTTGTCGATGCCGAAAAAGGCGTGGCCGACGTCAAGGCCGCGCTGGAAGGCGCCAAGTACATCCTCATGGAGCGCTTCGCCGAAGACGCTGCCCTGCTCGACAAGCTGCGCAACTTCCTCAAGCAGGAAGCGGTGCTCAGCGCCCGCGTGGTGGCCGGCAAGGAAGAAGAAGGCGCCAAGTTCCGCGACTACTTCGCCCATGACGAACTGCTGCGTACTGCCCCTTCGCACCGTGCCCTGGCCATCTTCCGCGGGCGCAACGAAGGTGTGTTGAGCGCCTCGCTCAAGGTCGGTGAAGAGCTGCCCGGCACCCTGCACCCGTGCGAACTGATGATCGGCAACCATGTCGGCATCGAAAACCGCAGCCGCCCGGCCGACAAATGGTTGGGCGAGGTGGTGCGCTGGACCTGGAAGGTCAAGCTCTACACCCACCTGGAAACCGACCTGTTCGGCGAGCTGCGCGACAATGCCGAAGGCGAGGCGATCAACGTCTTCGCCCACAACCTGCACGACCTGCTGCTGGCCGCGCCGGCCGGTCCGCGTGCCACCCTGGGCTTCGACCCGGGCCTGCGCACCGGCTGCAAGATCGCCGTGGTCGATGCCACCGGCAAGCTGCTGGACCACACCACGGTCTACCCGCACGCACCGAAGAACGACTGGGACCGCACCATTTCCATCATGGCCGCCCTATGCGCCAAGCACTCGGTGGAGCTGATCGCCATCGGCAACGGCACCGCCAGCCGCGAGAGCGACAAGCTGGTGGCCGAGCTGGTCAAGAAATACCCGGCACTGAAGATCACCAAGATCATGGTCTCCGAGGCTGGCGCTTCGGTGTACTCGGCATCGGAGCTGGCCGCCCGTGAGTTCCCGGACCTGGACGTGTCGATCCGCGGCGCCGTGTCGATCGCCCGACGCCTGCAGGACCCGCTGGCCGAGCTGGTGAAGATCGACCCGAAATCCATCGGTGTCGGCCAGTACCAGCACGACGTCTCGCAAATCAAACTGGCCCGCGGCCTGGACGCCGTGGTCGAGGACTGCGTGAACGCCGTGGGCGTCGACGTCAACACCGCGTCGGTGGCGCTGCTGACGCGCATTTCCGGCCTCAATGCCACCCTGGCCCAGAACATCGTCGCCCACCGCGACGCCAACGGCCCGTTCGCTACCCGTGCCGCACTGAAGAAGGTCAGCCGCCTGGGCGAGAAAACCTTCGAGCAGGCCGCCGGCTTCCTGCGCGTGATGAACGGCGACAACCCGCTCGACGCCTCCGCCGTGCACCCCGAGGCCTACCCGCTGGTGCAGCGCATTGCTGCTGGCACCGACCGTGACATCCGCTCGCTGATCGGTGACAGCGGCTTCCTCAAGCGCCTTGACCCGAAGAAATTCACCGACGAGACCTTCGGCCTGCCGACCGTTACCGACATCCTGCAAGAGCTGGACAAGCCCGGCCGCGACCCTCGCCCCGAGTTCAAGACCGCTACCTTCCAGGACGGCGTCGAGGACCTCAAGGACCTGGAACCCGGCATGATCCTCGAAGGTGTGGTGACCAACGTTACCAACTTCGGTGCCTTCGTCGACATCGGTGTGCACCAGGACGGCCTGGTGCACATCTCGGCACTGTCGGAAAAGTTCATCAAGGACCCACGCGAAGCGGTCAAGGCCGGCGACGTGGTCAAGGTCAAGGTCATGGAAGTGGACATCCCGCGCAAGCGGGTCGGCCTGTCCATGCGCATGGGCGACACCCCGGGCGAAAAGGTCGAAGGCAACCGCGGCGGCAACCGTGGCAATGGCGGCAACCGTCAGCAGCAGGCGCCACGTCAGCGTGAAACCGCCACTGCCGCCCCGGCCAACAACGCCATGGCCGCACTGTTCGCCAACGCCAAGACGCTGAAGAAGAAGTGATGGACATTCCCAAGGAATTGCTCGAAAGCGCCTATAGCCAGCTCCTTGGCTGCCGCGTGCAACGCCTGGATACAGGTGTGGCCGAGGTGGCCCTGGCGCTGGAGCCGCATCTGCGCAACCGCGGCCAGAAGCTGCACGGCGGGGCCATCTTCAGCCTGGTGGACATCGCCATGGGCCTGGCCTGCTCGGCCAGCCATGGTTTTGACCAGCAGAGCGTGACCATCGAATGCAAGATCAACTACCTTCGCGCCGTCAGCGACGGTGAGGTGCTGTGCACGGCCCGTGTACTGCATGCCGGGCGCCGCACCCTGGTGGTCGACGCCGACGTAGTTCAAGGCGACAAACTGGTGGCCAAAGCGCAAGGAACCTTCGCGGTTCTCTAGCTCACCAAGGGGTATCTGCGGTATTTTTCGGCAGTGCGCTGGCACTGCCGGAACCGCGTAAACCAGGCGACAACGCCAGTTCCTTTTCTCCTACCCTTGTAGACCGTCTTTGCTACCCCCATATTGGGGCGACTGACGCGTGAAGGAATACATCTTGAGCGACCTCCTCAACCGCCGCCTGAGCCTGCTCGGCGCCAATCTCCCCCTGCTCAAGCAGTGCCTGCACGGTATTGAGCGCGAATGCCTGCGCGTGACCGACGAAGGTCGCCTGGCCCAGACCCCGCACCCGGAAGCACTGGGCTCGGCGCTGACCAACGAGCAGATCACCACCGATTATTCCGAGTCGCTGCTGGAGTTCATCACCCCGGCCCTGGCCGACCCGGCCAAGGTGCTGGAAAGCCTCGAACAAACCCACCGCTTCGTCTACAGCAAGCTCGGCGACGAATACCTGTGGAGCCCGTCGATGCCATGCACGCTGCCAGCCGAGGAGGACATCCCGATCGCCGAGTACGGCACCTCGAACATCGGCAAGCTCAAGCACGTCTACCGCAAGGGCCTGGCCCTGCGTTACGGCCGCACCATGCAGTGCATCGCCGGCATTCATTACAACTTCTCGCTGCCTGAAGCGCTGTGGCCACTGCTGCGCGATGCCGAAGGCGGCGAGGAAAGCGACCGCGACTACCAGTCCTCGGCGTACATTGCGCTGATCCGCAACTTCCGTCGCTACAGCTGGCTGCTGATGTACCTGTTCGGTGCCTCGCCGGCGCTGGACAAGGGCTTCCTGCGTGGTCGCCCGCATCAGCTCGAAGAGCTGGATGCCGAAACCCTGTACCTGCCCTACGCCACCAGCCTGCGCATGAGCGACCTGGGTTACCAGAGCAACGCCCAGGCCGGCCTGACGCCTTGCTACAACAACCTCGCCAGCTACACCGACAGCCTGCGCAAGGCGGTGGGCACGCCTTACCCGCCCTATGTCGAGGTCGGTACGCACGTGGATGGCGAATGGGTGCAGTTGAACACCAACATCCTGCAGATCGAGAACGAGTACTACTCGAACATCCGCCCGAAACGCGTCACCTATACCGGCGAGCGGCCGATCCAGGCCCTGACCTCGCGTGGCGTGCAGTACGTCGAAGTGCGCTGCCTGGACATCAACCCGTTCCTGCCGGTGGGCATCGACCTGACCGAGGCGCGCTTCCTCGACGCGTTCCTGCTGTTCTGCGCCCTCGAAGAGAGCCCGCAACTGGACAACGGCGAGTGCGGCCAGTGCACCAGCAATTTCCTCACCGTGGTCAAGGAAGGCCGCCGCCCCGGCCTGGAACTGCACCGCAACGGCCAGCCTGTCGGCCTGCGTGAGTGGGCCAGCGAACTGATCGAACGCATCGGCCAGTTGGCCGACCTGCTCGACCAGGCTCAGGGCAGTGACGATCACGCCAAGGCCCTGGCTGCACAACAAGCCAAAGTCGACGACGCCTCGCTGACCCCGTCGGCCCAGGTGCTGGCACGCATGACCGAGCATGACGAAAACTTCGTCCAGTTCTCCCTGCGCCAAAGCCGCCTGCACGCCGAGACCTTCCGCGAGCAACCGCTGTCGGCCGAGCAGCAACTGGCCTTCGAGACCCTGGCTCGCGAGTCGCTGGCCAAGCAGTCCGAGCTGGAACAAGAAGAGGTCGGTGACTTCGACCTGTTCGTCGGCGCTTACCAGGCCAGCATCCTGGCGATCAGCAACTGATGAATCGCACCGCCGCCCAGCGCAAGCCGCGCGCCAGCAGCCAGGCCAGGATCGAGGCGATCCTGGCGGCGGCACGCGAGCTGCTGGCCGAGCAAGGGGTGGCAGCGTTATCGATCTACAGCGTCGCCGAGCGAGCACAGATTCCACCGTCGTCGGTGTACCACTTCTTCGCCAGCGTTCCGGCGCTGCTCGAAGCGCTGACCGCCGATGTGCACCGGGCATTTCGCGAAGCCCTGAGCGCACCGATCGACAGCCGTGCGTTCACTACCTGGCACCAGCTCTCGCGCCTGATCGAGCAACGCATGCTCGATATCTACAACGAAGATGCGGCGGCGCGTCAGTTGATCCTGGCCCAGCATGGGCTCAGCGAAGTGGTGCAGGCCGACCGTCAGCACGACATGGAGCTGGGTGAGTTGATGCACAGCCTGTTCGATCGGCATTTCCAGCTGCCGGCGATGCCGGGCGATGTGGATGTCTTCGCCCTGGCGATGGAACTGAGCGACCGCGTCTACGCCCGTTCGATGCAGCTGTTCGAACAGATCACGCCACGCATGGCGGAGGAAGGCATGCGCGTATTCGAGGCCTACCTTTCACTCTACCTACCGCCCTTCCTGCCCCAGAGAGTCACCGGCTGAACTGATATAACTACCACCAGGCGCAGCACAGCGACCATTTCAATAAGGGTTCCGCACATGCAGACCCAGAGAGATCATCGCTCATGCCCACATCCGATATCAGCAAGCCCGACATCGTCAAAACACTACCGCTCACGGGCACCCCAAGCCCTGACCAGCCATTGGCAGGCAAAGGCAATCTGCTCACGCTTGCGCGCTACACCCGCGACCACAGCGCCAAGCAATTGCGCAGCCTGTTGGGTGATGCACCCAGCTTGCAGCATTGCGTGCATCGCGCATTGCTGAGCCATTTGCAGGTAGACCCCTACCAGTGCGGCCTTCGCCACGGCGGCAGCCAAGTGACCCTTTTGACTTTCGCCACCTACCTGCTTTCAGGGCCGGTGCATGCCAACCGGTTTACCGGTTGGTCTACCTGGGGATTTGCTGACACCGCAGCACAATCAACAATGACCGTCGCTGACTGGACGCGCTATCTCAACCCGATCGTGAGTGCTGCGAAATTGCATGCCGCGCGCGGCTACTGGGACGCGCGCATGCCAGGCACCACTGTTTCCCGCCAAAGCCACGCAAGCGACCTGCTGCGCAAGCATTTCAACAGCAGCCTGGACATTGGCTACGGCCTGGGTACGTTGGATACCAGCGCTTGGCTGCAAGGAAGCCAGCCTTTGCCACATTTCGCGCAACTGAAATGGCGGCTCGCTTCAGGCGCAACGCTGACCAGCGCTGTCGCGTTATTGGTAGGCCCTGGGCCAGATGAATCACGTTGGCTGATCTACCTACCGGACATGCTGGACAGTGTTCAGGTATTCAGCGATTTGCAGCGTTTGCGCGATTGGGCCTTTCAAAACCGTTCCAGGCTTTGGTCAGACCCCAGGTCTGCTGTCACCACAGGCACGGCTGACGACATTATCATCGCAACGCTGCAAGGCGACGGCATCGACGCCCAGATGGCGCACGCGCTGTGGCATTACCAGGAGATCGCCGACCATCATCTGCAGCAAGCCATCGAGCAAAGTACCACCGGCCTGCTGGATCTGACCCACCTGCAAACCTGGGAGAGCCAGCGCAGCGCGATGGTTCGCGAAACCTTGGCCACAAGTGTCGCAACCGCAATCGATGAGGTGACTGCAAGCGATGCGGCGCTGGCAAAAGAAGAAGCCCACTTTGCCAGCCTTGAGCAGCACCTGCCGCTAGGGTGGCGCCAAGCGCTCATCGAGCACCAGGAAACCCTGCTGGAACAGTACCTCGGTGAGGACACCGAGCCCGAGTCCGCCAAGGTGGCGTTACTACGAGAGCGCCAAGCCGCACTGGACTTGCTTCAGGACTCGCACGACAGCTACCTTCTTGAGTTGCCCGACCAGGTGAACGCCACTGACCTGCAGGCGAGTCTCGGTGAAAAGACCCGAGCCGAACAGATCACTGAAGGGCTATGCCAGGCCCTACTGAAGGAAGCCCGCCTGCAGAACACCTTGGGTGACCTGTCAGCAACCCACCTTGGCTGGATCGAGCAGCTTGTCGACCGGCCCGAGCCGAGCTTGCAGCGCTCCGTGCAGGCCTGCGCACTGCAGGTGAGCGTGGCAGAACATACATGGCAACTAGCCGGGTACATGACCTTCCGCAACGCCCCCATGGACGACGATGACAGCCAGGACACCTCCCTGCTGCTGTACCGGCCAGGCCAACGGGGCGGCCTCATGGCCTTCGATGACGAACCAGCGCTTGCCCGTTGCCTGCTTGCGACACTTCAGGGCACATGGCCGGACGGCCTGCTGGAGTCGGCGCATTCATCCGATGCAACGCCACTGCTGGATGCGCTTGCCAATGCACCATCGATCAGCTTCGAGCATCCGCCGATTTACGCGCACTTCATGCAGCACTGCGTGAAAGCCATCATCCAGGCCCTGCCTGCCAACACCCCAAGGGAACAAGCCCGACAGCGCCTGTGCATTAGCGAAAACCGCGCCAGGGCAACCGCCTTGGCGCGGCTCGCAGAAAAGAATCGAAGCAGCCACATCGAGCGACATCTCACGTCATTGAACCATCTGGACGCCGGCCAGCTTGCTAAGCTGGCCGATCAGGTTGACGCACTGCACAACGCGCTAGGTGCATCGGCCAACGTACTCAAGACAAGCTTGCCATCACGTGAGCAATACACATGGCACACGCTGAACGAGCACCTGCGCAGTAAATTCAGCGTGCAGGACATCCCGCGGATCACCCTCGACATCGCCGACAGCGTCACCGTGGTGAAGAAAGTGACCGGCCAATCTGCAATGGGCGGGGCGGGTTCACGAGACGTGCCCGTGTTCAGCACCGCGCGCAGTGACATCAGCCTCGAGTCCTTCATCCTCGTGGCACTGGACGATGAACGACGGCTGCGCCTGAACAATGCCACCGTCAAGTTCGAGCCGGCAGGCAACTCGTCACTGGAACGCGCCCTCACGCCGACCTATATTGCCGACCTGATCACGCAGCTGGACGCCGCCGGTAAATATGAGACGCGTATCACCAATGCGTACCTGGGTTTTGAGCATGAATCACTCTGGCAAGTGGATTGGCGCCACGAGACGCTTCGCGCCCCGTACGAAGTTCGACTGCGTTTGCTGGCACTGAGCAAGCCTGCCACCCTCGACGCCGAAGGCCAGCAACTGCTGGAAACATTCTGCCGCGAGCAGGTCGAAACCGCTTCTGCCAGAACGATCGCGTACCACTCCCTGGTGCTCAGGCCGGGCACCGCAGCGGACGGCTCCAGTAACCAAGTGGGGCTGTCAGCCATTCATGTCATCAAGGGCGTGGGCAGCCCTGTACTGCTGTATATGCCCGAGGCGCCCAATGGCAGCGTCATCAGCCAGTATGCAAGCGACGTTGCAGCCTGTAAGGCGTTGCAAAGCATGGCAGTGGACCCGAAGATGGCCCGCTACCTGGCGACCCAGACCCAGTCCGGCAACCCTGATGTCCATGAAAGCTACATCAAAACCTCACTTCAGAAAGGCTTTCATGGCTTCATAGAGATCGGGCCGTCACAGGTCGCAACATTGCCCACCCTTGAATGCCGCCAAGACATGGGAGAACTCATTCGCGCTCACCGTGCCACTTCACGCAGCCAGACGGACGTGGCCCTTGGCGCCCCCGAAGTGTTCGATCGTTATTTCTTCTTCGGGCTCAGATTGGCACTCGGCCTGTTGCCTGGCGCGGGCACGGTCCTGGCGCTGTACGATGGCTGGCAAGCAGCGAACGCGGCGGTCACGGCATTCGGCAAAGGCAACCTGGATGAGGGCCTTCAACACCTGGTCAGCGTGCTGCAATCGTTCACCGATGCCATCCTCACACTCGCACCGCTGGCAGCTGCCCCAGGCAATCCGACGACGGCGGCGCGCCTGCTGACCCAGAAACGCCAGCGTCTTGAGCCGTTCAGGCCGGTGGGGAATGTTCGCAAGACGCCTCCCAGCCCATTCAGGGGTTACGAGGTAGAGTTGCCAGCAGGCCCGATGACGAACGTCACGCTGCCGCAAGGGGCTGGCGTGTTCGAGCATGCGGCCACTCAACAGCGTTTTATTGCTCGGAACAACGCCTGGTATGGGGTCGAGTGGGACCCGGCGTACTTCACTTGGCGGCTCAAGCCTCAGGGTAATCGTACCTATCGCCAACCCGTGCGCCTGAGTGAGCAGGGCATCTGGGAAACCCCGGGCCGGCTGGATGGCCTGCTGGTCGACAGTGGCCTGGCTGGCGGCGGCGGCGCACTCACCACCCTTTACAACCAGGGCGTTGGCTACTGGCGGCTGATGCTTCGCAGGCAACCACCACAGTTGACCGGCATGGAACTGGTACACGACATAAACGACGAGCTCAAACGCATCGTCGTACGCATGAAATCAAAAGAGGCGGCGCTGCGCTCGGCCGAAAAGGCAGCCGGGCAAGCAACCAACGAAGGCGCACAACCCACCGACGCTCAGCTGTCGGCAATCGTCAATGCACGCCGGCAGCTGAGCATTGAGCTGAACCAGAGCCTGGAATTCAACACGCGCAGCATAGCGCGCCTCAGGGAGCACCGCTCAACGCTGAACAGGTCGGACTACACCAGGTTCACGTCACGGTGCGAGGAAAACATCAACGAGTTGAGCGTGCTCGACATGCACCTGGTGTCCGATCGTTTCACCCTCGCCACGGATCAGGTGAAGCAGGCAATCGATGCCATCCGGTCCCTACAAGGGAGCCAAGTCTCCAGCGCTTTGGCGAAACGCCTGACGCAGAATACCTTGAGGGCGAATCAGGAAATGGTCGAGACGTTGCTGGAGGTAGAGCGCCTGGCCATTCGTCATCATGCCAGGTGCAATCAGTTGCAGGGCCTCGTGCTGAGCGACTACCTGACTAAGGTACAAAAAACGGGGCTGACGCTCGATGTGGCCAATGCACGGCTCGTGCGCGCTTCCATCCTTTCATCGACACTGTTCAACACCAGTGCCCTGGAGCATCCGCAGATGGGCGTATTCATGGCGCACTTCCACGAACAAGGCGTTGCCCTGCGCAGTAGGCTTTTCAGCCACGTGCAGCTGCCCCAGGCCAGCCTGACCCGTGCCCAGGAGCGCAGTTTCCTGAGCAGTGCGCAAAATCACTATGCCCGCTTCCTCAGTCATGTCACCGCCTGGGAGGACAGCTTCCAGGGCCTGCTGTCGACAAACGAAACCCAGTCGTTGCGACAGCTGCTGCGCCAACTCATCGCTGAAATCGAAGACAACCTGAGCAGGGCCAATGCGCGCCGGCCGCAACTCAAAGCTCAGCCCGGCCGTGGCCCCAGCCGCCCCCGCCTGTTCGAAACCGTCGAAGGGCCTCTGATCGGCAATGAATATGCCGAGCACGGGCAGGCCCGCATGCGCATCAACCAGCCCAACTCCGATCAAACCCATACGGTCTATGCCAGGAATGAGGCGGGCCAATGGCAGTTATCCACACCAGGTCGTGAAGCACCCACACAAACGATATCGAGCCTGGTTGAAACGGCGACTGCTCGACTGGACGATATCCCGAGGCAGCAAAACCGGTTGCGTCAGTACCAGACACCCCAGGCGATACCCGTCGACCTGGAGGACATTGCCCAAGGGCACTCACAGCAACTTCGCTTCATCGCCGAAAGGATTCGCCAGAAAGCCGGCAACTCGATCTCTCTCGAGCAAGTATCCCTCACGCAAAGGCTGGAGGCTGCAGCTGAGCAGATGCAGGCACTTGGCAGACAGCTACGGATCGCCCAGACCAAAACGTCCAGCAAGCCAATAGTCGGTCACTTGGAGTACCTGCTCGAACAAAAAGAGGTGGAAGTTGGCTGGTCACGCACACTGAAGCCGAAGCTTGACCGCAAAGGCAAACCTGTCGAATACCTGGAGGAGTACCACATCACCGATACGAGTAGCCAGCAGCCGTTGTGGTATGCACACTTCCACTTCCGGCAGAGACCAGCGCAAGGCTTTACCCGACTGGAAGCAGGCCACCTGAAACTGGCAAGCGAACGCAACCTGGGTGACGGTGCGTGGCGAGGCAGCATGAACGAGACACAAGCCAACCAGCTGTTCGGCAACCTGCGCCCGGCGAGTTAACGCTGGATTACATTACCATCTGGGCTGCCGAAGCAGCCCGGGTGGTGAGTGCTTACAGCTTGGCGATAGACACTTCAGTCGACTTCACGAAGGCAATCACTTCGCTGCCCACTTGCAATTCCAGCTCTTTCACAGAGCGGGTGGTGATCACCGAAGTGACGATACCGGAGGCGGTCTGCACGTCGATTTCCGACAGTACCGGGCCTTCGAGGATTTCTTTCACAGTGCCTTTGAACTGGTTGCGGACGTTGATCGCTTTGATAGTCATGGCTTGATTCCTTCTCTTTGGCTTCAGTCTGGTAAGTGAGTCATTCAGTGCGCCCAACGCAGCTGCGTGGGCAAGGGAGCTACAGGGTCCGGCTCGGGCGCAGCGCCCGGGGCCGACAGAACACGGTTGAGCACTTCGCTTTCCAGCGCAGCCAGGCGGTGCGAACCGCGCGCCCTGGGCCGTGCCAGGTCGACAGTGAGGTCCAGGCCGACTTCGCCGTCCTCGATCAGGATCACCCGATCAGCGACGGCCACCGCTTCGTTGACGTCGTGGGTGACCAGCAGGACGGTAAAACCGTGCTGACGCCACAGACGTTCGATCAGTTGCTGCATCTCGATGCGGGTCAGCGCATCCAGCGCACCCAGCGGCTCGTCCAGCAGCAGCAGGCGCGGTTGGTGGATCAAGGCGCGGGCCAGGGCCACACGCTGTTTCTGGCCACCGGACAAGGCCGCCGGCCATTCATTGGCGCGATCGGCCAGGCCGACCGCCTCCAGGGCATCCAGCGCACGCTGGCGCCAGTCACCACGCAGGCCCAGGCCGACGTTGTCGATCACCTTCTTCCAGGGCAGCAGGCGCGCATCCTGGAACATCAGACGGGTCTCTTCGCGGGCCTCGCTCAGTGGCGCGGCACCGGCCAGCAGCTCGCCGGAGGTTGCCTGATCGAGCCCGGCCAGCAGGCGCAGCAAGGTGCTCTTACCGCAGCCGCTGCGGCCGACGATGGCGACGAACTGGCCTGCCGGGATATGCAGGTCGATGCCTTTCAACACTTCCCGTTGGCCGAAGGCCTTGCGCAGGCCGTTGGCGGCCAGCGGGATGCCACGCAGCAGGCGTGGCGGCTGTTCCTTGAGCACGGTCATGCGCCCTCCTTCCTGGCCACTTGATAGGCCGGGTGCCAGCGCAACCAGACACGTTCCAGGCCGCGGGCGGCGAGGTCGGCGAGCTTGCCGAGCACGGCGTACAGGACAATGGCCAGCACCACTACATCGGTCTGCAGGAACTCACGCGCGTTCATGGCCAGGTAACCGATGCCGGCGTTGGCCGAAATGGTCTCGGCAACGATCAGCGTCAGCCACATGAACCCCAGCGCGAAGCGCACCCCGACCAGGATCGATGGCAGCGCACCGGGCAGGATCACCTGGCGGAACAGGCCGAAGCCGGACAGGCCATAGCTGCGGGCCATCTCCACCAATGCCGGGTCGACATTACGGATGCCGTGGTAGGTGTTCAGGTAGATCGGGAACAGCGTACCCAGCGCGACCAGGAAGATCTTCGCCGACTCGTCGATACCGAACCACAGGATCACCAACGGGATCAGCGCCAGGTGCGGCACGTTGCGGATCATCTGCACCGAGCTGTCGAGCAGGCGTTCGCCCCAGTTCGACAGGCCGGTGATGAAACCCAGCACCAGGCCGATGCTGCCGCCGATCACGAAGCCCAGCCCGGCCCGCCAGCCACTGATGGCCAGATGGGTCCAGATCTCACCGCTGCGTACCAGCTCGACGCCGGCGCTGACCACTGCGCTCGGCGCAGGCAGGATGCGGGTCGACAGCCAGCCGGCGCTGACCGCCAGTTGCCAGGCCGCCAGCAGCAGCACTGGCAAGGCCCACGGCGCCAGGCGCTGGCTCAGGGTGGTGGAGGTTGCACGACTCATGGCCCGGCCCTCAGCTCTGCGCGACGGACTTGGGCAGGATGTCGTTGGCGACCATTTCGCCGAACGGGCTCACATAGCCACCGCTCTTGGCCTGCTCAGGGCGCTGCACATCGAGATGCGGGAACAGCAGTTCGGCGACGCGGTATGACTCTTCCAGGTGGGGGTAACCGGAGAAGATGAAAGTATCGATACCCAGGTCGGCATATTCCTTGACCCGCGCTGCCACGGTCGGACCATCGCCAACCAGCGCAGTACCGGCGCCGCCACGCACCAGGCCGACACCGGCCCAGAGGTTGGGGCTGACTTCCAGCTTGTCGCGGTTGCCGTTGTGCAAGGCAGCCATGCGTTGCTGGCCGACCGAGTCGAAGCGCGCCAGCGAGGCCTGGGCACGGGCAATGGTGTCGTCGTCCAGGTGCGAAATCAGTTTGTCGGCGGCGGCCCAAGCCTCTTCGTTGGTTTCGCGCACAATCACATGCAGGCGGATGCCGAAGCGTACTTCGCGGCCCTGGGCTGCGGCCTTCTCACGCACCTGGGCGATCTTCTCGGCAACGGCGCTTGGCGGCTCGCCCCAGGTCAGATACAGCTCGACCTGTTCGGCCGCGAGGTCCTGGGCCGCTTCCGACGAGCCACCGAAGTACAGCGGCGGGCGCGGCTGCTGGATCGGCGGGTAGAGCAGTTTGGCGCCCTTCACCTGGATGTGCTTGCCGTCGTAATCGACGGTTTCGCCTTCCAGCACCTTGCGCCAGATGCGCGTGAATTCGACGGAGGCTTCGTAGCGTTCCTGATGGTTCAGGTGCAGGCCGTCACCCGCCAGTTCGTCCGGGTCGCCACCGGTCACCAGGTTGAACAGCGCACGGCCGTTTGACAGGCGATCGAGGGTCGCGGCCTGGCGTGCGGCCACGGTCGGCGAAATGATGCCTGGGCGCAGGGCCACCAGGAACTTCAGGCGCTGGGTCACCGGGATCAGCGACGCTGCCACCAGCCAGGAGTCCTCGCAGGAACGCCCGGTAGGGATCAGCACACCCCCGAAACCAAGGCGGTCGGCAGCCTGGGCGATCTGCTGCAGGTAACCGTGATCGACTGCGCGGGCGCCGTCGGAAGTGCCCAGGTACTTGCCGTCACCGTGGGTAGGGAGGAACCAGAAAATATTAAGGCTCATTGGAGTTGTCTCCTCAAGGGTGGCTCAAGCCGGGGCGGCGCCCCGGCGCAGGCGAATCAATCAAGGCGCTGTGGCGACCTTGGCCGGGGGTGTCCAGATCACATCCTTGATGCTCAGCGGCTTGGGAATCAGCTTGAGCGCCTGGAAGGTGTCGGCGATCTTCTGTTGTGCGGCCACCACTTGCGGGGTGAGCGGCTGGGCACCGTAGCCTTGGCGTTTGACCGAGGTCAGGGTGATGTCGGCGGGCAGGCCGAGCAGGGGCGCGACCTGGTCGGTGACCTCCTGCGGGTTGGCCTGGGACCACTGGCCCACGGCGCGCACTTCGTCGATCAGGGTGCTGATCACCGCCGGGTGCTGGGTGGCGTAGTTGCGGGTGGCCAGGTAGAACTGGTGGTTGTCGACCAGGTCCTTGCCGTCACGCAGGGTGCGGGCCTGCAGCTGTTGCTCGGCGGCAGCCTGGTACGGGTCCCAGATCACCCAGGCATCGACACTGCCACGCTCGAAGGCGGCGCGGGCGTCGGCAGGTGGCAGGTAGACGGGCTGGATGTCGCTGTACTTGAGGCCGGCGTCTTCCAGGGCGCGGACCAGCAAGTAATGAACGTTCGAGCCTTTGTTGAGGGCGACTTTCTTGCCTTTGAGCTCTTTCACCGACTGGATCGGCGAGCCTTTCGGCACGAGGATGGCTTCGCTGTGCGGCGCAGGCGGCTCGTAGGCCACATAAAGCAGGTCAGCGCCAGCGGCCTGGGCGAACACGGGTGGCGTCTCGCCGGTGACGCCGAAGTCGATCGAGCCGACGTTCAGCCCTTCGAGCAGCTGCGGGCCGCCGGGGAACTCGGTCCACTGAACTTGCACGCCCTGCTCGGCCAGGCGCTTCTCCAGCGTGCCCTTGGCCTTGAGCAGCACCAGGGTGCCGTATTTCTGATAACCGATACGCAGGCTCTCGGCCTGGGCTTGGGTGATGGCGCCGAAGGATACAGCCGCCGCAAACAGGGCGACCAGACCACGACGCAAGAAGACTGTGCGCATGGCGCTCTCCTGTGCGATTGGGGTTCGGGTTGCACCTGCTTGCCTCGTTGACGGGCGAGTAAGGTGGTGGAGCGATGGCTCGGCCGGTCAGTGGTTTCGGCGTTGCCTTGTGTTCTGTTGAAGTGACATTAACAGGCCACACATATATCTAGAAATCATATTTTTTCATTTGTTTATTCCATTTAATCCTTACGCCGTGACGCTTTCATCGCCCGCAAGATCGAGCGCCGCCCGCGCGGCGCATCGCGGATAAATCCGCTCCTACATCTGTTTCGGGCTATTTATTCCTGCGCCATTGGCGCGCGCACCCTTGGTGCATGGCAGGAGATAGGTGAAGCGGCAGCAGCGACACCAATCGATTCGAATGGAACAAACAAGGCGGACAGCGGTGACCTCACAGGATGGACTGGCCCGAAACGGACGTAGGAGCGGATTTATCCGCGATGCGCCGCGCGGGCGGCGCTCGATCTCACTGGCGCTACAAATGCCCAGGCAAACAAAAAAAGGGCCGTCGAAACGGCCCGAATATCCCTGCTATGGCTAAGAGCAATGCAACGAGGAATCCATCAACGATTGGGTTGCGGGGTCAGCCGCAGATAAGGTCTCACCGCCCGGTAGCCTTTCGGGAAGCGCTGCTTGATCTCCTCCTCGTCCTTCAGTGAAGGCACGATCACCACTTCATCGCCGTCCTGCCAGTTACCTGGCGTAGCGACCTTGTGGTTGTCGGTGAGCTGCAGCGAGTCGATCACCCGCAGGATCTCGTTGAAGTTGCGCCCGGTACTGGCCGGATAGGTGATGGTCAGGCGCACCTTCTTGTTCGGGTCGATGACGAACAGCGAGCGCACGGTGAGGGTGTCGCTGGCATTGGGGTGAATCAGGTCGTACAGGTCCGACACCTTGCGGTCGGCGTCGGCGATGATCGGGAAGTTGACCACGGTGTTCTGGGTCTCGTTGATATCCTCGATCCACTTGTGGTGCGAATCGACCGGGTCGACCGACAGGGCGATGGCTTTCACGCCGCGCTTGGCGAAGTCGTCCTTGAGCTTGGCGGTCAGGCCCAGTTCGGTGGTGCACACCGGGGTGAAGTCCGCCGGGTGGGAGAACAGCACACCCCAGCTGCTGCCCAGCCATTCGTGGAAGCGGATCTTGCCTTCACTGGATTCCTGCTCGAAGTCCGGGGCGATGTCGCCGAGTTTGAGGCTCATGGGGTGCGGCTCCTGTGCTGTGTTCTGGCTGATGGGTTCAATGTGCCCGCAATCGATGAGAAACAAAAAGAATAAATAATGATTTATTTATAACTTTTCAGCATACGAAATTGCGGCCACAAAAAAGCCTCGCACTAGGCGAGGCTTTCTGTGTGGCTACGACTTACAGGAAGCTGTAAGTGTAGTTCACGATGAAGCGAGCCTGATCCTGGTCAGCGCTGGCTTCGTTGCTACCGCCACGGTAGACGCCCTGACGCAGGCTGAAGCCCAGGCCTTTGAGGGTGCCTTCCTGAATGGTGTAGTCGACGCGTGCGTCACGTTCCCACTCGTTGTAGGTGCCGTGGCCGCTCTTGTAGCGAATGTCGTCACCACGCAGGTAAGCGATCGAAGCCTTCAGGCCTGGAACGCCCAGCGAGGCGAAGTCATACGAGTACTGACCGAAGTTGGTGTTTTCACCAGCACGGGCGAACTGGTTGATCATGCTGTCGGTGAACAGGTAGAAGCTGGAGCCAGCGGCACCTTCATTGTCACCATTGCCATCAACCACGTTACCCTGGTTCAGCCAGACAAAGCCGCCGTCATCGCTGACTTGCTGACGGCCGAGCATGAGCGCGTGACCACCGAGGGTATAGGTGAACATGGCAGACCAGGTCTTGTTATCCACCTTGCCAGTGTTCTTGGCATAACCACCGTTGTTGTTGAAGTTGTAACCGCCGCCGTGACCGTTGTTGCCATCGCTGCTGCTGTCAAAATAGCGCAGGTCGGTCTTGAACGACTGGTCGTCAGCGATCTTGAAGACGTGGGTCGCACCCAGGAAGTGCTGCTTGTAGAAGTCTTCCAGGTTCGAGTAGTAGTACTGCAGGGTCAGGTCTGGAGTGAGCTTGTAATCCAGGCCGCCGTAGCGGAACTTGTTGCTGTCAGCAGTGGCGCCAGCGACCGACAGGCCGGTACGGTTGCTCGAAGCACGACCCATGGCGTGGGTCAGCTGACCTGCGTTGACGGTCAGGTTGTCGATTTCTTTCGACTGGATGGTGCCGCCTTCGAAGGTTTGTGGCAGCAGACGGCCGTCGTTGGCAACCAGGATTGGCAGGTTCGGTGCCAGGGCGCTACCGAAGTGCACTTCGGTCTTCGAGAAACGAGCCTTGGCGTTGGCGCCGAAGCGAGCCCACTGGGCAGCTGCGCCCTTGCCATCATCCGGGAAGAAACCGGTTTTGTGGTAACCCTCGCCACCATCCAGGTGGATACCCCACAGGGCTTGAGCGTCAACACCGAAGCCTACGGTGCCTGGAGTGAAGCCCGAGATGTAGTCAAGCTTGAAGCCCTGACCCGACTCGCGCTGGTCCGGACGCTCGAAATTAGTCGAGCTGCTGGCATGCGCGTCACGGTTGTCGTTGTTGTAGTACATGGTGCGCGAGCTCAGCGACAGTTTGCTGTCCTCAACGAAACCGGCGGCACCTGCTGCTTGGGCGAAAACCCCCACTGCCACGGCCAGAGCCAGGCTGGACTTGTACATGTTTTGCTCCTCTACGTTCTAATTCTTGTGTATCTCTGGCGGCAGGATCTGTTGCCCCGCTCTACCGTGGATGGGCGATTAGCCCCAAAGCGCGACCATTTAGTCAATCGTTTCCAAACGTTTCTCGACTTTGGTCTAAGACGCCCCCTGCGCTACAGGATAATGACAATCCTATAAATCCAAAATGACCGTTTTATGAAATTGTAAGATTTTTAAGGAATATCGTAGGAACCTTTACTGCGAAAAGTTGTATCGGCGCCGTCAATCATACCTTTAGGTTATTTGCAAACGTTTGCCGACCAACAACCGGTTACTCGCCCTCACGAAGGGAAAAAAGAGTAGCAGCGGAATGCTGTTGCGCCAGTCGCCTTTTCAGCCATTGGCCAGCGTTAAAGCGTTTGGCTCCTAAGCTAATTCTAAAAAGTTATTTATTTTCGATTTCTTAGATCATCTAGTCTTCTCGCCATCCAAGACATCCATTGCCTGACGAGAGGTTCACCATGATCCCGCATGCTCCGCTGCGCCTGTTCGCCGCCCTGACCCTCGCCAGCGCCAGCTGGTTGGCCCAGGCCGCCGACCTGACCGTTGCCTACCAGACCACGGTCGACCCGGCCAAGGTGGCCCAGGTCGATGGCAACTACGAAAAAGCCAGCAAGGCCAGCATCGACTGGCGCAAGTTCGATAACGGCGCAGACGTGATCACTGCCGTGGCCAGCGGCGACGTGCAGATCGGCTACCTCGGTTCCAGCCCGCTGGCTGCCGCCGCCACCCGCAAGCTGCCGGTCGAGACCTTCCTCATCGCCACCCAGATCGGTGCCGGCGAGGCCCTCGTCGCCCGCGACAGCATCAAGACCCCGCAGGACCTGGTTGGCAAGAAAGTCGCCGTGCCGTTCGTTTCCACCGGCCACTACAGCCTGCTGGCCGCACTGAAAAGCTGGAACATCGACCCGTCCAAGGTACAGATCCTCAACCTCGCACCACCGGCAATCATCGCGGCCTGGAAGCGCGGCGACATCGATGCCACCTACGTCTGGGACCCGGCCCTGGGCGTGGCCAAGGAAAACGGCAAGGTGCTGATCACCTCGGGTGAGCTGGCCGAAAAAGGCGCACCGACCTTCGATGCCTGGATCGTGCGCAAGGACTTCGCCGCCAAGCACCCGGACGTGGTCAAGGCCTTCGCCAAGGTCACCCTCGACGCCTACGCCGACTACCGCAAGGACCCGCAAGCCTGGCTGGCCAACCCGGACAACGTGGCCAAGCTGGCCAAGCTGTCTGGTGCCAAACCGGCTGATATCCCGGTGCTGCTGCAGGGCAACGTCTACCCGCTGGCCGCCGACCAGGCCAAGGAACTGGGCGCACCAACCACCCAGGCGCTGACCGACACGGCCACCTTCCTCAAGCAGCAAGGCAAGGTTGAAGCGGTGCTGCCGGACTACTCGCCGTACGTCAGCGCCCAGTACATCCCCAACTAAGACTGCAATTGCACGGAGCCTGCCATGGCCTTGCTCGAACTGGAGCGCATCAGCGCACAGTACCCCGGCGCCACCGCCCCGGTGCTGGCCGACATCAACCTGAGCCTGGGCCCACGCCAGCTGCTGGTGGCCCTGGGGCCATCCGGCAGCGGCAAGACCTCGCTGCTGAACCTGATCGCCGGCTTCGTCGCCCCCAGCGCTGGGCGCATCACCCTCGACGGCGTGCCCGTACAGGGCCCGAGTGCCGAGCGTGGCGTGGTTTTCCAGGATGATGCCCTGCTGCCATGGCAGAACGTGCTGGGCAACGTTGCCTTCGGCCTGGAGCTGGCCGGTGTGCCACGCGCCCAGCGTGAAGCCAAAGCCCGCGAGATGCTGGCGCTGGTCGACCTCGACGGTTTCGGCGAGCGGCGCATCTGGCAACTGTCCGGCGGCCAGAAGCAGCGCGTGGGCCTGGCCCGGGCGCTGGCCGCCGACCCGCGGGTGCTGTTGATGGACGAACCGTTCGGCGCGCTCGACGCCTTCACCCGTGAACAGATGCAGGAACTGCTGCTGCAGGTCTGGCAGCGCACCGCAAAACCGGTATTCCTGATTACCCACGACATCGAAGAAGCAGTGTTCCTCGCCAGCGAGCTGGTGCTGCTGGCACCCAACCCCGGCCGCGTGGTCGAGCGCCTGCAACTGGACTTCGGCCAACGCTATGCGGCTGGCGAGTCGGCCCGGGCGATCAAGTCCGACCCACGTTTCATCGAAACCCGCGAGCATGTCCTGGCCCGCGTGTTCTCCCAACGCCAAAGCCTGCAGGAGCGCGCATGAGCAGCCTGGATCTGCCGGTCGCCGGCAAACGCGACAGCCACATCCGGCCCGCCCCCCTGGCGCGCCGCCCATTGTCTACCCGCTGGATCAGCACCCTGACCTTGGCCAGCCTGCTGCTCGCCTGGTGGCTGGTGACTGCCGCCGGCTGGATCGAGCCGTTGTTCCTGCCCTCGCCCGGTGACATCCTGGCCAAGGCCTGGGCCCTGCTCACCCAGGGCTACATGGACGCCAGCCTGTGGCAGCACCTGGGCGCCAGCCTGGGCCGTATTGGCGTGGCACTGGGTGCCGCGACCCTGACCGCCATCCCGGTCGGCATCGCCATCGGTTACAACCGCGTGGCCCGCGGTATCCTCGACCCGCTGATCGAGTTCTACCGGCCGATCCCGCCGCTGGCCTATCTGCCACTAATCGTCATCTGGTGCGGCATCGGTGAGCTGTCCAAGGTGTTGCTGATCTACCTGGCGATCTTCGCCCCGATCGCCATCGCCACGGCCACTGGTGTGCGCACCGTGGACCCGGCCAAGCTGCGCGCTGCGCAGTCGCTGGGTGCGACCCGGGCGCAGCTGATTCGCCACGTGATCCTGCCCAGTGCCTTGCCCGACATCCTGACCGGCATCCGCATCGGCCTGGGTGTCGGCTGGTCGACCCTGGTTGCCGCCGAACTGATCGCTGCCACCAGCGGCCTGGGTTTCATGGTGCAGTCGGCGGCGCAGTTCCTGGTGACCGACGTGGTGGTGCTGGGCATCCTGCTGATCGCCCTGATCGCCTTCGCCCTGGAGATGGGCCTGCGCGCCCTGCAACGCAAGCTGGTGCCTTGGCACGGGCAGAGCCACTGAATTCCTGTTGACCACGCCAGCAGCCTGGCGCCTGATTGAAGAGACCGACATGAGCCTGACCATCACCCCCCTCAGCCCGGCGCTCGGCGCGCAGATCAGCGGCGTGGACATCAGCCGCGACATCACTGCCGAACAGCGGGACGCCATCGAGCAGGCGCTGCTTCAGCACCAGGTGCTGTTCTTCCGCGACCAGCCGATCAATCCGCAGCAGCAAGCGCGTTTCGCCGCTCGCTTCGGCGACCTGCACATCCACCCGATCTACCCCAACGTGCCAGAGACTCCGCAGGTGCTGATTCTCGACACGGCGGTCACCGACGTGCGCGACAATGCCGTATGGCACACCGACGTGACCTTCCTGCCGACCCCCGCGCTGGGCGCGGTGCTCAGCGCCAAGCAGTTGCCGGCCTATGGTGGCGACACCCTGTGGGCCAGTGGTATTGCGGCGTTCGAAGCCTTGTCGGCGCCGCTGCGCGAGATGCTCGATGGCCTGACCGCGACCCATGACTTCACCAAGTCGTTCCCGCTGGAGCGCTTTGGCACCACGGCAGAAGACCTGGCCCGCTGGGAGGCGACCCGGCGCAACAACCCACCGCTGTCGCACCCGGTGGTGCGCACGCATCCGGTCAGCGGGCGCAAGGCGTTGTTCGTCAATGAAGGGTTTACCACGCGCATCAATGAACTGAGCGAGCTGGAGAGCGAGGCGCTGCTTAAGTTGCTGTTCACCCATGCGACGCGGCCGGAGTTCAGCATTCGCTGGCGTTGGCAGGAGAATGACGTGGCGTTCTGGGACAACCGCGTGACCCAGCATTTTGCGGTGGATGACTACCGGCCGAACCGGCGGGTGATGCACCGGGCGACCATCCTGGGGGATGCGCCTTTCTGATGGGCCCAGGGGAGGCCTTCGGCCTCCTTTCGCGACACAAGGCCGCTCCTACAGGAGATCGCGTTCCCTTGTAGGAGCGGCCTTGCCGGGGCGCCGGACCGGTCGGAAATGGCCGCAAAGCGGCCCCGGCGATCTAGCGGACCAGGTGCAGGAACTGCATGTGCCGTTCGTACTGGTCGAGGATGTCGTTGATGATCTGCTCCTTGCTGTAGCCCACCAGGTCATAGTTCTGGCTGCCTTCGCTCAGGTGCACCTCGGCCCGGTAGTAACGGCGGTTCTTCAACTCCTGCGTACCCAACCCACCCAGCGCGAACGACGGCGTGAAGTAGCCGCGCATCTGCACCTGGTAGATGAATGGCTGCTCCTCGCCATGGCCAACCTTCAGGCTGACGTTGTCATGGCTCGGGTCGTCCTGGGTCACCAGCACCAGGCCCTTCTGCTCGAACACCTCACGCACATCGGCAATCGCCGGGCGCACCACATCGTCCATGAAGCGGTACACCTCATCACGCGACGGGAAGTGCACAGCCTGGCTCAGGCGTTGACGCCAGCCACCACGGCCACGGCGTGACTGGGCGAACGGCGCCAGCGAGTGCATCTGCGCGATCTGCCGCTGGCTCTCCAGGTAGAAGGCCTTGTGCAGCCCCCACATCATGCACAGCAGGATCAACGAGAACGGCAGCGAGGTCAGCACCACCGCCGACTTCAGCGAGTCAATGCTACCGGCGAACAGCAGGCCGCTGGTGATCAGCGCGGTCATCGCGCCCCAGAAAATGCGCAGCCAGTTCGGCCCGTCCTCGTCGGCACCGCCGCCCTTGGCAGACAGGGTCGACAGCACCACGGTGCCGGAATCGGCCGAGGTAACGAAGAACACGAAGCTGATGAACACCGTCACGGCGATCACCGTCTTGCTCCACGGATAGGTTTCCAGCAGCAGGTAAAGGCTCATCGACGGATTGTCCAACGCCGACTGGCCGAGCGCGGTCATGCCGTGGTTGATCACCTGGTCCAGCGCGCTGTTGCCGAAGATCGACATCCACGCCAGGGTGAAGCCCAGCGGAATCAGCAACACGCCGAAGACGAACTCGCGAATGGTGCGGCCGCGCGAAATGCGCGCGATGAACAACCCCACGAACGGCGCCCAGGCAATCCACCAGGCCCAGTAGAACACTGTCCAGCCGCCCAGCCAGTCGCGTTGCTCGCCGTAGGCATATACGTCGAAGCTCTTGCGCGGCAAGGCGCCCAGGTAATCGCCGAGGTTCTGGATCAGGGTATTGAACAGGTGCTGGGTGGGGCCGGCGAAGAGCACGAACAGCAGCAGCGCACAGGCCAGGAACAGGTTGATGTCGCTCATCACCCGCACGCCCTTTTCCACACCCGCCACGGCTACCGCTACCGCCGCGCCCATCATCAGCGCGATGAGGATCACCTGCACCCACTGGCTATGGCTGATGCCGAACAGGTAGTCGAGGCCGGCATTCAGGTGCAGCACACCAAAGCCCATGTCGGCGCCCAGGCCGAACACCGTGGCGATGATGCCGAAGCCATCCACTGCATAGCCGATCGGGCCGTTGATACGCTTGCCGATCAGCGGATAGAGCGCCGAACGCAGTGCCAGCGGCAGGTTATGCCGGTAGGCGAAATAGGCCAGCGCCATGCCGACGAAGGCGAACACGCCCCAGCCGTGCAGGCCCCAGTGCAGGAACAGGATCTGCATCGCCTGGCGCCCGGCCTCGGCAGTGCCCCCTTCGCCCTGGGGCGGGGTGAGCATGTGAGTCAGCGGCTCGGACACGCAGAAGAAGAACAGCGTGATGCTGATACCGGCGGCAAACAGCATGCCGGCCCATGACAGGTAACTGAACTCGGGTTCGTCGTGATCGGCACCGAGTTTGATCTTGCCGTAGCCCGACAAGGCAGTGACCACCACGAACACCAGGTACAGGGTCATGGCCAGCATGTAGTACCAGCCGACCGTGTTGGCCGCCCAGTTCTGCGCTGCCAGCAGCCACTCGCCGGCAGCCTGCGGGAAGGCGATGACCACCAGGCCGAACAAGAGAATGAAACTTGCCGCGAAGTAGAACACCGGCGGGTTCATGCGGATCTTGCCATTGGCAAGGGATGGGGACGGTGCACTCATGAAACAGGCACCTCGTCGATCGACGTGAGGTTCGGAATGAACGGGTTCAGCAAAGGAATCCTCCTGTTGAACACCGGCAGCGGACCAGCGTTTTTCATTGAACAAGCGTTCAAGTTAAACATGGATCGGCTTTCAAAGCGAACCGGGGCGCCGATTGGCGCCCTCCTGTTCTGGCCCTTTCGCGGGCAAGCCCGCTGCCACAGGGGCATCACAAGTTTTGAACACTGTGGGAGCGGGCTTGCCCGCGAAGAGGCCGGAGCAGGCAATAGTCAGTTCTTGTCCTGGCAATCCAGCTGCAGGTTGGCCTGGGTGATGTTGCTCTCAGCCGGCACACTGCGGGTCAGCCAGACATTGCCCCCAATGGTCGAGCCCTTGCCGATGGTAATCCGGCCCAAGATCGTCGCCCCGGCATAGATCACCACGTCATCCTCGACGATCGGGTGGCGCGCCAACCCTTTGTGCAATGTGCCCGACTCATCGCTCGGGAAGCGCTTGGCGCCCAGGGTCACGGCCTGATAGATGCGCACCCGCTCACCGATAATCGCCGTTTCGCCGATCACCACGCCAGTGCCGTGATCGATGAAGAAGCTCTGGCCGATCTGCGCGCCTGGGTGAATGTCGATACCGGTGGCCGAATGCGCCAGCTCCGAGCTGATGCGCGCCAGCAGCGGCAAACCCGCCTGATAGAGGTGGTGGGCCAGGCGGTGGTGGATGATCGCCAGGATCCCTGGATAGCACAGCAACACTTCATCAACGCTGCGCGCCGCCGGGTCGCCGTGGTAGGCCGCCAGCACATCGGTATCGAGCAGCACACGCAGGCCCGGCAAAGCCGCAGCAAAGCCCTGGATCAAAGCCAGGGCCTGGGCATCGACAGCAGTCAGGTCGCCCTTGCTCTGGCGCGCGGCATAGCGCAATTCCAGGCGCGCCTGCACCAGCAGTGCCGTCAGCGCCGCGTCGAGGGTATGGCCGACGTAGAAGTCCTCGCTCTCTTCACGCAGGTCGACCGGGCCCAGGCGCATCGGGAACAGCGCCCCGCACAGCTGCTCGAGAATCTGCCGCATGGCCTCACGCGAAGGCAGCTCGCGCCCGCCCTGCTCGCCTATGCTGCGGCCATTGCGGCTGCGCCATTGCTCGCGGGCACCGCGCAGGCCACTGACAATGCTGTGCAACTGCCAGTGCCCAGATGAAGGTTGTTCGCTCACGCTGTTCTCCTGCCGATGGTGGCCAATCTGTCGTTATGCAATCCACTTTACGGCAAATCCGTCCCTTGGAAAAAACAACGCTTTATTCCATCCTGCGCTAAGTCGGGCATAAGCCGCGATGACGGCCGCAGCATCCTGGCCTACCCTCAAAGCAGCCAAAACCTGGCACAGATCAAAATGGGAATAACAAAATAAGTTTTTATTATTTCCAGGCCTAACAAGCCAACTCTATAGTCGCCACCCACTACTTCCACAACAAGCGCGGGGCCTGACATGTCGAAATTTGCCAAACCGCTTCTCAACGCCAGCCTGGCCATCCTGCTGGGTACCGGCCTGCTCGGCCAGGCCTTTGCCGGCGAGCAGCTGAAGACCATCCAGGAAAAAGGCGTGATCAACGTGGGCCTGGAAGGCACTTACCCACCGTTCAGCTTCCAGGACGAGAACGGCAAACTGGCCGGCTTCGAGGTGGAGCTTTCGGAACTGCTGGCCAAGGAGCTTGGGGTCAAGGCCAAGATCCAGCCGACCAAGTGGGATGGCATCCTCGCCGCGCTGGAATCCAAGCGATTGGACGTGGTGGTCAATCAGGTGACCATCTCTGAAGAACGCAAGAAAAAATACGACTTCTCCGAGCCCTACACCATCTCCGGCATTCAGGCGCTGGTCCTGAAGAAGAAAGCCGAGCAGCTGCACATCAAGACTGCGCAAGACCTGGCCGGCAAGAAGGTCGGCGTGGGCCTGGGCACCAACTACGAACAGTGGGTCAAGCAGGACGTGCCCAAAGCCGAAGTGCGCACCTATGAAGACGACCCAAGCAAGTTTGCCGACCTGCGCAACGGCCGCATCGACGCCATCCTGATCGACCGCCTGGCTGCATTGGAATACGCCCAGAAGGCCAAGGACACTGAACTTGCCGGCGATGCCTTCTCGCGCCTGGAAAGCGGCGTGGCTCTGCGCAAGGGCGAGCCTGAGCTGCTGGCAGCGATCAACAAGGCCATCGACAAGCTCAAGGCCGACGGCACGCTGGCCAAGCTGTCCGAGAAATACTTCGGTGCCGATGTCACCAAATGATCGCTGAAAGCCTGCAACTCGTTGCCGACTCCACGCCCTTCCTGCTGAAGGGCGCGGGTTATACGGTGCTGCTCAGTGTTGGCGGCATGTTCTTCGGCCTGGTGCTGGGCTTTGCCCTTGCGCTGATGCGGCTGTCGAAGATCCTGCCGCTGAACTGGCTGGCCCGGGTCTATGTATCGTTCTTCCGTGGCACACCGCTGCTGGTGCAGCTGTTCGTGATCTACTTCGGCATGCCGCAGATCGGCATCGAGCTCGACCCAATCCCGGCCTCGCTGATCGGCCTGTCGCTGAACATGGCGGCCTACATCTGCGAAATCCTGCGTGCGGCGATCTCCTCGATCGACCGTGGCCAGTGGGAAGCTGCGGCCAGCATCGGCATGACCCGCACCCAGGCCATGCGCCGGGCGATCCTGCCCCAGGCGCTGCGCACCGCACTGCCGCCACTGGGCAACAGCTTCATCTCGCTGGTCAAGGACACCGCGCTGGCAGCGACCATCCAGGTGCCCGAGCTGTTCCGCCAGGCGCAGCTGATCACGGCGCGCACCTTCGAAGTGTTCACCATGTACCTGGCCGTTGCCGTGATCTACTGGATCCTCTGCAGCATCCTCGCGCACTTCCAGAACCGCATGGAAGCGCGGGTCAACCAGCACGACCAGGAGCAATGAGATGATCGTCGCCAAAGGCCTGACCAAGCAGTTCAAGGGCCAGACCGTGCTCAACGGTATCGACCTGACCGTGCAACCGGGTGAAGTGGTAGCCATCATCGGCCCCAGCGGCTCGGGCAAGACCACCTTCCTGCGCTGCCTCAACCTGCTGGAAACTCCGGATGCCGGGCAGATCCAGATCGGCGCCATCAGCATCGATGCCAATCGCCCGCTCAGCGGCCAGCAGAGTGCGATCCGCCGCCTGCGCCAGCAGGCTGGCTTTGTGTTCCAGAACTTCAACCTGTTCCCCCACCGCACCGCCCTGGAAAACGTCATCGAGGGTCCGGTGATCGTCAAGAAGACGCCGCGTGATCAAGCCCTCGAGCTCGGCCGGCGGCTGCTGGCCAAGGTCGGCCTGGCGGGCAAGGAAGACGCCTACCCACGGCGCCTTTCCGGCGGCCAGCAGCAGCGCGTGGCGATTGCCCGCGCGCTGGCCATGGAGCCTGAAGTGATCCTGTTCGACGAACCCACTTCGGCACTCGACCCGGAGCTGGTCGGTGAAGTGCTGGCGACCATCCGCGGCCTGGCCGAGGAAAAGCGCACCATGATCATCGTTACCCACGAAATGAGCTTTGCCCGGGATGTGGCGAACCGGGTGATCTTCTTCGACAAGGGCGTGATTGTGGAACAGGGCGACGCCAAGGCCCTGTTTGCCAACCCGAAGGAAGAACGTACCCGGCAGTTCCTGCGCAAGTTCCTCGGTACTGCTGCCTCCGAGTAGACCTTCACTGACGCCATCGCGGATAAATCCGCTCTTACAGCCGTGTAGGAGCGGATTTATCCGCGATGGCGTCGGCACATCCGAAGAACTTCCAGGCTTCTATTCTTATTCCAAATTGTTAGTTCATAAACAACATATAAGCCATTAGGGTATATAAACCGGACCACCGGACCAGCAAACGTTGTCGCCATCAGCTGAAGCGACGCATCCACTTTGTGAGGTTCGGTTCTGATGACCACCCAGCCAAATACCCGATTCCACAGCGACCTCGACAGCTCGCCCCTGCTGCTGCCGGCCAAGGTACTGCGCAACGACGCCGAAGCCCTGCAAGCCGCCCACGAGCTGGCCGCAATTGCCCGTGAACAGGCCGCCCGTCGCGACCAGCAACGCAAGCTGCCTTGGGCAGAAATCGAACAGTTCACCCGTAGCGGCCTTGGCAGCATCAGCGTGCCCAAGGCCTATGGCGGCCCGGACGTCTCGTTCGCAACCGTCGCCGAGGTGTTCCGCCTGATCAGCGCCGCCGACCCGGCCCTGGGGCAAATCCCGCAAAACCAGTTCGGCATGCTGCAGCTGCTGCGCCTGACCGCTACCGAAGCCCAGCAGGCGCTGATCTTCCGCAGCGTGCTGGACGGCTGGCGCATTGGCAACGCCGGCCCCGAGCGTGGCACCAAAGACACCCTGACGCTCAAGGCCAGAATCACCCGTAGCGCTGACGGCTATCGCATCAGCGGTGAGAAGTTCTACTCCACAGGTGCCCTGTTCGCCCATTGGGTGGCGGTCAAGGCCCTGGACGACGAAGGCCGGCAACGCTTGGCCTTCGTCCGCCGCGGCAGCCCTGGGCTGCGCATCGTCGACGACTGGTCCGGCTTCGGCCAGCGCACAACGGCCAGCGGTACCGTGCTGCTCGATCAGGTACCGGTGGATGCCGAACTGGTCATCGACAACTGGCGCCAACGCGACCTGCCCAATATCCAGGGTGCGGCCTCGCAGCTGATTCAGGCGGCCATCGATGCCGGCATCGCCGAGGCAGCCATCGACGATGCCATCGCCTTCGTCCGTGAGAAATCCCGGCCCTGGATCGAAGCCAAGGTCGAGCGCGCCAGCGATGACCCGTACGTGATTGCCGAAATCGGCCGCCTGAAGCTTGAGCTGCACGCCGCCGAGGCGCTGCTGCGCAAGGCTGCGCGCGTGCTCGACGAGGTCAATGCCGGGCCGATCGATACTGACGCCGCAGCGCGGGCGTCGATTGCCGTGGCCGAGGCCAAGGTGCTGACCACCGAGATCGCGCTGCAAGCCAGCGAGAAGCTGTTCGAGCTGGCTGGCAGCCGCGCGAGCCTGGCCGAGTTCAACCTCGACCGGCACTGGCGCAATGCTCGGGTGCACACCCTGCACGACCCGGTGCGCTGGAAGTACCACGCGGTTGGCGCCTACCACCTCAACGGCACCCTGCCTGCCCGGCATTCCTGGATCTGATTTGAGGGCCCTGGGGCTGCTCTGCAGCCCTTGTGGGAGCGGCCTTGCGTCGCGAAAGGGCCGCAGAGCGGCCCCATGGCCCCGGAGAACACCATGACAACATCAGTTATCACCAACGACAGCCAAGCCTTGGCTGCCGCCGAGCAAATCGCTCAGCAACTCAAACGCGACAGCGCCCTGCGCGACCGCGAACGCCGCCTGCCCCACGCCGAACTGGAGCTGTTCACCCGCTCCGGCCTGTGGGCCATCAGCGTCCCCAAGGCCTTCGGCGGCGCTGGCGTGTCCAACGTCACCCTGGCCCAGGTCATCGCCCGCATCGCCCAAGCCGATGCTTCGCTCGGCCAGATCCCGCAGAACCACTTCTATGCCCTGGAAGTGCTGAGGGTAAACGGCAGCCCCGAGCAGCAGCAGCGCCTTTACGCCGAAGTGCTGGCAGGCCGCCGCTTCGGTAACGCCCTGGCCGAACTGGGCACGAAAACCGCCCACGACCGCACCACCCGCCTGACCCGTGACGGCGCCGGTTACCGCATAAACGGCCGCAAGTTCTACGCCACCGGCGCGCTCTACGCCCAGCGTATCCCGACCTCGGTGATTGACGATCAAGGCCGCCAGCAGCTGGCTTTCGTCCCGGCCGACAGCCAGGGCCTGCAGGTAATCGACGATTGGAGCGGCTTCGGCCAGCGCACCACCGGCAGCGGCTCGGTGACTTTCGACAACGTCTGGGTCGATGCTGGCGACGTGGTGCCCTTCCAGAGTGCCTTCGAGCGCCCGACCCCGGTCGGCCCGCTGGCGCAGATTCTCCACGCAGCCATCGACACCGGAATCGCCCGCGCCGCCCTGGATGATGCCCTGCATTTCGTGCGCACACGCAGCCGGCCATGGGTCGACTCCGGCCTGGACAAGGCCAGCGACGACCCGCTGACCCTGAAAAGCTTCGGCCAGCTGGTGATCCGCCTGCATGCTGCTGAAGCGCTGCTCGAACGCGCCGGCGAATTCCTCGACCACGCCCAGGCCGACAGCAACACCGACAGCGTCGCCGCCGCTTCGATTGCCGTTGCCGAAGCACGGGCGATCAGCACGGAAGTATCCCTCGCCGCCGGCACCACCCTGTTCGAACTGGCTGGCAGCCAGGCCACCCTGGCCGAGCACAACCTTGACCGCCACTGGCGCAACGCCCGCGTGCACACCCTGCACGACCCGGTGCGCTGGAAGTACCACGCCATCGGCAACTACTACCTGAACAACGCAAACCCACCGCGCCGGGGGACCATCTGATGGCCAAGCAGATCCTGCTCAATGCTTTCAACATGAACTGCATCGGGCACATCAACCACGGCCTGTGGACCCATCCACGGGACACCTCGACCCAGTACAAGACCCTGGAATACTGGACCGACCTGGCGCGCCTGCTGGAGCGCGGGCTGTTCGATGGCCTGTTCATCGCCGATATCGTCGGCACCTATGACATCTACGGCAATTCCGTTGACGTGACCCTCAAGGAGTCGATCCAGCTGCCGGTCAACGACCCGCTGCTGCTGGTTTCGGCCATGGCCGGCGTCACTCGCAACCTGGGCTTCGGCCTCACCGCCAACCTGACCTACGAAGCGCCGTACCTGTTCGCCCGGCGCCTCTCCACCCTCGACCACCTGAGCAACGGCCGGGTCGGCTGGAACATCGTTACCGGTTACCTCGACAGCGCCGCCCGCGCCATGGGCCTGGAGCAGCAGCCCGAGCATGATCGCCGCTACGACCAGGCCGATGAATACCTGCAGGTGTTGTACAAGCTGCTGGAAGGCAGCTGGGCCGATGACGCCGTGGTCAACGATCGCCAACGCCGGGTGTACGCCGAGCCGGGCAAGGTGCGCAAGGTGCAACACCAGGGCGAGTTCTACAAGGTCGAGGGCTACCACCTGTGCGAACCCTCGCCACAACGCACGCCGGTACTGTTCCAGGCGGGCAGCTCGCCTCGCGGCCTGGCCTTTGCCGGTAACCATGCCGAATGCGTGTTCATCAGCGGCCAGGACCAAGCCGCTACCCGCGCCCAGGTCGACAAGGTGCGCGCGGCCGCCCAGGCCGCCGGCCGCGATCCGCAGGCAGTGAAAGTGTTCATGGGCATCACGGTGATCGTCGCACCCACCGAGCAACAGGCACAGGCCAAGTACGCCGAGTACCTGCAACATGCCAGCGCGGAAGCCGGCGTGGCGCACTTCGCCGCCTCTACCGGCATCGACTTTGCCACTTACGGGCTGGACGACCCCATCGGCGCCAGCAAGGGCAACGCCATCCAGTCGGCCACTCGCCAATTGCAGGAAAACCCCTGGACCCGCCGCCGCCTGCTGGAGCAGCACGCCCTCGGCGGGCGCTATGTAACCCTGGTCGGCGCGCCGGATCAGGTAGCCGAACAGCTGATCGCCTGGATCGACGACACCGGCTTGGACGGCTTCAACCTGACCCGCACCGTCACCCCGGAAAGCTACGAGGACTTCATCGAACTGGTGGTCCCGCAACTGCAGCAGCGTGGCCGTTACAAGACCGCTTACGCCGACGGCACCCTGCGCCAGAAGCTGTTCGCCAGCACTGACCCGTACCTGCGCGCCGACCACCCCGGTTCCACCTACCGCAACACCCCTGTCCCTGCCCCGACTGGAGCCCTGCACCATGCTTGAGAAACTGTTCCGGCCCGTCGCGGCCATCGCCATCACCCTCGGCCTGTCCGCCAGTGCCTTCGCTGCCGAACCACTGAAGATCGGCACCACTGCGGCCTTCGCCATCCCCCTGGAGGCGGCGGTGGAGGAAGCCCACAAGCAAGGCCTGGAAGTGAAGCTGATCGAGTTCAGCGACTGGATCGCGCCGAATGTCAGCCTGAACAGCGGCGACATCGACGTGAACTACTTCCAGCACATCCCCTTCCTGGAGAACGCCAAGGCTGCGGCCGGCTTCAACCTGGTGCCCTATGCCCCGGGCATCATCAACAACGTCGGCCTGTACTCGAAGCGATACAAGAGCTTCGCCGAGCTGCCCGAGGGCGCCAGCGTGGCCATCGCCAACGACCCGATCAACAGCGGCCGTGGCCTGCAGCTGCTGGCCAAGGCCGGCTTGATTACCCTCAAGCCGGGTGTCGGCTACAAGGCCACCGAGGACGACATCGTCGCCAACCCGAAGAAGCTCAAGATCCTGCAGGTCGAAGCCGTGCAGCTGGTGCGCGCCTATGACGACGCCGACCTGGTCCAGGGCTACCCGGCCTACATCCGCCTGGCCAACACGTTCGATGCCACTTCGGCGTTGCTGTTCGATGGCCTGGAAAACAAGGAATACGTGATCCAGTTCGTCATCCGCCCGCAGAGCAAGGATGACCCGCGCCTGGCCAGGTTCGTCGATATCTACCAGCACTCGCCTACCGTGCGTTCGGCACTGAACAAGGCCCATGGCAGCCTGTACCAGGCCGGTTGGGAAGGCTGACATGAGCCAGGCCAACGCGCTCAGGGCGCCCACCGCACAACCATCGCCGCCAACGGCCAGGGAGCAGGCCCTGCGCCCGGAGGTCAACGAAGCCCATGTCCGTTTCATCGGGCTGGGCAAGACCTACCCTGGCCAGCAGCAACCCGCGCTGCAAGGCATCGACCTGAACATCCGCCGTGGTGAAATCTTCGGCATCATCGGCCGCAGTGGCGCTGGCAAGTCGTCACTGCTGCGCACCATCAACCGCCTCGAACAGCCGAGCCAGGGGCGCGTGCTGATCGACCAGGTAGACATCGCGCCATTCGATGAGGACCACCTGGTGGCGCTGCGCCGGCGCATCGGGATGATCTTCCAGCACTTCAACCTGATGTCAGCCAAGACCGTGTGGCAGAACGTCGAGCTGCCACTGAAGGTGGCGGGCGTGGCCAAGGCCGAGCGCCAGCGCAAGGTCCGCGAGTTGCTGGAGCTGGTTGGCCTGCAGGAAAAGCATCATGTCTACCCGGCGCAGCTGTCCGGCGGCCAGAAACAGCGAGTCGGCATCGCCCGTGCCTTGGTGCATGACCCCGAGATTCTGCTGTGCGACGAAGCCACCTCGGCGCTGGACCCCGAGACCACGGCGTCGATCCTCGAACTGCTGCGCGACATCAACCGGCGCCTGGGCCTGACCGTGGTGCTGATCACCCACGAAATGGCGGTGATCCGCGACATCTGCCAGCGCGTGGTGGTGCTGGAACGTGGCGCAATCGTCGAACAGGGCGAAGTCTGGCGCGTGTTCGGCAGCCCGCGTCATGAGGTCACCCGCACCCTGCTCGCGCCGTTGCAGACCAAACTGCCTGCGGCTTTGCAGGCAAGCCTGCGCGCCAGCCCGGTGGGCCGTGACAGTGCGCTGGTGCTCAAGCTCACCCTGCTCGGCGAGCCCGCGCTGTCTGACCTGTTCGCGGAACTGGGCGGGCGCGTGCGCCTGCTCCAGGGTGGCGTGGAGACCATCGGCGAACATGCGCTCGGGCAGCTGATTCTGTCGATACAGGGCTCGCCGCACGACACGCACCATTTGCTCGAACGCGCCCGCCGCTGGGCTGAAGACGTGGAGGTACTGGGCCATGTGGTTTGATCGCTTGCTCGAAGGCCTGCTCGACACCCTGCTGATGGTTGGCGTGTCGTCGCTGGTCGCGCTGCTGGTGGGTGTGCCGATGGCGGTGCTGCTGGTCACCAGCGACAAAGGCGGCATCTTCGAGGCACCCTTGCTGAACCGGGTGCTGGGCGCCTTCGTCAACCTGTTCCGCTCGATCCCGTTCCTGATCCTGATGGTTGCGCTGATCCCCTTCACCCGGCTGGTGGTGGGTACTACCTACGGCGTCTGGGCCGCCGTGGTGCCACTGACCATCGCCGCCACACCCTTCTTCGCACGGATTGCCGAGGTAAGTTTGCGCGAGGTCGACCACGGCCTGGTCGAGGCGGCGCAGGCCATGGGTTGCCGGCGCTGGCATATCGTCTGGCATGTGCTGCTGCCCGAGGCACTGCCGGGGATCGTCGGTGGGTTCACCATCACCTTGGTGACACTGATCAACTCGTCGGCCATGGCCGGGGCGATTGGCGCGGGGGGGCTGGGGGACATTGCCTATCGGTATGGGTATCAGCGTTTCGACAGCCAGATCATGTTGACCGTGATTGCCATGCTGGTGGCCTTGGTGGCGCTGATCCAGCTGGGAGGGGACCGGTTGGCGAAAGGTTTGAACAAGCGCTGAGGGGCCCGTCGCAACATCTTCTGCGCCTGTGAGACCGAGCGCCGCCCGCGCGGCGCATCGCGGATAAATCCGCTCCTACATTTATTGCAACGTGGCCATGCCTGACAGGTCACCGTTGTCAGCCTTGTCTGTAGGACTCAAGCCATGCGCCAGGGCTGGCAACCATGGCGTTACAGGTTCGGCACGTTGCAACAAATGTAGGAGCGGATTTATCCGCGATGCGCCGCGCGGGCGGCGCTCGATCTCACAAGCGCTGAACAAATTCAGCCGTACCTCTCAGCCCCAGTGCAGATCCCCAGCCGGCACCGGCCGCCCGAACCAGTACCCCTGCCCCAGCTGGCACTGCTGCTCCAGCAGGAACCGCGCTTGCTCAGACTGTTCGATGCCCTCGGCATGCACCTGCATGCCCATGCTCCGCGCCAGGGCAATGATCACCCGCACAATCGCGATATCATCATCATCCAGCGGCAAGCCGGCGACAAAGCCCTGGTCGATCTTCAGCTTCTGCACCGGCAAGCGCTTGAGCCGCAGCAGCGACGAATACCCCGTGCCGAAATCATCGATGGCCAGATTCAGCCCCAGCTCACGCAGGCGATGCAGTTGCTCCAGCGCCACCTCCGGGTCTTCCATCACCGCACTCTCGGTCACTTCCAGCTCCAGCAGTGCTGGGTCCAGACCCGTCTCGTGCAGCACGTCCGCCACCTGCCGGTACAACTCGCGCTGGCCAAACAAGCGGCTGGAGATATTGACGGCAACGAACTCCAGCGCGCGTCCTTGTTCCTGCCATTGAACCATCTGCCGGCAGGCCTCACGCAACACCCAGGCATCGACCTCGGCAATCAGCCCGGTACGCTCGGCGATCGGGATGAACTCGCCAGGCGGAACCAGCCCACGCTCCGGGTGTTGCCAACGCACCAGCGCCTCGACGCCGACCATCTTAGCCGTGAACAGGTCATGCACCGGCTGGAAGAACACCCGCAGCTCATCCTTGGCCAGCGCCCGACGCAGCTCACTCGCGGTTTCCACCCGGTGCTGGGCGTGGGCAGTCAGCTCTTCGGTGTACAGCGCGTAGCAGGCACGCCCATTACCCTTGGCCTTGAATAGCGCCGAATCGGCATTGCGCAGCAGTTGCTCGGCGCTCAGGGCGTCGTTGGGGAACAGGCTGATACCCACGCTGGCACTGATGAACAGGCGGTGGCCATCGAACTCGAAGGGTTCACGCATACGCTCGATGATGCCTTGCGCCAGCTTGCCGGCCTGACCGACCTGCTGGCAGTTTTCGGCCAGCACACCGAATTCGTCACCGCCCAGGCGCGCCAGGGTCACGTTGTTGCCCACGGTCTCACGCAGGCGTTCGCCGACCAGTTTGAGGAGCTGGTCGCCGATGGTATGGCCAAGGCCGTCGTTGATGCTCTGAAAGTGGTCCAGGTCGAGCAACAGCAAGGCGCAACCACGCTTGTTGGCCTGCGCTGCAGCCAGCGCCTGCTCGGCGCGGTCGTTGAACAACAGGCGGTTGGGCAGACCCGTGAGCGGGTCGTGGTGGGCCAGGTAAGCCAGCTCCTGCTCGGTATGCCTGATCGCACTGATGTCGCTGAACACCGCCACGTAATGGCTCAGCTCGCCGCTGTCATCGCGGATGGCGCAGATCGTCTGCCATTGCGGATAGATTTCACCGCTTTTACGGCGGTTCCAGATCTCGCCGCTCCACTCGCCCTTTTCGGCCAGCGCGGCATAAATCTGCTGATAGAACGGCACGCCGTGGCGCCCCGACTTGAACTTGCTCGGGCGCTGCCCCAGCACTTCGTCCTGCTGGTAGCCGGTAATGCGCATGAAGGCGCGGTTGACGTGCACGATCAGGCCTTGGCGGTCAGTCACCAACACGCCCTCCAGCGTGCTGTCGAACACCGCCGCGGCCATGCGCAGGCGCTCACGGTCTTCGCTGCGCAGACGCGCACCGATACCGATGAAGTTGAGCAGGCGCGCACGGGACACGAAGATCAGCAAGGCACTGACCAGCACCCACACCACCACGTTGATCTGCCGGCCCACGGTCAACGCCAGGGGGTCGTCAGTCATACTGTGCAGGACCACCTCGGCCAGCACCAGCCAGAGGAACGAGAGCACCACATACAGCGCTGCCATGCGCAAGGCGTCGCGAACGGAAACAGACATGTCGGGGGGGAAAGCCCATGAAAAAGGATGGGGCATTATAAAGGCTGAAACATGCCGTGACTTCCTATCTGAAAGGGTGACTGGTTTTATTTCCCCGCCAAGGGATAATCACACCCTTCTCCCTGCATTCCCGAGGGCATCTACACCTATGTGGTACAACGGTCTGCTCGACTTGTCGGCCTGGCAACTGGTTGGCGTCACCCTGCTGATGACCCATGTGACCATCGTCAGCGTCACTATCTACCTGCACCGCTACTCCGCCCACCGTGCGCTGGAGCTCAATGGCGCGCTCAAGCATTTCTTCCGCTTCTGGCTGTGGCTGACCACGGCACAGAACACCCGCGAATGGACGGCCGTGCACCGCAAGCACCACGCCAAGTGCGAAACCCCGGACGACCCGCACAGCCCGGTCTACAAGGGCCTTGGCACGGTGCTGCGCAAAGGGGCCGAACTCTACCGCGAAGAGGCACGCAACCCCGAGACCCTGCGCATCTATGGCAAGAACTGCCCGGAAGACTGGGTCGAGCGCAACCTCTACTCACGCTACAAGCTCGGCGGCATCGTGCTGATGGCGGTCATCGACCTGCTGCTGTTCGGCACCATCGGCATCACCATCTGGGCGGTACAGATGATGTGGATTCCGTTCTGGGCCGCCGGCGTGGTCAACGGCCTGGGCCACGCGGTCGGCTACCGCAATTTCGAATGCCGCGACGCCGCCACCAACCTGGTGCCGTGGGGTATCGTCATCGGTGGCGAAGAACTGCACAACAACCACCACACCTACCCCAACTCGGCCAAGCTCTCGGTCAAACGCTGGGAGTTCGACATGGGCTGGGCCTGGATCCGTGTGTTCTGCCTGCTGCGCCTGGCCAAGGTGCAACGCGTGGCGCCCATCGCCCACCGGGTCGAGGGCAAGGCCAGCCTGGACATGGATACTGCCATGGCCATCCTCAACAACCGCTTCCAGATCATGGCCCAGTACCGCAAGCTGGTGATCGGCCCGCTGGTCAAGCAGGAGCTGGCCAAGGTCGATGCCTCGGTACGCCACCGCTTCCGCCGTGCCAAGCGCCTGCTGTCGCGCGAAACCAGCCTGCTCGAAGACCGCCACCACGTGCGCATCGAAAGCATGCTCGCCCACAGCCAGGCCCTGAAGACCATCTACGAGAAGCGCCTGGCGCTGCAACAGATCTGGGCCCGTACCAGCGCCAACGGCCACGATATGCTGGCGGCCATGAAGGACTGGGTACACGAGGCCGAGGCCAGCGGTATCCATGCCCTGCACGATTTCGCTGCACAGCTGAAAACCTACTCCCTGCGCCCCACGGGTGCCTGATAGCCGCTGATCGGCACGCCCCGCAACGGGGCGTGCCTGCAGGAACTTCCCCCCTGAAAACCCACTCAAACCGTACATCGCCCGCGTGGCGGGCCGGTTCGTGGCCGCGCGCCCTATCAATGAGAACTGCTCCGTGCTCATGGCCAAGAACCTTCCTCCATCCTTGTCAGGTAGCCCGCCTCCCGAAGCCGCACAAACCTTGCTGGCCCTGCTACACGCCCAGGGCGAAGTTGCCCGCCTGAGTGAGCGCGAACAGCTGTACAGCTCGCTGCTCGACAGCGTCAACGCCGTGCTCTGGGCCTTCGACTGGGAAACCCGCCAGGTGCTCTACGTCAGCCCCGCCTACGAACGTATCTTCGGTCGACCGGCCAGCCTGGTGCTGGCCGACTACAACGAATGGCGCGACAGTATCTACCCCGATGACCTGGAGTTCGCCGAGCGCAGCCTGGCCCAGGTGCTGCTGAAGGGCGCAGTGGAAGACCGCGAATACCGCATCCTCAACGCCAGCGGCCAGGTGCGCTGGCTCAGCGACAAGTGCTACATCAACCAGCAGAGCGAAGATGACCGGGTAATCATCGTCGGCATCGCCGAGGACATCACCGAAAAGAAGCAACTGGAAAGCGAACTGCAGCGCCTGGCCACCACCGATGTGCTGACCCAGAGCAGCAACCGGCGGCACTTCTTCGAGTGCGCCCAGCAGGCCTTCGACAGCGCCCGCGAAGACGGCACGCCATTGGCTTTCCTGCTGCTGGACATCGACGACTTCAAGCGCATCAACGACAGCTATGGGCATCAGGAAGGCGACCAGGTGCTGCAGCGCATCGCCGACAGCGGCAAGGCCGTGTTACGCCGTGGTGACCAGTTTGGGCGTATCGGCGGTGAAGAGTTCGCGGCCGTTTTCCCGGGCTGCACCGCACAGGTGGCCGAGCAGATCGCCGAGCGCCTGCAGCGGGAGATTCAGCGGCAGGGCTTCAGCCATGGCGATGAGGCGTACAGTGTGACGGTGAGCCAGGGGCTGACCGGGCTGACCGATGAAGACGAATCGCTGGATAGCTTGTTCGCCCGTGCCGATGCGGCGATGTACAAGGCCAAGCGGCAGGGCAAGAACCAGATAGTCCGTGGGTAGAGGGATCGAGATCAGAAAAATCCTGCAGATCTGCAGAAGCCCCATGTAGGAATGGTCTTGATTTCCTTTAATGGGCTGCGATCCGCTCTTATGGCGCAAGTCGCGTGACATCATGAGGCCGAAACCAAGGCCTCAGGATGGGACATGGCAATCAGGTTCGAGCCCAAAGTCGGCCAAATACTCGAATGCAATTATGGTGATTACCGAAGCTGCAACGAGGAAATAGCTGCAGCTTTTCACTACGATTTTCGGCTCAAGCCAGAGATGGTCAAGAACCGGCTTGTTATTGTGATCAATGGAAAAATCGACTCCAACGCCTGCATAGTAGTCCCGTTATCAACCACCAAGGATTCAGGGAAACTGAGCCGAGGATGGCATGTTGAGCTTTCATCAGACCTGATCACTGAACTGCCCTATTTCAAACAGCAGACGCGATGGGCCAAGGCCGATCTTGTCGCACAAGTTAGCAGGGAGCGCTTGTTCAAACCGAGGCAAGTCGGCAGGGGCTGCCTTGATCAAATTCTCGCTCGTGAAGTGGTCGAAAGGGTGCAACTCGCAATAATCAAGGTCATGAACGCGGGCTCGCTCCTGAGAGGTTGACAGCCAGGCCCATCCTCCTTACTGTTGTCCCGTAGCCCATAGAGGCACTTAGCGTTTTATCCCCCTTGAGGGACTTGCAAAACCCAGCATTGGCTGGGTTTTGTCATTTCAGGGCTCGGCGTTTTCAGGCTCCCCTCCGTCAACCAAGGCCTCAGGCTTGGCGTTCAATGGATCAGCTGGCGTCTGAGTTTCCTGCGGCTTCACTTCAGGATTCTCCACCTTGCGCAACCGGCTCAGTTCCGGCAGCCCAACCTTCAGCAAGCGTGCCGTCTTGTTGCTGGCCAGCTTCTCCAACCCCTGATCGGCCGGCAGGCGCGCCAATTGCCCGGCCAGGTTCAAGGCCAGGATCTCCCGTGAATACACCCCGCCACCCAGCTGATAGATCGCCGCGATCAGCTCGCGCAGGCTCAGCGGCAGGCGCCAGCGGGTGCGCAACGCCGAGCCGAATGCCGCGCCGAATTCGTTGAGCGACAGCTGCACCCGGTCCTCGTCCAGCTCACCACCGGCCAGGCGCCACTCCTGCAGGCTACGCAACACCGCCAGATCGCCCAGGCAATGCAGCAGACCTGCGCAGTAACAGCGCTCCTGGTCCAGCTCGAGCATCCGCGCCAGCGAGCGGGCGTACTCGGCGGTGTGCAGCGAAAGGTTCCAGTAATGGGTGGCATGTTGCGTCAGCAGCGGGTCGCTCAGGCGCGCACTGCGCTTGAGGGTGAGGCCCAGAATCAGGTTCATGCTCTGGGTGCTGCCGAGCTTGTTCAGCGCCTGCATCAGCGTCTGCACAGGAGCGTCACGGTGCAGGCTGGCACTGTTGGCAGCGGCGATGAGCACAGCGGTGATCTGCGGGTCGTCACGCACTTCCTCTTCGAGCACCTTGAGGTCCAGGCCCTGAGGGTTGAGCGCACGCTTGATCGCCACCTGCACATCGGCGAACAGCGGCCCACCATCGGCGGTGGCGCGGCGTTGTTCGAGGTAGGCCGGCAGGCTGGCGCCAGGCTGCAGCGGCGGCACCGGGCAGGCGATCTGCTCGCCCACGGCCAGCAACAGCTCTTCAAGGCTTTTGCGCAGCTTGTCCAGGTTCAGTGGTTTGCTCAGGTAAGCCGTAGGGTGCAGCGGCAACGCTTCGCGCACGCTGGCGCTATCGCTGCGCTCGCTCATGAGAATGAACGGCAGCCCCGGGCCCTTGGCGCGAACCTTGCGCAGCAGGTCGAGGCCATCCAGACCTGCCAGTTCGCGGGCAGCGATGATCAGGTCGGGTTTGTTGGCCAGCGCCGTGAGCGCCTGCGAGCCGTCGGCGCAGACCTGCAAGCGGGCATCGCAACGCACGCTGAGCAGCATTTCGCTCAACATTTCACGTACCCAAGGGTCGCCTTCGGCGATCAGCACGCACGGTGGGGTGGGGTCTGCAGCACTCATGGCCAACTCCTGAATATCCCTGACACACAGTCCTTCGCAGCTTCCAAGGCAAATCCTTCCACAACCATAGCGCCATGCGGCTTTTCTGGGCACAAAAAAAACCCGCCTAAGCGGGTTTTTTTATGAAGCGCATCACATCAGGCGAGTTCAGCGAAGCACTCTTCGATGATGGCCAGGCCTTTGTCCAGCAGCGCGTCTTCGGCGGTCAGCGGAACCAGGATACGCAGGACGTTGCCGTAGGTGCCGCAGGACAGCAGGATCAGACCCTTGTCGCGCGCCTTGGCCACAACCTGGGCAACGGCAGCAGCGTTCGGGGTGTGGGTGCCTTTTTCGAAGACTTCCACAGCGATCATCGAGCCCAGACCACGGACGTCGCCGATGATCGGGTGCTTTTCCTGGATCTTGCGCAGGCCAGTGGTCAGGTGCTCACCGACAGCCTTGCTACGGTCCAGCAGCTTCTCTTCCTCGAACACCTGGATAACGGCCAGAGCTGCGGCGCAGGCGATTGGCGAGCCAGCGTAGGTACCGCCCAGGCCGCCCGGAGCGATGGCGTCCATGATCTCGGCCTTGCCGCACACACCGGCCAGCGGGAAGCCGCCAGCGATGGACTTGGCGAAGGTGGTCAGGTCAGGCGCGACGCCCATCTGTTCCATGGCGAAGAAGGTGCCGGTACGGCCAGCGCCAGTTTGCACTTCGTCGGCGATCAGCAGGATGCCGTGCTTGTCGCACAGCTCGCGCAGGCGCTTCATCAGCTCTTTCGGCGCAGGCAGGAAGCCGCCTTCGCCTTGTACTGGCTCGAGGATGATCGCGGCGATGTCGCGCGGCTCGGCGTCGTTCTTGAAGATGCGCTCGACCGAAGCGATGGCGTCGTCAACGCTGACACCGTGCAGTTCGCTCGGGAACAGGGCGCGGAAGATGCCGCCTGGCATCAGGCCCATGCCAGCGGAGTACGGCACAACCTTGCCGGTCAGGCCCAGGGTCATCATGGTACGGCCGTGGTAACCGCCGGTGAAGGCGATCACGCCAGCACGGCCAGTGGCAGCACGGGCGATCTTGACGGCGTTTTCAACGGCTTCGGAGCCGGAAGTGACCAGCAGGGTCTTCTTGTCGAAGTCGCCTGGGACCAGCTTGTTGATCTTTTCGCACAGCTCTACGTAGGGTTCGTAGGCCAGCACCTGGAAGCAGGTGTGGCTGACTTTGGTCAGCTGCTCTTGCACAGCTGCAACCACTTTCGGGTGCAGGTGGCCAGTGTTCAGTACTGCGATGCCGCCGGCGAAGTCGATCAGTTCGCGGCCTTCAACGTCGATCACCGTAGCGTTCTTCGCGGACTCGACGAAGATCGGGTGGATTTGGCCGACGCCACGTGGGACGGCGGCTACACGACGTTGCATCAAGGATTCGTTGGTCTTGCTCATAATGCCCTCATTTGCGCCGATCAGCGGCGCTTTTATTCGGGGGTGGCTGGGAGTGCTCGCGAACAGTATTCGTTGATCGACTGCCATGAACGCCCTGGCCACCAGGTACTGCGATGTCAAAAAGGCCAGCGAGACGTCGCTCTCGCGCCCCGCTGGCAGAGGTAAAACCGTTTACCCGGCGATCAGACGCTGATGCACAGGTATTTGATTTCGAGGTAGTCCTCGATACCGTATTTGGAACCTTCACGGCCCAGGCCCGAAGCCTTGATGCCGCCGAATGGCGCGACTTCGTTGGAGATCAGGCCGGTGTTGATACCCACCATGCCGTATTCCAGGGCCTCGGCGACACGGAACACACGGCTCATGTCACGGGCATAGAAGTACGAGGCCAGGCCGAACTCGGTGTCGTTGGACATGGCGATGACTTCGGCTTCGTCTTTGAAGCGGAACAGCGGCGCCAGCGGGCCGAAGGTCTCTTCTTTGGCGACAGCAGCGGTTTTCGGTACGTCGACCAGGATGGTCGGCTCGAAGAAGTTGCCTTCGATCAGCTTGCCACCGGACAGCACCTTGGCGCCTTTGCCAACGGCGTCTTCGATGTGCTCCTGGACCTTGGCGACAGCCTTGCCGTCGATCAGCGGGCCAGTGGTGGTGCCTTCTTCCAGGCCGTTACCGATCTTCAGCTTGGCAACAGCAGCGGCCAGCTTCTGGGCGAACACGTCATAGACGCCGTCCTGCACGTAGATGCGGTTGGCGCAGACGCAGGTCTGGCCGTTGTTACGGTACTTGGAGATGATCGCGCCCTCGACCGCCTTGTCCAGGTCGGCGTCGTCGAACACGATGAACGGGGCGTTGCCACCCAGCTCCAGGGAAACCTTCTTGATGTCCTTGGCGCATTCTTCCATCAGCTGGCGACCGATTTCGGTCGAGCCGGTGAAGGACAGCTTGCGTACCAGGGAGTTGCCGGTCAGTTCGCCGCCAACTTCGCCAGCGCTGCCGGTAACGACGCTCAGCACGCCAGCCGGGATGCCGGCGCGGGTGGCCAGCTCGACCAGGGCCAGGGCGGAGTACGGGGTCTGCGAAGCAGGCTTGAGCACCATGGTGCAGCCAGCGGCCAGGGCCGGGCCGGCTTTACGGGTGATCATCGCGGCAGGGAAGTTCCACGGGGTGATGGCCGCGGTAACGCCGATTGGCTGCTTGATGACGATCAGGCGCTTGTCTGGCTGGTGGCCCGGGATGGTGTCACCGTAGACGCGCTTGGCTTCTTCGGCGAACCACTCGATGAACGAGGCAGCGTAGGCGATTTCGCCCTTGGCTTCGGCCAGCGGCTTGCCTTGTTCGGTGGTCATCAGGCGAGCCAGGTCGTCCTGGTTCTCGATCATCAGTTCGAACCAGCGACGCAGCTTGTTCGAACGCTCCTTGGCGGTCAGTGCACGCCAGGCCGGCAGGGCCTTGTCGGCAGCTTCGATGGCGCGGCGGGTTTCCGCGGTGCCCATCTTCGGCACGGTACCGATGACTTCACCAGTGGCCGGGTTGGTCACATTGATGGTCTGGCCGCTGTCCGCATCCAGCCACTCACCGTTGATGAAGGCTTGCTGGCGGAACAACTGAGCGTCTTTGAGCTGCATGTCGGCTTCCCGAATTGTTGATTGTTTGAAAAGCGCCCAAGGCAGGGCATCGAGCGTTTGAAATCTCAAACGAATGCTAAGCGGCGGCTGGGGTGTTGGACAATAGGCTGTTCGAAAAAAAGAACGAATGGTTGAACACCCCGTCTGGAAATGCCGATAGAGGTTAGACGATCCGGGGGAGGGAAATGTGAAAGGCGGCGGCCTGGCGTAGCATCTTTCAGCGCCTGTGAGACCGAGCGCCGCCCGCGCGGCGCATCGCGGATAAATCCGCTCCTACATTTGTTGCAACGTGGCCATGCCTGTGAGGCCATGGTTGTCAGCCTTGTCTGTAGGACTCAAGCCATGCGCCAGGGCTGGCAACCATGGCGTTACAGGTTCGGCACGTTGCAACAAATGTAGGAGCGGATTTATCCGCGATGCGCCGCGCGGGCGGCGCTCGGTCTACGCATCAACACACAATCTACGTCAGGCCCATCAAGCTCAGAATGCCTTGGCCAGGTCGATCACCAAGGCCCGGTAGCCAACGGAGCCCGGTTGGCGGCTGTGCACCTTCAGTTCCACCAGCACCTCTTGAGTGCCGCGGCGCACTTCATTGAGCACCGTGGTGGTGAGCTTCTCGGGCGTGAGGAAATTCACCGACGCCGAATAGATGAACTGGGTATCGGTCTCTGGCCGGTAGGCCACCACCGAGGTCACCGGGCTATACCACTCGTCGCCGCGCTCCTTGCCATACTCCCAGACCTGCTCGACCGTGCCCTTGGCTTCATCGATCTTGTACTCGACCGCCCGGCTGTAGTTGCCGCTGAGCCTGGTCGGGGCAAAGTCGCGGCCCCAGCCGTTGTCGAACACCGTCAGCGTACCTTTGCCGGTGAGCCAGGCCGTGTGCTGGGTCCACGACCAGTCGAAGCCTTCGCTCTGGACGGGGGTCAGCACCTTCTCGCGCAGATGCTGTGGCCAACCTTGTGGAGAAGCGAGGATCCACTTCACCTGCTTGTCGCGACCGATCTTCGCCACGCCCTGATGACGCGCTGAAACGATAATGCTGTCGTCATCGGCATCGTAGTCAATGGCATTGACGTGCGCCCAGTTACGCCCGGTGCCCACGCCCGGGGTATCGCCGAACGGCAAGTCGCCTTCGGCCAGTTCGTTGGCCAGCCGATCATCCTGCTTCTGCACACCTTCGGGCAGCTGGATCGCCGCCTTGCCCAAGGTTTCCAGCAAGTCGCCGCGGTAGGGGTCGAGAATCTGGTTCAGGTCCCAGAAGTCCAGCACGTCGCCGGTTTCGTCGACTTCGATGATGTGGTCACGGATCGAGCGCACCCGCTTGCCATCGGGGCGACGGTAATCGCTGGTACCGACCCGCAGCAGGTAGGTACCGTTGGTCGTTTCGCGGATCTCATGGGAGAAGTCGGCGAACTTGTCCGGCAGGTTGCGCTGCCAGATGCGCCGGCCCAACAGGTCGAACTTGGAGTAGGTCTGGCCCTGCCCCCAGATCAGCTTGCCGTCGCGGGTCTGCTGGAAGCCCATGGTCCCACCCAGGCCGTCGCGACGGTTGGAGTCGTGGATCTGCTCGATGTCCAGGTACCAGCGCACGTCGCCGTTACTGTCGGCAATCCAGTTGTTGCCCACCTGGTCCCATTCGGCGGCGCCGCCCAGGCCGTTCCATTTGAAGGCACGGCCGCCGGGGATGTCACCTTGCAAATGGTTGAACAGGTACAGGCGCTGCTCGAAGCCTGGTGCCACCTTGACCGGCTCCACCTCCGGCAGTGCGGCAGTCTGTTTCGCCACCACCGGCAGGCGCACGGCCGGGGCGTAGATCTGGTACTGCTCGCGGATGCGCTCGCCGTCGAGCTTGTAGGTCACTTCCACCTGGTTGACGTGGTCCGGGTACAGGCCGAATACCGGGATGCCGCCGTAGGTCCACAGCGAGCGTTCGGACACCTCGTAGGCGATGTCCACGCCGCGCTCGCCCTTGCCGCGCACCCGCACATGGGCGGCGCTCAGGCTGCGCCCGCCGTCGCGGATGATCGCGGTCAGCGGCGCCAGGCGGTAGGGGTTGACCACCACATCGCCAAGCAGCGCCTCGGCGCGATCGGGGACTTTGGCGGTGAGGCAGGCGCCTTCAGGCAGTGCGGGGGTTTCGGTCTTGGCATTCATGGCAAAGCTCCTTGTGCTCAGAAGTCGTAACGGGCGGTGGCGCCGAAGGTGCGCGGGGTACCGAGCACACCGGCATAACCACCGTTGGCGGAGTTCCACAGGCTGGTGAAATAGGTCTTGTCACCGGCGTTCTTCACCCACAGCGACAGGTCGACCACGCCGTCGCCCTGGTCCAGGCGCACACCGGCGGAGAGGTTGACCAGCGCGTAGCTGGGGATCTGGCCGAAGTCGGAATCGTCGATGGTGCCCACCGCTCTGGAGCGGAACGCGTAGCTGGCAGTGACGTAGGGCTCGACGTGCTGGCTGGCTTGCCACTTGTATTCGCCGTTGAGGTTGGCGATGTACTTGGAGGCGCCGACCACCTGGTGGCCGGACAGGTCGCAGGTGGCGGTGGCATTGGCCAGGCTGACTTCCGGTGGGCACGGTGCGTCGTCGTACTTCAGGTAGCGCACATCGTTCCACGAGCCGTTGAAGTTCAGCGTCAGGCCGCTGATCGGCAGCGCCGTGGCCTCGAACTCCAGGCCACGCGAACGCACGCTGCCGGCGTTGGCCAGGTACTGCACGCGGTTGATCTGGTCGTAGACGTTGGCCTGGTAGCCATGCACCTCGGCCCAGAACAGGTTGGTGTTGAGTTGCAGGCGGTTGTCAAACAACGTGCTCTTGAGGCCCACCTCGGCGTTGTTGACCCGCTCGGTGCCGACCAGCAACGAGTCCGTGCCCAGGCGTGGCGCAGCACCTACGGTGAGGTTGACGCCACCGGACTTTTCGCCGTGGGTCAGGGTCGCGTAACCCAGCAGTTGTTCATTGAAGCGATAGCTCAGGCCAAGCAGGCCGGAGGGGCTGAAGCTGTACTGGTTGAGGTCACCCGAGTCGTAGGCCCCCACCCTGCCCTGGCGCGCAGCAGCGGCAGCACCGGTGACTGCCGCACCACCGGTTGGCGCATCGCGGGTCACCCAGGCGCTCTTCTCTTCATAGGTGCCGCGGATGCCGGCGGTGAAGTCCAGGCGGTCGGTGGCGTGCCAGGTACCCTGCGCGAATAGCGCGTAGCTGTCGGTATCGATATGGCCGTCGCCAATGGTGTTGACGTTGTTCAGTGCGCCGGCCGGGGTGATGTTCCAGATATCGGCCTGCGGGCCGTAATAAGTGAAGGATTTGTTGTCCAGGTCCTGCTTGAAGTAGTACGCGCCCAGCACGTAGTCGAAGGCGCCACCGGTAGGCGAAGCCAGGCGGATTTCCTGCGAGTACTGCTTGTCGCGCACCGACACCCCGGCGCTGTAGAACACCGGCACATTGAGGCCGTCGTCGTTGCGCGGGGTGAAGTCCCACCAGCGATAGGCGCTGATCGAGGTCAGGGTGAAGTCGTTGGGCAAGGTCCAGTTGGCCTCCACCGAGGTGCCGCCCTGGAACACCGTTACCTGTTGGTCGGCATCGAAGTTGACCTTGCGGTCCTTGCCCGACACAAGCGTGGCGCCAGCCTGGGCGGCCAGGCTTTCGTAGCGGTTGACGCCGTTGATGGTCGGCCCGGTGCTGTACAGGCTGAGGATGCCGTTGTTGGAGTCCTCTTCGTTGTATTCGCCGATCCAGCGCAGGTTGAAGGTTTCGCTCGGCTTGAACAGCAACTGGGTACGAAAGCCCTGGCGCTTGCCGCCGTTGAGCTCGTCGCCGTTGTGGATGTTCTTAACATAGCCATCGTCTTCGGTGTGATAGGCGCTGATACGCCCAGCCAGCGTCTCGGTGATCGGCCCGGAGTAACTGCCCTGGGTCTGCAGGTAGCCGTCCTCGCCAATCGATTGCTGGACGCTGCCTTCGGTATGAAAAGTCGGTTTGCGCGTGGTGATGTTCAGCACGCCCGCCGTGGTGTTCTTGCCGAACAGCGTGCCCTGCGGGCCGCGCAGCACTTCCAGTTGCTCGACATCGAGCAGGTCGAACACTGCCATGCCCGGGCGGCCGAGGTAGACGTTGTCCAGGTAGATGCCGACGCTGCCTTCCAGGCCATCACTGGCCGGGTTGTTGCCCAGGCCACGAATCGAAATGCTCGACTGGCGCGCATGCACGTAGGCGACGTTGGTGCTGGGCACCAACTGTTGCAGATCCTGCACACGGTAGATGCGCTGGGTTTCCAGGGTTTCGCTGTTGAGCACGCTGATAGGCGTGGGCACGCTCTGCGCAGTTTCTTCGCGGCGTCGGGCATTGACCGTGACCGTGCCGAGCTTGGCTTCCTGTTCCACAGCCGGAGTAACGCTGACGGGTTCTTCGGCGAAGCTGCCGTTGGAAGCCGCCAGCAACACGCCGGCGGCCAAGGGTTGCAAGGTAAAACGCGACGCGCGCGCAGGCCAACGGGAAAGTCCAGACATGCAAATGCTCCTTGAGGCATGGGCCCTGGGCGAGCATTTCCGTTGGCGGAACCGAATCGCGGTCAGTTGGGCTTATATTCTTTTAAGAGATATAAATATTTGTAATTCATATTTTGTGGAATAAGTAACACCCTTTATAAGGGGACTCGCCCTTGTCAGCAATTGCATTTGACCGAAGGTTTTAATGTAGAAAATGCATATCGATCTGCGTCAGTTGCGCCACTACATTGCCCTTGTCGAGCACCGCAGTTTTGTCGCCGCAGCCGCGGCGGTGAACCTGTCGCAATCTGCCTTCAGCCGCAGCATCCAGACCCTGGAGCACAACATCGGCTGCCGCCTGGTCGACCGTGCCAGCAAGGAACTTTCACCCACCCGCCAGGGCCTGCTGGTGCTGGAGCACTCGCGGCGCTTGGTGCATGGCGCGCATAACCTGGTGAATGAGATCCAACAGTTCAATGGCGCCACCACCGGCGTGGTGCGCTTCGGCTCAGGCCCGGCGCCCGCTGGCGGGCTGGTGCCGCGGGCGGTGGCGCGCTTCGTTGCCGAATACCCGGCGGCGCGCACCTGCTTCCAGGTGGATAACTGGCAGGCGCTGAACCGCAAGCTGATCGCCGAGGAGATCGAGTTCTTCGTTGCCGACACTCGCCAGTTCGAGTCCGACCCGGACTACCGGGTGCACAAGCTGGCACCGCAGCGCTGGCACTTCTGCTGCCGTGCCGGGCACCCGCTGACCGAGCAGGCTGAAGTGCGGGCGCGGGACGTATTCGATTACCCGCTGGCAACCACATTCCGGCCGCCGAACATCCGCAAGATCCTTAGCGACCTCAGCGGGCGCCAGGACTTTCTGCCGACGGTGGAGTGCGAGCATGGATATGCGCTGCTGAATGTGGTGATGCATTCGGACACCATTGGCATCGCCTGCAATGCCAACTTGCGGCCTTACCAGATGGATCGGGGGTTGGTGGCGCTGGAACTGGTGGACCTGGCACCAGAACAGGAGGAGGCGTTCTATACCCGCTATGGCGTGGTGAGCCGGGTGGGATATGGCTTGTCGCCGTTGGCTCAGGGGTTGGTCCGGCAGCTGATTGCCTGCGATACCGAGGTGTAGCTGGCGGGGGCTTCGCCCCCGTTTCGCGACACAAGGCCGCTCCTACAGGAATATGCGAATCTCTTGTAGGAGCGGCCTTGCCGGGGCGCCGGACCGGTCTGAAAGGGCCGCAAAGCGGCCCCAGCAATTTCAGCCTTTACGCGTAGTCCGGCTCAATTGCCCATCCACTCCAACCGGCACTTCACCGGCCAAGGTCACCCGGCGCACCAACCGTGGCTGGGTCCCGTAATCATCCACTGCATAATGCTGCGTCGCACGGTTATCCCAGATCGCCACATCCCCGGCCTCCCAGCGCCAGCGCACGGTGTTCTCCAGCCGTGTCACATGCCCCTGCAACACCGCGAACAAGTGCTGCGAGTCGGCCAGCGAATAGCCCTTGATGCGCTTCACGAAATGCCCCAGCTGCAGCGCCCGTTCACCACTGATCGGGTGCACCCGCACCACCGGGTGCTCGGTCTCGTAGACGGTCGAGGTAAACACCTTGCGATAACGCTCAAGCTTGGCCGGGTCGACATCGGGCTTGAGGCTCGCATAGTCATATTCATTGCTGTGCACTGCCCACAGCTTGTCGGCCAGCTCACGCAGCGGCTCGGGCAGTTCCTGATAGGCCGCAGCGGTATTGGCCCACACGGTATCGCCGCCGGAAGCCGGCGCCACCACGCTGCGCAGGATCGAGGCCTTGGGGTAGGCATCGACGAAGGTCACGTCGGTATGCCAGGAGTTGGCCCGCTGGCCTTCGGCGCCGTCCAGCTGCAGCAGGTAGCTGGTACCGTCCACCACCGGCACGGTGGGGTGAGCGACCGGCTCGCCTAGCAGCTTGGCAAAGCCTTCCTGGCTCTGGTCGTCCAGGTGGGTCTGGCCACGGAAGAAGATCACCTTGTGTTTCACCAGGGCGGCCTGGATGGCGTCGAGGGTGGCGGCATCCAGGTCGGCTGAAAGCTTCACCCCACGGATCTCGGCGCCGATGCGGCCGGCAACCGGGTGGATGTCGAGTTCGAGGGCGTGTGGCGCGGAGGCCAGTGCGGCATTGCTCATGGTCGTGGTCCTTGCGGTCATGGTCGGTTTGAGGGTTCAGCGGGCGGCCTGCACGGCCTGTTGGTGTTGCAGCGCGGCATCGAGGAAGCGTGGTTCGATCCACTCGGAAACCTGGAAGCCACGGCGGATCAAGCGCTCGCGGGCGGCCAGGTCGACGCCCTGCTGCAGTTGGGCGACGAAGCCGGCGTCCAGCCGTGGGTCGAAGTAATGGGCAAGGTCTTCCTTGGCCAGGTCATCGCTGAGGATGCTGCGTGGCCAGTTGGCGTTGCTTGCCACCAGGTCGACGAAAGCATCGCGGTTGTGCTCGTCGCGCAGCCAGCTGGCGGCCTGCTCCTGGGCATTGACCAGGCGCTGCACCAGCTCGGGGTATTTGCGGATGAAATCGCCCGTGCCAAGCAATACCGCCTGGGTGCTGCCGGCACCTTCCAGGTCGCGGGAGTTGACCGGCAGCTCAACCAGCCCGCGCTCACGCAGCGACAGCAGGTTGGACAAGCCCCAGGTGGCGTCGATCTGCTTGGCGGCCAGGGCAGCGTTGGCAGCGTTGAAGTCCAGGTTGATCACTTTCAGGTCGCGCTCGGACAACCCTTGGCTGGCCAACGCGCTGGCGAACGACAACTGGTTGGCGGTACCGCGGAATACCGCCACACGCTTGCCCTTGAGGTCGTGCAGGGTCTTGATGCCGGAGCCCGGCACCACGCCCAGATAACTCTTCACCCCACGCACGCCGGCAGACAACACGCGGGTGTCGAGGCCGTTGGCCTTGCCGACGATCGCCGCCAGGTCGCCCAGGTAGGCGAAGTCGGCCTGGCCGTTGGCCAAGGCTTCGTTGACCACAGGACCTGCGCCCTTGAAGAAGTGCCAGTCGATACGGATGCCGTCTTTGGCGAACTCCTTCTCCAGCAGTTGCTGGTCACGCAGCACATCGACCACGCCGCCAGCACTGTGCTTGCTGCCAGCGCTGAGGTCGGGCACGGCGATGCGGATGCTCTCGGGTTTGGCCGGCTCGGTAGCGTGAGCGCTCAGGGTGAAGGCCAGACCGAGAGCGGTAATCAAGTGGCGCAGTGGGGTTTTCATGGCAAGGCTCCTTGGCAGGCTGCCACCGGCGATGGCCGGCGCTTTGGCCAGAAGCTAGGCAGGTCTGGTTAGAACCTACAAAGATCAAAACTTCATTTTTTAGTAACTGAAAGTCATAAATGAGGATTCATGCGGGGCGCGGGGCGGCTTGCGAGAAACGCATGGAAAATATGAGCAAAACGCAATGGTGCAGGGGTTACGCATGCATGGTTTGCATGCTCTTATCTCTTGAAAGTCACTTTCGTTAATTTTTAATTCCTTAAGTGAATAACATTGGAACGCTTCGAGAGATGGCCGATGAATGGAGTTCTTAGCAGGAGATCGTGGTGGCAGTTGGGGCCGCTGCGCGGCCCTTTCGCGACACAAGGCCGCTCCTACCTGGTGCCGGTGACGCTTGCCGTTCTATGGGTGGTGGCGAGCCGGCAGCACTGGATGAGCGAGCAGATCCTGCCAGCACCTTCGCTGGTGTGGCAGAGCGCGCTGGAGTTCGGCTCCGGCGAGCTCTGGGGGCACTTATGGATAAGCCTGCAACGGCTGTTCTGGGGGCTGCTGGCGGGCATCGGCAGCGGTTTGCTGCTCGGCACCTGGCTGGGCACCTCACGCCATGCGCAGACCTTGGTGCTGCCAACCTTCGTGGCCCTGGCGCAAATCCCCACCCTGGCCTGGATCCCGCTGTTCATGCTGTTCTTCGGCATCGGCGAGCTGCTCAAGCTGGTGGTGCTGGTGAAGGCTGTGGTGGTACCGGTCACCTTGCATACCCTGGTCGGCGTGCGCGATGCCCAGCCCAAGCTGCGCGAAGCCGCCGCTGCCTTGCGCCTGCCACGCCACCTGCTGTTCCTGCGCCTGCTGCTGCCCGCCGCCCTGCCCGCCTTTCTGACCGGTGTGCGACTGGCCCTGGCGACTGGCTGGACCTCGTTGCTGGCCGTTGAGTTGCTTGCCTCCAGCGAAGGCATCGGCTACCTGATGGTCTGGGGCCGGCAGTTGTTCATGCTCGACCTGGTGCTGCTGTGCATCCTGGTGATCGGCCTGGTCGGCGCGCTGCTGGAACGTGGCTTCTCGGCCATGGAAAAGCGCCTGCTGCACTGGCCGCAACCGGCCACTGGCGAACAACAGCGCGGGCCCATTCCACGGGGCTGGCAAAGCCTGCTGTTACCGGCAGCTCTGCTTGCTCTGTGGCAGGCGAGCAACAGCTTCGGCTGGATCGACCCGAACATCCTCACTTCACCACTGGACGTACTGCGCACCCTGTTCAGCGGCCTGGCCGATGGCTCGCTGCCAGAGGCCATGCTGCTGAGTCTGCAGCGCACCCTGACCGGCCTGCTCCTGGGTGGCAGCGCCGGCTTGCTGAGCGGGCTGCTGTTGGGGCTTTCCCACAATGCCGAACGCCTTTTCGGGCCAAGCCTGTCGGCCCTGCGCCAAGTGGCGCTATTCGCCTGGGTCCCCTTGCTCACCGCCTGGTTCGGCCTGGGCGAAGGGGCCAAGAACGTGTTCGTCGGCCTGGCTGCCTTCTTCCCGCTGCTGATCGCCACCCAGCGGGGTATCGCCAGCCTGTCGCCACAACTGGGCGAAGCGGCCCGCACACTACGCCTGAACCTGTGGCAACGCCTGCGTCTGCTGGTGTTGCCGGGGGCCGCACCGGCCATCTTTGCCGGCCTGCGCCTGTCGCTGATATACGCCTGGCTCGGCACCATCGGCGCCGAGTACTTCATGCCCTCGGACGGCGGCATTGCCAGCCTGATGATCGGCGCCCAGCAACTGTTCCGCATGGACCAGGTCATGGCCGCCATGCTCCTGATCGGCCTGGTCGGTGCCTTGCTCGGCACCCTCGGTCAACGCCTCGAATCACGCGCCACGCGCTGGAGAACCGCATGAACGCCTTCAATGCTTCACACCTGCTCGCGGCCAATCAGGCCGACACCACGCCGCCGCTGGTCAGCTTCGAAGGCGTCGGCAAAGTCTTCAGCGTCGATGGCCAGCCCTTCGAGGCCATCCGCAATTTCAACCTGGCCATCAACGAAGGCGAGTTCATCGCCATTGTCGGCGCCTCGGGCTGCGGCAAGTCGACCCTGCTGCGCCTGCTGGTCGGGCTGGACACCGACTACAGCGGCAGTATCCGCGTCGATGGCCAGGCGGTCAGTGGCATCGGCGGCGAGCGCGGCATCGTCTTTCAGGAGCACCGCTTGTTCCCCTGGCTGACGGTAGAGCAGAACATCGGCCTGGGCCTGGTCAATGAACAGTTGACCCAGGGCGAACGCGCCCGGCGTGTGCACGAGTTCGTGCAACTGGTGGGCCTGGTCGGTTTCGAGTCGGCTTACCCGCACCAGCTCTCTGGCGGCATGGCCCAGCGCGTGGCGATTGCCCGTGGCCTGGTGGCAAGCCCGCGCATCCTGTTGCTCGACGAGCCCTTCGGCGCACTCGATGCGCTGACCCGCCAGCAACTCCAGGACGAACTGCTGGCCATCCGCGAGCGCGCCGGTATCACCACCTTGCTGGTGACCCATGATGCCGAAGAAGCCACCTACCTCGCCGACCGCGTAGTGGTGCTGGAGCCGCGCCCCGGACGAATCAAGTCGGTAGTGGAAGTCGACCTGCCGCATCCACGCCTGCGCACGGGTGTGGCGTTGCATGGGCTGCGCGAAAAGGTCCTGCATCAGATCACCGGTGATGGCGGTTACCTGCCACCACCGGCGCGCCGGGTAGAGGGCCTGAGGCCCGAGTTGATCGCCCTGTAGGAGCGGCTTGAGCCGCGAACACCGGCAAAGCCGGTGCCATCTACCGCGCCGCCTGCTTCGCGGCTGAAGCCGCTCCTACAAGGCCGGTGCTGGCTCGCCAAGCGTGCGCAGGTAGGCCCAGGGATAGATGCCCCGCTCATGCCCATCGCTGAACACCAACTGCACGCCGTACCCCTGCGCCACCACCCGCTCGACGCGCACATCGTCCCTGACCACTGACAGCCGCCCCTGCAAGCCCGCCGCCCGGCATTGCGAGCAGGGGCAGGCGCCGCGCAGGCGGGCATGGCTGATGATCGCCTCGGCATCGGCCCATTGCAGGGCCAGCAAGCCAGGCCCACGCTGGTTGCGAATCGCGCTCGGCGCCTCCATCAGGCAGCCCCACGCAACTGCGTCAGGGCGATGCGTACTGCCTTGCGCACTTCTGGGTCACTATCCGCTTGCGCCGCCTGCAACGCAGGCAAAGCCCGAGCCTGGCCGAGTTCGCCCAGCGCCAACGCGGCTTCCTTGCGCAGGTTGGCGATACCGTGACCGAGCAACTCAGCCAATGCTTCCAACGCTTCGGCATGGCGCAACCGGCCCAATGAACGCGCTGCACGCAGGCGCACCTGCCAGAAGCCATCGCCCAGCGCAGCCACCAGGGCCGGGCCGGCCTGTGCGTGGCCTACCTTGCCCAAGGTCGTGGCGGCTTCCTCGCGCACCTGCCAGGCCGGGTCGCTCAAGGCGCTGACCAGCGCCGGCAACACTTGGCTATCCCGGGCCAGCCCCAGGGCGCCGATGGCGGCGCGGCGGACATCAGTGTCCGGCTCGCGCTCGGCCAGCAAGGCCAAGGCCGGCAGCGCTGGCTCGTGCTTGAGCCAGCCAAGAATGCCCACGGCCTCCCGGCGCACTGCGGCGTCCTCATCCCGAAGCGCCTGCAGTGCCGGTTGCGCGGCGTCCTCCAGGCGCAGCTCCCGCAGGGCACGCAAGGCACTGGCGCGCACGAAAGCCTCGGCATGGCCGACCCACGGCAGAATCAGCTGCCCGGCCTCCGGGCTCTTGAGCTCGCTGAGGCTCTGCGCCGCCGCCAGGCGGACCGCTTCGGCAGCATCGGCCAGCGCGGCGCACAATGCCTGAACCACTTCAGGTTCCTCCCAGGCCTCCAGCAACCGTGCGGCTTCGGCGCGCACCTCATCGGCGCTGTCGACCAGCACAGCATCGGTCAGCCAGGGCAAGGCATCGGGGTCTTCAAGGTCGGCCAGTTCGATCAAGGCAATGCGTCGCACGCCCGCGTCGTCGGCTTCCAGGCGTGGCAGCAATTGGAGAATTTCGCGGTTGTCGGTGTTTCGTGCAGTCATAGCGCGATCCTTAGCGGCGGATGGTCGGTGGCTGGCAGGCCGAGCGGCGTCAGGCGCGGCAGTTCGCGGCCCTCTTCATGGCGCAGCAAGGCCAGGCAATGGCGTTTCAGGTGGGTGAATTCAGGGCTGGTCAGCAGGCTGGCGCGACGTGGGCGCGCAAAGTCCAGGCGCAGGTCCTCGATAAAGCGACCGGGACGCGGGCTCATTACCAGAATGCGGTCGGCCAGGAACAAGGCTTCGTCGATGTCATGGGTGACGAACACCACGGTGGTGTGGATGCGCGCCCAGATATCCAGCAGCAGCTCTTGCATACGCGAACGGGTTTGCGCATCCAGGGCACCGAAAGGCTCGTCCATCAACAGCAGGCGCGGGCGGTTGATCAGCACCCGGGCAATTTCGGCGCGCTGCTGCATGCCACCGGACAATTGACTGGGCCAGCGCTCGGCGAAGTCGGCCAGGCCCACCAGCTGCAGCATTTCGCGTGCCTGCTGGCGGCGTTCGGCCTTGCCCAGGCCTTGCATCTTCAGGCCGAAGGCGACGTTGTCGAGCACGCTGCGCCATGGCAGCAAGGTGTGGTGCTGGAACACCATGCCGCGCTGCGGCGACGGCCCGGCGATGGCCTGGCCATCCACGCTCAACTGGCCGCTGCTTGGCACCAGGTGCCCGGCCAGGGCGCCGAGCAAGGTCGACTTGCCACAGCCGGACGGCCCGAGGATGCAGACGAACTCCCCCGGCTCCACGGCAAAATCCAGGCCCTGCACCGCCTCGAAGGCTTCGCGGCCCTGCCCCAGTCGAATCGACAGGCCGTGCCCATCGATGCGCCCGGGTACCTGTTGATAACTGCTCATCAGCTGGCCCTCCGCGTGCGGTACCAGGGTGTGGCGAATGCGCCGAGGCGCTTGACCAGTGCGCTGCTGCCCATGCCCAGCACGCCGATCAGCAGCATGCCGACGATGATGTCCGGGTAGTTCTGCAAGGTGTACGACTCCCAGGTGTAGTAACCGATGCCGAACTGCCCGGCGATCATTTCGGCGGTAACCAGGCAGAACCACGAAGTGCCCATGCCGATGGCAAGGCCGGTGACGATGCTCGGCAGCGCGCCGGGCAAAATCACTTCGCGCAGGATCGCCCAGCGCCCGGCACCGAGGCTGCGCGCCGAAGCCACCAGGCGTGGGTCGACGGCCTCCGCGCCATGCACGGTATTGAGCAGGATCGGGAACAGCGCACCAGTGAAGGTGATGAACACCATCGACAGCTCCGACGACGGGAACATCAGGATCGCCAGCGGGATCCACGCCACCGCAGGTATTGGCCGCAGTACTTCGAGTGGTGGCAGCAAGGTGTCCTCGGCCCATTTCGAGCGCCCGATCAGCAAGCCCAGGGCCACACCCAGCAGTGCCGCAGCGGCATATCCGGCAAACACCCGCGACAGGCTGCTGCCCAGGTGCGCCAGCAGGGCATTGCTGGTCAGCAACTGCCAGGCCGCCTCCAGCACCGCCTGCGGCGTGGGAACGTAGGTGAAGGTCAGCAGGCCAAGGTCCAGCTTGACGCTGGCCGCAACCTGCCAGAACAGCAGGCAGGCCAGCAGCGAAACCAGGCGCACAGGCCAGCGCTTGAGGTCGCGGGACATGTCGGTACCTCCCGGTCAGCGCTGGGCAACCAGCTTCTGGTTGGCACTGACGAAGTCCAGCGCTTCACCACCATGGGCCTTGGCGTACTGCTCGGCCTGGTCCTTGAGCAGGAAAGCGGCCAGCTCACCCTTGGCGTTGCGCACAAACCAGGCTTGGTTGGCCAGCAGCTTGATGCCACTGTCGGCAGCCTGGGCATAGATGGCGCGGATGTCCTTGCCTTCCTGCTCCAGCTGGGCCAGGGCGCCAAGGGCGGCTTCCGGCGAGGCGTAGTGGCGTACCTTGTCTTCACCGCGCACCCAGATCTGCGCCAGGCGGCTGAAGTCAGTGATCGGCTTGCCAGTGAGCGCGTCGTTGGCCTTGAGCGGCAATGGGTCGTAGTTTTTCAGCGCCTTGTCGTAGTCCAGGCCGGCCTGCTTGAAGGCGGCGCGGATGTACTGGTCGTCGATGAACTGGTCGGTGTCGAGGCCACGATCGGTCTTCTTCAGCAACTTCAGCGTATCAATGGACGTGGCCACCGCCTGGCGGTATTCGGGCTTCCAGGTCAGGTCGCGAGTCTGCAGGCCGAGCGGGCCGTGGAACAGGTAATTGACCTCGGCCTCGATGCCAGTGACCTTCTCGATCAGCTCGCTGTACTTCTCCGGCTCGGCCGCGATCAGGCGGTCAGCTTCGAGGCTGGCGCGCAGGTAGGCGGTGACCACCTCCGGGTACTTCTTCGCATAAGCGGCATCGACCAAGGCGCCGTGGAAGGTCGGCGCATTGGCCTGGGCACCGTCGTAGATCTTGCGAGCAAAACCGCGGTTGGGGAACAACTCGGCGAACGGCACGAAGTCGGCATGGGCCTCGATGCGGTTGCTGCGCAAGGCGGAACCGGCGATTTCCGGGGCCTGGGCGATGATCCGCAGGTCCTTTTGCGGGTCCCAGCCCTGGGCCGCGACGGCGCGCAACAGCATACCGTGGGCGGTGGAGGCGAACGGCACGGAAATGGTCTTGCCCTTGAGCTCAGCCAGCGACTGCACCTTGGATGCCGCCGGTACGACGATGCCGTTGCCGCTGCCATGCACACTGCCCGAGAGCACACTGATGAACAGGCTGCGCTTGCCGGCATCCAGGTGCGCAACGCCATTGAACGAGCCGGGGAAATCGGCCATGGCGCCGAAGTCGAGCTTGCCAGCGACCATCTCGTTGGTCAGCGGCGCGCCGCTGGTAAAGTTTTTCCACTCCACCTGGTAATGGGCATCCTTGTACTTGCCATCGTGCGGCAGGTACTTGTCGAGCAGGCCCAGTTCACGGATCAGCAGGCCGCCGGTGGCGCAATTGATGGTGGTGTCCTGGGTGCCGATGGCGATGCGGATGGTTTCGGCGCTGGCATTCAGGCCGGTAAGCGCCAGCGCGAGGCCGGCCACGGTTGCTACAAGGCGCATGGGTGTTTCCCCTCGAATCGTTTTGAGTTCTGGAATCGTCTCCGCCGCCCGGCTTGGGGGGTGGGAAACGAGGGGCATTGCAGGAAGGCGCGTCCGGTGGTTCGCCGGATGGCGGGGATGAGTCAGCGCAGCAGGTACGGGATGTCGACCTTGACCGCACCGGTGGGGCAGTCTTTTTCGCAGGGCATGCAGTACCAGCACTCGTCGAAGGCCATGTAAGCCTTTTGTGTGGCCGGGTTGATCGCCAGCAGGTCCATGGGGCAGACCTCGACACAGACGGTGCAGCCTTTTTCGGCGATGCACTTGTCTTCATCGACGGTTACCGGAGCGCTGCTGCGAAAGAAGATTTCCTGGGGCTGGTAGGCCATTTCACGGGGTCCTTGGGGCCTTCATGGGCACCCTTTCATCTAGAGGCTTGCACATTTCCCCGTGGGAGCGGGTTTACCCGCGAAGAATCCAACACGGTGGATGGCACCGGCTTCGCCGGTGTTCGCGGGTGATCCCGCTCCCACAAGGTGAGGTGTCGCTCAGGCGGCATTGGCTTTGACTCTCAACCGGTCATAGGCAGTCTGCTCTTCGGCATCCAATGCGATCAGGTACGGCTCGACGGCTTTCTTGAAACTGGTCATTTCACCGTTTTCGCCTTTTTTCAGGTGGCAGTGGCAAAACCATTCGCCATCGTTGCGCTCGGGGAAGTCGACCCGGTGGTGGTACAGGCCCCAGCGGCTCTCTTCACGGAACAACGAGGCCCGCGCCGCCATTTCGGCACAGTCGCGGATCACCGAGACCTCCATGGCACGCATCAGCTCATGCGGGTTGCTGGCTTTCATCTGTTCCAGATCACGCTCGATCTCGGCAAAGCGCGCCAGGCCGATTTCCATCTTCTTGGTCACCTTCGGCGGCTGCAGGTAATCGTTCACCATGCGGCGCAACTTGTATTCGACCTGCGCCGGCGGCAGGCCATGCTCGCGCTGCAGTGGGGCGAACACCCGCGCGCGTTCGCGCTCGACCTGCCCGGCATCAACTTCGGCCAGCTCCCGCCCGGCCACGTACTGCGCGGCATTCACACCGGCAAACCAGCCGTAAGTGAAGGCGCCGAGCATGTAGTTGTGCGGCACTGCAGCCATGTCACCGGCGGCATACAGGCCCTTGACGCTGGTCTCGGCCTTCTCGTTGACCCACACCCCCGAGGCCGAATGCCCCGAGCAGAAGCCGATCTCGGAGATATGCATCTCGACCATGTGCTGGCGGTAGTCGGTGCCACGGCCGGCATGGAACTGGCCACGGCTGGGGCGCTCGTTGCTGTGCAGGATCTCTTCGATGTTCTGGATGGTTTCCTCGGCCAGGTGGTCGAGCTTGAGGAACACCGGGCCGTTGCCGCCTTCGAGCTCCTGGTGGAACTCCCACATCATCTGCCCGCTCCAGTAGTCGCACTCGATGAAGCGCTCGCCCTTGCTGTTGGCGGTGTAGCCGCCCAGCGGGCCTGTAACGTAGGCGCAGGCCGGGCCGTTGTAGTCCTTGATTAGCGGGTTGATCTGGAAGCACTCGAGGTTGGCCAGCTCGGCGCCGGCGTGGTAGGCCATGGCATAGCCATCGCCGGCATTGGTCGGGTTTTCGTAGGTGCCCATCAGGTAGCCCGACGACGGCAGGCCCAGGCGCCCGGCGGCACCGCAGGCGAGGATCACCGCCTTGGCCCGGACCACGCGAAACTCGCCAGTGCGGCAATCGAAGCCCAGTACACCGGCAGCGGCGCCTTCGGCATCGAGCAGCACACGGGTGCAGACCATGCGGTTGCTGATCTCGACCCGGGCGCGCTTGAGCTGGCGATAGAGCACCTTCTTGATGTCGTGGCCCTCGGGCATGGGCAGCACGTAGGCGCCCATGTGGTGGACCTTCTTCACCGCGTAGTCGCCGGTCTCGTCTTTCTCGAACTTGACTCCCCAGCGGTCGAGCTGCTCGATGGTTTCGAAACTGTGGGTGGCATAGGCATGCACGGCGGCCTGGTTGGCGATGCCGTCGTTGGCCACGGTGATTTCCTTGGTGTACTGCTCGGGCGTGGCATGGCCGGGGATGATGGCGTTGTTCAGGCCGTCCATGCCCATGCTGATGGCACCGCTGCGCTTGACGTTGGCCTTGTCCAGCAGCAGTACACGCAGTCCCTTGTCGTGCTCCTTGGCCTTGATCGCCGCCATCGGCCCGGCGGTGCCGCCGCCGATGACGATGATGTCGTAATCCTGGGTCTCGATGCTCATGCCTTGCTCCCCTTCTGGCGGTCGATGCGCAGGCGGTACTGGAAGGCATCGCCGCGGTAATAGAGGTGTTCGAAGTCCAGCGGTGCACCGTCGGCGGTGTGGGTCAGGCGCTCGATGCGCATGATCGGCGAGCCCTCCTCCACCTCCAGCGCCTGGGTCAGGTCGCTGTCAGCCAGCACCGCGTCGATGGCCAGGTCGGCGTGACCCAGGGCGATGCCACAGTCGTTTTCCAGCAGCAGGAAGATGTCGCGGGTGACCAGGTCGGCCTTTTCCAGCTTCTCGCCGACGGCCTTGGGCAGCCAGGTCAGCTCCAGCGACACCGGCTCGCGGTTGATCAGCCGCACCCGGCGGATCTCGGTGACCAGGCTGCCCTCCGCGACCTGCAGCCGCGCCGCCACCAGGGCATTGGCCGGCACGTGGCGGAAGCTGCGCAGGCGGTTGATCACTTCGTAACCCATCTGCGTCATCGACTCGCCAAGGCCCTGCAGGGTGCTGACGTTCTGGAACGCCTTGGGTTTGGCGACGAAGGTGCCTTTGCCGTGGATCTTGAAAATCAGCCCTTCCTTTTGCAGGTCGCCCAGCGCCTGGCGCACGGTAATGCGGCTGACATCGAAAGCCTTGCCCAGCTCGCTTTCCGAGGGCATGCGGCTATGGGGTGGATAAGTACCGTCGAGGATGCGCTCGCGCAGCAGTTCCTTGAGCTGGGTGTAAAGCGGTACCGGGGACAGGGGGAGCAGTTCGGCCATGGGTCTCTTCGCTGATCGATGACTTGTTATAACAAGTTGTGACTAGAGCATAGAGGGCATAAGAACCTACAAGGAAATACTGATATCGCATATGGATAGATGGATTTGGCTTGCCTGTACCAGCCCCTCGCGGCTAAAGCCGCTCCTGCAGACAGCGCAGAACCTGTGGGAGCGGCTTTAGCCGCGAGGGGCCAATCAGGAAAAACTGCCATAGATCAAGGCGATGGACGCCGCCGAATCAGATGGGTATCATGCGTTCGCGTTGCACTCGTAGCTCAGCTGGATAGAGTACTGCCCTCCGAAGGCAGGGGTCGTGGGTTCGAATCCCGCCGAGTGCGCCATCTTCGAAAGCCCTGGGATCATTCCCGGGGCTTTTTCATTTGTGCGACATGTCGCGTTTCTGGCACTCCCGTGCCGTGGGTCATTGGTGTTAGCGTGGGCCCCTTCCCGTTCCCGACGGGTACCCCATAACAATGATTCGCGAAGGAATGCGTGCCCATGCACCTGAAAAAGCTCACCTCCACCGCCCTGCTGCTGGCCAGCATCGGCCTGTTCGCCCAACCGGCCCAAGCCAACCTCTCCCAGCAACAGTCCGCCGCCATCGTCAAAGCCTTCGACGGCAGCAACCCGGCAGATTTCAAGCAATTCCTCGGCAAACTGAAAGGTAGCGACCTGGCCAAGGCCGACAACCTCGCTGCCACCCTCGACGCCTACCTGGCCGGCAAGCCGCTGGCAGCCGAGCAACAGAACGAAATCAACCGCCTGCTCGGCCTCTACACCCGCATCAAATACGCCAAGGCTGCCACGGAAAACCTGCGCGAACTGGTGGCCATTCCCACCTTCAGCGTCGACGGCGTACCCCAGCACGAAAACCCCGAGTTCCTGAAGATCGCCGACAAGATCAAGGGCCTGGCAGAGAGCTTCGGCCTGGCCTTCCGCAACGTCGACAACCGCGTCTACGAGATCTCGCTCGGCGAAGGCAAGGAAGTGGTCGGTATTCACGCCCATGCCGACGTGGTGCCGGTCAACCCGGACAACTGGAAGCTGGCCGACGGCACCCGCCTTGACCCGTTCAAGGTAACCCTGGTCGGCGACCGCATGTACGGCCGCGGCACGGAGGATGACAAGAACGGCATCATCGTCGCGCTGTATGCACTGAAAGTCGCCAAGGACGAGAACCTGCCACTGGCCCGGCAGTTCAAGCTGCTGATCGACACCACCGAAGAAACCAGCGGCGACGCCATCCCTTACTACTTCGAGCGCAACCCCACCCCCGACTACAACCTGGCGCTGGATGGCGGCTACCCCGTGGTGATTGCCGAGAAAGGCTACGGCACGGTCATGGCCAGTTTCAGCAAGCGCCCGGCCACGGGCCAGGGTGCGGAAATCGTCAACCTGACTGGCGGCCTGGCGACCAACCAGATTCCTACCACGTCGGTGGCGACCTTGGTTGGCGACAACCCGGAAGAGCTGGCAAAACGCCTGAACAGTGCGGGTGCCGATTATGTGAAGCGCAATGGCGGCGACTTCAGCATCGACGCCAAGGCCGATGGCAAGAACGTGCTACTCACCGTGACCGGCGTCTCTGCCCACTCCTCGGAGCCAGAGTCCGGCGTGAACCCGGTTGCGCGCATGCTCGACTTCCTCAATGGCCTGGGCCAGAAGGTGCCGCTCAAGCACAACCACTTCACCGATGCCGCCCGCTACGCCGCCGACAACTGGGGCCTGGACTACCTGGGCAAGAAACTCGGCATCGGCTTCGAAGACAGGTTCATGGGCCCGCTGACCACCTCGCTGACCTTTGTCGGCGTGGATAATAAGGGCCTGAAGCTGGCCGTGAACCTGCGCATTCCAAAAGGCAAGCCGCTGGCCACCCTCAAGGACCAACTGGCCGACAAGTTGGGCAAATGGACACGCCAGAGCCACACCTCGGTGGCCTTCGACTACAGCCTCGACGAGCCGATGTTCCGCAACCCTGAAGGCGAATGGGTCAAGGCCCTGCTCGATGTGGCCAGCGAGAACCTGGGCATGAAGCACGACTTCGGCACCTCGGCCGGCGCCACCTCGGTGCATGACCTGCCCAACGGCGTACAGTTCGGCCTGGCCATGCCGGATGTGAAGTACACCGGGCACAACGACAACGAGTTCAAGACCGTGGAACAGTTCATGCTCGACCTGCAGATCGTGAGCGAGATGGTGGCGCGGATCGGACAGATGCCGAAGCTCTGAGCAATGCTTGCAGCGGTGCAAGCATCCAACTACCATTGGCCCTGACTACGACGACAGCAGAAAATTTGTCGGCGGTGCTGCGAAGGCCTCAGAACACTGGGGTCATATGAAGGGAGATTGCAGGCAAAAATGGATCGTTCCACTTGAGTGTGGGAGATTCGCCTCCAAAGCCGTCCTTCCGCGTAGTCAGCTTATATTCCTGATCTTGGCCTCGGTTGCATGATATGCAGTAACCGGGGCCAAGTACTTTCTACCTCCCTCAACTCGTACCTTGACCACGGCGACCGCATAAAAGCTGGCCTTGCCAATGCGGACTTTCTGTCGCGTGTTGAAGACAATCGCTTGTGCATGCTTCGGTTTGTTCAAGCCAACCTGGCTTTGCGGCGAATAGGCCGCGAGCAGAATTTCCATGACCTGCGCAGCCGTGCACCCATCCTTGGTCATCCGCGCATCCAAAGGATGAGCGACCGCTTCCAGATCAATGAGAATGCCTCTCTGATTGGGTACATCCCAACCCCTCTCCCTGCAGATCTTCCTGACACGATCAAATTGCTTAGGCGTGAGCAAGTATGAGAACGAAGGCATACCTTCGTCATTTACCCTAGGGTCAGAGGAGCGACGACGGGCCAGCGCAATTACAACCAAGGCAATGAAGGCATCTTGCAATGCGCTTCGCTTGGGTGATGGTGAGTTCTCCATGACTTCTTGTTTTCCATGGCGAGCATTTTCCACCCCGGAAAGACCAACGCCCGTGTGCGCGGCACTACGGGCGTGAGGATCTCAGCAAGTTCTGGAAATTAAGCCTTTGATTGCGATGGGTAAATTCGAAGTCCGATGCTGGATGAGGGCAAAATTCGTAGGCAATTTCTGATAGATCAGAAATCCGTCTTACCTTGATCAAAGACTGGACCCGTTTCTTTGACCACCACTGACGCTCTGATGACGTTTTTCAATCGACTCGATGCCGTTTCCTGCATTGCCGTGCAGGCCGGCGTGCCGGATGCTTTATTTACTCCAAGCGTTCGTCTTTTCCACCCGCAGAGGCCCGTATGAAGACCGTCGAACAAATCCTCAAGACCAAGTCCCAGCACCAGACCGTGTACACCATCGGCCCGGATGACTCGGTGCTCGACGCCCTGAAACTGCTGGCGGAGAAAAACGTCGGTGCGCTGCCTGTGGTCGAAAACAACCAGGTAGTGGGGATCGTCAGTGAACGGGACTATGCACGCAAGCTGGTGCTCAAAGGCCGCTCCTCGGCTGCCACGCCGGTACGCGAAATCATGAGTGCGCCGGTGATCACGGTAGGGCCCAAGAAAAACCTGGATTACTGCATGCAGCAGATGACCGACCGTCATCTGCGCCACCTTCCTGTGGTCGAGGACGGCAAGCTGCTCGGCCTGTTGTCGATCGGCGACCTGGTCAAGGAAACCATCGCCGAGCAGGCTAACCTCATCAAGCAGCTGGAGCAGTACATCCGCGGCGAATGATGGCGCCTCAGTGGTAGGCGCGCTCCAGCTCGTCCAGCTGATGGTCGAAGCTGCGCAGGCGCGCCGACCAGGTGTACACCAATACCTCCAGGTCACGGTTGAGCACGGCGGTGTTGCCATGGCCGTTGCTCGACGGCTCGCACAAGTCCAGCTGATAACGCTCGCGGGCCATGGCCGTGGCCACGCTTGAGAGGTCACGGGCATTGGCCAGCCAGTGATGATGATGGTCGTGGATTTCGCGGTCGAGTGCCCGGCACTGGCGTTTCAACGCATCCAGGCTCTGTTCCAGCGGGGTGCCCTTGAGCTCGCCCATCACCTCTTCGAAGGTGCGCCCGGAATGCCAGTAGCTACCCCAGAAGTAGCGGTCGAACACTGTTTCGACGCGGCGTAACGCCACCTTGGTGTTCCAGATGGTCAGCAACGTTCGCCCCTGCACCACTTCACGCTTGTTCAGGTGCAATTGCTGCCAGGCAATCCAGGTCAGTGCCACCAACGCGACTGCGGCTGTAACTGCGGCTGCAGCGTAGAGGAACTGGATCGCCTGGTTCATCTGCTGGGTTTGGCGGATGCCGTAGAAGTAGCTGGCCGTCAGGGTGCCCAGGATCGTCACGGAGCACCAGAAGCCTGGTGCGTAGGGATCTTTCATCACGCTAACCCCTCTTGTTTTTCCTGAGCATAGCAACGGCCAATCACTCGTCAGGTGCCGCTCGGCACTTTATTTTCTGGGGCGTCGCAACGCTTCGTTGAGTTGATCGAAAGGCTCCGCCCAATCGGCATCTTCAATGATGCTTTCCTGCAGGAAGGCGCGCTGGGAATCGGTCCAGAACGGTGCATCCACCAGCTTTATCTCGTTCTTCAACGGCGAATGGCTGGTAATGAACTGGTCGATGCTCTGCGCATCGTCGGGCAGGCCCAGTTGCTTGAACAGCTCGGCGAATGGATGGATCGGTGCGTCCATGGTTCCTCCTGTGTGCCGGGCTGGCCGTCCACGACGCCGGCCCGGCATTGGCTTGAGAACATCAGCACAGCTCGCGAACTTCGGCTTGCGGTACCAGTTTGAGGTACTGCTCCATGCTCATGTGGATCAGGTGATCGTGGTCACCCGCCTCCAGGTAGACATCGCCCTGGCGGGTTAGGCTCGAATCGAGCAACATCTTGATCTGATAGGCGTCACCCATTGCCGGGATGGCGCCCCGCTCGCAATCGCCGAACAGCATCGGCAAGGCGCTTTCGCGGGTCAGCTGCCAGGCGCCGGACATGCGCACCTTGCTCATGTCCATGTGCCGGTTGGCCGGCAAGACGGCCATGATGTAGTTGCCATGGCGGTCGTCCAGCATTACCGACTTGGCGACCCGCTCTGCGGGTACCCCGGCCGTGCGCGCCGACTCAAGGCTGGTGGCCGAGTGTGGGTGGGGAATGATGTCGTAATCGCAGTTGGCCTGGTCCAGGCGCTGCTGCAAAGTCTTGGCCATACGCATGATGCACCTCCGGTTTCGCCCCCCAACTTCCAATTTTAGGCCTTGGGCTGGCAGGCATGGCTAAACTTCAAGTAGAGAGGCCAACGAGGTGACGACAGGTGATCAGTCGATGTTGCCGCGGCTTGCTGCTGTTGCTGCTGCTTGGCCTTGCCCAGGCCAGCCAGGCAGCGCCCGGCAGCATCTGGGTGCTGGGAATCGATGACGCCATCGGGCCGGCCAGCGCCGACTACCTGCTGCGCAACCTCGAACAGGCCAAGGCCCAGGGTGCCCAATTGGTGGTACTGCGCCTGGACACCCCCGGCGGGCTGGACAGTGCCATGCGCCAGATGATCAAGGCGATCCTCGCCAGCCCGGTACCAGTCGTCAGTTTCGTCGCCCCCAGCGGCGCCCGTGCCGCCAGCGCCGGCACCTATATCCTGTATGCCAGCCACGTTGCCGCCATGGCCCCGGGGACCAACCTCGGCGCCGCCACGCCCGTACAGATCGGTGGCCTGCCCGGTACATCAAAGGACGACAAGGCCAAGCCGAGCGACGAGGAACAGACCCTGGCCCGCAAGCAGGTCAACGACGCCACCGCTTATATCCGAGGCCTGGCCCAACTGCGCGGGCGCAATGCTGACTGGGCAGAACGAGCGGTGCGTGAGGCGGTCAGCCTGCCGGCCAGTGAAGCGCTGCGCCTGAAAGTGATCGACCAGGTCGCCAACGACCTGCCCGACCTGATGCGCCAGCTCGATGGCAAGACCTTGATCGCCGCCGGCCAACCGCTGCTGCTGCAAACGCGCGATGCTGCCCTGATCGAGCACCTGCCGGACTGGCGCACGCGCTTGCTGGCCGTCATCACCAACCCCAGCGTGGCGCTGATCCTGATCATGATCGGGGTGTACGGCCTGCTGTTCGAGTTCATGAACCCTGGCTCGGCGCTGGGCGGCGTGGTCGGTGGTATCTGCCTGCTGCTCGGGCTTTACGCCCTGCAGCTGCTACCGGTGAGCTTTGCCGGCGTGGCGCTGATCCTGCTTGGCATCGCCTTCATGATCGCCGAGGCGTTCCTGCCCAGCTTCGGCGTGGTCGGTTTCGGCGGCATCGTGGCCTTCGTGGTCGGCGCGGTGATCCTGATCGACACCGACGCACCGGGCTTCGGTATCCCGCTGGTGCTGATCGGCACGCTCGCCGTGCTCTCGGCACTACTGATCGGCGGCGTGCTGGGCATGGCCATCAAGGCGCGGCGACGGGCGCTGGTCAGCGGTGACGCCGGCCTGGTCGGCAGCCTTGTGACGGTCACCCAGGTGCTGGCGGACAACCCGTTCTGTGGTTCGGTACAGGCTCAGGGCGAACAATGGCAAGTCCAGTGCACGACGCCGCTGCAGGCCGGGCAGAAAGTCCGGGTCACGGCACGCCAAGGTGTGATGCTGGAAGTGAGCGCCGCAGCCCCCGCGGCGCAAGGAGACAGATGATGTTCATGCAAGTGGGTTTCGGCGCGGTGCTGATCGTGCTGGCGATGCTGTTGCTGTCGGCATTGCGCATCCTGCGCGAGTACGAGCGTGGCGTGGTGTTTCAGCTGGGGCGCTTCTGGCAGGTCAAAGGCCCGGGGCTGATCCTGCTGATCCCGGTGATCCAGCAGATGGTCCGGGTCGACCTGCGCACCGTGGTGCTGGATGTGCCGCCACAGGATGTGATTACGCGCGACAACGTGTCGGTGAAGGTCAATGCGGTGTTGTATTTCCGCGTACTCGACCCGCAGAAGGCGATCATCCAGGTCGAGGACTTTCTCGTCGCCACCAGCCAGCTGGCCCAGACCACCTTGCGCGCAGTGCTGGGCAAGCACGAACTGGACGAGCTGCTTGCCGAGCGCGAGCAGCTGAATTCGGACATCCGCCAGGTACTGGACGCACAGACCGACGCCTGGGGCATCAAGGTCGCCAACGTCGAGATCAAGCACGTCGACCTCAACGAATCGATGGTCCGTGCCATCGCCCGCCAGGCAGAAGCCGAGCGCGAGCGGCGGGCCAAGGTGATCCATGCCGAGGGTGAATTGCAGGCGTCGGAAAAGTTGATGCAGGCCGCGCAGATGCTCAGCAAGGAGCCTGGGGCCATGCAGTTGCGTTACATGCAGACGCTGGGGGCGATTGCCGGGGACAGGAGCTCGACCATCGTCTTCCCGTTGCCGATCGACTTGCTCAAGGGGCTGGTGGACAAGCAGAAATGACCGGGGCTGCATGGCAGCCCCGGGGTTCGATCAGATGGGTGCCCGGCGCAAGGTGGCGAGGAAGGTCGCCGCGCCGATGAACAACCCGGCAAAGGTACGGTTCAGGCGCTTCTGCTGCTTGGGCGTGCGCAGCAGGCGCAACACCCGCGAAGCCAACCCGGTGTAACCCGCCATCACCAACATGTCGACGCTGATCATGGTCACGGTGATCGCGATGTACTGCGGCAGCAGAGGCGCGTGCGGGTTGAGGAACTGCGGCAGCACGGCGAGCATGAACACCAGCGCCTTGGGGTTGCTGACGTTGACCAGGAAACCGCGGAATACCAGGCTCAACGGCTTGCCGATCGGGCGCACGCCGGATTCGTCGGCCATGTCCATCGGCAAGGCACGCCATTGTTTGTAGGCCAGGTAGACCAGATAGGCGACACCGAACCACTTGATGACCTGGAAGGCGGTGGCTGAAGCGGCCAGGATGGCGCCGACACCTGCGGCAATGATGGCGATCTGTACGATCAGGCCCAGTTGCAGGCCCAGGGCATTCCAGTAACCCCGCCAGAAACCGTACTGTAGCCCGCTGGACATCGAGGCAATCGCCCCGGCACCCGGCGACAGGCTGATTACCCAGCACGCGGCAAAGAAGCCCAACCACACTTCCATCGACATCACACACCTCGCTCAACAATTGTTGCAAAACGTTAAGCTAAGGGGTTGGCGAAAAAATAACCAGCAAATTTTGTGGGATTTCTACTGCCTGTAGCGGCCTCTTCGCGGGCAAGTCGGACCGCCGCACCGCCGCGCCCACAGGAACATCACCGCCCTCAGCCGTGTGGCATCCCTGTGGGAGCGGGCAAGCCCGCGAAGAGGCCGGTACAGGCAACATCAAACGATCAGGACAAAGCCTCAAGTTCGGCCTGCATGCTCTCCAGGGTTTCCAGAGCTTCCATCCAGGCTTCCTCAAGCTCGCCTTCGCGCTGCTTGAGCTTGGTCTGCCGAGCCAACAGATCGCGCAATTCATCCTTGCGCGCCGCTTCGTACACACCACCATCGCCCAACGCAGTCTCGACCTCGGCCAGCTGCGCATGCACCTGGTTGAGCTCGCTCTCCAGCTTGTCGGCCGCTTTCTTGTGCGGTGCCAACTGCTGTCGCAGGGCGGCGGCAGCCTGACGCTGGGCCTTCTTGTCGGTCTTGTCCGGATTGGCCGGGGCGTTGCTGGCCGGGGCACTGCGCTGGCGGTACTCGACCAGCCAGCGGCTGTAGTCGTCAAGGTCGCCATCGAAGGTCTCGACCTTGCCATCGGCCACCAGCAGGAAGTCATCGGTGGTGCTCTTGAGCAGGTGACGGTCGTGGGAAACCACCACCACAGCACCGGCAAACTCCTGCAAGGCCATGGTCAGCGCCAGGCGCATTTCCAGGTCGAGGTGGTTGGTCGGTTCGTCAAGCAGCAGCAGGTTCGGCCGTTCCCAGGCGATCAGCGCCAGAGCCAGGCGGGCCTTTTCGCCACCGGAGAAGTTCACTACCGGCTCATCGACGCGGTCGCCGTGGAAGTCGAAACCGCCAAGGAAGTCGCGCAAGGTCTGCTCGCGTTCGGCCGGCGCGATGCGCTGCAGGTGCAAGAGCGGGCTGGCCTTGTCGTCCAGCGAGTCGAGCTGGTGCTGGGCGAAGTAGCCGACGGCGAGGTTCTCGCCACGCACCAGGCGACCCGACAGCGGCTCGAGCTCACCGGCGAGGTTCTTGATCAGGGTCGACTTACCGGCGCCGTTGGGGCCGAGCAGGCCGATGCGCGCACCTGGGACCAGCTGCAACTTGACCTTGTCGAGGATCGCCTTGTCGCCATACCCCAGGCGGCCTTCGGACAGGCTCAGCAGCGGGCTGGAGATTTTCTGCGACTCACGGAAGACGAAGTCGAATGGCGAATCGACATGCGCCGCCGACAGCTCCTCCATGCGCTCCAGGGCCTTGATCCGGCTCTGCGCCTGGCGGGCCTTGGTGGCCTGGGCCTTGAAGCGGGCGATGTACTTTTCCATGTGCGCGCGCTGCGCCTGCTGCTTCTCGTAGGCTTGCTGCTGTTGCGCCAGGCGCTCGGCACGGGTGCGCTCGAAGGCGGTGTAGCCACCCTTGTACAGGTTGAGCTTGCGCTGCTCGACGTGCAGCACGTGGTCGACCACGGCGTCGAGGAAGTCGCGGTCGTGGGAAATCAGCAACAGTGTGCCCGGGTAACCCTTGAGCCAATCTTCCAGCCACAGGATCGCATCGAGGTCGAGGTGGTTGGTCGGCTCGTCGAGCAACAGCAGGTCGGACGGGCACATCAGGGCCTGGGCCAGGTTCAGGCGCATCCGCCAGCCACCGGAGAAGTCACCTACGCGGCGGTCCATCTGCTCATTGGTGAAACCCAGGCCAGCCAGCAGCTTGCGCGCGCGGGCATCGGCGGTATAGCCGTCGGCGACTTCCAGCTCACTGTGCAGGCGTGCCAGGGCAGTGCCGTCGTGGGCCTGCTCGGCCACGGCCAGTTCGGCCTGGACCTTGCGCAGGCGGGCGTCGCCGTCGAGTACATAGTCCACGGCCAGGCGGTCGAGGGTATCGACTTCCTGACGCATGTGGGCAATGCGCCAGTCGCCGGGCAGCTGGCAATCGCCGGCATCGGGCGACAGCTCACCGCGCAGCAAGGCGAACAGGCTGGATTTTCCGGCGCCGTTGGCACCGATCAGGCCGGCCTTGTGACCGGCGTGCAGGGTCATCTCGGCGCCTTCTAGCAAGCGCTGCGGACCACGCTGTAAAGTGAGGTTGGATAGTCTGATCATAGTGGTCGCGGAGTCTACCAGCTTCCTCGGCCCGCAGCGTGAGTGGAATCATGTACACCGACCTGTGGAATCACGCCCTGGCGCTGTATGCCCGCCCGGGAGTCGAAACGGCCTGCCTGGATGTTCAGGCGCTGGGGGGCGACGTCTGCCTGCTGCTGTGCGCGACCTGGCTGCAGGCGCATGCGGTCACCTGCCGTGAAGAGCGCGCCCAGGCACTGCGTGCGATTGCCGAGCCGTGGCAACACGATGTGGTTGCGCCATTACGCAGCCTACGCCGGCAATGGCGCACACCCGCGCAGCAAGATCCACACCTGGCGGCGTTGCGAGAGCAAGTGAAGGGGCTGGAGTTGCAAGCGGAGAAGGAGTTGCTGCAACGGCTGCAAACCTGTGCGCAACAATGGCCCACAGGCTCGAGTGAGCCCACGGACGATTGGCTGGACCGGTTGACGCCAGAGCAGGCCTGCGGCCACGACGCGCTGGTTATCTTGCGCGTCGCGGCCGCAGCGCTTCAGGAGGCCGAAGACGGCGTCTGAGCTGGGGTGCTGGCGGGTGCCGAGGAAGTGGCGGGAGCGGCCGAATTGGTCGCTGGCGCACTGGCGGCTGAAGTAGCCGGTTTCGCTTCGGCAGGTTTGGCAGCGACCGGTTTTGCTGGGGCCTTCGCTGCAGGTCTTGCTGCTGGCTTGGCTGCGGCAGGTTTGGCCGGTGCTTTGGCAGCAGCAGGCTTGGCGGCTGGTTTGGCTGCCGCTGGCTTGGCTGCAGCCGGTTTGGCGGCAGGCTTGGCAGCTGCGGGCTTAGCGGCGACAGTTTTGGCCGCTGGCTTGGCGGCAGCGGTTCTGGCCGGGGCTTTGGCTGCTGCAGGCTTGGCGGCTGCTGGTTTGGCGGGAGCCTTGGCAGCAGCGGGTTTCGCGGCTGGCTTGGCGGCAGGTTTGGCGGCGGCGGCGCGGGCTGGGGCTTTTGCCGCTGCGGGCTTGGCAGCAGCGGGTTTCGCAGCTGGCTTGGAGGCGGCAGCTCGGGCCGGCGCTTTGGTCGCGGCCGGCTTGGCCGGGGCCTTGGCGGCGGCAGGCTTGGCGGCGCTGCGGGCTGGTGCCTTGGCAGCAGCCGGTTTCACGGTCTTGGCAGCCACTGCACGCTGGTCGAGTGCCTTGCCGGCGGCCTCACGCACCTTGCCGACCCCTTGAGCCAGTTTCAGGCTTTCCTGGGCATCACGTTTGAGTTGCTGAATGTAAGTACGCGTCTGGGTCTGGCGTTCCTTGAGCGAGTCGAGCAGCTCTTCAAGTTCACCAATAACCTTTTGCGCCTTGTTCTGTGCCTTGGCTTTACCTGCCTTGGCCGCGTCCTGCAACTTCAGGCGACCATTGTGCAGTTTTTCCTGGGCTTTGCCGCGCTGCTTTTCCAACTTGGCCAGCAATTTCTCCGCATCAGCCAGCGCTTGCGAGCAGGCTTCTTCCAAGTGTTCGAGCAGGCTGCCCGAAAGTTGCTGGAGCAGGTGTAACGGCGTATTTACTGGCTTCTTTTTAGCCGACATGGTTTACCTCCTGGCTGACGAGATTGCGGCTCATACTATGCTTCTGCTGCTACCGCCGCTAGGGCATGTTGACAGTATTGATGGCGCCGCGTTGCATGCCTGGGCAAAGTTGTTATCTTGCAGCTCCGAGCAAGTGTAGTTGCTTAACAAAACGTTGCAGGTTTTTACCTGGTAGACCGTGTTTTATGCAGTGCATGGCTTGAGTCGTTTGTCGAGGCGTAGATCGAGCGCCGCCCGCGCGGCGCATCGCGGATAAATCCGCTCCTACATTTGTTGCAACGTGACCATGCCAGTGAGGCCATGGTTGTCAGCCTTGTTTGTAGGGATCAAGTCATACACCAAGGCAGGCGGCCATGGCGTTACAGGTTCGGCACGTTGCAACGAATGTAGGAGCGGATTTATCCGCGATGCGCCGCGCGGGCGGCGCTGGATCTCGACAACAACGAATCAATCACGGCAAACACCGAGCCTCCACACACATCTGGAACAGTACCTCACCATGTCTCGTAAACTTGTTCTCGGCTTGTACCTGATGGCGCCATTTGCCTTGGCCGATACCGCTCCTGCCAATGATCACGACCTGGCCTACAGCCTCGGCGCCAGCCTGGGTGAGCGTCTGCGCCAGGAAGTGCCTGGCCTGCAACTGGATGCGCTGGTCGAAGGCTTGCGCCAGTCCTATCAGGGCCAGCCATTGAAGCTCGACAAGGCACAGATGGAGGCCATTCTCCAGCAGCACGAAGAGCAGGCCAGCAGCGCCGCCGAACAAGCCGAAGTCGCCAAGCTGCAGGCCGTGGAAACCCGCTTCATGGCCAACGAGCGAGCCCGTGCCGGCATGCACGAGCTGCCGCAAGGCGTGCTGTACAGTGAGCTGAAATCGGGTAATGGCGCGCAACCCAAAGCCGGCGGCAAGGTGCAGGTGCGCTATGTCGGCAGGCTGCCGGATGGCACAGTGTTCGACCAGAACCAGCAACCGCAGTGGTTCAGCCTGGACTCGGTGATCGAAGGTTGGCAGTTGGCGTTGCCACACATGAAAGCGGGTTCGACCTGGCGCCTGGTAATTCCCTCTGCACAGGCCTACGGTGCCGAGGGCGCAGGTGACCTGATCGCGCCCTACACGCCGCTGGTGTTCGAAATCGAGCTACTGGCGGTCGGCGACTGACGCCGATCTTCAGGCTTCGACCGCGCCCTCTTCCTTGTGCGCGTTGTGCAGCACCTCGATCAGGCAGTCTTCGAGCTCGAAGCGTTCGTGCAGCAGGGCACCCAGCTTGGTCAGCTTTTCGGCGAAGCGTTCGGTGTCCTTGCACTCGCCCTTGGCGCAGTGGTCATTGAAGGCCAGAGCAATTTGAGTGCTTTCATCAATGCGGGGATTGATCTGCGTAGCCAGCTCCAATCCGCGTGTATCGCCAAATGCCTTGGCTTCGCTGACCAACTGCTCACTGACCTCAAAGTGCCACGCCGAAACGTAGTCGACCAAGAGAGCGCAAAAATCTCCATTGGTGTCCTTGTCGGCAAAGGCTGGCCTCACGTCGCGCAAGGTGCGGAAAGCCTGGACCAGCTCCTCTCGCTCCTCGAGCCAACGGTCGATCAGCTTGTGAACCCCACCCCAGCGTTCCTGGGCGTTCTGACAACTATCGAGCATGGCGATCTCTTCCCTTCTGGGTAGATGCCGCTGCACCTCGCACCACGACCGTGCAGCACAAAGGTGACATCAGCAGGACGGCATCGAGCAGTTGTGTTTTCGGTATGCGTGCTGGGAGATTATTCCCGCGCGTGCTTAGCATCAAGGTACGCAGCAGACAAAGTTCATACAAGTGTTTAATACCCCGATACACCACCATTGGTCGCGCTACCGGCCACCGGCATGCGCCAGGTCAAGGATTGCCAAGCGAGCGGAAACGATACGCCAGCAGGCAGCTCAAGGGCAGCGCCGCCAGCAACAGAAACGCCAGCAAGCTCCACTCTGGCAAGGTCAGGTCGAGAAAGCTCCAGGTCAGCGAGCTGCAATCGGGGCCGCCGAATAACAGTTGCCGCGCGGCTTCGCGCCAGGGTAGCTCGAACATGCGCCCGATTGGCAACGGGCACATATGGCTCGCATCGATCGCGCCCTGCAGCCAGACATGCCGTGCCGCCAGCAAGGCACCACTGGCCCCGCACATCAGCGCTGTTCGCGCGTATCGCCGAGCCCCGGTAATACCGGGTGCATGCAGTGCCGCACACAGGCACACCAATGCATACAAACCCAGCAGTACCCGCTGACTGAAACACAGCGGGCAAGGCACAAGCCCAGGGACACTTTCGAGATAGAAAGACACGCCCAGCACCGCCAGCGAGGCAAGGCATGCCGGAATGAAGAACGTGCGCAGACTGGCCATCGACATGGGCAGAAAGGTCCCGGGAAAGTTGAAGTGGCTGGAACGGTAGAGGAAAGCCCGGGGTTGTTTCAAGGCGCTACTGGAATGACAAGTCGCTGTATTGCAAGGAAAGTTTCCATCCGGGCTGTAGGAAAGTTCTTAAGGAGAGGCTGTAGAACTAACTTATGACGCTGAATAAGTTACCGCCCCCATGAGCCCGCGCACCTGCGCGGGCTCATGGAACGTTCAAGCGCGAACAACTTCTGGCAACGGTAGTGCCAGAAGACGCTCATCGAGCAGACCCAGGCCTTCTTCGAACAGCTGATTGCTGCGTTCGGTTTCGCCAAGGCTGGCGAGCAAGCGCGCAAGCTCGGCACAGGCTTCCGGATTACGCTGCATGCGCAGGCTGCTTTCCAGATAGTCGCGCGCTTTGCCCCACAGGCGGTTCTGCAGGCTCAGGCGGCCGAGTGTGAGCAACAGACTCGGGTCATCTGGATGGGCTTTCAGCCAGCCTTCGGCGGTTTGCAGCTGACGCGCCGGATCATCACCGCGTACCAGACCATACAGGCGAGCCAGGTGGCTTTCGTACTCACGCTTGAGCGCAGTGCGCAGCACCTGCTCGGCTTCGCCCTGAGCACCCACCTGGCGCAACTGTTCGGCATAGGCCAGCACCAGTTGCGGCTCCTGGCGCTGGGCCGCGGTCAGCTGCTGCCAGGCGCGTTCAAGCGCCTGACGGGCACTTTGCGCATCCTCGCCACGGGTGGTCGCCAGGCCAAGGTTCTGGCCCCAGGCTCGCTTTTCCAGCGCGGCCAGCTCGTCGGCCGGCAACACCTTGCCCTTGCGCAGGTCCGGCAGCAGACGAATCAGCGCCGACCAGTCGCCACGCTCCAGGTGCAGGCGCTGCAGCAGGCGCAGCACCTGGGTGTTATGGGGGTGGCGCTCCTGCATGGCCAGCAGTGTCTCCAGCGCTGCATCACGCTCGCCGCGGTCCATCTGCAATTGCGCATGGGTCAGGGCAATAGCCAGCTCGGCCTGGGGCTGACGCTCCAAGGCACGTTCCAGCAGGTTGTCGCTATCTTCCTTGCGCCCCTGTTCATTGGCAGCGCGGGCGGCACCGAGGTAATACAGCAGGGGTTGGCGCTCGGCCTCGGCAGCACGATGCAGGTGGCGCTGGGCACTGGCCCAGCGGCCCTCGGCCAGGTCCAGCTGACCCTGTTCGATGGCGATCCGCACACGCCGGCTGCGGTTACGCCGCGACCATGGGTTGACCACGCCACTTGAGGTCAGCACCAGCCCGACCAGGTAACGCAGCAGCAACAGCAGCACGACCACGCCAGCCAGCGCCGCAAGCGCCGCCCACAACCCGGACTGGTAGCGGAAACCACCGTAGGCAATCAGTACATAACCACTGTGCTTGGCCACCGCAATGCCCAACGCTGCGGCAATCACGATCGCCAGTACGGCCAGCAGGTAGACACGCTTCATGGTTTGCCCCCTTCAGCCTCGGTTGGCAGATGGCGGCGCTGGATGTACGCCTGTACCGCAGCCAAGCTTTCGCTCAGATCCGGGGTTACTACCGAGACAGGCTGCTCAGCCAGCGCGTTGAAGCTGTCGAGCATCGCCTTGCTTTGCGGGTTGTCGGCATTGAAGTTGGCCAGCAGCACGCTGCGCGCATCATCCAGGGCCTGGGTGTAGACCTTGGCCTCACCATTGAGCGCTGCCCACTGTGCCTGCTCGATGGTCAGGCTCAGGGCCAGACGCAGCTGGTTCAGCTGCTGGCCTGCCAGCAACGGCCGCACATTGTCGTCGGCATTGAAGTCGATCTGGAAGTACTTGGAGATTTCTGCCCACCACTGCGACAGGCGACTGGCCCCATCACCATCGGCGGTCAACGCGCCTAGCGCATCGGCGTTGCTGGCGAACTCGGGCGACTGGGCGCTGAGCTGCTGCACCAGATCACGCTGGGCGGCGAGCTTGAGGAACAGACCGGTGCGGTCCGGCTGCTGGGTGCTGTTCAGCGTGGCCAGGCTACGCGCAAGCTGCTCGCGGGCGGCAAAGGCGCCCGGGTCGCTCTGCTCGCGGAGGATCTCGTCGGCACCTTCGACCAGGGCCTTGGCGCTGGTGATGTCCTGCAATGCCGACAAGCGCAAGGTAGCCAGACGCAACAGGTGCTCCGCCTCGGCCAGGCGCCACTCCTTGCGGCTCTCGCCGAGTACGGTTTCCAGCCGTTGGCTCAGACGCTGCTGATCGCCTTGCAGTTGCGCCACCAGGCGGCGGCGGTCTTCCAGCTCGCTGGCGGCCGGCAGGCTGGCCAGTTGCGCACTGATCTGCTGCTCGCGCTGCTGCAGTGCAGCGGCGCGCTGGTTGAGGGCTTCCAGGTGCTGGCCCTGGTTCACTTCACTGCCTTGCAGCTGCCGCACCTGCCAGACACCCCACCCACCTACTGCGACCCCGGCGGCGCCCAGCAGCAGCGCCAGCACGGCCAGACCACTGCCAGAGCGCTTCACGGGCTTGTCGGTGACGGGTTGCGCCGGCTCCTGCGCCGACGGCTGATCATTGTTGGACAAGACAGTTTCGCTCACGTATCCATCCTTTGCATGGGGGCTCCTCGCTCTACTGCGAAGCGCCTTGAGAGGCAGGTGCAGCACTGCGCTGCACGGCTGCCAGCAAGGCCGCGGCACTCGCGCCACGGCAATCCACAACCTGTTGGGCCCCGGCGGCCCGGGCCTGTTCAGCGACCCGCGGGCTTGGCACGAACAACGGCAGGCTGGCCACCCGCGGCCAGTCGGCGGCGGCCATCTGCTGCAAATGTTCAAGACCCTGCCCACTGCTGACCACCAGGCCATTGAGGCGTTCCGCTTCTATGCGGCGCATCAGCGTGCCCGCCGGGTACTCCGGCAGGCAGCGACGATACAGTTCCAGATATTCGACACTAGCACCTTGCTCTGCAAGACGCTCGGCCAGCAGTTCGCGACCTCCAACGCCGCGAACGATCAGCACACGCGCTTGAGGCGCCGCAACAGCCCGGCGCAGGGCCGCTAGCGCGAGCAAGGCCTCGCTGTCGTCACCCTGTGAGGGGAATGTCACCTGAAGGCCCGCGCCCTGCAGCACTGCCGCCGTCGCCTCGCCCACGGTGAACCAGCCTTCCGACGGCGCCTGCAGGCCGGCCCGCTGCAACTGCTCGAGCAGCAGTCGGGCCGCCGGCTTGCTGACTACGATGATGGCCCGGCATTGCGCCAGCCCGGCCAGCTGTTGAAGCTGCCCGTCAGCCAAAGCGACTGGCTCGATGGCCAGCAATGGCAGGCAACTGCTGGCCACACCGGCAGTGGCCAGGCTCTGCGCCAGTGCCGCGCAGTCCTCTTCAGGCCGGGTCAGCAACAGGCGCCAAGGGCTCACGGATGCCCGGCCTCGCCGTAGACTTCCTTGAGAATCGCTTCGGCGCCCTGCTCCAGCAGGTCTTCGGCAACCTGCACGCCCAATGCCTCTGCGGCTTCGCGCGGTGCACGAGCATCAGCCACCAGCAGGGTACCGCCACTTGGCTGGCCTACCAGGCCGCGCAGCCAAAGCTGGTCGCCTTCAAGCACCGCATAGCAGGCGATCGGCACCTGGCAGCCACCGTTGAGGCGCTTGTTCAAGGCACGCTCGGCGACCACGCGGTCGGCGGTATCGGCATGGTGCAGCGGCGCCAGCAGTGCATGAATTTCGCTGTCGGCGCTGCGGCACTCGATGCCCACTGCGCCCTGGCCACCGGCAGGCAGGCTGTCGTCGACACTGATGGAAGCGCTGATGCGGTCTTCGAAACCCAGGCGGATCAGGCCCGCTGCGGCGAGGATGATGGCGTCGTACTCACCGGCATCGAGCTTGGCCAGGCGCGTGTTGACGTTGCCGCGCAGGAAGTGGATTTTCAGGTCCGGCCGACGTGCCAGCAGCTGGGCCTGACGGCGCAGGCTGGAAGTGCCGACGATGCTGCCGGCCGGCAGCGCGTCGAGGTTGGCGAAAGTGTTCGAGACAAAGGCATCGCGCGGGTCTTCGCGCTCGCAGATGCAGTACAGCCCCAGGCCCTCGGGGAAGTCCATGGGCACGTCCTTCATCGAATGCACGGCAATGTCGGCTTCGTTGTCCAGCAGCGCTGTTTCCAGTTCCTTCACGAACAGGCCCTTGCCGCCGATCTTCGCCAGCGGCGCATCGAGCAGCTTGTCGCCGCGGCTGACCATGGGCACCAGGGTCACCAGCAGACCAGGGTGGGCCTGCTCGAGGCGGGCTTTGACGTATTCGGCCTGCCACAGGGCCAAGGCACTTTTACGGGTGGCAATGCGGATTTCGCGAGTGGACATGAAACGCCCCGATCCAGAGAAATGCCGCTGATGATAACAGCATCACCGGAGCCTGTAGGAGCGGCCTTGCGTCGCGAAAAGGCCGCAAAGCGGCCTCGGGGTCTGTGGGTTGAAGCATGCATCCTGGGGCTGCTGCGCAGCCCTTTCGCGACGCAAGGCCGCTCCTACAAGGGTTGCGCGAACCGTCTCAAAGTGTCTGCATCATCTTGCGCACACCCGCCACATGCCGGCGGCTGACAGTCAGGGCATCACCGTCGAGGCCCTTGAGGAACAGCTGGAAATGCCCCAGCGGCGTGCGTTGCAGGCGCTCGATGCGCTCACGGGCAACCAGCGCATTGCGGTGGATACGCACGAAGCGCTCACCGAATTCGTCCTCCAGCGCCTTGAGCGGCTCGTCGAGCAGCACCTCCCCGGCTTCGTGGCGCAAGGTCACGTACTTGTGGTCAGCGATGAAATAGATCACCTGGGGCAATGGGATCAGCTCTATCCCTTTGCGCGTGCGCGCACTGATATGGCTGCGCGGGCCACCACCTTCACTGCCTGGCCGGGTCAGCGCGGCCAGCTGGGCACGGTTGGGCTTCTCGGCCTTGCGCAAGGCATCGCGCAAGGCCTGAGGTTGAATCGGCTTGGTCACGTGGCTGAGGGTGCTGTCCTTGAAAGCTTCGGCACCGTATTCATCATCCCCGGTACAGAACACCACCGACGGTGGCGCCTCGCGCTCGCACAGGCGAGCGGCGACCTGCAGGCCATCCAGGCCTGGCATGCCGATGTCCAGCAGGACTACATCGGGCTTGAGGCTTTCGATCAGTGCCAAGGCCTCCTCGCCGTTGGTGGCGCTGGGCTCCAGCACGGTGTACCCCTCTAGTTCAGCGATCAGCCGTGTGAGGCGTTCACGGGCTTGGGGTTCATCATCAACGATCAGGACATTCATAATTGCTCTGGATTCCTGAGTGAGTCTCGCACAGGTATAGCGTAGACAAGAGCAGGTCGAGCGACACTGCGGTCACGCTCTAGACCGATACGAAGGCCAAAGATTCACTGAGTTGGCAGAATCGCTGCCAGTCCTCTGTCCAACTGTAGACGGTCCGTGGAACACTGCCGTTCAATCGTTGAATATCGTCCTGGCCTGCCTTTATGGATGTTTTCCAGCGGTTTCTGTCGACCGACGCCCTGCGGCAGTCGGCCCAACCCTGCTATTATCGGCGCCACTTTTTCGTTCACGCCTGCAATGAGTGAATCCATGAGCACCGACAAGACCAATCAGTCCTGGGGCGGCCGCTTCAGTGAGCCCGTCGACGCCTTCGTCGCCCGTTTCACCGCTTCGGTCGACTTCGACAAGCGCCTGTACCGCCACGACATCATGGGTTCGATCGCCCACGCCACCATGCTGGCCCAGGTCGGCGTGCTCAGCGATGCCGAGCGCGACACCATCATCGATGGCCTGAAAACCATCCAGGGCGAAATCGAGGCGGGCAGCTTTGACTGGCGCGTCGACCTCGAAGACGTGCACATGAACATCGAAGCACGCCTGACCGACCGCATCGGCATCACCGGCAAGAAGCTGCATACCGGCCGTAGCCGCAACGACCAGGTGGCCACCGACATCCGCCTGTGGCTGCGTGACGAGATCGATCTGATCCTGGCCGAGATCACCCGCCTGCAGCAGGGCCTGCTGGAGCAGGCCGAGCGTGAAGCCGAAACCATCATGCCCGGCTTCACCCACCTGCAGACCGCACAGCCGGTCACCTTCGGCCACCACCTGCTGGCCTGGTTCGAAATGCTCAGCCGCGACTACGAGCGCCTGGTCGACTGCCGCAAGCGCGCCAACCGCATGCCTCTGGGCAGTGCTGCTCTGGCCGGTACAACCTACCCGATCGACCGTGAACTGACCTGCAAGCTGCTGGGCTTCGAGGCCGTGGCCGGCAACTCGCTGGACGGCGTCTCGGACCGTGACTTCGCCATCGAATTCTGCGCTGCCGCCAGCGTTGCGATGATGCACCTGTCGCGCTTCTCCGAAGAGCTGGTGCTGTGGACCAGCGCCCAGTTCCAGTTCATCGACCTGCCTGATCGCTTCTGCACCGGCAGTTCGATCATGCCGCAGAAGAAGAACCCGGACGTACCGGAGCTGGTACGCGGCAAGAGCGGCCGTGTATTCGGCGCCCTGACCGGCCTGCTGACCCTGATGAAAGGCCAGCCGCTGGCCTACAACAAGGACAACCAGGAAGATAAAGAGCCGCTGTTCGACGCCGCCGACACCCTGCGCGACTCGCTGCGCGCCTTCGCCGACATGATCCCGGCGATCAAGCCCAAGCACGCCATCATGCGCGAGGCGGCCCTGCGCGGTTTCTCCACCGCTACCGACCTGGCCGACTACCTGGTTCGCCGCGGCCTGCCGTTCCGTGATTGCCACGAAATCGTCGGCCATGCCGTGAAGTATGGCGTCGATACCGGCAAGGACCTGGCCGAGATGAGCCTGGACGAGCTGCGCCAGTTCAGCGACCAGATCGAGCAGGACGTGTTTGCCGTGCTGACCCTGGAAGGCTCGGTGAATGCCCGTAACCACATTGGTGGTACGGCGCCGGCTCAGGTGCGTGCCGCTGTCGTTCGCGGCAAGGCCCTGCTGGCTTCGCGCTAAGGCCCATTGCGAGGGCTTCGCCCTCGTTCGCGGGCAAGCCCGCTCCCACAGTAACCGTGCATTGCCTGAGCCTTGCACCTTACCTGTGGGAGCGGGCTTGCCCGCGAAGGCCCAACACGGTCTCAGCGCTTGCCGCTGCGCACCATCTCGATGAAGGCCGGCATCGCCGCCTCCTTGTCCGCCACGACTTTTGCCATGTGCGGGTTCTCGCGCATTTTCTCGAGCAATGCCTTGGCTTCCGGGAAGTCCGCCAGGAAGTCGATGTTCAGCACCTTCTTGCCTACTGCGTAGGCCAGGTCGACCGAGAAGCAGAACATCAGGTCGGCCAACGTCAGTTCCTCGCCCGCCACATAAGGTGCAAAGCGCCCATTACGCTTGAGCGTCGCAAAGCCTGCCAGCAACTCTGTACGCGCACGCTCCTTGATCAACGGCTCGACCGCTGCGCCAAAGAAAGCCTCCGGGTAACAGGTACGCGCCGGCAGCTCGATGTACAGTTCAATTTCCTTGAGCAGCTCCCGCACTTTGGCCTGCTCGAACGGATCCGCCGGCAACAGCGCCTTGCCACCGCGGGTCTGCTCGATGTAGTCGAGGATCACGCTGGTTTCGCTGAGGAAACCGTGTTCGGTCTCCAGCACCGGCACCTTGCCGCGCGGGCTGACCTCCAGCGCTTGCGGCGCCTGACCGCCGTAGAAGGTGACTTCCTCGAAAGGCAGGCCTTTTTCCAGCAGGGCCAGCTTGACCATGTTGTAGTAGTTGCTGACCGAGAATCCGTGAAGCTTGAGCATGTGGTTACAGCCTCCAGGCCGTGTGGGGATGGCTCGGCTGTTATAGACCGTACGCTGACGCCTGACCAGCGTCATGCACCCGGTCGATGACCGGGCATTGCCGGCGCGAGCATGGCAAACTGTGCATCCCACCACAGGAGTACCGCCATGAGCGAGCACGACGAAATCGACAATGACGACGAAGCCTTCGCCGAGGCGACACTGACCCAGGCCATCGAGAACCAGATCGAAAGCGGCGAGCCGCCCGCAGCCAAGGCCACCTTCAACAAGCTGACCCTGGTCGGCTACGAGCGTGAAGACATTCTCAACCTCATGGCACACGTGCTGGCCATCGAGATCGACAACATGCTCGACGAAGACCGCCCGTTCAACACAGAGTGGTACGAAAACGCCCTGCGTGCACTGCCTGAACTGCCACCTGAGGCAGATCAAGGCGACGTCGAATAACCCGGCTACACTCCAAGGTCAGGCACCGCTGGCGGTGCCGCCATCCTCGTCTGGAAGTCAGGAGTCGCCATGTCCTTTACCCCCGAACTGATCGCCGAACTGGAAGTGCTCGCCCTGTTCAACCTGGACAGCAGCCAGGAAGGGATCAAGATTCACGCCAACGCTTCCCCTGCCTTGGTCGCCGCCGCGCAACGGCTTTACGACAAGCAACTGACCGATGAGCCCGATGGCGGTTACCTGACCAGCCTGGGGCATGATGCGGCGGAAAGCGTGCAACTGCTGCTGAACATCCTCAGATCCCCGCAGCCAGCCTGAACCTCTGCCGGCCTCTTCGCGGGCAAGCCCGCTCCCACCGAGACTTGCGATCGCCTGTGGGAGCGGGCTTGCCCGCGAAGAGGCCAGGACAGACGATGGGAAAATGGCGCCAATAATCCATAACCCACTTATCCGACTGCTCCACTCAGGCTAAACTCGCCACAGCTTCCCCCAGCCCGCCCTGAGTGTGCAATGAACCACCCCCACGAAATCCGCCCTGACCTGGACGAAGGCATCGACCGCAAGGTGCTGGCGACATTGCGTGCGCGCTTCATGCACATCAACCAATGCCGGCTCGAGCGCGCAATGGAGGGCCTGTCGAGCCGCCAGCAACTGGTCCTGACCCTTTTGCCGCTGCTGTTCCACGTCAACCACCCGCTGCTACCGGGTTACGTTTCCGGTGCCACACCAGCGGGGGTGGCGGGGTTCGAGCCAGATGCCGAGCAGGTCGCCGATGCCCAGCGCCTGGCTCGCTCGTTCGCCTACAAGGCACGACATGGCAACCCGCCACGCCCGATCCACGGCCTGTTCCTGATGGGTAGCCTCGGTTCGCTGGCCCAGGCCGAACAAAGCGACATGGACCTATGGGTGTGCCATGCCCCCGGCCTTGCCGAAGCCGAGCGCGATGAGTTGCGGCGCAAATGCCAGCTGCTGGAAGCCTGGGCGGCCAGCCAAGGTGCCGAGGCGCACTTCTTCCTGATCGACCCGCAAAACTTCGCACAGGGCCAGCGCGACAGCCAGCTCAGCTCCGACGACTGCGGCACCACCCAGCACTTCCTGCTGCTCGACGAGTTCTATCGCACCGCCATCTGGCTCGCCGGGCGCACGCCGCTGTGGTGGTTGGTGCCGGTCTATGAAGAGCACAACTATCAGGCCTATACCGAGACCTTGCTGTCCAAGCGCTTCATCCGCAACCAGGACGCCCTCGACCTTGGCAACCTTGCGCATATTCCGCCCGGCGAGTACGTCGGCGCCGGGCTGTGGCAGCTGTTCAAGGGCATCGACTCGCCCTACAAGTCACTGCTCAAGCTACTGCTGACCGAGGTTTACGCCAGTGAGCACCCGACCGTGCGCTGCCTGAGCCTGGACTACAAGCAGGCGGTATTCGCCAATCATCTCAACCTCGATGAACTCGACCCCTATGTGATGGTGTACCGGCGTATCGAGCGCTACCTGCAGCAACGCGGCGAAACCGCACGGCTCGAACTGGTCCGGCGCAGCCTGTACCTGAAGGTCAACAAGAAGCTGAGCGGCCTGGACCGTACCCGCAGCAGCGGCTGGCAGCGCCAACTGTTGCAGCGCCTGACCGATGAGTGGGGATGGGACGAACGCCAGCTGGCCATGCTCGACAGCCGCAGCCAGTGGAAGGTACGCCAGGTTGCCGTCGAACGCCGTGAACTGGTTGCAGAGCTCAACCATAGCTATCGCTTCCTCGGGCAGTTCGCGCAAAGCCAGGACGCCAGCAGCCGCGCCGAGCAGCGCGACCTGAATGTACTGGGCCGGCGCCTGTACGCCGCCTTCGAACGCCGCGCCGGCAAGATCGAAGTGATCAACCCGGGCATTGCCCCGGACATCGCCGAAGACACCTTGACGCTGGTCCAGTCGCCAAACCGCAAGGAGCCTGGGAGCCATCACTGGGGGCTGTACAACGGTAACCTGGGGGTGCACGAGTGGGAGCATTTCAGCCCGATCAAGCGCTGCCGCGAACTGCTCGAACTGCTGGCCTGGGCCCACCGCAACGGCGTCATCGACAGCAGCACGCGCCTGGCCCTGCACCCAGGCGACAGCGACCTCAGCGAGTTCGAGCTGTTCAACCTGCTGGGCAGCCTGCAGCAGAGCATCCCGCTACCGCTGGACAGCGTCAGCGAAGAGCGCCTGCTGCAACCCAGCGTGGCTGACGAGATCCTGCTGCTGGTCAACGTCGGCGTCGACCCGCTGCGCCATCACCGCGACCTGAACATCCTGATGACCACCGAGCGTACCGACTCGTTGAGCTATGCGGGCGTGCGCGAGAACCTGGTGCTGACCCTCGACCAGATCACCCGCAACAGCTGGAACGAAGTGCTGGTGCAGCGCTACGACGGCGAACACGCGTTGCTGCGCTGCCTGCGTGACTTCCTCAATAGCCTCGGCCAGCGCAGCCAGCGCCCGCAGGTCAAGGTGCGCTGCTTCTGCCACAACCGCGCCCAGGCCATCAGCCAGCGGGTGGAGGAAATCTTCGACACGGTGCAACTGCTGCTCGACCAGGGCCTGAATCACCGTTACCTGCTGCAGGTAGCGCAGTACACCCATGTGCTTGAATTGTTGCCCGGCCAGGTCAGCCTGACCACCATGACCGAGCATGACGCCGTGCTCGATCACCTCGGCGAAGTGCGCAGCCGCTACAGCCCGTTGCACCTGGATGGCAATGCGCTGCAGGACTACGACCTGCCTCTGCTGCTGGAACAAGGCCGACGCAATTGCATCCAGGTGTTCTACCGCCTGCTCGACGGCTGGGCCGACCTGTACGTGCTTGATGAGTACAATGCCCTGTGGCAGCAACGCCTGCCGCTGTTTGACGAAAGCCATTTGCTGCTGCCGTTGCAGCGCTTTCTGCGCTCGGTGGTGGTGCGCCACGATGCCCGCCTCCCGCTCGACCATCTGCAGCAGGCTTCACTTGGCATCCACTATGCCCAACTGCTGCCCTCTGGGCCGGGCAAGGCGCGCAGCATCGAGCCACGCCCAGCCCCCAGCGCTGGCATCGACCAACCCTATTACGAGGTTCAGGCCATTCTGCAGGCCGGCACGGGGGAAGATGTGCATGTGACGCTGTATTGCGACCAGCAGGAGTTTTCCGAGTTGGACCATGGCGACCAGTTGTATGAGGTGGTCGCCCGGCAGATCCTCGGCCAGCGGCGCAGCGCCGGGCACTACCGCTGCTACATCACCGACCTGGACCTGTCCGAGCTGCTCGAGGATGAGCAGGGCTCCACCAGCCTGTACCTGCGCTACAAGCGCGAGCTGGAACAGGCGTTGAATGATGGACTGGCGAAGTTGCAGGCTACTTTAGAGCCTTGAGAATGCCGGGGCTGCCTTGCAGCCCTTTCGCGACACGAGGCCGCTCCTACAAAAATACGCAGTCTCCTGCAGGAGCGGCTCGTGTCGTGAAAGAGGCGCAACGCGCCCCAGAGGATTTCACAGGTCGAAATCGCCAGCCGCCTCTGGCTGGTATTCGACTTCCAGCAGCTTCAGCTTCAGGGTCTTGCCACCTGGGGCCGGCCAGTCGATCTGCTCTCCCACCGACAAGCCCAGCAGCGCACAGCCGATCGGCGCGAGGATCGAGACCTTGCCCTCACCACCCGCATCTTTCGGATACACCAGGGTCAGGTGGTAATCCTTGCCACTGGCTTCCTCGCGGCAATGTACGCGCGAGTTCATGGTCACCACACCGGCGGGCACTTCATCATGGCCGACCACCTGCCCGGCACGGTCCAGCTCCTCCTGCAAGGCGAGCACACCCGGGGTAGTTTCGTCGAGGCTGTCGATCAGGCGCTCGAGACGCTGCACGTCCAGTCGGGTGAGGATGAGGGAAGGCTTGGTGCTCATGATCCAGTCAGACTCCTTTGAACAGGCGGTTTCCTGCAGGCAGATAAAGCAAAACCCCGCCCAAGGGCGGGGTTTGTGAATGCTTTTGCGTCACCGACGCATAACCTGACACTACCACAGCGGGGCAAATACTCAAGCCCGTGCGCGCAGGGCCTCGGCTTCGCGGCAGATCTGCCGGCGCCGTTCGTCGTCGGCCGAGCGCCATTCGCGGATGTGCTCGACATGCCGGTGGCAGCCGGTGCACACCCGCTGCTCATCCAGCCGGCAGACGCTGATGCAGGGTGACGGTACTGCCGGGCTGACGTTGCTGTACAGCGGCTTGGGCGGCCGCGCCTGGCTGGTCATGTCAGATCTCGTCGAAGTCCAGCTTCTCGCCGGCCCGCTCCCAGACGATGCGTTCGAGCATTTCGCCAAGCAGCTCTTCGCTCTTCTCGCACACCCACTTGCTGGTCTCTTCGTCGTAGTCGAAGTGGAAGCCACCGGAACGGTCGGCCAGCCACAGCTGGCGCAGCGGCTCCTGGCGGCTGAAGATCAGCTGGGCGCCGCCTTCGAACTTGACGGTCAGCACGCCGCCGGAATTCTCCATGTCCAGGTCCAGGCCGCTCTCGTCGAACAGGTCTTCCAGGGCCTGTTGGGTAGCGTCGACCAGATCATGGAAACGCGCTTCGCTCAAACTCATTGCAGGAACCTCGAAATTGGCTGCTTTACGGGCAAGCCGGGCAAGATACGGGCGCCGGGCCATGAATGCAAAGGTTTAGCCGCTCTCGGCACTGGCCCCATAACCGGCGGCGAGAGCACCTAAGCATAGCCCGCCCGACGGACCGGCTCTTGCATAGGCAATCCGCCGGTCGCTCGGTATACTCGGGCGCAATACTGCATATTTCAAAGGATTTCACCCATGAAGCGCCTGATTTCCTCGCTCGCGGCGCTGGTCGCGGTTGCCTGCCTCGTTTCGGCCTGCGGTCAGAAGGGGCCCCTGTACCTGCCAGAAGACGGCAAGGACGGCAAAGGCCCGAAAAAGTCGCACCAGCACCAGCACGCTCCTGCGGTCCAACCGCAAGAAGAGCAGCCAATCCAGCCCGAGCAGACGCCTGCGCAGTAAGGAAATCAGATGAACGCTTTCAACTACCGCGACGGTGAACTGTTCGCGGAAGGCGTGGCCCTTTCGGCTATCGCCGAACGTTTTGGCACCCCCACCTACGTCTACTCGCGCGCTCACATCGAAGCCCAGTACCGCAGCTACACCGATGCCCTGCAAGGCACCGAGCACCTGGTCTGCTTCGCCGTAAAGGCCAACTCCAACCTCGGCGTGCTGAACGTGCTGGCGCGCCTGGGCGCGGGCTTCGACATCGTTTCCGGCGGTGAACTGGAGCGTGTGCTGGCCGCTGGCGGGCGTGCCGATCGCGTGGTGTTCTCCGGGGTCGGCAAAACCCGCGAAGACATGCGCCGCGCCCTGGAAGTCGGGGTACATTGCTTCAACGTCGAATCCACCGACGAGCTCGAGCGCCTGCAAGTGGTGGCCGCCGAGATGGGCAAAATTGCCCCGATCTCGCTGCGCGTGAACCCGGACGTCGATGCCGGCACCCACCCGTATATCTCCACCGGCCTCAAAGAGAACAAATTCGGTATCGCCATCGCCGATGCCGAAGCCATCTACGTGCGCGCCGCGCAGCTGCCAAACCTGGACGTTGTCGGTGTCGACTGCCACATCGGCTCGCAGCTGACCACCGTCGACCCGTTCCTCGATGCCCTCGACCGCCTGCTGGCCCTGGTCGATCGCCTGGCCGAGTGCGGCATCCACTTGCGCCACCTGGACCTGGGCGGCGGCGTTGGCGTGCGCTATCGCGACGAAGAGCCGCCACTGGTGGCCGACTACATCAAGGCCATCCGTGAACGCGTCGGCACCCGTGACCTGGCCCTGGTATTCGAACCAGGCCGCTACATCGTGGCCAACGCCGGTGCCCTGCTGACCCGCGTGGAATACCTCAAGCACACCGAACACAAGGACTTCGCCATCATCGATGCGGCGATGAACGACCTGATCCGCCCGGCCCTGTACCAGGCCTGGATGGGTGTCAGCGCGGTCACTCCACGTGCCGGCGAAGGTCGGGCCTACGACCTGGTCGGGCCAATCTGCGAAACCGGCGACTTCCTCGCCAAGGACCGCGTGCTGAACCTGGCCGAAGGTGACCTGCTGGCCGTGCAGTCGGCGGGCGCCTATGGTTTCGTCATGAGTTCCAACTACAACACCCGTGGCCGTTGCGCGGAAATCCTGGTCGACGGCGACCAGGCTTTCGAAGTCCGCCGCCGCGAGACCATCGCCGAACTGTACGCTGGCGAAAGCCTGCTGCCGGAGTGACCCCATGCTGCTGCGCTTTACCAAGATGCATGGGCTGGGCAACGACTTCATGGTCCTCGACCTGGTCAGCCAGCACGCGCACATCCAGCCCAAGCACGCCAAGCAATGGGGTGACCGCCACACCGGTATCGGCTTCGACCAGCTGCTGATCGTCGAGGCGCCGAGCAACCCGGAAGTGGACTTCCGCTATCGGATCTTCAACGCCGACGGTTCCGAGGTCGAGCAGTGCGGCAACGGCGCACGCTGCTTCGCCCGCTTCGTGCTGGACAAGCGCCTGACCGCGAAGAAACGCATCCGCGTGGAAACCAAGGGCGGCATCATCGAGCTGGACGTGCAGAACGACGGCCAGGTGTGCGTCGACATGGGCCCGCCGCGCTTCGTCCCGGCAGAAATCCCGTTCATTGCCGACGAGCAGGCGTTGAACTACCCACTGGAAGTCGACGGCCAGGTGCATTCGATTGCCGCCGTGTCCATGGGTAACCCGCATGCCGTACTGCGTGTCGATGACGTGCACACCGCGCCGGTCCATGAGTTGGGCCCGAAAATCGAAAACCACCCGCGCTTTCCGCAGCGGGTGAATGCCGGTTTCCTCCAGGTCATCGACCGCCATCGTGCCAACCTGCGGGTATGGGAACGTGGCGCTGGCGAGACCCAGGCCTGTGGCACCGGCGCTTGCGCCGCTGCCGTGGCCGCCATCAGCCAGGGCTGGATGGACTCTCCGGTGACCCTCGACCTGCCGGGTGGCCGCCTGCACATCGAATGGGCCGGCCCCGGCAAGCCCGTGTTGATGACTGGCCCAGCCGTACGCGTCTTCGAAGGACAGGTTCGTCTCTAAGCGAGTAACCGCCATGACCGATCAGCCAGTACCCCAGCAGCCCGATGAGCTCGATGCCGAAGCGGTGGTCGCCTATCTGCGCGCCCACCCCACCTTCTTCGCCGAGCACGACGAACTGCTGATCGAGCAACGCATCCCCCACCAGCGCGGCGACAGCGTGTCGCTGGTGGAGCGCCAGCTCAAGCTGCTGCGCGACCGCAACATCGAGATGCGCCATCGCTTGTCGCAACTGATGGACGTGGCCCGTGACAACGACCGGCTGTTCGACAAGACGCGCCGGCTGATCCTCGACCTGCTCGATGCTGGCAGCCTGGAAGAAGTGGTGATGGCCGTCGAAGACAGCCTTCGCCAGGAATTCCAGGTGCCTTTCGTCAGCTTGATCCTGTTCGGCGACAACGCAGCGCCTGTCGGCCGCTGGGTGAGCAATGCCGAAGCCCAGCAAGCCATCGGCGGCCTGCTTGGAGGCGGCAAGACCGTCAGCGGCAACCTGCGCGAGCACGAACTGGCCTTCCTGTTTGGCAAGGAGCAGCAGCAGGAAGTCGGCTCCAGTGCCGTTGCAGCCCTCGAATACCAAGGGCTGCATGGCGTGCTGGCAATCGGCAGCCGTGACCCGCAGCACTACAAGAGCAGCGTCGGCACCTTGTTCCTCGGCTACATCGCCGAAGTGCTCGGCCGCGTGGTGCCACGCGTGACCCAGACCCTGCGTCCGGTGCGCTGATGGAACGCCAGCTGGAGGCTTATTGCGCACACCTGCGCAACGAGCGCCAGGTGTCGGAACACACCCTGCTGGCCTACCGCCGCGACCTCGACAAGGTCATCGAATACTGCAACAACCAGGGCATCGCCGGATGGGGCGCGCTGCAGATCCAGCAGCTGCGCCAGCTGATCGCTCGCCAGCACCACCAAGGGCAGTCCTCGCGCAGCCTGGCGCGGCTGCTGTCAGCGGTGCGCGGCCTGTACCGCTACCTCAACCGCGAAGGCCTGTGCCAGCACGACCCGGCCAGCGGCCTGAGTGCGCCCAAGGGCGAGCGCCGGTTACCCAAGGTGCTGGACACCGACCGCGCCCTGCAACTGCTGGAGGGTGGCGTTGACGACGACTTCATCGCCCGCCGCGACCAGGCCATCCTCGAACTGTTCTATTCCTCCGGCCTGCGCCTGTCCGAGCTGAACAACCTCGACCTCGAACAGCTCGACCTGGCCGCTGGCCTGGTGCAGGTGCTCGGCAAGGGCAGCAAGACCCGCGTGCTACCGGTCGGCCGCAAGGCACGCGAGGCCTTGCAGGCCTGGTTCAAGCTGCGCGGCATCGGCGGCCCACGTGACAGCGCGGTGTTCATCACCCGCCAGGGCAACCGCATGAGCCCGCGGGCCATCCAGATGCGGGTCAAGGCAGCCGGCGAGCGCGAATTGGGCCAGCACCTGCACCCGCACATGCTTCGCCATTCCTTCGCCAGCCATGTGCTGGAATCGTCCCAGGACCTGCGCGCGGTGCAGGAAATGCTCGGCCATGCCGACATCAGCACCACGCAGATCTACACCCACCTGGACTTCCAGCACCTGGCCGCGGTGTACGACAGCGCCCACCCTCGGGCCAAACGCAGCAAAGGCACAGACTCATGAGCATCAAGCTGATCACCTTCGACCTCGACGACACCCTGTGGGACACCGCGCCCGTGATTGCCAGCGCCGAGGTCGTGCTGCGCGACTGGCTCGAAGCCAACGCCCCCATCCTCGGCGGCGTGCCGGTTGAACACCTGTTCGCCATTCGCGAACGCCTGGTGCAGGCCGAACCGGGCCTCAAGCACCGCATCAGTGCCCTGCGCCGGCGTGTGCTGTTCCACGCCCTCGAAGAGGTCGGCTACAGCGACAAGCAGGCACAGGAGCTGGCCAACGAAGGCTTCGAGGTGTTCCTGCACGCCCGCCACAAGATCGAAGTGTTCCCCGAGGTGCAACCGGTGCTGGAGATCCTGCGCCATCACTACATCCTGGGCGTGGTCACCAACGGCAATGCCGATATACGCCGCCTGGGGCTGGCCGACTACTTCCGCTTTGCCCTGTGCGCGGAGGACCTGGGCATCGGCAAGCCCGACCCGGCGCCATTCATGGAGGCCCTCAAGCGCGGTGAAGTTGAAGCCGGTGCAGCGGTGCATGTCGGTGATCACCCGGGCGACGACATCGCCGGGGCCCAACGCGCCGGGTTGCGGGCGGTGTGGTTCAACCCACAGGGCAAGGCCTGGGCTGGCGACCGGGCGCCGGATGCAGAGATTCAACGCCTCTCTCAGCTGCCCGACATTCTGACCAGCTGGCGCTGACTTTGCAGGAGCGGCCTTGCCGGGGCGCCGGACCGGTCGGAAAGGGCCGCACAGCGGCCCCAGCAATTGATACACACCACCAATGCCAGGGGCGGCTCCGCCGCCCTTTCCGACCGGTCCGGCGCCCCGGCAAGGCCGCGCCTACAGGGACCGCGCCAACCTGAACGGGCACAAAAAAGCCCGCAGCGACGGCGGGCTCTTTTGTATTCAGCCACTCAGATAGGGCGGCTGCCGTACTTGTTGTCCGGCTTCTTGGGCGGGTCGGCGACCACGTTGGCCTCGACTTCCTGCACCTTGCCACCGCGCGAAAGGAACTCTTCCATCGCCTTGGCCAGGGCATCACGCTCCTTCTGCTTGGCTTCCATGCTCGGCATCTCGTCTACCGAGATAGCGGCCTTGGATTTGCCCTTGGCAGCCGGTGCCGGGCTGCTGTCGTCATCGCCAGCATCTTCCGCACCATCGTCAGCCGCCGCTTCGAGGCCCTCATCAGCCTCGTCTTCGTCGCCTACTTCGAGGTCATCATTTTCCAGATCGTCGTCGCTCATGTTCTACCTCATGACTTGCGAAAAGCAGGTTAGTTATAGACCAGTGCAGCCGTAGACCGGCAGGCACCAGTGAAAATTCAACTGGCCGTGGGTTAGGCCACTGCCCTTGGGTCAGCGCTCCTGATGGGAGGCGGCACCCAGCAGGCCCTGCTCCTGGCAGGACCTGACAAATCCTTGAACCCTGCTGGCCACACGCTACTGGCAAGCCTAGCAAAGGCTGGTAAAGCGTGTGGACTACTCGTCAAACACCCTTTGGCGCGCATTCTAGCGCGCCCGTGGAAAAAGCAAAGCACCATAAACGCCCTACAGCTTGTAAGTTTTTGGCCTACGTCGCGAACGTGAGTGATAAACCGTTTGCACTGCGGGAAAAGGCAAATAACAGGCAAAAAAATGCCCGGCGAACCGGGCAAGTTTTTCCAGCGTCGCAGTTACAGGTTGTAGCCGCGTTCGTTGTGCTGAGCCAGGTCGAGGCCGACCGACTCTTCTTCTTCGTTGACCCGCAGGCCCATCACCACATCCAGCACCTTGAGGATCACGTAGGTGACGATGGCGGTGTAGGCCACGGTGAAGATCACGCCCTTGGCCTGGATCCAGACCTGGGCACCAATATCGGTTACCGCGCCGAAGCCGCCCAGGGCTGGTGCCGCGAACACGCCGGTGAGCATGGCACCGATGATGCCGCCGACACCGTGCACGCCAAAGGCGTCGAGGGAGTCGTCATAACCCAGCTTGCGCTTGAGGGTGGTGGCGCAGAAGTAGCAGATCACGCCCGAGGCCAGGCCGATTACCAGGGCGCCCATCGGGCCCACGGTACCAGCGGCCGGCGTGATGGCGACCAGGCCGGCGACCACACCCGAGGCGATGCCCAGGGCGCTTGGCTTGCCGTGGAAGATCCACTCGGCGAACATCCAGCCCAGTGCAGCGGCTGCGGTCGCGATCTGGGTCACCAGCATGGCCATACCCGCAGTGCCGTTGGCCGCAGCGGCGGAGCCGGCGTTGAAGCCGAACCAGCCGATCCACAGCATGGCCGCGCCCATAAGGGTGTAGCCCAGGTTGTGCGGGGCCATCGGGGTGGTCGGGTAGCCTTTGCGCTTGCCCAGTACCAGGCAGCAGACCAGGCCTGCGATACCGGCGTTGATGTGCACCACGGTGCCGCCAGCGAAGTCGAGCACGCCCCAGTCCCACATCAGCGCGCCGTCACCGCTCCAGACCATGTGCGCGATCGGTGCATAGACCAGGGTGAACCAGATACCCATGAACACCAGCATCGCCGAGAACTTCATGCGTTCGGCAAAGGCACCGACGATCAGCGCCGGGGTGATGATGGCGAAGGTCATCTGGAAGGTGATGAACACGGCTTCTGGGAACAGTGCGGTAGCCGAGGTCAGGTTCGCTGGCGTGACGCCGCTGAGGAACGCCTTGGAGAACCCGCCTACGAAGGAATTGAAGTTGAGCACGCCCTTTTCCATACCGGCGGTATCGAAGGCCATGCTGTAGCCATAAATGACCCAGAGAATGCTGATCAGGCCAGTGATGGCAAAGCACTGCATCATCACCGACAGCACGTTCTTGGAACGCACCATGCCGCCGTAGAACAAGGCCAGACCCGGAATGGTCATGAACAGCACCAGCGCTGTCGAGGTGAGCATCCAGGCGGTGTCGCCGGAGTTCAGCGCTGGGGCAGCTGCTTCCTCTGCCAGGGCCAGCCCGGGCATTACGAGGGACAATAGGGCTCCTAGCCCTGCGATCTTACGCAGAGTCATGTTGTTTTCTCCTGGGGCGTTGGGTTTGGTGAGGCTTTTTTTCGGCGCTTAGATCGCGTCGGTATCGGTTTCGCCGGTACGGATGCGGATCGCCTGCTCCAGATTCACCACGAAGATCTTGCCGTCACCGATCTTGCCGGTGTTGGCCGCCTTGGTGATGGCTTCGATCACTCGATCAAGGTCCTTGTCGTCGATGGCGACGTCGATCTTCACTTTGGGCAGGAAGTCGACCACGTACTCCGCGCCGCGATACAGCTCGGTGTGGCCCTTCTGCCGGCCGAAACCTTTGACTTCGGTGACGGTAATGCCCTGCACGCCGATTTCCGACAGCGACTCGCGCACGTCGTCCAGCTTGAACGGCTTGATGATGGCTGTGACTAGCTTCATGAAACTCTCTCCCGATTTGGTGGACTTGCCCCAGGAAAACAAACCCGTCTCAAGTCTAAGCGCAGCGGTTGGCTTTGTAACGCGTCGTCGGCATCCGGCTCCGCGTGCGCACTGCCTGGTCACAAGGAACTGCATCAGTGCATGGCTCGTACAGGTCTTTGCAGAAACCTTGCCAGTTCCGTTAAACCACCGGAAAACAGCGAGTTATGTGAATTAGTCAGGATTGGCCAGTCGCCAGCATGGCGAACATGCACAACTTCGGTGCGCAGCGACCTGCAGCACTGCTCGAAAAATGTGCAACTGCCTGAGGTCAAAAGTGCAGCTTTGCCCCGTGCTACACTGCGAGCCATTTCTCATTATCAGTGGACAGCCCGACATGCTCGCGCCCAAAGCCCTTCTCGACGCCCTGAGCGACCAGGCCTCGCGCCTGTTCAGCAGCGATACCGCCCAGCCCCGCGCCGAACTGGAAAGCCAGTTCAAGGTGCTCATGCAAGGCGCCTTCAGCAAGCTGGACCTGGTCAGCCGTGAAGAGTTCGACAGCCAGATGGTCGTGCTGGCACGCACCCGTGCCCGCCTCGAGGCCCTGGAGAAGCAAGTCGCCGAGCTGGAAGCCCGGATGGCACCAGCTGCGCAGGAATAACAATCGATAAGGAGTGCCTCACCATGAAAGTCAGTGCCCGCAACGTCTTTGAAGGTACCGTCAGCGCCGTGCAGCCCGGCGCAGTGAATGCCGAGGTCGAACTGACCCTGGCTGGCAGCGAGAAACTGGTGGCGGTGGTCACCATGGCCAGCCTGCATAACCTCAATATCAATGTCGGCAAACAGGCCGTGGCCCTGGTCAAGGCACCTTGGGTGGTGCTGATGACCGATGCCGACGGCTACCGGCTTTCGGCCCGCAACGCCCTGGAAGGTGAAGTGGTACGGGTAGGCGACGGCGCTGTGAACGCCGAAGTGGTCCTCAAGCTGGCAGGCGGCACCGAGGTGTTTTCCATTGTCACCCGCGAAGCCGTGCAGGAGCTTGGCCTGGCCCCCGGCGTGAAAGCCACCGCGCTGATCAAGGCGTCGCACATCATCCTCGGCGCCAAGCCATAAAAAGCCGGGGCCGCCTGGCGGCCCCGACTTCGATCAGGCCGAAGCCCTGTGCTGGCCGGCGGCTTTGGGTGGCAGTTCACTGGCATGCAAGTCGCCGCGGAACAACGCAGCCCCACACACGGTGAACAACGTTTTCACCCGGCTGTGCGAGTTGCGGATCTCGGCCTGTATTTCTTCGATGAGCGGATCGCTCGACTGCAGCGCAACGGCGTGATTGGCCCATTCGATTGCCGCGAAGCGGCTCTGCTTGCGCGTGCCGCAGCCCTGCATCCAGGCCAGCCCGAGTTCTGCACAGGCGCGCGCTGCAATCCAGGCGTCGGGATGCTCGGCCAGCCCCAGCAGATAGTCGACCGCCTCGACACGCTCCCGCGCATCACCGTACTGGCGTAGCAGGATGCCTAGCTGCAACTGCGCCTTGGCATGGATTTGCGGATAGCTCAGTGCATCGAGCAACAGCCGCTTGACCGCCAGCGCCGCCTTTCGGTCTTCCAGCCCTTGCGGGTGGCTCATCCGCTGGCAAGCCAGGTCGAACTTGGCCAGTGGGTGGCCGGACTCTGCCGCACGCAGCAACCAGTGCTCGGCAGCCTTGCCACTCAGATATTGCTCGGGGGTGTCGTCCAGCCAGCCACGATGCAGGTCGTAGAGTGCGAGGGCGGCATCCGGCAGTTTCAACTCTGCGCAGGCTTCATACAGGAAGTGCGCAGCCTCATGCAGCCTGGCGGCCCACAGCAGGCGCGGTACATCGAGCACATCGAAGCCCTGCCCTTCCCGCCCGCACTGGCGCTTGACCGCCAAACGCAACCACATGCATGCCTGCTCGGCAGATTGCCCGAAGCCCCACAGCCCGAACTGATGCCCCGCAGCCCGCAGTGCACAGGCCGCGGCCTGTTGACGGTCGTCGCACAGCCGCTCGATGACGGTGCGCAATACCTGCGAATCGTCCTCAGCCTCGTGGAACAGCACCAGGCATACAAGGCTGTGGAAGGGCTCGCCAATGGCCGGGACGAAGCCGTGGTCAGGGTACAGCGCGACACTCTCGACAAAGTCACGCATCGCTCCGGCGTAATCCTGCATCGAGTAGCGCCGCAAGGCGCCACGCCGGGCCAGCAGCGTAGCGCGTTCCTTGGGCCTGAGTTCACGTTGGCCCCATTGAGCAAAAGTTCTGTGCCAGGTCGCCACCTGTAGCAGTTGCTTGGGATGCGGTAGCCAGAAGCTGTCTTCCAGGGCCCGCCAGCGGATCGCATTGCGCAGGGCTTCAGGCCAGCCCTGGCACAGCGGGCCGCAGGCCAATGCGTCGATCGCCTCATCGCTGCCGCCCCAACATGGGGTCAGGTAAGCGGCATAAGCCTCAATGGCCTCAAAGCAGCCTGGGAACCACGCCAGTGCATGACGCAGCCAGTAATCCCGGGCACTTTCGCCTTGCTCATGCAAACGCGCGCCTAAATTTGCAGGCAATGATTGCGGTAGCTCCAGCAACGGCGTCAGGCCGTATTTGACCAACAACGGCGCAGCGGCCTCCTGCACTTCCACATCGGCATGCGCGCTGGGCCGATAGCGCGCCACCTGGCCAGCGAACAACTCGACCAACCAACCGGGCTCGCGCAAGTACGCGCTGACGTGCAGCATGCCGATTACTGCGGCAATCGGTTGCGCGCTGCGCTGCATGGCCTGCAGGAAATGCGCAGCGCCCTTCTCGCAGGCCTGTTCGGCAGCCAGGCAGCGCTCTTCGGAAACTTCATCAGAGCCAGCCTGCCCACGGATCTGGCAGGCGTGGCTGAAGCAGTGAAAGCCCATCACCACCTGTGGGTGATAAGCCTTGGGGCAGGTGTCGATCCAGGCCTTGAGGGTTTGCGTCAGGGCCTTGCCGCCCTGGGAGTCGCAATCCAGCATGTAGCCCTGCACAGCCTCCAGATAGGCGGGGCACTCACCGGGGGGCGCCTGCCGCCACTGCGCCTGGAGCGCATCGAACAAGCGGTTGAGTTCAGCGTATTCGTTGGCCTGCACCCGTTCTCGGATCTGCTGGCGGGTGCGAATGAGCGTTTGCACGGGCAGTACCTTAAGTCCATTTTCAGGGTCGCGTTGCCATCCAATGGCAACAGCAGTCGCTCATGAACACTAAGCCATAGCTGGGATCTTCGCAAAGAATTGGATCCAGTATTTGTCAGATTGTGTGAAAAGGCAGGGAAAACTCCTGCCCTGCAAAAGGAAGTCGCATTCTTGTTGCGCGAATTCATTGCAAACACTCTAGGCTTCGACGAGCCGCAGGAAGCGGCTTTTCCATGTCGTGACAAACGGAGTGTCCATGTCCCTCGCCCTCGTCCACAGCCGCGCCCAAGTCGGCGTGCAGGCCCCGGCAGTCAGCGTCGAAACGCACCTGGCCAACGGCCTGCCCCATCTCACCCTGGTCGGCTTGCCGGAAACCACGGTCAAGGAGAGCAAGGACCGTGTGCGCAGCGCCATCGTCAATTCCGGGCTGAATTACCCCCAACGGCGCATTACCCAGAACCTCGCACCGGCCGACCTGCCCAAGGACGGCGGGCGTTATGACCTGGCCATCGCATTGGGCATCCTGGCCGCCGACGGCCAAGTGCCGATAGCGGCGTTGAGCGACATGGAGTGCCTGGGTGAACTGGCACTGTCGGGCAGCCTGCGCCCAGTGCAGGGTGTATTGCCGGCAGCGCTGGCGGCACGCGAGGCGGGCCGGGCGCTGGTGGTGCCGCGGGAGAATGCCGAAGAAGCCAGCCTGGCCGGCGGACTGGTGGTGTATGCAGTGGGGCATCTGCTGGAGCTGGTAGCGCACCTCAACGGGCAAGTGCCGTTGCCGCCGTTCGCCGCCAATGGCCTGGTCCTGCAGCAGCATCCTTACCCGGACCTCAGCGAGGTCCAGGGCCAGGTCGCGGCCAAGCGGGCATTGCTGCTGGCCGCAGCCGGGGCGCATAACTTGTTGTTCACCGGCCCGCCCGGCACGGGCAAGACCTTGCTCGCCAGCCGTCTTCCCGGCCTGCTGCCGCCGCTGGATGAACACGAGGCGCTGGAGGTAGCGGCGATCCAGTCGGTCAGTGGTCACGCGCCGCTTAGCAGCTGGCCGCAGCGGCCATTTCGCCATCCGCACCATTCGGCCTCAGGGCCCGCGCTGGTTGGCGGCGGCAGCCGGCCGCAACCTGGCGAGATCACTCTGGCGCACCATGGCGTGCTGTTTCTCGACGAGCTCCCAGAGTTTGAAAGGCGCGTGCTGGAGGTGCTGCGCGAGCCGCTGGAGTCGGGCGAGATCGTGATTGCACGGGCGCGCGACAAGGTGCGTTTCCCGGCACGCTTCCAGCTGGTGGCGGCAATGAACCCCTGCCCTTGCGGGTATCTGGGCGACCCGACTGGACGCTGCCGCTGCAGTACCGAACAGATCGCACGGTATCGCAACAAGCTGTCAGGCCCGTTGCTGGACCGCATCGACTTGCACCTGACCGTGGCCCGCGAGACCACCACGCTCAACAGCCAGCCGAGCGGCGAAACCAGCACCGGTGTGGCAGCCAGGGTGGCCGAGGCCCGTGAAGTGCAGCAGCGACGGCAAGGCTGTGCCAATGCGTTTCTAAACCTGGAGGGGTTGCGTCGTCATTGTCAGCTGGCAGCGGCGGACCAGGCTTGGCTGGAGACTGCCTGCGAGCGGCTGAGTCTTTCTTTGCGGGCAGCGCATCGGCTGCTGAAAGTTGCACGCACATTGGCCGATCTGGAAGGCAGTCAGGTGATCGGCAAAAGCCATCTGGCCGAGGCCTTGCAGTACCGACCAGGGAGCCGTTAGATCTTTGGGGCCGCTTTGCGACCCTTTCGCGACACAAGGCCGCTCCTACAAGAAATCGCGTTCCCTTGTAGGAGCGGCCTTGTGTCGCGAAAGGGTCGCAAAGCGGCCCCAAAATCCATCAGGAAAACCTGGCCCGACCGATCCACCCTGCGACCGAATACGCCCCAGGCCCGGTCAGCGCCAGTCCGCCATAAAGCGCCACCAGCAACCAGGCAAACTGCCCCTGCTCCAGCGACCAGTCCGGATGCACCACCAGCAGCGCCACCAGCAACACCGCCAACACCGGCAGGCAGGCCAGCCGCGCTGCGATCCCCAGCACCAGCAACACCGGGCCAATCACCTCGGCAAACACGGCCAGGCCCAAGGTCAGCGACGCCCCAAGGCCAAAAGGATCTTCGATGCGCTGCAACTCCCCGCTCCAGTCCAGCAGCTTGGGCAAGCCGTGAATGGAAAATAGCAGCAGCGCCGCCATCACCCGCATTAACAGCAGGCCGCTGGCGATCAGGGCCGGCGATTGAGGGTCGAGAAAGGTATTGAGGCGTGGCATGGGAAAGGTCTCGCAATTCGATCAACCCAACGAGCATCGCCCGAATGCGCAGCCATTGATTGATCAGGTGTGCTCATTCACCTGCCAGCGCCTCTTCGACCACCTTGAGCAACACCTCTTCGGGAAACGGCTTGCCCAGACAAGCCCGTGCGCCATTGCGCAGTGCCGCCTGCAGCGCACCTTCATCCCAATGCGCCGACATGCAGATCACCGGCAAGCGCCAACCCCGCCGCGCCAGCTCGCGCTGCACGTCCAGCCCACTCATCCCCGGCATCTTCAGATCGAGCAGAACGCAGCCTGCCTCGCGCGCCAGCTCCGAAGCCAGAAACACTTCCCCCGTGGCAAATGCCAGGCTGCCGAAGCCCGCCGAACGCAGCAGATTGGCCAGGCTTTTGCGCACCGAAGCATCGTCATCGACGATGCACACCGCTCTGCTCATGCGCCAGACCGAGCCTCGATGACGTTGTGCATGGCCACCAGCTCCAGCAGTGAGCGTGACTGCATCTTGTTCATGATGTTCTTCTTGTGCACCTTGGTGGTCACCTCACTGGTGCCGATCTCCTTGGCGATCTGCTTGTGCGAAAGGCCGCCAACCACCAGTGTGAACACCTGACGTTCGCGCTGGGTCAGGCGCTGGTACTTTTCCTCGACCTGCCGCGCATGGTGCCATTTGCGCCCCTCGGTCACAGCGCGGGCGCGTACCGCTACAAGCAGTGCCAGCAGCTGGCCTTCGTCGAAAGGCTTGGTCAAAAACTCCACGGCACCGGCGCGCATCGCCTGGACCGTCATGGGGATGGTGCCGAAGCCGGTCATGAACACGATCGGCCAAGGCAGCGCCAACCGCCCCAATGCAGCCTGCACCTCAAGGCCGCTGGTTTCTGGCAGGTGCATGTCCAGCAGCAGGCAGGCGCAGGGGGTTTCCAGGCGAGCGTCGAACAGCTCCTCGGCACTGGCGAACAACCGGTGGGGAATATCCTGTGAGCGCAGCAGGCGGCCCAGTGCCTTGCGCACCGATGGGTCGTCGTCCACCACCAGCACTGGCACGTCCGCACCGTCATCGAGCGGCTCGGTGGCACCGGCCACGGCGCAAAGCGCAGATTGACCCAGCGCCAGGCAAGGCACGTCGATACTGACGTCGGCCGCCAGGCGATAACCCCGACGCGGTACGGTCTGGATCAGCCCGCGATCGCCGAAGGCCTTGCGCAACAGCGACACCTGCACCTGCAGGTTGTTGTCCTCAACCACCGTGCCGGCCCACACCTGGCTGAACAGCTCGTCCTTGCCGACCACCCGGCCCTTGGCCTTGATCAGCGTGGCCAGCACCTCGAATGCCCGCCCGCCCAACGGGATCGGCTTGCCGTCGAGAAAGGCTTCTCTCCGCTCCAGCGACACCTGGGCATTGCCTATTCGGATCATGGTTTCCTCGCGCGGGCATGGGCGATTGCGCAGCCTCGGGCAGCCTAGGCCAGCGAACGCGATCAGACAATTATCCCGAGGGATAGGTTGGCCTCAGAACTATACAAGCCCCCTCCAGGCGCCAGGTACTGATAACGGACAACAGCGTGCCCGTTTCTGCCAAGCCGGCTGCAGGCCGCATTCTTGATGGGTCCGCTGCGTATACTCGCGCGTCAGGATGTCGCTAGCAGGGGGTGCTTTGTGCTCGATGAACGCCTCGCAAACAGGCCCATCGATTTCGACCAGTCGATCGACGACGACTGGCTGAATCGCTGCGATATCACGCAGCTGGGCCAGGAAGGTGAGCTCAGCTACTTCCGCCTGCATGACCCTGCCACTGGCCAGGCCTGGATCGCCGTACGCGCGCCGCTCGAAGCGCCCGCAGCCTGCCAGCGCCTGGAGCGTGACTACCGCCTGCAGCTGGACCCACAGTGGGCGGTAATTCCCTCGGCGTTCGTCCGTTCCGCTGAAGGCCCGTTGCTGGTGTACCCGGCCGGCCGCTCCATCGCCGACCTGATCAGCCAAGGCCCAGTCGACCTTGCGGCCTTTCTCGACATTGCGGCAAGCGCCGCCAACGCCCTGGCTCAAGCCCACGAACGCAATGTGCTGCACGGTGCGCTGCAGCCGGAACATGTATGCCTGCAGCCGAACCACCGGGTGCGCCTGGGCTGTTTTCGTGCCGACACACCCGAACTGATCAGCGAACAGGGCAACGCAATCGGCAACTGGGCCTACCTGGCACCGGAACAGATCTGCCCCCATGGCAGCAGCAGCGACCGGCGCAGCGACATCTATGCCTTGGGCGCGATTCTCTACCAACTGCTGCTGGGCGAGCTGCCGCTGGCCGGGCGCGATACCCAGCACTGGCGCCAATTGCATGCGGGGGTTCAGCCACGCACGGCCTGTGAGGTCGACAGCCAGGTACCAGAACCACTGAGCCGGATCCTGGCCAAGGCCCTGGCGAAGGAGCCAGACGCCCGCTACCAGAGTGCCCGTGCCCTGGCCGTAGACCTGGCCCACTGCCAACGACAATGGGCCACCAGCCAGACCATCACCGCCTTCGAGCCCGGCTACGCCGACCCTGTTTTGCCCAGCCGCGGGCGTCTGTATGGCCGCAGTGCCGAACTGAAACTCATCGCCTTGATGCTCAAGGCACTACGTCGCGACAGCAAACCCCAGGTGCTGTTCATCAACGGCGCTGCAGGCATGGGCAAGTCCAGCCTGGTGGAGGCCGCACTCAAAGCCCATGCCGAAGGCTTCTGGGCTGTCGGCAAGTGCAACAGCCGGGAACAGGCAATACCCTATGCGCCGTGGGTCGAGATCCTCGGTTCGCTGACCACCCAGCTGCTGGCCAAGAACAGCCAGGACCTCGACACCCTGCGCCGTGAGATCCTCAAGCGCATCAAAGGCCACGGTCGACTGCTCGGCAAACTGGCACCGGACCTGCAACTGATCCTCGGCCCTCTGCCCGATCTGCCGGAAAAACCCACCCGCCTGGCACTGCAGAAAGAACAGCGGGCCATCGTCGAATTCCTGCAAGTGTTCAGCCAACCCGGCAAGCCGCTGGTGCTGTGTTTCGATGACCTGCAGTGGGCCGACGTCGCTACCCGGCAGCTACTGGCACAATTGCTTGCCCAGGCTCCCGCCAACCTGTTGCTGATCTTCGCCCGGCGCAACGATCAGCAAGCTGCCAATACGCAACTTGTCACGCCTGAAAAACTGCACAAGATCACACTGAACCTGCGCCCACTGACCGTCGGCGCAGTCACCGAACTGATCGGCGAGCGCTACCACGTCAGCCCTGACGAGGCGTTGCCGGTTGCCGAACTGGTCCTCGACAAGACCGCAGGTAACCCGTTCTTCATCAACCAGATCCTCAGGGCCATGGTCGAGGACAGGCTGATCACCTTCGATACCCAGGCCATGCGCTGGACGTGGTGCCTTAAGGCCGTGGCCCGGCACCGTTACTCCGATAATGTCGCAGACCTGATGATCCACCGCCTGGCACGGCTGCCGGAGTGCCAGCGCGATGTGCTGCGGATCGCCAGCGCGGTGGGTGGCCGCTGCGATGAACGGCTGCTGCATCGCCTGCTTGCATCCCTGTCGGGCGAACCGTTGAAGGCCATGATTGCTGCGGGTTTCCTGCTACCAGGCCAGAAAGGCCTGGGCTTCGCCCACGACCGGGTGATGGAGGCCGCCTACCAACTCACGCCTGCGCGTGATCGTGCCCAACTGCATGCACGCATTGCGCAGGCCATGCTTCAGGTTTGGCACAACGACTTGCAGAAGGTCGTATTCGAAATCGCCAATCAGCTGCAACGCGCCAGCCCATGCGGGTTTGCAACGAATGACTGCGATGTCTTCCTGCAGCTTTTGCGTGATGCGGCGCTGCGCGCGAGTGACAACGGCGCCTATGAGCAAGCTGCGGCCTACCTGCAGGCGTGCGAACAGCTGCTGCGCCAGGACGCCACGGCGCAAAGCCACGCCAGACATGGCTTTGCCATCGCCTGCATGGCGGCGGAATGCGACATGCAACTGGCGCGCATGGCCGATGCCGAGGGCCGGATCATGGAATGCCTCCAGCGCGCGTGCTCGGCGCTGGAGCAAGCGCGGGTATGCCGACTGCAGGCACGCCTGCACATTCTGCGCTGCGATTACCAGGCCGCTATCACCACCACCGTCGCCGGCCTCGAGCTGCTGGGAATCAGCCTGGCTCGTGGCACCGACCCGCAGCAGGTGGCGGCCAGCCATGCGCATGTCCATGCCCTGATCGAGCGCAAGGGCCGCCATTGCCTGGCGTCTTTACCGCGTACCGACTCTGAGGAAGTGGCAGTTGCAATCGGCTTGCTGGCCACCCTGTCGTCGTCGTTTTTCGTGCAGGACGATATCTGCTTCCTGCACCTGGCCAAACTCATGGAGCTGTCGCTGCTGCACGGTGTCGCCCCGGGCAGCACCTATGGCATGGCCTGGTACGGGGTGATGATCGCCGAACGCTTCGGTAGCTACCACGACGGCCACGCCTGCTGCCTGGCCGCGCTCAAGCTGATCGAACGACACGGCTTCGAAGCCGATCTCACCAGTGCGCTACTGGCCCTGGACCAAGTCAGCGCCTGGACCTCGCCCATGGAGTTCGCCCGCCGCACTGCGCTGGAAGCGGTCGACTCGACGCGCGTGAGCGGCGACCTGGCCATGACCTGCCATGCCTGCAGCCATTTGGTTTCCGACTCCCTGTTCATGGGCCGCTGCCTGCCGGAAGTTGCCGAAGAAGTGGCGCAGGGCCTGGTTACCGTGCGCGGTCATGGCTTCAGCGATATCGAACAGATCCTGCACGCCCAACAAGGGTTCGTCGCCAACCTGAGCGGCACATCCTGCACAGCTTCACCTACGCGGGTGAACTCACCCACCACGGGGTTCTTCCAGCACCTGTTCAGCGGCATGTCCGCCTTCTACCTGGGCAACATCCCGCAAGCCATGCATAGCCTTGGCGCGGCGGGCGACAGCGCCTGGGCGGCACCTGCGCACATCAACCTGGCGGACTACCACTTGTTCCGCGGCCTGGTGCTAGGCAGCCCGGAAGCCCCTGGCAGCCTTGCTGACAAGCTGGCCGAGCTGCAGGCCCTGCGCAAGCGCTTCGAGCGCTGGGCCAGCTTCAACCCGGTGACCTTCCGCAACAAGCTGCTGCTGATCGAAGGTGTGATCGCCAGGCTCGAAGGCGACGGCCTGGCCGCCATCCGCTGCTTTGACCAGGCACAGATCGCCGCAACCGCCGCCGGTTTTATCCACGAACAGGCCCTGGCCCATGAACAACTGGCCGAGGTGTGCATCCCCAGCGGTTTGATCTCCGGCGCCAACCTGCACCTGCGCATCGCCCGCGACTGCTTCCATATCTGGGGGGCGACTGGCAAGGTGCACCAGCTTGAAGCCCTGCACCCGTTCCTGCGCACGCAACCCGTCCAGGAAACATACCGCGCCACTCAGCAGGCCAAGCTGGACCTTGAGGCCGGTATCGAGGCTGCGCGGGCTTTGTCCGAGGAAGTGCTGCTCGAAGGCCTGATCGAAACGCTGATGGGCCACCTCACCCAGCACTCCGGCGCCGATCACGGTGCACTGCTGATCGTCAGTGGCGCCGAATTTCAGATGGCCGCCCTCGCCTACATCGACGATGCCGGGCTGCACGTGAGCATGGACAACTGCCAGCGGTTCATGACCCAGGCGCCGCTGTCGATCATCAACGCCACCATGCGCACCAAGAAGCCGCTGGTGCTCAATGACGCCCTGTGCGAGTGCCCAGAGGCCTTCCGCCAGGAGCTGCACGCGCGTAACGCCCGTTCGGTGCTGTGCCTGCCGCTGGTGATCCAGGGCGTGCTGATCGGCCTGGTGTACCTGGAAAACCGCCTGGTGCCGAACCTGTTCGGCAGCCAGCGCCTGGCCATGCTGGAGATCCTCGCCTCGCAGGCCGCGGTGTCTTTGCAGACGGCCAAGTTCTATACGCGCCTGGCCGAAGACAACCAGGCCCGCGGGCAAATGGAAGAGGAACTGCGCCGCTCTCGCGCAGAACTGGCACGCAGTGCACACCTGCAGGTGATGAACGAGCTGTCAGCGTCCATTGCCCACGAGATCAGCCAGCCACTGTTGGGTATTGCCTCCAATGCCGCAGCCAGCCTGCGTTGGCTCAAGCGGGCAGAACCCAACCTTGAAGAGGCGATTGCCGGCCTGGAAGACATCCGCAATGACAGCGAACGCGCCGCCAACATCGTCCGCGCACTGCGTTCGCTGGCCAAGCAGTCGCCGATGCAGCTCAAGGCCGTCAAGGTCGACGAGCTTATTCGCGAGGTGCTGCGCCTGACATCGGCCGATGCCGCCAAGTACAGGGTCGAGGTGCACACGCGGCTGCAGGCCGGGGTGAGCGTGATGGGCGACCCGGTGCAATTGCAGCAACTGGTGTTCAACCTGATCACCAATGCGCTGGAGGCACTTGCGGGATATCGCAGTGATGGGATGTTGCGGATTGCATCGGTAGTTGCCGGGGATGGGGTCGAGGTCTGCGTGGACGACAACGGGCCCGGCATTGCGGCGGATGAGCGGGCACGGGTGTTTGATGCATTCCATACCACCAAGGACGCCGGGCTGGGGATGGGGTTGGCGATCTGCAATTCGGTGGTGCAGGCCCATGGCGGGCAGTTGCAGGCGTTGGTGTCGCAGTTTGGCGGGTGCCAGATTCGCTTCACTCTGCCTGTGAACAACGCGCAACCTGATCTGGCCTCTTCGCGGCGGTTCGACGCCTCGATAAACCCGCTCCCACAGGGGTAGTGCGCAGCCTCAGGGTTGCACATCCCCTTGTGGGAGCGGGTTTATCGAGGCGTCGAACCGCCGCGAAGAGGCCGGTACGGGTTTACATCAACGGGCGCTCAACGCCGCATAGCTGTTCATCAGGTTGCGGTAGTTGGGGATGCGCTGCGACAACAGGTTACCCAGCCCTTCGATGTCGTTGCGCCAGTCGCGGTGCAGCTCACAGGCTACCGAGAACCAGTTCATCATCTGTGCACCCGCCTGAGTCATGCGCACCCAGGCTGCTTGCTGCACGGTCTCGTTGAAGGTGCCTGAGGCATCGGTCACCACGAACACTTCAAAGCCTTCAGCCAATGCCGACAGCGTCGGGAAAGCCACGCACACATCCGTTACCACGCCAGCGATGATCAGTTGCTTGCGGCCAGTAGCCTTGATCGCCTTGACGAAGTCTTCGTTGTCCCAGGCGTTGATCTGGCCAGGGCGCGCGATGTAAGGCGCGTCCGGGAACATTTCTTTCAACTCCGGCACCAGCGGGCCATTGGGGCCTTGCTCGAAGCTGGTGGTGAGAATGGTCGGCAGGCCGAAGAACTTGGCCAGGTCGCCCAGGGCCAGGACGTTGTTCTTGAACTCGTTGGGCGAGAAGTCCTGCACCAGCGAGATCAGGCCGGTCTGGTGGTCGACCAGCAGCACCACGGCGTCGTCTTTGTTCAGGCGCTTGTAATCAGGTTGGCTCATGGGGGTGACTCCTTGGGTTGGGAAAACGGGCCGGGGCTCATTCAAGGGCTTATCCCGCGGGGTTATACCGTCGGATAGATCCGGCTTAAGGATGGGCCTGCGCCTGGCGCCAGGCCTTGGGCGGCTGGCCGACCAAGCGGCTGAAGGCACGGGTGAAATGGGCCTGGTCGCAGAAGCCGCATTCCAGGCTCACGTGGGTAATCGGTGCCTCGGTGACGAGCAGGCGCTTGGCTTTTTCCATGCGCGCCAGCAGGCGCCAGGCTTGTGGCGAAAGGCCGGTGTTGACCTTGAAGGAACGGGAGAAATGGCTGCGGGTAAGGTTGCACACGGCAGCGATCTCGATGATCGACAGCGAACTGCGCAGCATGAGTTCCTTGGCCTGGCGCAACCGCGCCGGCGTCAGCGCGCCGGGGGGTGGCAGTGGCTCTTGGGGCGTCCCAGGGTGCATGGCGACTCTCCTGTTCAATGGAGCAAGTCTGGCCGCCGGCACATGACAAAGTCCTGAGCCAAAGCTGAATTGTTCTTAATCGCGCACTGCTGGCCCTGTCCTTCTTGCCGATACCTTAAGATGCGTTTCGTATTCAGCTTCAGGCCGCTGCGGGCGGCCGGCATTCAAGGCGATAGTGGTATGCAGGAAAAACACGCTCGACGCACCGTGGCCATGGTGCTGTTCAACGATGTGCTATTGCTGGATGTGACCGGGCCGATGGACACCTTTGCCATTGCCAACCGGTTCCTGCCTGAAGACAAACATTACCGGCTGCTCACTGTGGCCGAAGACCTGCACCCGATTCGTGGATCGTGCGGCCTGAAGGTTGTGGCCGACCTGCGCCTGGATGAACTGCCGGCCGGCATCGACCTGCTGCTGGTGCCAGGCGGGCCGGGTGCCTATGACGTCGCCCTGGCGCAACTGGAGCGCTGGTTGCCTGAGGCCGTACGCGGCGCCAGGCGCTTCGGTGCGGTCTGCACCGGAGTGTTCCTGCTTGGGCGCGCCGGGTTGCTTGGCGGCTATCGCTGCACCACCCACTGGAACTATGTGGAGCGCCTGGCGCAGGCGTTTCCCGAGGCCAAGGTCGAAACTGAGCACATCTACGTGATGGACCGCAACCTGATCACCTCTGGCGGCATCACGGCGGGCATCGACCTGGCGCTGGCCATCGTCGCCGAGGACCACGGCAAGGCGCTGGCCCTGGAAGTCGCCAAGGTGCTGCTGGTGGCGCGCCACCGCCAGGGCGGGCAGACGCCTTACGGGCCGTTGCTGGCGGCGGTGCCCCGGGACGGCTCGCCGATTGCCCGGGTGCAGGCGTACATCGTCGACCATATCGACCAGGCATTTACGGTGCAGAAGATGGCCGACCTGGTGGCCATGAGTGGGCGCAACTTTGCCCGGACCTTTCAGCGCGAGGTCGGGATCACGCCGTTGCAGTACCTGCAGAACGCGCGGATCGACCAGGCGCGCAAGTTGCTCGAATGTGGCGAACTGCCGTTGAAGGTGGTCGCGGCGCGCTGCGGCTTTGGCAGCGACCGGCATATGAGGAAGGTGTTCTGCGAGCGTATCGGCATGACACCGGCGCAGTATCGGGCGCAGTTTGGCGGGGTTTGAGTGGGGTTTGAGTGGGGTGTTTCCTGTGCCGGCCTCTTCGCGGGTAAACCCGCTCACACAGGAATTACACAGTTCCTGAGCGCGGCGCCGTAACTGTAGGAGCGGGTTTACCCGCGAAGAGGCCAGCACAGGCTGTCCCGCTTTCCGGGACAATCTTTCTCCCTCCAGGCAGATTGTCTGACTCTCCCCCAACCTCCAGAATTGTCCGCCAAACTGTTCAAACGCTGCCCCGGCAGCTCATGGAGTACGAGCCAATGCCACACGAAGGCAGCCTTCTGCAAACCGCGGTGATCTTCCTGCTCGCCGCGGTCGTCGCCGTTCCCCTGGCCAAGCGCCTGCAACTGGGGGCCGTGATCGGTTACCTGCTCGCTGGCGTAGCCATCGGTCCGCAAGCCCTGGGCCTGATCCGCGACACCGAAAGCGTCGCGCACATTTCCGAGCTGGGCGTGGTCCTGCTGCTGTTCATCATCGGCCTTGAGCTGTCGCCCAAGCGCCTGTGGCTTATGCGCAAGTCGGTGTTCGGCGTCGGCACTGCCCAGGTGTTGCTGACCGGCGCGGTGATCGGCGCCATCGCCTTGTTCGGTTTCGGCCAGTCGCTGCCGGCGGCCGTCGTGCTCGGCCTGGGCCTGGCGCTGTCCTCCACCGCCCTCGGCCTGCAGAGCCTTGCCGAAACCAAGCAGCTCAACGCCCCCCATGGCCGCCTGGCGTTCGCCATCCTGCTGTTCCAGGACATTGCCGCGATCCCACTGATCGCCCTGGTCCCGTTGCTGGCCGCCAGCGGCCCGGACACCAGCCATGGCGACAGCCTGCAACACGGCCTGAAGGTGTTCGCCAGCATCGCCGTGGTCATCATCGGTGGCCGCTACCTGCTGCGTCCGGTGTTTCGCACCGTGGCCCGTACCGGCCTGCCGGAGGTGTCCACCGCCACCGCGCTGCTGGTGGTGATCGGTACTGCCTGGCTGATGGAAGAAGCCGGCATCTCCATGGCTTTGGGCGCCTTCCTCGCTGGCCTGCTGCTGGCTGACTCGGAATACCGCCACGAGCTTGAGTCGCAGATCGAACCGTTCAAGGGCTTGCTGCTGGGGCTGTTCTTCATCAGTGTCGGCATGGGCGCCAACCTTAGCCTGTTGCTGGAAATGCCACTGGTGCTGCTCGGCCTGACCCTGCTGCTGGTGGCTGTGAAGTTGGTGCTGCTGATCGGCGTCGGCCGCCTCGCCGGCGGCCTGAACAGCGCCAGCGCACTGCGCCTGGGCATGGTGCTGGCGGCCGGTGGTGAGTTCGCCTTCGTGGTGTTCAAGCTGGGCAAGGACCAAGGCCTGTTCGACACCCAGACCTACGACCTGCTGCTGATGACCATCACCCTGTCGATGGCCATCACGCCGCTGCTGATGCTCGGCTGCGCCCGTGCCCTCAAACGCCCGCAACCGGCACGGGAAGTGCCCGAGCAATACAAGACCATCGACGCCGGCACGCCGCGGGTGGTTATCGTTGGCATGGGCCGCATGGGCCAGATCGTCGCGCGCATCCTGCGGGCGCAGAAGATCCCGTTCATTGCCCTGGAAACCTCGGTGGACACCATCGAGATGACGCGTATGTTCGAACAAGTACCGGTGTTCTACGGTGACCCGCTGCGCCCCGAGGTGCTGCATGCGGCCAAGGTGGGTGAGGCGGAATACTTCATCATCACCATCGACGACCCTGAGGCTGCCATCCATACCGCTGAACGGGTGAAGCGCCAGTATCCGCACCTGAAAGTGCTGGCCCGGGCGCGCAACCGCCAGCATGTACACAAGCTGGCGGATGTAGGCGCCGAACCGATTCGCGAGACGTTCTACTCCAGCCTCGAGATGACCCGCCGGGCGCTGGTCGGGTTGGGCTTGAGCGACGAGCAGGCGGCGGACCGGATCGAGCGGTTTGCCCAGCATGACGAGGAAGTGCTGGAAGCCCAGGGGCTCGTGCGCGATGACCGCGCCAAGGTGATGCAGACGGCAAAGGAGGCGCGGGTGGAGTTGGCCCGGTTGTTTGATTCGGATGCGGATTGAGACGTCAGGCGATCACCAGCCGCGCTATCTGAGGATGCTCACGGTGCGCGGCTTGCCAGAGATCGTAAGCTGCCTGCTCAGCAAGGTACTGCCGGGCAGGCCCAAGTCCCGCCAGCTCAAGTCGATAAGCAAGATCGGCTGAAATGGCGGCGCGCCCATTGAGCACAGTGGATAGTTGCCCCCGTGAATAGCCAAGGTGGCGAGCTAGCTCAGAGACGTTCATGCCGATTGCGGGTAACACGTCTTCTCGCAGGGACTCCCCAGGGTGGGGAGGATCGAACATAGGCATGACTGAGCTCTCCTAGTGGTAATCCAGATAATCGACAAGCTCCACGTCGTAACCAACGAAGCGAAACACCAGACGCCAGTTCCCCGAGACATTCACTGCCCAAAAGCTATCCAGCTTTCCATGCAGGGGATGAAGACGGTAACCGGGACGGTTCATGTCTGCAGCCGTTTGTGCAACCTCGAGCGAAGCAAGTAAACGCCGCAAGCGATTAACATGATCTGCACGCACTTCAGACGAGTCACGCTGCTGGTGGAGGAGCCTCAGGCCCTTGTGCCTGAAACTCCTGATCATTGGTGATTGAGTGTAAGGCCAGGCCTTACACCTTTCAAGCTAGCATTAGCGCAGCACATCGAGGCACTCCTGAGGATTTCCGGGCTGCCCAGTCTGCTCTTCACCTTCCCGTTTGGCGCCATCAAGCCATCCGTTCTCAATGTAAGAAATTTCCCAAAAAGGCACAGATAACTAGAGCCAAATCATCTTCGCAGGCTATTTGAGGTCCAGCCCGCAGAGGTTGTGCTGATGCGGGTTGCCAATACCAACCAAAGAAAAGGGCCACTGTCTCCAGTGGCCCTGATCGAATGCTTGATCTTCATATGCACACCCTCAAACCGAGGTGCGGAGGTCTCACCCAACGCTGATGATTCAGCCATCGACAGGGTTCCTGATCCAGTTAGTGCCGCTGATTGACAACGGGCTTCGCGCTCGGATCAAACGCTGACAATGCAACCAAGTTGGATCGAAGGCTGGAACAAAGTGCAACGAAAAAGGCCGGCCCCATGTTGGGGCCGGCCTCCTATGTTTGAGCTGCTCGCTATTACTTACCCGCAGTCAAAGCGTTGTAGCTGGTCATCAGGTTGCGGTAGTCCGGAATGTGATTGGAGCACAGCGCCGCCAACCCTTCGATGTCGTTGCGCCAGTCGCGGTGCAGCTCACAGGCCACGCCGAACCAGGTCATCAGTTGCGCGCCAGCCCGGCTCATGCGGTCATGGGCAGCATCACGGGTCATTTCGTTGAAGGTGCCGGAAGCATCGGTCACCACGAACACTTCGAACTCTTCTTCCAGGGCTGCCAGCGCCGGGAAGGCTACACACACTTCAGTCACCACACCGGCGATGATCAGCTGCTTCTTGCCGGTGGCCTTCACCGCCTTGACGAAGTCTTCGTTGTCCCAGGCGTTGATCTGGCCAGGGCGGGCAATATACGGGGCGTCCGGGAACAGTTCTTTCAGCTCTGGCACCAGGGGGCCGTTGGGGCCTTGCTCGAAGCTGGTAGTGAGGATGGTCGGCAGGTTGAAGAACTTGGCCAGGTCGGCCAGGGCCAGCACGTTGTTCTTGAACTTGTCCGGCTCGATGTCGCGGACCAGCGACAGCAGGCCAGCCTGGTGGTCGACCAGCAGGACTGCGGCGTCGTCTTTGTTCAGGCGGTTGTAGGTGAATTTGCTCATGGTCTGTGCTCCTGACGTTTATGAATTTTTCAGCAATCTGGGGTGTTTCGCGTTGATGGGCACAGATTAAAATCATCACCTTTACGGCGGTAGACTGCGAAAATTGCCTTTAGCGTTCCATTTGGAGAACGACCATTGGAAGACCTCAATTCCCTCTACTACTTCACCCAAGTCGTGGAGCACGGTGGCTTCGCCCCGGCCGGACGGGCGCTGGACATGCCCAAGTCAAAGCTCAGCCGGCGCATCGCCGACCTTGAGGACCGCCTCGGCGTGCGTCTGTTGCACCGCACCAGCCGCCACTGCTCGCTCACAGAGATCGGCCAGGCCTACTACAACCGTTGCCTGGCCATGCGGGTAGAGGCCGAGGGCGCGGCCGAGATCATCGAGCGCAACCGCAGCGAGCCGCGCGGGCTGGTGCGTATCAGTTGCCCGACCACCCTGCTCAACTCCTGGGTCGGGCCGATGCTGACCCGCTACATGCTCAAATACCCGCAGGTGGAGCTGTTCATCGAGAGCACCAACCGCCGTGTCGACCTGCTGCACGAGGGCTTCGACATTGCGCTGCGGGTGCGCTTCCCGCCACTGGAGAACACCGACATGGTGATGAAGGTGCTGAGCAACAGCACCCAGTGCCTGGTCGGCCAGCCGCAGTATCTGGAACAACTGCCCAAAGGCTTCGACCCGCAGCTCCTCAGTACGCTGCCGAGCCTGCACTGGGGCAGTGCACAGCGCGAGTACCAGTGGGAGCTGTTCCAGGGTGAGGACAGCAGCCGCAGCATCGTAATCCCGCATACCCCGCGCATGGTGACTGACGACTTGTTTGCCCTGCGCCATTTCGTGGTAGCTGGCGTGGGCATTGCTCATCTGCCGCGAGTGGCCGTGCGCGAAGACCTGGCGGCTGGCCGGTTGGTTGAGCTGATTCCTGACTGGCATCCGCGTTGCGGCATCGTCCATGCGATCTTCCCGTCGCGACGCGGGTTGTTGCCGTCGGTGCGGGCACTGATCGATCACCTGGCCGAGGAGTTCGCCATCAGCGACATGGCTTGAGCCTTGGGCTGTCTGTGCTGGCCTCTTCGCGGGTAAACCCGCTCCTACAGGGGCCGCGCAGACCTCAGGCCTGTGGTGATCCTGTGGGAGCGGGTTTACCCGCGAAGAGGCCAGTACAGGTAGAGCATATGTTCCAGCACACAGTTACAAGACCCCTGGCCTATCCTTGCTCCACAGTCTCGGATCATCCCCCTTGGAGGCCCCATGATCCGCGCCAATCACGGACCAGGCCGCGCCCTGCTCGCCACCCTCGCCCTTTACCCGGCATTCAGCCATGCCGAAGATGCCGGCTGGTCGCTACTCAACCGCAACTACTTCCTGCACAGCGACTTCCGCTCGCCCTCCGCCAGCGGCCAGAACTACCGCCAGGAGTGGGCCCAAGGCTTCATCGGCGAAGTCCGCTCGGGCTTCACCGAGGGCACGCTCGGTGTCGGCCTCGACGCCCATGGTTTCCTCGGGCTCAAGCTCGACGGCGGTCGCGGCCATGCCGGCACCGGCCTGCTGCCACGCGACAGCGATGGCCGGGCTGAGTCCGACTACTCCAGTGCCGGCGCCGCGCTCAAGCTGCGCCTGGGCAACACCCAGTTGCGCTACGGCGAGATGACCGTCGAAACACCTGTGTTCGACACCGGCGACAAGCGTCTGCACCCGGAATACGCCACCGGCTGGTTCGTGGAAAACACCGATCTGCCCGACTGGCGCCTGCAGGCCGGGCGCTTCACGGCCTTCAACAATCAGGCCAACAGCTCCACCCACGACGATTTCAGCGGCTATGGCGCCACCACCAATAACCGCGCCATCAGCCTGGCCGGAGCCACCTTTGCGCCGCACGGCCCATTCGGCGGCGCGCTGTACGCCGGGCAGCTGGAAAACACCTGGCGCCAGGCCTACCTCAACCTCAACCTCGCCGAGGGCAACTGGCGCCTGGACGGCAATCTCTACAAGACCCGTGACACCGGTAACGCCAGCGCCGGGGCGATCGACACCCTCGCCTACAGCCTGCTGACCAAGTACAGCTTCGGCGCCCAGGCCCTGACCCTGGCTTACCAGAAGGTCGAAGGCGACACGCCGTTCGACTTTGTCGGTGGCGACTCCATCTACCTGGCCAACTCGATCAAGTACGCCGACTTCAACGGCCCCGGCGAGCGCTCGTGGCAACTGCGCTACGACCTCAATTTCGCCACCCTCGGCGTCCCTGGGCTGAGCCTGATGGGCCGCTATGTCAGCGGCCGTGGCATCGACGGCAGTCATGCCCCGGCCGGCGGTGCCTATGTGGGCCAGCAAGGCCAGGGCGGCAAGCACTGGGAACGCGACGTCGACCTGAAATACGTGGTCCAGTCCGGTGCCGCCAAAGACCTCAGCCTATCGTTCTCCCACGTCAGCCACCGCGCCAACCAGGCCCAGGCCGGCGATGACCTCGACCGCATCTACCTGATCATCGAATACCCACTCAAAGGCAGCTTCTGACATGAGCAATTCCCCTTCAGGTGCCTGGAGCCCGCTGCGCAACACCACCTTCCGCATGCTGTGGATCGCCACCATCGCCTCCAACATCGGCACCTGGATGCATGAGGTGGGCGCCGGCTGGCTGATGACCACGCTATCGGCCAGCCCGCTGCACGTGGCACTGATCCAGGTGGCTGGCTCGCTACCAATGTTCTTCCTCGCCCTGCCGGCCGGCGCGGCAGCAGATATCGTCGACAAGCGCCGCTACCTGCTGCTGGTGCAGCTGTGGATGTCGTCGGTCGCCGTGGTACTCGCGGCGCTGACCCTGCTCGGGCTGATGAACGTCACCCTGCTTTTGGTACTGACCCTGGCACTGGGCATCGGCACCGCGCTGATGATGCCAGCCTGGAGCGCGCTGACGCCGGAGCTGGTGGGCAAGGAGGACCTGGCCAACGCCGTGGCCATCTCCAGCGTTGGCATCAACGTGTCGCGCGCTATCGGCCCGGCGCTTGCCGGCGTGGTGGTGAGCCTGGTCGGCCCGTGGCTGACCTTTGCCTTGAATGCGGTTTCCTTCGCCGGGGTGATTCTGGTGCTGTTCCTGTGGAAACGTGAGGTGAAGGAGCCGCTACTGCCGGCCGAGCGTTTCGTCGGCGCCATGCGCACCGGCCTGCGCTTCGCACGCAGTGCCAAACCCTTGCAGGCCGTGCTGTTGCGGGCGTTGGCATTCTTCTTCTGCGCCAGCGCCGGAACTTCGCTGCTGCCACTGATCGTGCGCGGTGAAATGCACGGCAACGCAGCCGATTTTGGTTTGTTGCTGGCGGCCATCGGCATCGGCGCGGTGGCCGGCGCCACGCTGCTGCCTCGCCTGCGCGAGCGCATCAGCCGTGACCGCCTGGTGATGCTTGCCAGCCTGCTGTATGCCCTGTTCTTGCTGGCCTTGGCGCTGGTGCGCAACTTCTATGTGCTGCTGCCTGCGATGCTGCTAAGCGGCGCGGCGTGGATCGCGGTGCTGTCCAACCTGCAGGTAGCGGCGCAGACCTCGGTACCGGCCTGGGTACGGGCGCGGGCGTTGTCGGTGTACATCCTGATCTTCTTCGGCGCCATGGCCAGCGGTGGCTTGCTGTGGGGTACGCTAGCCAGCCATGCTTCGATCACCCTGAGCCTGTTGCTGGCTGCAGGCGGCCTGGCGCTGGGTACGTTGCTGACCTGCAAGGTCACCTTGCCGGAGACCGAGGCCGAAGAGCTGACGCCGTCGCTGCACTGGCCGGTACCGATACTGAGCGATGACATGGACAAGGAAAGCGGGCCGGTGATGGTCACCGTGGAGTACCACATCGAGCCGGCCAAGGCTGAGGCATTCCAGCTGGCGGCACGCGATCTGGAGGCGATGCGCAAGCGCAATGGCGCATTGTCGTGGGGGTTGATGCGTGACAGTGCTGACCCTTCACTGTGGCTGGAGTTCTTCTTCGAAGAGTCATGGCTGGAGCATTTGCGGCATCACCATCGGGTGACCCGGGGAGAGCTGAAGATCGAGGCGAAGGTGCGGATGCTGCAGACCGATGGGGTCGAAGTGAAGATCCGCCATCTGCTGGCTGGCGCAGAGCACAAGGCTCACCATTGACACCACAGGTTGGCGCCATCCCCTGTAGGAGCGGCCTTGTGTCGCGAAAGGGCTGCATAGCAGCCCCAGAATATTGGCGACACTGCAGGAATTGCTGGGGCTGCTATGCAGCCCTTTCGCGACACAAGGCCGCTCCTACAGGGGATCGCGCAATCCTGACAGACAAAAAAGGGGCCATGACGGCCCCCTTTTCACATCAGCTCAGCTTAGAAGGCGAAGCACGAGCAACCCAGCGCGCCCCAGAAGCCTTGGTAGTCATTCACCGGCACGCTCGAATGCCGTGCCTTTTCATGGCTGTGCGCATGCACCCCGCATGGCCCGCTGCACTGGTGCACGGCGGCCGCCAGCGACGGCGTGCCCACACGCCAGTGCCCCGGCACCTTGACCACCGGCGACCACTCCGGCAGTACCGGTACCTGCGCTGGGCCGAGCTTGTCGAATTCGCCCGCGCCGTACACCACCTTGCCGTCAACGATGGTCAGCACCGACTCGATGCCCTTGATCGCTTCCTCATCGACACTGAAGAAGTCCAGCGACAGTGCCGCCAGGTCGGCCAGCTGGCCCACCTTGATCTGGCCCTTCTTGCCCTGCTCGCTGGAGAACCAGGCGCTGCCCTGGGTGAACAGCTGCAGCGCGGTGTCACGGCTCAGGCCTTCCGGGTACAGCTCCATGCCGCCAACGGTCTTGCCGCTGACCAGCCAGTACAGCGAAGTCCATGGGTTGTAGCTGGACACACGGGTGGCGTCGGTACCGGCACCCACCGGCACGCCCATGTCGAGCATGCGCTTGATCGGCGGCGTCTGTTCGGCAGCCTTGGCGCCGTAACGGTCGACGAAGTACTCGCCCTGGAAGGCCATGCGGTCCTGAATGGCGATACCGCCGCCCAGCGCACGCACGCGCTCGATGTTCTGCGGGGTGATGGTTTCGGCGTGGTCGAAGAACCACGGCAAGCCGTTGAACGGGATGTCGCGGTTGACCTTCTCGAACACGTCGAGCATGCGCGTGATCGATTCGTTGTAGGTGGCGTGCAGGCGGAATGGCCAGCGTTGCTCGACCAGGTGGCGCACCACGGGCTCCAGCTCTTCTTCCATGGTCTGCGGCAGGTCCGGGCGCGGCTCGAGGAAGTCCTCGAAGTCGGCAGCGGAGAACACCAGCATCTCGCCAGCGCCGTTGTGGCGCAGGAAGTCGGTGCCGCTGTGCAGCTTGACGCTGGAAGTCCACTTGCGGAAGTCGTCGAGCTCTTCCTTGGGCTTCTGGGTGAACAGGTTGTAGGCGATGCGCACGGTCAGCTGGTTGTTGTCGGCCAGCTCCTGGATCACCTGGTAGTCGTCGGGGAAGTTCTGGTAGCCGCCGCCGGCATCGATGGCGCTGGTCAGGCCCAGGCGGTTCAGTTCGCGCATGAACTGGCGGGTGGAGTTGACCTGGTACTCCAGTGGCAGCTTCGGCCCTTTGGCCAGGGTGGCGTACAGGATCATCGCGTTCGGGCGGGCGATCAGCATGCCGGTCGGGTTGCCGAACTTGTCGCGCTGGATCTCGCCACCCGGCGGGTTCGGCGTGGTCTTGTCGTAGCCAACGGCCTTGAGCGCAGCACGGTTGAGCAGCGCGCGGTCATACAGGTGCAGCAGGAACACAGGGGTGTCGGGCGCAGCCTGGTTGATTTCTTCCAGGGTCGGCATGCGTTTTTCGGCGAACTGGAATTCGTTCCAGCCACCGACCACACGCACCCATTGCGGCGTCGGCGTGCGCGCAGCCTGGTCCTTGAGCATGCGCAGGGCATCGGCCACCGACGGCACGCCTTCCCAGCGCAGTTCCAGGTTGTAGTTCAGGCCACCACGGATCAAGTGCAGGTGCGAGTCGTTCAGGCCCGGGATCACCGTGCGCTGCTTGAGGTCGATGATCTGCGTGGCGCTGCCCTTGTGGGCCATGGCCTCGGCGTCGTTGCCCACGGCAATGAAGCGGCCATCCTTGATGGCGACGGCGGTAGCGGTGGGCTTTTCGCGGTCAACGGTGTGCAGTTTGCCGTTGAACAGAATCAGGTCGGCGGTCATGGAACCTCCTTGGGTGGATGCGTGAACGGAACCGGCTTGGCCGGTGAAGGGCAATGCAGACCAGAGAGCGCCGGCGGCACCTAGCACGGTGCTGGAAGCGAGGAACTGGCGACGGGTCTTGTCGTTGCGGTCCTGGGACATGGTCTTCTCCGTCTGGGGGCGGCGGCAGGCGCAACTGTGGAGCATGCCGGTTGACGCAGGGTCAGGGCTTGGATGGATGTGCGGTGAGCTGTAGAAGGTTAGCCCTGTTCAAGCTTTGTGCTGCCTGGGCGGGCCTCTTCGCGGGTGAACCCGCTCCTACAGGAGGATCACAAGCCTTGAAGCCTGAGCTGTACCTGTGGGAGCGGGTTTACCCGCGAATGCCTCCCACAACTTACTTCTGCAAGAACGCCAGCAAATCCTCATTCAGCTGCTGGGCATGAGTCACCGCAAACCCGTGCGGCGCGCCGGCATACACCTTCAGCTCAGCCCCACGAATCAGCTCCGCAGCCTGCTTGCCGGTGGTCTCGAACGGCACGATCTGGTCGTCATCGCCGTGTATCACCAGGGTCGGCACATCGATCTTGGCCATGTCCGGGCGGAAGTCGGTCTCCGCAAACGCGGTCACGCAATCCAGGGTGCCCTTGATCGAGGCCATCAGCGCAATGTTCAGGGTCTGGGCCTGCACCCCCTGGGACACCTGCTGCCCATGGTTGATGCCATAGAACGGCGCAGCGAAATCGGCAATGAACTGCGCACGGTCAGTACGCAGGCCAGCACGAATGCCTTCGAATACCGACAGATCGACACCCTCGGGGTTGTCGTCGCGCTTGCCGAATACCGGCGTCACCGCGCCCAGCAGCACCAACCCGGCCACCCGCTCGCTGCCGTGGCGGGCGATGTAGCGGCTGACATCACCGCCCCCCATCGAGAAGCCCACCAAGGTCACGTCACGCAGGTCGAGGTGCTCGATCAGCTGGGCGATGTCGTCGGCGAAGGTGTCGTAGTCGTAACCGCTCCACGGCTGGCTGGAACGACCGAAACCTCGGCGGTCGAAGGCGATGGCGCGGTAACCGCGGCTGGCCAGGAACTCCATCTGCGAATCCCACATGTCGGCATCCAGTGGCCAGCCGTGGCTGAACAGCACTGGTTTGCCGCTGCCCCAGTCCTTGTAGTAGATCGAAGTGCCGTCGCGGGTAACGAGAGTGGTCATGTCGGTATCTCCTTGAAAGGTTGAAGGTGAAGGCGTGGCTCAGCCCCGCAGCCAGTTGGCGCAGCGGCGGGTTACCCAAGGCATGATGTAGAACACCACGGGCAGGATGACGAACAGGTTGACGATCAGGTTGCCGCTGATCGGGCCACCCAACTGCGGGAAGCGCGCGAACAACGGCGCCAGCAGTTGCGGGATGACCATAGTCATCGGGCAGATCACCAGGTAGGTCAGCAGCGCCTGTTTCCAGCGCGGCGGTTGCGCCGCGTTGACGCTTGGCGGGGTGAACCAGAACTCCGGGTCATCGTGCACCTGGGTGTGGTCACCGCCGTCGAGCAATGGCAGTACTTCGTTGACCAACGCCTGGCGTTCGGCCGAGTTGACCCAGGCCTGCAACAGCCCGGCGTCGGCGAAGCGCACCACGGTGGTGAAATGCAGCCCGCCTTCGTCAGGGCGGATGACGTTGACGTCCAGGTGCCCTGGCTGGCGGCGCGCGGTGCTTACCGTGCGCTTGAGCCACTCTTCGTAGGCCGCCAGCGACTCGGCGCGGGGCTTGTGCTGGATGACCAGGGTCACCACGTTGCGGTTGTCTTGGAATGCGGTGTTCATCGGCGTTCCTTGGGATGAGCTTGCCCGCATCCACTGTGCGACGGCGGACGGGCGGAGGATTGGATAGGTGTGCTGCCCTTGCCGGGCACCGACTGGCGGCGCCCGGCGCCCGGCTTACTTGTTGGCGTTGAAGGCGTTGTAGCTGGTCATCAGGTTGCGGTAGTCCGGGATGTGGTTGGAGCACAGCGCGGCCAGGCCTTCGATGTCGTTGCGCCAGTCGCGGTGCAGCTCACAGGCCACGCCGAACCAGGTCATCAGTTGCGCGCCGGCCTGGCTCATGCGGTCGTGGGCGGCGTCGCGGGTCATGGCGTTGAAGGTGCCGGAAGCATCGGTCACCACGAACACTTCGAACTCTTCTTCCAGGGCCGCCAGCGCCGGGAAAGCTACACACACCTCGGTTACCACACCGGCGATGATCAGCTGTTTCTTGCCGGTGGCCTTCACTGCCTTGACGAAGTCTTCGTTGTCCCAGGCGTTGATCTGGCCAGGGCGGGCAATGTACGGGGCGTCCGGGAACAGTTCTTTCAGCTCTGGCACCAGGGGGCCGTTGGGGCCTTGCTCGAAACTGGTGGTGAGGATGGTCGGCAGGTTGAAGAACTTGGCCAGGTCCGCTAGGGCCAGCACGTTGTTCTTGAACGCGTCCGGCTCGATGTCGCGGACCAGGGACAGCAGGCCAGCCTGGTGGTCGACCAGCAGCACGGCAGCGTCGTCTTTGTTCAGGCGGTTGTATTTGAATGGGGTCATGGTGGTAGCTCCTAAGGGTTTTGATTTTCAGTAAGTTGGGTGTTTCGCGTTGATGGGAGAAGATTAAAACCAACACCTTTGGAGCGGTAGATAGTGGTTTTTGGCTTTAGCGTTCCATTTAAAGAACGATCTGTTGGCAGTGGATTTGCTGGCCTCATTGCTTGCCCGAGCAAGCTGCTCTATTACTACGCACAGCCCTCCCCTCACTCCCGAGACTTCCATGCTGGCGTTCATCCAGTCGTCCCCGTTGTTGCTCGGTACAGCCCTGATCCTGCTCGACCTCGTGCTCTGGCAACTGATCCCGATCCAGCGCCGGGCCTGGCGTATTGGCACGCGACTGGTGATCTTCCTGCTGTTCAGCTCGGTGCTGGTGGCCGCGGGCATGAGCCCGCTACAGCCGCCGCCATGGCCCGACGATGTATCACGCAACCTGATCGCCACAGTGCTGACGATCGGCTGGTGGCTGTTCGGCGCGCGCACCGTGACCGTGGTGTTCGGCTTGCTGCTGGTGGCCCGTGGCAGCCATGGCGGGCGCTTGCTGCAGGATGTGCTGGGGGCGCTGATCTTCCTTGCGGCGGTGGTCGCCGCTGCGGGCTATGTGCTGCAACTGCCGGTCAAGGGCCTGCTGGCCACTTCCGGGGTGATGGCCATCGTCATCGGCCTGGCGCTGCAGAGCACCTTGGCCGATGTTTTCAGCGGTATCGTGCTGAACACCACGCGGCCCTATCAGATAGGTGATTCGATCTCCATCGACGGCACCGAAGGCAAGGTGCTGGATATCGACTGGCGCGCCACGCGCCTGCTCACCGGCAGTGGCAGCCTGGCGGTGATCCCCAACTCGGTAGCGGCCAAGGCGCGATTGCTCAACCACAGCCGCCCGGCCGATGTGAACGGGGTGTCGATCTGTGTGGTGGTGCCGGCCAAGGTACGCCCCAGGCGGGTTTTCGATGCCCTGGAGAAAGCCCTGCAGGGCACCAGTGCGATCCTCGCCTCACCCAAGCCCAAGGTCACGGTGAAGGCCTCGACGCTGGAATCGGTGGAATATGAAGCCAGCGGCTTCATCGCTGACATGGGCGGCAAGACCGACGCACGTAACCAGCTGTTCGACCTGGCGCACCGCCACCTGGAAGCCAGCGGAGTGATGTGGAACGTCGACCTGGCCGTGCCGCCACGCAGTCGCCAGCGCGAAGTGCTGGACGAAGTGCGGGTGTTCCGCTCACTCAGCGCTGAGGAACGGGACGCGTTGAGCCAACGCATGACCGCAGTGGAGTACCTGGCCGACCAGGTGATCCTGGAGGTGGGCGAGCAGTCCGATCATTTGCTGGTGATTGGCAGTGGCGTGGTGTCGGCGTCGGTGCGTGATGGTGACAAGCTGCTGGAAGCCGGGCGCATGGGGCCGGGTGAGGTGCTGGGGATCGAGGGGATCATTGATGAAGATGACTCGCTTGCTGAGTTCCGTACCTTGACCAGCTGCGTGCTGTATCGGATCGACAAGGCACAGGTGAAGAGCTGCCTGGAGCAACGGGGCGAGGTGCAGACAGCATTGAGCAAGTTGCAACGGTTCCGGCGCCAGAACCGGGAGTCGCTGTTGCTGCAGAAGCCGGTTTCGATCAAGAAAGGCGGCTTCCTCAGCTGGTTGCACAAATGACCTGCCGCCCGCGCCCTGTAGGAGCGCAGCGTCTTACAGCACAACTCTCAAGCATTGCCCGGCGTGATACAGCGAGAAGCCGGACTCATAGAACGCGGTGCGCAAAGAAGGCGCGCTCACGCCCTTCATCGGCGAGAACGGAATCGGCAGGCTGTCCGCCTCCCCCTTCAGCAGAAACTCGGCAAACGCCCGGCCAATCACGGTCCCGGTGGTGTTGCCACGACCGTTATAGCCGGTCACCGCCACCAGCCCCGGCGCTGGCTCGAACAGCCGCATCAGGTGGTCCGGGGTGAAGTCGATGCAGCCAGTCCAGTGCATTTCCCACTCGACCTTGCCCAACTCCGGGTAGTAATGGCTCTGGATCCGGTCGGCCCAGCTGCGCACGAACCAGGCCGGCTTGTTGTCGACCCGGCCGAGGCTGCCCAGCAGCAAGCGGCCCTGATCGTCGCGGCGGATGCTGCTGAGCACGGTACGGGTGTCCCACGAGCCCTGGCCGTGCGGCAGCACCTTGTCGGCTGCCGCGCCGTGCAGCGGCTTGGACGCCACCTGGTAGTAGTAGCCGCGGAAGAACTGCTTCTGCAGGTTGCTCCAGTCGCCTTCGGTGTAGGCGCCAGTGGAAATTACCACCTTGTCGGCGCGTACCGAACCACGGGCGGTCTTCACCCGCCAGGCATCGCCGTCACGCTCAAGGCCCTCGACCGAGGATTGCTGGAACAGCTTGCCACCCAGGCGCACCACGGCGGCGGCCAGGCCCTGGGTGTAACCCATGGGGTTGATGGTGCCGGCGCGGCGGTCGAGCAGCGCGGCGGAAATCTTGTCGGTACCGCAGTACTCCTGGCACTGGCTGCCGGTCAGCAACTCGACGTCGGCCCCGCGGCGGCGCCATTGCTCGTGGCGGGCTTCAAGGTCGGCGATACCGGTGGCGTTGTGCGCCATGTGCAGCGTGCCTTTGTGCTGAGCCTGGCAGTCGATGCCGAGGCGTTCGATCATGGCGAACACTTCTGCCGGGGCCTCGCCGAGCACCTTGTTCAGGCGGCTGCCCTGCTTCTGGCCAAGGGTCGCCTCGACATCATCGGGGCGGATCCAGGTGCCAGCGTTGACCAGCCCGACGTTGCGCCCGGAGCCGCCGTGGCCGATCTTCCAGGCCTCCAGCAGGATCACCGACTTGCCCTGCTCGAGCAGGTGGATGGCCGCCGACAGGCCGGTGATGCCGCCGCCGATCACGCAGACATCGGCCTTGTGTTCACCGGCCAGGGCCTGGCTGGCGACAGTCGGTTGGCTGACGTGTTCCCACAAGCATTGTTGACGCAGTTCGGACATGGCCCGGCTCCAGCTATTTGTTCTTGTTTGGGACTGCTTTGCAGCCCATTCGCGGGCAAACCCGCTCCCACAGGTACATCACAGGTTTCGAAGGCTGTGTTGTACCTGTGGGAGCGGGTTTACCCGCGAACCGGGGGCAAGGCCCCCGGCCATGCAGCATCAACCCATCAGTCGAACACGATACCCTGCGCCAGCGGCAGCTCGCGCGAGTAGTTCACAGTGTTGGTCTGGCGACGCATGTAGCCTTTCCAGGCATCGGAACCAGACTCACGACCACCGCCAGTCTCCTTCTCGCCACCGAACGCCCCGCCGATCTCGGCGCCGCTGGTGCCGATGTTGACGTTGGCGATACCGCAGTCGCTGCCCGAAGCACTCTGGAAGCGCTCGGCTTCACGAATGTCAGTGGTGAAGATGCACGACGACAAGCCTTGTGGCACTTCGTTGTTCAGGCGCAGGGCCTCTTCGAAGTCGTCGTAGGCCAGCACGTAGAGGATTGGCGCGAAGGTTTCATGGCGCACCACGTCGCTCTGGGCCGGCATTTCAGCAATGGCAGGCGACACGTAGTAGGCGTTCGGATACTGCTCGGCCAGCTGGCGCTCACCACCAAACACTTGGCCACCTTCATCACGGGCCTTGGCCAGTGCACCCTGCATGGCATCGAACGACTGCTTGTCGATCAGCGGGCCGACCAGGTTGTCCTTGCGTGGGTCACCGATGCGCACTTTGCCGTAGGCGGCTTTGACGCGGGCAACCACTTCGTCCTTGATCGAGCGGTGCACGATCAGGCGACGCAGGGTGGTGCAGCGCTGGCCAGCGGTGCCGACAGCAGAGAACAGAATGCCGCGCACGGCCAGGTCGAGGTCGGCGCTTGGGGCCAGGATCATGGCGTTGTTGCCACCCAGCTCGAGGATGCTGCGACCGAAACGGGCCGCAACGCGCGGGCCGACTTCGCGGCCCATGCGGGTACTGCCGGTGGCGCTGACCAGCGGTACGCGTGGGTCGTCGACCATGGCTTCGCCGGCTTCGCGGCCGCCGATCACCAGTTGCGCCAGGCCAGCCGGGGCTTCACCGAAGGCCTTCAGGGCCTTGTCGAACAGCGCCTGGCAAGCCAGGGCGGTCAGCGGGGTCTTCTCGGACGGTTTCCACACCACCGAGTTGCCGGCTACCAGCGCCAGCGCGGTGTTCCAGGCCCATACGGCAACCGGGAAGTTGAAGGCGCTGATCACGCCGACCACGCCCAGCGGGTGCCAGGTTTCACGCATGTGGTGGCCCGGGCGCTCGGAAGCGATGGTCAGGCCGTAAAGCTGACGCGACAGGCCAACGGCAAAGTCGCAGATGTCGATCATTTCCTGCACTTCGCCCAGGCCTTCCTGGGTGATCTTGCCGGCTTCGATCGAAACCAGCTCGCCGAGGTCGGCCTTGTGCTCACGCAGCACTTCACCGAACAGGCGCACCAGCTCGCCACGGCGCGGGGCCGGCACGCTGCGCCAGGCTTCGAAGGCGCTCTGGGCCTGATCGATGCGGGCAATGGTCTCGGCCTTGCCGAGCAATTTCACCGAGGCGATCTGGCTGCCGTCGATCGGCGTGTGAACAGGGTAGTCGCCCTGGGTGTAAACCTCGGCGGCAACGCCAAGGCGCTCGAGCAATCCAGCAACCATTTGTGCTTCTCCTACATCGGGTGATGGGGTGGAAAAATGATGTGGATCAGTATTAATCCGATCACACCAGTGCAACAAACGACCTTTATTCCGCATATCATTCCGTCAGGTAATGATTTGAGCCGCAGAGACCACTATGTCCAAACGCCTGGTGCCCTCCATGACCGCCCTGCAGTGCTTCGAAGCTGCAGCCCGTCACCTGAGCTTTACCCGTGCCGCCGAAGAGTTGCACCTGACCCAGAGTGCCGTCAGCAAGCAGGTGGCGCAGCTTGAAGAGATGCTGCGCCACCACCTGTTCCTGCGTATCCGCAGGCGCCTGCAACTTACGCCCGCTGGCAGCCTGTACCTGGCAGAGGTCAACAAGATCCTCACCCAGGTCGACATGTCCAGCCGCTACGTGCTCACCTATGGCGAGCAGACCGAGATATTGAAAGTAGCCACTCAACCGAGTTTTGGCGTGCGCTGGCTGATCCCTCACCTCAAGGGTTTTGGCAAACGCCACGGGAACATCCACCTCGACATCCGCAACGAAATGGAGCCATTCGCCCTGCTGCAAGGCTCGGCGGATGTGGTGTTCTTCTATGGCCAGGGCACCTGGCCGGGGGCCACCTGTATCGAGCTGTTCGGCGAAGAGGTGGTGCCGGTGTGTGCGCCGGAGCTGCTGGCCGGGCGCGCGCTGGGGGATGCGGGTGAGTTGGCGGCCATGGTGCTGCTGCAGAGCACTTCGCGGCCGGAGGCCTGGCACGAGTGGTTCCTGGAGCTGGGATTGCACAGCGTCAGCGCTTACCACGGGCCGCGCTTCGATACGTTCTATATGGCGTTGAGCGCGGCGCAGGCCGGGTGTGGGGTGGCGTTGGTGCCGCGGTACCTGGTGGCGAAGGAGTTGGCTGAGGGCAGTTTGGTCATTGCGTGGAACCATGCGATGCCTAGTGCTGGGAAGCATTATCTGGCGTATGCCGAGCATGCCGCAGAAGTACCTAAAGTCAGGGCATTGGTGGAATGGATTCGCGAGCAGCTTTTGGTTTGATGGCCTCTTCGCGGCTAAAGCCGCTCCTACAGGTTCAAACCTTGCGCGGCCCTGTAGGAGCGGCTTTAGCCGCGAAAGGGCCCTTGAGGTCGATCAGAAATGGAATGACTGACTCACTTTTTTTCGCTTGTGAGCCAAGTGCATTCCCAGCTTTCATGTAAGCGTCCGAACCTACCCAGGAAGCTAGCGATGCCCGCCCACGATTTCGTCAGCCCAGACAGCATCCGCGCGCAGTTCTCTGCCGCCATGTCGCTCATGTACAAACAGGAAGTGCCGCTGTACGGCACGCTGCTTGAGCTGGTGAGCGAAATCAACCAGCAAGTCATGGCAGAGCAGCCCAAAGTGGCCGAGGCCCTGCGCTGGACCGGCGAAATCGAGCGCCTGGACCAGGAGCGCCACGGTGCCATCCGCGTCGGCACTGCCGAAGAGCTGGCAACCATCGCCCGCCTGTTCGCGGTGATGGGCATGGCGCCGGTCGGCTATTACGACCTAAGCTCTGCCGGCGTGCCGGTGCACTCCACCGCGTTCCGCGCCGTGCACGAGCAGTCGCTGCATGTCAGCCCGTTCCGCGTGTTCACCTCGTTGCTGCGCCTGGAGCTGATCGACAACCTGCCGCTGCGTGAGCTGGCCCAAGGCATTCTGGCCAAGCGCAAGATCTTCACCCCGCGCGCGCTGGAGCTGATCACCCAATCCGAGCGTGATGGCGGCCTGAACGCAGCCGATGCCGACGAATTCGTCCGCGAGGCCCTGCACACCTTCCGCTGGCACCAGGACGCCACGGTCACTGCCGAGCAGTATCAGCAGCTGCACGACCAGCACCGCCTGATTGCCGACGTGGTGGCTTTCAAAGGCCCGCACATCAATCACCTGACCCCACGCACCCTGGACATTGACGCGATCCAGGTGGGCATGCCGGCCAAGGGCATCCCGCCCAAAGCCGTGGTCGAAGGCCCGCCTACCCGTCGCCACCCGATCCTGCTGCGCCAGACCAGCTTCAAGGCACTGCAGGAGAAGGTTGCGTTCAGCGATCACCAGGGTAGCCACACTGCACGTTTCGGCGAGATCGAACAGCGCGGCGCGGCGCTAACGCCCAAGGGGCGCCAGCTGTACGACAAGCTGCTGGACGCCACCCGAGCCGCCCTGGGTGGCGCGCCGGCCGAGGCCAATGCCGAGCGCTACATGGCACTGCTGCAGGCAAGCTTCGCCGAATTCCCGGATGACCTCGCACAGATGCGTGAGCAAGGGTTGGCGTACTTCCGTTACTTCGCCACCGAGAAAGGCCTGGCGGCACGTGAGCAAGCGGATCGCCCAACAACGCTGGAAGGCCTGATCGCGGCAGGCCATGTGCACTTCGAGGCGCTGGTGTACGAGGATTTCCTGCCGGTGAGTGCGGCGGGGATCTTCCAGTCGAATCTGGGCGATGAAGGCCAGGCGGAGTATGGCAGCAACGCCAACCGTGGGGCTTTCGAAGCAGCGCTGGGGTTGCAGGTGCAGGATGAGCTGGCGCTGTATGCGCAGAGCGAGCGGCGTTCGTTGCAGGCCTGTGCCCAGGCGTTGAACCTCGGCTCGATGTAAGGCTTTAGATTGCCGGGGGCGCTCTGCGCCCCAACTCCCACAGGATCACCACAGGCCAAGGCTTGCGCTGTACTTGTAGGAGCGGCCTTGTGTCGCGAAAGGGCCGCGAGGCGGCCCCCTGCGGTCTCAGCGGAAGCGGTCCACTTCCTGACGCAACTGCGCCGCCAAGCCTTCCAGCTCCCGCGCGGTAAATGCCAGCTCATTGGCCACATCACGCTGCTCGCTGTTGGCCTGGGCAATGCTCTGCAGGTTGCGACTGAGCACGGTGGCCGTGCTGCTCTGCTCCTGGGTCGCCGTGCTGATCACGGCAAACTGCTCACCCGCCGTACGGCTCTGCTCATCGATCCGCGCCAATGCTTCGGCAACCTTGTCGTTGCGCGCCAGCCCTTCCTGCATCAGCTGGTTGCCCTGCTCCAGCGTATTGATGGCGTGCCCGGTTTGCTGCTGGATGCTGGTGATCATCCCGGAAATCTCATCGGTAGCCTGGCGCGTGCGCGCGGCCAGCCCGCGCACCTCATCGGCAACTACGGCAAAGCCACGGCCCTGCTCACCGGCACGGGCAGCCTCGATGGCAGCATTGAGCGCCAGCAAGTTGGTTTGCTCGGCAATCGCGGTGATCACGCTGATGATGCCGCCGATCTCCTGCGAGCGTGCGCCAAGGCTGTCCATCACTGTGGCGGTGCCACCCAGCGCTTCGGCAATCTGCCGCAGCGAGCTCGACGCTTCATCCATGGCACTGCGGCCAATGCGGGTCTGCTGAGCGTTGTCGCGGGCCATGCGCTCGGTACCGGCCATGTTGTCGGCGATGTTCATCGAGGTCGCACTGAACTCCTCCACCGCACCGGCCATGCTGGTGATCTCGCCGGACTGCTGATCCATGCCTTCACAGGCACCAGTAGACAACCCGGACAGCGAACGTGCACGGCTGCTGACCTGTTCGGAAGCACTGCGGATGTGCTCGACCATGGTCGACAGCGCCTCGCCCATCTGGTTGAAGCTACGTGCCAGCTGGCCGATCTCGTCATGGCTGGTCACGCTCAGGCGCGCATTCAGGTCGCCAGCACCCAGTGCCTCGGCTTGCCGTACCAGGTCATCCAGCGGGCGCAGCTTGCGGCGCAGCAGCCACAGGGTGGCAGCCACCGCCAGCAGCATCGCCAGCAGGCTGCCGATGGCCAGGCGCAGGCCGACACTCCAGGTCACCTCGCGGATTTCAGCCTTGGGCATGCTGGCAACCACGGTCCAGGGGCCCTCGGCAAACGGTGCACTGGCGCTGAACAGGTCCTGGTCGGCATTGGCAGGGGGTACCAGCCATTGGCCCTGCTCATCGCGAATAGCCAGGGAGCCGGTGGCGCCGATGCGGAAGCGCTGGAGGTTGGCGAACTGGGCGTTTTGCGCGTCGGTGTAGTCGAAGCCGACGAACAACACCGCGATGACCCGGCCGTTGCCGTCGCTGACCGGCACGTAGCGGGTCATGTAGTTGCGCTCGAACAGCACGGCGCGGCCGACGTACATCTGCCCGGCCAGCAGCTTGGTGTAGGCCGGATGCTGGCGATCGAGCTGGGTGCCGATGGCGCGCGCACCGTCCTGCTTCTTCAGGTTGGTGCTGATGCGCACGAAGTCATCGCCGCTGCGCACGAACAGGGTCGCGATGCCGGCGGTCATCTGCTGGAACTCGTCGACCACCTGGAAATCGTTGTTCAGCAGCCGATCGCCCAGATACAGGGCTGGCGTGGCAAGGCCGGCGACTTGCACGGTCTCACCAGGGTGCAGCGACAGCCCCGAGGCGAAGCGGCGCTCGAACAGGCCACTCAGGCGCTGGGTGTTGTCCTTGAGCGAACCGTGGAAGGTATCGAGCTGATCGGCCAGCAGCCGCGCTTCGCTGGCCAGGTGGGCCTGACGGGTGGCGAGGTTGGCGTCGTCCAGCGCACGCAGGGCGAACAAGGTACTGCCGGAAATCACCAGCGCCAACACGATGGCGAGGGCGACACCGAGTTGCGAGGCAATCCGGGCACGCGGTTGAGACATGAAGAAGCTCCTGGCAAGAGGCCGGGATCATCCTGATCACGCTGACCACCCGCTTGAAATCGACGGGAGAGCGCGTCCTCTTCCGGGACGCTGGTGCCAGTTGATCGGCGTCGCTTTCGAATACTTGAGTGTCGGACCGGGGTATTCGCAAACGTTTTCTTTTTACCTGTACTGACCTCTTCGCGGGCAAGCCCGCTCCCACAGGGTCATGTACAGGTTTCAGACGTTGCGCGGTACTTGTGGGAGCGGGCTTGCCCGCGAAGAGGCCAGTACAGGCAGTCAAAGGGCCGGCAGGATTTGCACCACAGGCAGGTCTACCGCCGCCGCTTCCTCTTGCAAAAACACACTCAGGCGCCGCAACCGCTCCCCACCCGGCCGGGTCCGTGGCCACACCAGGTAATAATCCATGCCACTGGGCACCGCCGTCGGCCAAGGCAGGCTCAAGCGCCCCTGAGCCACATCCTCGGCGACCATCAACAAGTCGCCCATCGAGATGCCGTAACCCCGCGCCGCCGCGATCATGCCCAGCTCCAGGGTATCGAACACCTGCCCACCCTTGAGCGACACCTTGTCGCTGAGCCCCATGCGCTCCAGCCATTCGCGCCAGTCTCGCTTGTCGGGGGTCGGGTGCAACAGCTCGATACCGGCCAGCCGCCGCTCGTCCCATGGCCCTTCCTTCAGCAGATCCGGCGCCCCCACCGGGATCAACAATTCGGAAAACAACCGGCGCACTTCCCACTCCGCCGGGAACACCCCATCACTGAGCAGCACCGCACAATCGAACGGCTCCTGGTTGAAGTCCACATGGTCGACGTCCATCCAGGCACTGGTCAGTTGCACCTCATTGCCCGGCTGCATATGTCGGAAGTGGCTCAGCCGCGCCAGCAGCCAACGCATGGTCAGGGTCGACGGCGCCTTCATGCGCAGGATGTCATCCTCCCCGCGCAAGGTATCGCAGGCCCGCTCCAGCGCGGCGAAGCCTTCGCGCACGCCGGGCAACAGCACCCGCGCCGCCTCGGTCAGCTGCAGGCTGCGGCCACTGCGCACGAACAGCTTGCAGGCAAAATGCTCTTCGAGGGTACGGATATGCCGGCTGACTGCGCTCTGGGTGATCGACAGTTCTTCACCGGCGCGGGTGAACGAACTCAGCCGCGCAGCCGCTTCGAATGCGCGCAATGCATACAGAGGAGGCAGCTGGCGGGACATGGGGCACCTGTCATACGGGGGTGAGAATGGAATGCACAGAGTCATATATACATGAGTTCAACTCATGCCAATCATCGCTTTTATCCTTTTGTGCAAAGTTGACCGAAGCCTCAGAATCGTCCATCGCTCACAGGATCAGGCACAAGGACCATACTCATGCATGTCGCGCCCACCACAGAACTCAAGGCTTTGCTGCGCCTGGCCGGGCCGCTGATCGCCTCGCAGTTGGCGCACATGCTGATGGTGCTCACCGACACCCTGATGATGGCCCGCATCAGCCCGCAGGCCCTGGCCGGTGGTGGCCTGGGTGCGGCGAGCTATTCGTTCGTGTCGATCTTCTGCCTGGGTGTGATCGCCGCAGTCGGCACCCTGGTGGCGATCCGCAAGGGCGCCAACGACATCGAGGGCGCCACCCGCCTGGCGCAGAACGGCCTGTGGTTGGCCTGGGGCCTGGCGCTGCTGGCGGCACTGGTGCTGTGGAACCTGAAACCGGTGCTGTTATTGTTTGGCCAGCAGCCGGAGAACGTCGACTCGGCAGCCGAGTTCCTCACCCTGCTGCCACTGGCCCTGCCCGGCTACCTGACCTTCATGGCCCTGCGCGGCTTCACCAGTGCATTAGGGCGCTCGACGCCGGTGATGGTCATCAGCCTGGTCGGCACGGTACTCAACTACCTGTTCAACGTCGCCCTGATCGAAGGCATGTTCGGCCTGCCAAAGCTGGGCCTGATGGGTATCGGCCTGGTCACCGCAGTGGTGTCGATGGGCATGGCCATTGCCTTGGCGTTGTACATCCGCTGGCACTCGGCCTATGCCGACTACCCGCTGCGCAAAGGGCTGTCGCGCCCTTCGCTGCCAGCCCTGCGCGAACTGTGGCGGTTGGGCCTGCCGATTGGCGGTACTTACATGGTGGAAGTCGGGCTGTTCGCCTTCGCCGCACTGTGCATGGGCGTGCTGGGCAGCACGCAACTGGCGGCGCACCAGATCGCCCTGCAGATCGTTTCCACCGCGTTCATGGTGCCGACAGGGCTGTCGTATGCGGTGACCATGCGCGTGGGCCTGTACTACGGCGCCGGCAACCTGCTGGCTGCGCGCAGTGCCGGCCGGGTGGGGATCAGCTTCGGGGCGATGATCATGTTTGCCTTTGCGGCGTTGTTCCTGCTGCTGCCGGATGCGCTGGTGGGGCTGTTCATCGACCGTGACGACCCCGGCTTTGCCGCGATCTATCAACTGGCCGTGCAACTGCTGATGGTGGCGGCATGGTTCGAGCTGTTCGATGGCATGCAGACCATCGCCATGGGCTCGATCCGTGGCCTGAAAGACGCCAAGACCACCTTCCTGATCGGGCTGTGCTGCTACTGGCTGGTGGGGGCTCCGAGTGCCTGGCTGTTTACCTTTACCCTGGGTGGCGGGGCGGTGGGGGTGTGGTGGGGGCTGGCCCTGGGGCTGGCCTGTGCGGCGGTGGCGCTGACCATCGGCTTCGAATGGCGGATGAAGCGGTTGCTGGGCAAGGCCGGGGTTGGGGCCGCGGTATCGGCCTGACTGAAGGGCCCTTTCGAGGCGTCGAACCGCCGCGAAGAGGCCCTAGAGGGCAGCTACGAGCGGACGGTCAGACGCCTGCAGCAGGTAGTCCATCAACTCCCCGACCGGCAGCGGCTTGCTGACCAGGAACCCTTGTACCTGGTCACAGCCAAACCCGCGCAGCAGGGCCATCTGTTCCGGGCTCTCGACGCCCTCGGCCACCACTTCCAGGTTGAGGTTGTGCGCCAGGTTGATCATGGCATGCACCAGCTTGCGGTTTTCTTCGCGCATCTCCATCTCGGCAACGAAGCTGCGGTCGACCTTGAGCAAGGTGATCGGCAAGCTGTTCAAGTGCACAAAAGATGAGAAGCCGGTACCAAAGTCATCCAGCGAGAAGCGCACACCCAGGCGGCCCAAGGCATCCATGGTCTGGCGCACCAGCTCATTGCGGCGCATCACCGCCGTTTCGGTCAGTTCGAATTCCAGCCAGCGTGCATCCACACCATGCTCGATGATCAGCCGGCTCAGGGTGGCCAGTAACTGGCTGTCCTGGAACTGGCGGAAGCTCAGGTTCACCGCCATGTGCAGCGGCGCAAGCCCCTGCTCGCGCAACGCCTGCATGTCGCGCAGGGCACGGGAAATCACCCAGTAACCCAGCGGCACGATCAAACCGCTCTGTTCGGCCAGCGGCACGAACTCGCTGGGCGGCAGCAGGCCGCGCTCGGCATGGCGCCAGCGCACCAGGGCCTCGAGGCCGACGATGCGCCCATCGGCAAGATTCAGCCGCGGCTGGTAGTGCAGCTCCAGTTCATCGCGGCGCAGTGCCCGGCGCAACTCGCTTTCCAGGTCGGCCAGGCTGCGCGCATTGCGGTTGATGCGTTCGTTGAATACATGGAAGGTGCAGCCCTGGCTACCCTTGGCCTGGCGCATGGCAATGTGCGCATGCCACATCAGCGGATCGGCCCCGCCCTGGGCGCGGGCATGGGCCAGGCCCAGGCTGCAGCCGAGCAACAGGCTTTCGCCGTCGATCCAGTAGGGTTCGGCCAACGCCTCGACGATACGCTCGGCGATCCATTCGGCCCGGTTGGCGTCGCGACGCGTGTCGATCAGCAGGGCGAACTCGTCGCTGCCCAGGCGCGCCAGCTGGTCACCGGCCTCCAGCTGCTGCTTTAGGCGCGACACCACCTGCAGGATCAGGCGGTCGCCGCACTGATGACCAAGCGCATCGTTGACATGGCGGAAGTTGTCCAGGTCCAGGTGGCCGAGGGCCACGCCGCGGCCTTCGTTTTCGGCCAGGCGCGTGGTCAACAGGGCCTGGAAGCCCTGGCGGTTGGCGATGCCGGTCAGTGGGTCCTGCTCGGCCAGGCGCTGCAAGGTAGCCACCAGTACACCGCGCTCGCGCACATGGCGCAACGAGCGGCGCAGGGCATCGACATTGAGCTGGTCACGTACCAGCCAGTCACTGACGCCCGTTGGCGAAGTGACTGGCTCATGGTCGAGCAACAGGATGGTCGGCAGTTCGCAGCGCCCTGGCGCGGGCTGCAAGTCAGGCGTGGCAAGCACCACAGCCTGGCGGTCATGGCTGAACAGGGTATCGACCGCCGCCCAGTTCGGTGCAGTCAGCAATACCGCGGTACCGTCCAGTGGTAGCAGACATTCGCGTAATAAGGCGGCCCATTCCGGCTCATCAGCCAACAGCAGCAAACGCAAAGGTTCGACAGGCGTGGACAAGCGGGCTCCTTAAAACTCGAAAGGTATAGCGTTGGATGTCGGGCATGCTACTGCATAAATGAAAATCATTTTCACTTTTAGACATGTCCTTTGCCTGCAGTGCCTCCCGTCGCATTTTGACGTGCATCCTGCGGGAAAGTCGTCAAACCGGCAATTACGATTTTTCCGGTGAATAGCATTAGTTTCACTAATGATTATCCCCTGACAAAAGTCTGACTCAAACGTCAGACGGTCGCGCCACAAGTGGCCCATGCCTGTTAGAATGCGCGGCTATTTTCTGGCGACCCCCGGTTTCTAGCATGTCCCGACTCAATCCCCGGCAACAGGAAGCCCGTGACTACGTCGGCGGCCCTCTATTGGTGCTCGCCGGTGCTGGCTCGGGCAAGACCAGCGTGATCACGCGCAAGATTGCCCACCTCATCCAGAACTGCGGCATCCGTGCCCAGTACATCGTGGCGATGACCTTCACCAATAAGGCCGCACGCGAGATGAAGGAGCGGGTCGCCACCCTGCTGCGCCCGGGGGAAGGCCGGGGCCTGACGGTGTGCACGTTCCACAACCTGGGCCTGAACATCATCCGCAAGGAGCACGAGCGCCTGGGCTACAAGCCGGGCTTCTCGATCTTCGATGAATCCGATATCAAGGCGCTGCTGTCGGACATCATGCAGAAGGAATACTCCGGCGACGACGGCATCGACGAGATCAAGAACATGATCGGTGCCTGGAAAAACGACCTGATCCTGCCCGCTGAAGCCCTGGAAAAGGCGCGCAACCCGCGCGAACAGACCGCCGCCATCGTCTACACCCACTACCAGCGCACGCTCAAGGCGTTCAACGCAGTAGACTTCGACGACCTCATCCTGCTGCCGGTCAAGCTGTTCCAGGAGCACCCCGACGTGCTCGAACGCTGGCAGAACCGCGTGCGCTACCTGCTGGTGGACGAATACCAGGACACCAACGCCAGCCAGTACCTGCTGGTGAAGATGCTGATCGGCATGCGCAACCAGTTCACCGTGGTGGGCGATGACGACCAGTCGATCTATGCCTGGCGAGGCGCGCGCCCCGAGAACCTGATGCTGCTCAAGGAGGACTACCCCTCCCTGAAGATCGTCATGCTCGAACAGAACTACCGCTCCACCAGCCGCATCCTGCGCTGCGCCAACGTGCTGATCGCCAACAACCCGCACGCTTTCGAAAAGCAGCTGTGGAGCGAGATGGGCGTGGGCGACGAGATCCGCGTGATCCGCTGCAAGAACGAGGAAGCCGAGGCCGAACGCGTGGCCATGGAAATCCTCACCCTGCACCTGCGCACCAACCGCCCGTACAGCGACTTCGCCATCCTCTACCGCGGCAACTACCAGGCCAAGTTGATCGAACTGAAGCTGCAGCACCACCAGGTGCCGTATCGCCTGTCGGGCGGCAACAGCTTCTTCGGCCGCCAGGAGGTCAAGGACCTCATGGCCTACCTGCGCCTGCTGGTGAACCCGGATGATGACAACGCCTACCTGCGGGTGATCAACGTGCCGCGCCGGGAAATCGGCTCGACCACCCTGGAAAAGCTCGGCAACTATTCCACCGAGCGCGGCATCTCGATGTACGCCGCCAGCGAGGAGCTGGGCCTGGGCGAGCACCTGGACGCCCGCTACACCGAGCGCTTGCAGCGCTTCAAGCACTGGCTCGACGGGGTGCGCCACAAGGTTGCCCTGGAAGACCCGATTGCCGCGCTGCACGAGATGATCCGCGACATTGACTACGAGAACTGGATCCGCCAGCAGACCGCCAGCGACAAGGCGGCGGAGTTCCGCATCAGCAACGTCTGGTTCCTGGTCGAAGCGCTGAAGAACACCCTCGAGAAGGACGAAGAGGGTGACATGACCATCGAGGACGCCATCGGCAAGCTGGTGCTACGCGACATGCTCGAGCGCCAGCAGGAAGAGGAAGAAAACGCCGAAGGTGTGCAGATGATGACCCTGCACGCCTCCAAGGGCCTGGAATTCCCTTACGTGTTCATCATGGGCATGGAGGAGGAAATCCTCCCCCACCGCTCCAGCATCGAGGCCGACACCATCGAAGAGGAACGCCGCCTGGCCTACGTGGGCATCACCCGCGCGCGCCAGACCCTGGCTTTCACCTTCGCCGCCAAGCGCAAGCAGTACGGTGAGATCATCGACTGCACGCCAAGCCGGTTCCTCGACGAACTACCGCCCGACGACCTGGCCTGGGAAGGCCTGGACGATGCACCGGTCGAGGTGAAGGCCGCACGCGGCAACAACGCCCTGGCCGATATCCGGGCAATGCTCAAACGCTGATCAACCATTACTCTTTAACTCTGCCGCTTTTAGCGGCCACCTTTGTTACATCGAGGAATACACAGTGGAAGCACTGCATCAGAAGATTCGCGAAGAAGGCATCGTGCTTTCCGATCAGGTTCTCAAAGTCGACGCGTTTCTCAACCACCAGATCGACCCGGCGCTGATGCAGCTGATCGGTGACGAGTTCGCCCGCCTGTTCGCCGATGCCGGCGTGACCAAGATCGTCACCATCGAAGCATCGGGCATCGCCCCGGCGGTGATGACCGGCCTGAAGCTGGGCGTACCGGTGATCTTCGCACGCAAGCACCAGTCGCTGACCCTGACCGAGAACCTGCTGACTGCCTCGGTGTACTCCTTCACCAAGCAGACCGAGAACACCGTGGCCATCTCGCCGCGTCACCTCAACAGCAGCGACCGCGTGCTGGTGATCGACGACTTCCTGGCCAACGGCAAGGCGTCGCAGGCACTGATCTCGATCATCAAGCAGGCCGGTGCCACTGTTGCCGGCCTGGGCATCGTCATCGAGAAGTCGTTCCAGGGCGGCCGTGCCGAGCTGGACAGCCAGGGCTACCGCGTTGAATCGCTGGCCCGGGTGAAGTCGCTGGAAGGTGGTGTGGTCAGCTTCATCGAGTGATTGCCCCTGGGGCCGCTTTGCGGCCCATCGCGACACAAGGCCGCTCCTACATGAAAACGCATAACTCTTGTAGGAGCGGCCTTGTGTCGCGATGGGCTGCGAAGCAGCCCCGGCAATTCATCAGGACGCCGCCAACCCCGCCAGCAACAAGCGCTGGTAAAGCTCTTCCTTAAGCCCCTGCGGCTGATCCAGCTGCATCCGCGCCAAGTGCGCCTCATACCCCTCCGGCCCCGGCGCCTCCAGTGCCGCCTTGCCCAGCTCCAGCATTTCGCTCAGCTTGAACTTGCTCTTCAACCAGTTCAGCGCGCGCAACAAGTCCCGTTCCTCAGCCGTGAAGTCCGTGCCCAGCGGATACTCCGGGAATAACCGCGCATGCCGGGCCTTGATGGCCTCCAGGCGCTGCGGCGTGTTGCCTGTGAACCGCGCATCCAGCTGAAAGTCCCGGGCCAGTTTGCCTGCATCCTTCGCCTGCTCGGTCAACTCGCCCTGGAACCTTGAATCGCTGATGGCCAGCAACCGCGCAATCACTTCGCTGTCGGTCTGCCCACGCAGGTCGGCGATGCCATACTCGGTCACCACGATATCGCGCAGGTGCCGAGGGATGGTGCAGTGGCCATAGCGCCAGAACAGGTTGGAGGTCACCTCACCACCCGACTCGCGCCAGCTGCGCAACAGCAGGATCGAGCGCCCGCCCTCCAACGCATGGCCCTGGGCCACGAAGTTGTACTGCCCGCCCACCCCGCTGAGCACCCGACCGTCTTCCAGCTGGTCGGCTACACCGGCACCCAGCAGGGTCATGCCGAACACCGTGTTGACGAAGCGCGCATCGCGGCGCTGCCGGCGCTTGAGTTCTTCCTGCCCGTACAGCTCGTTGATGAAGCTGATGCGGGTCATGGCGAAACGTGCGCGTTGCTCCAGCGGCATCTCGCGCAAGCGTTGGTAGAACGCCCGCGGGCCCAGGAAGAACCCGCCATGCACCAGCACGCCCTGCTCGTCCGCCGGGCGCCGCACCACGCCGGCCTCGGATAGCGCCAGCAGGCCGTTGACGAACATCTCGCTGCAGCCATAAAGGCCTTGGGCGAAAGGCTCAAGGCCCCCCTCCCGCTCGATCAGCGCCTGCCAAGGGCCAACGTCCAGCTCGTCGAGCAACGTACGGTAACCCTCATTGTCACCCTGGCGCGCCAACAACGCTGCCGCCAGCGCATCCCCCATGGCGCCAATGCCGATCTGCAAGGTGCCGCCATCACGTACCAGCGAGCTTGCGTGCAAACCGATGCAGTGATCCTGGGTGGTGACCGGCATGTTCGGGGTAGAAAACAGCCGGCGCTGCTCCGCTTCGTCGATCAAAATGTCGAACGCATCGATCGGCAGCTCCGCATCGCCCGGCATGTAGGGCAGTTCGGTATGAACCTGGCCGAGCATGAGGATGGTTTCACCTGCTGCACGCCGCTTGGCGATCATCGGTTGCAGGTCGAGGGTGATGTCGGGGTTGCAGGCCAGGCTTAGGTGGACGGGCTTTTCCGGCGTGGCAGCGACCAGCTGGGCGACCAGGTTCAGGCCCTTGGCATTGATGTCACGTGCGGCGTGGCTGTAGTTGCTGCTGATGTAGTCCTGCTGCGCGGTTTCGCTGTGCAGCAGGCTGCCGGGTTGCATGAAGAACTGTTCGACGCGGATGTTCGGCGGCAGGTTGTCGTTGCGCAGGTCGGCAAGGTAGCTGAGCTCTTCGTAGTCGGCGAACACGCGCTCGACGAAGGGCTCGAGGAAACGCCGTTGCAGGCCGTCGCCCAGGGGTGGGCGGCCAAGCGTCAGCGCGGTGTAGATCGTCAACCTTCGCTCTGGCAGCTCGCGGACCCGGGCGTAAAGCGCATTGACGAAGGCGTTGGGCTTGCCCAGGCCCAGCGGCAAGCCCATATGGATATGTGCTGGCAGCCGGGCGAGAACCTGCTCGACGGCCTGGTCGATGGAGCAGAGGTGCATCGGGGCCTCCTGAATCATCCATGGGGTCAGGGGTTGGACATGGGCTCAAGAGGTTGGTTGCCTGTGCCGGCCCTTTCGCGGCTAAAGCCGCTCCCACAGGGACCTCACAATACTCAAGGGCAGTGAAAATCCTGTAGGAGCGGCTTTAGCCGCGAAAGGGCCGGCACAGGCAACACAAATACAAAGCCCGCCAAAAAATGGCGGGCCTTGTGCAATTCATCTGCGGCTCAAAGCCCGGACATCTTCTTGATGGCCCCTTTCAGGTCATCATCCGAGCAGTCCGCGCAGGTACCTTTCGGCGGCATGGCGTTCAGGCCGGTAATGGCCTTGGCCAAAAGCCCGTCCACCCCACCCTGCTCATCAGCGCGCTTCTTCCACGCAGCGCCGTCGCCAATCTTCGGCGCCCCCAGCAACCCGGTGCCGTGGCAGGCATTGCAATGCTTGGCAATCACATCATCCGGCGTCTTGGCCCCGCCACCGCCTGCTGCGGCTGCCACTTCCATGCCCTTGCATTCCTGGCCCTGCACACAGACCTGGCCGACCGGCTCAAGGCGTTTGGCAAGTTCATCGTTGGTCGCTGCGGTTGCGCTCATTGCCCAAAGGGCGAATACGGCTGCTGGTACGGCCAGCATCTTCTTGATTTGGTTCACGCGAACACCCTCATGGTGGCTAATCACGCCCGCGGCCACGGTAATGCGAGCGTTGAAAAGTATAGCGGGAACCCGGAAACCGTGAAACGACCCTACTCAGGAAAGGGGTATTACCGAAGCAATGCACTGCGCTGGATCAAAAGTTCGACGGTGTGGCTGCACTGATCAACCGTGCAGGTGCGTCGAACGGGTTGCGGAAACGGTGCGGGCGGGTGCTTTCGAAGTAGTAGCTGTCGCCTGCTTCGAGAATGAAGATCTCGTTGCCCACCACCAGCTCGAGCTTGCCTTCGAGCAGGATGCCGGTTTCTTCACCATCGTGGGTGAGCATCTCGGCACCGGTGTCGGCCCCCGGCGGGTAGACCTCGGTGAGGAAGGCGATGGCACGGTTGGGGTGCGACTTGCCCACCAGCTTCATGGTCACCGCGCCGTCGGAGATGTCGATCAGCTCGTGGGCCTTGTAGACGATCTGCGCGGGGCTTTCGGTCTCCAGCTCGACCGAAAAGAACTCGACCATAGACATGGGAATGCCGCTGAGGACCTTGCGCAGCGAGCTGATCGAGGGGCTCACGCTGTTCTTCTCGATCATCGAGATGGTGCTGTTGGTCACTCCCGCGCGCTTGGCGAGTTCCCGCTGGGACAGGCCCTTGAGCTTGCGGATGGCTTGCAGTCGTTCGCCGACGTCCAAAGCTGGAGCCTCCTGAAACGGTGAGATGGCGGGGTGAATGTGAACGATATCATGGCAATGCCGTTCAGTATTTACAACACACCGCCCCTCAAGCTGTCCGCTTCAGCGCCTTATTCGCCGTAATAGTCCAGCGGCACGCGTCTCAGGTTGCAGAAGATCTGGTAGGGAATGGTCCCGGCTTGCATCGCTACATCACTGGCCAGTACCTGCTTGCCCCACAGCTCGACCGGGCTGCCGACAGTGGCTTCGGGCACGTCGGTGAGGTCGATGCAGAGCATGTCCATCGACACGCGGCCAATCAGCTGGCTGCGCTTGCCAGCGACCACCACCGGCGTGCCGGTGGGCGCATGGCGCGGGTAGCCGTCGGCGTAACCCATGGCGACCACGCCAACACGGGTCGGCCGCGGGCTGACGAACTTGGCACCGTAGCCCACCGGCTCACCGGCTGGCAGCTCGCGCACGCTGATGACCCGCGATTGCAGGGTCATCACCGGTTGCAGGCGCGCAGCCTGGGGCTGGTCGGCCTCGAAGGGGCTGGCGCCATACAGCATGATGCCCGGGCGCACCCAGTCGCTCGGGGCCTGCGGCCAGGCCAGCACACCGGGTGAGTTGCGCAGGCTGCATTCGGCAACCAACCCTTCACGGGCGGCGTTGAACACAGCGATCTGCTGCTCGGTGGCATCGGCCTCCGGCTCGTCGGCGCGGGCAAAGTGGCTCATCAGCACGATGCGCGAAACCTTGCCGCTGGCCAGCAGGCGCTGGTAAGCCTCGTGGTAGTCCTTGGGGTGCAGGCCAACGCGGTGCATGCCACTGTCGAGTTTGAGCCAGATGGTCAGCGGCTTGTGCACCTGGGTCTGCTCGATGGCTTCGAGCTGCCACAGCGAGTGCACCACGCACCACAGGTCGTGTTCGGCGATCAGCGCCAGCTCGCTGGCTTCGAAAAAGCCTTCGAGCAGCAGCACCGGGGCCTTGATACCGGCGGCGCGCAGCTCCAGCGCTTCTTCGATGCAGGCCACGGCAAAGCCGTCGGCTTCGGGCTCCAGGGCCAGGGCGCAACGCACGGCACCGTGGCCGTAGGCGTCGGCCTTGACCACGGCAAGGGCCTTGGCACCGGTCAGTTCACGGGCCAGGCGGTAGTTGTGGCGGAGGGCTTGCAGGTCGATCAGGGCGCGGGCGGGACGCATGGCGGCTGCCTTATGGTGTTCGGGTTGAAATCGGTGTTGGATTCTTCGCGGCTGAAGCCGCTCCTACAGGGATCGCACAAACCTGTGGGAGCGGGTTTACCCGCGAAGAGGCCGGTACAGGCGACCTTACTGCTGGTGGGCAGGCGCGGTCTGGCCGTGCTTGGCGACTTCCGGGCTGTTGCCATACCGGGAGATGTCCAGGCCTTCGGCACTGATCTGCGGCTTCTTGCGCGCAATCAGGTCGGCCAGCAGGCGGCCGGAACCGCACGCCATGGTCCAGCCCAGCGTACCGTGGCCAGTGTTGAGGAACAGGTTGCGGAACGCGGTGGCACCCACGATCGGCGTACCGTCCGGGGTCGCCGGGCGCAGGCCGGTCCAGAAACTGGCCTGGCTCAGATCGCCGCCGCGAGGATAAAGGTCGTTGACGATCATCTCCAGCGTTTCGCGTCGACGCGGGTTCAGCGACAGGTCAAAACCGGCGATTTCAGCCATGCCGCCAACGCGGATGCGGTTGTCGAAACGGGTAATCGCGACCTTGTAGGTTTCGTCGAGAATGGTCGAGGTCGGCGCCATGTCGGCATTGGTGATCGGCACGGTCAGCGAGTAACCCTTGAGCGGATACACCGGGGCCTTGATGCCCAGCGGCTTGAGCATCTGCGGCGAGTAGCTGCCCAAGGCCAGCACATAACGGTCTGCCGTTTCCAGCTTGCCATCGATCCACACGCCATTGATGCGGTCGCCGGCGAAGTCCAGACGCTGGATGTCCTGGCCGAAACGGAATTCCACACCCAGGTTCACGGCCATTTCGGCGAGCTTGGTGGTGAACAGCTGGCAGTCACCGGTCTGGTCATTGGGCAGGCGCAGGGCACCGGCGAGGATGTCTTTCACCCCAGCCAGGGCTGGTTCGACACGGGCAATGCCATCGCGATCGAGCAGCTCGTAAGGCACGCCGGACTGTTCAAGCACGGCGATGTCCTTGGCTGCGGCATCGACCTGGGCCTGGGTGCGGAACAGCTGGGTAGTACCCAGGCTACGGTTTTCGTAGGCAATGCCGGTTTCGGCACGCAGTTCGTCGAGGCAGTCGCGGCTGTACTCGGACAGGCGCACCATGCGCTCCTTGTTCACCGCGTAACGGCTGGCGGTGCAGTTGCGCAGCATCTGTGCCATCCACAGGTACTGGTCGACATCACCGGTCAGCTTGATGGCCAGGGGCGCGTGGCGCTCCAGCAGCCACTTGATGGCTTTCAGCGGCACGCCTGGGGCAGCCCAGGGCGAAGCATAACCGGGCGAGATCTGGCCTGCGTTGGCAAAGCTGGTTTCCAGAGCCACTGCCGGCTGGCGGTCGACCACAGTCACCTCGAAGCCTTGCCGGGCCAGATAATAGGCACTGGCGGTACCGATCACACCGCTACCAAGTACCAATACTCGCATCGTTCATCCCTCGCACGCGGCGCACCGCTATTTTGTTGATATGGCATGGATGCGCGCAGTATAAGAATCTCAGCCCAGTGCAATTCACTATATAAAAGCCTATTATTGGCGAGAATTCTCGGCAAAATCGCCTTTCACGGAGGGGCATCCCCTATGAGAACCCAGCACCAGAGCAAGCGTGAACTGGACAAGATCGACCGCAATATCCTGCGTATCCTGCAGAATGACGGGCGTATTTCCTTCACCGAACTGGGCGAGAAAGTTGGGCTTTCCACCACCCCCTGCACCGAGCGCGTACGCCGCCTGGAGCGCGAGGGCATCATCATGGGCTACAACGCCCGGCTGAATCCGCAGCATCTCAAGGGCAGCCTGCTGGTGTTCGTGGAAATCAGCCTGGACTACAAGTCCGGCGACACCTTCGAAGAGTTCCGCCGCGCGGTACTCAAGCTGCCCCATGTGCTGGAGTGCCACCTGGTTTCCGGCGATTTCGACTACCTGGTGAAAGCGCGCATTTCGGAAATGGCTTCCTATCGCAAGCTGCTGGGCGACATCCTGCTGAAGCTGCCGCACGTGCGTGAGTCGAAGAGCTACATCGTGATGGAAGAGGTAAAAGAAAGCCTCTGCCTGCCGATCCCGGACTGAGGCTAGACCAGCACCTGGCGGGTAGTGGCAATGAACTGGTGGACCAGCTGCTCTGCGCCGGGGTCGATCATCGGCTCTGGGCCGCGGCCACGCGGGCAGGCCATGCGCGGGGTGGTACCGAACAGGCGGCAGATCATCGGCCTTTCTTCATAGACCGTGCAGCCGTCTGGGCCCAGGTGCACGCAGTTCAGGTGCTCCAGGGCGGCATCCTGTTCGGCCTGCGTCTTGCGCGGCAGGCGGGCCATCTCTTCAGCCGAGGTGGTGACCGGGCCGCAGCAGTCGTGGCAGCCGGGCTCGCACTCGAATGAAGGAATGAGCTCGCGCAGGAAGTGGATCTTGTGGCGGTTGCAGGACATGGCGGGGTACAAAGCTGAGGAATTGGCAGAATTATAGGCCCATTAGCGGCGGTTCAGCGCCCCGACATGCCCGCGAACGAGGGCGATGCTCTCGCCTTGTTGCCCACCGAAGTACCCCGGCTTATCCTCCACCACCACCCCACAGCCCCCAGGACCTGCCCCATGATCCACAGCGCGCAGCATACCGCCTCGTACTACGCCGCCAGCAGCGCGCCCCACCCGGATCATTCCTTTCTGCAAGGCGAACACAACGCCGATGTGTGCATCGTCGGCGGTGGCTATTCTGGCCTGAACACGGCCATCGAACTGGCCGAACGTGGCTTCTCTGTGATCCTTCTGGAAGCACGCAAGCTCGGCTGGGGCGCCAGTGGGCGCAATGGCGGCCAGCTGATTCGCGGCGTCGGCCATGGCCTGGAGCAGTTTCTTCCAGTGATCGGCGAGGAAGGCGTACGCAGCATGAGGCTGATGGGCCTGGAAGCCGTGGATATCGTCCGTGAGCGAATTGAGCGCCACGCCATCGCCTGCGACCTGACCTGGGGTTACTGCGACCTGGCCAACAAACCCGACGAACTGAAGGGTTTCGCCGAGGATGCCGAAGCACTGCGCAGCCTGGGCTACCGCCACGAACTGCGCCTGGTCGGCAAGGGCGACATGCACAGCGTGGTGGGCTCGGACAGCTATGTCGGCGGCTTGGTAGACATGGGCTCGGGCCACCTGCACCCGCTCAACCTGGCCCTGGGTGAAGCCGCTGTGGCCAGCCGCCTGGGCGTGAAGCTGTTTGAGCAATCCGAGGTCACGCGCATCGACTACGGCCCTGAAGTGCAGGTACACACCGCGCTGGGCCGGGTGCGGGCCAAGACTTTGGTGCTGTGCTGCAACGCCTACCACAACGATCTCAATCGCGAGCTGGGCGGCAAGGTGCTGCCAGCCGGCAGCTACATCATTGCCACCGAACCACTCAGCGAAGAACGCGCCCATCAGCTGCTGCCGCAGAACATGGCCGTGTGCGACCAGCGCGTGGCGCTGGACTACTATCGCCTGTCGGCCGACCGCCGCCTGCTGTTCGGCGGTGCCTGCCACTATTCCGGGCGCGACCCGAAGGACATCGCCGCCTACATGCGGCCGAAGATGCTCAAGGTATTCCCGCAACTGGCCGATGTGCGCATCGATTATCAGTGGGGCGGCATGATCGGCATCGGCGCCAACCGCCTGCCACAAGTCGGCCGCCTGGCCAGCCAACCCAACGTCTATTACGCCCAGGCCTATGCTGGCCACGGCCTGAACGCCACGCATCTGGCCGCGCGCCTGCTGGGTGAAGCGATCAGCGGCCAGGAGAGCGGGCGTTTCGACCTGTTTGCCAAGGTGCCACATGTCACCTTCCCCGGCGGCAAGCACCTGCGCTCGCCGATACTGGCCTTGGGGATGCTCTGGCACCGGCTCAAAGAGCTGGTCTGACAGACGACTCCGCCCATTTGGGAGCGGCCTTGTGTCGCGAAAGGGCCGCATAGCGGCCCCGGCGATATTGGCTGCGAAGCTGAAATCTTGGGGCTGCTCCGCAGCCCTTTCGCGACACAAGGCCGCTCCCACACTGACCGGGTCAGTCCTTCCAGAACGGTTTGCCCCCCTCGGTACGTGCCTGCTCCCAGCTCAAGCCAATATCCCGCAGCTGGTCATCATCCAGCTGCAACAGGGCCCGGCGGGTGTGCCAGCGGTGCAACATCAACCCCCAGCGCCCGAACCCTGCCGGTGCGTTGAAAACCCTGGTCTGCTGCCCGGCGTCCAGTTCCTTGGCCAACAGTTGCAAGCGCACATCGCTCATGCCACCCATCGCTGCTTTCTCCCCTTCAGTTTGTAACCGTGGCGAAAGGATGCGCTTCAGCAGCCCAGGCAATACAGATCCAATACAGGCTTATTATTCTCATACAGAATGTGTCGACTGACGGCTGAATGATGTATTTTCAGCGTAACTGTACTGGTTGCTTCCTACAGGAAGCGCAGGAGTATGCCGTGACCCTTTACCTGAACCTCGCCGAACTGCTCGGCGCGCGCATCGAACAGGGCCTCTACCGCCCCGGCCAGCGCCTGCCATCGGTGCGCGCCCTGAGCGTGGAGCACGGCGTCAGCCTGAGTACCGTGCAGCAGGCCTACCGCATGCTCGAAGACAGCGGCATGGTCTCGCCACGGCCCAAGTCCGGCTACTTCGTCAGCGACCATCGCCACCTCCCCGCCCTGCCTGCGATCAGCCGCCCAGCCCAGCGCCCGGTAGATATCTCGCAATGGGAACAGGTGCTGGAGCTGGTGCGCAGTACCCCGCGTCAGGGCGTGATCCAGCTCGGCCGCGGCATGCCCGACATCGACAGCCCAACCCTCAAGCCGCTGCTGCGCAGCCTCGCCCAGCTGAGCCGGCGCCAGGACATGCCGGGCCTGTACTACGACAACATCCACGGCAACCTGGCACTGCGCGAGCAGATCGCCCGGCTGATGCTCGACTCCGGCTGCCGCCTGGGCCCGGCCGACCTGGTGGTGACCACCGGCTGCCACGAGGCGTTGTCGTGCAGCATCCGCGCGGTCTGTGAGCCGGGCGATATCGTCGCGGTCGATTCGCCAAGCTTTCACGGCGCCATGCAGACCCTCAAGGGCCTGGGCATGAGGGCCTTGGAAATTCCCACCGACCCGCTCACCGGCATCAGCCTCGAAGCCCTGGAACTTGCGCTGGAGCAATGGCCGATCAAGCTCATCCAGATCACCCCCAGCTGCAACAACCCGCTCGGCTACATCATGCCCGAGGCGCGCAAGAAGGCCCTGCTGAGCCTGGCCCAGCGCTACGATGTGGCGATCCTTGAAGACGACGTGTATGGCGACCTGGCCTACACCTACCCGCGCCCGCGCACCCTCAAGTCGTTCGACGACGACGGCCGCGTGCTGCTCTGCAGTTCTTTCTCCAAGACCCTCGCCCCCGGCCTGCGCATCGGCTGGGTCGCCCCCGGCCGCTACCTGGAGCGGGTGCTGCACATGAAGTACATCAGCACTGGAAGTACCGCCACTCAGCCACAGCTGGCCATCGCCGACTTCATCGCCGCCGGGCATTACCAGCCGCACGTGCGCCGCATGCGCAGCCAGTACCAACGCGGCCGCGACCTGATGAGCGACTGGGTAAGCCGCTACTTCCCAGCCGGCACCCGTGTCAGCCGGCCCCAGGGCGGCTTCATGCTGTGGGTGGAATTGCCCGAACATTTCGATACGCTGCGCCTGAACCGCGCTTTACTGGAGCAGGGCGTGCAAGTGGCCGTAGGCAGCATTTTTTCGGCATCGGGCAAATTTCGCCACTGCCTGCGCATGAACTTCGCCGCGCGGCCAACCGCGCAAATCGAGGATGCGGTACGCAAAGTGGGGGAAACCGCCCTTCGTCTACTGGTTGAAGAAGACACTGACGGGTAACTTTGCGCCGCCCTCCACGGTCCAACTTCTCAGGCCTTTGCTGTACAGGACGATTCACCCTTGAGACTCCAGCGAGCTCTGCCTCTGCTGCTGATGCTGCTGCTCGGCCTTGCCGGCTGTGCCAGCGTCGGCACGCCCCGCGAAACCAGCCAGGCGCTGCCGGCCAGCGAGTCGGCCTTCGGCCGCTCGGTGCTGCGCCAGGCCGCGCCCTATGAAGGGCGCTCTGGCTTTCGCCTGCTGCCCAACAGCAACGAGGCCTTCCGCGCCCGCGCCGAGCTGATTCGCAACGCCCAGGCGAGCATCGACCTGCAGTACTACATCGTCCACGATGGACTGAGCACCCGTGCCCTGGTGCACGAACTGCTGCGTGCAGCCGACCGCGGCGTGCGCGTGCGCATCTTGCTTGACGACACCACCAGCGATGGCCTGGATACCATCATGGGCACTCTCGATGCCCACCCGAACATCCAGATCCGAGTATTCAACCCGCTGCACCTGGGGCGTAGCACAGGCGTCACGCGCGCCGTCGGCCGCCTGTTCAACCTGTCGCGCCAGCACCGGCGCATGCACAACAAGTTGTTCCTGGTGGACAACAGCATGGCCATCGTCGGCGGGCGCAACCTGGGAGACGAATATTTCGATGCCGAACCCAATCTGAACTTTACCGACATCGACCTGCTCGGCATCGGCCCGGTAGCCGAGCAGCTGGGGCACAGCTTCGACCAGTACTGGAACAGCGCCCTCAGCCGGCCGATCACCGACTTCCTTTGGCGTGCCCCGGATGCCGATGACCTGCGCGCCAGCCGCCAGCGCCTGGAAGTGTCCCTGGCCCAGGCGCGGGTGCAGCGCAAGGCGCTGTACGACCGGCTCATGTCGTATCAGTCGCAGCCACGCCTGGATGTATGGCGCAACGAGCTGATCTGGGCCCACGCCCAGGCACTCTGGGATGCACCGAGCAAGGTGCTGGCCGATGATGAACCAGATCCGCAACTGCTGCTGAGCCAACAACTGGCACCGGACCTGGCCAACGTGCACCGCGAACTGATCCTGATGTCGGCCTATTTCGTACCGGGCGAACCAGGCTTGCTGTACCTGACCGGCCGGGCAGATGCCGGGGCTTCGGTGAAGTTGCTGACCAACTCGCTGGAAGCCACCGATGTGCCGGCGGTGCATGGCGGCTATGCACCCTATCGCCGAGCGCTGCTCGAGCACGGCGTGCAGCTGTTCGAACTGCGTCGTCAGCCCGGAGCCCCGTCTCCAGCGCGCCTGAGCTTCCATGGCAGCAGCTCGGACTCGAGCCTGCACACCAAGGCCATCGTGTTCGACCGGCGCAAGACCTTCATCGGTTCGTTCAACTTCGACCCTCGTTCGGTGCTGTGGAACACCGAGGTCGGTGTGCTGGTCGACAGCCCGGAGCTGGCCGAATACACCCGCGAGCTGGCCCAGCAAGGTATGGCACCGGCGTTGAGTTACCAAGTGAAGCTGGTAGGTGACAAACTGGTCTGGGCGACCGAGGACAATGGCCAACGGCACATGCTGACCTCAGAGCCGGGTGGCATCTGGCGGCGTTTCAACGCCTGGATCAGCAAGGCCGTAGGCCTGGAGAAAATGTTGTAGGTTCAGGCCGAGGCTGGCTCGAAGGCTCCGCGTCTGCGGGTCAGCAGTACAAGGCCGGCAGCCCCCGCCGCCATCAGCCACAGCAGTGCATGGCCACTGACCCACTGGCTCCCCGCCCCGGCCAGCAACGGCCCAAGCAGGCAACCGATGCCCCATAGCTGGGCCACATGGGCGTTGGCCCGTACCAGTGCATCATCGCGGTAGCGCTCGCCGATCAAGATCAGCGACAAGGTGAACAGGCCACCGGCGCTGGCCCCGAACAGTACCCACAGGGGCCAGATCAGCTGCGTGTCCAACAGCAGCGGAATCGCCAGGCTGGACACCATCAAGGTCAGCGCACAACCGGTGAACAGCGCCTGTCGTGACAAATAGTCGGCCAGTGCGCCAATCGGTAACTGCAGCACGGCATCGCCCACCACCACAGTGCTGACCATGAACAGGGCGATTTCAGTGCTGAAGCCTTGCTGCAGGCAATACACCGGCAACAAGGTAAGAATCATCGCCTCGAAGGCGGCAAACAGGGCGACAGCCCAGGCAATCACCGGCAAGCGGCGACAGAAGGCGAACAGGTCGCCGAAGGTCACGCTGCAGGCTTCGGTACTGGGTGCGCCGCCACGCCCGAGCAGCAGCAAGGGTGCCAACAGCAACAGCGCGGTCGCAGCCCAGAAGCCGAAGTCATCGTCAGAACCCAGGAAACCCAGCACCAGCGGCCCGGCTAGCTGGCTCAGGGCATAGCTGCTGCCATACAGCGCCACCAGGCGGCCGCGCCATTGCTCGACCACCAGCTGGTTGATCCAGCTTTCGCCAAGAATGAACACTACTGTCAGCGACATGCCGATCAGCAGGCGCAGGGCCAGCCACAGCGGGTAGCTTGGCAGCAAGGCGAGCAGGCCGATCGACAGCGCCCCGCCCCACAGGCACAGGCGCATCGCCGAGGGTACGCCGACCCAGCCCGCCAGGCGGCTGGCCAGGCTGGCTCCGAGCAGCACGCCCAGTGCCGGCATCGCCGCCATCACACCGATGGCGAACCCTCCGTAGCCCCAGGCCTCAAGGCGCAGGGACACCAGCGGCATGCTCACACCGAGCGCAAGCCCGACACTGAGCACCGACGCCAGTACGGCAAAGTAGGTTCCCCAACGCATTGCAGCCTCCCAGGCAGAATTGTTCAGGCCCATTCGCGGGCGAGCCCGCTCCCACAAGCCCGCCGCCGGCCTTGAGCGCAGCGGAGTACTTGTGGGAGCGGGCTCGCCCGCGAAGAAGACTACCGGATTACAACTTGATCCAGGTCGCCTTCAGCTCGGTGTACTTCTCCAGCGCGTGCAGCGACTTGTCACGGCCGTTGCCCGACTGCTTGAAACCACCGAACGGTGCGGTCATGTCGCCGCCGTCGTACTGGTTGACCCAGACGCTGCCAGCGCGCACGGCACGGGCGGTCTTATGGGCCTTGGAGATGTCCGAGGTCCAGATACCGGCTGCCAGGCCATACGGGGTGTCGTTGGCGATGGCAATGGCTTCTTCGGCGGTGTCGAAGGCGATCACCGACAGCACTGGGCCGAAGATTTCTTCCTGGGCAATCTTCATGGCGTTGGTCACGCCGTCGAAGATGGTCGGCTCGACGTAGGTGCCACCGGTTTCTTCCAGGGTGCGCTTGCCGCCGGCCAGCAGCTTGGCGCCGTCCTTGTGGCCAGCATCGATGTACGACAGCACGGTGTTCATCTGCTGGGTGTCGACCAGGGCACCGACGGTGGTCTGCGGGTCCAGCGGGTTGCCTGGCTTCCAGCCTTTGAGGGCCTCGACCACCATAGGCAGGAACTTGTCCTTGATCGAACGCTCGACCAGCAGGCGGGAGCCGGCGGTGCAGACTTCACCCTGGTTGAAGGCGATGGCGCTGGCGGCAGCTTCAGCGGCGGCTTGCAGGTCCGGGGCGTCGGCGAAGACGATGTTCGGGCTCTTGCCACCGGCTTCCAGCCAGATGCGCTTCATGTTCGACTCGCCCGCATAAACCATCAGTTGCTTGGCGATCTTGGTGGAGCCGGTGAACACCAGGGTGTCGACGTCCATGTGCAGGGCCAAGGCCTTGCCCACGGTGTGGCCGTAGCCTGGCAGCACGTTCAGCACGCCAGCCGGGATGCCGGCTTCGATCGCCAGCTGGGCGATGCGGATGGCGGTCAGCGGGGATTTTTCGGACGGTTTGAGCACCAGCGAGTTACCGGTAGCCAAGGCCGGGGCGATTTTCCAGCAGGCCATCAGCAGCGGGAAGTTCCACGGCACGATGGCACCGACCACACCCACCGGCTCACGGGTAACCAGGCCGAGCTGGTCATGTGGAGTCGGGGCGACTTCGTCGTAGACTTTGTCGATGGCTTCGGCGGTCCAGTGAATGGCTTGCGCCGCGCCCGGCACGTCGATGCTGGAGGAGTCGCCGATCGGCTTGCCCATGTCCAGGGTTTCCAGCAGCGCCAGCTCTTCGACGTTCTTGCGCAACAGGTCGGCAAAGCGGATCAGCTTGGCCTTGCGCTTGGCCGGAGCCAGTTGCGACCAGACGCCGGAATCGAAGGTGGCGCGGGCGTTTTCCACAGCGCGGTTGGCATCGGCGAGGTCGCAGCTGGCAACCTTGGCCAGGAAGCGTCCGTCGACCGGGCTCAGGCACTCGAAGGTTTCACCGGATGCGGCATCGGTGTATTCGCCGTTGATGAAGGCGCGGCCTTCGATCTTCAGTTGCTGGGCACGTTGTTCCCAGTCCGCACGGGTCAGGGTAGTCATACGAAACTCCTCCTCTTGTTTAGGTGCAACGCCGCACTGAGGACTCACAGGCGTTGTCAGAATTCTGGCCGGGCGACGAGCGCACACTGGCAAGCGATACCCTAAACCAGCCGGTGTAAACTATCAATATATTTGACACGAAAGGCTCAAAAGCCTACTGATGTTCATTTTATTAAACAACAACAGGAGCCGCACCATGAGAATCGACAGCATCATCGACTTCGCGCAGGTCATCACCGAGGCCGAACGCTACCGCCCGGCGGCGGAAAAAATCCTCAAGGGCGAGCCAGACCAAGCGGTCTATAACCACTACTCCAGCCCTTGCGGACAGTTTGCTGCAGGCGTGTGGGAAGGTGAGGTGGGGCAGTGGACGGTGAACTACACCGAGCACGAGTACTGCGAGATCGTCCATGGCGTTTCGGTGCTGCGCGACCAGGACGGCGGTGCCAAGACCCTGCGTACCGGTGATCGGTTTGTTATCCCGGCCGGGTTCAAGGGCACCTGGGAGGTACTGGAGCCTTGCCGTAAGATTTATGTGATGTTCGAGCAGAAATGATCAGAGCGGTGAGGCAGTGACTATCTACCGCATGCACGCATTGTGATGGCTCAGCATCACCGGGCTCACATTGAGCCAACCCTGATCAAAGGAACTCGACATGCCAAAAGATAAATCGCTGCCCGAAGCAAGCACCAAGATCTCCGCTAGCATCATTGCTGCCGCGGGTGCTGCCGCAACGATCCGGCCACCCCAGAAGAAGCCAACGCCGATGACAGACGCGCAGACCTTACAGGCTGTGAAAGACTTCATCGGCACCACCTACTCTCCTGCGGTCAAGGAAAAGATCAAGACAATCACTCATCGCCCCGTCATTGGACCAGGCGACTTCTCCACCCGCGAATTCAACCCCAATCGCATCAACCTGCACACCAACGCGAAAGGGATGATTGAAGGGTGCAGATTCGGCTAATTCAGAACGCCAGCCATAAAAAAACCCGCGTCCTTTCGGATGCGGGTTTTTTTAGGTCGCCGATCAATTACTTGATCTTGGCTTCCTTGTACACCACGTGCTTGCGAACAACCGGATCGTATTTCTTGATCTCGATTTTGTCCGGGGTGGTGCGCTTGTTCTTGTCGGTGGTGTAGAAGTGGCCGGTACCGGCACTCGAAACCAGACGGATCAATTCACGCATGATGTTCTCCCTTAAACCTTGGCGCCAGCTTTACGGATGTCAACCAGAACGGCGTCGATGCCGCGCTTGTCGATGATACGCATGCCTTTGGCGGATACGCGCAGACGCACGAAACGCTTCTCGGATTCAACCCAGAAACGGTGGTGCTGCAGGTTCGGCAGGAAACGACGACGGGTTTTGTTGTTTGCGTGGGAAATGTTGTTCCCGGTTACTGGACCCTTACCAGTAACTTGACAGACTCTCGACATGACTCAGCCCTCTAAAACCACATGCCCAACCCGGCATGGGTTGGCCGCTTAATCTCTCAGTCTTTGGCGCCAGGCGCCGTGATTCTGGAGGTCTTATCGACCGGATCCGCTGATGCGACAGGCCGAGCCCCTAGAAAAGAGCGCTGCTTTATACCAGAAAGACTACGCCGCAACAACAGAAGATGAGCTTCCATGTGCTGCAAATCGCGCGCGAGCAGCATAACGACTCGCCCGGCGCGCTGTCGACCGCTCGTCGCCAAGCGTCTGAAAAAGAAGGTGGTCATTTGCGAAAACGCGCACTAGGGTAGGACGTTTCCAGACTGCACCGGCAGATGGGCCACTGACCAGCCAAGGAGCCACGATGCGTGCTGCCGCCCTTTCCTTATTGTTCACTTCTTTGCTTGCCGCAGGCGCCGCCCAGGCCGCACCGCTGAGCGTATGCAGCGAGGCCAGCCCCGAAGGCTTCGATGTGGTCCAGTATAACTCGCTGACCACCACCAACGCCTCGGCCGACGTGCTGATGAACCGCCTGGTTGAATTCGATGCCGCCCAAGGCAAGGTCGTGCCGAGCCTGGCGCAGAGCTGGAGCGTTTCGGCCGACGGCCTGGTCTATGACTTCAAGCTGCGCGAGGGCGTCAAGTTCCACACAACGCCGTACTTCAAGCCAACCCGTGAGCTGAATGCCGACGACGTGCTGTTCAGCTTCCAGCGCATGCTCTACCCCGCCCACGCCTGGCACAAGACCGCTCCGGGCGGCTACCCGCACGCCCAGTCGCTGCAACTGGGTAGCCTGATCAAGGCCATCGAGGCCCCAGAGCCAAACACCGTGCGCTTCACCCTGACCCACGCCGACGCCACCTTCCTGGCCACCCTGAGTATGGGCTTCGCCTCGATCTACTCGGCCGAATACGCCGACAAGCTGCTCAAGGAAGGCAGCCCGGAAAAACTCAACAGCCAGCCGATCGGCACCGGCCCGTTCGTGTTCCAGCGCTTCCAGAAGGATGCCGTGGTGCGCTACCGCGCCAACCCGGATTACTTCGACGGCAAGCCGGCGGTCGACCCGCTGATCTTCGCCATCACCACCGATGCCAACGTTCGCCTGCAGAAGCTCAAGCGCAACGAATGCCAGGTGGCCCTGTCACCCAAACCGGTGGACATCGCCGAAGCCGGCAAGGACGGGAACCTGAAGGTCGCCACCACCCCGGCGTTCATGACCGCCTTCGTCGCCATCAATAGCGAACACCCGCCGCTGGACAAGCCTGAAGTACGCCAGGCAATCAACTTGGCCTTCGACAAGCAGGCCTACCTCAAGGCCGTGTTCGAAGACACCGCCACCGCCGCCAATGGCCCCTACCCGCCCAACACCTGGAGCTACGCCAAGGACCTGCCCGGCTACCCGCTGGACCTGACCAAGGCCAAGGCGCTACTGGCCAAGGCTGGCGTGGCTGACGGCTTCAGCACCACCATCTGGACCCGCCCGTCGGGTAGCCTGCTCAACCCCAACCCGAGCCTGGGGGCACAGATGCTCCAGGCCGACCTGGCGAAGATCGGCATCAAGGCAGAGATCCGCGTGATCGAGTGGGGCGAGCTGATCCGCCGGGCCAAGGCGGGTGAGCATGACCTGCTGTTCATGGGCTGGGCCGGTGACAACGGCGACCCGGACAACTTCCTCAGCCCGCAGTTTTCCTGCGCTGCGGTGCAATCGGGCACCAACTTCGCACGCTTTTGCGACACCCGCCTGGACCAGTTGATCAGTGCCGGGCGCACCACCAACGACCAGAGTGTACGCAGCCGGCTGTACCAACAGGCGCAGACCTTGATCCAGCAGCAGGCGCTGTGGGTGCCGCTGGCGCATCCGACGGCAGCGACGCTGTTGCGCCAAGGTGTCGAGGGCTATCAGGTGAGTCCGTTCGGGCGGCTGGACTTCAGCAAGGTGTCGGTGGATCGGTGAGTCTTCTGGGGTGCCTGCCTTGAGGTTCTTGGCGCCTACGAGACCGAGCACCGCCCGCGCGGCGCATCGCGGATAAATCCGCTCCTACATTTGCTGCAACGTGGCCATGGCCTGATAGGTTCGGCACGTTGCAACAGATGTAGGAGCGGATTTATCCGCGATGCGCCGCGCGGGCGGCGCTCGGTCCCACAGGCGCCACATCCCTCAAGGCAGGCGCCTTGCAGCCCTGACCGCATTACCCCGCCTAAGCCGCCACCCACCCCTGCTCGACCATCGACAGCGGCTCCCCGTCGCCAATGATGATGTGGTCCAGCACCCGCACATCGATCAGCGCCAACCCCCGTTTCAGCGACAGGGTAAGGTGCACATCGTCCTGGCTGGGCTCGCTGTGCCCCGAGGGGTGGTTGTGGCACAAGATCAGCGCCGCCGCGTTGTGCTGCAACGCCCGACGCACCACTTCGCGCGGGTAGACACTCGCCCGGTCTATCGTGCCCCTGAACAGGATCTCGAACGCCAGTGGCCGGTGCTTGGTATCCAGAAACAGGCAGCCGAACACCTCGCTCACCTCATGGCGCAGCATGGATTTCAGATAGCGCCGCACGGCTGCCGGGCTGTCCATGGCCGACTCGCGCTCGATAGCGGTAGCCAGGTGCCTGCGCCCGATCTCCAGCAATGCCTGCAACTGACCGTACCTTACCGGGCCCAGCCCAAGCTCACCGACGAAGGCTTCACGGTCGGCCTCCAGCAACTGGCGCAAGCCGCCGAACCTCACCAGCAGGCCTCGGGCCAGCTCCACGACATTGCGCCCACGCACGCCAGAGCCCAGAAATACGGCCAGTAGCTCCGCATCGGTCAGGCTTGCAGCCCCGCGCTGCATCAACTTCTCCCTTGGCCGCTCTTCAGCCGGCCACTCCCTGATATTCATCCCTGTTCCCTGCCCTTGCTGCGGCCCGTTTCGGCCCTGTGTTAATCTATTTCGCCTCGTACATGCGACGTTCCGCCGCAGGCATTTTCAAACGTCGCCGCCCGCTCTCACTGGAAAAAGGCAAGCCTATGCAGCGGCTGTATCGCAAGCGCATCGTTCTCGGCGTCGGAGGTGGCATTGCCGCCTACAAAAGCGCCGAGCTGATTCGCCGACTCCTGGAGCACGGCGCGCAGGTGCGCGTCGTCATGACCCGTGGTGGTGCCGAATTCATCACCCCGCTGACCCTGCAGGCGCTGTCCGGCCACCCGGTGCACATGGATCTGCTCGACCCTGCCGCCGAAGCGGCCATGGGCCACATCGAACTGGCCAAGTGGGCCGACCTGGTGCTGATCGCCCCGGCTACCGCCGACCTCATGGCGCGCCTGGCCCAAGGCATGGCCGACGACCTGCTGACCACCCTGGTGCTGGCCACCGACGCCACCGTGGCCGTGGCCCCGGCGATGAACCAGGCGATGTGGCGCGACCCGGCCACCCAGGCCAACCTCGAACTGCTCAAGAGCCGCGGCATCCAGGTGTTCGGCCCGGCCTCGGGCAGCCAGGCCTGTGGCGACGTGGGCCTGGGCCGCATGCTCGAAGCCACCGACCTGGCCTGGTGCGCCGCAGAAAGCTTCAAGCGCCAGGCGCTGACCGGCAAGCACGTGCTAATCACCGCTGGCCCGACCCAGGAAAACATCGACCCGGTGCGCTACATCACCAATCATAGCTCCGGGAAGATGGGCTTCGCCTTGGCCGAAGCGGCCGCCGAAGCCGGTGCTCGGGTGACCCTGGTGACTGGCCCTGTGCACCTGCCGACCCCCGACCGGGTGCAACGCATCGACGTGGTCAGCGCGCGGGACATGCTCGCGGCCTGTGAAGCCGCCATGCCATGCGACCTGTTCATCGCCTCCGCCGCGGTCGCGGACTACCGCCCAGAGGTGGTTGCCCCGCAAAAGCTCAAGAAGGATCCTACGACCGGCGACGGCATGCTGCTGCAGATGGTGCGCAATCCCGATATCCTTGCCACCATCGCTGGCCGTGCCGACCGCCCGTTCAGTGTCGGCTTTGCCGCCGAGACCGAACACTTGCTCGATTACGCCACGCGCAAGCTCAAGGACAAGAACCTCGACCTGATCGTCGCCAATGATGTGGCCAACCCCAGCATCGGCTTCAACAGCGAGGAAAACGCCCTGACCGTGATCGATCGCCAGCAGCACCAGACCCTCTTCGCGCAGACCAGCAAGGGCAAGATCGCCCGGCAACTGGTCGCCTTCATCGCCGAACGGCTCAATCAGGTTCAATAAGTTACATGCACGCTCTTCAAGCCAAGATCCTCGACCCACGCCTGGGCAGCGAATTCCCGCTGCCGCAATACGCCACCCCAGGCTCCGCCGGTCTCGACCTGCGCGCCCTGCTGCAAGAGGACACCGTCCTTGAGCCGGGCCAGACCCTGCTGATCCCCACCGGGCTGTCGATCTACATCGGTGACCCGGGCCTGGCGGCCATGATCCTGCCGCGCTCGGGCCTGGGCCACAAGCACGGCATCGTGCTCGGCAACCTGGTCGGCCTGATCGATTCGGATTACCAGGGCGAGCTGATGGTGTCGTGCTGGAACCGTGGCAACACGCCGTTCACCATCGCCGTCGGCGAACGCATCGCACAACTTGTCCTGGTGCCTGTGGTACAAGCGCATTTCGACATCGTCGAAAACTTCGACGAAAGCCAGCGTGGCACTGGCGGCTTCGGCCATTCCGGTAGCCACTGAGCCAACCAACGACCGTTCAGGCCAAGGATGGCGAACTCTCTGGCGATTCCACCGTCCAAGCGTTCAGTTTGCGCCTGCCCAGAAAGCCTTTGACTAATGGAGTTTCCCGAGATGAACGACATGGCCCACCTGGTCCCGGCACTGCCGGCTAGCATCTTCCGCGCCTATGACATCCGCGGCGTGGTCGGCAAGACCCTGCACGGCGAAACCGCCTACTGGATCGGCCGCGCCATCGGCGCGCAGACCATCGCCCAGGGCGAACCGCAGATTTCCGTTGGCCGTGATGGCCGCCTGTCAGGCCCGATGCTGGTCGAGCAATTGATCAAAGGCCTGGTCGATGCCGGTTGCCAGGTCAGCGACGTCGGCCTGGTGCCGACCCCGGCGCTGTACTTCGCCGCCAACGTGCTGGCCGGCAAGTCCGGTGTGATGCTCACCGGCAGCCACAACCCGTCGGACTACAACGGCTTCAAGATCGTCATCGCGGGCGACACCCTGGCCAACGAGCAGATCCAGGCCCTGCTGACCCGCCTGCAGACCAACGACGTGCCACGCGGCGAAGGCAGCGTGCAAAAGGTCGAGATCCTCGATCGTTACTTCCAGCAAATCGTCGGAGACGTGAAGCTGGCGAAGAAGCTTAAGGTAGTGGTGGATTGCGGCAACGGCGCTGCTGGCGTGGTTGCGCCGCAATTGATCGAAGCGCTGGGCTGCGAGGTCATCCCGCTTTTCTGCGAGGTTGACGGCAACTTCCCCAACCATCACCCGGACCCGGGCAAGCCGGAAAACCTCGAAGACCTGATCGCCAAGGTCAAGGAAACCGGTGCCGACATCGGCCTGGCGTTCGACGGCGACGGTGACCGCGTTGGCGTGGTGACCAACACCGGCAGCATTGTCTACCCTGACCGTCTGCTGATGCTGTTCGCCCTGGACGTGCTGGAACGCAACCCGGGCGCCGAGATCATCTTCGATGTCAAATGCACCCGCCGCCTGACCCCGCTGATCGAACAGCACGGTGGCCGCGCCCTGATGTGGAAGACCGGCCACTCGCTGATCAAGAAGAAGATGAAGCAGACCGGCTCGCTGCTGGCCGGCGAAATGAGCGGGCACATCTTCATCAAGGAGCGCTGGTACGGTTTCGACGACGGTATCTACAGTGCCGCGCGCCTGCTGGAGATCCTCAGCAAGGCCTCGCAGAACGCTGAAGACCTGTTTGCCGCCTTCCCGAACGATATTTCCACGCCGGAAATCAACATTGATGTGACCGACGAGGGTAAATTCAGCATCATTGATGCACTGCAACGCGACGCCGAATGGGGCGAAGCCAACCTGACCACCATCGACGGTGTGCGGGTCGACTACCCGAAAGGCTGGGGCCTGGTCCGCGCCTCCAACACCACACCGGTGCTGGTGCTGCGTTTCGAGGCCGAAAGCGCCGCCGAGTTGCAACGTATCAAGGATGTTTTCCGCGCCCAGTTGCTGCGGGTTGCCCCTGAGCTGCAACTGCCGTTCTGACCGACTATCTGTTCCTTACAGGAGCCCTGCATGACCCTCGATCGCGATGCCGCTTCCCATGTAGCCGAGGTTTTGTCCGAAGCACTGCCTTACATCCGCCGCTTTGTCGGCAAGACCCTGGTGATCAAGTACGGCGGCAACGCGATGGAGAGCGAAGAGCTCAAGACCGGCTTTGCCCGTGACATCGTGCTGATGAAGGCCGTGGGCATCAACCCGGTGGTCGTGCACGGTGGCGGCCCGCAGATCGGCGACCTGCTCAAGCGCCTGTCGATCGAGAGCCACTTCATCGATGGCATGCGCGTCACTGACGCCGCGACCATGGACGTGGTGGAAATGGTCCTCGGCGGCCAGGTCAACAAGGACATCGTCAACCTGATCAACCGCCACGGCGGCAGCGCCATCGGCCTGACCGGCAAAGACGCCGAGCTGATTCGTGCGAAGAAGCTCACCGTCAGCCGCCAGACCCCGGAAATGACCCAGCCGGAAATCATCGACATCGGTCACGTCGGCGAAGTGGTAAGCGTCAACACCGACCTGCTGAACATGCTGGTGAAAGGCGACTTCATCCCGGTGATCGCGCCAATCGGCGTGGGCGCCAACGGTGAGTCGTACAACATCAACGCCGACCTGGTGGCAGGCAAGGTTGCCGAAGCGCTGAAGGCCGAGAAGCTGATGCTGCTGACCAACATCGCCGGCCTGATGGACAAGCAGGGCCAGGTCCTGACCGGCCTGACCACCGAGCAGGTCAATGAACTGATCGCCGACGGCACCATCTACGGCGGCATGCTGCCGAAGATCAAGTGCGCACTGGAAGCAGTCCAAGGCGGCGTCAACAGCTCGCACATCGTCGATGGCCGCGTGCCGAATGCGGTGCTGCTGGAGATCTTCACCGACAGCGGCGTCGGCACCCTGATCACCAACCGCAAGCGTCACGGCTAACCTGCCCCGGCCTCTTCGCGGGTAAACCCGCTCCCACAGGGATATCACAGCCCTCAAAGGCAGCGATGTACTTGTGGAAGCGGATTTACCCGCGAAAGGGCCGGAACAGGCGGCACAAAAAAGGCGACCTTCTCACGAAGGTCGCCTTTTTCATTACCGGACCAGGATCAGATCCCGTACTGCGCCCGATAAGCTTCCACAGCCGGCAGATGCTGCTTGAGCTGCGGGTCATCGGCGAGGAACTCCAGCACCTGAGTCAGCGAAACAATGCTGACCACTGGAATACCGAAGTCACGCTCCACTTCCTGGATCGCCGACAGCTCGCCATTGCCGCGCTCTTCGCGGTTCAGCGCGATCAACACGCCTGCCGCCTTGGCCTGCTGGGCGTTGATGATCTGCATGACCTCGCGAATGGCGGTACCGGCAGTGATCACATCGTCGATGATCAGCACATCACCGGCCAACGGCGCGCCCACCAGGCTGCCGCCTTCGCCGTGATCCTTGGCTTCCTTGCGGTTGAAGCACCAAGGCACGTCGAGCTGATGCTGCTCGGCCAGGGCCACAGCAGTGGCCGCCGCCAGGGGAATACCCTTGTAGGCTGGGCCGAACAGCACGTCGAACGGGATCTTGCTGTCGACAATGGCTGCCGCGTAGCAACGGCCCAGTTGCGCAAGGGCGGAACCGGTGTTGAACAGGCCGGCATTGAAGAAATACGGGCTGGTACGCCCCGATTTCAGGGTGAATTCACCGAAGCGCAGCACGCCGCGATCGATGGCAAAACGGATGAAGTCGCGCTGATACGGCTGCATGTAAGGTCCCGGACACCACGGATTTAGCTAAATGGGTTGAGCTCGGGTATCATACACGCACGAGATTTTTGGGGCCATTTATGCGGATCATCAGTGTGAACGTGAATGGCATTCAGGCTGCAGCCGAGCGTGGATTGCTCAGCTGGTTGCAAGCCCAGAATGCCGACGTCATCTGCCTTCAGGATACCCGCGCCTCGGCCTTTGAACTCGACGACCCAGCTTTCCAGCTCGATGGCTATTTCCTTTATGCCTGCGACGCGGAGGTACCCGCCCAAGGTGGCGTGGCACTTTACTCGCGCATGCAGCCCAAGGCAGTCATCACCGGCCTGGGTTTCGAGACAGCCGACCGCTACGGGCGTTATCTGCAAGCAGATTTCGACAAAGTCAGTATTGCCAGCCTGCTGCTGCCTTCGGGTATGAACGGCGACGAAGACTTGAACCAGAAATTCAAGTTGATGGACGACTTCGCCAAGTACCTGGATAAACAGCGTCGCAAGCGTCGCGAATACATCTATTGCGGCTCGTTCTACGTGGCGCAGCAGAAGCTCGACATCAAGAACTGGCGTGACAGCCAGCAGTCGCCAGGCTTCCTGCCGCCAGAGCGGGCGTGGATGGATGCGATCACCGGCGACATGGGCTATGTCGATGCCCTGCGCGAAGTCAGCCGTGAAGGCGACCAGTACAGCTGGTGGCCGGACAACGAACAGGCCGAGATGCTCAACCTGGGCTACCGGTTCGACTACCAGATCCTCACCCCGGGCCTGCGCCGCTTCGTGCGTAACGCCCGCCTGCCGCGTCAGCCGCGCTTCTCGCAGCATGCGCCGCTGATCGTCGACTATGACTGGACGTTGACCATCTAAAAAGCATTGGGGCCGCTTCGCGCCCCTTTCGCGACACAAGGCCGCTCCTACAGGGGAACACGTATTCCTGTAGGAGCGGCCTTGTGTCGCGAAAGGGCTGCAAAGCAGCCCCAGCTTTATTTGATCGGTCGAAGGATCATCGACAAACTCAGTCGGCCAGCGCGGCGTTCTGCAATTCGAAGATTTCGTTCATGCCCTTTTGCGCCAGGGCCAGCATGGCGTTGAAATCTTCAGGCTGGAACGGCGCACCTTCGGCGGTGCCCTGTACTTCGATGAAACCACCGGCGCTGGTCATGACCACGTTCAGGTCGGTTTCGGCAGCCGAGTCTTCCAGGTAATCCAGGTCGAGTACCGCTTCGCCCTGGTACATGCCCACCGATACGGCAGCGATCATGTGCTTGAGCGGGTTGCCGGCCTTCAGGCCACCGCGCTTCTTGATCACGGCCAGGGCGTCGCACAGGGCGACCATGGCGCCGGTGATCGAAGCGGTGCGGGTACCGCCATCGGCCTGGATCACGTCGCAGTCGATGTACAGAGTGATGTCACCGAGCTTGCTCATGTCCAGCGCGGCACGCAGCGAACGGCCGATCAGGCGCTGGATTTCCAGGGTACGGCCGCCTTGCTTGCCACGGCTGGCTTCGCGCTGGTTACGCTCACCGGTGGAACGCGGCAGCATGCCGTACTCGGCGGTCAGCCAGCCTTGGCCCTGGCCTTTGAGGAAGCGCGGTACGCCGTTTTCGACGCTGACCGTGCAGATGACTTTGGTGTCACCGAACTCGACCAGTACCGACCCTTCGGCGTGCTTGGTGTAGTTGCGGGTGATGCGGATCGAGCGGAGCTGATCGGCGGCGCGACCACTTGGACGTTTCATCTGGGATACCTGTACTGGGACTTTGAATCTGCCCGCCATTATAGAGCCCGTCGCCCACAGAGGACATGCCTATTGTCGCGCTCCCGGCAGCCTGTCGACTTTTCCCACTCGCTGGCACGCGCTCTGTAACATGGGCGGATTGGGCGCCACGTGCGCACTGCGCTACAATCCCGCGCCTTCAATTCATTTACGCGAGGTACTTCCCATGGTGCACAGCATGACCGCTTTTGCTCGTGTCGAGCGCGCAGGCAGCCAAGGCACGCTGGTCTGGGAATTGCGCTCGGTCAACCACCGTTACCTTGAGCCTCACCTGCGCCTGCCGGACGCCCTGCGCGACCTCGAAGGCGCGGTACGTGAAGGCCTGCGCCAGGGCCTGTCGCGTGGCAAGGTCGAATGCACCTTGCGCCTGCACGAAGACAGCAACGGCAAGCCGCTCAAGGTCGACCGCGAGCGCGCCGCGCAGCTGGTCGCCGCTGCCGAAGAGGTCGCCGGCCTGATCAAGCAGCCAGCTGCGCTCAACCCGCTGGAAGTGCTTTCCTGGCCCGGCGTGCTGGTAGCCGACGCCACTGACCCGCAGGCCCTGAATGCCGAAGCCGTAGCGTTGTTCGACGAGGCCTTGGCCGAACTCAAGGCCGGGCGCCTGCGCGAAGGCCAGGAACTGGCCCGGCTGATCAACGAACGCCTGGACAGCATGACCACCGAGGTCACCACCTTGCGCGCCCTGGTGCCACAGATGCTCGCTGCCCAGCGGCAGAAGATCATCGACCGCTTCGGTGACCTCAAGGCCGAGCTCGACCCGCAGCGCCTGGAACAGGAGATGGTGCTGCTGGCACAGAAGAGCGACGTTGCCGAAGAGCTCGACCGCCTCAGCACCCACGTCAACGAAGTGCGCCGGGTGCTCAAGTCCGGGGGCGCTGCCGGTCGGCGCCTGGACTTCCTGATGCAGGAACTCAACCGCGAAGCCAACACCTTGGGCTCCAAGGCCTTCGACCCACGCAGCACGCAAGCGGCGGTCAACCTGAAGGTGTTGATCGAACAGATGCGTGAACAAGTACAGAACATCGAGTAAGGCCACCCCGACCATGAATCAAAGCAGCGGCACCCTCTATATCGTTTCGGCACCGTCCGGCGCCGGCAAGACCAGCCTGGTCACCGCCCTGATCAAGGCCGACCCCCGCGTCAGCGTCTCGGTCTCGCACACCACCCGCGCCATGCGCCCGGGCGAGCAGCACGGCGTGAACTACCACTTCGTCAGCCATGACGATTTCAAGGGGCTGATCACCCAGGGTGACTTCCTCGAGCACGCCGAAGTGTTTGGCAATTTCTACGGGACTTCGCGCAGCGCGCTGCAAGAGGTGCTGGACCAGGGCAACGACCTGATCCTGGAAATCGACTGGCAAGGCGCCCAGCAGGTTCGCAAGCTGATGCCCGAGGCGCGTTCGGTGTTCATCCTGCCGCCAAGCCAGCAAGCCCTGCGCGAGCGTCTGGACGGCCGTGGCCAGGACAGCGAAGAGATCATCGCTGGCCGCATGAAGGAAGCTGTCAGCGAGATGGAGCACTACGACGAGTATGAGTACGTCATCATCAATGACGACTTCGACGTGGCGCTGGAGGAATTGAAGGCAGTGTTCGTGGCCAATCGCCTGCTGCTGAAGAAGCAGCAGCAGCGCCACGGTGGCCTGCTGGAAGAATTGCTCGCCTGAAGATTGATGGGGGCTGCTTTGCAGCCCTTTCGCGACACAAGGTGAACTGGCCTAATGATTTTGGACACCTTCATCGGGCGCTATGATGGCGCCCAATTGGAGGCAAAATCAGTGCGCAAGTCTTATTCGAAAGAACACAAAATCCAAGCTGCCGAAATGGTCCTGGACGGTGGCCAGTCAGTTCCTGAGGTATGCGAAATCCTCGGGATTGGCCGTACAGCCCTTCGCCGTTGGGTTGAGCAGGTACGCCAGGAGAGAGAGGGTAAGGTTCCGACTGGAGCCAAAGCCATCACTCCGGAGCAGCAACGTATCGAAGAGCTGGAAGCATTGGTTCGTCAAAAGGATCGGGATATCGAAATCCTAAAAAAGGCCAGTGCTCTCCTGCTTCGGGACTCCAAAGATCGTTCTCGCTGATCAACGAGCTGAGTGAGCAATACGGTGTTGTCGACTGCTGTCGTGTGCTTGGGGTCAAACGCAGTAGTTTCTATGCATGGCGCAAACGCCAAGGGCGTGAGAATCCCGGCAGGGATGCTCTACGCTCGCGTGTAATCAATCACTTCATGGCGTCACGAAGCTCCGCGGGTTCACGCACGTTGATGCAAGAACTGCGGCGTGAAGGCCATGTGGTTGGGCGTTACAAAGTGCGTGCGCTTATGCGTGAAGCTGGCCTGAAATGCCGGCAGCGTAGGCCACACCGGTATCGGTCATCAGGCACGGAAGCACTGATTGCGGAAAACCAACTGAAGCGAAACTTCAAGGTTTCAACGATCAACGAGGTCTGGTGTGGCGATGTGACTTACATTCAGGTTGGCAGACGTTGGCTGTACTTGGCCGCAGTAATCGACTTGTACGCACGCCGAGTTGTGGGCTGGGCGTTTTCAATGACTGCTGATGCCAAGTTGGCCTGTGACGCGCTGCGCATGGCGTCTGAGTCCAGAGGCAAGCCTACGGGCGTGATGTTTCATTCAGATCAAGGTTGTCAGTACACCAGCCATAAATTCAGGGCTGTACTTGAAGAGTGCAGCTTGAAACAGAGCATGAGCCACCGTGGCCAATGCTGGGACAATGCGGCCATGGAGCGATTCTTCGGGGCATTGAAATCAGAATGGGTGCCAGCAGGAGGCTATGAATCCGAAGCTGAAGCTAAAGCCGACATCATGGCTTATTTGGTGCGCTACAACCTAAAGCGTCTCCACAGCTACAACGGCTACGAGACCCCGGTAGCTATGGAGGAAAAGCTCAGGGCAGCGGCATGAACCTTAACCGGTGTCCAAAATTACTTGACCAGATCAAGGCCGCTCCTACAAGGGACCGTGTCAGCATCGGCTGATGCGACCCCCTGTAGGAGCGGCCTTGTGTCGCGAAAGGGGCGCAAAGCGCCCCCAAAATTATTCCTGCAATGGCAAGGTGGCCTGCTGGCGCAGGGTAGCCCCCAGGAAGTAGGCCGGCGCGCGCATCCGCGAAATCATCATCAGCACGATCCCCAGTGCCGAAATGATCGCCGCAATCACGAACACCAACCCCAACCCCGCCACATGCGAGCCACTGCCGAAATCCGGCGAGGCGCTGTCGATGGCCGTACGCACGAAGATCACCGACAGGATCACCCCTCCCACCAGCGGGCACAGGCCACGCATGAAGAAGTGGCGCAGGCTGCCGAACAGGCTGTCGCGGAAGTACCAGACACAAGCGAATGCGGTCAGCGAGTAATAGAAGCAGATCATCATGCCCAGCGCCGTGATGGTGTCAGCCAGCACGTTCTCGCTCAGGGTACGCATGGTCACGTAGAACAGGCCCGCCGCCACACCAGCGCAGATGGTCGCGTAACGCGGGGTTTGCGAGCGCGGGCAGACGCTGGCGAATTTCTGCGGCACCGCGCCGTAGTAACCCATGGCCAACAGCGTGCGCGCCGGCGACACGAAGGTCGACTGCAGCGACGCCGCGGTGCTCGCCAGTACCGCAATCGACATCAGGATCGCCAACGGCCCCATCACCGGCCCGGCCAGGTGAGCAAACACGTTTTCCTGGATGCGCGGGTTGTTCAGGCCCAGGCCATGCTCGCTGATGCCTGCGAACTGCAGGGTGGCGATGGCGGTGACCAGATACAGGCCAAGGATCAGCAGCACCGTCCAGGTCGCCGCCTTGCCCGGCACTTCGTCGCTGCCGATCGACTCTTCGCTGACAGTCAGGCACACGTCCCAGCCCCAGAAAATGAAGATCGACAGTGACAGCCCCGCAGCAAAGGCCGAGAACGACTCGACACCGAACGGGTTGAACCAGGCGAAATCGAACTCCAGCGGCGGCGGCGCGGTGGTACCGCCGAAGGCCGCGAAGGCAAAGCCGAGCAATACCATCAGCTGTAGCGCCACCAGGCCGTACTGCACGGTCATGGTGGTGGCCATGCCACGACAGCAGATCCACACCGCCAGGGCAATGAACACGCAACAGGTGGCGATATTGATCAACAGGTTGTCGGCCAGGGCTGCCAGCTCGTGGTGGCCGGTGATCTGGCTGAGGAACAGATAGAAGAAGTCGACGGCAACGCCTGCCAGGTTGGACAGCACGATGGTGGTGGCAACGACCAGCCCCCAACCGCCGATCCAGCCGATCATCGGGCCAAAGGCGCGGGCCGACCAGGTAAACGAAGTGCCGCTGTCCGGCTCGGCCGAATTCAGTTCGCGATAGCCCAGGGCAACCAGCAGCATCGGCAGGAAGCCGACGATGAACACGGCAGGAAGATGAGCACCGACCTCACGTACGGTCGGGCCAAGGGCGCCGGTCAGGGTGTAGACCGGGGCAATGGTGGAAATGCCCAGCACCACGCTGGCCAGCAGGCCAAGACGGCCCTTGGCCAGGCCTTTGCTGCGTTGAGTGCTGCCCGAGTCGGCCACATCGGGTGGGCGGCCGGCTTCTGTGTAATTGCTCATGAGTTTTTGCCGTAACTATTGGAATTGTTTTCACAGGCCCTGATCCCAAGGCCTGCTTCCACTCATTGAAAGCGCACTGACGGGGGTGAGTCATCCCGGACTTTTGGCTGACTTGCTGTCAGACCTCCCGTGCAGCATGGGCAATGCAGGCCTCGCGGAACGCCTGGAAAAGGCGCCTTGAGACCGGGTTGTCGGCGAAACGCCATTCCGGGTGCCACTGCACACCAAGCACAAAGCCCGGTGCGTCAGGCATCGACACCGCTTCGATCAGACCATCCGGGGCCCGTGCCTCGACCCGCAGGCCCGGTGCCAGGTGGTCGATGCCCTGGCTGTGCAACGAGTTGACCTCGAACTGCGCAGCCAGGCCCAGGCGCTCGAACAACCCGCCAGGCGCAACGCTGACAGGATGACGAGGGCCGTATTGCACCTCCAGCGGTGCGTCCTCCGGTTCACGGTGATCCAGGTAGCCGGGCAGCTCCTGCACGCGCTGGTGCAGGCTGCCGCCCAAGGCCACATTCAACTCCTGGAAGCCACGACAGATGCAGAACACAGGCACACCGGCGGCAATCGCCGCCTGCAGCAACGGCAGGGTCAGCCGGTCTCGGGCAAGGTCGTGTCGGGTCCCTTCGGCGCTGGCGGCGCCATTGTAATGATGCGGCTCGATATTTGAAGGTGAGCCGGTGAAAACAATGCCATCGAGCCGGGCCAGCAACGCCTGAGTGTCGCTGCCGCCGTCGCGGGCCGGCAGAATCAGCGGCAGCCCGGCAAAGCCCGCTGCCTCGACATACTTGTCGCCCACTGTGTGCGACGAGTTCTTCCCCACCTGCTGGCGGCAGGCGCTGATACCAATCAAGGGGACCGCAATTGCGCTCATGGGCTTACACCGTGTGCAGGTACCAGTTGTACTCGAGGTCGGAAATCGAAACTTCGAACTCGGCCAGCTCACTTTCCTTGCAGGCCACGAAGATGTCGATGTAGTCCGGGCTGATGTATTGGTTGAGGACTTCGCTGTCATCCAGCGCACGCAGGGCGTCGCGCAGATTGTTCGGCAGGCTCTGCTCCAGCTGTTCGTAGGAGTTGCCTTCGATCGGCGCACCCGGCTCGATCTTGCTGGTCAGGCCGTGGTGGATACCGGCCAGGATCGCCGCCAGCATCAGGTACGGGTTGGCATCGGCGCCAGCCACGCGGTGCTCGATGCGTACGTTTTCGCTGCTATCGGTCGGTACGCGAACAGCTACGGTGCGGTTGTCCAGGCCCCAGCTCGGCGCATTAGGCACGTAGAACTGTGCACCGAAGCGGCGGTAGGAGTTGATGTTCGGGCACAGGAAGGCCATCGACGCCGGCATGGTCTCCAGCACGCCACCGATGGCGTGGCGCAGGGCGTCGCTTTGCAGCGGGTCTTCATGGGCGAAGATGTTCTTGCCGGTTTTCTTGTCCAGCAGCGAGATGTGCACGTGCAGGCCGTTGCCCGCCTGGCCCGGGTAGGGCTTGGCCATGAAGGTGGTGTCCATTTCATGGTCGTAGGCGACGTTCTTGATCAGGCGCTTGAGCAGGATCGCGTAGTCGCAGGCCTTCATCGGGTCGGCAACGTGGTGCAGGTTGACCTCGAACTGCGCCGGGGCGCTTTCCTTGACGATCGCATCGGCTGGCAGGCCTTGCTCCTTGGCCGCTTCGAGCATGTCCTGGAGGCAGTCGGCGTATTCGTCGAGGTCGTCGATCAGGTACACCTGGGTCGACTGCGGGCGCTTGCCCGAGATTGGCGAACGAGGCGGCTGCGGGCGGCCGTTGAGGTTGTCCTGGTCGATCAGGTAGAACTCCAGCTCGAACGCGGCGCAGATATCCAGGCCCATGGCGTCGAACTTGCTCACCACTTGACGCAGCACTTCGCGCGGGTCGGCAAAGAATGGCTCACCGTCGAGTTCGTGCATGGTCATCAGCAGCTGTGCGGTCGGGCGCTTCTGCCACGGCTCGTCCGAAAGCGTGCCGGCAATCGGGAAACAGATACGGTCAGCGTCGCCGATGTCCAGGCCCAGGCCGGTGCTTTCCACGGTGGAGCCATTGATGTCGAGGGCGAACAACGAGGCTGGCAGGTTGATACCCTTTTCGTACACTTTGTGCAGGCTGGCGCGCTCGATGCGCTTGCCGCGTACCACGCCGTTCATGTCGGAAATCAGCAGGTCGACGTACTGCGTATCCGGATGGGCCTGAAGGAAGTCATTCATCTCGCTGGAAGTACTGGCGCACGGGGTGACCGACGTCATGGCTTACATCCTATGATTTGCTGCGGCGATGTGGGGATACGGCTGGCGCCTCACGGGCGACGATGGTTGCAGCTGTTGTTCTTTTCACTTTCCCATCGTGGGGATTGGTTACCCGACCGGGCGCATTGATTCCCGGGGGCCGTTTCACTATAAAATGGCCCTCACGCAACAGACATTGGCAATTCGGCAAGCAGAGCGTGCACCAATGCAATATCAAATTACCCACGCCGACCTCTCTCTGGTCCTGGCACTGGAACGCGGGCGCTCACTGGCCAAGGCCGCCGAACTGCTCAAGGTCGACGTTTCGACCGTGTTCCGCTCGATTCGCCGGCTGGAGTCGGCGCTAGGCACCGCGCTGTTCGTGAAAAGCCGCAAGGGTTACCTGCCGACCGACACGGCCCAGGCCCTGGCCGAGCAGGCCGAGCGCGCCGAGCAGGCGCTGGATGCCGCACGCATCGCCATGACCAGCGGTGAGCAGGTGGTCAGCGGCACCGTGCGCCTGACCTGCACCGAGGCGGTGATGCACAGCCTGCTGCTGCCGGCATTGGCCGCGTTCATGCCCAACTACCCGGCGTTGTCGCTGGAAATGGGCACCTCCAACACCTTTGCCAACCTCAGCCGGCGCGATGCCGACATCGCCTTGCGCCTGACCAATACGCCGCCAGAGCATCTGGTAGGGCGTTGCCTAGGCTCCACCTCCTATGTGATCTGCGGTCAGCCACAATGGCGCGAGCGCTTGAACGCTTCGGCCAGCAGCGTGCCGTGGATCGCCCCCGACGACTCGATGCAGGACCATCCGACCGTGGTCTGGCGCAACCAGCAGTATCCGGGGCTGAGCCCGCGCTACCAGTGCAGCGGCATGTCGACCATCGCCCAACTGGTGAGCACCGGGCTGGGCGTGGCGGCGCTGCCTGACTATATGGTCGATGCCCTGCCGGGGGTGGATGCGTTGAGCGGGCCGCTGCCGGGATGCGACACCCAGTTATGGCTGCTGACCCGGCCGGACTGCCGGGCGTTGCGCTCGGTGCAGACGCTGTTCGAAGAACTGACGCCGCGGTTGCGGGATGCAATGCTCTGAGGTTATCGTCGGAATCAAGTATCGAGGGTGTCTGTTCCGGCCCTTTCGCGGGCAAGCCCGCTCCCACAGCGTGAGCGGTGCTGGTGAGAGATGCATCATTCCTGTGGGAGTGGGGTTGGACGCGAAGAAGCCGACACAGGGCTCGAAGGCGACCGCCCGGCAAAACAGCGCTTCCCTATTGGCTGGTGATTTTTTAAACTATCGAGTCCGCCTGCCCATATTGGGCTGCACGCCCACCGCATTTGCTACTGAGGAAGACCATGGCCCGCGTAACTGTTGAAGACTGCCTGGAACACGTGGATAACCGTTTTGAGCTGGTCATGCTCTCGACCAAGCGCGCCCGTCAGCTGGCTACCGGCGGCAAAGAGCCACGCGTAGCATGGGAAAACGACAAGCCGACCGTGGTCGCCCTGCGCGAAATCGCCGAAGGCATCGTTACCCCTGAGTTCATCGCCGCCGAAGAGATCGTCACCGAGGATCCGGTCTTCGCCGCGTTCGAGGACGAGTCCAACGAGGCTGTCTGATCGATGCCCTGTCGACGTCGCGCGGCACAAGGCCCTCTTCCTCGGCAAGAGGTGAAACCATGCCGGGCATAGAAGCCTTAGCCGAACGGCTGTCGACCTACCTGGGCCCCGAACAGGTCAACCTGGTTCGCCGCGCCTATTTCTACGCCGAACAGGCACACGATGGGCAGCGCCGCCGCAGCGGCGAGCCCTACGTGACACATCCGCTGGCCGTGGCCAGCATCCTCGCCGACATGCACATGGACCATCAGAGCCTGATGGCAGCCATGCTGCACGACGTGATCGAAGACACCGGCATCGCCAAGGAAGCCCTCTGCCAGCAGTTTGGCGAGACCGTGGCCGAACTGGTCGATGGGGTCAGCAAGCTGACCCAGATGAACTTCGAGACCAAGGCCGAAGCGCAGGCCGAAAACTTCCAGAAGATGGCCATGGCCATGGCCCGCGATATCCGCGTGATCCTGGTCAAGCTGGCCGACCGCCTGCACAACATGCGCACCCTGGAAGTGCTGTCTGGCGAAAAACGCCGGCGCATCGCCAAGGAAACCCTCGAGATCTACGCCCCCATCGCCAACCGCCTGGGCATGCACACGGTGCGCGTAGAGTTCGAAGACCTTGGCTTCAAGGCCATGCACCCGATGCGGTCGTCGCTGATCCACCGGGCAGTGAAGAGCGCACGCGGCAACCGTAAAGAGATCGTCGCCAAGATCGAGCACTCGCTGGCCAACTGCCTGGCCGCGGACGGCATCCAGGGCGAAGTCAGCGGGCGGCAGAAACACCTCTATGGCATCTACAAGAAGATGCGTGGCAAACGTCGCGCCTTCAACGAGATCATGGACGTGTATGCCTTCCGCATCATCGTCGACAAGGTCGACACCTGCTACCGCGTACTCGGCGCCGTGCATAACCTGTACAAGCCGCTGCCTGGTCGCTTCAAGGATTACATCGCGATTCCCAAGGCCAACGGCTACCAGTCGTTGCACACCACGCTGTTCGGCATGCACGGCGTGCCCATCGAAATCCAGATCCGCACCCGCGAGATGGAAGAGATGGCCAACAACGGCATCGCCGCGCACTGGCTGTACAAGTCCAACGAAGACGAGCAGCCCAAGGGCAGCCATGCCCGGGCGCGTCAGTGGGTAAAGGGCATCCTCGAGCTGCAGCAACGCGCTGGCAACTCGCTGGAATTCATCGAAAGCGTGAAGATCGACCTGTTCCCGGACGAGGTCTATGTGTTCACGCCCAAAGGCCGGATCATGGAGCTGCCCAAAGGCTCCACCGCCGTCGACTTCGCTTACGCGGTGCATACCGACGTTGGCAACAGCTGCATCGCCTGCCGCATCAACCGCCGCCTGGCGCCGCTGTCCGAACCGCTGCAAAGCGGTTCGACAGTGGAAATCGTCAGCGCCCCGGGCGCACGGCCAAACCCGGCCTGGCTCAATTTCGTGGTCACCGGCAAGGCGCGTACGCACATTCGCCACGCCCTCAAGCAGCAGCGTCGCTCCGAGTCGATCAGCCTCGGCGAGCGCCTGCTGAACAAGGTACTGACCGGCTTCGACAGCAGCCTGGAGAAAATCCCTCAGGAGCGCATTCAGGCGATTCTTGCCGAGTACCGCCTGGAGCTCATCGAAGACCTGCTCGAAGACATCGGCCTGGGCAACCGCATGGCCTACGTGGTCGCCCGTCGCCTGCTGTCGGCCGAAGGCGAACAGCTGCCGGCGCCGGAAGGCCCGTTGGCGATCCGCGGTACCGAAGGCCTGGTGCTGAGCTACGCCAAGTGTTGCACACCGATCCCGGGCGACCCGATCGTCGGCCACCTGTCGGCGGGCAAGGGCATGGTCGTGCACCTGGAAACCTGCCGCAACATCAGCGAAATCCGCCACAACCCGGAAAAGTGCGTACAACTCTCCTGGGCCAAGGACATCGCTGGCGAATTCAACGTCGAGCTGCGTGTCGAGCTTGAACACCAGCGCGGCCTGATCGCCTTGCTGGCCAGCAGCGTCAACGCTGCCGACGGCAACATCGAGAAGATCAGCATGGACGAACGCGACGGCCGTATCAGCGTGGTCCAACTGGTGGTCAGCGTGCACGATCGTGTGCACCTGGCGCGTGTGATCAAGAAGCTGCGTACCTTGACCGGCGTGGTCCGCATCACCCGCATGCGTACGTAGTCCGCCAACCGCAAGGAGTCATCATGAGCAAGACCGTAATCAACAGCGACAAGGCCCCTGCCGCTATCGGCACCTACTCCCAGGCGATCAAGGCCGGCAACACCGTCTACATGTCGGGCCAGATCCCACTGGACCCAAAGACCATGGAGCTGGTCGAAGGCTTCGAAGCCCAGACCGTACAGGTGTTCGAGAACCTCAAGGCCGTGGCTGAAGCGGCTGGCGGTTCGTTCAAGGACATCGTCAAGCTGAACATCTTCCTCACCGACCTGAGCCACTTCGCCAAGGTCAACGAAGTGATGGGCCGCTACTTCGAACAGCCATACCCAGCCCGCGCCGCCATCGGCGTGGCTGCGCTGCCGAAAGGCGCCCAGGTCGAAATGGACGCCATCCTGGTCATCGAATGATGCCCCTGGTGACGGGCGCCCTGCCCGTCACCCTCCTCTGCAAGGTTATCCCGTCATGCGTCAAGCACTGCCCCTCGCGCTGGCAGCCCTGCTTCTGGGCGGCTGCGCCAGCCACAAACCCGAAGATTTCAACGGCACCTGGATCAACCAGGCCGCCATCAAGGCCGCCAGCAAAGGCGGCAGCCTGCGCCAGGCCCTGAACGAGCACGGCCCGGTGTTCGAGTGGAAACTCGATGTCACCAACCAACAGGCCAGCTTCAGCAATGGCTTCGAAGCTGCCGACGGCCAGCTGAGTGCCAACCAGAAACATTGGCAGGCCAGCTTCGAAGGTGGCCAGACCGAACAGCTCGAACTGGATGGCGATGAATTGAAAGCCACCGCCCAGAACGGTGCCGAGCAGACCTTCGTCCGCGCCAAGCAGCCCGGCAATGCGCCATTAGGCGGCAGCTTCGAGAAGGCGCTGTACCAGGCTTACCTCGGTGGCGACTGGAAGATCATCGAAGGCCAAGGTAAAGGCGCCACCGTGCACTTCAGCGATACCGGCAGCGTTACCGGCCTGCCTGGCCCGGACCGTTTCGCCCTGTGCCTGGCCGGCGACTGCGCCAACATGGGTGGTAACAACGACAGCCTGTGGCTGGAGCGCAACCAGCGCGGCGCACCGTTCATCTTCAAGCGTGATGGCGACAAGCTGGCGATCTTCCAGGCAGTCAACACTGCACAGGCAGAAGAAATTCCACAATTGGCGGCCGGTACTCAGCAGTGGGTGCTGCAGCGGGACTGAAGCCTCTCTCCCTACCGGGCGCCATCCTTGTGGGAGCGGCCTTGTGTCGCGAAAGGGCTGCACAGCAGCCCCAGCGATCCATTTGGCATGCGAAATCCTGGGGCCGCCTTGCGGCCCTTTCGCGACACAAGGCCGCTTCTACAAAGACCGCACCAAGCCTGTAGGTTTCAGCCCTTGTCCTTCAGGATGGCCGCATAGCCTTCCTTATAGCTCGCATACTGCGGCGCCCAGCCCAACGCCCGCACCCGGGCATTGCTGCAGCGCTTGCTGCCGGTACGCCGCACCCGCTGCTCATCGGACCACTCGGTGACGCCCATATATGCGCGCAACCAGGCCACCACATCGGCCAGCGGCGCCGGGTCGTCGTCGACGCCGATGTAGCAATCCTCCAGCGCCACGCCATCGGCGTCAGCCTGCAGCAGGTATGCCATCAGGCTCGCAGCATCTTCTGCATGAATCCGGTTGCCATAAAGCGGCGGCTCTTCTGCCACGCGGTAGCCTTGTCGCACCTGGCTCAACAACCACTCGCGTCCCGGGCCGTAGATGCCGGTCAGGCGAATCACGCTGGCGGGAATGCCACTCGCCAGCGCCAAACCCTCGGCCTCCAGCATCACCTTCCCGGAATAACCTTCAGGCTCGGTGGCGGCGGTTTCGTCGATCCATTCGCCGTCCTTTTGCGCAAACACGCTGCTGCTGGAGACAAACAGCAAACGCCGCGGGCGCTGGCCGCGCTCGGCCAGCCAGGCCAGCACATGGCGCAAACCGTCGACATAGGCTGCCTGATAACCCGCCTCGTCGTGCTGGCTGGCGGCCACGCAATACACCAGATAGTCCGGCGAGCGCTGCGGCCACGACTGGGGGATGGCGGGATCGGAAAGATCGGCGGCGATAGGCGCGACACCGTCTGGCAGCTGCCCGACCGAGCGGCGCAGGCCGCTAACTTGCCAGCCTTTAGCCAGCAACTGGAGGGCCAAACGGCCGCCTACATCACCACATCCCACGATAATTGCGGAAAGGTCTGACATCACAAAACTCCCTAGACCAAAGGATCAGGCTAGCCGTATTACACGATAGGCGGCTAGACCAAAGGCGAAAAAAGCAACGAGATTACTTTTGTTAACAAGAATTACTTGCAATAATGGCACCCCTATCTGTTCTCGGCCGATCTCGAGGCCTTGGAGAACGCACACTTTCTTCTTCATCAGGTCCGGCCAGCATGACACGTACTCAACCTTCCGCTTCGCCAACCCCGTCGCGCGCCTGGCGCGCCATCGCCGCGCTGATGTTCAGCCTGGTGCTGGCCCCGCTGGCCATGGCCGATGAGCCTGACGCCAACGCCGCCACCCCGGTTGCAGCTGCCGCTCCGGCCACCCCGGCACCGGCTGCTGTCGAAGGCCAGGCCGTGACTCCGGTCGATGCACCTGCCGCCGCCGACCCGGCCGTTCAGGAACTGGTTGAAGACACCTCGCTGGGCATGGCCCATGACCTGTCCCCGTGGGGCATGTACAAGAACGCCGACATCGTCGTCAAAATCGTGATGATCGGCCTGGCCATCGCCTCGATCATCACCTGGACCATCTGGATCGCCAAGGGCTTCGAGCTGATGGGCGCCAAGCGTCGCCTGCGTGGCGAGATTGCCGCACTGAAGAAGTCGGTAAGCCTGAAAGAAGCCAGCGAGGTTTCCAATAAAGAAGGCACCCTGGCCCACACCCTGGTCCACGACGCCCTCGAAGAAATGCGCCTGTCGGCCAACGCCCGCGAGAAGGAAGGCATCAAGGAACGCGTCAGCTTCCGCCTGGAGCGCCTGGTAGCCGCCAGCGGTCGCACCATGAGCAACGGCACCGGCGTGCTCGCCACCATTGGCTCCACCGCGCCTTTCGTAGGCCTGTTCGGTACCGTGTGGGGCATCATGAACAGCTTCATCGGCATCGCCAAGACCCAGACCACCAACCTGGCCGTAGTAGCCCCTGGTATCGCCGAAGCCCTGCTGGCCACTGCCCTGGGCCTGGTCGCAGCGATCCCGGCCGTGGTCATCTACAACGTCTTTGCCCGCTCCATCGCCGGCTACAAGGCACAGGTGTCCGACGCCTCCGCCCAGGTACTGCTGCTGGTCAGCCGTGATCTGGACCACCAGGGCAGCGAGCGCGCCGCCCCGCACATGGTGAAAGTGGGGTAAGCCATGGGCCTGCATCTCAACGAAGGTGGCGATGACCTCGCCGAAAACCACGAAATCAACGTTACGCCGTTCATCGACGTGATGCTGGTGCTGCTGATCATCTTCATGGTCGCAGCCCCCTTGGCCACGGTCGACATCAAGGTCGACCTGCCAGCCTCGACCGCTAAACCGGCGCCGAGGCCCGAGAAACCGGTGTTCGTCAGCGTCAAGGCCGACCAGAAGCTGTATGTCGGCGACGATCAGGTACCTGCCCCCGCACAGCTTGGCCCGATGCTCGACGCCAAGACCAAGGGTGACAAGGAAACCACCATCTTCTTCCAGGCTGACAAGGGCGTGGATTACGGTGACCTGATGGAAGTGATGAACACTATGCGCGCGGCCGGCTACCTCAAGGTCGGTCTGGTAGGTCTCGAGACGGCAGCCAAGAAATGACGAAACCGCGCTCAAACGTGGCGCGCTACGGTGGCAGCCTGGCGATCGTGCTGGGCGTGCACGTGGTCGCCGTGCTGCTGACGCTCAACTGGTCGGTGCCCCAGGCCATCGAGCTGCCCCCGGCAGCCATGATGGTCGAGTTGGCACCGCTGCCCGAGCCCGCGCCGCCGCCGCCACCGAAAGCCGCCCCACAGCCACCGGCACCGGTCGAAGAGCCGCCGTTGCCGAAGCTGGTCGAGGCACCGAAACCGAAGATCGCCATCGCCAAGCCGCCCAAGCCGAAGCCCAAGCCTCAGCCACCGAAGCCTGAGAAGAAGCCTGAGCCGCCGAAAGATGAGCCACCGGCCAAGGAACAGGTAGCCGACACGCCGCCAAGCAACACACCACCGCAGAAGTCGGCGGCACCGGCGCCAAGCATCGCCTCCAACAGCCAGGCACTGCCAACCTGGCAGAGCGACCTGCTGCGCCACCTGGCGAAGTACAAGCGCTACCCGGAGGACGCGCGCCGTCGTGGCCTGCAAGGCATCAACCGCTTGCGCTTCGTGGTCGACGCCGAAGGCAAGGTGGTTTCCTACTCCATGGCAGGCGGCTCCGGCAGCGCGGCCCTGGACCGGGCGACCATGGAAATGATCCGCCGCGCAGGCACCGTACCCAAGCCGCCAGCCGAGTTGCTGACCAATGGCACGATCGAAGTAGTGGCACCGTTCGTCTACTCCCTGGACCGTCGCTGATACTTTTGTTTCTGTCACAAATCGGCAAGTCTGATAACGTGCGTCTATCGATTGCAGCCGCTATGCTGGGGCCGCAACTTCATGGACGCACGTTATGACCCTCACAGAATTACGCTACATCGTCACGCTCGCCCAGGAGCAGCACTTCGGCCATGCTGCCGAGCGCTGCCACGTCAGCCAGCCGACCCTGTCGGTCGGCGTGAAGAAGCTTGAGGACGAGCTTGGCGTGCTGATCTTCGAGCGCAGCAAGAGCGCGGTGCGCCTGACCCCAGTCGGCGAAAGCATCGTTGCCCAGGCGCAGAAGGTGCTGGAGCAGGCCCAAGGCATTCGCGAACTGGCCCAGGCCGGCAAGAACCAGCTGACCGCCCCGCTCAAGGTCGGCGCCATCTACACTGTCGGCCCATACCTGTTCCCACACCTCATTCCACAGCTGCATCGGGTTGCACCGCAGATGCCGCTGTACATCGAAGAAAACTTCACCCACGTGCTGCGCGAGAAGCTGCGTAACGGCGAACTGGATGCGGTGATCATCGCCCTGCCGTTCAATGAAGCCGATGTGCTGACCCTGCCGCTGTACGACGAGCCCTTCTGTGCGTTGATGCCGGCTGACCACCCGTGGACGGCGAAAAAGACCATCGACACTGCCATGCTCAACGACAAGAGCCTGCTGCTGCTCGGCGAGGGTCACTGCTTCCGCGACCAGGTGCTGGAAGCCTGCCCGACGCTGAACAAAGGTGGCGATGGCGCCAAGCACACCACGGTCGAGTCCAGCTCGCTGGAAACCATCCGCCACATGGTCGCCTCGGGCCTGGGGGTGTCGATCCTGCCACTCTCGGCCGTGCACAGCCATCACTATGCGCCTGGGGTCATCGAAGTGCGTCCACTCACCCCGCCAGCACCGTTCCGTACCGTGGCCATCGCCTGGCGCGCCAGCTTCCCACGGCCGAAGGCGATCGAGATCCTTGCCGACTCGATCCGTCTCTGCTCGGTGGCCAAGCCGCCCGTGGAACAACCGGCCTGATCCATGACTGAGCTGTCGAAGGTCTCGGTCACAGCGCTCAAGGGCGTAGGCGATGCCATGGCGGAAAAGCTCGCCAAGGTCGGCCTGGAAAACCTGCAGGACGTGCTGTTCCACCTGCCCCTGCGCTACCAGGACCGCACTCGCGTGGTGCCGATCGGCCAACTGCGCCCAGGCCAGGACGCAGTGATCGAAGGCGTGGTCAGCGGCGCCGACGTGACCATGGGCAAGCGCCGCAGCCTGGTGGTACGCCTGGGTGACGGCACAGGCGTGCTGAGCCTGCGCTTCTACCACTTCAGCAATGCGCAAAAGGAAGGCCTCAAGCGTGGCACCCACCTGCGCTGCTACGGCGAAGCCCGCCCCGGTGCCTCAGGCCTGGAGATCTACCACCCAGAGTACCGCGCGCTCAATGGCGACGAGCCTGCGCCGCCGGTCGAGAAGACCCTGACGCCGATCTACCCGTCCACCGAAGGCCTCACCCAACAGCGCCTGCGCCTGCTCTGCCAGCAGAGCCTGGGCATGCTCGGCCCGCGCAGCCTGCCGGACTGGCTGCCCGACGAGCTGGCCCGCGACTACCAGCTGGCACCGCTGGACGATGCCATCCGCTACCTGCACAACCCGCCGGCCGACGCCGACCTCGACGAACTCGCCGAAGGCCAACACTGGGCCCAGCACCGCCTGGCCTTCGAAGAGCTTCTGACCCACCAGCTGTCGCAGCAACGCCTGCGCGAGAGCCTGCGCAGCTTGCGTGCGCCGGTACTGCCGAAAGCCAAGCGCCTGCAGGCGCAATACCTGGCAAACCTGGGCTTCCAGCCGACCGGGGCGCAGCAGCGCGTGGCCAACGAAATCGCCTATGACCTCAGCCAGCACGAGCCCATGATGCGCCTGGTGCAGGGCGATGTCGGCGCCGGCAAGACCGTGGTCGCCGCCCTCGCTGCACTGCAGGCCCTGGAGGCGGGCTACCAGGTGGCGCTGATGGCGCCCACCGAGATCCTTGCCGAACAGCACTACATCACGTTCAAGCGCTGGCTGGAGCCGCTGGGCATCGAAGTCGCCTGGCTGGCCGGCAAGCTCAAGGGCAAGGCCCGCGCCAGCGCCCTGGAGCAGATCTCCGGCGGCGCGCCGATGGTGGTCGGTACGCACGCACTGTTCCAGGAAGAAGTCCGCTTCAAGCACCTGGCCCTGGCGATCATCGACGAACAGCATCGCTTCGGTGTGCAGCAGCGACTGGCCCTGCGTAAGAAAGGCGTGGCTGGCGAACTGTGCCCACACCAGCTGATCATGACCGCCACACCGATCCCGCGCACCCTGGCCATGAGCGCCTACGCCGACCTCGACACCTCGGTGCTCGACGAGCTGCCGCCTGGGCGCACGCCGGTGAACACCGTGCTGGTAGCCGACAGCCGCCGTTTCGAAGTGGTCGAGCGGGTCCGCGCAGCCTGCGCCGAAGGGCGCCAGGCCTACTGGGTGTGCACGCTGATCGAAGAATCCGAAGAGCTGACCTGCCAGGCGGCCGAGAGTACCTTCGAGGAGCTTGGTAGCGCACTCGGCGAATTGCGCGTGGGCCTGATTCACGGCCGCATGAAGCCTGCAGAAAAGGCCGAGGTCATGGCCGAGTTCAAGCAAGGCAACCTGCAACTGCTGGTCGCTACCACGGTGATCGAGGTCGGTGTAGACGTGCCCAACGCCAGCCTGATGATCATCGAGAACCCCGAGCGTTTGGGTCTGGCCCAACTGCACCAGCTGCGCGGCCGGGTTGGCCGGGGCAGCGCGGCAAGCCATTGCGTGTTGCTGTATCACCCGCCGCTGTCGCAGATTGGCCGGGAACGCCTGGGGATCATGCGGGAAACCAACGATGGCTTCATCATTGCCGAAAAAGACCTCGAACTGCGCGGGCCCGGCGAAATGCTCGGCACACGCCAGACTGGCCTGCTGCAGTTCAAGGTCGCCGACCTGATGCGCGATGCCGATCTGCTACCGGCCGTGCGTGATGCTGCCCAGGCATTACTGGCACGCTGGCCCGACCATGTCAGCCCGCTGCTCGACCGTTGGCTGCGTCACGGCCAGCAATATGGCCAGGTGTGACACCTGTCCCAGAATGGATCCAGCTTTGCCAACAGGCTGGTTATACTTCGCGTTTAAAAGAACCTGTGGATACAGACCATGACTGAAGTTGCCCTGGACACCGCAACCCCACACGCACCGTCTGTCATCCGGCTGTTGCTCGAAAAACTGCACGTGGCCTTTGAAGAGGTTGCGGAACATCCAGAGCTACCAGCCGCGTCTCGGGTGCAGGCGATCCTGCTCGATGACGAAATCGGCGCCCTGCTGGTGCTGTTCCCGCAGAGCAAACTACTGGACCTCAACCGCCTCGAGGAGCTGACCGGCCGCAAGCTCAAGGCGGTGCCGTTGCCACGCCTCAAGCAGATGCTCGACAAGCACCAGCTCAAGGCTTTGCCGGCCATCCCGGCCCTGACCAGCTCACCCTGCCTTTACGAAGGCAAGCTGCTCGAAGCCGAACACCTGCTCATCCAGTCCGGCGAAGCCGGCCTGTTGTTGAAGGTGCACCGTGATGACTTCAAGCGCATGCTCGCCAAGGCCAGCGCCGGCAGTTTCGGCCAGCCCGTGCGCGACATCCGCCCCAACCTCGATCGCCCTGATGACGACCCCAAGGAAATCACCCAGGCGGTTCAGGCCTTCACGGCCCGGCGCATCCAGAAACGCCTGGAAGAAACCATCGAGATTCCGCCACTGGCCGACACCGCGCAGAAGATCATCAAGCTGCGGGTCGACCCCAACGCCAGCATCGACGACATCACTGGGGTGGTCGAGACCGACCCGGCCCTGGCCGCCCAGGTGGTCAGCTGGGCCGCATCGCCCTACTACGCCTCACCCGGCAAGATCCGTTCGGTGGAAGACGCAATCGTCCGGGTACTGGGCTTCGATCTGGTGATCAACCTGGCCCTGGGCCTGGCGCTGGGCAAGACCTTGAGCCTGCCCAAGGACCATCCGCAGCAGGCCACGCCGTACTGGCAACAGTCGATATACACCGCCGCCATCATCGAAGGCCTGACCCGCGCGATGCCTCGTGCCGAACGCCCGGAGGCCGGCCTGACCTACCTGGCTGGGCTGCTGCACAACTTCGGCTACCTGCTGTTGGCGCACGTGTTTCCGCCGCACTTCTCGCTGATCTGCCGTCATCTGGAGGTCAACCCGCACCTGTGCCACACCTACGTGGAGCAACACCTGCTGGGCATCAGCCGCGAGCAGATCGGCGCCTGGCTGATGAAGCTGTGGGATATGCCTGAAGAACTTTCGACCGCGCTGCGCTTCCAGCATGATCCGGCGTATGACGGCGAATTTTCGGCCTACCCCAACCTGGTATGCCTGGCGACCCGCCTGCTGCGCTCGCGCGGCATCGGCTCGGGGCCACAGGAGCAGATTCCCGATGAGCTGCTGGAACGCCTGGGCATCACCCGGGACAAGGCCGAAGATGTGGTGAACAAGGTGCTCGAGGCCGAGGCCTTGCTGCGGGATCTGGCTTCGCAGCTCAACGCCCCCCATTAAGGCGGTCGGCTAACGTGTGGGAGCGGGCTTGCCCGCGAAGCGGATATAGCGGTGCATGGCACCGGCTGCGCCGGTGTTCGCGGGCAAGCCCGCTCCCACAAGGTCCCGGATCAACCCAGGGAATGCATCAGCCTTTCTTCTTCGGCTTCAGGTATTTCATCAGCCCCTGGAACCACATCACCAGCGCCGGATTGCCCTTGATCTGGATGTTCTTGTCCTGAATGCCCTGCATGAACGCGAGCTGCTTGTTACCGGCCTGCATCGTGGCAAAGCCGTAAGCCGCGTCCTTGAAAGCGATGGCGAAGGCCGGCTGCGGATGGCTGCCGCCTTTACTGCTGATGCGCTCGCCGCTGACGATGAAGTGCCGCGCTACCTTGCCGTCCAGCGTCTGCATCTGGAATACCAGGTCCTTGTCCTTGAGTTGCTGCTGGAACGCCGGGTTGTTGCGGCTGGCCCTGGCCATCAACAGCCCCATGGCCCAGAGAAGAAAGCGAAACTTCATCAACGCGCCTCGAATAAAAAATGACTGAAGCGCGCAGTTTATCCTTTTCCTGAACTAATTACGCAAGTTCGCAACACTTCCCCTCCAGAATGCATAACGGGCGCCCTGGGGCGCCCGCTGGGATGACACTGGAGGTCAGCAGTCGATCACTTTTTCTTGGCTGGCTTGGCGGGCACGTTGACGCTGTCGCGCAGGTTCTTGCCTGGCTTGAAGGCAACGGTGTTGCTGGCCTTGATCTTAACCGGTTGGCCGGTTTGCGGATTCTTGCCAGTGCGGGCACCACGATGACGTTTTTCAAAGGTGCCGAAACCGACCAGGGTGACCGTGTCCTTGTCCAGGGCACCGGTGATGCTGTCGAGAATGGCGTTCAGCACCTGGTTGGCTTTTTCCTTGGTCAGATCGGCCTTTTCGGCGATGACAGCGGCGAGTTCTGGTTTACGCATAGTTAAGCCTCTTTGACGGGATTTCTTGTTGTTATGCCGTGCTGCCATTGAAGCAGCGTTCAAGGCACCGCAGGCTCTAATCTGCGGCAGACGGAAGTGAGAATGGCACGCCCACCGAGGCCGCGCCAGTATCTGGGCGGCCATTGTGTTGGCAACAACAGGATAAATCCGACAGAACGCCCGCTATTCACGCCATCAGGGCGGGTAACTGCCGATTCAACGCCAGTTTCTCCATGACCGCACTCCCGGTCAGGGCATAGCCGAGCAATTGGCCGTCGGCGGCGTAGCAGAGCACTTTCAGGTCGCTACCTTGCCCTTCAACCTGCCAACTACCTTCGCGGCCTGCTGGCGGCGGTGACACCACCAGCGGGCATGCCGGGGTCTTCACGGTAATCGGCATCGGCCCGTAGCTGACCTGGGTCGGATTGCCGGCCAGGGTCTGCGCCAAGGCACGGGCACAGCCCATCAACGGCATCACATAGAGCAGGTTGATGCCGTCGACTTCGGCGCAGTCGCCAAGCGCGAAGATGTTGCTGTGCGAAGTGCGCAGCTGGCGATCCACCACTACACCGCGGTTGGTCTGCAGCCCTGCGGCGGCCGCCAGGTCGGTCCGCGGGCGCAGGCCGATGGCTGACACCACCAGGTCGCAGCCGATCACCTGGCCATCGGAAAGGTGCGCTTCCAGGCCTTCGCCCGCCTGCTCCAGGCGGTTCAGCACCGGGCCCAGGTGGAAACGCACCCCAAGGCCTTGCAGGCCGGCCTGCACGGCATTGGCGGCAGCCGGATGCAACAGCGTCGGCATGACCTGCTCGCAAGGCGCCACCACGTCGACCTGGAAGCCACCCAGGCTCATGTCGTTGGCAAACTCGCAGCCTATCAGGCCGGCACCGAGAATCAGCACACGTTGCTTGCCTGCGGCAGCAGCACGGAACCGCGCATAGTCTTCCAGGTCGTTGATCGGGAAGACCCGACCGGCACCGTCACCTTCGATCGGCACCTGCACGGTCTGCGCGCCCCAGGCCAGCACCAGGTCGCGATACTCGATCGCCTCTTCGCCGATCCACAGGCGCTTGTGGCCTGGGTCGATGCCACTGACACGAGTATGGGTGCGGACCTCGGCCTTGAGCTGCTCGGCCATGGTGCCAGGCTCGGCCATGCACAGGCCGTCGGCGTCCTTGTGCTTGGCAAAGCCGGTGGAAAGCATCGGTTTGGAATAGGAACGACCATCGTCGGCAGTAATCAGCAGCAGCGGCGTGTCGCCATCGAGCTTGCGAAATTCACGTGCCAGGTTGTAGCCGGCCAGGCCGGTACCGATGATTACCACGGGGGACGTCATGTCGTGCTTGCCTCGCTCAGCCGATGGAGATCATTTCGAAGTCGCTCTTGCCCACACCGCAGTCAGGGCACAACCAGTCTGCCGGCACGTCTTCCCAGCGGGTACCGGGCGGGATGCCGTCGTCCGGCCAACCTTCGGCTTCGTCATAGATCAGGCCACAGACAATACACTGCCACTTTTTCATCAGGTCTTCTTCCTCGGTGGAGCTCAGGCTTTGTTGTAGCCCGGCATTATGCAAGCAGTCAGGGCAATCATGCTAAGCTCGCCGCCTCTCTGGCTGTAATCAAGCATACCGACGTGTCGTACGAATCCCCGCAAGCAGCCGCTGTCGCGTGGCTGCCGTATTCACAGCTGGCCTCTGAAACCGACCAGCCAACCCTGGACTGGCTGTTCGACGAAGGCTCCCTGACTCGCCGCCTTACCCAGCTGTCCCATGACCACTTCAGTGTCACTCCCCTGTTCGAAGGCTGGCAACCGCTGCGCGAAGACGAATGCCTGGCCCTGAACATCGCCCCGGGCGCCGAGGGCTGGGTGCGCGAGGTGTACCTGCGCGGGCATGGCGAGCCTTGGGTGTTCGCCCGTAGCGTGGCCAGCCGCAGCGCCCTGGAACGGGGTGGCCTGGACCTGGAAACTCTCGGTAGCCGTTCGCTGGGCGAGCTGCTGTTCTGCGACCAGGCATTCATCCGCCACCCGATCGAGGTGTGCCGTTATCCGCAAGCCTGGCTGCCGGCCGATGCCGCACGCGAAGGCCTGTGGGGGCGCCGCTCGCGCTTCGCGCGTGACGGCCTCGACCTGCTGGTGGCCGAAGTGTTCCTGCCTACACTGTGGCAAGCGGCCAAGGAGGAGAACCGCTGATGTACCTGCAACTGCTCAAGTCACTCAACCGCCTGCACCCGCGGGCCTGGGACTTCGTCCAGCTCAGCCGCATGGACCGGCCGATCGGCATCTATCTGCTGCTGTGGCCGACCCTGACAGCGGTGTGGATCGCCGGGCAAGGCTCGCCAACCCTGGCCAACGTGCTGATCTTCGGCCTGGGCGTGGTGCTGATGCGCGCCGCCGGTTGCTGCATCAACGACTTTGCCGACCGCAAGGTCGATGGCCACGTCAAACGCACCGCCGACCGCCCGCTTGCCAGTGGCCGGGTCAAGTCGCGCGAGGCGCTGGCGTTGTTCGCCATCCTGGTCGGGGTGAGCTTCCTGCTGGTGCTGTGCACCAATAGCCAGACCGTGTGGCTATCGTTCGGCGCGGTGGCACTGGCGTCCTGCTACCCGTTCATGAAGCGCTACACCTATTACCCGCAGGTGGTACTGGGTGCAGCGTATTCCTGGGGCATTCCCATGGCCTTTACCGCTGCCGGCGGCGAGTTGCCGGCCAGTGCCTGGCTGCTGTACATCGCCAACCTGCTGTGGACGGTGGGTTACGACACCTACTACGCGATGGTTGACCGCGATGACGACCTGCAGATTGGGGTGAAGTCGACGGCGATCCTGTTTGGCGAGGCGGACCGGACGATCATCCTGACCTTGCAACTGTTGTCGTTGGGCTGCCTGTTGCTGGCGGGCAGCCGCTTCGAGCTGGGCGGCTGGTTCCACCTGGGGTTGCTGGGGGCTGCGGCATGCTTTGCCTGGGAGTACTGGTCGACGCGCAAGCTGGACCGCGAGTCGTGCTTCAAGGCTTTTCTGCACAATCACTGGGCGGGGTTGCTGGTGTTCATCGGGGTGGTGCTGGATTACGCGTTGCGCTGAACATCTGGGGGCTGCTTTGCAGCCCTTTCGCGACACGAGGCCGCTCCTACAGGGGTTGCACACTTCTGTGGGAGCGGCCTTGTGTCGCGATTGGGCCGCGCAGCGGCCCCGGCAATCTCAAGGCTTGGCGACGTGCCAGACGTCTTTCATGCCGTCACCGGTCATGTCCCCTGCCTTTTTGTCCTTGACGAAGGTATACAGCGGTTTGCCGTCATAGGCCCACTGCATCTTGCCGTCGTCACGCTTGATCTGCGTCCACTTGCCTTCGGCCTTCTCACCCTTCTCGACCATCAGTGGCGGCCAGTTCATCGCACAATCACCATTGCACATCGACTTGCCACCGGCATCCTTGTCGAAGGTGTACAAGGTCATGCCTTTGTGATCGACGAACATGCCGTCTTTCTCCATGGCATGGTGGGCGGACGCCACCCCCGGCAGCGCCAGTGCAGCGAAAAGGGCCATCCAGCTCAGCGTATGTCGTGTCATTGGAATCACCATGAATTCGGGGGGTGGATTGCATTCTGTTTACCGCCGCAGCGGCCCTGTGAAGCCTAGCCCAGTCATGGAATGTCGCCAGAACGGCCAACGCCCTGTCACACAGCTGCAATAATTCCGTTATCTAATGCGGGCCAAGACACGATTCCTGGGAGAGGTTTTAAGCATGGTTGGCAGAAACATTCTGATCGTCGACGACGAAGCGCCTATTCGCGAGATGATCGCCGTTGCATTGGAAATGGCCGGCTATGACTGCCTGGAAGCGGAGAACTCCCAACAGGCCCACGCGATCATCGTCGACCGCAAACCGGACCTGATCCTGCTCGACTGGATGCTGCCCGGCACCTCTGGCATCGAGTTGGCACGCCGCCTCAAGCGCGACGAGCTGACCGGCGACATTCCGATCATCATGCTCACCGCCAAAGGTGAAGAGGACAACAAGATCCAGGGCCTGGAAGTCGGCGCCGACGACTACATCACCAAGCCGTTCTCGCCACGCGAGCTGGTAGCCCGCCTGAAGGCCGTGCTGCGTCGCACCGGCCCAAGCGACAGCGAAGCACCGATCGAAGTCGGCGGCCTGCTGCTCGACCCGATCAGCCACCGCGTGACCATCGACGGCAAGCCGGCCGAGATGGGCCCCACCGAATACCGCCTGCTGCAATTCTTCATGACTCACCAGGAGCGCGCCTACACCCGCGGCCAGCTGCTTGACCAGGTATGGGGCGGCAACGTGTATGTCGAGGAGCGCACCGTCGATGTGCACATCCGTCGCCTGCGCAAGGCACTGGGTGAAGCCTACGAAAATCTGGTACAAACCGTCCGGGGCACTGGCTACCGCTTCTCGACCAAGAGCTGATCGAGCCAAGCGCCAAGCTGCACGTCGTTGTACAAGGACCGTCAATTGAACCAGAACTGGCACGCGACCCTGATTCGCCACCTGTTGCTGCTGATCACCGTCTGCCTGATCGGCGGCCTGGTCAGCGGCTATTACGGCTGGAGCCTGGCCATCGGTCTGGCGCTCTACCTGGGTTGGACCCTCAAGCAGCTGTTGCGCCTGCATGACTGGCTGCGCAACCACCAACCCGATGAAGCACCACCCGACGGTTACGGCCTGTGGGGCGAGGTGTTCGACAGCATCTACCACCTGCAACGCCGCGACCAGCGCGTGCGCGGGCGCCTGCAGGCAGTGATCGACCGGGTGCAGGAGTCCACTGCGGCGCTGCGCGACGCGGTGATCATGCTCGACAGCGACGGCAACCTGGAGTGGTGGAACCGCGCCGCAGAGACGCTGCTAGGCTTCAAGACCCCACAGGACGGCGGTCAGCCGGTGACCAACCTGGTGCGCCACCCGCGCTTCAAGGAGTATTTCGAGGCGGAAAACTACGTCGAACCGCTGGAAATCCCCTCGCCGATCAACGACCGCCTGCGAGTACAGCTGCACATCACCCGCTACGGCAACAACGAGCACCTGATGCTGGTGCGCGATGTCACCCGCATCCACCAACTCGAGCAGATGCGCAAGGACTTCGTCGCCAACGTCTCCCACGAGCTGCGTACGCCGCTGACGGTCATTACCGGCTACCTGGAAACCCTGCTGGATAACGTCGAGGACGTGAATCCGCGCTGGGCCCGGGCATTGCAGCAGATGACCCAGCAAGGCTCGCGCATGCAGACCCTGCTCAACGACCTGCTACTGCTGGCCAAGCTGGAAGCCACAGACTACCCGTCGGACAACCAGCCGGTAGCGGTCGATGCCCTGCTCACCGCAATCAAGAACGACGCCCAGGCACTGTCCGGGCCGCGCAACCAGAAAATCACCCTGGAAGCCGCGCCGGGCCTGCGTCTGAAGGGCAGCGAGTCGGAACTGCGCAGCGCCTTCTCAAACCTGGTGTTCAACGCGGTCAAGTACACCCAGGACGAAGGCAACATCCGCATCCGCTGGTGGGGTGACGAACACGGCGCGCATCTGTCGGTACAGGACTCCGGGGTCGGTATCGACGCCAAGCACCTGCCGCGGCTGACCGAACGCTTCTACCGGGTCGACTCCAGCCGTGCTTCGAATACCGGCGGCACCGGGCTGGGCCTGGCGATCGTCAAACACGTGCTCATGCGCCACCGCGGCAAGCTGGAAATCAGCAGCGTGCCAGGGCATGGCAGCACCTTCACCTGTCACTTTGCCCCGGCACAATTGGCCAACGGCAAGGCCTGAGGCACCGGGGGCTGCTTTGCTGCCCTTTCGCGACACAAGGCCGCTCCTACAAGGGATCGCGTGTTCCTGTATGAGCGGCCTTGTGTCGCGAAAGGGCCGCAAAGCGGCCCCAAAGCAGCAGCACCCTTTGCTTTTGTGGCCCCAGCCGCTACATTGGATCCCCTGTGCCAGCAAGAGCTGGCACTTTTTTTCTCTCTCTCAAAGACGGACCCCGTAAAAACTCCATCATGGACCCTTCCCCTGGTATCAGCCTCACCTCGTTATTCGCCGATTTCGGCATGATCATCTTTGCCTTCCTGCTGGTGCTGCTCAACGGCTTCTTCGTTGCCGCCGAGTTCGCCATGGTCAAGCTGCGTGCCACCCGCGTAGAGTCCATCGCCGAACTGCATGGCTGGCGTGGCAGCATCCTGCGTAAAGTGCACAACCAGCTCGACGCCTACCTGTCGGCCTGTCAGCTGGGTATCACCCTCGCATCGCTGGGGCTGGGCTGGGTCGGTGAACCGGCCTTCGCCCACCTGCTCGAACCGCTGCTGGCCTACCTGGGCGTGGAAAGCGCCGAACTGGTCAAGGCGGTGTCGTTCTTTGTCGCCTTCTTCGTCATTTCGTACCTGCACATCGTGGTCGGCGAACTGGCGCCCAAGTCGTGGGCAATCCGCAAGCCCGAGCTGCTGTCGCTGTGGACCGCAGTGCCGCTGTACCTGTTCTACTGGACCATGTACCCGGCCATCTACCTGCTCAACGCCAGCGCCAACACCATCTTGCGCATTGCCGGCCAGGGCGAGCCCGGCCCGCACCATGAGCACCACTACAGCCGCGAAGAGCTCAAGCTGATCCTGCACTCCAGCCGTGGCCAGGACCCGAGCGACCAGGGCATGCGCGTGCTCGCCTCGGCCGTGGAAATGGGCGAACTGGAGGTGGTGGACTGGGCCAACTCGCGGGAGGACATGGTCAGCATCGACGCCCATGCGCCGCTCAAGGAGATCCTGGCGCTGGTACGCCGGCACAAGTTCAGCCGCTACCCGGTGTATGACGCCGAGCGCGAGGAGTTCACCGGCCTGCTGCACATCAAGGACTTGCTGCTGGAGCTGGCCGAGCTCGAACACCTGCCCGAGACCATCGACCTGGACGACCTTGCCCGCCCGCTGGAGCGCGTCTCGCGGCACATGCCGCTGTCGCAGCTGCTGGAGCAGTTCCGCAAGGGAGGCGCGCACTTCGTGCTGGTCGAGGAAGCCGACGGCAAGGTGATCGGCTACCTGACCATGGAAGACGTGCTGGAAGTGCTGGTGGGTGACATCCAGGACGAACACCGCAAGACCGAACGCGGCATCCTCGCCTACCAGCCAGGCAAACTGCTGGTGCGGGGCGATACGCCACTGTTCAAGGTCGAGCGCCTGCTTGGTGTCGACCTCGACCACATCGAGGCAGAAACCCTCGCCGGCCTGGTCTACGAGACCCTCAAGCGCGTACCTGAGGAAGAGGAAGTGCTGGAAGTCGAGGGCCTGCGCATCATCATCAAGAAGATGAAAGGGCCGAAGATCGTCCTGGCCAAGGTGCTCAAGCTCGACTGACCCTATGGGTTGCCGGCGGTGAAGTCCGGCAACCCGCCAAGCGGCCGGTCGAACTGGAACGGTATCGATTCCAGCGCCAGCCCCACATTGCGCTGCACCACGAAATGCAAGTGGGGCCCGGTGCTGTTACCGGTGTTCCCCGACTTGGCCAAGGCCTGTCCGACCACCACCTGCTGCCCTTCGCGCACCACCACCGAACCATGCATCAGGTGCAGGTACACACCCATGGTGCCGTCAGGGTGCAGGATCCGCACGAAATTGCCCCCAGGGTTGTTGCCCCGACCACTCTGGCCATTCTCGACCTTCACCACCATCCCGCCCCGCGCAGCAATGATCGGCGTGCCCTCCGGCATGGCAATGTCCATCGCATAACGGCTCCTGGGGCCGAAGTGGCTGAAGCGGCCGTTGGGCCCCTGGGTCAGGCGAAATGGCCCGCCCTTCCAGGGAAACGGATAGCGATAGGCCAATGAGTGCTGGCCAGGGTCACCCATGGCGTACTGGAAGCTGGTGGCGTATAGCAGCTTGCCGCCGGGCGCAGCCAACACGGAACTCAGCACCTTGCTCGAGCGCGGCCCTACCACGGTACGGATGTTGCGCGGCTGATTGCCACCGAAGGCATTGCTCAGCTTGTCGATGCGCAGTTCAACCTGCATCGGCACGTACAACTCGTTGCGTACCATGAAGCGCACACCGCCTGGGAAGGTTTCGGCCTGCAGGCGCACCTTGCCATCGATGTGATCGAGGATCGGCTCGCTCATCTCGAAGGTTTTCGCCCCCGGGCTGTAGCGATCGGAGTACGAGACCACGCCGGTGTTGTCGACGGTCTTGTAGATAGTCATGCCCATGCTCGACGCCGAGGCCGAAAGCAAGGCACACAAAAGCAGCAAGCGGGCGGCGGCGGGCATGATGGTGGCTATTTGACAGTTATGGTCTGTCGAAGACTAGCAGCGGGATTGGCGGGCAGTATTGCAGTTGGTCGGAAGGCTGATTCGATCCCTGTGGGAGCGGCCTTGCGTCGCGAAAGGGCTGCGTAGCGGCCCCAGGATCTCGGCATCATACAAAGATTGCTGGGGCCGCTACGCAGCCCTTTCGCGACGCAAGGCCGCTCCCACAGATGGCGATCAGGCGCCGGGGGTGAAGTGCTTTTGCTGGGTACCACGAGCAATCAGGCGCGACAGGTAGTCGAGCTTCTGCGCATCCTGGTCGACGAACTTGAAGGTCAACTGCAGCCAGTCACTTTCAGGCTTGGGCTCCAGCGCGGCGATGGCGTGCAGGTAGCCGTTCAGGCGTGCCACTTCGGCGTTCTCACCCTGCTCCAGGTCGAGCACAGCGCCCTCAAGCACCTGTGGCAGCGCTGCACTGCGACGCACCACCAACAAGGCCTCCTTGAGGCTCAGCGCCTTGATCACGCAGGGCTGGGTACCACTGGACAGGCGCAACTGGCCCTGCCCACGCCCGGCCTGGGCCGCAACCGCCGCAGTCTGCGGCTTGGGTGCATTGAGCAATGGCTTGGACGGTGCAACAGCAGGCGCCGCGACCTTGGCCGCTTCAGGTTTACCGCCGGTCAGCGCACTCAGCGAGTCGTTGGCGAATGCCGAATTCACCCGTGCCGGCGCTCCGGCTACCAGGCTTTCCAGCTTGCCGATCTTGGTCAGGGCTTTCTTGACCTTGGTCAGCAGTTGCTCGTTGGTGAAGGGCTTGCCGACGAAGTCGGAGACGCCAGCCTGGATGGCCTGGATCACGTTCTCCTTGTCACCACGGCTGGTCACCATGATGAACTGCATGTCCTTCATCTCGGGCTGCTGACGGCACCAGGTCAGCAATTCCAGGCCGGACATCTCCGGCATCTCCCAGTCGCACAGCACCAGGTCGAACTGCTCCTTGCCCAGCATGGCCATGGCCTTGCGACCGTTGACCGCGTCTTCGATGACCATGCCCGGGAAGGCATTGCGCAGGCACTTCCTTACCAGGTCACGAATGAACGGCGCGTCATCCACGACCAGCACATTGACTTTACTCATCGAAACTCCTCTTGAACCCGACTAGCCTACCGCGCAATGGTGGCCACTTGCCAACTCTAGGGTCACGCCGGGACTTCTTCGCATCGTTCGCGGGTGCCTGCTGATTGCTCTGCCACCAACGAAAACGCCCGGCACAGGCCGGGCGTCGATGCTCGCGAGCAATCTTATTTATCGTCAGGTTTCGCCGGAACATTAGCGCTTTCGGCCGCGTCACCCGCGGTGCCTTCGACTTCTGCCTTCATGCGCTTGAGCCCCATGTGACGGACGTCGGTACCGCGCACCAGGTAGATCACCAGCTCCGAGATGTTGCGCGCGTGGTCGCCGATCCGCTCCAGCGAACGCAGCACCCAGATCACGCTGAGCACACGCGAGATCGAACGCGGGTCTTCCATCATGTAAGTGACCAGTTCGCGCAGCGCCGTCTTGTACTCGCGGTCGATGGTCTTGTCGTACTGAGCCACCGCCAGCGCCAGGTCGGCGTCGAAGCGTGCGAAGGCATCAAGGGCATCGCGCACCATGTTGCGCACCTGATCACCGATGTGCCGCACTTCGACGTAGCCACGCGGCGACTCGCCCTCCTCGCACAACTGGATGGCGCGGCGGGCGATCTTGGTCGATTCGTCGCCAATGCGCTCGAGGTCGATCACCGACTTGGAGATGCTAATGATCAGGCGCAGGTCGGAGGCCGCCGGCTGGCGGCGGGCGAGGATGCGCAGGCATTCCTCGTCGATGTTGCGCTCCATCTGGTTGATCTGTTCATCGACTTCACGCACCTGCTGGGCCAGGCCCGAGTCGGCCTCGATCAGCGCGGTGACGGCATCGTTCACCTGCTTTTCAACCAGGCCGCCCATGGCCAGCAGGTGGCTGCGCACCTCTTCCAGCTCGGCGTTGAACTGCTGGGAAATATGGTGCGTCAGGCTTTCTTTGTTGATCATCGTTTTGTCCTTTGGTAGCGCGTCCGTATAGGAGCGGGTTTACCCGCGATCACCGGCAAAGCCGGTGCCAGGCACCGAGGCGTCTGCTTCGCGGGTAAACCCGCTCCCACAGTGCCAGGTGCTCATCACGAGCAGCGCTTAGCCGTAACGACCGGTGATGTAGTCTTCGGTCTGCTTCTTCGCCGGGTTGGTGAACAGGGTGTCGGTATCCCCGAATTCGACCAGTTTGCCCATGTACATGAACGCGGTGTAGTCCGAAACACGGGCCGCCTGTTGCATGTTGTGGGTCACGATGACGATGGTGTACTTGGATTTCAGTTCGTAGATCAGCTCTTCGACCTTCAGCGTCGAGATCGGGTCCAGTGCCGAGCAGGGTTCGTCGAGCAGCAGCACTTCGGGCTCGACCGCGATGGTACGGGCAATCACCAGACGCTGCTGCTGGCCACCGGACAGGCCCAGGGCAGACTCATGCAGGCGGTCCTTGACCTCGTCCCAAAGGGCGGCGCCCTTCAGCGCCCACTCCACGGCTTCATCGAGCACGCGCTTCTTGTTGATGCCCTGGATGCGCAGGCCGTAGACCACGTTCTCGTAGATGGTCTTGGGGAACGGGTTGGGCTTCTGGAACACCATGCCCACCCGGCGACGCAGCTCGGCCACGTCTTCGCCCTTGCGGTAGATGTTGTTGCCATACAGGTTGATGGCGCCTTCCACACGGCAGCCGTCGACCAGGTCATTCATGCGGTTGAAAGTGCGCAGCAAGGTCGACTTGCCGCAGCCGGACGGGCCGATGAAGGCGGTCACGCGCTGCTTGGGGATGTTCATCTGCACGTCGAACAGGGCTTGCTTGTCGCCGTAGAACAGGCTCAGCCCCGGCACTTCGATGGCCACGGTTTCTTCGGCCAGGCGCAGGCTCTGCTTGTCGCGACCCAGGGCAGACATGTCGATGCCGTGGGTATGGGATTCATGCTGCATGGTCAACTCCATACGCTATCAATTCGTTTCAAAGGGCCGCCCGGCAGGCAGGCGGCACGCTTGCAGATCAGGCTCAGCTGTCGAGCGCCTTGTACTTCTCGCGCAGGTGGTTACGGATCCACACCGCCGACAGGTTGAGGGTGGCGATCACCAGCACCAGCAGCAGCGCGGTGGCGTACACCAGCGGTCGCGCGGCTTCGACGTTCGGGCTCTGGAAGCCGACGTCATAGATGTGGAAGCCCAGGTGCATGATCTTCTGGTCCAGGTGCAGATACGGGTAGTTGCCGTCCAGCGGCAACGAGGGGGCCAGTTTCACCACACCTACCAGCATCAGCGGCGCCACTTCACCGGCGGCGCGGGCCACGGCGAGGATCATGCCGGTCATCATGGCCGGGCTGGCCATCGGCAGGACGATCTTCCACAGGGTTTCTGCCTTGGTCGCACCCAGGGCCAGGGAACCTTCACGCACGGTGCGCGGAATCCGCGCCAGGCCTTCCTCGGTGGCCACGATCACCACCGGCACGGCCAGTAGCGCCAAGGTCAGCGAAGCCCACAGCAAGCCCGGGGTACCCAGGGTCGGTGCCGGCAGCGCTTCGGGGAAGAACAGGCGGTCGATCGAGCCACCCAGCACGTAGACGAAGAAGCCCAGGCCGAATACGCCATAAACGATCGCCGGTACGCCAGCCAGGTTGTTCACCGCAATACGGATCAGGCGGGTTACCGGGCCTTGCCGGGCGTACTCGCGCAGGTAGACCGCAGCCAGCACGCCGAACGGCGTGACGATCACGGCCATGATCAGGGTCATCATCACGGTACCGAAGATGGCCGGGAAGATCCCGCCCTCGGTGTTGGCTTCACGCGGGTCGTCGCTGAGGAACTCCCAGACCTTGGCGAAGTAGGTGCCCATCTTGCTCAGGCCGGACATGCCGTTCGGCTGAATGGCGTGCACCACCTTGCTCAGGTTGATTTCCACTTCACGGCCATTGCCGTCACGCGCTACCAGGCTGTCGCGGGCGAAGGCCTGGTGCAGGCCCAACAGGCGCTCCTCGATGGCCTTGTAGCGGCTGTTCAGCTCGGCGCGTTCGGCGTCCATGTCGGCCTGGGCAGCGGCGTCCAGCTTGCCGTCCAGTTCCAGCTTGCGACCGTGCAGGCGCAGGCGCTCAAGGCCATGGTTGATGGCACCGATGTCCTTCTTTTCGAGGGTTTGCAGTTCGCTGTTGAGCTGGTTGGCACGCTTCAGGCGGGCTTGCAGTTCGTTCCAGGCCGCCTGGCCTTGGGCAACCACGCGGCCTTCTTCCTTGACGCTGACCAGATAGCCATAGAAGTTGCCCCACTCGCGGCGCTCCAGGGCAATCAGGTCGGCCGGGCGTTGCTCGTCGACCAGCCAGTCGCCAACCACCCAGGTGAAGTCGCTGCCGTTGAGGTCGCGGTTACCCACCTTGACCAGCTCGCGAGTCATGAACTCCGGGCCGTCGTCTGGCACCGGCAGGCCGGCGCCCTTGAGGCGGGCACGCGGTACTTCTTCCTTCTGCACCACTTCGCCGATGACGACGTGGTCGGCTTGGCCCGGCACCTTGTAGGTGGCCTGGATCAGGTCGGCCGGCCAGAAGTGGCCCAGGCCGCGCACGGCGATCACCGCCAGCAGGCCAACGGTCATGATCACCGCCATGGCCACCGCGCCACCGCTGATCCAGACGCCTGGAGCGCCGCTCTTGAACCAGCCTTTGAGGGAATCCTTTTTCACGGATCTCTACCTTTCTATCAAAGCGACGAGTATTTCTTGCGCAGACGCTGGCGAATCAGCTCGGCCAAGGTGTTCATGACGAAGGTGAACATCAGCAGCACGAGGGCGGCGAGGAACAGCACACGATAATGACTGCCACCAACTTCCGATTCAGGCATTTCCACCGCCACGTTGGCGGCCAGGGTGCGCATGCCTTCGAACAGGTTCAGCTCCATCACCGGAGTGTTGCCGGTGGCCATCAGCACGATCATGGTCTCGCCCACCGCACGACCCATGCCGATCATCAGCGCCGAGAAGATGCCCGGGCTGGCGGTGAGGATGACCACGCGGGTCAGGGTCTGCCACGGCGTCGCACCCAGGGCCAGGGAGCCCAGCGTCAGGCTGCGCGGCACGCTGAACACGGCGTCTTCGGCGATCGAGTAGATGTTCGGGATGACCGCGAAGCCCATGGCAATACCGACCACCATGGCGTTGCGCTGGTCGTAGCGGATACCCAGGGTGTCCGTGATCCACAAACGCATGTCGCCGCCGAAGAACCAGCTCTCGAGGAACGGGCTGACAGCCAGGGCGAACCAGCCGATGGCGAGAATCACCGGAATCAGGATTGCCGCTTCCCAGCCATCCGGAATACGCAGGCGGATCGATTCAGGCAGGCGGCTCCAGGTGAAGCCCGCCAGCAGGATGCCGAGCGGCATGATCAGGAACAGGCTGAACACGCCAGGCAGGTGGCCTTCCAGGTACGGCGCGAGGAACAGGCCGGCGAAGAAGCCGAGGATCACCGTCGGCATCGCCTCCATCAGTTCGATCACCGGCTTGACCTTGCGGCGCATGCCCGGGGCCATGAAGTAGGCGGTGTAGATAGCCGCGGCAATGGCTAGCGGGGCCGCCAGGATCATCGCGTAGAACGCGGCCTTGAGGGTACCGAAGGTCAGCGGCGAGAGGCTCAGCTTGGGTTCGAAGTCGGTGTTCGATGCGGTCGACTGCCAGACGTACTTGGGCTCGTCGTAGTTTTCGTACCAGACTTTGCCCCACAACGCGCTGAAGGAGACTTCCGGGTGCGGGTTGCGCAGGCTCAACGGCAACAGCTTGCCGCCTTCTTCGATAATGATGCGGTTGGCTCGTGGCGACAGGGCCAGGATGCCCGCGCCTTCGGCCGCCGGCTCGACCAGCAGGGTGCGGTGCGCGGTGCTGTGGAACACGCCAAGCTTGCCTTCAGTATCCAGGGCGATGAAGCCCTTGCGGCGCTCTTCTGCATCGATCTGGGCGATTGCGGCCTTGCCCATCTGGAAGGTACGGATCTGTTTGAAACGCTGCTCGCCATCCGGGTCGCGGGCCATGAACCACTGGGCCAGGCCGCCCTTGGAGTCACCGATGATCAGCGAGATGCCGCCAACCAGCTGGGTTGCGGCCGTGATTTCAGTATCGGCACTTTCGGAAAGCTTGTAGCGGCCATTGAGGCTCTTGTCACGCAGGCTGAACACGTCGGCAGTGGCACGGCCGTTGATCACGTACAGCCATTGCTGCCGCGGGTCGATGAAGATGTCCTTCACCACCTCGGTCATCTGCGGCAGTTCGATGCGGTTCTGCTCGGTGGTGACCTCTTCGGTCATCATGTTTTCAGTGCGGGTCAGCTCGAGCACCTGCAAGTGCGCACCGGTGGAGCCAGCGAGCATCAAGCTATCGCCATTGACGTTGACGCTCACGTGCTCCAGCGCGCGGCCCTGGTCATCGAGCACGAACGGCTGTTCACCGTAGGGGTAGTCGATGCCGGGGGTGATGGTTTTCTTGTTGTCCGGGTAGGTGATCTTGTAGGTGTGGTGGAACACCAGCGCCTGACCATTGGACAAACCGAGTACGACCAACGGGCTGCCCGGCTGGTCGGTACTGATCGAGCTGACCTGGGTGCCAGCAGGCACTGGCAGGTCGATCCGCTTGAGTTCGTTACCGCTCTTGGTGTCGAAGAACAGCGCCTGGCCCTTGTCCGAAACGCGCATGCCAACCAGATTCTGCTCTTCAAGGGCGATCATCAGTGGCTTGCCGGCATCCTGTTGCAGCCAGGTCGGCTCCAGCGCCTTCTTGCTGGTCAGCTCGGCGCCCTGGAACAGTGGCAGCACCACATAAGCCAGGTAGAAGAAGATCAGCGTGATAGCTGCCAATACAGCAAGCCCGCCCACCAGTACATACCAGCGGGTCAGGCGATCCTTGAGGGCGCGCATCCGGCGCTTGCGTTGCAACTCGGGCGTATTGAAGTCAATCCGCACGGGAGGGGAATTCGGGGTCATTGTGGAATTGGCCAGATCATTCATGCGCACACCCTAGCGGTCCCGTATGACAAAAACATGACAGTGAGTTGACGCAAAAAAGCCCGCCGCTCAGGAACCCTGGCACCGGACTTGAAAGGCGTGGAAGAGGCCGGGCATCAGCGCCGGCCTCATCCTCAGTTAGTTACTTCTTTGCAACGTTACCAGCGTGGGACAGACCCAGGTCAGCCAGGGTCTTGTCGACCACCTTGGCCGGCAGCGGGATGTAGCCATCCTTCACCACGACCTGCTGGCCAGCTTGCGACAGCACCAGCTTGACGAACTCGGCTTCCAGCGGGGCCAGAGGCTTGTTCGGCGCCTTGTTGACGTAGACGTACAGGAAGCGCGACAGCGGGTAGGTACCGTTCAGGGCGTTGGTTTCGTTGTCTTCAACGAATTCGCCGCCTTCTTTCTTGGCCAGGGCCACGGTCTTGACGCTGGCAGTCTTGTAGCCGATGCCCGAGTAGCCGATGCCGTTCAGCGAGGAGCTGATCGACTGCACGACCGAAGCCGAGCCAGGCTGTTCGTTGACGCTAGGCTTGAAGTCGCCTTTGCACAGGGCTTCTTCCTTGAAGTAGCCATAAGTGCCCGATACCGAGTTGCGGCCGAACAGCTGCACCGGCTTGTTGGCCAGGTCGCCGGTCACGCCCAGGTCGCCCCAGGTCTTGACGTCGGCCTTGGCGCCGCACAGGCGGGTGGACGAGAAGATGGCGTCAACCTGAGCCATGGTCAGGCCTTTGATCGGGTTGTCCTTGTGCACGAACACGGCCAGGGCATCGACGGCAACCGGGATGGCGGTCGGCTTGTAGCCGTACTTCTGCTCGAAGGCCTGCAGCTCGACGTCCTTCATCTTGCGGCTCATCGGGCCGAGGTTGGCGGTGCCTTCGGTCAGCGCGGGTGGCGCGGTCGAGGAGCCAGCAGCCTGGATCTGGATGTTTACGTTCGGATATTCCTTCTTGTAGGCCTCGGCCCACAGAGTCATCAGGTTCGCGAGGGTGTCGGAACCGACGCTGGAGAGGTTGCCCGAAACACCGGTGGTCTTGGTGTAGGTCGGGATCGCAGGGTCGACAGCGGCTACCGCGTTGGCGGTCGCAACGCCAGCGGCGGCAAACGTGAGGGCCGCCATCAAACGCTTCAGTTTCATGCCTTGCTCCTAGCAGGAATATTGTGGTGTTGGATGGAACGGGGCCAAGTATCTGCAGGCCGCATGAATACGATATGACTCAATTGTGACAAATGGATGAAAGGCCATCACCAAAAACAGGTCCGGCCTCTTCGCGGCTAAAGCCGCTCCCACAGATCTGGCACAGCCTCAAGGCTTTCGCAGTACCTGTAGGAGCGGCTTTAGCCGCAAAGAGGCCGGGTAGCCTTGTTGCAGATCAGCGTTTGTTGGCGAGCAGGTACAGGCCAACGCACAGACCGACGGCACACAGCCCTGCCACATAGTAGGCAGGTGCCATCGGGCTGACCTTGAGCAACGCCGTCACCACCATCGGCGTCAGGCCGCCGAAGATGGCGTAAGCCACGTTATAAGAGAACGACAACCCGCTGAAACGCACCACTGGCGGGAATGCCTTGACCATCACGTAGGGAACCGCACCGATTACACCCACGCACAACCCGGTCACCGCATACAGCGGGAACAACAGCTCAGGGTGGGTCGGAAGGCTGTGATAGAAGGTCCAGGAGCTGACCAGCAGCAGCAGGCTGCCGATCACGAACACCCGGCCCGCGCCGAAGCGGTCGGCCAGGCTGCCGGCGCCGATGCAGCCGATGCTGAGCAGCACGATCGCCAGGCTGTTGGCCTTGAGCGAGTCGGTGGGGCTGACGTGGTAGAGGCTTTGCAGCAGTGCCGGGGTCATCAGGATCACCACCACGATGCCGGCAGACAACATCCAGGTCAGCAGCATCGACAGGATGATCGGGCCGCGGTGGTCACGCAGCACCGCGCGCAGCGGCAACTCTTCGGCCAGGGCCTTGCGCTGCTGCATCTCGGCGAACACCGGGGTTTCGTGCAGCCAGCGGCGCAAGTACACCGAGAACAGGCCGAACACACCGCCGAGCAGGAACGGAATACGCCAGGCGTAATCAGCCACTTCTTCGGCGCTGTACAGGGTGTTGATCAGCGTCGCCACCAGCGAGCCGAGCAGGATGCCCGCCGTAAGGCCCGCGGTCAGGGTGCCGCAGGCGTAACCAGTGTTGCGCGCCGGCACGTGCTCGGAGACGAACACCCAGGCGCCCGGCACTTCACCACCGATGGCTGCGCCCTGAATCACCCGCATCAGCAACAACAGGATCGGCGCCCACAGGCCGACCTGTGCATAAGTCGGCAGCAGGCCCATGATCAGGGTCGGCAGGGCCATCATGAAGATGCTCAGGGTGAACATCTTCTTGCGCCCCAGCAGATCGCCGAAGTGGGCCATGACGATGCCACCCAGCGGCCGCGCCAGGTAACCGGCGGCGAAGATGCCAAAGGTTTGCATCAGGCGAAGCCATTCGGGCATGTCGGCAGGGAAGAACAGCTTGCCGACCACCGTGGCGAAGAACACGAAAATGATGAAGTCGTAGAACTCCAGGGCTCCGCCCAGGGCGGACAGTGAAAGGGTCTTGTAGTCACTGCGGGTCAGCGGCCGCGAGGGCTGCTCGATACTGCTCGGCACGGAGGTCATCGCTCGTCGTTCTCTTGTAGGGCATGCAGGCCGCTTGGCACGCGGCTTCTGGATTAGGGCGAGGAGCGAAGATAGCAAATTGCCGAGCTACGCTGAAAGCGATACAAAATCCATACAGATATTCATTAATACGCAGTCGTCGCTGGGCAATTGGCTATATATACTGGCCGCTCGTAGGAAAAGGTTGCTTTAACCGTGGGAAGTTGTGCGAAAACGCCGGTCTTGATGTCAGACGGTTTCGCAGAGTTTCCCTATGGCCGCCCAGCGAAACGGAATCGGCGTAGTATGTTGTCGGCTGAATCGTTTTCCCGGCCTTGCGCCACACCAACGAAAGCGTCACGGGTCAGAGGCCCCATCGCATGATTGAGCTCGAACAAGAAGATCCTATCCCGCAAGGCGATCTGGCCTTGCAAATCACCGCGCTGCCGCGCGAAACCAACGGCTTTGGCGACATCTTTGGCGGCTGGCTGGTCGCACAGATGGACCTTGCCGGCACCGCCATGGCCAGCCGCGTCGCCGGTGGCCGGGTGGCCACGGTGTCCATCGACCGCATGGCGTTCCTCGTGCCGGTGGCCGTGGGCGCGCAACTGTCGTTCTATACCCAGACCCTGGAAATCGGCCGCAGCTCGATCCGCATGATGGTCGAGGTGTGGAGCGATGACCCGCTGTCCAGCGAATGGCGCAAGGTCACCGAAGCGACATTCGTGTTCGTTGCCATCGACGGCAGTGGCCGAACCCGCTCTGTGCCTCGTCGCTGAGCCTGGCGAGCGGTAAACTCATTGCACGTCATCGGGTCCAAGGGCCCACAGGCAATCAATGAGACGAGCGCAATGGCTACCTTCAAGGTCGAATCCGAGCAACACGGCGAACTCAACTGCTGGCGCATCAGCAGCGACCGCGCCGAACTACTGATCGCCCAGCAGGGCGCGCAGATCCTCAGCTACCAGCGTGTTGGCGAGCCACCGCTGCTGTGGCTGAGCGACCAGGCCATCTTCCGCCAGGGCAAATCGGTGCGTGCCGGTGTGCCGGTGTGCTGGCCGTGGTTTGGCAACCTGCAGCGCAATCCCGCATCGGTACAAGCGATGTTCCATGGCGAGCAGGCGCCCGCCCATGGCCTGGCGCGCACGCGTGACTGGCAGTTGCTGGGCATCGAAGAAACGGGCAATACGCTGCGCATCGAATTCGGCCTGCCCGAGGCCCAGGGTGACCTGCCGGATTGGCCGCATGAGGTTGAACTCAAGTTGTTGGTGGTGCTGGGCGATGAGCTCGAACTGAGCCTGACCAGCCGCAACCTGGGCAACAGCCCCGTGACCATCAGCCAGGCCCTGCACAGCTATTTCGCCGTCAGTGACGTGCGCCAGGCGCGCGTCGAAGGGGTCGAGGGGCTGCAGTACATCGAGACCCTGGCCGACTGGGAACAGCGCCAGCAGCAAGGCGCGTTGGCGTTTACCGGGGAAACCGACCGGATCTACCTGGATACGCCGCAGCAGCTGAGCATCGTCGATTCACACTGGGACCGGCGGATTACCTTGACCTGCAGCGGGTCGCGCTCGGCGGTGATCTGGAACCCATGGACCGAGCGGGCCAAGGAGCTGGCGGACATGGCCGATGACGGCTGGCAGCGGATGCTGTGCATCGAGACGGCGAATGTCTGGGATGATGTGGTGGAGCTCAAGCCCGGGGGCAGCCGATCTCTGCAGGTGAGGATCGGTAGCGTAGTGATCTGAATCCTGCTTTAGCAAGTCTGGCCCTTTCGCGGGTAAACCCGCTCCCACAGGTGTATCCACAGGTTTCGAAACTGTGGAGAACCTTGTGGGAGCGGGTTTACCCGCGAAGAGGCCAGCACGGGAGATCAGAGATCGGCGTCTTCCACCACCCTCACCTTCCCCGCATCCAGCGCATAGGCCGCATCGGCCAGGTCATTGCTGACCTTCTCTACCTTCAGCTTGCCGCTGACCCATAGCGGTGTGTAGATGTCATCGATCTTCAACCCCTTCGGATAACGCACCAACACCAGCTGGTTGGGCGGTGGCGGCGGCACGTGGATGCAGGCGCCAGGGTAAGGCACAAGGAAGAACAAGGTGCTGTTGCCCTTGGCATCGCTCTCCAGCGGCACCGGGTAGCCGCCGAGGCGGATGTCCTTGCCGTTCATGGCTGCCACGGTCTTGGTCGAATACATCACCGCGGGCAGGCCCTTGCTCTGCTTGAGGCCACCTTTGGCCGTGAAGGTGCCATTGGCCTCCGGCGAGTTGTGGTCGATTTCGGGCATTTCTTCGAGCGCCTTCTGGTCCGACTTGGGCATAAGCTCCAGCCAGTCGGTTTCAGGCAGTTCGGCATGGGCCAGGGTACTGGCCAGGAACAAGGGAATGAGGAAAAAGGCACGCATGGAAACGCTCGGCAACTCGCGATGAATTGCCGGGCATTCTAACCAGTATTCAGCGTTTCTTGATGAATCCGTAGATCACCAGAAGGATGATCGCACCCACCAGCGCACCGACGAATCCTGCAGCCTGACCCGCCTGGTAGATCCCCAGCGCCTGGCCGCCATAGGTGGCGAGCAGGGAACCGGCTATACCCAGCAGAATGGTCATGATCCAGCCCATGCTGTCGTCGCCCGGCTTGAGGAAGCGGGCCAGCAAGCCGACGATGAGGCCGATGAAGATGGTTCCAATGATGCCCATGGCAGTCCCTCTGAAATGAAGATGGAACAAGCCAAAGCCTAGACAGCGCTTTGGCTTGTTGCCATTTCAGAGGGCAAGCCGCTGGCAGAAGTTCGATCGAGCGCTTCGATCAGTTGCTGATCAACGCCTCTACTTCAGCGATCCTGGCCTTGAGGGTGCCCATGTCCTGGCAGCGCAGGGTGGCGTGGCCGACCTTGCGCCCGACCTTGAAGGCCTTGCCGTAATGGTGCAGATGGCAATCGTCGATGGCCACAACCTTGTCCACCGCCGGTACTTCGCCAATAAAGTTGAGCATGGCGCTTTCACCGACCTTGGCGGTCGAACCCAGCGGCAGGCCGGCAATGGCACGCAGGTGGTTCTCGAACTGGCTGCACTCGGCGCCTTCGATGGTCCAGTGCCCGGAGTTGTGCACACGCGGGGCGATTTCGTTGGCCTTCAGGCCACCGTCGACTTCGAAGAACTCGAAAGCCATCACGCCGACATAGTCCAACTGCTTGAGCACACGGCCGACATAGTCTTCGGCCAGGCCCTGCAGCGGGTGCGCCTCGCTGGCCACCGACAGACGCAGGATGCCGCTCTCGTGGGTGTTGTGCACCAGCGGGTAGAAGCGGGTTTCGCCATCGCGGGCACGCACAGCCACCAGCGATACTTCGCCGGTGAATGGTACGAAGCCTTCCAGCAGGCAGGGTACGCTGCCCAGTTCGGCGAAGGTGCCGACCACATCTTCAGGCGTACGCAGAACCTTCTGGCCCTTGCCGTCGTAGCCCAGGGTGCGGGTCTTGAGCACAGCCGGCAGGCCGATGCTGGCGACCGCCGCATCCAGGTCTGCCTGCGAAAGGATGTCGGCGAACGCTGGGGTCGGGATACCCAGGTCGCGGAACATGCTCTTCTCGAACAGGCGGTCGCGGGCAATGCGCAGGGCTTCGGCGCTCGGGTAGACCGGGACGAATTGCGACAGGAAAGCCACGGTCTCGGCCGGGACGCTTTCGAATTCGAAGGTCACCAGGTCGACTTCGTCGGCCAGCTGGCGCAAGTGGTCCTGGTCGCCGTAGTCGGCACGCAGGTGCTCGCCCAGCGGGGCGGCACAGGCGTCCGGCGCCGGGTCGAGGAAGGCGAAGTTCATGCCCAGCGGGGTGCCCGCCAGGGCCAGCATGCGGCCCAGTTGGCCGCCACCGATTACACCGATCTTCATGGGTTCAGCCTCAAGCCTGGCGCGGGTCTGGATTGTCCAGCACGGTGTCGGTCTGCTCGGTGCGGAACTGCTTGAGTGCCGCGTGGTACTGCGGGTACTTGGCGCCCAGGATGCTCGCCGACAGCAGTGCGGCGTTGACGGCGCCAGCACGGCCGATAGCCAGGGTGGCAACCGGCACGCCGGCAGGCATCTGCACGATCGACAGCAGCGAATCGACGCCCGACAGCATCGACGACTGGACCGGTACGCCCAGCACCGGCAGGTGGGTCTTGGCGGCACACATGCCTGGCAGGTGGGCAGCGCCACCGGCACCCGCAATGATCACCTCGATACCACGCCCTTCAGCCTCTTCGGCGTACTGGAACAGCAAGTCCGGGGTGCGGTGGGCGGAAACCACCTTCACTTCGTAGGGAATGCCGAGTTTTTCCAGCATATCGGCGGTGTGGCTAAGGGTGGACCAATCGGACTTGGAGCCCATGATCACGCCAACCAGTGCACTCATCGTCGAGCCTCTCCTGCAAGCGCCTTCTGGCGCGCTAAAAGCAACAAGCCACGCAGGTGGACCGGCGTGGCTCGTCATACGGATTCTGAATCGACCGGGTCGGCCGAAGGCGCGGGATTGTAGCGTATTTCTGGGCGGGCCGCCCACCCCCACAAGCACATGTCGGATCAAAGGGCAAGCTGTCTCGCGGGACAACTTTTCCTTCTGACCGACGGTGTGCTTGCTCCGGAAAATTCGCCCTTTCGACCCCGGTCGTCATCGAAGGACCCAAAGATGCTCAATACCCGCTACATCGCGCTCGCTATCAGCCTCGTTTACAGCCTGTTCCTACCGTCAGCCTGGGCTGCCAGAACGCTGGTGATCACGGTCTATCCTCATGATGAGCTGGCAGGCATCAGCGATCAGCAGCTGCATGATGACCTCTTCCAACATTGGCTGGACGAAATGCGCTCATTCACGCAGCACCCGATCGAAGTGATCTTTCAACGCGCCATTGCGGGCCTCACCGACATCGACTATCGCGCGATGTCATCGAACCAGATACTCGATGCCTTCACCGATGAAATAAGTGTCCAACGTTCGGCCAGGCCTTTCTCCTTCATGAACAAGGATTTGCTGCTGACCAAGGACAGCTATGACCGAAGTGGGCTGAACTGCGTCGCAGGGCTCGCTCACGTCAATGGCAATACCGCAATCGCTTCGATGACCACCTATGCGATACCCGGCCACCAACTCGGCCATATGCTTTCCGCCACCCACGAAAATGCCAGGACCGACTTCAACGGCTGGTTCTGCGAAACCTACATGGTTCCCGCGCGCATCGTGCTGCGCTCAAACTGCTACCGCTACAGCGAGCAGAACCGAGCGGCCATTGCCGACTACCTCAGGAACAACTCAAACTGACGCCTCGCCCGGGCCGCCTGCCGACTCCAGCTTGCGCCACAGCAGACGCACATTGGCCTTGCGTACCAGCGCGCAGCGGTAAAGGCGGATTTCCAGCGGCACATGCCATTGGCTGCCCCCGCAGACCACCAGTTCACCGCGCTCCAGTTCACCCCGCATCGACAGGCGCGGCACCCAGGCTATCCCCATACCCTCCAGCGCCATGCTCTTGAGGCTGTCAGCCATCGCCGTTTCATAAACAGTGGTGTAGCGCAGGTTGCGCTGGCGTAGCAGCAGGTTCACCGAACGCCCAAGAAACGCCCCAGCACTGTAGGCCAGCAGAGGCACGCTGGCATCGCCTTCCAGGTCGAACATGGGCTTGCCGTCGGCACCCACCGTACACACCGGCAGCATCTCGGTGGTGCCCATGTGCAGCGACGGGAAGATTTCGGCGTCCATCTGCAGCGCCGCATCGGGGTCGTAGAAAGCCAGCATCAGGTCGCAGCCACCTTCACGCAGGGCGTGCACCGCATCCCCTACGTTAGTCGCAACCAGGCGGGTGGCAATGTTCAAACCATCGTTGCGTAACTGGGCCACCCAGCGTGGGAAAAAGCCCGATGCCAGGGAGTGCGCGGCAGCCACCTGGATCACCTCGCCCTGGCCACCTTCAAGGTGGTGCAAGTGACGAAGAACTTCGCTCAACTGGTCGACAACGGTACGCGCGGTGACGAGAAACAGCTGTCCTGCCTCGGTCAGCTCTATAGGCGTGCGGGAACGATTCACCAAAGTCAGGCCCAGCGCTGCTTCAAGGCTGCGTATGCGCCGGCTGAAGGCGGGTTGCGTTACGAAACGCCGCTCTGCCGCCTGGGAAAAACTGCGGGTGGAGGCCAAGGCACTGAAGTCCTCCAGCCACTTGCTTTCGAGGTTCATGAAGCAGATCTCCCGGCGTGCACCAAAATGGAACACGCTCGAATGTCAATTGGCGTCACATGAAACACTATGCCGTTTGTGCATAGGTTAGCGTGCAACAGCATTGGCCGCAAAATCCCCTTCAGGCCTAGGATTGGCGCCATTCCGGCATGTGCCGGGTCAAAATCGAGATGATATCCATCATGTCCTCCGCTGCATCGTTCCGCGTCGAAAAAGATCTGCTTGGTACCCTTGAAGTCCCTGCCGATGCCTACTACGGCATCCAGACCCTGCGCGCTGCCAACAACTTCCATCTCTCCGGTGTTCCGCTGTCGCACTACCCGAAGCTGGTCGTGGCCCTGGCCATGGTCAAGCAGGCTGCTGCCGACGCCAACCGTGAGCTGGGTCACCTGAGCGATGCCAAGCACGCTGCCATCAGTGCAGCCTGCGCCCGCCTGATCAAAGGCGATTACCACGACCAGTTCGTGGTGGACATGATCCAGGGTGGTGCCGGTACTTCCACCAACATGAACGCGAACGAAGTCATCGCCAACGTCGCGCTGGAGGCCATGGGCCACCAGAAGGGTGAGTACCAGTACCTGCACCCGAACAACGACGTGAACATGGCGCAGTCGACCAACGACGCCTACCCGACCGCCATCCGCCTGGGCCTGCTGCTGGGCCATGACGCGCTGCTGGCCAGCCTCGACAGCCTGATTCAGGCCTTCGCTGCCAAAGGCAAGGAATTCGACCACGTACTGAAGATGGGCCGCACCCAGCTGCAGGATGCCGTGCCGATGACCCTGGGCCAGGAATTCCGCGCCTTCGCCACCACCATGACCGAAGACCTGCAGCGCCTGCGCTCGCTGGCTCCGGAACTGCTGACCGAAATCAACCTGGGTGGTACCGCCATCGGTACCGGCATCAACGCCGACCCGGGCTACCAGGCCCTGGCCGTACAACGCCTGGCCACCATCAGCGGCCAGCCGCTGGTACCGGCTGCCGACCTGATCGAAGCCACCTCCGACATGGGCGCCTTCGTGCTGTTCTCCGGCATGCTCAAGCGTACCGCGGTCAAGCTGTCGAAGATCTGCAACGACCTGCGCCTGCTGTCCAGCGGCCCGCGCACCGGCATCAACGAGATCAACCTGCCAGCGCGCCAGCCAGGCAGCTCGATCATGCCAGGCAAGGTCAACCCGGTAATTCCTGAGGCCGTCAACCAGGTGGCATTCGCCATCATGGGCAACGACCTGGCCCTGACCGTCGCCGCCGAAGGTGGCCAGCTGCAGCTGAACGTGATGGAACCGCTGATCGCCTACAAGATCTTCGACTCGATCCGCCTGCTCCAGCGCGCCATGGACATGCTGCGCGAGCACTGCATCGTCGGCATCACTGCCAACGAACAGCGCTGCCGTGAACTGGTCGAGCACTCGATCGGCCTGGTCACCGCCCTGAACCCGTACATCGGCTACGAAAACGCCACCCGTATCGCCCGCGTTGCCCTGGAAACCGGCCGCGGCGTACTGGAACTGGTGCGTGAAGAGAAGCTGCTGGACGACGAGATGCTCGACGACATCCTGCGTCCGGAAAACATGATCGCCCCACGTCTGGTTCCGCTGAAGGCGTAACTCAGGCCGCTGCAAACAGTCTCACCAGGTCGAGGGACTAGACACCTCTCAACCTTTCAAAGGCCCGAGCGCACGCTCCGGGCCTTTTTTTTGCCTGATGGATCCTGCGCCGGTCATGCCGTACCGGTATCGGCACACAACTTGCTCCATAATGCTTCCCAGGCCCACGGGATGACCGAGCATGCTGCACAGCCACCTGACCACCCTCAACGCGGTTTCGCTGATCCTCAATCTGTTCCGGGAAGAGGGCTGCGAGGCAACGACGCTGCTCGCCGGCAGCGGCATAGGCCCGGCCGACCTTGGCCATAGCGACGCACGTATCACCACCCAGCAAGAGCTTCAGGTGTGCGCCAATGCCGTGGCCCGGCGCGAGGAGATTGGCCTGGAACTGGGCAGGCGCATGCATGTGTCGTGCTACGGCATGCTCGGTTACGCCCTGCTCTCCAGTGCCACTTTGGGTGACGCCCTGCGCCTGGCGCTGCAATATCCGGCACTGCTGGGAACAGTCTTCAAGCTGCGCCTGGTCGACGACGGCCAACGCGTCTGGTTCAGCGCCAGCGAATACCACGACAGCCCTGCCCTCGCTGCCTTCAATGCCGAATTCTGCCTGGTGTCACTGAAAGTGATTTGCGATGACCTGCTCGGTCGCACGCTGCCGCTGCTCGGCGCCCGCTTCGAGCACACGCGGCCCGGCTACCACGGCCTGTACACCGGGGCATTCCAGTGTCCGCTGGCCTTTGACGCCGAGGACAACGCCTTTGCCTTCGAACGGCGCTGGCTGGATATGCCATTGCCGCTGGCCGACCCGATTACCCACAAGGCCATGAGCGAGCGCTGCCGGCGCCTGAACCTGGAGTTCACCGGGCGCCAGGCCTGGCTGGGGCGTATACGCGAGCTCCTGCTGCAACAACTGGATGCAGCGCCAGGGCTGGAGGGGCTAGCGCGGCAGATGAACTGCTCGTCGCGGACCTTGCGTCGGCACCTGCAGGCGCTGGGCTGCAGTTATCAACAACTGCTTGATGAACTGCGCTTTGATCGGGCCAAGCAGTTGCTGGCCGATGAGCAGATGCCGATCTACCTGATTGCCGAGACCCTGGGGTTCAGCGAGACCGCGAGTTTCCGCCACGCGTTCCAGCGCTGGAGCGGAGTGGCACCCAGCCATTTCCGCGGTTGACCTGTACCGGAGCCCTCGCGGGCAAGCCCGCTTGTGTCTTGGCGAGGGAATAGAATCTGAAGTGAGAGCGGTGAATGGCAAGCTGATAGCCCGAGGTGCCTTGAGCACGTGTGGGAGCAAAAGCTGCCATTCACCGTTCCACTTTGGCGAGAGCCCGAACAGTTGGATGAGGGCCGTAATCTCGAATCACAAGCGTGGGCCAAGCCAAAGCGCTCTCACTCCTTGAGTTTAAGAGGGTTTGGCCATGTCTTCCTCTGTCGGCATCGATGTTTCCAGTGCCACACTTGCCGTTCACATCCGCCCTGAGGGTGTGAACTTCAGTGTTTCCAATGACTTGAAAGGATTTCAACTGCTCGTCGAAAAGCTTGGCGGGTATGCAGTTTCAATGGTTTTGCTCGAAGCTACCGGTGGTTACGAGTGCAATGTCCTCAAAGCGCTGCAGGATGCCGACTTTCCGGTTTGCCGGATCAATCCCAGTCGTGCCCGGGACTTTGCCAAGTCGATGGGTAAACGCGCCAAGACCGATCCCATTGACGCCGCTGTTTTGGCTCACCTGGCTGAAGTGATGCCCCCACGGCCTTGCCAGGTGATGACACCTGAGCGAGCTTTGCTGCGCGAACTGCTTATGCAGCGGGATCGCTTCGTCCAACAGCGCGACGATGACAAGCGGCGTCTGAAGCAGGCGCGGGCTATCAGTGTTTGTTTGCGGTTGGAACAACACATTGCCTATCTGAAGGGTGAAATTCGAGCGCTGGAACAGGAGATCGCACAGCAGGCAGCAGCTTTGCCTGATGATCGTGTCAAACAGCTCACGCAAGTCAAAGGAATTGGTCTGATTACTGCCGGAAAGCTGATGGCCTTGCTGCCAGAGCTGGGCCAGGTGGATAAGAAGGAAATTGCCGCCTTGGTCGGTGTTGCGCCATTCAATCAGGACAGCGGCAAGCAGTCGGGCAAGCGTTCAATCTGGGGTGGGCGCTCACAAGTCAGGCGGGCGCTCTATATGGCCTGTTGGGTGGTGATCCGGCATAACAAAGACTTCAGCGAGCGTTACAACGCGCTGCGAGCGCAGGGGAAATGCGCGAAGGTAGCAGTGGTGGCGTGCATGCGGGTATTGATAGTGCGGCTGAACGCGATGCTCAAGACTGGAACGCCCTGGCAGGAACAGGTAGTTCACTCATAGGATCCAGCCTTGCTGGCGATGCCTGACAGAGTCGGGCTCGGGGCGCTACGCGCCCCATCGCTGGCAAGGCCAGCTTCCACAAGAAGACAGTTGCTCCCACAGGTACTGCGCTCTACCTGTGGGAGCGGGTTTACCCGCGAAGAGGCCAGCAGCCCTGATACAGCGTTCAGCCTTTGCGGCAAACCTCGAGGGTCTCTACCTGGCCGCCCGGTTGTTGGTTCGCCTCACTCAACCACCGCTCGAATCCCGCCGCGACCTGCGGCCACTCATCATCGGTAATCGAGTACCACGCCGTATCGCGGTTATGGTCCTTCACCACCAGGTGCTTGCGGAACACCCCTTCGAAGGTGAAGCCGAACCGCTCCGCCGCGCGTTTGGAGCGGGCGTTGGCATTGTTGCACTTCCATTCCAGCCGACGGTTGCCCAGTTCGAAACCGAGCTTGCCCAGCAAGTAGACAGCCTCGGTGCTCTTGGGCGTGCGCTGCATGGGGGCGCCGAAGGCGATGTGGCCGATCTCGATGCGGCCGTGGTCGGGCACGATCGACATCAGCGTGAGCACACCCTGGGCCTGACCGCTGGCGCGGTCGATGACCGTGTAGTACAGCGGATCGTGGCCGGCGGCGTTGGCTTGCAGCCAGCGGTCGAAGGCAGCGCGCTCGGTGAACGGGCCGTAGGGCAGGTAGTCCCACAGCACCGGATCGGCTGCCGGACCTTGCAACACTTCCCAGAGGTCGTCGCCGTGGCGCGCCAGGTCGAGTTTTTCCAGGCGGATGAAGCGGCCGTCGATGGGCTCGGCTTTGGGCGTAGCGGCGGGTTTCCAGTTCAATGCGTCAGTCATGTGCGGCCTACAACCCTTTGCGGAATTGGATGAAGCCCGGGCGCTCGGCAACCTGCTCGTACAGGCTGATGGCGGTGGCGTTGGTTTCGTGGGTCAGCCAGTGCACCTTGATGCAGCCGGCGGCCTTGGCTGTGGCATACACGTGTTCGATCAGCTGGCGGCCAATGCCCAGGCCGCGCTGGTTGCTGTCGACATAGAGGTCCTGCAGGTAGCAGGAGTTCTCGATGCTCCAGTTGGAACGATGGTAGATGAAGTTGACCATGCCCACCGCCTTGCCATCGACCCAGGCCAGGGTCGAATGGGTCGGCTCGTTGGGGTCAAGTAGGCGTTGCCAGGTGCTGAGGCTTACCTCGTCGGCCAGTTCGGTCTGGTAGAAGCGCAGGTAGGCTTGCCACAGGGCGAGCCAGGCGGCGTGGTCTTGGGCGCTGACAGGGCGCAGGGTGACGCTGGGCATGGGGCTTTTCCTTCAGAGTTGGCGCATGTGCGCTGCAAGTTGGTTGTCCAGGTAGTCCGGGCTGGCGCCCAGGCCATCGCGCACACCGGCAATATCCTGCGCCGAGCGGTTCTGGCTGAGCTTGCGCGCGCCTTGCAAGCGAGCGATGGGCAGGCGGATGCCGACGATGGCGCGGAGCATGCCGTCGAGGTAGTCGGCGGGGGCGTCGGCTACGCTCCAGGGCTTGCTGCGGCCCTGTTCGTGGCGGTCGGTCAGGCGGCTGACGATCTGCAGCAACGGCGCAGCATCATGGATCACTTCGGCTGTGCCGTAAGCGTGCACGGCAAGGTAGTTCCAGGTCGGCACCACCTTGGGGTTTTCGGCTTTGCTCGGGTAATAGCTGGGGCTGACATAGGCGTCGGCACCCGGGAACACCAGCAGTGCTTCGGCGCCTTGCTCCAGCTCCTGCCATTGGCGGTTAGCCCGTGCCAGGTGAGCGTAGACGGTACCGAACTCGCCCTCGCTGGTGTCGAGCAATACCGGCAGGTGGGTGGCCAGCAAGCCCTGTTGCCCGTGGCTGATCAGCACAGCCAGACGGGTGTCGCGCATGTGCTGATGCAAGCGCTCAAGGTCATGTTCCTGATGGGGTTTGCTGTTGTACATGCGCTGGGTCCTTGTCGAATGGCTCCATCCTAGGCAGGCTATTGGCTCTGTGTAAGAGCCATTACTGACTGTTTTGATAGGTCCAATGCCATGAGCGAGCGCCCCCTCGTATTGCCTTTCGACCCTGCCGGTATCGTGCTCGACCGGCGTCGCGGGCTTAGTCAACAGCTGTACCAGGCCTTGCGTGCGCGGGTATTGGATGGCCGCCTGAGCAGCGGCACCCGGTTGCCGGCCACGCGTGACCTGGCGAATGTGCTGGCGCTGTCGCGCAACAGCGTGGTGCGTGCCTATGACCAGTTGTATGCCGAGGGCTTCATCGAAAGCCGGGTTGGTGACGGCACCTATGTGAGCCGACTGGAAAAACTATCCACACAACTGTCCACAGGGTTATCCCGGGGGTTATCAACAGACTTATCCACATTTTCTGTCGAAAATACTGAGGATTTATCCAGCAACGGGCGTTCCAGCGAGCCGTTGCAGCGTCTGAAAAGTAACCATCTGCCGCCACCGAAAAGCGGTGCGCCGAGGGCATTCCGTGTCGGCATTCCGGCGTTCGATCTATTCCCGTTCGACGTCTGGGCCAAGCTGCAGGCGGGTTTCTGGCGCAATCCTTCCCCGTCGCAGCTGGGTTATGGCGACCCGGCGGGTGAGCCAGTGCTACGGGAGCTGATTGCCGCCTACTTGCGCCGATCACGCGGCCTTTCCTGCACGGCTGAACAAATTGTGATCACCAGTGGCGCGCAGCAGGCCATCAGCCTTTGTGCACAGTTGCTATTGCAGCCGGGCGATGGCGTGGCTGTGGAAAATCCGGGCTACCGAGCCGCCGGGCATACCTTCGCTGTAGCCGGTGGCAGGGTGACCGGTGTGCCTGTGGACGAGGAGGGCATGGATTGCCAGCGACTGGAGCAGTTGCCGGACTGTCGGCTGGCCTATGTCACCCCGGCGCACCAGTACCCGACCGGCGTGACCATGAGCTTGCCGCGGCGCTTGGCGTTGCTGGCCTGGGCCGAGCGCAACGATGGCTGGATCATCGAGGATGACTACGATGGCGAGTACCGCTACAGCGGTGCCCCCTTGGCCCCGTTGGCAGCGCTCGACCGCCAGGGGCGGGTGTTGTACGTGGGTACCTTCGGCAAGATTGCCTTCCCGGCATTGCGCCTCGGTTACCTGGTGTTGCCGCCAGGCCTGGTGCGGGCCTTTAGCCAGGGCCGCGCGCTGGCGGTGCGGCATTCGGAGGTGGGCACTCAGTGCGTAATGGCTGAATTCATGGCTCAAGGGCATTTCCAGCGGCATATCCGGCGCATGCGCAAGGCAGCGTTGAGCCGTCGCAATGTGCTCAAGGCGGGATGGCCTGTGGATGTTCCAGGGCTTGGCGCGATGCCGGAGGTGGCCGCTGGGCTGCATGTGAAGGTGGATGTGGATAACTTTGCGCGGGAGCAGGAGCTGGTGGCCAGGGCGGAAGCGGTGGGCGTTGAGGTGAATCCGCTGAGCAGTTACTGGCTGGAGGATAGCGAGGTGCCTGTGGATAAGCGGGCAGGGCTGGTGTTGGGGTTTGCGGCGGTGGCGGAAGGGCAAATCGCCGAGGCTCTGCTGAAATTGCGTATGGCTTGGAGGCCTCTTCGCGGGTAAACCCGCTCTCACAGGTACGGCGCGGACCCTGTAGGAGCGGGTTTACCCGCGAGAAGGCGACTCAGGTACCGGACTTGATCCGGGTCCAGGCCCGAGTCCGCGCCCGTTCGGCTTCACGCGTCAAGGGTTTGAGGGTATACAGCTTGGCCATCGCATCCGCCGTCGGGTACAGGTTCGGGTTGTTGCGAATCGCCGGGCTGACTTTGTCGGTGGCGTCCTTGTTCGGGTTTGGATAGCCCACGAAGTCGCTGATCGGTGCAATCACCTGAGGCTGCAGCAGGTAGTTGATGAACGCATGGGCATCCCCCGGGTTCGCTGCGTTCTTCGGGATCGCCAGCATGTCGAACCAGATCGGTGCACCTTCTTTGGGCAGGCGCATGTCCACCACCACGCCGTTCTTCGCATCCTTCGCCCGGTTGGCGGCCTGCGAGAAGCTGCCGCTGTAGCCCACGGCCACGCAGATGTCGCCATTGGCGATATCAGCCATGTATTTGGAAGAGTGGAAGTAGGTGATGTACGGGCGGATTTTCAGCAACAGCGCCTCGGCCTTCTTGTAGTCCTCCGGGTTGTCGCTGTTGGGTGGCAAGCCCAGGTACTGCAGGGCCAGTGGCAGGATCTCCGACGGCGAGTCGAGCAGCGCGACGCCGCACTGCTTGAGCTTGGCGATGTTCTCTTCCTTGAAGATCAGGTCCCAGCTGTCGACCGGGGCCTGGTCGCCGAGCACGGCCTTGACCTTGTCTGGGTTGAAACCGATCAGGATGGTGCCGTACATGTACGGCACGGCGAACTTGTTGCCCGGGTCGTTGGCTTCGATCAGCTTCATCAGCGCCGGGTCCAGGTGTTGCCAGTTTGGTAGCTTGCTGCGGTCCAGTGGCTGGAACACACCGGCTTCGATCTGCTTGGCGAGGAACACGTTGGACGGCACTACCACGTCGTAGCCGGAGTTGCCGGTGAGCAGCTTGGCTTCGAGTGCTTCGTTGGTGTCGAAGATGTCGTAGATCAGCTTGACGCCACTGTCCTTCTGGAAGTCGCTCAAGGTCTGCGGCGTGATGTAATCGAACCAGTTATACACTCGCAGGGTGCGCTGCTCGGCTTGAGCGTGCAGGGCACCGGTGAACAGGGTGGCAGCGATGAACGGGGCGAGCAGACGCTTGAGTCGGACCATTACCGGGCTCCTGGCTGGGCGCGCTGGAAGCCTTCCAGCACATTGACCGCGTTGATACCGATTTCTTCCACAGCGTAGCCGCCTTCCATCACGAACAGGGTGGGCTTGCCGAGCTGGGCGATGCGCTGGCCCATTTCCAGGTAGTCCGGGCTGTCCAGCTTGAACTGGGAGATCGGGTCGTCCTTGAAGGTGTCCACGCCCAGGGAGATCACCAGCACGTCGGCGTCATAGGCGGCAATACGCTGGCAGGCGTCTTCCAGCGCAGCGCTCCAGGCTGCCCAGTCACTGCCGGCAGGCAGTGGGTAGTTGATGTTGCAGCCAGCGCCTGCGCCTTCACCGGTTTCGTCGGCATAGCCGAGGAAGAACGGGAATTCATCTTGTGGATCGCCGTGGATCGACGCGAAGAACACATCGCCACGCTGGTAGAAGATGTCCTGAGTGCCGTTGCCGTGGTGGTAGTCGACATCGAGGATGGCCACCTTGGCGCGGCCCTGATCGAGGAAGGCCTGGGCTGCAATCGCGGCATTGTTCAGGTAGCAATAGCCGCCCATGACTTCAGCGGCGGCGTGGTGCCCTGGTGGCCGGCACAGGGCGAAGGCCGAGTGAGCGCCTTGCTGGATGGCAGCCTGGGCGGTCAGGGCTACCTGCGCGGCGCTGTAGGCAGCCTGCCAGGTACCCGCAGTGATCGGCGCGCCGGCGTCGAAGCTGTAGTAGCCCAGTTCGCCATGCAGGCCGGTTGGCTTGACCTGGCGCAGGGTGCGCGCCGGCCAGGTGAAGGGCAGCAGGTCGCCGTCGTGGCCAAGCGCGGCCCAGCGAGCCCAGGCACCCTGGAAGAAGTCGAGGTAGTCGGCGCTGTGGATGCGTTGCAGCGGTGCGCGGCCGAAGTCGGTCGGGCCCTGGACATCGCCGAGGTTGCGCTTTTTCACTTGCTCGAGGACGTGGTCGGCGCGTGAGGGCATTTCAAAGCAAGGCATCAGCTTGCCATCGATCAGCTCGCAGCGGCCATGGTGCAGGCGGTGATCATCGGAATAGATCGTCAGCATTTGTTGTTCTCCGGTGGTACTGGCGTGGGCCCATTTTCACGGGCCGCCAGGTGGCGGAGAACGACGCAAACGGCCAAAAGGGGATCGATGTGGCCAAGCTCGTTGGCCTGCAGTAGCCTTCACGCGGGCAAGCCCGCTCTCACAGGTACTGCACCGCCTCCGATGCGGCACTGTATCTGTGGGAGCAACTGTCTTCTTGTGGAAGCTGGCCTTGCCAGCGATGGGGCGCGTAGCGCCCCGAGCCCGACTCTGTCAGGCATCGCCAGCAAGGCTGGATCCTATGAGTGAACTACCTGTTCCTGCCAGGGCGTTCCAGTCTTGAGCATCGCGTTCAGCCGCACTATCAATACCCGCATGCACGCCACCACTGCTACCTTCGCGCATTTCCCCTGCGCTCGCAGCGCGTTGTAACGCTCGCTGAAGTCTTTGTTATGCCGGATCACCACCCAACAGGCCATATAGAGCGCCCGCCTGACTTGTGAGCGCCCACCCCAGATTGAACGCTTGCCCGACTGCTTGCCGCTGTCCTGATTGAATGGCGCAACACCGACCAAGGCGGCAATTTCCTTCTTATCCACCTGGCCCAGCTCTGGCAGCAAGGCCATCAGCTTTCCGGCAGTAATCAGACCAATTCCTTTGACTTGCGTGAGCTGTTTGACACGATCATCAGGCAAAGCTGCTGCCTGCTGTGCGATCTCCTGTTCCAGCGCTCGAATTTCACCCTTCAGATAGGCAATGTGTTGTTCCAACCGCAAACAAACACTGATAGCCCGCGCCTGCTTCAGACGCCGCTTGTCATCGTCGCGCTGTTGGACGAAGCGATCCCGCTGCATAAGCAGTTCGCGCAGCAAAGCTCGCTCAGGTGTCATCACCTGGCAAGGCCGTGGGGGCATCACTTCAGCCAGGTGAGCCAAAACAGCGGCGTCAATGGGATCGGTCTTGGCGCGTTTACCCATCGACTTGGCAAAGTCCCGGGCACGACTGGGATTGATCCGGCAAACCGGAAAGTCGGCATCCTGCAGCGCTTTGAGGACATTGCACTCGTAACCACCGGTAGCTTCGAGCAAAACCATTGAAACTGCATACCCGCCAAGCTTTTCGACGAGCAGTTGAAATCCTTTCAAGTCATTGGAAACACTGAAGTTCACACCCTCAGGGCGGATGTGAACGGCAAGTGTGGCACTGGAAACATCGATGCCGACAGAGGAAGACATGGCCAAACCCTCTTAAACTCAAGGAGTGAGAGCGCTTTGGCTTGGCCCACGCTTGTGATTCGAGATTACGGCCCTCATCCAACTGTTCGGGCTCTCGCCAAAGTGGAACGGTGAATGGCAGCTTTTGCTCCCACACGTGCTCAAGGCACCTCGGGCTATCAGCTTGCCATTCACCGCTCTCACTTCAGATTCTATTCCCTCGCCAAGACACAAGCGGGTTTACCCGCGAAGAGGCCGGCAAATTCAACACAAAAAAAGGGGAGCATCCGCTCCCCAGAGGTTAACTGCTTGTAGATGAAGGCTTATCTCAGCCCTCGATCTCGATCAGGATTTCACCGGGCGTCACGCGATCGCCCTTGGCCACATGGATGGCCACGACCTTGCCGGCAATAGCCGCCTGCACTTCGGTCTCCATCTTCATCGCCTCGGTGATCAGCACGGCCTGGCCGGCCTTGACCACATCGCCTTCCTTGACCAGCACATCGACGATGTTGCCTGGCATGGTAGTGCTGACGTGGCCCGGTGCGCTGGCCTGCTTGCGCTTGCTGCCACCGCCACCGACAAACTCGTTGAGCGGCTCGAACACCACTTCTTCCGGCATGCCGTCGATCGACAGGTAAAAGTGGCGCTTGCCTTCGGCCTTGACGCCCACACCGGTGATGTCGACGCGGTAGGTTTCACCGTGTACGTCGATGACGAACTCGGTCGGTACGCCTTCACCACTGTGGGAGGCCACTGCGCCCGCTTCAGGAATCGGCAGCAGGGCTTCCGGGGTCAGGGTGCCGGCCTCACGCTCTTCAAGGAACTTGCGGCCAATGTCCGGGAACATGGCAAAGGTCAGCACGTCTTCCTCGCAGCGGGCCAGCGCGCCGATGTCACCACGCAGCTTGGCCATCTCTGGCTTGAGCAGGTCGGCCGGACGCACATCGATCACTTCTTCGCTGCCGATCGCCTGGCGGCGCAGCTGCTCGTTGACCACGCCAGGGGCCTTGCCGTAACCACCTTGCAGGTACAGCTTCACCTCGTTGGTGATGGTCTTGTAGCGCTCACCGGCCAGCACGTTGAAGAACGCCTGGGTACCGACGATCTGCGAGGTCGGGGTCACCAGCGGCGGGTAGCCGAGGTCTTCACGCACGCGCGGAATCTCTGCCAGCACTTCGTTCATGCGGCTGAGCGCGCCCTGCTCCTTGAGCTGGTTGGCCAGGTTGGAAATCATCCCGCCAGGCACCTGATTGACCTGCACGCGGGTGTCCACGGCGGTGAACTCGCTCTCGAACTGGTGGTATTTCTTGCGCACGGCGTAGAAGTACAGGCCGATTTCCTGCAGCAACTCCAGGTCCAGGCCAGTATCGAACTCGCTACCCTTGAGCGCGGCGACCATCGACTCGGTACCCGGGTGGCTGGTGCCCCAGGCGAAGCTGGAGATCGCGGTGTCGATGTGGTCGGCACCGTTTTCCACGGCCTTGAGCTGGCACATGGCGGCCAAGCCGGCGGTGTCGTGGGAGTGGATGAACACTGGCAGCGATTGCTCGGCCTTCAGCGCCCTGACCAGTTCGCCGGTGGCGAACGGGGTCAGCAGGCCGGCCATGTCCTTGATCGCCACCGAGTCGCAACCCATGGCTTCCATCTGCTTGGCCTGGGCGACGAACGCGTCGATGGTATGCACAGGGCTGACGGTATAGGCGATGGTGCCCTGGGCGTGCTTGCCGGCAGCCTTCACTGCTTCAATGGCGACACGCAGGTTACGTACGTCGTTCATTGCGTCGAAGATGCGGAACACGTCGATGCCGTTGACTGCAGCCTTGGCGACGAAGGCCTTCACTACGTCGTCGCTGTAGTGGCGGTAGCCCAGCAGGTTCTGGCCGCGCAGCAGCATCTGCAGGCGGGTGTTGGGCAGGGCTGCGCGCAGTTTGCGCAGACGCTCCCACGGGTCTTCTTTCAGGAAGCGCACGCAGGCGTCAAAGGTGGCGCCGCCCCAGACTTCCAGCGACCAGTAGCCGACCTTGTCGAGCTTGTCGCAGATCGGCAGCATGTCTTCGGTACGCATGCGGGTGGCCAGCAGAGACTGGTGGGCGTCGCGCAGGATCGTGTCGGTTACGTGAATTTTCTTGGACATTATGGGGTTCCTCACAGGCCTGCGTGGGCGGCGATGGCGGCGGCGATGGCCAGGGCCAGCTCTTCGGGTTTGCGCTTGATCGAGTAGTTGGTCAGTTCCGGGTGGCTTTCGACGAAGCTGGTGTTGAACTGACCGCTACGGAATTCTGGATTGCGCAGGATTTCCTGGTAGTACGCAGCGGTGGTCTTGACCCCCTGCACGCGCATGTCGTCCAGGGCCCGCAGGCCGCGGTCCATGGCTTCTTCCCAGGTCAACGCCCAGACCACCAGTTTCAGGCACATGGAGTCGTAGAACGGCGGAATGGTGTAACCGGTGTAGATCGCCGTGTCGGTACGCACGCCCGGGCCGCCGGGGGCGTAGTAACGGGTGATCTTGCCGAAGCTGGGCAGGAAGTTGTTCTTCGGGTCTTCGGCGTTGATGCGGAACTGCAGCGCGTAACCGCGGTGCTGGATGTCTTCCTGCTTGACCGAGAGCGGCAAGCCCGAGGCGATGCGAATCTGCTCGCGAACGATGTCGATACCGGTGATTTCCTCGGTGATGGTGTGTTCCACCTGTACCCGGGTATTCATCTCCATGAAGTACACCTCACCATCGGCGAGCAGGAACTCCACGGTACCGGCGTTCTCGTAGTTCACCGCCTTGGCCGCACGCACTGCCAGGTCGCCGATGTAGGCGCGCTGCTCGGGGGTGAGTTGTGGGCTTGGGGCGATTTCGATCAGCTTCTGGTTACGGCGCTGGATCGAGCAGTCACGCTCGAACAGGTGCACGACGTTGCCGAAGCTGTCACCGAGGATCTGCGCTTCGATGTGCTTGGGGTTGACGATGCACTTTTCCAGGAACACTTCTGCCGAACCGAAGGCCTTGGTAGCTTCGGAAATCACCCGCGGGAAGTTCTGTTCCAGCTCTTCACGGCTGTTGCAACGGCGAATACCGCGGCCGCCACCACCGGAAGTAGCCTTGAGCATCACCGGGTAACCGATGCGGTCACCTTCGCTCAGGGCTTCGTGAATGTCGGCAACGTTGCCTTCGGTACCTGGGGTCACCGGTACACCGGCCTGGATCATGGTGCGGCGCGCTTCGGTCTTGTCGCCCATGCGGCGGATGACGTCGGCGGCCGGGCCGATGAACTTGATCCCGCGCTCGGCGCAGATTTCCGCAAGTTCGGCGTTTTCCGACAGGAAACCGTAACCCGGGTGCAGGGCGTCACAGCCGGTTTCCACAGCAAGGTTGACCAGCTTGCGCGGGTTCAGGTAGCCAGCCAGCGGCTCGGCACCAATGCTGTAGGCCTCGTCGGCGCGTTTGACGTGCAAGGCGTGACGGTCGGCGTCGGAATAGATCGCGACAGAGCGAATGCCCATCTCGGCGCAGGCACGCACGATCCGAACTGCGATTTCACCCCGGTTGGCGATCAGGATTTTTTTTATCACTGGAGTCTTCCCAAAGCCGTAGGAACAGACGATCCGGTTTTACCGGTCGGCGCGTGACCAGAGGTTGCTGGCCAGTCGCACATTCACCCTAGCGCTGAAGGTCGATAAACAAAAATCAATATTTGTTAGGGGCTGTATTAGCAAAAGCTTATAGTTCGGTAACAAGGTATTGCCGAAGAGCCGATAATAATGCGTAAGTCCTTGATGCGTATGACATTGCGTCAATTGCAGATCTTCAACGAGGTGTGCGATTTGCGCTCGTACAGCCGTGCGGCGGAGGAGATGGCACTGACGCAACCCGCCGTTAGTCTACAGATCCGCCAGCTTGAAGAGCTGATCGGCCAGCCGTTGTTCGAGTACGTCGGCAAGAAGCTGTACCTGACCGAAGCCGCCGAAGCACTGCAACGGGCCAGCCGCGACATCTTCGGGCGCCTGGAAAGCCTCGACATGCAGCTGTCGGACATGCAGGGCTCACTGCAGGGGCAGCTGAAACTGGCGATCGAGTCCAGTGCCAAGTACTTCGTGCCACACCTGTTCGCCGCCTTCAAGCAGCGACACCCGGAGGTCAACCTGACCCTCACCGTGGTCAACCGCGCCCAGGCGATCCGCCGGCTTTCCGACAACCGCGACGACCTGATCATCATGTCGATGGTGCCACAGGACATGGGGCTGGAGTTTCTGCCGTTCCTCAACAACCCGATCGTCGCCGTCGCCCCACCGGAGCACCCGCTGTGCAAGCTGGAGCAGCTTCGCCTGCAAGACCTGGAGCCTCATACCTTGCTCGTCCGTGAGCAAGGTTCGGGAACGCGCAAGGCTTGCGAGGAGTACTTCAAGGACAAGCGCGTGCACTTCACCCAGACACTCGAAGTGGCTTCGGCCGACGCCCAGCGTGAATGCGTGATCGCCGGCCTGGGTATCGCCCTGCTGACCCGCCACGCGGTGAACATGGAGCTGGCCACGGGGGTGCTCAGGGAGCTGCCTGTTGAGGAGTTGCCGTTGTACCGCAGCTGGTGCGTGGTGCAAGCCAAGGCCAAGCGGCAATCGCCGGTGGCCCTGGCCTTTCTTGCGTTCATCCGCAGCGAACGTGCTCTGATCAGCGCGCTTGTTGAGCGCTTCTCGGGGAAGCTGCCGCCGACGCTTGCCAAACCGTGAGCTCTCGCAACTCGGGATAATCCACAAGTTCACGAAGCAGTTGACGTTGGTCGCAATAGCTTTCGATCGCGCGGCGGTATTCCATGCGGCGCTGATCCTTTTCCTGCTGCTTGCGAGCCTTGGCGCTGGGGTGGTACGTACCTTCGAAGTCACGAGCCATTGCCTGTCTCCCAGTTAGGATGCGGGAGTTTCAGACTGGCCTTGAGGGTTTACGGTTTGGCTGTGGAATGGTGACAGAACCGTGAAATTTGCTTTGCCTTTGCGGGCCTCTCGCGGGCAAGCCCGCTCCCGCAGGAATAGCACCGCCTTCAGTACCTGTAGCAGCGGGCTTGCCCCATAGGGCCGGATCAGGCGGAACTCAGTCGTCGGTAGCCTTGATCGACTTGGGCGACAACCGCAGGCTGCGCAAGCTGCGCTTGACGCTTTTCAGGTGATTGACCAGGCTCGGCCCACGGGCCATGGCCACACCCATGGCCAGCACGTCGATCACCACCAGGTGAGCGATGCGCGAGGTCAGCGGGGTGTAGATCTCGGTGTCTTCATGCACGTCGATCGCCAGGTTGACCGTCGACAGCTCGGCCAATGGTGTCGCGCTCGGGCACAGGGTGATCAGGTTGGCACCACTTTCACGCACCAGGTTGGCGGTGATCAGCAGGTCCTTGGAGCGCCCCGACTGGGAAATGCACACTGCCACGTCGCCTGGCTTCAACGTCACTGCTGACATTGCCTGCATGTGCGGGTCAGAGTAGGCCGCGGCGCTGAGCAGCAGGCGGAAGAACTTGTGCTGGGCGTCGGCGGCAACCGCACCGGATGCGCCAAAGCCATAGAATTCCACGCGTTGCGCCTGAGCCATGGCACTCACGGCCTGTTGCAGGGCCTGTGGGTCGAGGTGCTCACGCACTTCCATCAGCGTGTGCAGGGTGGTGTCGAAAATCTTCAGGCTGTAGTCGGCAACCGAGTCATCTTCATGAATGGCGAACTGGCCAAAGCTGGCACCGGCCGCCAGGCTTTGCGCCAGCTTGAGCTTGAGATCCTGGAAGCCCGAACAACCGATCGCCCGGCAGAAACGCACGATGGTCGGCTCGCTGATGCCCACACTGTGCGCCAGGTCGGCCATGGAGCTGTGCATCACGGCAGCCGGGTCGAGCAGCACGTGGTCGGCCACTTTGAGTTCCGATTTGCGCAGCAGGTGGCGCGATTGGGCGATATGTTGCAACAGATTCACGGGCTGGACTCGGTTATGATCGGCTGGCCGGGATGTAGCTTTCTTGTAGTTATACTACATGGACGCCAACCCGCCCAGTTAAACGAACGTGGAGAGTGGTGGTTTGACTATTCCTTGCGACATTCTGGTGTTCGGTGGCACCGGTGACCTGGCCCTGCACAAACTGCTGCCAGCGCTCTATCACCTGTATCGCGAGGCACGCCTTAACAACGCGGTACGCATCATTGCCCTCGCCCGCCGCCACATAAGCCGTAACGAATACCTCAAGCTTGCCGAGCGCCATTGCCGGGCACAGATCGCCCGTAACGATTTCGAGGAAGAAGTGTGGCAGCGCTTTTCCGCACGCCTGGACTACTTCCCCATGGACGCTGCGCAAAGCGCCGACTTCGGTCGCCTGGCCCGCTACCTCGGCGAGCCTGGAGGGCTGACCCGCATCTACTACCTGGCCACTGCACCCAACCTCTTCGTACCAATCGCCAACCATCTGCGTATTGCCGGGCTGGCCGACCACGAAGCGCGCATCGTGCTGGAAAAGCCGATCGGCCACTCACTGGCATCCGCCACCGCGATCAACGAGGCGATCGGCGCAGTGTTCGATGAATCGCAGGTGTTTCGCATCGACCACTACCTGGGCAAGGAAACCGTGCAGAACCTGATGGCCCTGCGCTTTGCAAATGCTCTGCTGGAGCCCGTGTGGCGCAACAATCAGGTCGACCATGTGCAGATCAGCGTCTGCGAAACCCTCGGCGTGGAAAACCGTGGTGGTTACTACGACCGCGCCGGGGCGACCCGCGACATGCTGCAGAATCACCTGCTGCAGCTGCTGTGTCTGGTGGCCATGGAGCCACCGGCGCAGTTCGAGGCCGAAGCCGTGCGCGACGAGAAAGTGAAGATCCTGCGGGCCCTAAAACCCATCACTGGCCAGGACGTGCAAGACAAGACCGTGCGCGGCCAGTACGGTGCCGGGCACATTGGCGGCCAGGAAGTACCGGCCTACTACTTCGAGAAAGACGTCGACAACGACACCGACACCGAAACCTTCGTCGCCGTGCACGCCCACATCGACAACTGGCGCTGGGCCGGCGTGCCATTCTACCTGCGCACCGGCAAGCGCATGGCTCGGCGCTCGTCGCAGATCGTCATCCAGTTCAAGCCGGTGCCCCACGAGCTGTTCAACGGCGGCCAGGTCAACCAGCTGCTGATCCAGCTGCAACCTGAGGAACGCATCAGCCTGCGCATGATGACCAAGAGTCCCGGCAAGGGCATGCGCCTGGAACCTGTCGACCTGGACCTGAACCTTGCCCAGGTATTCGGCCAGACACGCCGCTGGGACGCCTACGAACGTTTGCTGCTGGACATTCTGGAGGGCGATTCGACGCTGTTCATGCGCCGCGACGAAGTAGAAGCCGCCTGGGCCTGGATCGACCCGATCATCAAGGGTTGGGAAGAGCACTTCCAGGCGCCCCGCCACTACGCCGCCGGCAGCAACGGCCCGGAACAGGCCAACAGCCTGCTGGCCAGGCATGGCAGGCACTGGCATAGCTGAGTGTGGGTGCGCTCAAGGCGCCCACGGACGGGCAAGCATCTGCCTGAACTCAGGCTCCGGAATGGGCCTGCTGATCAGGTACCCTTGTGCCTCATCACAGGCCTGCTCACGCAGGAACGCCAGTTGTTCTTCCGTTTCCACTCCCTCCGCCACCACCTTCAGGCCCAGGCCTCTGGACATGGTGATGATCGCCCGGGTAATGGCCGCATCCTGGCTGCCTTCGTGCAAACCCCGGATGAATGCCTGATCGATCTTCACATAGTCCACCGGCAGGCGCTTGAGGTAGCTCAATGACGAATAGCCGGTGCCAAAATCGTCGATGGCCAGTTTCACTCCCAACGCATGCAATTGCTGGAAGGTCGAGATGATGTGCTCGACGCTGTCCAGCAGCTGGCTTTCGGTAAGTTCCAGCTCCAGCAGGTGCGGTGCCAACCCGGTTTCCTCAAGCACCTGGCGCACCAGGCTGACCAGCTTGCCCTGACGCAGTTGGTAAACCGACAGGTTGACCGAAACCCGCACCTCCAGCCCTTGGCATTGCCATTCGCGCGCTTGCCTGCAGGCATGGCGGAGCACGAATTCACCGATGGGGGCAATCAGCCCGGTTTCTTCCGCCAGGCCGATGAACTCCCCTGGCGGCACCATGCCCCACTCTGGATGCTGCCAACGCACCAATGCCTCGGCGGCATGCAGGTGCCCGCTGAGCAGGCACAGCTTGGGCTGGTAATAGACCATCAGTTGCTCTTCTTCGATGGCCTTGCGTAGCTGGTTCTCCAGTTGCAGGCGCTCGAGGGTGCTGGCGCGCAGGCTCTCGGTATAGAACTGGAAGTTGTCGCCGCCCAAATGCTTGGCATGCTGCTTGGCCATGTCTGCCTGGCTGATCAGGGCATCGGCATCGAGGGTGACATCGGACAGCACACTGATGCCTACCGAAGCACTGACCACGACCTCGTGCCCATCGAGCCGCTGCGGCTTGCGCAACTTGTTCAACAACCGGGTGGTGACCCGCACCAGGCTCGACAGGTTGCTGTAGCCATCGAACAGGACAGCAAACTCATCGCCGGAAAGCCGCGCCACGGTATCCGCCTCGGGAACGGTACTGACAATGCGCCGCGCTATCTTGTGAATCAGCTGATCGGCCAGCTCATGGCCCAGGCTTTCATTGAGCAGCTTGAAGCGGTCCAGATCGACATGCAGCAGAGCAAGGCTGCGGCCATTGCTGCGCACGCGTTGCGCGGCTTCTTGCAGGCGCAGCCGGAACAGTGACCGATTGGCCAACCCGCTCAATTCGTCGTAGTGCGCCAGGTACCGCAGGCGCTCCTCAGACGCCCGACGCGCCGAGAGGTCGGTGAAGAAGCCGACTACCTGGCTCAGGTTGCCTTGGGTATCGCGTACAGCAGTCAATTGCAGCCGCTGTGGATGCAGTTCGCCAAGCTTGCGTGCCTCTACCAGCTCACCCTGCCAGCCACCTTGCTGCGCCAGCGCCAGCTCGATCGCCTGGCTGTGCCGGCGCACATCGCAGTGGCACGGTAATTCGAACAGCTCGCGCGCCAGCAGCTCGGAGCGGTTGTAGCCGGTCATCTGGCAATAGGCCTGGTTCACTGCAAGCAGCACGAGATCGGCACTGAGAATCACCACACCGTCATTGCAGGCTTCGAACACCGTTGCAGCGAGGCGCTGCTGTTCTTCGAGCACCTTCTGCGCAGAAATCCGTTGCAGGTCCTGGTTCAACGCTTGGTTCTGGAAACGCCGCAGCAGGCTGCGGTCGAGCAGCCGGTTGACCTGCCAGGCCACTACCACCAGCGCCGCCAGCAATATCAGGCCTAGCCAGCCCCAGCCACGTTGCAGCCCCGCCTCGAAGTAGAACAGGAACAGGGTGGGCGGCAACAGGCAGGGCAAGGCAAAGCTGAGAAAGGCCGGCAGGCTGACTGCATAGGCAATGCTCGCACTCAGGCTGGCCATTCCCAGCAGGCCGAACACCCAGGCCTGCTGCACGAAGTTGTCTTCCGGCACCAGGGCGATTGCGGCACAAGCCAAGGTCAAGCCACTGAATGCCGAGCCGAACAGGAACATGCGACGCCAGCCGGGGTTAGCCTGGCGTTGTGCCGAGGCGGCTTCGAACGCCGCAACCTGGATCACTCGAAGGGCCACCAGCGCCAGCAGCCATACCAGCCACACGCCCACCAGCAGATATCGCCCAGGGCTCCACAGCAGCCAAGCGCACAGCAGGCCGTTGAGCAGCATGAACAATGTGGGTAGCAGAGAGCCTTGATACAGCAGACGGGTTCGCTCGACGGAAAGCTGAGTGGCGAACTGCCTGCGCACGTTCCTTGTCATCTCCAGCGATACTCCGATCGCCGTGCAGTCCTGGGTCATAGCGCTGGTTCTTGTAGAGTTCTTGTTATGGTTGGCACTGAACGAGCTGCGATCTTACACAAACAGCAAGCTTGGCCAAACTGCTCAGGGTCATCTTTCATACACACAGGTGCAGTCACTGGTATAGCTGAAACGCTGCCAGATCCCATCGGCGGCCATGGAAAGCGAAGGTAGTGCTGCGTCCGTTGGCGCTACGCTCATTTTCCAAGGAACTCATCATGAATACGATCAACAACCTGATTGCCTACAACAACGATGTACCAGGCGAGCCGACTTACTTCGAAGTTCAAGGTACCGTGACGGTTGCCCACCCAGGCATCGAGCCGGTTTTGGTAGAACCCAAGGTACGCCACCGCGGAGGCTGGGAAGTACTTGAACTGCAACTTATGGAGAAGGAAGGTTTTTTCACGCAGGTCGTTACCCAGAAGAATGTGTACTTCCGGCGCGAAGGTGGTACTTCGTGGAAGTCTCTGGAGGTCATTGAGCCTGCGGGCTCCCAAAGGGTTCAAATTGGCTATCGCCAGGCAAACGAGTAAACCCGGTGCGAGTCAGCCTGATTGCCGCAATGCGGGCGATCAGGCAACTGCTGGCGGCAGAAGCCGATGAGCGACAGCGCTCAAGGTGAATATTCATACAGTAGATGTTTGCCCCTTGTCCGGCCTCCCCCTAGAATGGCCGGATGCACACAGATGACCTCTCCCTCCTGCTGAATTCCCTTAACGATGCCCAACGCCAGGCCGTCGCGGCCACGCTTGGGCGTCAGCTGGTGCTTGCTGGCGCCGGTTCCGGTAAAACCCGCGTGCTGGTGCACCGCATCGCCTGGCTGATCCAGGTCGAGCAGGCCTCGCCGCACTCGATCCTGTCGGTGACCTTCACCAACAAGGCTGCCGCCGAAATGCGCCAGCGTATCGAGCAGTTGCTGGGCATCAACCCAGCGGGCATGTGGGTAGGCACCTTCCACGGCCTGGCGCACCGCCTGCTGCGAGCGCATTGGCAGGAAGCACGCCTGGTGCAGAACTTCCAGATCCTCGACAGCGATGATCAGCAACGGCTGATCAAGCGCGTCATGCGCGAACTCGGCCTGGACGAGCAGAAATGGCCGGCGCGCCAGGCTCAGTGGTTCATCAACGGGCAAAAGGACGAGGGCCTGCGCCCGCAACATATCCAGGCCAGCGGCGACCTGTTCCTGCAGACCATGCGCGATGTCTATAGCGCCTATGAACAGGCTTGTGAACGCGCCGGGGTCATCGACTTCTCGGAATTGCTGCTGCGCGCCCTCGACCTGTGGCGCGACCACCCTGGCCTGCTGGAACACTACCAGCGGCGCTTCCGCCACCTGCTGGTGGACGAGTTCCAGGATACCAACGCCGTGCAATACGCCTGGCTGCGCCTGCTGGCGGGCAAGAACGGTGGCAGCCTCATGGCCGTGGGTGACGATGACCAGTCCATCTATGGCTGGCGCGGCGCCAAGATCGAGAACATTCACCAGTACACTGCCGACTTCCCAGACGCCGAAATGATCCGCCTGGAGCAGAACTACCGCTCCACCGGCGGCATCCTCAAGGCCGCCAACGCGCTGATCGCCAACAACAGCGGGCGCCTGGGCAAGGAACTGTGGACCGACATGGGCGAAGGCGAGCCACTGACGCTGTATGCCGCTTACAACGAACACGATGAAGCGCGCTATGTGGTCGAGACCATCGAGAGCCTGATCAAGCAAGGTAGCGCCCGCAACGACATCGCCATCCTGTACCGCTCCAACGCCCAGTCACGGGTGCTGGAAGAGGCGCTGTTGCGCGAGCGCATCCCCTACCGCATCTACGGCGGCCAGCGCTTCTTCGAACGCGCCGAAATCAAGAACGCCATGGCCTACCTGCGTCTGATCGAAGGCCGCGGCAACGATGCGGCGCTGGAGCGGGTAATCAATGTGCCGCCACGCGGTATCGGCGAAAAAACCGTCGAAGCCATTCGCGAGCACGCCCGCCACAGCCAGCTGTCGATGTGGGAAGCCATGTGCCAGCTGCTGGCCGCCAAGGCGCTGAAAGGTCGCGCCGCCTCCGCCCTGGGTGCCTTCATCGAATTGATCGAAGGCCTGGCCAGCAAGGTCGCCGACATGCCGCTGCACACCATGACCCAGACGGCCATCGAGCAGTCCGGCCTGATCATCTATCACCAGGAAGAAAAGGGTGAAAAGGGCCAGGCACGGGTAGAAAACCTTGAGGAACTGGTCAGTGCCGCGCGCAACTTCGAAACCAGCGAAGACGATGCCGACCTGTCGCCGTTGTCGGCCTTCCTTGGCCATGCCTCGCTGGAGGCTGGCGATGCCCAGGCGGACGAGCACGAAGACAGCATTCAGCTGATGACCCTCCACAGCGCAAAAGGCCTGGAATTCCCCTATGTGTTCCTGGTGGGCATGGAAGAGGGCCTGTTCCCGCACAAGATGAGCCTGGAAGAGCCCGGCCGCCTGGAAGAGGAACGCCGCCTGGCTTACGTGGGCATCACCCGCGCCATGCGCCAGCTAATCATGACCTATGCCGAGACCCGCCGCCTTTACGGCAGCGAGACCTACAACAAAGTGTCTCGTTTCGTACGCGAGATCCCGAGTGGGCTGGTTCAGGAAGTACGCCTTTCCAACAGTGTCAGCCGACCGTTCGGCGGTTCGACAAGCACCGCCAGCAACCTGTTCGCCAATGCCAATATTCCGCAGACCGCCTTCAACCTTGGCCAACGCGTGCAGCACGCGGTGTTTGGCGAAGGGGTGATCCTCAACTTCGAGGGCTCCGGCGCCCAGGCACGGGTGCAGGTAAACTTTGCCGAAGGCAGCAAATGGCTCATGCTGGGGTACGCCAAGCTCGAGGCCATTTGAGGCCGCTCCTACACGGGCAGCATCAACCCATCGAACAGATGGCAGGCCTGTAACACTCAGGCAAAAGCTGGAAACATCTTGTCGCTGGTCATGTGCACAGGAACCTGTGCACCATGGCGCGCGTGCAATCCACAACAGGGGAAATCCCATTTATGCAACGTTTTCTTAGCATCGCACTGGCGCTCTGCGTCGGCCTGACGCTGAGCCTGGACGCCAACGCCAAGCGCTTCGGCGGCGGCAAGAGCTCGGGCGCCGCGCCTATCCACCAGACCCGCCAGGCAACGCCAACCACGCCTGCTGCCGCGCCGACCGCTCCTGGCCGCGCCCCGGCCGCCGCCAGCGGTGCTTCGCGCTGGCTGGGCCCACTGGCAGGCCTCGCCGCCGGTGGCCTGCTGGCATCCATGTTCATGGGTGACGGCTTCCAGGGCATGCAGATCATGGACTTCCTGATCATGGGCCTGATCGCCTTCCTGGTGTTCCGCTTCATTGCCGCACGCCGTCGTCAGCAGCAGCCACAAGTGGCAGCTCCAGGCCACGCGCCGTTCCAGCGTGAAGCGCATGGCCAGCCTGCCCAGCCGTCGATCTTCGGTGGTTCGGCCACCCCTGCCGCCGCACCCGCTCCGGTGATCAACGCACCGGCCTGGTTCAACGAGCAGAGCTTCCTTGCCGCGGCCCGCAGCCACTTCCAGTCGCTGCAGCAGCACTGGGATGCCAACGAGATGGACAAGATCGCCGAGTTCGTTACCCCGCAGATGCTCGAGTTCCTCAAACGCGAGCGCGCTGACCTGGGTGATGGCTTCCAGTCCACCTACATCGATGACCTTGATGTGCAACTGGACGGTGTCGACGATCGCGCCGACCGTACCGACGCCACCCTGACCTTCCGTGGCGTGTCGAAGACCTCGCGCTTCGACCAGGGCGAAGCCTTCAGCGAAAGCTGGCACATGGTTCGCGCCCAGGGCGAGAACCAGCCTTGGCTGGTCGCCGGTATCCGTCAAAACGGTTAACCGCCGCGCGTTGCACAAAAAACCCCGGGCCTGTCCCGGGGTTTTTGCTTTTGCCAGAGCGGGCTACTAGGGTATAACGCGCAGCGTTGTCATCAAGGTCAGAGGATGTAAACCGTGGAAGAAGTGATTGAACAACTCCGTGAAGCCAATGAACCCGTGCCGGTGCCGCTGGAGCTTCCGGACGAAGACCAACTGGTCGAGATCGAAGAACAGCTGTTCATCAACATTCCGTTCGTGTTCAAAGAGTTTCTGCTGACCGTCAGCGATGTAGTGTACGGCTCGCTGGAACCGGTGACCTGCACCGACCCGCAATCCCATACCTACCTGCCCGACGTCGCTGCCAACGCCTGGGATGCCGGTGTTCCACGTGACCTGATTCCACTGTGCGAAGACGGCAACAACTACTACTGCGTCGAAGAAGACGGCACCGTGGTGCTGTGGGAAGGCGACGAAGAAGCCGTTGCCGAGGAAAGCTGGGAGTCAGTGTGGCACTGGGCTCGGGACGTGTGGCTGGAGAGCTGAAACACAGGCAAAAACATGGCTTAGTGCCATCAATGCAGTTAAAATCGCCAGGCTTTCTGCGCCTGGCGACATCGTTACCGCTCCATCCCCTCGTACGACGGCGAAATCTTGCGCAGAGGGCATGCCCTCAGTGCGAATGATCGCGACTGTTCTCCAGCGTCTCCAGCAAGGCGATCTGCATCCGTGAATGCACGCGGATAAACCAGCGCCACAGCAACGACACCACCACCGCCGCGACCACTGCGATCACCAGCAACAGTTCGCTGGTCGGCAGAATGCTTGCCGACAATGCCGACAGCAGCAGAAAGATCACCAGCAGCGACAGCAACGGAATCACCTCGGCAACCACGCGACGCACGCGCTGGGTGTGCCGCCCGGCCATTTCTGGCTTCACTCCCATCTCTGCCAACAGCATCGACAGTGCCTTCAGCTTGCGATAGGCGGCAATCAGGAACGGCAGCGACAGCAGCAACGCCGCGCCCCAGATCAGCGCCTTCTGCTGGCTGACATCAGTCACCCACTCGTTTAGCCAATCGCCGATGCGCCCGGCGAAATAACCGCCACTGAAGAAGATCGCGATCACCAGCGCCAGATTGACGCCGACCTGCAGCAGGATGCGCCTGATCATCGCTGCCAGCATGGCGCTTTCACCTTGTGGCTGAATGTTGCGCAACCATTCCCCATAAAGTGACAGCACCCGCGCCAGGCGCCGTGGCACGACGTTGCCAAGCTTCTGCGAAAGCGGATCGGCGGCGCGAATAAGGTAAGGTGTCAGCAGCGTGGTGATGGCCGAAACAGCCACAGCCACCGGGTAAAGGAAGTCGCTGGTGACCTGTAAGGTCATCCCCAGGGCCGCGATGATGAAGGAGAATTCGCCTATCTGCGAAAGGCCCATACCCACCCGCAGCGAGGTACGGCCATCGTTACCGGCAATGAATGCGCCCATGCCGCACGACAGCATTTTGCCCAGCACCACCGCCAAGGTGATGACCACGATCGGCCAGGCATAGTCGACCAGCACCTGCGGATCAATCATCAGGCCGATGGCGACGAAGAAAATCGCGCTGAACAGGTCGCGCACGGGCTCGATCAGGCGTTCGATCTTCAGCAGCTGGCGCGACTCGGCCATGATTGCACCGATCAGGAAGGCCCCCAGCACCATGCTGTATTCCAGCTTGACTACCAACAGGCAGAAGCCGAAGCACAGGCCCAGTACGGTAATCAGCAACATCTCGTTACTTTCGAATTTCGCGACGTAGGCCAGTAGTCGTGGCACCAGCAGAATGCCGATGACCAGCGCGACGATCATGAACAACGACAGCTTGCCGACTGTCGAAAACACTTCGCCGGAGCTGACCGAGCCACTGACGGCGATGCCGGATAGCAAGGCGATGATGCCGATGCCGAGGATGTCCTCGACGATCAGCACGCCGAAGATGAGCTGCGCGAAGCGCTCGTTCTTCATCTTCAGGTCGTTCAGTGCCTTGACGATGATGGTGGTCGACGAAATAGCCAGGATCGCGCCAAGGAACAGCGAGTCCATGGTATTCCAGCCGAACCATCGGCCAATCTCGAACCCGATCCAGATCATCAGGACGATTTCCAGGAACGCCGCGATGAATGCCGTGGCACCCACCTTGAACAGCTTGCGCAGGCTGAACTCCAGGCCCAGGCAGAACATCAGGAAAATCACCCCCAGCTCGGCCAGGGTCTTGATCGTGTCTTCATCGTGGATCAGGCCGAACGGCGGGGTATGCGGGCCGATGATGAAACCCGCAACGATGTAGCCCAGCACCACAGGCTGCTTCAGGCGATGAAAGAGAATCGTCACCACACCAGCGACCAGCATGATCACTGCCAGGTCCTGGATGAAGCTGATGGCATGCATGGCGCGATACTCCTTTTCGACTTTGCTGGATGCCCGGGCAGACCGCTCCTCTGCCAAAGCCGAGCCGAGCGAGCAGCAAGTACATACTGTATTGAATGCAGGAAAGCCCATGTTGCATGGGCGTACTCAGGGTAACATCGCACCCCGCCGCAAAAAGCCGGTGCAATATGTAGAAACAGATCGGCCGATCAGCCGCCTCTGATGACGCGATAGGCGTGACGACGGAGCGTCCGGCAACGTCCCGTAACAGGAAGGCAAACCTTCAAGAGGGGAACCAGAAGTGTCAGAAGATACCCGCCCCGATTCAGCGCAACCTCACCGTGAGCACACTATGGAACCTGGAAACGCCCAGCTGAGCATGACCGTCCTGATGACCCCGGACATGGCCAACTTTTCTGGCAACGTACACGGCGGCACCTTGCTCAAGTACCTCGACGAAGTGGCCTATGCCTGCGCCAGCCGCTACGCCGGCAGCTATGTGGTGACCCTGTCGGTCGACCAGGTGATCTTCCGCGAGCCGGTGCACGTCGGCGAGCTGGTGACCTTCCTCGCCTCGGTCAACTACACCGGCAACACTTCGATGGAAGTGGGTATCAAGGTGGTCACCGAGAACATCCGCGAGCGCTCGGTACGCCACTCCAACAGCTGCTTCTTCACCATGGTCGCGGTCGATGACAACCGCCGCCCGGTGCCGGTGCCGCCACTTCAGCCGCACTCCAGCGAAGAGAAACGTCGCTTCCTGCAGGGCCAGCAGCGTCGCCAGATCCGCCAGGAACTGGAAAAGCGCTATCAGGACCTGAAAACCGACGCGATCTAGAACGCCAGACGCTGCGCCTCGAAGCGCACGCGCGGGTGGGCGATGCGATCCTGGGCCCGCACCAGCTGCAGTTCGTAGCTGGTGCAGGCCTGAGTTTCCAGCAGCACCTCATGCACGGCCGCCGCAGTGAACTCAAAGGCCTGCTGCCAGTTGTCTCCCAGCAGCACCCGGGCCAGGAACAACCCCGAAGTCAGGTCGCCCACGCCAACCGGCTGCCGCGGGAAGGCCAGCAAGGGGCGACGCAGGTGCCAGCTTTCTTCGCGGGTCACCAGCAACATTTCAAACATGTCTTCAGCACGCCCCGGATATGCCAGGTGCTTGACCAGCACCACGTGCGGGCCGCGCTCGAGCAAGCTGCGCGCCATGTTCACGCAGTCTTCGAGGGATTGCGCACGACGGCCGCAGAAGCTGTCGAGTTCCAGCTGGTTGGGGCAGAGGATATCCGCCTTGGCCACTGCTTCATCGAGCAGAAATTCACTGACCTCCTGCGGAACGATACAGCCCTTCTCCGCATGGCCCATGACCGGGTCGCACAGGTACAGTGCCTTCGGGTTTACCGCCTTGATCCGCTCGACGCCAACGAGGATCGCCCGGCCCTGTTCGGCACTGCCCAGGTAGCCGGAAAGCACCGCATCACAGTGACCCAACTCGCCGATGTTGGAAATGCCTTCCACCAACGCAGGAATTTGCGCTGGAGCGAGCACTTCACCCGCCCACTGGCCATACTGAGTGTGATTGGAAAACTGTACTGTATTAAGGGGCCAGACATTGACCCCGATACGCTGCATGGGGAACACCGCAGCGCTGTTGCCGGCGTGGCCAAACACCACGTGGGACTGAATGGCGAGCAGGTGCGGAGTACGTTTCATGCGGGCGGTTTCCAAAGCAGTTTCAAGGATTGTGCAGCGCGCAGTATGAACTCGATTGCCACCTGTACGACAGGCCAGGGACGCAGTTAAGCTGGTTCGACTTGTTTGGAGCATACGTAAATGTTGACCCTGGAGAATCTCTTCGTCCTGATGTTGCTGGCCACGGCAGGCGCTTGGTTATGGCACAACCATGGGCTGCGCGAGAAGGCCCTGGAGCGGGTCAAACAGCACTGCGCCAAACTCGATCTGGAGCTGCTGGATGACGCCGTTGCGCTCAAACGCATCGCATTCATCCGCGATGCCAACGGCAGGAAGCGGCTGGCCCGAGTCTATGCCTTCGAGTTCACCGTGACCGGCGAACAGCGCCACCCCGGCACCGTGACCCAGTTCGGTGCCCACAGCGTACAGATCGAACTGGCGCCCTACCCGTTCGAGATCAAGACGCCGCCACGGGCTGACAATGTGATCGAGATGCAGCAGTGGCGCCAGGAACACAATCGCTGGCGCAACTGAACCCTGGCTGATCGCTTGTAGGAGCGGCCTTGTGTCGCGAAAGGGCTGCGCAGCAGCCCCCAAAGTTCAGCACAAACGCATAAATTGCTGGGGCTGCTGTGCAGCCCTTTCGCGACACAAGGCCGCTCCTACACGATCAGGCATTTCGCCAGAGCCGTCTGCAACAGCGGCTCTGGCTGCGCCTGCTCGAAGATCAGCTCGATGCGCGAGTCCTTGCGCCAGTCACTCGGCTGCCACGGCGGCAAGACACCTTCCAGTCCATTGAATGACTGCCATCCATCAGTGATGTGGATAACTCCCTTGGCGCGCCGCCATGGCCAGGCCGCGAGAAAAGCCTGCAAGCGTTGTGGGTCGAATCGCTGACTGGGATGCCAGCGCCAGCCGATGCTCCAACCACCCTCGCCCTCCTGTGCCGAACAAATTGGCAGAGACGGATCTATCCACAGGGCTGAAGGCGCTGTGGATAGACTTGCCCCAGGCAAATTATTCACAGAACTGTCATCATTTTGACTTGTGGATGAAACAGGCAGCATTTCGAGATCGACCAACCCCTGCAAGGTCCAAACCTTGTGGATATTTAAAAACTCTTTATTTATCAACAACTTGATATCTTCATCCACAGCGTCGGCTTTGTTCAGCAGAACCAGCGCCGCCACCTGCAAGGCCTGCTGTTGAGCCTCTGGCAGAGGCTCACCTCGCGCCAGCGCCTGAGCATCCAGCACCATCACCAACGGCTGCACCGCCAGTACCCCGACCCAGGGTGCCTGCCCCAGCTGGTTCAACAACTGCAAAGGATGACCCAGCCCGGAAGGCTCGATGAACAGCCGGTCTGGCCGGGCCTTGCGCAGCAGGCGGCCAAGACCAACCTGGAACGGTGTGCCATTCACGCAGCACAGGCAGCCTCCGGCTACCTCGCCGATGGCAATACCGTCCTCGTCTCGGCTCATTAGTGCCGCATCGAGGCCGACCTGGCCAAACTCGTTGACCAGCACAGCCCAGCGTTCGCTAACCGGGCGCTGGGCCATCAGTTGGCGGATCAGGCTGGTCTTGCCGGCCCCCAAAGGGCCGGCGATGACGTGGGTAGGGATATTCTGCAGCATGCCAGGATTTCTATGCGGAGTTCCCCCCACTATGCCCCGTCATGCCAGCCAGTCAAGGCTGAGCAACAGACGCCGCTGTTCACTGGCAGGTGAGCGGTGGATAAGTCCCGCCCCTTCATTGCCCAACCATTTTTCCCCTTTCAGAACAGCCACCTCACCTGGTTTCAGGCTGCGAATGTTATCCACAGGAGTCGCCGCCAGATGCAGACCGGCCCGCTCAACTACGCCTTCTTCCAGCCATTCGCTACCAGGTCCGACGTAGGTGGTCAGCAAACGCAAGGGCACGTTATCCACATGAAAGCGCGGGCACATGGCGCCTTGCAGCACCCTTAGCCGCAACCCCACCCGCCGTGCGCCGAGCAAACAGGTGTAAGCCGAGACCAGCCACTTCACATCGGCGACAAAGCCCTCGTAACCATGCAGGTCGGCAGCCTCCTGCAGCAAGCCAGGCAATTGCGGTGGCTCGTGCTCGCTCACATCGAGTACACGCTGGTCAGCCAGAGACTGGCCGAGGCTGACCACCAAGGTAGCAAAGTCTTCAACCTGTGCTGGCAAACGGCGCTGCCAGACGGCGAGGTTCACGCCATCCTGGAAGATCTCGGTGAGCACCTTTGGTGCCTCACCAAAGGCCTGGCGGATATCCCCAGGCCGCAGCGCCGGGTTCATGCTGCTTCCTCGGTATGCCAGGGGCCGAACGGATCCGGCAAGCGAAGCCAGGCCATCGGGCCGAGCGCCATTTCCTCATCATTCAGCAGGCAGGCATCCAGGTCTGTGGATAACTGCGCGAAGTCGATGTTCTGCCCGATGAACACCAGCTCCTGGCGGCAGTCACCCGTTTCGGCATGCCAATGCTTGAGGATGTCCGCGGTGCTCTGCTCATCTTGCGGCCAATGCTCTCGTGGCACAAAACGCCACCAGCGCCCGGCCAGGCCATGGCGCATCATGCCGCCGGCCTGCGACCAACTCCCGGCTTCCTGAAATTTGCTGGCAAGCCAGAAAAAGCCCTTGGAGCGTAGCAACCGACCATTGCTCCAGGTGTTGTGGATAAAGTCGAAGAAGCGTTGTGGGTGCAGGGGCCGGCGGGCTTCCCAGGTGGTCGCCGCAATGCCGTACTCCTCGGTTTCCGGGATGTGCGCGCCGCGCAACTCCTGCAGCCAACCCGGCGCCTGCGCAGCCTGGTCGAAGTCGAACAGCCCGGTGTCGAGAATCCGCGCCAGCGGCACCTGGCCCATGACCATCGGCACAATCTGCGCGCGGGCGTTGAGGCTGCGCAGAATGGCGGTAAGTTCTTCACGCTCGTGCTGGCTGATCAAGTCGATCTTGCTCAACAACAGTACATCGGCGAACTCGACCTGTTCGATCAACAGGTCGCTGATGGATCGCTCATCTTCTTCGCCCAGCGTCTCTGCGCGGCTAGCCAGGCTGTCGGCTTCCTGATAATCGCGCAGGAAGTTCAAGCCATCGACCACGGTGACCATGGTGTCCAGGCGCGCCATGTCGGACAGGCTACGGCCTTGCTCATCGCGGAAGGTGAAGGTCTCGGCGACCGGCAGCGGCTCCGAGATGCCGGTGGACTCGATCAACAAATAGTCGAAGCGGCCCTCCTCGGCGAGCCGCGCGACTTCCTCCAGCAGGTCTTCACGCAGGGTGCAACAGATGCAGCCGTTGCTCATCTCGACCAGTTTTTCTTCAGCGCGATTGAGACTGACATTGCGCTGCACTTCGCTGGCATCGATGTTGATTTCACTCATGTCGTTGACGATCACCGCGACCCGTAGGTTGTCGCGATTACGCAGCACATGGTTGAGCAAGGTACTTTTGCCGGCGCCCAGGAAGCCGGAAAGCACGGTGACAGGAAGGCGATGGGACATGGTGAAACCTCTTCAGGCGGACGCACTCGAAACGATGCATTGCATAATGTTATAAAGTAACACTACAATTTCGCCAAGTCGCATTCGTCGCAAGCGCACTTCGGAGATGGAAATGAGCCTGTCACCTGCTGCCCTGTTGCTGCTGCTTCTCACGCCAGTGCCTGCCATGGCACTGGCACAGAGCAGTTCGCTGGCGCTATGTACCCGAAGCGCAACGTTGCTGGCCTGCCAGGACGGCAACGGCAGTTACTACAGCGTGCGCACGGAAGGTAGCCATTTCTACTTGCGCGGATTTGACACAGCAACGCGACGGCTTTGGGCGCAGACCAACAGCCGCTATGGCACGCTAACGTTTTTCACCGGGTTGGCCAGCGATGGGGAAGCCTGGTTCGGCTACAGCCGGCGTGTTGGCTGGACCACCTTGAATCGAGTTTCCAGCTCCAGCGGCCAACGTTTCAATTTGCATTGCAGCCTGGTCGGCGGATGTCGCTGACCCTTCGCCTGGTATCCCGCATGACTAGCCTGACGCTTCCAGACATTGCCGCACAGCCCCAAGAGCACGCCGCCCCACTTGATTGGGTCGGCATGTGCGGTATCGCCTTGCCCATCTATTTCGACGGCCGTCACGTATCGGCCATGGCTGATGCCGGTGTCAGCTTGGTGGATGGCACTGCGCGGGGTATTCACATGTCTCGCCTCTACCTCGCGCTGGAAGCGCTCGAACAGCAGCCATTGACGCCCTTGGCCATCCGCCGTCTTTTGGCGGACTTCCTCGCAAGCCACGACGGGCTTTCCAATGCGGCTTATATCAACTTGGCTTTCGACTACCTGCTAAAGCGCCCCGCACTGGTCAGTCCACTCGCCGGTTGGAAGCGCTATCCGATAACCCTCGAAGCGAAGATAGAAAATGAAATGTTCCACGTGGAACTATCAGTTAGTGTGCCCTATTCCTCAACTTGCCCCTGTTCGGCAGCGCTGGCCAGGCAACTGATTCAGCAGCAGTTCGAAGCTGATTTTGCAGAAAAGCAGCTGGAGCGCAGTTCGGTACTGGAATGGTTGGGCAGCGGCCATGGCATCGTCGCAACACCCCATAGTCAGCGCAGCCAGGCGCTGATTAACGTGCGCCTTCAAAACAACCTTGCATCGTTACCGATAACCGAGCTGATCGACCGGATTGAAGTCAGCCTGGGTACCGCAGTGCAGACCGCCGTAAAACGTGCAGACGAACAGGCATTCGCCTTGGCCAACGGGCAGAACCTGATGTTCTGTGAAGACGCCGCTCGGCGACTGCATCAGTCGCTACGGCAATTGGAGTGGGCAACTGCCTTCAAGCTGCGCGTGGAACATGCAGAAAGCCTGCACGCCCACGATGCGGTAGCCAGCAGCCAGTGGCAGTGGTGAAGCTCAGGTCCGGGGTTTGACTGTTCCACAGTCGTTACCAAGCCATACGGCCCGGGTGTTCATGCTGCCTTGTTGCTGAACACCCGAAGCATTGAAGGTGCCGTTGACCTGAGTGGTGAATTCCTTGTCGCTGAGGAAAGTCGCCTGGCCAGTACCCTGGGCTTTCGGGCAGCTGAATTGAAACTTCCAGACATTGCCAGAGCGGTCGGTGATCTTCTGTGTGCAGCCGGACTTAGGGTCCTGCAACGGAATATCATTGGTCTGCACCTGTTCAGGCGTCAGGCACGACCGCACGCCGTTGCCGCCGATGGTAACGCCCTGCTTGGCCAACACGCCTTCCATCATGGCTCGCTGTTCCGGCGGCAGGTTCTTCAACTGCCCGAGCATGAACTGCATGTCGGGTAACGGCTTGCCATCGACCTGCATGTTGCTGGTAGTCAGCTCCCACAGGCCAGGTTGCAACATCTGCGCGTGCACCAGTGGGCTGCTCAGGCCCAAGGCCAGAGCCAACAGTGGCAGACGAATCTTCATGAACGAACGCTCCTCGAAAAACCGACCAACTGGCCGGGCTCAGCCTTAGACGCCAAATCCGCTTTCAGGTTGCAAGGCGGACCTGGAACGTGTTCTGTTATCCGCTGTGTATTCGGCAAGCAGGATGCGTATGGATTACCACAGCCCCTACTTCTTCGGCTACGTGCTCGGCCTGATTCACTTGCTTGGCATGATCGCCGCGTTGCATGCAGTGTTCACCGTGCGTACCGCCCAAGGCGCAATCGCCTGGGCCATGTCGCTGTTCTTCATCCCTTACTTCACGCTGATTCCTTACCTGGTTTTTGGTGCGCGATCCTTCTACGCCTACATCCAGGCCCGACGCCAGGCCAACCAGGAAATGCACGTGGCCATGGCCAACCTCAACTGGCGGCCCTGGGTAGAGGAAGCCCTTACCGCCAAAGAGTCGGAAAGCTACGCCGCCTTGCGTGCCATGCCGAAACTCGGGCGAATGCCTTGCCTGGCCAATAACCAAGTGAAGCTGCTGATCAATGGCAAAGCCACCTTCGACGCGATCTTCGCCGCTATCGAGCAGGCACGCGAGACGGTATTGGTGCAGTTCTTCATCATCCATGACGACCACCTTGGCAAGGCCCTGCAGCAACTGCTGCTGCGCAAGGCCGCCGAGGGGGTGAAAGTATTCGTGCTGTATGACCGGGTTGGCAGCCACGCCTTGCCCGCCAGCTACAGCCAGGTGCTGCGTGATGGTGGAGTGCAGATCCACGCCTTTGCCACCCGCCGCGGGTGGTTCAATCGCTTCCAGGTCAACTTCCGCAACCACCGCAAGATCGTCGTGGTCGATGGCCTGCTCGGCTTCATCGGCGGGCACAACGTGGGTGACGAGTACCTAGGCAAGAACCCAATCCTGTCCCCCTGGCGCGATACCCACGTGCAAATCGGCGGGCCGGTACTGGCCTGCCTGCAAGAGTCATTCGCCGAAGACTGGTACTGGGCCACGCGCCAGCTGCCACCGTTGATCCTGCCGGATACCTACCCCGACAATGGCGTACTTTGCCAAGCCCTTGCCAGTGGCCCGGCAGACCCGCAGGAAACCTGTTCGCTGTTCTTCATCGAAGCCATCCAGTCGGCGACCAAGCGGGTATGGATTACCAGCCCTTACTTCATTCCGGATGAAGCGGTGTTCGCCGCCTTGCGCCTGGCTGTGCTGCGCGGGGTGGATGTACGTGTGCTGATCCCATCTCGTCCCGATCACAGAATTGTCTATGCAGCCTCAAGCCTGTTCGCTTTCGAGGCGGTTCGGGCGGGGGTGCGCATGTTCCGCTACCAGCCCGGCTTCCTGCACCAGAAGGTGGTGCTGGTGGATGACGAGGTCAGTGCGATCGGCAGCGCCAACCTGGACAACCGCTCGTTCCGGCTCAATTTCGAAATCACCTTGCTTACGGTGGATCGCCTGTTCGCCGACCAGGTGGAGGCTATGTTGCTGGACGACTTCGAGCAGGCCCGCGAGATCACCGCCGAAGATAGCCGCGATACCCACCGTGTTCAGCAACTGGGGATGCGCATAGCACGGCTGATTTCACCCATTCTGTGAATGAAAAAAGGGGCCACTTTTGCGGCCCCTTCTTCATTCGCAGAACGCTCAACGATAAAGGTCTTCCCGCGTCCAGGGCAGATCATGGTGCCCATCGGCATATGGCTTCACCGCCAGGATCTGATGCAGGTTGATCCAGCCCTTCTGGAACGCATAGGCACAACCGGCCAGGTACAAGCGCCAGATTCGCAGCGTTTTCTCCGGCACCAGCGCCGCCGCCTTGTGCAACTGGTTCTCCAGGTTCTCGCTCCAGTGATGCAGCGTCTTGGCGTAGTGCAGGCGCAGACTCTCGACGTCTACCACCTCCAGCCCCGCCTCACAGATGCTCGCGCTGATCATCGACAGGTGCGGCAATTCACCATGCGGGAACACATAACGGTCGATGAACTCACCTGCCCCACGCCCGACCGGTCGGCCATCGACATGCTTGGCGGTAATCCCATGGTTCATGACCACGCCACCTTCGCGCACTGCACCAAACAGCTTCTGGCAATACAGCGCAAGGTTGGCGTGCCCGACGTGTTCGAACATGCCGACGCTGACGACCTTGTCGAAGCGGCCATCCTGAGGCAGGTCGCGGTAGTCGAGGATCTGCAGGTCGACCTTGTCAGCCAGGCCCTCTGCCTTGACCCGCGCGCGCCCGAGCTTGAGCTGCTCCTTGCTCAGGGTGATGCCGAAGACCTTGGCGCCATATTCGCGCGCAGCGAACCGCGACAACCCACCCCAGCCACACCCCACATCGAGCAGGTAATCACCGGCATCCAGGCGCAGCTTGCGGCACAGGTGATCAAACTTGTCCTGTTGAGCTTGGTCCAGGGTGTTGTCCGGCTCACGGAAATAGGCACAGGAATAGGCCATGTCCTGGTCGAGCCAGAGTTGATAGAACTCATTGGAGACATCGTAGTGGTAGGAAATGGCTTTGGCGTCTGTGCTCTTGTCATGGGACAGACGCTGAGGCGGGGCATCATCCTCGTCGGTCAGCAACGCTTCGCTGAGCTCGTCGCATACACGGATGGCTTCACCGATATCACCTTCCAGTTCCAGCTTGCCCTCCACGAATGCAGTACCAAGCTGGTCCATGCTTGGGTGAGTCAGCTGGCTGATCAGCTGTGGCTCCTTGACCAGGATGGTGACCTGCGGGCTTGGGCCCAGATCGAACTGGTTACCGTCCCACAGTTTAAGCCGCAGCGGCAGATGCAGGCTTTGCAGTGCCGGTGGAAGTTGAGCAAGCATGAACACTCCTCCTATCCCTAAAAGGCCACGACGCCTGATATTTCGAACGTCGCCGGAACAGAGTAGTTCATTGGTGGGATGTTTCCTCTAAACGAGACCAAGGTCTAGAACCAACCGATCTGATGAAAGCATCAGATTGTATACAATCCGCCCTTCTCAGCTTAACCTTATGCCCCTCTCGCGCTTCCTCATCTGGAGTACAAAACCCATGAAATCCTATGACGTGGTGATCATCGGCGGCGGCCCTGGCGGCTACAACGCAGCAATCCGCGCCGGCCAACTGGGCCTGAGCGTGGCCTGCGTGGAAGGCCGCTCGACCCTCGGTGGCACCTGCCTGAACGTTGGTTGCATGCCGTCCAAAGCGTTGCTTCACGCCTCCGAGCTTTATGAAGCCGCCAGCGGCGAGGAGTTCGCCCACCTCGGCATCGAAGTGAAGCCGACGCTCAACCTCGCCCAGATGATGAAACAGAAGGACGAGAGCGTGACTGGCCTGACCAAAGGCATCGAGTACCTGTTCCGCAAGAACAAGGTCGACTGGGTGAAAGGTTGGGGCCGCCTGGATGGCGTCGGCAAGGTCATCGTCAAGGCCGAAGATGGCAGCGAGACCGCGCTGCAGGCCAAGGACATCGTCATCGCCACCGGTTCCGAGCCCACTCCCCTGCCCGGCGTGACCATCGACAACCAGCGCATCATCGACTCCACCGGCGCCCTGGCACTACCACAGGTGCCCAAGCACCTGGTGGTGATCGGTGCGGGTGTCATCGGCCTGGAGCTGGGTTCGGTATGGCGTCGGCTGGGTGCACAGGTCACCGTCATCGAGTACCTCGACCGCATCTGCCCAGGCACCGATGAAGAAACCGCCAAGACCCTGCAAAAGGCCCTGGCCAAGCAAGGCATGGCATTCAAGCTCGGCAGCAAGGTGACCCAGGCTAAGACTGAAGCCGACGGTGTCAGCCTGACGCTCGAGCCGGCCGCCGGCGGCGCCGCAGAAACCCTGCAGGCAGACTACGTGCTGGTCGCCATCGGTCGCCGCCCATATACCAAGGGCCTGAACCTGGAAAGCGTAGGACTGGAAACCGACAAGCGCGGCATGCTGAGCAATGAACACCACCGCACTTCTGTCCCCGGTGTGTGGGTGATCGGCGACGTCACCTCCGGCCCGATGCTGGCGCACAAGGCTGAAGACGAAGCGGTTGCCTGCATCGAGCGCATCGCCGGCAAGCCGCATGAAGTGAACTACAACCTGATCCCCGGCGTGATCTACACCCGCCCGGAACTGGCTACCGTCGGCAAGACCGAAGAGCAACTGAAGGCCGAAGGCCGCGCCTACAAGGTCGGCAAGTTCCCCTTCACCGCCAACAGCCGCGCCAAGATCAACCACGAAACCGAAGGCTTCGCCAAAGTCATCGCCGATGCCAATACCGATGAGGTGCTCGGCGTGCACCTGGTTGGCCCGAGTGTCAGCGAAATGATCGGCGAGTTCTGCGTGGCCATGGAATTTGCCGCCTCGGCTGAAGACATCGCCTTGATCTGCCACCCGCACCCAACCCGTTCCGAAGCCTTGCGCCAGGCAGCGATGAACGTGCACGGCATGGCCATGCAGATCTGATCCATCTGGCTCCGCCGGTTTTTTCGAAATACCATTGATGCACGCTTTCGATCAAACCAGCGGAGCCACCGGTTGAGCATCAACTTCGATCTGAATGACCTGCAAGCCTTCCGCGCAGTCGTCGAGCAAGGCAGTTTCCGCCGCGCCGCCGACACCATTCGCATCACCCAGTCGGCGCTGAGCCGGCGTATCGAAAAACTCGAATCGGCACTGGGCGTGAAGCTGCTCGAACGCACCACGCGCAAGGTGTCGCTGACCAATGTCGGGCGTGCCTTCCTGCCACAGGTAGAGCGGCTGCTCGACGACCTCGACCTGGCCTTGCTCAGCGTTGGTGACGGCGGCTCGCTGCGTACCGGCACCCTGACCATCGCCTGCGTGCCGTCGGCGGCCTACTACTTCATGCCACATGCGATCCGCGCCTTCCATGCGCAGTACCCGAAAGTTCGGATCAGCCTGTACGACGCCTCCGCCAACGAGGTCAGCGCCGCCGTGGCATCCGGCGAAGCGGACTTCGGTCTGAGCTTCACTGGCAACCTCGCCCCTGAAATCGAGTTCAGCGTCTTGCTCGAAGAGCGCTATGTCATCGCCTGCCGCCAGGATCACCCATTGGCCAAGCAGAGCCAGGTGACCTGGGCACAAGCCTACGAACATGACTACATCACTCTGGGCAAATCGTCAGGCAACCGTCTGGTATTGGATCGGGCGTTGGCCGGGATGCCGGTCAGCAAGGAGAGCGTTTGCGAAGCCAGGCATGTGACAACCCTGCTTGGCCTGATCGAAGCGGGCCTGGGTATTGCAGCGGTGCCATCGATCGCGCTGCCGATGACGCCGCATCCGATCCTCGCCAGTGTTGCACTGGTGGAACCTGAAGTCAGCCGCAAGATGGGCCTGCTCAAGCGCCGCGGCCGTACGCTGACGCCTGCGGCGCTTGAGATGGTCAGGTTGATTCGCGAACTGCCCGGCGTATTACCGGGCGACTGAATCCAGCCCGGTGGCACGCACGGCAGGTTGCACGTCGGGCGAAGCGAGGTACTTCAGCAACTGATTCGCCTCGGCCGGGTGCTCGGCGGTTTTCGGGATGCCGGCGGCAAAACGGGTCACCGACTGCAGGCTCTCCGGGATCTTGCCAACGTATGTGACACCCGGCACTGGCAGCAGCTCGGCCACCTGCTGGAAGCCAAGCTGATAAGTGCCCTTGGCTACCTGTGAGGCCACCGGAATGCGCTCAACCATGGTGCTCTTGCCGACGAGCTGGTCCTGGATACCCAGCTTCTTGTAAAGCTCCTTCTCAATGTATACACCGCTGGCGCTGTCCGAGTAGGCCACCGACCGGGCCGCCAGCAACGTCTGCTTCAATTCGTCAGCAGTGCCGATTGCGGGCTTGGCCTGCCCTTCCTTGACCACCAGCCCGATACGCGAGTCTGCCAGTTCGACCCGCGATCCCGGGTCGACTTTGCCCTGACGAATCAGCTCGTCCAACGCATAGCCGACCATGATCACCACATCGGCATGCTCTCCGCGTGCGAGGCGATTGGGGATCGCCTCAGGGGCCTTGCCCATGGATGGCCCCAGCACGGTGACCAGCGTATCGCCGCTCTGCGCCGCATACTGCGGCCCCAGCTGTTTGTAGGCGGCAGTGAAGCCGCCGGAAGTCATTACCGTCAGTTGCGCAGCCTGGGCAAGGCTGCAACCAGCAAGCAAAGAAGCGGCCAACAATCCTTTCAACGAAGCCCTCATGCGGCCACCGCTGCGCGGTGGGCCAGGCGACGGTAGAGCATCCAGGTGGCGACGAATGCACAGAGCGCGGCGAACATCATCCAGTAAGCCGGTGCGGCCTTGTCGTTGGTAACGTGGATCATCCAGGTCGAGATCGCCGGGGTGAAACCGCCGAACAAAGCAGTCGCCAGGCTGTAGGCCAGCGAGAAACCTGCCACACGGACTTCCACTGGCATGATTTCGGTAAGCGCCGGAATCATCGCGCCGTTGTACATGCCATACAGGAACGAGAACCACAGCAGCACTTCAAGCATGTGGCCAAAGGTTGGCGAGTGAGCCAGGTAGGTCAGTGCCGGGTAAGCAGTGATCACAGTCATCAGCGACATGGCCAGCAGCAGCGGCTTGCGCCCGAAACGGTCGCTGAGGGTGCCGCCAATGGGCAGCCAGATGAAGTTCGACACCGCCGTCAGCAAGGTCACCAGCAGTGCATCACCGGTACTCAGTTGCAGCACGGTCTTGCCAAAGGTCGGCGCATACACCGTGATCATGTAGAAGGCGGTGGTGGTCATGGCCACCATCAGCATGCCGAACAGCACCACGCCGGAATTGGCGGCCAACGTAGCCAACACCTGCTTCATGGTAGGGCGATGCTCGCGGGCGGCGAACTCCTCGGTTTCCTGCAAGTTACGACGCAGCAGAAAAATCACCGGGATGATCATGCAGCCCACAGCGAACGGCACGCGCCAGCCCCACTGGGCGATCTCGGCGGCAGACAGCCATTCGTTGAGCGCAAAACCCAGCGCCGCGGCAACGACGATGGCCACCTGCTGGCTGGCGGACTGCCAGCTGGCGTAGAAGCCCTTGTGCCCAGGCGTTGCCATTTCGGCCAGGTATACCGACACACCGCCCAGTTCGGCGCCCGCCGAGAACCCTTGCAACAGGCGCCCGATGAGCACCAGGGCCGGGGCCAGCAAGCCGATGCTGGCGTATCCGGGCACCAGCACGATCAGCAGGGTACCGCTGGCCATGATCGCCAGGGTGACGATCAAGCCTTTGCGCCGGCCCACGTCATCAATGTACGCACCCAAAATCACCGCACCCAGCGGGCGCATGAGGAAGCCTGCGCCGAACACGGCGAAAGTCATCATCAACGAGGCGAATTCATTGGACGCGGGGAAGAAGGCCGCCGCGATGTGCGTGGCGTAGAAACCGAACAGGAAGAAGTCGAACTGTTCGAGGAAGTTTCCGGACGTTACCCGGAAGACCATACCGGCCTTGGACTTGCCCTCGGGCACCGAGCGTGACGGCAGACTCATGGTGGATCTCCAGCGTTTCTTAATAATTGTAAGTGCTTATTTCTGGAATGATCGTCGAAAGCGGCGCTGGAGATAATCGTTCATTTTTCATTAATTGATGCGCCGATGCGATCAATTGGGCGCTTGTTCCGGTCGCACAAATGAAAAAGCCCCGGCTTTGGGCCAGGGCTTGTGTTTTACCGGATGGAAAAACTTACTCTACAGTCACCGACTTCGCCAGGTTACGTGGCTGGTCGACGTCAGTGCCCTTGAGCACTGCCACGTAGTACGACAGCAGCTGCAGCGGAATGGTGTAGAGGATCGGCGCCAGTTCGTCCACGATGTGCGGCACCTTGATCACGTGGGTGCCTTCGCCGTTGCTCATACCGGCATTCTCGTCGGCGAACACCACCAGCTCGCCGCCGCGGGCGCGCACTTCCTGCAGGTTGGACTTGAGCTTCTCCAGCAGTTCGTTGTTCGGCGCTACGGTGACCACGGGCATGTCGTTATCCACCAGCGCCAACGGGCCGTGCTTGAGCTCACCGGCCGGGTAGGCTTCGGCGTGGATGTAAGAGATTTCCTTGAGCTTCAGCGCACCTTCCATGGCCACCGGGTACTGTGCACCACGGCCAAGGAACAGGGTGTGGTGCTTGTCGGCGAACAGCTCGGCGGTTTTCTCCACGGTGCTGTCCATGGCCAGGGCCTCACCCAGGCGTGCAGGCAGGCGGCGCAGTTCTTCCACCAACCCGGCTTCGACGCCAGCTTCGAGGGTGCCGCGCACTTGGCCCAGAGCCAGGGTCAACAGCATCAGCGAGACCAGCTGAGTGGTGAAGGCTTTGGTCGATGCCACGCCGATTTCCGGGCCGGCCAGGGTCAGCAGGGTCAGGTCGGACTCGCGTACCAGCGAGCTGATGCCGACGTTGCAGATGGCCAGGCTACCGAGGAAGCCCAGTTCCTTGGCGTTGCGCAGGGCAGCCAGGGTGTCGGCGGTTTCGCCGGACTGGGAGATCGAGACGAACAGGGTGTCTGGTTGCACCACAACCTTGCGATAACGGAACTCGCTGGCCACTTCAACCTGGCAAGGAATGCCGGCCAGGCTTTCCAGCCAGTAACGGGCAACCATGCCGGCGTGGTAGCTGGTGCCGCAGGCGACGATCTGCACGTTGCGTACTTTGGCGAACAGCTCGGCAGCCTGCGGGCCGAAAGCCTGAACCATCACGTGGTCCTTGCCCAGTCGGCCTTCCAGCGTGCGCTGGACCACGGTCGGCTGCTCATGGATCTCCTTGAGCATGAAGTGGCGATATGCACCCTTGTCGGCGGCTTCCGCACCTTCGTGGTACTGCACGGTTTCACGCTGTACCGGCTGGCCGGCCTGATCCCAGATCTTCACCTGGTCGCGGCGGATCTCGGCGATATCACCCTCCTCCAGGTACATGAAGCGGTCGGTGACCTGGCGCAGTGCCAGTTGGTCCGAGGCGAGGAAGTTTTCCCCATGGCCCAGGCCGATCACCAGCGGGCTGCCGCTGCGCGCAGCTACCAGGCGGTCAGGCTGCTTCACGCTGATCAGCGCCAGGCCATAGGCACCGTGCAGGCGCTTGACTGCGGACTTCAGCGCATCAGAGAGGTCCGGGATGGTTTTCAGCGTGTGATGGATCAGGTGCACGATGACTTCGGTGTCAGTCTGCGAGGTAAACACGTACCCCAGACCTTTCAACTCTTCACGCAGTTCGTCGTGGTTTTCAATGATGCCATTGTGCACCACTGCCACTTCGTTGCTGGAAAAATGCGGGTGGGCATTGCCTTCGGTCGGCGCACCGTGGGTAGCCCAACGGGTGTGGGCGATGCCCAGCTGGCCGCTCAGCGGGTCAGCGGCCACAGCGGCTTCCAGCTCGGCGACCTTGCCGATGCGGCGGCGGCGCTGCAGCTCGCCCTGCTGGGTATAGACGGCCAGGCCGGCACTGTCGTACCCGCGGTACTCAAGACGCTTGAGGCCTTCGATGAGAATGGCAGTGATGTTGCGCTCGGCTACGGCACCAACGATTCCACACATGGTTATTGCTCCTGGCTGATCGCGGCGCAGATCAGGTTGATGCCGCGGGCTTGAATCTGTTCGCGTGCCGCTGCGGGCAAGCGTTCATCTGTAATAAGGGTGTGCACGCTGCCCCAGGGCAGCTCGAGATTGGGGATCTTGCGCCCGACCTTGTCGGACTCGACCATCACGATCACTTCTCGGGCCACTTCGGCCATCACTCGGCTCAGGCCAAGCAGTTCATTGAAAGTCGTGGTGCCGCGCTGCAGGTCGATGCCGTCGGCACCGATGAACAGCTGGTCGAAATCATAAGAGCGCAGTACCTGCTCGGCGACCTGGCCCTGGAATGATTCCGAATGAGGGTCCCAGGTGCCACCAGTCATCAGCAGCACCGGTTCGTGCTCGACTTCACTGATGGCGCGGGCCACATTCAACGAATTGGTCATCACTACCAGACCGGGCTGGCGGCCCAGTTCCGGGATCATGGCGGCGGTAGTGCTGCCGCTGTCGATAATGATCCGCGCATGCTCGCGAATACGCCCAACCGCTGCCCGGGCGATAGCCTTCTTGTAGGCAGAGATCGGTTGCGCGGCTTCACCCAGCATCTCCTGCGGTACCGGCACCGCACCACCGTAGCGGCGCAGCAGCAGGCCGTTGGCCTCAAGCGCAGCAAGATCCTTGCGGATGGTCACTTCCGAGGTTTCGAAACGCTTGGCCAAGGCGTCCACACTCACCTCGCCCTGCTCGCTGAGCATGGCCAGGATGTTGTGACGGCGCTGGGGGGTGTTTCGTTTCGACATGGGCAGATAAGTTTCGATTCGAAAGATAATGGTTGCAATCAAAACCTATCAAGAGCGTCACGTCAAGATGTGGATAAATTTTCCTGACCACGCGCTTCCTGCATGTGGCCAATAAAAAAGCCGACTTATTCACATAAGTCGGCTTTCGATCGAAGCAGCTGTGTATAACTCAGCTCTTCTTGATCTTCTCCGGCCGCTTCCAGCCCGAAATATTGCGCTGGCGCGCACGCGCCACGGCCAGATTACCTGCTTCGACGGTCTGATTGATGGTCGAACCGGCCGCCGTAGTCGCGCCGGCCTTGATTTCCACAGGCGCTACCAGGGAATTGTTGGAGCCAATGAATACGTCCTCACCCATCACGGTCTTGAACTTGTTGGCGCCATCGTAGTTGCAGGTGATGGTACCGGCGCCGATGTTGGTACGTGCACCGATCTCGGCGTCGCCCAGGTAGGTCAGATGGCCGGCCTTGGCGCCTTCACCCAGGTGGGCGTTTTTCAGTTCGACGAAGTTACCCACATGGGCCTTGGCTTCAAGCACGCTGCCTGGGCGCAAGCGGGCGAACGGGCCAGCATCGCTGCCCTCACCCATTACCGCGCCGTCGAGGTGGGTATTGGCCTTGATGATTGCGCCCTTGCGCAGGGTGCTGTCCTTGATTACACAGTTCGGGCCGATTTGCACGTCGTCCTCGATGACCACCTTGCCTTCGAGAATCACGTTGATATCGATCAGCACGTCGCGACCAACGGTCACTTCGCCACGTACATCGAAGCGCGCCGGGTCGCGCAGGGTAACGCCCTGGGCCATCAGCCGGCGGCCTGCGCGAAGCTGGTAGTGGCGCTCGAGTTCCGACAGCTGGCGACGGTCGTTGGCGCCCTGCACTTCCATCGCGTCATGCGGCTGTTCAGTGGCGACCACCAGCCCATCGGCCACGGCCATGGCGATGACGTCAGTGAGGTAGTACTCACCCTGGGCATTGTTGTTCGACAGGCGGCCCATCCAGTCGGCCAGGCGCGTGGCTGGCAGGGCCAGGATGCCGGTGTTGCCTTCGTTGATTGCCTTCTGCGCTTCGCTGGCGTCCTTGTGCTCGACGATAGCCGTCACCTGGCCTTCGCCATTGCGCACGATGCGGCCATACCCGGTCGGGTCCTGCAGGGTCACGGTAAGCAGGCCCAGTTGCTTGTCGCTGACCTTGGCCAGCAGGCGCTGCAGGGTTTCCACTTCGATCAGCGGCACATCGCCATAAAGCACCAGCACCGTGTCGGCAGTGATCGCCGGCAATGCTTGCGCAACGGCATGGCCCGTGCCCAGCTGCTTGTCCTGCATGACGAAATTAAGGTCGTCGGCCGCCAAGCGCTCACGTACCTGCTCGGCACCGTGGCCGATGACCACATGAATGCCTTGTGGCTGAAGCTGGCGCGCACTGTGGATAACGTGGCCGAGCATGGAATTGCCGGCTACCGGGTGCAGCACCTTGGGCAGCGCCGAACGCATGCGGGTGCCTTGGCCGGCGGCGAGAATAACGATATCGAGGGACATTGACTGGCTACCAATCCTGGGCGGTCAGAGACGTGACCTGAGAAGAATTCGGAAAAAGAAAAAGGGTAGCCGAGGCTACCCTTTAACTCAATCGCAACGGAAGCATGCGGCCTGAACCGGATTACTTGCCTTTGCGCAATTGCTGGACGGTACGCAGCTGAGCTGCAGCCTCGGCCAGACGTGCGGCAGCAGCACCGTAGTCGAAGTCCGAGCTTTTCGCGTTCAGGGCGTTCTCAGCAGCCTTGAGGGCTTCCTGAGCCTGAGCTTCGTCCAGGTCGGCAGCGCGCTGCACGGTGTCGGCAAGAACCTTGACCATGTTCGGCTGCACTTCGAGGAAGCCACCGGAGATGTAGAACACCTCACGATCGCCACCTTGCTTGGTCAGCGTGATCGGACCAGGCTTGAGATTGGTGATCAGCGGGGCGTGGCCTGGAGCGATACCAAGATCGCCCAGGTTGCCGTGCGCTACTACCATCTCGACCAGGCCGGAGAAGATTTCCCCTTCCGCGCTGACGATATCGCAATGGACTGTCATAGCCATCTGCTTGCCTCAACCTGATTAGCGCCCCTTGCGGGGCGCCGGGATTACAGTTTCTTGGCTTTCTCGATCGCTTCGTCGATGCTGCCGACCATGTAGAACGCTTGTTCTGGCAGGTGGTCGTAGTCACCTTTGAGGATGCCGCTGAAGCCAGCGATGGTGTCTTTCAGGGAAACGTACTTGCCTGGCGAACCGGTGAAGACTTCGGCCACGAAGAACGGCTGCGACAGGAAGCGCTGGATCTTACGAGCGCGGGCTACCAGTTGCTTGTCGTCTTCGGACAGTTCGTCCATACCCAGGATCGCGATGATGTCCTTCAGCTCTTTGTAGCGCTGCAGAACATACTGAACGCCACGAGCGGTGTCGTAGTGCTCGTTGCCGATCACGTTCGGGTCCAGCTGGCGCGAAGTCGAGTCCAGTGGGTCGACCGCTGGGTAGATACCCAGGGAGGCGATGTCACGGGACAGAACGACGGTGGCGTCCAAGTGGGCGAAGGTGGTCGCTGGCGACGGGTCGGTCAAGTCGTCCGCAGGTACGTATACGGCCTGAACGGAGGTGATCGAACCTTCCTTGGTGGAGGTGATGCGCTCTTGCAGAACGCCCATCTCTTCAGCCAGGGTCGGCTGGTAACCTACTGCCGAAGGCATACGGCCCAGCAGTGCGGATACTTCGGTACCGGCCAGGGTGTAACGATAGATGTTGTCGACGAACAGCAGAACGTCGTTACCTTCGTCACGGAACTTCTCAGCCATGGTCAGGCCGGTCAGCGCTACGCGCAGACGGTTTCCTGGTGGCTCGTTCATCTGACCGTAGACCAGCGCTACCTTGTCGAGAACGTTGGAGTCCTTCATCTCGTGGTAGAAGTCGTTACCCTCACGAGTACGCTCACCCACACCAGCGAACACGGAATAACCGCTGTGTTCCATGGCGATGTTACGGATCAGTTCCATCATGTTAACGGTCTTGCCGACACCGGCACCACCGAACAGACCAACCTTACCACCCTTGGCGAACGGGCAAACCAGGTCGATAACCTTGATGCCGGTTTCCAGCAGGTCGTTGCCGCCTGCCTGGTCAGCGAACGAAGGCGCTGGCTGGTGGATACCGCGACGCTCTTCTTCACCGATCGGGCCGGCTTCGTCGATTGGGTTGCCCAGAACGTCCATGATACGGCCCAGAGTGGCCTTACCAACTGGTACGGAAATGGCAGCACCGGTGTCGACGACATCCAGACCGCGCTTCAGGCCTTCGGTGGAGCCCATCGCAATGGTACGAACCACGCCGTCGCCCAGCTGCTGCTGAACTTCGAGGGTGGTTTCCGCGCCTTGTACTTTCAGCGCGTTGTATACACTCGGCACGACGTCACGTGGGAATTCCACGTCGATGACGGCGCCGATGATTTGAACGATACGTCCGCTACTCATAGCTGGATCCTCTGAATTTTTGAACCGTTAAACCGCGGCAGCGCCGCCGACGATTTCCGAGATCTCCTGGGTGATCGCAGCCTGACGCGCCTTGTTGTAGATCAACTGAAGCTCTTTGATCAAATCACCGGCGTTGTCTGTGGCGTTCTTCATGGCGATCATCCGGGCCGCTTGTTCAGCAGCGTTGTTCTCGACCACCGCCTGGTATACCTGCGACTCCACGTAACGCACCATCAAGCCGTCCAGCAGCTCTTTTGCGTCGGGTTCGTACAGGTAATCCCAGTGATGCTTGAGATCCTGATCCGGGGTTGCCACCAACGGTACCAATTGCTCGACCGTCGGTTTTTGGGTCATGGTGTTGATGAACTTGTTCGAAACCACCGAAAGGCGATCGATACGGCCGTCCAGGTAGGCGTCCAGCATCACTTTGACGGAGCCGATCAGATCGTTGATCGATGGCTCTTCGCCCAGGTGGCTGATCGCGGCTACGACGTTGCCGCCAAAGATGCGGAAGAAAGTCGCACCCTTGCTGCCGATCACGCACAGGTCGATTTCCACGCCCTGTTCGCGGTTTTCGTTCATGTCCTTGACCAGGGCCTTGAACAGGTTGGTGTTCAAGCCACCGCACAGACCACGGTCACTGCTCACCACGATATAACCGGCGCGCTTTACAGGGCGCTCGATCATGAACGGGTGGCGGTATTCCGGGTTGGCGTTGGCCAGATGACCGATCACCTGGCGGATACGCTCCGCGTAAGGACGGCTAGCAGCCATGCGCAGTTGTGCCCTGCGCATCTTGCTGACCGCCACTTTCTCCATGGCGCTGGTAATTTTTTGCGTGCTTTTGATGCTCGCAATCTTACTGCGAATCTCTTTTGCGCCTGCCATGTATCACCTATCAGGTTAGCAAGCGGGGGCCTGAGCCCCCGCTGCGGCTTACCAGGTCTGGGTGGCCTTGAACTTCTCGATACCGGCTTTCAGGCCTGCGTCGATTTCGTCGTTGAAGTCACCCTTCACGTTGATCTTCGCCATCAGTTCAGCGTGATCACGGTTGAAGAAGGCGATCAGTGCTTGCTCGAAGCTGCCGATCTTGGAGACTTCTACGTCAGTCAGGAAACCACGCTCAGCGGCGTACAGCGACAGGGCCATGTCCGCGATGGACATTGGCGCGTACTGCTTCTGCTTCATCAGCTCGGTAACGCGCTGACCATGCTCCAGCTGCTTGCGGGTCGCTTCATCCAGATCGGAAGCGAACTGGGCGAATGCAGCCAGTTCACGGTACTGAGCCAGAGCGGTACGAATACCACCGGACAGCTTCTTGATGATCTTGGTCTGAGCGGCACCACCTACGCGGGATACCGAAACACCGGCGTTCACTGCAGGGCGGATGCCCGAGTTGAACATGGCCGATTCCAGGAAGATCTGACCGTCGGTGATGGAAATCACGTTGGTCGGAACGAACGCGGAAACGTCGCCAGCCTGGGTTTCGATGATCGGCAGGGCGGTCAGGGAACCGGTCTTGCCAGTGACTGCGCCGTTGGTGAACTTCTCGACGTACTCTTCCGAAACGCGCGATGCACGCTCCAGCAGACGGGAGTGGAGATAGAACACGTCACCTGGGTACGCTTCACGTCCTGGTGGACGGCGCAGCAGCAGGGAGATCTGACGGTAGGCAACGGCCTGCTTGGACAGGTCATCGTAAACGATCAGGGCGTCTTCACCGCGGTCACGGAAGAACTCGCCCATGGTGCAGCCGGCGTAAGGAGCCAGGAACTGCAGTGCGGCGGATTCCGAAGCACTGGCAACAACCACGATGGTGTTGGCCAGGGCGCCGTTTTCTTCCAGCTTGCGAACGATGTTGGCAACGGTGGAACGCTTCTGGCCGACAGCAACATAAACACAGAAAATACCGGAGTCTTTCTGGTTGATGATGGCGTCGATGGCCATGGCGGTCTTGCCGATCTGACGGTCACCGATGATCAGCTCACGCTGGCCACGGCCGACAGGGATCATGGCGTCGACGGACTTGTAGCCAGTCTGTACAGGCTGGTCTACCGACTTACGCCAGATCACGCCTGGAGCTACTTTCTCGACCGCGTCGGTCTGAGTGTTGCCCAGAGGACCTTTGCCGTCGATCGGGTTGCCCAGTGCGTCAACGACGCGACCCAGCAGTTCCTTACCAACCGGAACTTCCAGGATGCGGCCGGTGCACTTGGCGCTCATGCCTTCGGCGAGGGTGTCATAGGCACCCAGGATCACTGCACCTACGGAGTCTTGCTCCAGGTTCAGTGCCATACCGTAGACGCCGCCAGGGAACTCGATCATTTCGCCGTACATGACGTCGGCCAGACCGTGGATCCGCACGATACCGTCGGATACCGAAACAACGGTACCTTCGTTACGGGCTTGGGAGCTCACATCGAGGTTGTCGATGCGGCCCTTGATGATTTCACTAATTTCGGAAGGATTGAGTTGCTGCATTGCTCTGCTGCCCCTTCAAACTCAAGATTTCAATGCTTCGGCCAGTTTCGCGATTTTGCCGCGAACAGAGCCATCGATTACCAGGTCACCTGCGCGGATGACGACGCCGCCAATCAGGCTGGCATCCTCCGACGCGTGCAGGCGCACTTCCTGGCCTAACCGTGCACTGAGAACCTTGGCGAGTTTGTCTTGCTGTTCTTGGTTCAACGCAAAAGCACTGGTGACTTCCACGTCCACGGATTTCTCTTGCTCGGCCTTGTACAGGTCGAACAGGGCGGCAATCTCCGGCAGAAGCAGGAGACGGTCGTTTTCCGCGGCAACATGAATGAAATTCTGTGCCTGTGCATTGAACTTGTCACCGCACACGTCAATGAACGTGGCGGCCTTTTCTGCGCTCGTCAGTCGCGGGGCCTTGAGCAGGCGCTGCATGGTGTCGTCTTGCGACACCGCAGCAGCCAGGCCGAGCATGGCTGACCAATTGGCCAGTTGCTGATGGGCCTGGGCATGCTCAAAGGCAGCCTTAGCGTAAGGTCGGGCCAACGTGGTCAGTTCTGCCATGATCGCCCTCGCTTAAATTTCAGCGGCCAGTTTGTTAACCAGCTCCGCATGCGCGTTTTGATCGATTGTGGCGCCAAGGATCTTTTCAGCACCGCCAACGGCCAGAGCACCCACTTGGGCACGCAGGGCGTCTTTAGCGCTGTTCAGTTCCTGTTCGATCTCGGCCAGAGCCTGAGCCTTCACACGGTCAGCTTCGACGCGGGCCTGATCACGGGCTTCCTCGACAAGCTGAGCAGCGCGTTTCTTGCTTTGCTCAATGATTTCGGCTGCCTGTGCTTTAGCTTCACGCAGTTGCTGACCCACTTTCTCTTGGGCCAGCTCCAGGTCGCGAGCTGCGCGGTTGGCAGCGTCCAAGCCGTCGGCAATCTTCTTTTGACGCTCTTGCAGAGCAGTGATGACCGGAGGCCATACGTACTTCATGCAGAAGAGTACAAAAATCAGGAAGGCAACGGATTGGCCAATCAGGGTTGCATTAATGTTCACGCCAACACCTCGCTCGGTCTTAATTCATCACAGCCATCAACTCGTGGAAACGAGTGATTAGCCGGCGATCTGACCAACGAACGGATTCGCGAAGGTGAAGAACAGAGCGATACCAACACCGATCATGGTTACGGCGTCGAGCAGACCGGCAACGATGAACATTTTGACCTGCAGCATTGGAACCATCTCAGGCTGACGAGCAGCGCCTTCCAGGAACTTGCCGCCCAGCAGGCCGAAACCAATGGCGGTACCCAGAGCACCCAGGCCGATCAGCAGAGCAACAGCGATAGCGGTCAGACCAACTACAGTTTCCATCTTTCCTCCCGACTTTTACGTCGTATTGGTTAGGTTTTTAAGTTGAAGCGGTAAAACAAATCGTTTGGTACAGCTGCCCTTGCGGACTTTTAAAGCCTTCCCCCCAAACGAGCGGGGAAGGCTACAAGACACGCCAGGCGGTCTTAATGGTTATCTTCATGAGCCATCGACAGGTAGACGATGGTCAGCATCATGAAGATGAAAGCTTGCAGCGTGATGATCAGGATGTGGAACACAGCCCACGCCCACTGCAGCACGATACCCAGGCCGCTCAGCCAGAGGATGCCGGCGCCGAACATCACGGCGATCAGGATGAACACCAGCTCGCCGGCGTACATGTTGCCGAACAGACGCAGTGCCAGCGAGATCGGCTTGGCGATCAGGGTGACGAACTCCAGCAGGAAGTTCACCGGGATCAGCAGGATCTGCACGAAGATGTTCTTGCTGCCGAACGGGTGCAGGGTGAGCTCACCGATGAAGCCGCCCAGGCCCTTGACCTTGATGCTGTAGAAGATGATCAGGGCGAACACGCTGAAGGCCATGGCCAGGGTCGCGTTCGGGTCGGTGGTCGACACGGCGCGGAACGGAATGTGCGGGTCACCGGAGATCAGGATGGCCAGCTGAGGAATCCAGTCGACCGGTACCAGGTCGATGGCGTTCATCAGGAACACCCAGACGAAGATGGTCAGCGCCAGCGGAGCGATCACCGGGCTACGGCCGTGGAAGGAGTCCTTCACGCTGCCGTTGACGAAGTCCACCAGCACTTCTACGAAGTTCTGCAGGCCGCTTGGTTGACCGGAAGTCGCCTTCTTGGCCGCCATGCGGAAGATGAACAGGAAGATCAGACCCAGCGCGACGGACCAACCCAGGGTGTCCAGGTGGAACGCCCAGAAGCCCATTGCCTTGGCTTCTGCAGCCGAATGGGCAAAGCCCCAGCTGCCGTCTGGTAGTTGACCGTAGGTCAGGTTCTGCAAGTGGTGCTGGATATAGCCCGAAGCGGTTTCTGCTGCCATGGTTGCCTCAAACGCCCTAAGGTCTCGAAAGTCTTTTATTCATCAGCAGGGGCGCGAACCAGCTGACCAAAAGGGTCAACACGAAGACGCCGAATACTGCTAACGGCGCCAGTGGCTTCACTCCTGCGAAGGTCAGTGCAAAAAGCACTGCCGTCAAAATCATCTTGCCTGCCTCGCCAGCGTAAAACGACTTGACGATAGCTTGTGCCGCCCGAGCTCCGCTGAAGCGAAAAGCCTTCCAGGCGAAATACACATTGGGCAGCCAGGCAATCAAACCTCCGCAAAGGCCTGAATATCCACTGACCGCCCCTTTCCACTGCCACAACACCAAGGTTGCCAGCAGTAGTACGACGAATTGAGCCAGCAGTACCGGAAAAACCGCCCAGCGATGGAAAGGCAGGCGGTTTGGCGTGCGGATTTCCATCACAACTGCTCCTCGGAAGTCGACCAACAAGTCAGTTATGACTTGGCATAATTTGTGCCGACAAAATGCGCGCAGAGTATAGGGGTGGATTAACCCCTATTCAACTATTCGGTAGTGATTTCCGACTGCGCGCTACAACGGGAATTGTTTCAGCGGATGTGAGCAAGCACGCCTTGCAACTCGTCAAGCGAGTTATAGCGAATAACCAATTGGCCTTTGCCCTTGTTGCCGTGACGTATCTGCACGGCAGAGCCCAGGCGCTCTGCGAGCCGCTGTTCAAGGCGCGCGATGTCCGGATCAGGTTTGCTCGGTTCGACCGGCTCAGGTTTGCCATTGAGCCATTGACGGACCAGTGCCTCGGTTTGGCGCACAGTGAGACCACGTGCGACAACATGACGCGCCCCCTCTTCCTGGCGATCTTCTTCGAGACCGAGCAAGGCACGGGCGTGGCCCATCTCCAGGTCGCCGTGGGCGAGCATGGTCTTGATCGCCTCGGGCAGCGAGATCAGGCGCAGCAGGTTGGCCACGGTCACCCGCGACTTGCCCACGGCATCGGCCACTTGTTGCTGGGTCAGCTCGAACTCCTGCTGCAGGCGCTGCAGGGCCAGGGCTTCTTCCAGCGGATTGAGGTCCTCGCGCTGGATGTTCTCGATCAGCGCCATGGCAATGGCGGCTTCGTCCGGCACTTCGCGCACCATCGCCGGGATGGTGTCGAGACCGGCCTGCTGAGTGGCGCGCCAACGGCGCTCACCGGCAATGATCTCATAGCGGCTACCGTCGATCGGGCGAACCACGATGGGCTGCATCACCCCATGGCTGCGAATCGAGTGCGCGAGCTCTTCCAGTGCCTCGGGGTCCATGTCGCGGCGCGGCTGGTACTTGCCGCGCTGGATCAGTTCGACTGGCAGGTGTTGCAGTTCTTTCTGGTCGATCTTCACAGCCTGCTCTTCGAGCGCGCTGACGGAAGGACCACTGAGCAGTGCATCCAACCCACGTCCGAGACCCCGTTTCTTAACGGCCATGCGGATTCCTTAAGTTGTTTGTGCAGTGCGTGATTGACGGCGTTGACGGCGTACCAGTTCCCCGGCCAGGGCCAGATAGGCCAGTGCGCCACGCGATTGCTTGTCGTAGGCCAGCGCCGGCATGCCGAAGCTCGGGGCCTCGGCCAGGCGGATGTTGCGCGGGATGACGGTGTCGTACAGCTGCTCGCCGAAGTGTTCCTTGAGCTGCGCCGAAACATCGTTGTTCAGGCTCAGGCGCGGGTCGTACATGGTCCGCAGCAGGCCTTCGATCTTCAGCTCCGGGTTCAACCGGGCAGCGATGCGCTTGATGTTATCCACAAGGTCGCTGAGACCTTCCAGCGCGTAGTACTCGCACTGCATCGGGATGATCACGCCATCGGAAGCGACCAGCGCATTGAGCGTCAGCATCGACAGCGACGGCGGGCAGTCGATGAGGATGAAATCATAATTTTCGCGGATCGGCGCCAGCGCGTTGCGCAGGCGGCTTTCCTTGACCTGCATTTCCAGCAGCACCACTTCCGCGGCGGTCAGGTCGCGGTTGGCCGGCAGCAACTGGAAGCCACCGTGCTCGGAGTAGTGCATGGCCTGGGCAAGGTCGCATTCCCCGATCAGCAGGTCATAGACCGAATGCTCGAGTTCGTGTTTGTCCACACCGCTGCCCATGGTCGCGTTGCCCTGCGGATCGAGGTCGATCAGCAGCACACGACGCTTGGTCGCGGCCAGCGATGCTGCGAGGTTGATACAGGTGGTGGTCTTGCCGACCCCACCTTTCTGGTTCGCGATTGCGAATACCTTAGCCATTGTTGCGTGTGTTCCCAATCAAGCCTTGCGGCGCAGTATCAGCAGATGGCGCTGGCCCTGGCAACCTGGAACGGTCAGGGCCTGCTCGCTTTCCACTGTGAAGTCTGCGGGCAATGCTACCAGTTCATCGGCAGGATGCAGCCCCTTCATTGCAAGCCATTGCGTCCCGGTGTCGCCCAGATGGCGGGTCCAGTTGGTGAAGTTCTCCATGCTGCTGAAGGCGCGGGAGATGATTCCGCTGAACGGTAGTGATGGCTGGAAAGCTTCGACCCTGCTGTGGATAACCGTAAGGTTGTCCAGTTTCAGTTCCATTTTCACCTGAGTCAGGAAGCGGGTCTTCTTGCCATTGGCGTCCAGCACCGTCACCTGCTTGTGCGGATGCAGGATAGCCAAAGGGATGCCGGGCATGCCACCGCCGCTGCCGACATCCAGCCAGTTGTCACGGTCGTTGTGGATAAACGACATGACGCTGAGGCTGTCGAGCAGGTGGCGGGAAACCATCTCGTCCGGATCGCGCACGGCAGTGAGGTTGTAGGCTTTGTTCCATTTGATCAGCAGGGCCAGGTAGCCCAGCAGCTTTTCGTGCTGCTCGGCGCTCAACTCGACACCGAGCTGGCGCGCACCTGTGGACAACTCTTCGGCGTGTTGCGGGGTGACCAGGGAACTCAAGCGCTTTGCTCCAATTCGCGGCCAGCGCCGCGTTTTTTCAGATGAATCAGCAACAGGGAAATCGCCGCAGGAGTCACACCGGGGATACGCGAAGCCTGGCCCAGGGTTTCTGGGCGAGTCTGGCCGAGCTTGCCCTGGATTTCCTTCGACAGCCCGGAAATGGTGGTGTAGTCGATATCCACAGGCAGGCGGGTATCTTCACTGGCGCGCAGGCGAGCGATCTCGTCCTGTTGGCGGTCGATGTAACCTGCGTATTTGGTCTTGATCTCGACCTGCTCTGCGACCTGTGGATCGATCTCTTCACCGCCGGTCGCTTCGATCAGCCCGGCATAGTCGATCTCTGGCCGAGCCAGCAGGTTGAGCAGGCTGTATTCGTGGGCCAGCGGAGTGCCGAACTTATCCACAATGGCTTGGCCTTGCTCGGTGTTCGGGCGCACCCAGGTCGACTTCAGGCGCTGCTCTTCACGCTCGATACCGTCGCGCTTGGCGCAGAAAGCAGCCCAGCGTTCGTCGTCGATCAAGCCGAGTTCGCGACCTTTCTCGGTCAGGCGCAAGTCAGCGTTGTCTTCACGCAGGATCAGCCGGTACTCGGCACGCGAAGTGAACATGCGGTACGGCTCCTGGGTACCCAGGGTAATCAGATCGTCGACCAATACGCCGATGTACGCCTCGTCGCGGCGCGGGCACCAGCTTTCACGGCCTTGGGCACGCAGTGCGGCGTTGGTCCCGGCCAGCAGGCCCTGGGCGCCAGCTTCTTCGTAGCCAGTGGTGCCGTTGATCTGGCCAGCGAAGAACAGGCCACCGATGACTTTGGTCTCGAGGCTGTACTTGAGGTCACGCGGGTCGAAATAGTCGTACTCGATGGCGTAACCCGGGCGAACGATGTGGGCGTTTTCCATACCGCGGATCGAGCGCACCAGCTCCAGCTGCACATCGAATGGCAACGAAGTGGAAATACCGTTGGGGTACAGCTCATGGGTGGTCAGGCCTTCCGGCTCGATGAACACCTGGTGGCTTTCCTTGTCGGCAAAGCGATGGATCTTGTCTTCGATCGATGGGCAATAGCGCGGGCCGACACCTTCGATCACCCCGGAGTACATCGGCGAACGGTCAAGGTTCGAGGCAATGATCTCGTGGGTGCGGGCATTGGTGTGGGTGATCCAGCAGCTCACCTGGCGCGGATGCATTTGTGCATTGCCCATGAACGACATCACCGGGATCGGCGTGTCGCCTGGCTGTTCGGTCATCACCGAGAAATCCACGGAGCGCCCGTCGATACGCGGAGGGGTACCGGTTTTCAGGCGGCCGACTCGCAGCGGCAGTTGACGCATGCGGTGAGCCAGGGCAATCGATGGCGGATCACCGGCGCGACCACCGGAATGGTTCTGCAGGCCGATGTGGATAAGGCCGCCGAGGAAGGTGCCGGTGGTCAGTACCACGGATTCCGCGAAGAAACGCAGCCCCATCTGGGTCACCACGCCTTTGACCTGGTCCTGTTCGACGATCAGGTCATCGCAGGACTGCTGGAATATCCACAGGTTCGGCTGGTTTTCCAGGATCTCGCGTACCACAGCCTTGTAGATGGCGCGGTCGGCTTGCGCTCGGGTGGCGCGTACGGCTGGGCCTTTGCGGTTGTTCAGGATGCGGAACTGGATGCCGCTCTTGTCGGTGGCCAGCGCCATCGCGCCGCCGAGCGCATCGATCTCTTTGACCAGATGACTTTTGCCGATGCCACCAATCGCCGGGTTGCAGCTCATGTGACCGAGGGTTTCCACGTTATGGGTCAACAGCAGGGTTTTCACACCCATGCGTGCTGACGCAAGCGCAGCCTCGGTACCGGCATGGCCGCCGCCGATGACGATCACTTCAAAACGGGAAGGGAAATCCACCACGCACCTCGTGCCTGTTTTTGCGAATAGAGAAGGTAAGCGGACAAGTATAGGGACTTCACCCCCTCTAAAGGAACCGTCTGAGCAAATTTTGACCAGTCTGTGGATGAGTGGCAGACAACAGAAATCAAAGAGAAGAAATTTATAAAAGCTTTGTTTTTATGTTTATTCTTATGCACAGCCTTATCTGTGGATAAGCTTCTGTATCCCTTTGGCTGCCTGATGTACAGCAAAATTGAACCCTGTGGCTTACCTACCATGAGGGGTATGGATAACGTCTTTTAGCCTGTGGATTAAATGGTAGTTTACCCACAGGCGGATTTGTCCTCAGAAAAAAAGCCTGCTTATCAACGGAGCTGAAGGCGGGTTTTCCACAGGGCTCCTGCACATGGATTTGAGTCTGTGGATGAATTTCGGCGACCTTTTCACCATCCACCGAGGAAGGTTTAAGCTACGGGCAGCGGGTCAAAATCCGACGAGTGGATAAATCGCAGGCAAAAAAAAGCCGCTCCCGAAGGAGCGGCCTTGGTTTTTAACGACCTGTGGACTACTTGCCGATGCAGAAACTGGAGAAGATCCGCCCCAGCAGGTCATCGGAACTGAATGCACCGGTGATCTCACCCAGCGCATGCTGCGCCTGACGCAAGTCCTCCGCCAGCAATTCACCCGCGCCAGCCAGTGTCAGCTGTGCGCGGCCATGTTCCAGATGTGAACTGGCCTGGCGCAAGGCATCCAGATGGCGCCGGCGGGCGCTGAAACCGCTCTCGGCAGTCTGTTCATAACCCATGCAGGCCTTGAGATGATCACGCAGCAATTGCAGCCCCTGGTCATCGCCCTTGGCACTCAAGGTAATGGTCACATGGCCGTCGTCGCACTGTTCCAACCCTACCCGCTCTCCACTGAGGTCGGCCTTGTTGCGAATCAGCGTGACCTTGGCCGGGTCTGGTCGCTGATCGAGGAACTCGGGCCACAAGGCAAACGGGTCACTGGCCTCAGGTGCGGTGGAGTCGACCACCAGCAGCACCCGATCGGCTTCGCCAATGGCCTTCAGCGCACGTTCCACACCGATTTTTTCCACATGGTCATCGGTATCCCGAAGGCCGGCGGTGTCGACCACATGCAGCGGCATGCCGTCGATGTGGATATGTTCCCGAAGAATGTCCCGGGTGGTGCCGGCAATGTCGGTCACGATCGCAGCCTCGCGCCCTGCCAGTTGGTTCAGCAAGCTCGACTTGCCGGCATTCGGGCGACCAGCGATGACCACCGTCATCCCGTCTCGCAGCAAGGCGCCTTGCCCGGCCTCGCGCTGCACGGTGGATAACTCGGCACGTACTGTATCGAGCATCGACAACACATGGCCATCGGCAAGGAAGTCGATTTCCTCTTCAGGGAAGTCGATTGCCGCCTCGACGTAGATGCGCAGGGCAATCAGCGCCTCTGTCAGACTGTGCACGCGCTTGGAGAATTCACCCTGCAACGAGCGCAAGGCGTTGCGCGCGGCCTGGCTGGAGCTCGCTTCAATCAGGTCGGCGATGGCTTCGGCCTGGGCCAGGTCGAGCTTGTCGTTGAGGAACGCACGCTCGCTGAACTCGCCTGGGCGCGCCAGACGGCAGCCGACTTGTACACAGCGCTGCAGCAGCATATCCAGCACCACCGGGCCGCCATGGCCCTGCAGCTCGAGTACGTCCTCGCCAGTGAAAGAGTTGGGCCCAGGGAAGAACAGCGCAATGCCTTCATCCAGCACCAGGCCATCTTCATCGCGGAATGGCCCGTAGTGGGCATGCCGTGGCGTCAGCGTTCGGCCGGTGATCAACTGGCCAGCCTTGCTTGCCAATGGCCCTGACAGCCTGACGATACCGACGCCTCCGCGGCCTTGGGCGGTAGCGATGGCGGCGATGGTTTCACGCACAGTGTTCATGCTCGAAAGCCTCTACGACAAAAACGACAGATAGCAAAAACGCCCCCGAGGGGGCGTTTTTATTCACAGGCTAGCGCAGCAGCCCGTCAAGCAGCAGCTTTTTTGCTGGCTGCTTCGATGCGGCGGGTGATGTACCACTGCTGAGTGATCGACAGGCAGTTGTTCACAACCCAGTACAGCACCAGACCAGCCGGGAACCACAGGAAGAAGAAGGTGAAGATGATCGGCATCATTTTCATCACCTTGGCCTGCATCGGATCCGGCGGAGTCGGGTTCAGACGCTGCTGAATGAACATGGTGGCGCCCATGATGATCGGCAGGATGAAGAACGGATCCTTGATCGACAGGTCGGTGATCCACAGCATCCATGGCGCCTGGCGCATCTCGACGCTTTCCAGCAGTACCCAGTACAGGGACAGGAAGACCGGCATCTGCACCAGGATCGGCAAGCAGCCGCCCAGCGGATTGATCTTCTCTTTCTTGTACAGCTCCATCATTGCCTGGGACATCTTCTGGCGATCGTCACCGAAGCGTTCCTTCAGTGCAGCGAGCTTCGGCGCCACGGCGCGCATGCGCGCCATCGAGCGGTAGCTGGCAGCCGACAGCGGGAAGAACAGGCCCTTGATGAGCATGGTCAGAACGATGATCGACCAGCCCCAGTTACCCAGCAGGCTGTGGATATGTTGCAGCAGCCAGAAGATAGGCTGGGCGATGAACCACAGGAAGCCGTAGTCGACGGTCAGTTCCAGGCCTGGGGACAACTCCTTCAGCTTGGACTGGATCTTCGGACCGGCATACAGCATGGCGCTGGTTTCGACCTTGCCGCCAGCTGGAACGCTGAGGGCCGGGCCGGTGTAGCCGATGATGTAATTGCCCTGGCTGTCCTTGCGGGTCTGGACAACGTTGTTGTCCGATTTGGCCGGAATCCAGGCGGTCACGAAGTAGTGCTGCAGCCAGGCAACCCAGCCACCGGACACATTTTCTTTCAAACTACCTTTGTCGATGTCCTTCATCGAGACCTTTTTGTAAGGCTCGGAAGCAGTCCACATGGCAGCGCCAAGGTAGGTCGCGGTACCGGTAGCGGTGCTCGACGACGGGTCGGAACTGGCGTCACGCTTGAGCTGGGCAAACATGTTGCCGCTCCAGGCCTGGCCGCTTTGGTTGTCGATCAGGTAGCTGACGGTCAGGTCGTACTCACCGCGCTTGAAGCTGAAGCGCTTGATGTAGTTGACGCCGTTGTCGCTGAACTTAAGGTCGACCACCAGTTGTTCCTGGCCATCGGCCAGCTGGTAGCTCTTCTGCTCGGCAGCGTACAGCGGGCGACCGGACGAACGGGCATCCGGGCCGTTGGCGCCGGTCAGGCCGCTTTGGGCCAGGTAGACACGCTCGCCGCCGTTGTCGAACAGCTGGAACGGAATGTCCGGGTGGTCCTGGCGACGTGGGTATTGCGGCAGGTTCAGTTGGACGATGTCACCACCGACCGGATCGATAGCCAGGTCCAGGACATCGGTCTTGACCCGGATCAGGTCCTTGCTGACTGCAACCGGCGCCAGTTCGGCAGGGCTGGATTCGGCATTGGCGCTCGGCACATCGGCGCTGGCGTTACCGGCCGGCACGCCATCCGGCAAGGCCGGGGCAGTGGTGCTGGCAGCAGTATTCTGAGTCGGCAGGGCAGCCTGGCCGTAGTCCTCGTTCCACTTGAGGACCATGACGTAGGACACGATTGCCAGGGCGACGATCAGGATCGTGCGTTTAATATCCATGATTACTCGGCTATCGAAGAAGTTCGGGAGGAAGGAGCGGGGGGAACGGGATCGAAACCGCCGTCGTTCCACGGATGACAACGCCCCAGGCGACGAACGGCTAGCCACCCGCCACGCAAGAGGCCATGGTTTTCAATGGCTTCAAGAGCGTAACAGGAGCAACTGGGGTAGAAACGACAGTGATTGGCCATCAGGGGACTGATGGCGTAACGGTAAAACTGGATCGGAACGAGGGCCAGTTTACGCATTTTGACTGTCTACCCCTGCGGAATCGGCGTTTGCCGCTGGAGTTGGCCGGCTGCGCGCCAGGCGTTTCCAGAGCTTGCCAAAGTGTTGGTGCAATTCCGGGTTTTCTATCTCACCCAATCCCTTGCGCGCGACGATCACTATATCCAGGCCACCCAGCATTTGCTGGTTGAGCCGGAAGGAATCACGCATCAAGCGCTTGAGGCGGTTGCGCTGAACGGCGAGCTTGACGCTCTTCTTGCCGATCACCAGGCCGAGGCGCGGGTGATCAAGGCCGTTCTCGCGAGCAAGGATCAGCAGGTTTTTCCCTGGAACCTTGCCGGTTGGGGAGTCGAAGACCGCTTTGAAGTGCCGGGGTGTAAGCAGTCGCTTTTCCCGACTGAAGTCCTGACTCACCACCTGTGCCGAAAAATCAAATGGCCAGACGCTTACGGCCTTTGGCACGACGACGCGACAGAACAGCGCGGCCGTTCTTGGTAGCCATACGGGCACGGAAGCCGTGGGTGCGAGCGCGCTTGATGGTGCTTGGTTGGAAAGTACGTTTCATGGCGTTGTTACCTGGGTTTGTCGACTACGGGCCGGAATGGCCCCCTTTTTAAGAGATCGGCGATTCTAGAGAAAGCAAGCCCATAGGTCAATTTCCAACCAGTCTTTCCTTATAGAAGGCGCTTTAGCCGATTGGTACCGGCATGGGTTGATCAGGCAGGCAAATGGAAGACAGAATTAGAAAAAAGAAGAGACATATAAAAAGCTTTTCTGAAGAACTTATAAATCTTAGGTGGACAACCTTCTGTGGATAACTGCGCCAAGCCCAGAATCCACGGGCTGTACAGAGTTTTGAAACCTTGTCGGTAACAAGTGCTGCGCTTGTGTTGGACGTGCGAACAGCCTGTGGATAGAATGCGTAATTATCCACAGCAGAGTTATCAACAGGGATGACCTCAGGGTTGTGCATAGCCCTCAAGGTTGGTTATCCACAGACCTTATTCACAGTGGTTGGAAGGCGTTTTGGCCGCTAAATGACTGTTTTGTCATGGCTCAGAATGTTTCCACATGTGGATAACTGATCGCTCGACCGGTACAATGGCGGTTTGTTTTTGCCTCATCCGGCTTTCAACTCAGGGGATATCCGTGTCAGTGGAACTTTGGCAGCAGTGCGTGGAGCTTCTGCGCGATGAACTGCCTGCCCAGCAATTCAACACCTGGATCCGTCCGCTACAGGTCGAAGCCGAAGGCAACGAGTTGCGCGTCTATGCGCCTAACCGTTTTGTGCTCGACTGGGTGAATGAAAAGTACCTGGGCCGTCTGCTCGAACTGTTGGGTGAAAACGGCAGCGGCATGGCGCCAGCCCTTTCCTTGTTAATAGGCAGCCGTCGCAGCTCCGCTCCACGTGCTGCACCTAATGCGCCTGTGAGTGCTGCAGTCGCTGCGTCGCTTGCACAAAACCAGACTCAGCAGGCAGCAGCGCCCACTGTGGCCGCCGTGGCCGAACCGGTTCAGGCGCCGTTGGCTGAACCGGTGCAGGTGAATGAGGTTGGTGAGGCGGCTTCGCGTGACAGCTTCGACGGCATGGGCGACAACACCTCAGCACCTGCTGCTGGTAACCGTACCGAACAGCGCACGGTCCAGGTGGAAGGCGCGCTCAAGCACACCAGCTACCTGAACCGCACGTTTACCTTCGAGACCTTTGTCGAAGGTAAGTCGAACCAGCTGGCCCGCGCTGCGGCCTGGCAGGTCGCTGACAACCCCAAGCACGGCTACAACCCGCTCTTCCTTTATGGTGGCGTGGGCCTGGGTAAAACCCACCTGATGCATGCTGTGGGTAACCATCTGCTGAAGAAGAACCCGAATGCCAAGGTTGTGTACCTGCATTCCGAGCGCTTCGTCGCGGATATGGTCAAGGCGCTGCAGCTCAACGCGATCAATGAATTCAAGCGCTTCTACCGGTCGGTCGATGCGCTGCTGATCGACGATATCCAGTTCTTCGCCCGTAAAGAGCGTTCACAGGAAGAGTTCTTCCATACCTTCAACGCCCTGCTCGAGGGTGGTCAGCAGGTGATTCTCACCAGCGACCGCTACCCGAAGGAAATCGAAGGCCTGGAAGAGCGCCTGAAGTCGCGCTTCGGCTGGGGCCTGACGGTGGCCGTAGAGCCGCCGGAATTGGAAACCCGCGTCGCGATCCTGATGAAAAAGGCCGATCAGGCCAAGGTAGAGCTGCCGCACGATGCTGCGTTCTTCATCGCCCAGCGTATCCGCTCCAACGTACGTGAACTCGAAGGCGCCTTGAAGCGGGTGATCGCTCACTCGCACTTCATGGGCCGTGACATCACCATCGAGCTGATTCGTGAGTCGTTGAAGGACCTGCTGGCGCTTCAAGACAAGCTGGTGAGTGTGGATAACATCCAGCGTACCGTGGCTGAGTACTACAAGATCAAGATCGCCGATCTGTTGTCCAAACGCCGTTCGCGCTCCGTTGCGCGCCCGCGTCAGGTAGCCATGGCCTTGTCGAAGGAACTGACCAACCACAGTCTGCCAGAGATCGGCGACATGTTTGGCGGTCGCGACCACACCACCGTGCTGCACGCCTGCCGCAAGATCAACGAATTGAAGGAATCCGACGCGGACATCCGCGAGGACTACAAGAACCTGCTGCGGACGCTGACGACTTGACGTTCGCCAGCGCAGCTAATTGAAGGCAAGGGACTAGACCATGCATTTCACCATTCAACGCGAAGCCCTGTTGAAACCCCTGCAACTGGTCGCCGGTGTCGTCGAGCGCCGCCAGACCTTGCCGGTTCTGTCCAACGTCCTGCTGGTCGTGCAAGGCCAGCAGCTGTCGTTGACCGGTACCGACCTGGAAGTCGAACTGGTTGGCCGCGTACAACTGGAAGAGCCGGCCGAGCCAGGCGAGATCACTGTCCCGGCGCGCAAGCTGATGGACATCTGCAAGAGCCTGCCGAACGATGTTCTGATCGACATCAAGGTGGACGAGCAGAAGCTGCTGGTCAAAGCCGGCCGCAGTCGCTTTACCTTGTCGACCCTGCCTGCCAACGATTTCCCGACCGTTGAAGAAGGCCCGGGTTCGCTGACCTGCAACCTGGAACAGAGCAAGCTGCGCCGCCTGATCGAGCGCACCAGCTTCGCCATGGCCCAGCAGGACGTGCGATACTACCTCAACGGTATGCTGCTGGAAGTGTCGCGCAATACTCTGCGTGCGGTTTCCACCGACGGCCACCGGCTGGCGCTGTGCTCGATGAGCGCGCCGATCGAGCAGGACGATCGTCATCAGGTCATCGTTCCACGTAAAGGTATTCTCGAGCTGGCGCGCCTGCTGACCGATCCGGAAGGCATGGTCAGCATCGTACTTGGCCAGCACCACATCCGTGCGACCACCGGTGAGTTCACCTTCACGTCCAAGCTGGTCGATGGCAAGTTCCCGGACTATGAGCGAGTGCTGCCGAAGGGCGGTGACAAGCTGGTTGTTGGTGACCGTCAGGCGTTGCGTGAAGCGTTCAGCCGTACCGCAATTCTCTCCAACGAGAAGTACCGTGGCATTCGCCTGCAGCTGGCAGCCGGGCAACTGAAAATCCAGGCCAACAACCCTGAGCAGGAAGAAGCGGAAGAAGAGATCGGCGTGGACTACGAAGGTAGCTCGCTGGAAATCGGCTTCAACGTCAGCTATCTGCTGGACGTGTTGGGCGTTATGACTACCGAGCAAGTTCGTCTGATTTTGTCCGATTCCAACAGCAGTGCCCTGCTGCAGGAAGCTGGCAATGACGATTCTTCCTACGTTGTCATGCCGATGCGTCTGTAATTCGTAGCAGGCGAAATGTCCCTTCGACGTATCATGGTCACCGCGGTGCGCAATTTGCACCCGGTGACTCTCTCACCTTCCCCCCGCATCAATATCCTTTACGGCGCCAACGGCAGCGGCAAGACCAGTGTGCTCGAAGCCGTGCACCTGCTAGGCCTTGCCCGGTCATTTCGCAGCACTCGGCTGAACCCGGTTATCCAGTATGAGCAGCCCGCTTGTACCGTGTTTGGCGAAGTGCAGTTGGCTGAGGGTGGCACCAGCAACCTGGGCGTATCAAGGGAGCGGGCGGGCGAATTCACGATCCGCATCGACGGCCAGAATGCGAAGAGCGCTGCTCAACTGGCTGAAATGCTGCCGCTGCAACTGATCAACCCGGACAGTTTTCGATTGCTGGAAGGCGCACCGAAAATCCGCCGTCAGTTTCTAGATTGGGGTGTGTTCCACGTGGAACCTCGATTCCTGCCAGCTTGGCAACGTCTGCAGAAGGCGCTGCGGCAGCGGAACTCGTGGTTGCGGCATGGTACACTTGACCCAGCTTCGCAAGCCGCCTGGGACCGGGAGTTATGCCTGGCCAGCGCGGAAATAGATGAATACCGTCGCAACTACATCAAGGCCTTGAAGCCCGTCTTCGAGCAAACCCTGAGCGAGCTGGTCGAGCTGGACGGGTTGACCCTTAGCTACTATCGAGGCTGGGACAAGGACCGGGAACTGCAAGAAGTACTCGCCTCCTCTCTCCTTCGCGATCAGCAGATGGGTCATACCCAAGCCGGCCCGCAACGTGCTGATCTGCGTCTTCGTCTGGCTGCCAACAACGCAGCCGACATTCTGTCGCGAGGTCAGCAAAAGTTGGTGGTGTGCGCATTGCGCATTGCCCAGGGCCACCTCGTCAGTCAGGCTCGCCGCGGCCACTGTATTTATCTCGTTGACGACCTGCCGTCCGAGCTGGATGACCAGCATCGCCGCGCGCTGTGCCGCTTGCTTGAAGAATTACGCTGCCAGGTGTTCATCACCTGTGTAGATCACGAATTACTGAGGGAAGGCTGGCAGACGGAAACGCCAGTTGCCTTGTTCCACGTGGAACAAGGCCGTATCACCCAGACCCACGACCATCGGGAGTGAAGGCATGAGCGAAAATCAAACGTACGACTCCTCCAGCATCAAGGTGCTGAAAGGTTTGGATGCCGTACGCAAGCGTCCCGGCATGTACATTGGCGACACCGATGATGGTAGCGGCCTGCACCACATGGTCTTCGAGGTGGTCGACAACTCGATCGACGAAGCCCTCGCCGGTCACTGCGATGACATCACCGTCATCATCCACACGGACGAATCCATCAGTGTGCGCGACAACGGCCGTGGCATTCCGGTCGACGTGCATAAAGAAGAAGGCGTATCCGCAGCCGAAGTCATCATGACCGTGCTGCACGCCGGCGGTAAGTTCGACGACAACTCCTATAAGGTATCCGGCGGTCTGCACGGTGTGGGCGTTTCGGTAGTAAACGCGCTGTCCGAGAAGCTGGTGTTGACTGTTCGCCGCAGCGGCAAGATCTGGGAGCAGACCTACGTTCACGGTGTTCCACAGGCGCCGATGGCCGTAGTCGGTGACAGCGAAACCACCGGTACCCACATTCACTTCAAGCCTTCGGCTGAAACCTTCAAGAACATCCACTTCAGCTGGGACATCCTGGCCAAGCGGATTCGCGAACTGTCTTTCCTCAACTCGGGTGTCGGCATCCTGCTGAAGGACGAGCGTTCGGGCAAGGAAGAGTTCTTCAAATACGAAGGTGGCTTGAGCGCATTCGTTGAATACCTCAACACCAACAAGACCCCGATCAACTCGCAGGTCTTCCACTTCAACGTCCAGCGTGACGATGGCGTGGGTGTCGAGATTGCCCTGCAGTGGAACGACAGCTTCAACGAGAACCTGCTGTGCTTCACCAACAACATTCCGCAGCGTGACGGCGGTACTCACTTGGTCGGTTTCCGCTCCTCGCTGACCCGTAGCCTGAACAGCTACATCGAGCAGGAAGGCCTGGCCAAGAAGAACAAGGTCGCTACCACCGGTGACGATGCCCGTGAAGGCCTGACTGCGATCATTTCGGTGAAGGTGCCGGATCCGAAGTTCAGCTCGCAGACCAAAGACAAGCTGGTCTCCTCGGAGGTGAAAACCGCCGTGGAACAAGAGATGAACAAGTACTTCGCCGACTTCCTGCTGGAAAACCCGAACGAAGCCAAGGCCGTGGTAGGCAAGATGATCGACGCTGCCCGTGCCCGTGAAGCGGCACGTAAAGCCCGTGAAATGACCCGCCGCAAAGGTGCGCTGGATATCGCCGGCCTGCCGGGCAAACTGGCGGACTGCCAGGAGAAGGACCCTGCCCTCTCCGAACTGTACCTGGTGGAGGGTGACTCCGCGGGTGGCTCGGCCAAGCAAGGCCGTAACCGTCGCACTCAGGCGATCTTGCCGCTGAAGGGCAAGATCCTCAACGTCGAGAAAGCTCGCTTCGACAAGATGATCTCGTCCCAGGAAGTGGGCACGCTGATTACCGCGTTGGGCTGTGGCATTGGCCGCGAAGAGTACAACATCGACAAGCTGCGTTATCACAACATCATCATCATGACCGATGCTGACGTCGACGGTTCGCACATCCGTACCCTGCTGCTGACCTTCTTCTTCCGTCAGCTGCCGGAGTTGGTCGAGCGCGGTTACATCTACATCGCCCAGCCACCACTGTACAAGGTCAAGAAAGGCAAGCAGGAGCAGTACATCAAGGACGACGAGGCCATGGAAGAATACATGACCCAATCGGCCCTCGAAGATGCCAGCCTGCACCTGGACGAATCGGCACCAGCCGTTTCCGGCGTACAGCTGGAGACCCTGGTGAACGAATTCCGCGCCGTGATGAAGACCCTCAAGCGCTTGTCGCGCCTGTACCCGGAAGACATCACCGAGCACTTCATCTACCTGCCGGAAGTCACCCTGGAGCAACTGGGCGACCACGCGGTGATGCAAGCCTGGCTGGTGAAGTTCCAGGAGCGTCTGAGCAACAGCCAGAAGTCGGGCCTGGCCTATCAGGCCAGCCTGCGCGAAGACAAGGAGCGCAATGTCTGGCTGCCGGAAGTGGAAATCACCTCCCACGGCCTGGCCAGCTACGTCACCTTCAACCGCGACTTCTTCGGCAGCAACGATTACCGTACGGTGGTCAACGTCGGTGCCAAGCTTTCTACCCTGCTGGGTGAAGGCGCCTATGTTCAGCGTGGTGAGCGTCGTAAGGCGATTGTCGAGTTCAAGGAAGGCCTGGACTGGCTGATGAACGAAAGCACCAAGCGCCACACCATCCAGCGATACAAAGGTCTGGGCGAGATGAACCCGGAGCAGCTGTGGGAAACCACCATGGACCCAACCGTCCGCCGCATGCTCAAGGTCACCATCGAAGACGCGATTGCCGCCGACCAGATCTTCAACACCCTGATGGGTGACGCGGTAGAGCCACGCCGTGACTTCATCGAAAGCAATGCGCTGTCGGTATCGAACCTGGACTTCTGATCAGGTGTAGATCGCAGGATAAAAAACGCCCGCTGATGCGGGCGTTTTTTTATCTGCGAATATCAGTAGCCGGAAAGCACGCTGACGACCACACCACTGGCAATCGCTACCAGCACATAGTCACCGTTCACGTACAACCAGCGATGATCACGTGGCGGTGCGTACAGATGCCGTGCGCGCCAGTCGGTCACCCAGTAGCGGTCGGCACGGTAGCGCGGTTCGACCACATACCCACGGTGCCATTGCTGATGCGGCATCGGCATACCCGCTTCGGGGCGGAAGTTCGGGTTGTGGTACGCCGGGTAGTGACCGTTGTCATGGCGGTCATGACGTTCGGGCTGGCCATGGGGTTCATAGCCCTGATGGGATGGACCGTGGCCATCGTCGTAACGGTCAGGGCCTGGTTGAGCGAAGCTGGCCAAGGGTGTGCTGAGCACAAGCGCGGCGCAGAGTACGGTCAGGGTTTTCTTCATGGGGTGATCCTCTGCTTGTTTAACGCCCGGCGGGTGTCGCTGAGTGCCTGGTGCGGTTAACTGATCAGACCACAGGTTTTGCCGAATCTTGTAAGGGCAGAGGTAAAGGTCAGGTAAAGACAGCCACGGTACTAATTGAGACCAAGGGCTTTCAGGCGGCGATACAGGGTGCGCTCACTCAGGCCGAGATGACGTGCCAGCTCGCTGCGTGATCCCTGGAACTGCTCCAGCGCCTGAGCCAGGTTACCTAGATCGTTTCGCCCTCGCCCCTTGCTTGCGGCAACTGCGAATTGTGGCCCGACGTCTTCCGGTAGATGTTCCGCCTTGATCAACCCTTCATCGGCAAACAGCCGCGCCCTCTCCAGAATGTTGCGCAACTCGCGAATGTTGCCTGGGAATGGATGCAGCCCCAGTTGCGTCAGCGCCTCCTCGGTCAGCCTCGTTGTTGGTGTACCGGTCATGCGTTGCAAAAGGCTCTCGGCCAGCAAAGGCAGATCTTCCACCCGCTCACGCAATGCCGGCAAGCGGATCGGGAAGCCACTGATGCGGTAATACAGATCTTCTCGGAAAGTCCCGTCAGCCACCATTTGCTTCAGCGGCTTATGGGTCGCCGACACCAGGCGGAAATCCGAATGCACGGTTCGCAGGCTGCCCACCGGGCGGAAGCTGCCGGACTCGATCAGGCGCAGCAGTTTGACCTGCATCGCCAGCGGCACCTCGCCAATCTCATCAAGGAAAAGCGTACCGCCATGGGCTGCTTCGGCCAGGCCGATCTTGCGCTGGTTGGCGCCAGTGAACGCACCTTTCTCGTAACCGAACAGTTCGCTCTCGAACAGCGACTCAGTCAGGCCGGTGCAGTCCACCACTACCAGCGGGCCATTCGCTCGTGGGCTGCCCATATGGATGGCTCGGGCAAACAGCTCCTTGCCGGTACCCGACTCGCCCTGGAGCAGCACTGGGATCTGGGCGGGTGCGGCGCGTTGCAGGCTCGCCAATGCCGACTTGAACGCTGGCGCTCGCCCGACCAGGCCCTGTTGCTGAGGTTGTGCCGAGGCCAAGGTGATACGGGTCAGCCGCTCGACGAAGGCCACCACCCTGCCCTGCTCGTCGAGGATCGGCCGCAACTCGACATCCACATGCTCGGGCCCACGCGGCGTGTGATGAATATGCAGCACGCGCTCAGGCACCTTGCTGTTCCACGCCTTGCGCATCGGGCAGTGCTCACCCGCCTGGTCGCAAGGCACAGCATAGTGATGGGAAACCCGGTGGCACTTCTCCCCCAGCGGCGCCTGTTCGTCTCGACCGAACTGTCGGCGGTAAGCCGCGTTGGCCGCGAGGATGTTGTAGTCGGTGTCCAGCACGATAGTGGGCAGGGGATCGTGCTCAAGGTAGGAAACCAGAGCTAGGATGAGGGGATGGGATTCAGACATGACAGCACCATGGGATGACCCGACGCAGGGTAACAAGGACTGCCAAACACTGCCATTGGCTGACAGTCGACTGCCAAACGTGCTGCCAGAAAGCCTGACAGCTGTCGGTGACCTTCCGGTTTCATTGGTCGTGGCCACCAAAAATGCCTGGCATGCATCTTGATAAACCTCCTGTCACTGCCTACGCCTTACAAGGCGAGGTGGATCAATTGGAGAACGTGATGATCATCGGCAACAACCTTCACGTGGACGCTTTCTACGACGAGGCGACCTCGACCATCAGCTACCTGGTCATGGACCGTGAAACGCTCAAGTGCGCGCTGATCGACAGCGTGCTGGACTACGATCCCAAATCCGGACGCACCAGCAGCGCATCGGCGGATCGCCTGATCGAACGCGTGGCCGAACTCAAGGCCACGGTACAGTGGGTGTTGGAAACCCACGTGCATGCCGACCACCTTTCGGCAGCTGCCTACCTGAAGGCCAAGCTCGGCGGCCACACGGCCATCGGCGCTCACATCACCCAGGTGCAGAAAGTCTTCGGCACATTGTTCAATGCCGAGCCCGGCTTCGCCCGCGATGGCAGCCAGTTCGATGTGCTTTTCGAAGATGAGGAAGGCTTCAGCATCGGCAACCTGCACGCCCGCGCGCTGCATACTCCCGGACACACGCCAGCGTGTATCAGCTATATGGTTGTGGACGCTGGCGAGACGGCGGTGTTCGTTGGCGATACGCTGTTCATGCCTGACTACGGCACCGCCCGCTGCGATTTCCCCGGTGCCGATGCACGCACGCTGTACCGCTCGATCCGCCGATTGCTGGCCTTCCCCGACCAGACCCGGTTGTTCATGTGTCACGACTACCTGCCAGGCGGGCGCGAGATGCAGTACGTCACCACGGTGGGCGAGCAGCGCGCCAGCAATATCCACATCCATCAAGGCATCGCCGAGGACAGCTTCGTGGCCATGCGCGAAGCCCGCGACAAGACCCTCGACATGCCCGTGCTGATCCTGCCATCGGTGCAGGTGAACATGCGCAGCGGCCAGTTCCCGGAGCCTGAAGAGAACGGCGTGAGCTACCTGAAGATCCCGCTGAACAAACTTTGACTGCCCTGCTCCATTACCAGAAATTCCAGGATTGACTGCCATGCCTGCCAATGCCGACCACCACAAGGTGGTCATCGTCGGTGCCGGTGCCGCCGGTATCGCCACTGCCTCAAGCCTGATCGCCCGTGACCCGTCACTGGATATCGCCCTGATCGACCCTGCCGATGTGCACTACTACCAGCCAGGCTGGACCATGGTCGGCGCGGGCGTGTTCAAGGCACCGAGTACTGCCCGCACCATGGCCTCGGCCATGCCGCGGGGCGTGCACTGGATAAAGGCGCGGGTGCAGGGATTCGACCCCTTGGGCCAGCTGGTCACCCTCGAAGGTGGCCGCGCCATCAGTTATGAACAGCTGGTGGTCTGCCCTGGCCTCAAGCTTGACTGGGACGCCATTGGCGGGCTCAGCGAAACCCTCGGTCGCAACGGTGTTACCTCCAACTACCGCTACGACCTGGCGCCCTACACCTGGGAGCTGGTGCAAAAGCTCAAGCAAGGGCGCGCTCTGTTCACCCAGCCACCGATGCCGATCAAGTGCGCAGGCGCGCCGCAAAAGGCGCTGTACCTGTCCTGTGACCACTGGCTGCGCAGCGGGCGGCTGGGCGATGTGAAAGCCAGTTTCTTCAATGCCGGTGCCGTGCTGTTCGGCGTCCCCGACTATGTGCCAGCGTTGATGGCCTACATCGACAAGTACGGCGTGGACCTTAACTACAGCCATCGCCTGGTGGCCGTGGATGGGCCCAACCAGCGTGCTACCTTCGTTCGCACGCTACCCGACGGCAGCAGTGAAACCCGTATCGAAGCCTTCGACATGTTGCATGTGGTACCACCGCAAGTTGCCCCGGACTTCATCCGCCAAAGCCCCTTGGCCGATGCCGCCGGTTGGGTCGATGTCGATCCGCATACCCTGCGCCATCGCCAGTTCGGCAATGTCCATGCACTGGGTGACGTGGCCAATACCAGCAATGCCAAGACTGCCGCCGCAGCACGCAAGCAGGCGCCGGTGGTAGCCAACAACGTGCTGGTGGCGCTTGGCCGCCTTCCCACCCTGGCCCAGTACGACGGTTATGGCTCCTGCCCGTTGACTGTTGAACGCGGCAAGATCGTCCTGGCCGAGTTCACCTATGGCGGCAAGGTCGCGCCGAGTTTCCCGCGCTGGTTGCTCGATGGGCGCCAGCCGACTCGCCTGGCCTGGCTACTCAAGGCACGGGTGCTGCCGCCGCTGTATTGGCAGGGCATGCTCAAAGGCCGTGAGTGGATGGCGCGCCCGCAACCGCTGGATGCCGAGGCCGCACAGTGATCGAACATCAGCTGCTGGGCGCAGGCCTTGGCGCGATCATCGGTGCAGTGCTGGCGCTGACCGGTGCCGGTGGTGGCATTCTGGCTGTGCCGTTGCTGGTGTTCGGGCTTGGCCTGTCGATGGTCGAAGCGGCGCCCATCGGCCTGCTCGCCGTGGGGCTTGCTGCGGCGGTAGGTGCGGTACTCGGGTTACGTGAAGGGCTGGTGCGGTATCGTGCGGCACTGTTCATCGCCCTGATCGGCATTGCCGCGGCACCATTGGGCCTGATGCTGGCTCATCGCTTGCCCAATACACCCTTGGCGCTGGTGTTCGCTGCCGTGCTGATCTATGCCTGCTTGCGCATCTGGCGCAAGGCGAGCAAAGAGCTGCGCGGCGAAGGCAACGATGCCCATCGTTACATCGAGCCCTGCGTCCTGAACCCGTTGCAGGGGCGTTTGCGCTGGACGTTACCCTGCGCACGCGCCTTGGCATTCACCGGGGCGATGTCCGGCTTGCTCTCTGGCTTGCTGGGAGTGGGCGGCGGCTTTGTGATCATCCCTGCGTTGAACCGCTACACCAACCTGCGCATGAAGAGCATCGTCTCGACATCCCTTGCAGTGATCGCGCTGGTTTCCACGGGGAGCGTGGTCAGCGCCAGCCTGGCCGGTGTGATGCATTGGCGTATTGGTGCACCGTTCGCCATTGGTGCAGTGATCGGCCTGTTGCTGGCCAGGCCATTGGCCACCCGGATTGCCGGCCCTCGCCTGCAGCAGCTGTTTGCCGTGGCCGGTTGGCTGGCGGCCCTGCTGCTGGCGGGCAAGGCGCTATTCGGCTAGCAGCTCATCCTGTTCCGCCGCGCACAGCGCCAGCAGGTAGTCCCACACCACCCGCAGGCGCACCGATTTGTGCAATTCGCGGCGGGTACAGATCCAGTAGCTGCGCTGGATGGTCTCGCTGGGCAGTACACGCACCAGTGTCGGATCATGACGGGCCATGTAGTTGGGCAGCACGGCAATGCCCAGCCCTGCGCGGGCAGCGGTTTGCTGGGCGATCACACTGGTGCTGCGGAAGGCCACGTTCGGTGCGCGGCAAAAGCTGTTGAGAAACAGCAGTTCCTGGCTGAACAGCAGGTCATCGACGTAGCCGATCCAGCTGTGCCGGGCCAGGTCCTCGCGGTTGCGCAGGGGCGGCGCCCGGTCCAGATAGCCCTGGCTGGCGTACAGTGCAAGGCGGTAGTCGGTGAGTTTGCGGGTGATCAGCAGGTCGGCGTTGGGCCGCTCCAGGTGAATGCTGATCTCAGCCTCACGGTTGAGGATGCTGACGAAGCGCGGTACGGCCACCAGTTCCACCTCCAGCCCCGGATAACGGGCAAACAGCTCGCTCATGCGCGGGGTGAAGAACATGATGCCGATGCCTTCGGTCACCCCCAGGCGAATCTTGCCCAGCGGGGTGATGGCCTGGGTGATTTCTTCCTGCGCCAGCAGGGCAACGTTCTCCATGGCTTCGGCATGCTTGAGCAGAGCCTGGCCCGACGGGGTCAGCTCATAGCCTTGGGCGTGCTGCACGAACAGTGGCGTGCCCAGGCTCTTCTCGATGCTTTCGATATGCCGGGCGACCGTGCTGTGGGTGGTATTGAGGCGTTTGGCCGCGCTCAGCAGGCGGCCACTGCGCTGCAACTCGAGGAAAAACCGCAGATCGTTCCAGTCGAACATGCTGATCCTTGTGGCTGTTCGTTCTGGCCTTTTCGCGGGTAAACCCGCTCCCACAGGGATCGCGCAGGCTTCAGGAGCAGCGTCGAACCTGTAGGAGCGGGTTTATCGAGGCGTCGAACCGCCGCGAAGAGGCCAGTACAGACTTACCGCTGTGCTAAAACGCACAACGGCTGCGCGAAATCTCGTGTTTCCTTGACGAAATTACTCACTAAGATGGATCGGGACAAGAATAATAATCAGGCGCGAGGTTGCACATGCCATCAGCCGATTCTGTCTTCGACTACGTGGTCGTAGGCGCCGGTCCCGCCGGCTGCCTGCTGGCCAATCGTTTGTCCGCCGACCCTTCCTGCCGCGTCCTGCTGCTCGAAGCCGGTGGCCGCGACAACTATCCCTGGATTCACATCCCGGTCGGTTACCTTTACTGCATCGGCAACCCCCGTACCGACTGGTGCTTCAAGACCGAAGCGCAGCCTGGACTGGGCGGCCGCGCGCTGGGGTATCCACGGGGCAAGGTGCTCGGCGGATGTTCCTCGATCAATGGCATGATCTACATGCGCGGCCAGGCCGCCGATTACGACCATTGGGCCGCGCAAGGCAACGAAGGCTGGGCCTGGAAAGACGTGCTGCCGTTGTTCAAGGCCAGCGAGCACCACTTTGCCGGTGCCAGCGAACACCACGGCAGTGACGGTGAATGGCGAGTCGAGCGCCAGCGCTACAGTTGGCCGATTCTCGATGCCTTCCGCGACGCAGCCGAGCAGAGTGGCATCGGCAAGGTCGACGACTTCAACACCGGCGACAACCAGGGTTGTGGATACTTTCAGGTCAATCAGCGCAGCGGCGTGCGCTGGAACGCCTCAAAGGCCTTTCTGCGGCCGATCAAGGGCCGCTCCAATCTCACCGTGCTGACCGGCGTGCAAGTTGACCAGGTGCTGTTGAACAACACCCGAGCCCGAGCGGTTAAAGCGCTGTGGCAAGGCGCCTGGCATGAATTTGCTGCGCGCCGCGAGATCATCCTCTGTGCGGGGGCAGTCGGTTCGCCCGGCATTCTCCAGCGTTCCGGCATCGGGCCGCGCAAACTGCTCGAAAGCCTGGGCATCGGTGTACGCCACGACATGCCCGGCGTCGGCGGCAACCTGCAGGATCACCTGCAACTGCGGCTGATCTACCAGATCCGCAACACCCGCACCCTCAATCAGATGGCCAACAGCCTGTGGGGCAAGCTGGGCATGGGCCTGCGGTATCTCTACGACCGCAGTGGCCCGCTGGCCATGGCGCCGAGCCAGCTAGGTGCCTTTGTGCGCTCGAGCCCGGAGCAGGCCACGCCCAACCTGCAGTATCACGTGCAGCCGCTGTCACTGGAGCGCTTCGGCGAGCCGCTGCATCGGTTCCCGGCCTTTACTGCCTCGGTGTGCAACCTGCGCCCGGCCAGCCGTGGGCGCATCGATATCCGCAGCGCGGACATGAACAGCACGCCGCAGATCGACCCCAACTACTTGAGCGCCCCCCAGGACTTGCGCGTTGCCGCCGACGCCATCCGCCTCACCCGGCGCATTGTCCAGGCCCCTGCCCTCGCCGCTTTCGATCCCAAGGAATATTTGCCAGGGCCGTCCCTGCAAACCGAGGAAGAGCTGTTCGACGCGGCCGGCAAGATCGGCACCACCATCTTCCATCCGGTCGGTACCTGCCGCATGGGCAGCGGTGACATGGACGTTGTGGATAACCAGTTGCGTGTGCACGGCATCCCTGGCCTGCGCGTGGCCGACGCCTCGATCATGCCGCAGATCACCTCCGGCAATACCTGTTCCCCCACCCTCATGATCGCCGAGAAGGCGGCGCAATTGATCCTCAAAGGAGCGGCAACCCAGACCTACCTGAACGAAGACGCAGTACCGACCCCCTGACCCGGGTGCGTGCAACACCGGCAGCTCGCGGTCACAAGCTGCCGACAGTGGAACAACAAGAATAATCACTGTGGCCTGCGGGCCGAGGACAGCAACGATGTCGGATTACATCCAAGAGCAGGGTGCAACGGCGAGCGCCTCCAGCCGTCGTGAAGAACGCAAGATCATTTTCGCGTCATCCCTCGGGACGGTGTTCGAGTGGTATGACTTTTTTCTCTATGGGGCGCTGGCCGCCGTCATCAGCAAGCAGTTCTTTGCTGGGGTGAACGATACCACCGCCTTCATCTTCGCCCTCATGGCCTTTGCCGCCGGCTTCCTGGTGCGGCCATTCGGCGCACTGGTGTTCGGCCGCCTGGGCGACATGATCGGGCGCAAGTACACCTTCCTGGTGACCATCGTGCTGATGGGCCTGTCGACCTTCGCCGTCGGCCTGTTGCCCACGTACGCCAGCATCGGCATTGCTGCTCCGATCATCCTGGTGATCTTGCGCATGCTCCAGGGGCTGGCCCTGGGCGGTGAATACGGCGGTGCCGCCACCTATGTGGCCGAACACGCGCCACCCGGCAAGCGTGGTTTCCACACCGGCTTCATCCAGTCCACCGCCACCCTGGGCCTGCTGCTGTCATTGCTGGTGGTACTGGGCAGCCGCTACATCAGTGGTGATCAGTTCGAAACCTGGGGCTGGCGCCTGCCGTTCCTGTTGTCGATCTTCCTGCTGGCGATCTCCACCTGGATCCGCATGAGCATGCACGAGTCGCCGGCCTTCGTGAAAATGAAGGCCCAGGGCAAGGTCAGCAAATCACCGATCCGTGAGTCGTTCACCTCCTGGCCCAACCTGAAAGTCGTGCTCACCGCGCTGTTCAGCATCAATGCCGGGCAAGCCGTGACCTTCTACACAGCACAGTTCTATGTGCTGTTCTTCATGACCCAGATGCTCAAGATGGACCCAGCCCAGGCCAATACCTTGCTTATCATCAGTGTGGTCATCGGCGCGCCGTTCTTCGTGTTCTTCGGTTGGCTGTCAGACCGTATCGGGCGCAAGCCGATCCTGATGCTCGGCCTGCTGCTGGCTACCGTACTGTACTTCCCTCTGTTCAAGGCCCTGAGCCATTACGCCAACCCGCAGATCGACGCAGCCAGCCGGCAGGCGCCTATCGTGGTCACCGCTGACCCGCAGGGCTGCACCTTCCAGTTCGACCCGGTCGGCAAGGCACGTTTCGATAGCCCGTGCGACAAGGTCAAGACCTTCCTGGTCAAGCAGGGCCTGCCGTATAGCTCGGTGAGCGTGGCCGGCAGCGACGTGGTGGTCAACATCGGTGACAAGACCATCAACGGGTTCGACGAAACGGCCATGCGCACTGCAATCGAGCAGGCGGGCTACCCGGCCAAGGCCGACCCGGGTCAGGTCAATCAGGTGATGGTGGTGGTGCTGATCGTGGCGATGATCCTGATCGCGACCATGACCTACGGGCCGCTGGCGGCAGTGATGGTCGAGCTGTTCCCGACTCGCATCCGTTATACCTCGATGTCGCTGCCTTACCACATCGGTAACGGCTGGTTCGGCGGCTTCCTACCAACCGTGTCGTTTGCGCTGGTGGTGTATACCGGGGATATCTTCTACGGATTGTGGTACCCGGTGATGGTGACCGGCATCAGCCTGGTGGTGGGTATCTTCTGCCTGAAAGAGACCAAGGAAGTGGATATCGACAAGGTCTGATGCAGTGCTCTGCAATTTGGCGTCATGACCTTTTTGTGGGAGCGGCCTTGCGTCGCGTATGGGCCGCACAGCGGCCCCAGGATTTCAGCTGTAGTGCTTCAATTGCTGGGGCCGCATAGCGGCCCTTTCGCGACGCAAGGCCGCTCCTACAGAGCGTGTAGGCTCTGAATTGAACGCATAAAAAAACCGGCTGTAAAAGCCGGTTTTCTTATGCCCCAAAAAAACTTATGCACGTTTTTCAGAAAAATGTCACACAAGGAAATAAACAGCTAATTCATACACTTAGCTACATCTCGTGGCACTTCATCAAAAAACTGTTCACAAGTTATCCACAGATGGTCAGGCCATCTGCTCCTGCGGTTTTTCATCGACTGGCGGCAGCGAACCCATGGCCCGCTGGGTCGCCTCGTTCCAGGCTGCAGCACGGTCGTTGAGCTCGGCAATGGCCCGTGGCCCGGTACCTTCGGCGTACATCGGCTTGCCGATTACCACTTCGATTGTGCCCGAGCGCTTGCCCCAACCCGTCTTGGGCCAGAACTTGCCGGCGTTGTGGGCAATCGGCAGTACTGGCAGGCCGGCATTCACGGCCAGCGCGGTACCGCCCCGGGAGAATTTGCCCACAGTACCGAATGGCACCCGGGTACCTTCCGGGAAGATCAGTACCCAGGTTTTCTGCTTGAGCAACTCGTCACCCTTGCTGGCAACCTGGCGCAAGGCTTCCTTGGGGTTGTCGCGATTGATCGCGATCGGCCGCAGCATGGCCATGGCCCAACCAAAGAACGGTACATACAGCAGCTCGCGCTTGAGCACCTGGCTCAGCGGCGAGAAGTACTGGGAAAGAAAGAAGGTTTCCCAGGTGCTCTGGTGGTTGGACAGGATCACGCAGGGCTCAGCCGGCACGTTCTCGGCACCGGTGACCTTGTAGTTGATACCGAGGATGGTGCGCACCAAAAACAGCGCGCAACGGCACCAGTACACATTGATGAACTTGTAGCGCTTGGGGAACGACAAGAACGGCGCGACGAAGAAGCTCAGCGAGCACCACAGCAGCGAACTGGTGCCCAGCAGCAGGTAAAAAAGAAAGATTCTGATCGCCTGCAGGATCGACATAGTGGCAAGTACCGTTGCGGGGCGTGCCCGCCTGGGAAAAATGCGCCCGAGGGCGCATTGTTGTTTAAATAAGTTCTCTGGCGATAGCTGCCAGATCGTCGAAAATCAGTGTAGTTTCCGGGACGCCTTTTTCCAGAGTCCGCTCGCCCTTGCCGGTTTTCACCAACACGGGTTGTGCACCGACGGCCAGGGCGGCCTCCAGGTCACCTTTGCTGTCGCCAACGAACCAGACGCCTTCAAGGCCCACCTGGTAATGCTCGGCGATCGCCCGCAGCATGCCAGGCTTGGGCTTGCGGCAATCGCAGCCTTCATCTGGCCCATGCGGGCAATACACGATATGGCCCACCTCGCCGCCCTGTTCGGCGACCAGCTCGCGCAAGCGCGCGTGCATGGCCTCGAGGGTTGCCAGCGAGTAGTAGCCACGGGCGATGCCGGACTGGTTGGTGGCCACGGCCACCGTCCAGCCCGCCTTGCTCAACTGCGCGATGGCCTCGACCGAGCCAGGGATCGGGATCCATTCTTCCAGCGTCTTGATGTAGGCGTCGGAGTCTTGGTTGATCACCCCGTCACGATCGAGAATCAGCAGTTTCAAGGCTTACCCCAGCAGCGAAATGTCGGCCACGCCCAGGAACAGGCCGCGCAGGCGGCTGAGCAGGGCATAACGGTTGGCACGTACCTTGGCGTCTTCGGCGTTGACCATCACCGCCTCGAAGAAGGCGTCGACTGGGTCACGCAGGGCCGCCAGGCGGGCCAGCGATTCGCTGTACTGACGCGCGGCTGCCATCGGTTGCACGGCCTGGTCGGCCTGCTGGATGGCCGAGTACAGGGAGAACTCGTTGGCGTTGTCGAAGTACTTCGGCTCGACCTGGTCGGCGATGGCGCCTTCGGCCTTGCTCAGCAGGTTCGACACGCGCTTGTTCACCGCGGCCAGGGCTTCGGCTTCCGGCAGCTTGCGGAAGGCCTGCACGGCCTGTACGCGCTGGTCGAAGTCCAGGGCGGAAGCTGGCTTCAGGGCACGTACCGACAGGTAGGTGGCAACGTCGATGCCTTCGTCTTCGTAGCGTGCGCGCAGGCGGTCGAAGATAAACTCCAGCACCTGCTCGGCCAGGCCAGCGGCCTTGACCTTGGCACCGAACTGCTTGACCGCGAACTCGACGGCAGCGCTCAAATCCAGGTCCAGTTGCTTCTCGATCAGGATGCGCAGCACGCCCAGGGCAGCACGGCGCAGGGCGTACGGGTCCTTGCTGCCGGTGGGCAGCATGCCGATGCCGAAGATGCCGACCAGGGTATCGAGCTTGTCAGCGATGGCCACGGCAGCACCGGTGAGGGTCTGCGGCAGTTCGGCGCCAGCACCGCGCGGCATGTACTGCTCGTTCAGGGCCAGGGCGACGTCTTCTGGCTCACCGTCGTTGAGCGCGTAGTAGTAGCCGGCAACACCCTGCATTTCAGGGAATTCGCCAACCATTTCGGTGGCCAGGTCGCACTTCGACAGCAGGCCGGCACGGCCGGCGCGCTGGGCGTCGCCGCCGATCAGCGGGGCGATGAACGCAGCCAGGCGGGAAACGCGCTCGGCCTTGTCGTAGACAGTGCCCAGCTGAGCCTGGAACACCACGTTCTTCAGGCGTTCGTTGAAGGTTTCCAGCGGCTGCTTCTTGTCCTGCTTGAAGAAGAACTCGGCGTCGGTCAGGCGCGGGCGCACGACCTTCTCGTTACCCTGCACGATCTGCTTGGGGTCACGGCTCTCGACGTTGGCCACGGTGATGAAGCGCGGCAGCAGCTTGCCTTCGCTGTCCAACAGGCAGAAGTACTTCTGGTTGTCCTGCATGGTAGTGATCAGGGCTTCTTGCGGCACCTCGAGGAAACGCTCCTCGAACGAGCACACCAGCGGCACCGGCCACTCGACCAGGGCAGTCACTTCGTCCAGCAGTGCCGGCGGCACGATTGCGCTGCCTTCCTGCTGCATGGCCAGCTCTGCGGTGCGCTTGCTGATCAGCTCGCGACGCTCGGCGAAGTCGGCCAGCACGTAGGCCTTGCGCAGGTCTTCGACGTAGTTGGCCGGGGTGGTGATGACCACGTTTTCCGGGTGGTGGAAGCGGTGGCCACGGGATTCACGGCCGGCCTTCTGCGACAGGATGGTGCAGTCGACCACCTGCTCGCCGAGCAGCATTACCAGCCACTGGGTCGGGCGTACGAACTCTTCACGGCTTGCAGCCCAGCGCATGCGCTTGGGGATCGGCAGGTCGTTGAGCGAGTCTTCGACGATGGTCGGCAGCAGGCTGGCGGTGGCCTTGCCCGGGATGTGCTGGGAGAAGCGCAGCTTGGCGCCGCTCTGGTCGATTTCGGACAGCTCTACGCCGCACTTCTTGGCAAAACCCAAGGCAGCCTGGGTCGGCTCGCCGTTTTTGAACGCCGCCTGCATGGGCGGGCCGTCGATGTTGATGCTGCGGTCAGGCTGCTGAACATCGAGCTGGCGGATCAGCACGGCCAGGCGACGCGGCGCGGCGTATACCTGCTTGGCGGTGTAGTTCAGGCCGGCGGCCTGCAGGCCTTTCTCGATACCGGCCAGGAAGGCGTCGCCGAGGCTTGCCAGGGCTTTGGGTGGCAGCTCTTCGGTGCCCAGTTCTACCAGGAAATCTTGAGCACTCATTGTGCAGCCTCCAGCTTCGCCAACACTTCGTCACGCAGTTCAGGGGTGGCCATCGGGAAGCCCAGGCGTGCACGGGCTTGCAGATAGCTTTGCGCCACATCCCGGGCCAGGGTACGTACGCGCAGGATGTAACGCTGGCGCTCGGTTACCGAGATGGCACGGCGGGCATCCAGCAGGTTGAAGGTGTGCGAGGCCTTCAGGACCATTTCATAGGTCGGCAGCGGCAGCTCCAGCTTGATCAGGCGGTTTGCTTCGCTTTCATAGAAGTCGAACAGTTCGAACAGCTTCTCGACGTTGGCGTGTTCGAAGTTGTAGGTCGACTGCTCCACCTCGTTCTGGTGGAACACGTCGCCGTAGGTGACCTTGCCGAACGGGCCGTCGGCCCACACCAGGTCGTAGACCGAGTCGACGCCCTGGATGTACATGGCCAGGCGCTCGAGGCCGTAGGTGATTTCACCGGTGACCGGGTAGCACTCGATGCCACCTACCTGCTGGAAGTAGGTGAACTGGGTGACTTCCATGCCGTTCAGCCAGATTTCCCAGCCCAGGCCCCAGGCGCCCAGGGTCGGCGACTCCCAGTTGTCTTCGACGAAACGGATGTCGTGGACCAGCGGGTCCAGGCCGATGGCTTTCAGCGAGCCGAGGTACAGCTCCTGGAAGTTGGCCGGGTTCGGCTTCAGGACTACCTGGAACTGGTAGTAGTGCTGCAGGCGGTTGGGGTTTTCGCCATACCGCCCGTCGGCAGGGCGACGGCTAGGCTGCACATAGGCGGCGTTCCAGGTTTCTGGACCCACGGCGCGCAGGAATGTAGCGGTGTGGAAAGTGCCGGCGCCTACTTCCATATCGTAGGGCTGAAGCACCACACAACCTTGAGCTGCCCAGTAGTTTTGCAGGGCGAGGATCAGGTCTTGGAAGGTACGCACGGCTGGCGTAGGCTGGCTCACGAAATTCACCTGTATCTGGGGATGCGGATGTAAAGAGCGGGAGTATAACCTGATTCGCCTCGCCCTCTACTCATTGGAGCCTTATGCCACGCTGCTTTTGGTGTACCGACGATCCGTTGTACCAGGCCTACCACGACCAGGAATGGGGAACGCCACAGCGTGACCCGGCGTTGCTGTTCGAGATGCTTTTGCTCGAAGGGTTCCAGGCGGGGCTTTCGTGGATCACCGTCTTGCGCAAACGCGAGCGTTATCGCGAGGTGATGTATGGATTCGATCCGGTGAAACTGGCCGCCATGAGCGACGAACGCATCGAAGAGTTGATGCAGGACGCCGGTATCATTCGCAACCGCCTCAAACTCAAGGCTGCACGGCGCAACGCGCAGGCCTGGCTGGCTGTGGACAACCCTGCCGAGTGGCTCTGGTCATTCGTCGGCGGTGAGCCGAAGATCAACCACTTCCAGGCCCGCAGTGATGTGCCGGCCGTCACCGACGAAGCCAAGGCCATGAGCAAAGCCCTGCAGAAGGCCGGCTTCACCTTCGTTGGTCCGACCATCTGCTACGCCTTCATGCAGGCCACCGGCATGGTCATGGACCACACCACCGATTGCGATCGCTACGCCGCCTTGTTGCGCTGAGGGGTTACAATGCGCGCCTTGCTGAAATAAGGAATTGCCTGTGGAAAAGTTCAAGGGCGCCCTGATGGTCGGGGTGCTGCGTCTGTTTGCCAAGCTGCCCTGGGGCGCTGTGCAGCGCGTCGGCGCCGGTATCGGCTGGCTGATGTGGAAGGTGCCCAACGGCTCGCGCAATGTCGTGCGCATCAACCTGGCCAAGTGCTTCCCGGAGATGGACCCGGTGGAACGTGAGCAGTTGGTCGGCCGTGCATTGAAGGATATCGGTAAATCCTTCGTCGAAAGTGCCTGTGCCTGGATCTGGCCGCCGCAGCGTTCGCTCGACCTGGTGAAGGAAGTGCACGGCCTGGAAGTGCTGGAGCAGGCCCTGGCCTCGGGCAAGGGCGTGGTCGGCATCACCAGCCACCTGGGTAACTGGGAAGTGCTCAACCACTTTTACTGCAACCAGTGCAAACCGATCATCTTCTACCGCCCGCCGAAGCTCAAGGCGGTGGATGACCTGCTGCGCGAGCAACGGGTGCAGATGGGCAACCGTGTGGCGCCTTCGACCAAGGAAGGCATCCTGAGTGTGATCAAGGAAGTGCGTCGCGGCGGGCAGGTGGGTATTCCTGCCGACCCGGAGCCGGCGGAATCGGCGGGTGTGTTCGTGCCGTTTCTGGGCACACAGGCGCTGACCAGCAAGTTCGTGCCGAACATGCTGGCCGGTGGCAAGGCAGTGGGGGTGTTCCTGCACGCGCTGCGGCTGCCGGATGGGTCGGGCTTCAAGGTGTTTCTGGAAGCTGCGCCGGAAGAGATGTACAGCACCGATGTCAACGTCTCGGCGGCGGCCATGAGCAAGGTGGTCGAGCGTTATGTGCGCGAGTACCCGAGCCAGTACATGTGGAGCATGAAGCGCTTCAAGAAGCGCCCGGCCGGCGAGCCGCGTTGGTATTGAGAACCTGGGGGCGCTTTGCGCCCCTGTCGCGACACAAGGCCGCTCCTACAAGGGATCGCGGTCGCCTGTAGGAGCGGCCTTGTGTCGCGAAAGGGCTGCAAAGCAGCCCCGGCAATCTCAGACCTTGTTCAACTTCTTCAGAAAAACGGTCATCTCTTTCTCGGCCTGCTTGTCCCCATGGGCCTGGGCCGCAACAATCCCGTCCTCCCAAGCCTTGCGCGCCGCCGCCACATCACCGACCAACTGATACGCCTTCCCCAGCAGTTTCCACGCCGCCGAGTACTTCGGGTCCTGCTCCACACATCGCGCCAGGTGCACCGCCGCCTCCGCGCCATTGCCCTCGTCGAGCCAGGCCTTGCCCAGGCCAAACCTCAGCAGCGAGTTATCCACACCCTTGGCCAGCATCTTCTCCAGCGATTCGCGCATGCCCTCTTCCCCTAGAAGAAACTCAAGCCGACGTGGAACAGCTTCTCCACATCCCGTATGTGCTTTTTATCCACAACGAACAGGATCACATGGTCGCCCGATTCGATCACCGTGTCGTCGTGGGCGATCAACACTTCCTCGTCACGGATGATCGCGCCGATGGTGGTGCCTGGTGGCAGCGCAATGTTTTCCACAGCCTTGCCGACCACCTTGCTCGACTTCGAATCACCGTGCGCCACCGCCTCGATGGCCTCGGCCGCGCCGCGGCGCAACGAGTGCACGCTGACGATATCGCCGCGCCGCACATGCGCCAGCAAGGTGCCGATGGTGGCCAGCTGGGGGCTGATGGCGATGTCGATCTCGCCGCCCTGCACCAGGTCGACATAAGCCGGGTTATTGATGATGGTCATCACCTTGCGTGCGCCCAGGCGCTTGGCCAGCAGCGACGACATGATGTTGGCCTCGTCGTCGTTGGTCAGGGCCAGGAAGATGTCGGCATCGGCAATGTTCTCTTCGAGCATCAGGTCCTTGTCCGAAGCGCTGCCCTGCAGCACCACGGTGCTTTCCAGGGTATCGGAAAGGTGCCGGCAGCGGGCCGGGCTCATCTCGATGATCTTCACCTGGTAACGGCTTTCGATGGCCTCGGCCAGGCGCTCGCCAATCTGCCCGCCGCCAGCAATGACCACCCGCTTGTTGGTCTCGTCGATGCGGCGCAACTCGCCCATCACGGCGCGGATGTCCTTCTTCGCGGCGATGAAGAACACTTCGTCGTCGGCTTCAATCACCGTGTCGCCACGCGGGGTGATCGGCCGGTCGCGGCGGAAGATTGCCGCCACGCGGGTGTCGACGTTGGGCATGTGCGCACGGATCTGGCGTAGCTGCTGGCCCACCAGCGGGCCGCCGTAATAGGCCTTCACTGCCACCAGCTGGGCCTTGCCCTCGGCGAAGTCGATCACCTGCAGCGAACCTGGGTGTTCGATCAGACGCTTGATGTAGTTGGTCACCACCTGCTCAGGGCTGATCAGCACGTCGACCGGGATGTGATCGTTGTCGAACAGCTCTTCACGGGTCAGGTAGGCCGACTCGCGCACCCGGGCGATCTTGGTCGGGGTGTGGAACAGCGTGTAGGCCACCTGGCAGGCGACCATGTTGGTTTCGTCGCTGTTGGTCACCGCCACCAGCATGTCAGCGTCGTCGGCACCGGCCTGGCGCAGCACCGTCGGCAGCGAGCCTCGGCCCTGCACGGTACGGATGTCCAGACGGTCGCCGAGGTCGCGCAGGCGGTCGCCATCGGTATCGACCACGGTGATGTCGTTGGCTTCGCTGGCCAGGTGTTCTGCCAGCGTACCGCCTACCTGGCCTGCGCCGAGGATGATGATCTTCATCCGCTACTCCCTACCCGTTGTGCTTACCCGCGCGAGGCGGCGATCTTGATCAGCTTGGCATAGTAGAACCCGTCATGGCCGCCCTCCTGGGCCAGCAGCTGGCGGCCGTGGGGCTGGCGCAAGCCGGCTTCGGTAGCCAGGTCCAGCTCACGGGCGCCCGGGGTGCGGGCGAGGAAGGCGTCGATCACTTCGGTGTTCTCGGTCGGCAGGCTGGAGCAGGTGGCGTACAGCAGCATGCCGCCCACTTCCAGGGTCGGCCACAGCGCATCGAGCAGCTCACCTTGCAGTGCGGCCAGGGCCGGAATGTCGTCGGCCTGGCGGGTCAGCTTGATGTCCGGGTGGCGGCGGATCACGCCGGTGGCCGAGCACGGTGCATCGAGCAGGATGCGCTGGAACGGCTTGCCGTCCCACCAGCTGGCGGTGTCGCGGGCATCACAGGCGATCAGTTCGGCATCCAGCTGCAGGCGCTCGAGGTTTTCGCGCACGCGGGTCAGGCGCTTGGCTTCGAGGTCGATGGCCACCACATGGCCCAGGCCAGCCTCGGCTTCGAGCAGGTGGCAGGTCTTGCCGCCCGGCGCGCAGCAAGCGTCGAGCACGCGCTGGCCGGGGGCCAGTTCGAGCAGGTCGGCGGACAGCTGCGCAGCTTCGTCCTGGACGCTGACCCAGCCGTCGGCGAAGCCAGGCAGGCCACGCACGTCGCAGGCTTCGGCCAGCACGATGCCGTCACGGCTGTACTGGCAGGCACTGGCGCCAACGCCTGCCTCGGCCAGCAGCGCCAGGTAGGCGTCGCGGCCATGGTGGCGGCGATTGACCCGCAAGATCATCGGCGGGTGGGCGTTGTTGGCGGCGCAGATGGCTTCCCATTGCTCTGGCCAGAAGGCTTTGAGCGACTTCTGCAACCAGCGTGGGTGAGCTGTGCGCACTACCGGGTCGCGCTCCATGCCGGCGAGCAGTGCTTCGCCTTCGCGCTGGGCGCGGCGCAATACGGCATTGAGCAGGCCCTTGGCCCAAGGCTTTTTCAGCTTGTCGGCACAGCCAACGGTTTCGCCGATGGCTGCGTGGGCCGGAATGCGGGTGTAGAACAGCTGATACAGGCCGACTAGCAGCAATGCCTGCACATCGGCATCGGTGGCTTTGAATGGCTTCTGCAGCAGCTGCGCGGCCAGCAGGTCCAGGCGTGGCTGCCAGCGGGCGGTGCCGAACGCCAGGTCCTGGGTCAGGCCACGGTCGCGTTCTTCGACCTTGTCCAGCTGCGCCGGCAGCGAGCTGTTCAGCGAGGCCTTGCCGCTGAGCACAGCGGCAAGGGCACGGGCGGCGGCGAGGCGCGGGTTCATTGGCCCAGCACCTTGCCGGCGGCGAACTTCTCGCGTCGGCTATTGAACAGGTCGCTGAAGTTCAGCGCCTTGCCGCCAGGCAATTGCAGGCGGGTCAGGCTCAGGGCCTGGTCACCGCACGCGACGACCAGGCCGTCCTTGCTGGCGGAAAGGATCTCGCCCGGGGCGCCCTTGCCTGTGGACAAGTTGGCAGCCAGCACTTTCACGCTTTCGCCATCGAGGGTGCTGTGGCACACCGGCCAAGGGTTGAAGGCGCGGATCAGGCGTTCCAGCTCGACGGCCGGGCGGCTCCAGTCGATGCGTGCTTCGTCCTTGTTCAGCTTGTGTGCATACGTGGCCAGGGTATCGTCCTGGACTTCACCTTTCAGCGAACCGTCTGCCAGGCCGGCGATGGCCTGGACTACAGCTGGCGGCCCCATTTCGGCTAGGCGGTCGTGCAGGCTGCCACCGGTATCATCGGCGCTGATCGAGGTGACCACTTTGAGCAGCATCGGCCCGGTATCCAGGCCAGCCTCCATGCGCATCACGGTCACGCCGCTCTCGGCGTCGCCCGCTTCCACGGCGCGCTGGATCGGCGCAGCACCGCGCCAGCGTGGCAGCAAGGAGGCGTGGCTGTTGATGCAACCCAGACGCGGGATGTCGAGCACGGCTTGCGGCAGGATCAGGCCGTAGGCGACTACTACCATCAGGTCTGGCTTGAGCGCGGCGAGTTCTGCCTGGGCATCGGCATTGCGCAGGGTCTGTGGCTGGAACACCGGGATGTCATGGGCCACGGCCAGCGCCTTGACCGCACTCGGCATGAGCTTCTGGCCACGGCCGGCAGGGCGGTCGGGCTGGGTGTAGACAGCCACGATCTCGTACGGGCTGTCGAGCAGGGCCTTGAGGTGTTCGGCGGCAAACTCTGGAGTGCCTGCAAAGACGATGCGCATGGAGTTCTCGCTTCCAAAAAGAAAAAGGCTTGCCGGAGCAAGCCTTCTGGGAGGTGGGGATCAGGCTTGCTGGCGGTGCTGCTTTTCCAGCTTCTTCTTGATCCGGTCGCGCTTGAGCTGCGACAGGTAGTCGACGAACAGCTTGCCGTTGAGGTGGTCGAACTCGTGCTGCACGCACACCGCCAGCAGGCCTTCGCATTCCAGCTCATACGGCTTGCCGTCGCGATCCTGGGCCTTGACTCGTACACGCAGCGGACGGTCGACGTTCTCGTAGAAGCCCGGTACCGACAGGCAGCCTTCCTGGTACTGGCCCATGTCGTGGGTCAGTTCTTCGACCGTCGGGTTGATGAAGACGCGCGGCTCGCTGCGGTCTTCGCTGAGGTCCATGACCACGACCTGCTGATGCACGTTGACCTGGGTGGCGGCCAAGCCGATGCCAGGGGCTTCGTACATGGTTTCAAACATGTCGTCGATCAGCTGACGCAGGGCGTCGTCGAACACCGTTACCGGTTTGGCAATGGTGCGCAGGCGCGGGTCCGGGAATTCGAGAATGTTCAAGATGGCCATAAGGTCAGGCAGTCACTGTGCGGTCGGTTGAAAACTGAGCACACATAATAAAGGGAAACGGCGATTTCGGCACCTGGCAAGCTCGTCTAGGGTGTCTATAGGCTTGATAGCCCCCAGCCAATGGACAGCTTTTCAAAGTGTTACTCACAGAGTTATCCACAGATTGTGCCACGTAGGTGGCCCTGTTTCGATCAAGGATGATCCCCATGCCGACTTACCATTCGTCGCCTTGCCCGCCTGCCGAACTGGAGGCGCGATTACGCCTGCACCGCCTGCCCGAGACGGGGCTGCGACGCTTTCGTACCTTGCTGGAGGCCTTTGGCAGTGCTTCTTCCGCGCTCAGTGCGCCGGGTTCGGCCTGGCGTGCGTTAGGCATCGGCCAGGCCAGTATTGATGCCCGGCGCAGCGCCGAAGTGCGCGACGGCGCGCAGGCCGCCATGGCCTGGCTAGAGCGCCCCGGCCAGCATTTACTGATGTGGGACGGCCCTGACTACCCGGCACTGCTGAGGGAAATCGACGATGCCCCACCGCTACTTTTCGTTGCTGGTGATCCGGCGCTGCTCGACCGACCTCAGTTGGCCATTGTGGGCAGCAGGCGTGCCACACCCCCGGCACTCGACACGGCCAGGGCATTTTCCCGCTACCTGGCCCAGGCGGGTTTCACCATTACCAGCGGGCTCGCGCTGGGCATCGATGGTGCCGCTCATCGGGCGGCTCTGGAGGTCGGAGGGGGCACCATTGGTGTGCTCGGAACAGGCTTGCAAAAACTTTATCCACAGCGCCACCGCGACCTTGCGCGGATGATGATCGACCGGGGCGGCGCATTGGTGTCCGAGTATCCGCTCGATGCCGGGCCCTTGCCGGGCAACTTTCCGCGGCGCAATCGCATCATCAGTGGTTTGTCACTAGGTGTGCTGGTGGTGGAGGCCAGCCTTGCCAGCGGCTCGTTGATCACCGCCCGCCTGGCAGCTGAACAAGGCCGCGAGGTGTACGCGATTCCAGGTTCGATCCATCACCCGGCGGCCAAGGGCTGCCATCAGCTGATCCGCGATGGCGCACTGCTGGTGGAAAGTGTGGAGCAGATCCTGGAAAGCCTGCGCGGTTGGCAGAACCTGCCGCCTGCGGTTGCGGAAAAACCGCTGCATCCGCTGCTTGCCCTGCTGCATGCCGCGCCACAGACTAGCGAGAACCTGGCCCATTTCAGCGACCGGCCGCTGGCCGAAGTGCTGGCGCAGCTGACCGAACTGGAGCTCGAAGGCCAGGTCAGCAATGTTGCCGGGCGTTGGTTTGCCCGCGCTGGCTAAGTACACTGCGCTCAAGCAAGGTTTATAGGCGGAGAGACACAAATGGTGAGCAGTTTTCGTGTGCAACAAGCCGCACGTGAGATCCGGGCAGGCGCAGTGATCGCCTACCCGACGGAAGCGGTCTGGGGCCTGGGCTGCGACCCCTGGAACGAGGACGCGGTGTATCGCCTGCTGGCGCTGAAATCGCGGCCTGTGGATAAAGGGCTGATTCTTATCGCCGACAACATCCGCCAGTTCGACTTTCTGTTCGAGGATTTTCCCGAGGACTGGATCGACCGCATGGGTAGCACCTGGCCTGGTCCCAACACCTGGCTGGTGCCGCACCAGGACCTGTTGCCCGAGTGGGTGACCGGGCAGCATGACACTGTGGCACTGCGCGTCAGCGATCACCCGCAGGTGCGTGAGCTGTGCGCGCTGGTCGGGCCGCTGATTTCCACTTCGTGCAACCCGGGCGGGCGCCCAGCGGCGAAGAGCCGGTTGCGGGTGGAGCAGTACTTCCATGGCCAGCTGGACCTAGTGCTCGGTGGGGCGCTGGGCGGGCGGAAGAATCCGAGTGTGATCAGGAATCTTGCCACTGGCGAAGTCGTTCGCCCTGGCTGAGCACAGGTTTTTGTAGGAGCGGCCTTGCGTCGCGAAAGGGCTGCGAAGCGGCCCCAGGATTTCAGCGGTGATGCAGAAACTGCTGGGGCTGCTGCGCAGCCCTTTCGCGACGCAAGGCCGCTCCTACAGCGGGCGAGCACTGGCTCAGGGGATTAGTACGGTAGAGCCCACAGTCCTGCGCGCCGACAACTCTGCCTGCGCCTTCGCCGCCTCGCTCAACGGATATCGCTGCTGGATATCCACAACCAGCTTCCCGCTCGCAATCATCGCAAACAGGTCATCGGCCATGGCCTGGGTGTTCTCGGCATTGTTGGCATAGCTCGCCAGCGTCGGCCGCGTGACATACAACGAACCCTTCTGCGACAGGATCCCCAGGTTCACCCCGCTCACTGCCCCCGAGGCATTGCCGAAACTCACCATCAACCCGCGCGGCTGCAGGCAATCCAGCGAGGTCAGCCAGGTGTCGGCACCGACGCCGTCATACACCACCGGGCACTTCTTGCCGTCGGTCAGCTCCAGTACCCGCTTGGCCACGTCCTCGCGGCTGTAGTCGATGGTCGCCCACGCCCCCAGCGCCTTGGCCCGCTCGGCCTTTTCGGCGGAGCTCACGGTACCGATCAGCTTGGCGCCCAGGGCCTTGGCCCACTGGCACGCCAGCGAACCCACGCCACCAGCTGCGGCGTGGAACAGGATCACGTCACCCGGTTTGACTTCATAGGTCTGCTTGAGCAGGTACTGTACGGTCAGCCCCTTGAGCATCACCGCCGCCGCCTGCTCGAAACTGATGTTGTCGGGCAGTTTGACCAGGTTGGCCTCCGGCAGCGTATGCACCTCGCTGTAGGCGCCCAGAGGGCCGCCGGCATGGGCCACGCGGTCACCGACCTTCAGCCGGGTTACGCCTTCGCCCACGGCCTCGACTACCCCGGCAGCCTCGGTGCCCAGGCCAGAAGGCAGGGACGGCGGTGCGTACAGCCCGCTGCGGAAGTAAGTGTCGATGAAGTTCAGGCCGATCGCATGGTTGCGCACGCGCACCTGCTGCGGCCCGGGTGGGGCGGGGTCGAATTCCACAAGCTGCAGCACTTCCGGGCCGCCATGCTGGCTGAACTGGATACGCTTGGCCATCTCGCACTCCTGTTGTCGGGATCGGGAAAAGGCCTTCTATCGGACGCCTTTGCTTGATCGCCGTCAACTGCGGCGCGCGCGCCGGCGGTGGTATGCTACGCGGCGAATTCTTCCCTGCCCGTTCCTGGTGACCCGATGACTAGCCGCACCGAGGCCGTGAAAGCCTACCTGCTCGACCTGCAAGACCGCATCTGCTCTGCCCTCGAAGCCGAAGACGGTGGCGCCCGCTTCGTCGAGGACGCCTGGGTGCGCGAAGCCGGTGGCGGGGGCCGCACGCGGGTGATCGGTGACGGCAAGCTGATCGAGAAAGGCGGGGTCAACTTCTCCCACGTATTCGGCGCCGGCCTGCCGCCGTCGGCCAGCGCCCATCGCCCGGAGCTGGCGGGCCGTGGCTTCGAGGCCCTGGGTGTGTCGCTGGTGATCCACCCGCACAACCCGCATGTGCCGACGTCCCATGCCAATGTGCGTTTCTTCATTGCCGAGAAGGAAGGTGAAGAGGCGGTGTGGTGGTTCGGTGGTGGCTTCGACCTGACCCCCTACTACGGCGTTGAGGAAGACTGCATCCATTGGCACCGCGTGGCCGAGCGGGCCTGCGCGCCATTTGGCGCTGACGTGTACCCGCGCTACAAGGCCTGGTGCGACCGCTACTTCCACCTCAAGCACCGCGGCGAGCCGCGTGGCATCGGTGGCCTGTTCTTCGACGACCTGAACGAGTGGGATTTCGACACTTGCTTCGCCTTCCTGCGTGCCATCGGTGATGCCTACGTCGAGGCCTACTTGCCGATCGTCCAGCGCCGCAAGAACACCCCCTTCACGCCACAGCAACGCGAGTTCCAGGAGTACCGCCGCGGCCGTTACGTGGAGTTCAACCTGGTCTACGACCGTGGCACCCTGTTCGGCCTGCAGTCCGGTGGCCGTACCGAGTCGATCCTCATGTCGCTGCCGCCGCAAGTGCGCTGGGGCTACGACTGGAAGGCCGCACCCGGCAGCGAGGAAGCACGCCTGACCGAATACTTCCTGCAGGACCGCGACTGGCTTGGCCAGTAAGCCTGTGGATAAACAAGGAGTCGTCATGGACCAGTATGTTGTTTTCGGCAACCCCATCGGCCACAGCAAATCGCCGCTGATCCACCGCCTGTTCGCTGAACAGACCGGCCAGGACCTGGAATACGCCACGCTGCTGGCACCGCTGGACGAGTTCAGCGATTGCGCGCGCGGCTTCTTCAAGCAAGGCAGCGGCGGCAACGTCACGGTACCGTTCAAGGAAGAGGCCTACCGCCTGTGCGACAGCCTCACCCCGCGTGCCCAACGTGCGGGTGCGGTGAACACGCTGAGCAAGCTGGCCGACGGCACGCTGCAGGGCGACAACACCGATGGCGCTGGCCTGGTACGCGACCTGACGGTGAACGCGGGGGTCGACCTGGCCGGCAAGCGCATTCTCATCCTGGGCGCTGGCGGTGCCGTGCGCGGCGTGCTGGAGCCGATCCTGGCGCACCAGCCGCAGTCGCTGGTGATTGCCAATCGTACCGTGGAGAAGGCCGAGCAACTGGCACGGGAGTTCGATGAACTGGGGCCGGTGGTGGCCAGCGGTTTTGCCTGGCTGCAGGAGCCGGTGGACGTGATCATCAATGCCACGTCGGCGAGCCTGGCCGGTGAGTTGCCGCCGATTGCCGACAGCCTGGTCGAGGCGGGGCGCACAGTGTGCTACGACATGATGTATGGCAAAGAGCCCACGCCGTTCTGCCAGTGGGCTGAGAAGCTGGGGGCAGCCAAGGTGCTGGATGGCTTGGGAATGCTGGCCGAGCAAGCGGCTGAGGCTTTCTTCATCTGGCGCGGAGTACGCCCGGATACGGCACCAGTGTTGGCTGAACTGCGCCGGCAACTGGCTCGGGGCTGATCTCTTGCGGGATTGCCCACTCCCTGTGGGAGCGGGTTAATCCGCGAACACCGGCGAAGCCGGTGCCATGTACCGCGCTGGATTCTTCGCGGGTAAACCCGCTCCCACAAGGGGCGGGGGTCAAAGCCTGGCTTTGACGGCCTCCAGGGCATTGCCATCGGCTTTGGTGGTCACCCCAGCCAACCATTCTTCCAGCCGCTCGGGGTGCTGCTTCAGCCAAGCCTTGGCCGCTTCATCGAAGCTGATCTTCTTATCCACAACCTCGGCCATGATGGTGTTTTCCATGTCCAGGGTGAAACTCAGGTTGCCCAGCAGCTTCGCCGCATTCGGGCAGGCTTTTGGATAACCCTTGCGGGTCAGGGTGAACACCTCGCCCTTGCTGCCGAACCACTTTTCGCCGCCAGTCAGGTAGTGCATCTTCAACTTCACGTTCATCGGGTGCGGCGTCCAGCCGAGGAAGGTGATGAACTGCTGTTTCTTCACCGCCCTATCCACCTGCGCCAGCATCGCTTGCTCGCTGGACTCCACCAGTTTCCACTGGCCCAGGTTGAATTCGTTCTTGTCGATGATTTCCTTCAGCGACAGGTTCGCTGGCGCGCCGGAGCCGATGCCGTACAGCTTGTTGTCGAACTGGTCGGCGTGCTTGTGCAGGTCGGCGAAGTCTTTAACCCCGGCATTCCACACGTAATCCGGTACCGCCAGGGTGAACTCGGTGCCTTCCAGGTTGCGCGACAACTGCTGCACATCACCATTGGCGATGAACTTGTCATGGAAGCCCTGCTGCGCCGGCATCCAGTTGCCAAGGAAGGCATCGACCCGGCCGTCCTTGAGGCCGCCGTAGATGATCGGCACCGCCAGGCTGTCGATCTTCACCTGGTAGCCCAGGCTTTCCAGCAACAGCCTGGCCACGGCGTTGGTCGAGGCGATATCGCTCCAGCCGGGGTCGGCCATTTTCACGGTGCTGCATTGTGCGTCGCTGTCTGCGGCGTGGGCCGTGGCAGTGGCTAGAGCCAGGGCGAATACGACGGTGGAGAACTTCTGCATGGCGGCCTCTCTTCTCAATCCATGGGTGCGGGCTGTGGATAACGTGCCTTGCGCTCGAGGTCGTCGAGATCGATATGGTTGCGCATGTACTGTTGGCTGGCGTCCACCCACGGTTGGTGGTCCCAGCTTGTCAGCTTGCCGATGGCCAGCGCCTCGGCCACCAGGCGGCGGCGGCGTTGGCTGGCCAGAACTTGCTGGCGCAGGCTGGGGATGTCCCAGCGCTGGTGTGCCTCATCGACAAATGCCTGCAGCAGCACCTGGTGGTCCGGGCTGCCGGTGAGGTTCTCCCGCTCGTGCGGGTCGCGGCTCAGGTCGTAGAGTAAGCAAGGGTCGTCTTTGCTGTACACGAATTTGTATGGCCCACGGCGGATCATCATCAGCGGGCCGACGGTGCCTTCGGCCATGTATTCGCCGATCACCTCGTCGTGGCCGCCCTGCCCTTGCAGGTGGCCGAGTAGCGAGCGGCCGTCCAGGTGCAGATGGTTATCCACAGCCCCGCCGGCCAGTTCGACCAGGGTCGGCAGCAAGTCGCAGGTCGATACCGAGGCGCTGATGCGGCTTGCGGCGAAGCGTTTGGGTGCGTGGATCAGCAGCGGCACCCGCGCCGACATCTCGAACCAGTGCATCTTGTACCAGAGCCCGCGCTCGCCGAGCATGTCGCCGTGGTCGCCGGAGAACACGATCATGGTGTCGTCGGCCAGGTTGCATTCTTCCAGGGTCTGCAGCAGCTGCCCGATGTTGTCGTCGATGTAGCTGCAGGCGCCGAAGTAGGCACGGCGGGCATCGCGAATCTTGTCCACAGGCAGCGGCTTGTTCCACAGGTCGTAGACCTTGAGCAGGCGCTGCGAGTGCGGGTCCAGCTCTGCCTGGCTGAACTCGGCGCGGGGCATGGGGATATCCACAGACTCGTAGCGATCCCAGTAGCGTTTGGGGATGGTGTACGGGTCGTGCGGGTGAGTCATGGACACAGTAAGGCAGAACGGTCGGCCATCGTTTTCGCGCACGTGGTCGTAAAGGTACTGGCGCGCCTTGAACACCACTTCCTCGTCGAAATCCAGCTGGTTGGTACGCACGCAGGGCCCGGCCTGCAGCACCGAGGACATGTTGTGATACCAGCTCGGGCGCACGTCGGGTTCATCCCAGTTCACTGCCCAGCCGTAGTCGGCCGGGTAGATGTCGCTGGTCAGGCGCTCCTCGTAGCCGTGCAACTGGTCCGGGCCACAGAAGTGCATCTTGCCCGAGAGCGCGGTGCGGTAACCCAGGCGGCGCAGGTAGTGTGCATAAGTGGGTACGTCTGCGGGGAAGTCGGCCGCGTTGTCGTAGGCGCCGATACGGCTCGGCAGCTGCCCGCTGACCAGGGTGAAGCGCGACGGAGCGCACAGTGGGCTGTTGCAGTAGGCCGAGTCGAACACTACTGCCTGTTCGGCCAGGCGGCTGAGGTGTGGCATCTGGATCGGCGAAGGGCCATAGATCGGCAGCAGGGGTGCGGCCATCTGGTCGGCCATGATGAATAGGATATTCGGGCGCGTCATGGTGGCTTCCATCGTTGAGGATTATGCGAACCGCTTGCCTACCAAGATGCAACTGGCGATAACATGGGTAAAGCCCATGGCGGGCAATGTCTGGGATTAGCTGAGCTTATGTTTGATCACCTTGCCGAGTTGTCGCTGGATAGCCTGCGTGTATTCGAGGCTGCTGCCCGGCTGCGTGGTTTCACAGCGGCCGCGTTGGAGCTGGGAACCACCCAGCCGGCGGTGAGCCAGCAGGTGAAGCGCCTGGAGGCGCAGCTGGGCACCCGTCTGTTCGATCGGATCTACCGCGGCATTGAACTGACCGAGGCGGGCCAGCTGCTGTTCGAGCAGGTTCATCAAGGTTTGCAGGCCATGGATGACGGCATTGCCCTGGCCAGTGGGCGGGGCCAGCGTGAAGTGCTTCAAGTAGCCACGGACTTTGCTTTCGCGGCATTCTGGCTGATGCCTAGGCTGCAGCGCTTTCACGAGGCTTATCCACAGGTAGACGTGAGCCTGGTGACCGGTGAGCGCAGCCAGGGGATGCTGCGCCCGGATATCGATGTGGCGGTGCTGTTTGGCGATGGGCGCTTTCACCAGGGCGAGAGCCGATGGTTGTTCGACGAGGAGGTTTTCCCGGTCTGCAGCCCGCGACTGACTCATGGCAAACCCTTGTCAGCCGTGGCTTTGCAGCGGTTGCCGTTGCTCCATTTACGTGGTGAGCAGGCCAGCCGCTGGTTTGATTGGGCGGGGGTGTTTCGCGGGTTCGGCGTCGCCAGCCCGCCGCCGCCTGGGCAGTTGCGGTTCGATAACTACACACTGCTGATTCAGGCGGCGATTGCTGGCCAGGGGGTAGCCATTGGCTGGGGGCACCTGGTGGATAGGCTGGTAGAGCAAGGGCTGCTGTGCCGGCCTTTGGAGGGGAGTTTGCGCTCGGCTCGGGGCTATTACGCGGTGCTGCCGCCGCGCAAGCGGCGTGGGGCGCTGATCGAGCGGTTTGTGGATTGGCTGGAGCAAGAGCGCAGCCATTGAGATTTTGGGGCCGCTTTGCGGCCCTATCGCGACACAAGGCCGCTCCTACAAGGGGATGCGCTCTACTGTAGGAGCGGCCTTGCCGGGGCGCCGGACCGGTCGGATAGGGCTGCGCAGCAGCCCCGGCAATCTAGACCACGAAGTTCAGATGCTCGCCCCGGTGCAAGTCCAGCTCCAGCATATCGACCATCCCCGCTGCCACGCGGGCCGAGCCAGCTTCCGACAGTGCAGGTGGCATGTTGATCAACGTCCAGCGCAACGAACTGCGCTGCAGCTTATCAACTACTTCATCAACCGCTTCGCGCTCCTCTTCGCTGTATTTACCCGGCACATCCAGCACTTCGAAATCGCCCACCAGCAACAGCCGGCGTATAGTCGTGCGGGCCAGCCCGGCCACCAGCGCTTCGCTCATCTGCGCCTGCGCCGCCAGATCGCCTGGCGCCAGCAGGGCAATCACCGCCGAGCCCCCTGCCGCGCCCTGTTCCGCCTGGTCGGCATCGTCCAGCGCGCCTATCTTCAAATGCAGGCCAGGGCGGGGCGTATGGCGGTTGAGGTCGCCAACCACCGCAATGACCTCGTGCTGGCGTGCCAGCAGCTCGGTCGTAAGGGCGTTGCTCAGGCTGCTTTCAGCCCCGAACAACACCAGTTTGAACACTGGGGTTTCGGCATTTTTCACCGCATCACTCTCTTTGCAAGTGGGGTGATGGTTGGACCGCAATCAGGAGTTATCGTGCAGAGGATCAAGGGTTACCACGCCCACGTGTACTACGACGCATCCACACTCGAGCAGGCTCGCGAGCTGTGCGAGGAGGCGGCGCGGCTGTTTCCCGTGACCATGGGGCGCATGCACCAGAAACCGGTCGGGCCACACCCGGACTGGAGCTGCCAGCTGGCCTTCGAGCCGGAATTCGTGGGGGTGGTGTTGCCTTGGTTGGCGCTGTATCGGAAGGGGCTTGTGGTGTTTCTGCATCCGCTCACTGGCGATGAGTTGGCGGATCACCGCGATCATGCGATCTGGATGGGGGCTGTGCGGCCTTTGAATCTGGCGATCTTTGGGGGGTAGTCCGTGCTGGCCCTTCGCGGGCAAGCCCGCTCCCACAGGTACAGCGCAAGCCGTTAGAGCGGCGCGGTCCCTGTGGAGCGTGCTTGCCCGCGAAGCAGGCGAAGCGGTTTAGCGGCGGGCGCCGCGCACGCCTTCGGCCAGTGCCGAGCACAGGCTCAGCACGTCATTGACGGCCTGACCGGGCTCCTTGGCCTGGGCAATCTTGTCGACCAGCGCCGAACCCACTACCACACCATCGGCCAAGCGTGCGATTGCGGCAGCCTGCTCCGGCGTACGAATACCGAAACCAACGCTGATCGGCAGATCGGTATGCCGACGCAGGCGGGCAATTGCCTCGGTCACGTGCTCGGTAGTTGCGGAACCGGCACCGGTCACACCAGCCACCGATACGTAATAGACGAACCCGGAGCTGCGCTCCAGCACACGCGGCAGGCGCGCATCGTCTGTGGTCGGGGTAGTCAGGCGGATGAAGTCGATGCCCGCGGCCTGGGCCGGGGTGGCCAGTTCGGCGTCGTGCTCGGGCGGCAGGTCGACGATGATCAGGCCATCGACGCCAGCTGCCTTGGCTTCGGCGACGAACTTATCCACACCGAAGCGGTGGATCGGGTTGTAGTAGCCCATCAGCACGATCGGCGTGGTGTGGTTATCCACGCGGAATTCGCGAACCATCTGCAGGGTCTTGGCCAGGGTCTGGCCGGCTTCCAGGGCGCGCAGGGTGGCGAGCTGGATGGCTACGCCGTCGGCCATCGGGTCGGTGAATGGCATGCCCAGTTCGATCACATCGGCGCCAGCAGCCGGCAGGCCCTTGAGGATCTGCAGCGAAGCGTCGTAGCCCGGGTCGCCAGCAGTGACGAAGGTGACCAGCGCGGAGCGGCCTTCGGCCTTCAGCTCGGCGAAGCGTTGTTCAAGACGGCTCATGCCTGTTTCTCCTGGGCTGCCATGTGGTTCATCACGGTTTGCATGTCTTTGTCGCCGCGGCCGGACAGGCAGATCACCATCAGGTGATCCTTGGGCAGGTTCGGTGCGCGCTTGATCGCTTCGGCCAGGGCATGGGAGCTTTCCAGGGCCGGAATGATGCCTTCCAGGCGGCAGGTGGCGTGGAACGCATCCAGCGCTTCGTCGTCGGTGATGCTGACGTACTCGACGCGCTTCACTTCGTGCAGGTAGGCGTGCTCCGGGCCGATGCCCGGGTAGTCGAGGCCGGCGGAAATCGAGTGGGCGTCGGTGATCTGGCCGTCGTCGTCCTGCAGCAGGTAGGTGCGGTTGCCGTGCAGCACGCCCGGTACGCCGCCGTTCAGGCTGGCGGCGTGCTTGTCGGTGTGAACGCCGTGGCCACCGGCTTCGACGCCGATGATCTGCACGCTCGGTTCTTCGAGGAACTCATGGAACAGGCCCATGGCATTGGAGCCACCGCCAACGCAGGCGATCAGGCTGTCCGGCAGGCGGCCTTCCTTCTCTTGCAGCTGGGCGCGGGTTTCTTTGCCGATAATCGACTGGAAATCGCGGACCATCGCCGGGTATGGATGTGGGCCGGCCACAGTGCCGATCAGGTAGAAGGTATCGTCGACGTTGGTGACCCAGTCGCGCAGGGCCTCGTTCATGGCGTCTTTCAGGGTGCCGGTACCAGCGGTGACCGGGACGATCTCGGCGCCCAGCAGCTTCATGCGGAACACGTTGGCCTGCTGGCGCTCGATGTCGGTGGCGCCCATGTAGATCACGCAAGGCAGGCCAAAGCGTGCAGCGACGGTGGCAGTGGCCACGCCGTGCATGCCGGCGCCGGTTTCGGCGATCAGGCGCTTCTTGCCCATGCGCTTGGCCAGCAGCACCTGGCCGATGCAGTTGTTCACCTTGTGTGCGCCGGTGTGGTTGAGCTCTTCACGCTTGAAGAAAATCTTTGCGCCGCCGCAGTGCTCGGTCAGGCGCTCGGCGAAGTACAGCGGGTTCGGGCGGCCGATGTAGTCGCGTTGGAAGTAGGCGAGCTCTTCGAGGAACTTCGGGTCGGCCTTGGCCGCTTCGTATTCGCGGGCCAGGTCCAGCACCAGCGGCATCAGGGTTTCGGCCACGTAGCGGCCGCCGAATGAGCCGAACAGGCCGTTGGCGTCGGGGCCGGGACGGTATTGGGACTGGGTCATGGGGCGCTCCAGGGCGTAATGAATGAGTGATGGGCTTTACTCTAACCACGGCAAGCCCGGCTGAAAACCGATAAGATTGCGCAAACTTGTCAGAAAAACTCACAGGTAACATGGCTCACGACCTACCACCCCTCAATGCCCTGCGGGCCTTCGAAGCCACTGCCCGGCTAAATAGCGTCAGCCAGGCGGCCGAGGCGCTGCACGTCACTCATGGCGCCGTCAGCAGGCAGATCAAGGTACTTGAAGAACACCTAGGCGTGGCCCTGTTCGTCAAGGACGGGCGCGGCATCAAACTCACAGATGCCGGGGTGCGCCTGCGTGACGCCAGCGGTGAGGCGTTCGACCGCCTGCGCAGTGTGTGCGCCGAGTTGAGCCGGGATGTGAGCGAGGCGCCGTTCGTGCTGGGTTGTTCCGGCAGCTTGCTGGCGCGTTGGTTCATCCCCCGATTGGGGCGGTTGAAGGCTGACCTGCCCGAACTGCGCCTGCACCTTTCGGCAGGCGAAGGCGATCTCGATCCTCGCCGGCCCGGGCTGGATGCGTTGCTGGTGTATGCCGAACCGCCGTGGCCGTCGGACATGCAGGTCCATGTGCTGGCGCAGGAGCGCATCGGCCCTGTGCTGAGCCCACACTTCGCCGGCTTCGACCGCTTGCAGGCCGCACCCGCCAAGGCCCTGCTGGACGAAGCCCTGCTGCATACCACCTCACGGCCGCAGGCTTGGCCAACCTGGGTGGCAGAACAAGGGCTGGAGGCTGGCTCGTTGAAGTACGGCCAGGCGTTCGAGCATTTGTATTACTTGCTGGAGGCGGCGGTTGCCGGCCTGGGGGTAGCGATTGCGCCACAACCGCTGGTGGCCGATGACCTGCGAGCGGGCCGCTTGAGCGCGCCTTGGGGCTTTTCGCCGACCCCTGCCGCGCTGGCGCTGTGGGTGCCCCGGCGCGCCGCAGACGGGCGCGCCGAGCAGCTGGCGCAGTGGCTACGCGCCGAGCTGGCCAGGCAGAGCGCTTAGTTGCGCTTGCACAGCAGGTACGCCGCCAGCAGGCCCAGCGCGCCTATGGCAACGCCCGCTGTGGTGTACGGGTGCTCCTGGGCGTAGTCGCGGGTGGCGATGCCGGTCTGGCGGGTGCGCTCTTTGACTTCCTCATAGGCATCGCTGATTAGGCTGCGCGAGTGGCGCAGCGCGCTTTCGGCGTTGCTGCGCATGGCCTTCACTGACTTCTGGGTTTCCTCGGACGCATCGTGCTTCAGGTTCTCCAGGCTTTTCAGGAGGCTTTCGATCTCCGCTTCCATGCTTTCCAGGGACGTTTTACGCAGCGAGTTGCGGTGCATGTTGACTCTCCTTTGCAGTATGGACTGTAAGGATTGCGACCCCCGGGCTTCCGGAAAGTGCGATCGAACTTTAGCGAAAGGCCGCGGCTCGCAGGTAAACCAGGCCTACGCTGCTAGGCTCAATTTCACCGTCACCCAAGGAGAGCGCTCATGACCGATCATCACACCTACAAGAAGATCGAGCTGGTGGGTTCGTCCCCCACCAGTATCGAAGAGGCGATCAACAATGCCTTGGCCGAAGCCGGCAAGAGCATCAAGCACCTGGAGTGGTTTGAAGTGGTCGATACCCGTGGCCATATCCGCGACAACAAGGCGGCGCATTTTCAGGTCACGCTGAAGGTTGGTTTCCGCATTGCCAATAGCTGAAACATTGCCGGGCTGGAATAGCCTGGCGTGATGGCGTTATAACTCCGGAGGGCGCCTTGGCGGCGCCCTTTTGTCTTTTCTCATCTGTACAAGGAATGCGATCGATGAAGAAACTGATGCTGGCTGTGGGTTTGATGGTCTTGGCGGGCGGTGCGATGGCGGCCGGGAAACCGTGCGAAGAGCTCAAGGCGGAGATCGCAGCGAAGCTGGATGCCAAGGGTGTGAAGGGCTACAAGCTGGAGGTCGTCAAGAAGGGCGAGCCGGCTGGCAAGGTGATTGGCAGCTGTGAGGGCGGTAGCAAGGAGATTGTCTACCGCCGTGGCTGATGCGTTGCATTCTTCGCGGGGTTACCCGCGAAGAAGGTCACTCGCTCTTCAAGGCCTGCGCCATCAGCTCATAGGACCGGATCCGGTCCGCATGCTCATACAAGTCACAGGTAAAGATCAGTTCATCCGCCCCGGTCTGCTCCAGCAGCACCTCCACCTTGGCCCGGACTTTCTGCGGGCTGCCGATCATCGCCAGGCCCAGGAAACTCCCCACTGCATCGCGTTCATGGGGCAGCCATAGCCCATCCATGCTCGGCACAGGTGGTTTTTGCATCAGGCTTTGCCCGCGAATCAACGCCAGGATGCGCTGGTACACCGAGGTGGCCAGGTACTCGGCCTGCTCGTCGGTGTCTGCCACGACCATCGGAATGCCCAGCATCACATAGGGCTTGTCCAGCGTGGTCGATGGCTTGAAGTGGTCGCGATAGATGCGGATCGCCTCATGCATGTAGCGCGGGGCGAAGTGCGAGGCAAAGGCGTACGGCATGCCGCGCATGCCAGCCAGTTGGGCGCTGAACAGGCTGGAACCGAGCAGCCACAGGGGCACGTCGGTGTCGTGGCCGGGTACGGCGATCACTTTTTGATCATCGGTGCGCGGGCCGAGGTAGCGCGACAGCTCCTCGACGTCATCCGGGAAATCGTCGGCGCTGCCAGCGCGGTCGCGGCGCAGGGCGTAAGCCGTCATCTGGTCGGAGCCAGGTGCGCGGCCCAGGCCCAGGTCGATACGCCCTGGATACAGGCTGGCCAATGTGCCGAACTGCTCGGCAATCACCAGCGGAGCATGGTTGGGCAGCATGATGCCGCCGGAACCGACGCGGATGGTCGAAGTGCCGCCCGCCAGGTAGCCGATCAGCACCGATGTGGCCGAACTGGCGATGCCGTCCATGTTGTGGTGCTCGGCCACCCAGAAACGGTTGTAGCCAAACCGTTCGACATGCCGGGCCAGGTCCAGCGAGTTGTGCAGTGATTGCGCCGGGCCTTTGTCGGCGCGCACTGGCACCAGGTCGAGGGTAGAAATCTTCAGGTCACGCAACTGCGTCATCGGAGCCTCCGCAAGAGTGGTTGGCCCGCAGGCCCTTTTGACTCTGTATGGGCAGATTCGGAGGATTCAATGCTCACTGGGCGATTGCTCTGAACTTGCTGTAGGACGCTGACCTCGAAAGTGTAGGTAAGTAACCCTACGACCAGGAGGCATCATGAAAAAGACAGCATCGGCGATCTGGCAAGGTGGCCTGAAGGATGGCAAAGGCCTGCTTTCTACTGAAAGTGGTGCACTCAAGCAGAACCCATACGGTTTCAACACCCGTTTCGAGGGCTCGCCCGGGACCAACCCGGAAGAGCTGATTGGCGCGGCCCATGCTGGCTGCTTCTCGATGGCGCTGTCGATGATGCTCGGGGAGGCCGGGCTCACCGCGGATCGCATCGATACCATTGCTGAAGTCACGCTGGACAAACAACCTGACGGCTTTGCCATCACTGCCGTGCACCTGATTCTCAAGGCCAAGGTGCCAGGGGCCAGCGAGGCGCAGTTCCTCGAAATCGCCAACAAGGCCAAGGCCGGTTGCCCGGTGTCGAAGGTGCTGAACGCAAAGATCAGCCTGGATGCCACATTGGTGGGCTAGACCGCGCAACGGCGGCGGTTTGCTGTAGTCTAAACAGCGTCGGCAGCGCAGCTGCCTTGCCAGGAGCCGTTCCATGATTCGCGTAGCAATCGCCGTGCTGGCTTCGCTTGTGGCCACTTCTGCATTGGCGGCGGTGAAACCGTGCGAAGAACTCAAGGCTGAGATCGAAGCCAAGATCCAGGCCCAGGGTGTCACGTCCTACACCTTGGAAATCGTGCCCAACAGTGAGGTCAAGGATCAGAACATGATCGTCGGTACCTGCGATGGCGGGACGAAGAAGATCATTTACCAGAAGAATGATCGTTGAATGACTGGGGCCGCATTGCGGCCCCAGTGTTTGTTACGGGATGCAGAACACGTCGCTTGGCTCGTTCACCACCACCTTGCGGCTGGCGTCGTACAGCAGCACCTGCGGGTCCATCACCGGCGCCCGCGCCTCTAGCCGATAGCGTTCGCCTGCCTTGAAGTCATCGAAGCGCACAGTCAGGTAACAGGTACGATCCTTCGGGCTGGTCAGCATGCCGCCGGCATAGATCTCGTAATCGAACCGCACCACCAGTTCATGTTTGCCGGGGGTTATCTGGAAGTAGCGGCCATCGTCCAGGCGTTGGCCATCCAGGCGGTCGGCCATCAGCAGGCGACCAGGGGTGACGGTGTAGAGATCGACCCAGGCCTTGCTGGGGTCAACGGGGGGCAAGGGGCTGGCGCAAGCCCCCAGTGCACTGAGGGCGATCAGCATCATGGGCTGGCGCATGGCAAAACTCCCACTCGCGATACACGAGTTACAAGCATAGCGCCGTTTGTGTCGTTCAGGTGCGTTGGCAACCTGCTGGCAGGCCCTGACCGACCAGTTTCTGCTGGTGGTCGTAGAGTTTGATCCAGGGGCGGAAGCCGATGCTGCCGGCATGCAGCTGGTAGCGTTGGCCGGCGCTGAAGTCCTTGAAGGTCAGCTTGACCTGGCAATCACGCCACAGTGGCTCGTCGACCGGGCCGATATTGCTCGGTGTGACCGGGAACTGGTAGCGCACGGTCAGCTCGTGGCTGCCGGGTTGCACTTCGAAGTAGCGGCTGTCGGCCCATTCGCGCTCGTCCACCTGGGTGGCGTCCAGCGAAGTATCGCCGTAAGGGGTGAGGTCTACCCAGGCCAGGTTCGGGTCCGGGTCAGGCAGGGTCGAACAGGCAGACATCAGCAGCAGTGAGCTGGTGACCAACAGTGCACGCATGGCGAAACTCCCCCTTGGCGAGATAGTCTTGGAGCGCATAGGCCTTGAGCGAGTTGGATAGCCCCAGATGGATCTCTTTGTTCTTTTCAAGCGCTCAGGCCCTGGGCCACTCGACCGCCTTTTCAGGCGTTTGGTTCCGCTGCTGGGTGCCTTTCTGCTGAACGGTTGCAGCACCATCGGGTATTACGGCCAGTTGGCCGAGGGGCAATGGCAGTTGCTGCGGGCGCGCCAGCCTGTGGACCGGGTGATCGCCGACCCGGCCAGCAGCCCGCGCTTGCGTGATCGCCTCGTGCATGCAGAAAAAGCACGGGTGTTTGCCAGCGAACAGCTGAAGCTGCCTGATAATCGCAGCTACCGGCTCTACGCCGACCTGCAACGCCCCTATGTGGTGTGGAACGTGTTCGCCACACCTGAGTTGTCGCTGCAGCCGGTAACTCACTGCTTCCCTGTCGCAGGCTGCGTCGCCTACCGGGGCTATTACCGCCAGGGCGCTGCGCGGGGGGCGGCGGCGTTGATGCGCCAGCAAGGCCTGGACGTGTACGTGAGCGGTGTCGAGGCCTACTCGACGCTGGGCTGGTTCGATGACCCGATCCTGTCGTCGATGGTCGGCTGGGGGGATGAGCGGCTGGCCACGCTGATCTTCCATGAGCTGGCTCATCAGCGCTTTTATGTGCAGGACGACACCGAGTTCAACGAGTCGTTTGCCACCTTCGTCGAGCAGGAGGGCACCCGGCAATGGCGTGCAGCGCGTGGGCTTGCGCCGATCAGTGCAAATCAGTTGCAGCAGAGCGACCAGTTCACCCGCTTGGTGCTGGCCAGCCGCGAGCGGTTGCAGGCGATCTATGCCGGGCCGCAGGACGATGCCCACAAGCGGGTGGCCAAGCAGGCGGAGTTCGAGCGTTTGCGGGCGGAGTACAAGCAGGTGCGGGACAGCCAGTGGAACGGTGACAAGCGCTATGACGCCTGGATCTATGCGCCGTTGAGCAATGCCAAGCTGTTGCCGTTCGGGCTTTATGACCAGTGGGTACCGGCGTTTGCGGCCTTGTTCCGGGAGGTAAACGGAGATTGGGGGGTGTTTTACGAGCGGGTCGAGGCTTTGGGGCGGTTGCCGATCGAGGAAAGGAAAGCCGCGTTGCGGCGGTTGATGTGAGTCTTTGAGATTTTGGGGCCGCTCTGCGGCCCTTTCCGACCGGTCCGGCGCCCCGGCAAGGCCGCTCCTACAGAAGCACGCAATCCCTTGTAGGAGCGGCCTTTTGTCGCGAAAGGGCTGCGCAGCAGCTCCATGGCCTTCAGCCCTGGATGAAAGCCTGATGCATATCGGCCACGGTCGCGAAGTGGAAGGCCGGCGCCTCGGCCATCAGCTCTTCCTGGCTGCCAAACCCGTACCCCACCGCCACCGCCTGCAAGCCATTGCTGCGGGCGCCGATCAGGTCATGCTTGCGGTCGCCGATCATCAGCGTCTGCGCCGGATCAAGCCCTTCTTCGTCCAGTAAGTGGCGGATCAGCTCGACCTTGTTGGTCCGTGTGCCGTCCAGTTCGCTACCGTAGATCACCTTGAAGTGGTGGTCGAAAGCAAAGTGCCGGGCAATTTCACGGGCGAATTCCCAGGGTTTGGAGGTGGCGATGTACAGCGTCCGGCCTTGGCCATTCAGTGCTTCGAGCAGCTCGGGCACACCCTCGAACACCAGGTTTTCATAAAGCCCGGTGACTCGGAAACGTTCCCGGTAGAAGTTCACCGCTTCCCACGCCTTGGCTTCATCGAAGCTGTAGAACTGCATGAAAGCCTGCAGCAGAGGCGGGCCGATGAAGTGTTCGAGGCGGGTCAGGTCGGGCTCATCGATGCCCAGCTTGGCCAGGGCGTACTGGATCGAACGGGTGATGCCCAGACGTGGGTCGGTCAAGGTGCCGTCGAGGTCGAAGAGAATATTCTGCTGGTGCATGTGCGTCTCGGTAGTCGGGTTCATTCCGGTTGGTCGTAGCCTTCGGCCAGGTGCTGGTCCTTGAGCTTGACGTAGTTGCCGGCGCTGTAAGGGAAGAAGGCGTGCTCCTGGTCGTTGAGCAGCCGGACTTGTTTAACCGGGCTGCCCATGTACAGGTAGCCACTGACCAGGCGTTTGCCGGGCGGCACCAGGCTGCCGGCGCCGATGATGACTTCGTCTTCGACAATGGCGCCATCCATGATGGTGCTGCCCATGCCGACCAGGATGCGGTTGCCCAGGGTGCAGCCATGCAGCATGACCTTGTGGCCGATGGTCACCTCGTCACCGATGATCAGCGGAAAACCGTCGGGGTTGAAGGGGCCTGCGTGGGTGATGTGCAGCACGCTGCCGTCCTGCACACTGGTGCGTGCGCCAATGCGGATGCGGTGCATGTCGCCGCGGACCACCGTCAGCGGCCAGATAGAGCTGTCTTCACCGATTTCCACATCACCCAGGACCACCGCCGAACGGTCGACAAAAGCCCTGAGTCCCACTTTCGGAGTGTGTTGCTGGAAGCTGCGGATGGCCATGATAGCGTCTCTCATCTGTGCCGATAGGCAGGCTGCCTGCTGCGGTCGGCGTCGATTGTAATTAAGATGGGGCAGTGTTTCTCCTGCCAAGGTATCCGAACCGTGAGTGCGAACAACCCGCTTCTGCAGTCCTACGATCTGCCGCCCTTCTCGCAAATCCGTGCCGAACACGTGTTGCCGGCGATCGAAGCGATCCTGGCCGACAACCGTAAAGCCATTGCCGAGATCCTCGAACAGCAGGGCAGCAACCCTACCTGGGCCGGCCTGGTGCTGGCCATGGACGAACTGAACGACCGCCTGGGTGCCGCCTGGAGCCCGGTCAGCCACCTCAATGCAGTGTGCAACAGCCAGGAGCTGCGCGAGGCTTATGAGTCTTGCCTGCCAGCGCTGAGTGCCTACTCTACCGAACTGGGCCAGAACCGTGCGCTGTTCGAAGCCTATCAGGCACTGGTAAGCAGCCCGGAAGCCGCGGGTTTCGATGTGGCGCAGAAGACTATTCTCGACCACGCCCTGCGGGACTTCCGCCTGTCGGGCATCGACCTGCCGGCCGACCAGCAGCAGCGTTATGCCGAAGTGCAGAGCAAGCTCAGCGAGCTGGGCAGCCGCTTCTCCAATCAGCTGCTCGACGCCACCCAGGCGTGGACCAAGCACGTCACTGACGAGGCCGCGCTGGCTGGCCTGACCGATTCGGCCAAGGCGCAGATGGCCGCCGCCGCGCAGGCCAAGGGCCTCGATGGTTGGCTGATCACCCTGGAGTTCCCCAGCTACTATGCGGTGATGACTTACGCCAGCGACCGCGCCCTGCGCGAAGAGCTGTACGCCGCCTACTGCACCCGTGCCTCGGACCAGGGCCCGAATGCCGGCCAGTTCGACAACGGCCCGGTCATGCAGCAGATCCTCGACCTGCGCCAGGAGCTGGCGCAATTGCTGGGTTATCCGAACTACGCCGAACTGAGCCTGGCCACCAAGATGGCCGAGTCCAGCGACCAGGTGCTGAGCTTCCTGCGTGACCTGGCCAAGCGTTCCAAGCCATTCGCCGCCCAGGACCTGGAGCAGCTCAAGGCTTACGCCGCCGAGCAGGGTACCCCCGAGCTGGCCAGCTGGGACGCCGGCTACTTCGGCGAGAAGCTGCGCGAGCAGCGCTACAGCGTGTCGCAGGAAACCCTGCGCGCCTACTTCCCGATCGACAAGGTGCTCGGCGGCCTGTTCAGCATCGTGCAGCGCCTGTACGGCATCGAGATCGCCGAACTCAAAGGCTTCGACAGCTGGCACCCGGACGTGCGCCTGTTCGAGATCAAGGAAAACGGCCAGCACGTCGGCCGCTTCTTCTTCGACCTCTACGCCCGCGCCAACAAGCGTGGCGGAGCCTGGATGGACGGCGCCCGTGACCGCCGCCGTACGGCTGGCGGCGAGCTGCAGAGCCCGGTCGCCAACCTGGTGTGCAACTTCACCCCGGCTGCGCCTGGCAAGCCTGCGCTGTTGACCCACGATGAAGTCACCACCCTGTTCCACGAATTCGGCCACGGTCTGCACCACATGCTGACCCGTATCGAGCATGCCGGTGTTTCCGGTATCAACGGTGTGGCCTGGGACGCGGTCGAACTGCCGAGCCAGTTCATGGAAAACTGGTGCTGGGAGCCGGAAGGCCTGGCGCTGATCTCCGGCCATTACGAAACCGGTACCGCCCTGCCCCAGGACCTGCTGGACAAGATGCTGGCGGCGAAGAACTTCCAGTCCGGCATGATGATGGTGCGTCAGCTGGAGTTCTCGCTGTTTGACTTCGAGCTGCACGCCAGCCACGGCGACGGCCGCAGCGTGCTGCAGGTGCTCGAAGGCGTGCGTGACGAAGTTTCGGTGATGCGTCCGCCGGCGTACAACCGCTTCCCCAACAGCTTCGCGCACATCTTCGCTGGCGGTTATGCGGCAGGCTACTACAGCTACAAGTGGGCTGAAGTGCTTTCGGCCGACGCCTTCTCGCGCTTCGAAGAAGAAGGCGTGCTGAATGCCGAGACCGGCCGCGCGTTCCGTGAAGCGATCCTGGCCCGCGGCGGTTCGCGCGAGCCGATGGAGCTGTTCGTGGACTTCCGTGGGCGTGAGCCTTCCATCGATGCATTGCTGCGCCACAGTGGCCTCACCGAGAGCGCTGCGGCATGAGCGAGGTAGCCGTGAACAAGACCAAGAAGCGCTTCATCGCCGGGGCGGTGTGCCCGGCGTGCAGTGAGCCCGACAAGCTGATGATGTGGAGCGAAGACGACGTGCCGCACCGTGAGTGTGTGGCTTGCGGTTTCACCGACACTCTCAACGAGCAGGGCCTGTCTGTGCCCAAGGAGCTCGGCACGCGGGTCAACCAGCTGGCGCCGAAGGCGGCGCCGGCCAAGGTCCAGACCGTGCAGTTCTTCCCTAACCCCAAGCTGAAGAAACCGGCTGAGTGAAGCCGTCGTGCCGCCCGGGCCTCGTGCTCGGGCGGGCATGCCCGGGTGGTAGATAGTCAGGCCACCCCTCTGCTGTTGGCCATGCAAGCTCGCCTGCTCTTCAATTCGAGCAAGGCGATGCTTCATGGACAACCCTCTGTTGCAAAAAAGCGCAATTCCCGTCGATTACACCTCGATCACGCTGCAGAACATGGGCGAGGCCTTCGATCATGTGTTGCTTGAGCACGAGCAAGGTATCGAGCGCATCATCGCCGATCAGCAGGCATTGCCAACCTGGGATGACCTGGTGCTGGCCGTGGATGGGCTGGATGCCCAGCTTCTGGCGGTGCTGTATGGCGTCCTGCCGTTGGTTGGCACGGATCAGGGCTGGGCCGAAGCCATTATCGATTTCCATGCCAGGGCTTCGGCGCGGTTCGATCAGAAATTCGTCAATATAAGGCTGCAGGCCCTGTATGAGAGCCTGGCCAATAGCGAGATCGGCAAGCAGCTGGATGCCCAGAAGCGCGCTACCTTGCGCTGGCACCTGAACAAGTTCGCCTCCAGCGGGGTGCTACTCGACAGCGCCGGTAAGGCGCGTCTGGCGGAAATTCAGAGACAGACGGCCTCTGCAAGCGCAGCGTTCCTCAGCAACATCGATCGGCCAGGGTTGCTGGTTGCCGATGAGTCTGAGATGAGCGGCATTCCACAGCGGATCCGCGATGAGCTGGCCGCACGGGCACGTGAAACGGGTGAGGCGGGCTGGTTGATCCCTTGCGAAAGCGTGGCAACCGACGCTGTGCTCATACACGCAGGTAACCGGGGGCTACGTGAGCGAGTGTATCGGGCTTACCACGGCCGCGGTGTCAGCACCGACCCGCTGCGGGACAACCGCCTGCTATTGCAGCAACTGGCACGCTTGCGAGAGGAAAAGGCCCATCTGCTCGGTTTTGCCAGCCATCTGGAGCAAAGCCTGCAGGCCAAGAGTGCGGGTTCGGTTGCCCAGGTGCGCGACTTGTTGCATGACCTGGCCGATCATGTCCGGCCTGCAATGCGGCAATGGCGGTCGGCTATGGAACGCCAAGGCGCAATTCAGGGATTGGCGAATGTGCAGCCCTGGGACGTTGCTTTCCTGCAGGCGTCGGCGCAAACCGAGCTTTCCACCGAGGCCCTGCGAGCTTACTTCCCGCTGGACACGGTGGTCGCCGCGCTGCAGCAGTTGCTGCTGCAATTGTTCAATGTGGTGCTGCAGCCCAGGCAGTTCGCTACATGGGCTGAAAGCGTGCAGACGTTCGAAGTCTGGCAGGATAATGCCCTCATCGGTTTTCTGTACCTCGATGCCGTGCAACACGCCGCCAAGCAGGCTGATGCGGTGTTCACCACCTATATCCGTAACCGCCGTATCGATGCCGAAGGTATCTACCAGGCCGCCTCGGTGGTGGTGTTTTGCGATATACCGCAGCCGCTGGATGGTAGCCAGCCGCTGCTTGACCACCTGTCGCTACGCAAACTGTTCCATGAGTTTGGCCATGCCCTGCACCATCTGCTGGTGCGCACCAACAATCATGTCATGTCCAATGTCACCGAGCTTGGCACCGATGGCGTCGAACTGTTCGGCAAGCTTTTCGAGCGCTGGGTATGGGATGCGGATTACCTGGTGTCGATCTCGGCGCACCAGCAGGATGGTCGCCGACTCACCCGGCCTCAGGCCGATGATTGCCTGCGCAGGTTGCGCCAGCAGGGGGTGGAGGAAATTGCCCGCCACCTGAGCCTGGCCCTGTTCGACATCGACCTGCATGCCACACCGAATGATGGCAGGAGCCTGGAGCAGCGTTTGAGCGATGCCCGGGAGCGATGCGGATACTGGCCGCTGGCCGAGTTCGAGCACCCAGCCCACGCGTTCGAGCACCTGGTGACTGGCTACGATGCTGGCTATTACGCCTATTTGTGGTCAGATGTGCGTGCATTGGATCTGTTCACCCGGTTCGAGGCCAGTGGCCTGCTGGATCGGGCAACAGGCAAAGCGTTTGAACAGACGTTGTTCGCACCGGGGGCCACGCGCCCGCTGAGCGAGGGAATTGAAGCGTTTCTGGGGCGGCCAGCGCGTTCACAGGCTTATCTGCGCTGGCATGGGCTGACCTGAAGCGCTGACCGGAGGTGCTGTAAAGAACATCAAGCACAATGTACTGTATATGAATACAGTATAGGGGCGAGCCATGATTTTTCCAGCACCGCAAAAGGGCCGTGGCACGGCACAAAATCCGCACAACCGCTTCGCGCCAAGCTATTCGGTGGCGGAGGATGACGGTTGGTACCAAGAGGTACCGCAGACTCAGGGTACCGAGGTACGGATCGAAACGGCGAAATCGGTCATCAGCCGCAATACCTCCCCCGACCTGCCCTTCGACCGCTCGATCAATCCCTACCGGGGTTGCGAGCATGGCTGCATCTACTGCTATGCCCGCCCTTCCCATGCCTATTGGGATCTTTCCCCTGGCCTGGATTTCGAGACCAAGCTGATCGCCAAGACCAATGCCGCCGAAGTGCTTGCGCAGCAGTTGAGCAAGCCGGGCTATGTCTGTGCACCGATCAACCTGGGCTCGAACACCGACCCCTATCAGCCTATCGAGCGTGAACAACAGCTGACCCGACGGTTGCTGGAGGTACTTTTGCGTTTTCGCCACCCCGTGACCATCGTCACCAAGGGCGCGCTGGTGTTGCGCGACCTCGACCTGCTGGCCGAAATGGCCAGCCAACGTCTGGCACGGGTGATGATCAGCCTCACGACCCTGGACGACGACCTCAAGCGGGTGCTCGAACCCCGCGCGGCATCACCCAAGGCCAGGTTGCGGGCCATTCGTGTACTGCGCGAGGCCGGTGTGCCGGTAGGCGTCTTGTGCTCGCCGATGATTCCGATGATCAACGACAGCGAGCTGGAGCACTTGCTGGAGGCTGCCAAGGAAGCGGGCGCACAGAGTGCTGCCTACATGATGCTGCGTTTGCCGTTGGAAGTGGCGCCGTTGTTCGAGCAGTGGCTGCAGGACCATTACCCGCAGCGCGCGGCCCATGTGCTCAGCCTGATTCGCCAGAGCCGGGGCGGCGAGTTGTATGACAGCCGCTTTGGTGCGCGGATGCGTGGCGAAGGGATCTTTGCCGAGTTGTTGGCGCAGCGTTTTGCCAAGGCCATGAAGCGGCTGGACTTTGCCGGCCGTGAGGCGCAGCCCCTGGACTGCTCGGCGTTCTGCCCGCCGGGTGGGCAGATGGCGTTGTTCTGATGGCAGTGGCCATCCCCAGCTCAGCTAATTCGAGGTGATAATTGTGCTAATGGCTCTTGGCAGTTGATGCTTTTTTGCTATTATTCAGCTCCCGCCTTTTCGATCTGGAACACCCGTTCTAGAGCCTCCGAATTAAGTTTCAGTTAAGTTTTCCCCGCTAGCGTAGCAATCCTGTCAACGAAGACTGTGATCTATCGCTCCCGCGCGTCATCTAAATCTGCGCATAGCCAGAATCTTTCACCGGTAAAATGGATTTACCTACACACCGTCAAGAGGATGAATCATGCCCGTCAAGGACCCATCCAAGGTCGTTCCGCAAGCCCCCGCGGAGAGCGCCGATGCCGCCCTGAAGCACATCGTCGACGGCTTCCTGCGCTTTCACCATGACGTCTTCCCCGAGCAGCAAGAGCTGTTCAAGAAGCTCGCCACCGCGCAAACCCCGCGCGCCATGTTCATCACCTGTGCCGACTCGCGCATCGTCCCCGAGCTGATCACCCAGAGCTCGCCGGGCGACCTTTTCGTGACCCGTAACGTCGGTAACGTGGTACCCCCTTACGGCCAGATGAACGGCGGCGTGTCCAGCGCCATCGAGTACGCCGTATCGGCATTGAAGGTGCATCACATCATCATCTGCGGTCACTCGGACTGTGGCGCCATGCGTGCGGTGCTCAACCCGCAGTCATTGGCCAAGATGCCAACGGTTTCCGCCTGGCTGCGTCATGCGGAAGTGGCCCGCACCGTGGTCGAGAACAACTGTTCCTGCGGCAGCGAGCACGAAACCATGCAAGTGCTGACCAAGGAAAACGTGATCGCCCAGTTGCATCACCTGCGTACGCACCCGTCGGTTGCGTCGCGCCTCGCCGCAGGTGAGCTGTACATCCATGGCTGGGTGTACGACATCGAGACCAGCAAGATCGAAGCCTACGACGCTGTCAGCGACAGTTTCCTACCCCTGGCCGCTGGCCAGCCGGTGCCAAGCGCCACTCCGAGAGGCCGCTACTAAGCGACCCGTCCACAGCTGAACCTTGAATAGCCGGCTGCACCTATCGCGGGTGTGGCGCGGCCTTCGGCTGCCTTGAAAATGCCCTGACTGCCCTGCCGGCGATCTCGCTGGCGGCCCGCGCCTGCGCGCTCGTCAGGGGTCAAACGTGCCCACGGCCAGCGGAATGGCCGTGCGACAGAGAAAGGAGAAAGATGGTGAACATGACACAGTTGAAAGCGGCCCTGCCGCGTGAGTTGCTGGCGTCGGTAGTGGTGTTCCTGGTTGCCCTGCCGTTGTGCATGGGCATCGCGATCGCCTCGGGCATGCCACCGGCCAAGGGCCTGATCACCGGCATCATCGGCGGTATCGTGGTCGGCTTCCTGGCGGGTTCGCCGTTGCAGGTCAGTGGGCCGGCGGCTGGCCTGGCGGTGTTGGTGTTCGAGCTGGTACGCCAACATGGCATGGCGATGCTCGGGCCTATCCTGCTGCTGGCGGGGATTCTGCAATTGCTGGCCGGGCGCCTGCGCCTGGGGTGCTGGTTCCGCGTCACGGCGCCGGCTGTGGTGTACGGCATGCTCGCTGGCATTGGTGTGCTGATCGTCCTGTCGCAGGTGCATGTCATGTTCGACACGGCGCCGCAGCCGTCGGGCATGCAGAACCTGCTTGAGTTTCCCGCGACCGTGAGCGCTGCCCTGCCGCTGGAAAATGCAGGTTCAGGCTGGATGGCCGGTGCGCTCGGGCTAGGTACCATTGCCATCATGTGGGCCTGGGAGCGCCTGCGGCCACAGAAGCTGCGTTTCGTACCCGGTGCGTTGCTGGGCGTGGCGGCAATGACCGCCGTCGCCATGTGGCTGGCGCTGCCGGTGAACCGCGTGCAAGTGCCGGCTGACCTGTCCGAAGCGATCGACTGGATTCGCCCGGATGACCTTATGCAGCTCGCCGACCCGACCCTGTTGGTGGCGGCCTTCGCGCTGGCGTTCATCGCCAGTGCTGAAACCTTGCTGTCGGCAGCAGCGGTGGATCGAATGCACAACGGCCAGCGTTCGGACTTCGATCGCGAGCTTTCGGCACAAGGCATCGGCAACATGCTCTGCGGGCTCCTCGGAGCCTTGCCAATGACCGGTGTGATCGTGCGCAGTTCGGCCAACGTCCAGGCCGGCGCGCAAACTCGTGCCTCGGCCATCCTGCATGGCTTGTGGTTGCTGGCGTTCGTGGTGGTACTGAGCAGCGTGCTGCAGCAGATTCCGGTGGCGAGCCTGGCAGGCGTGCTTGTCTACACCGGCATCAAGCTTGTCGATTTCAAGGCGCTGCGGGGGTTACGCCGCTATGGGCGGATGCCGATGTTCACCTACGTGGCGACGGCCATGGCGATCATCCTCACCGACCTGTTGACCGGTGTGTTGCTGGGCTTTGCGCTGACACTGCTGAAGCTGGCATTCAAGGCCGCGCGCCTGAAGATCTGCCTTGTCCAGCTGGAGCCCCGTGGCCATATGGAGCTGCGCCTGAGCGGGGCGGCAACCTTCCTCAAGGTACCGGCACTGACCCAGGTGCTCGATAGCGTGCCTGCCGGCAGCACCTTGCATGTTCCGCTGGCCAACCTTACCTACATCGACCATTCATGCCTGGAACTGCTGGAGGACTGGAGCAAGACCAGTGGCTCCACCCTGCGCATCGAGCAGCGGGGGCTCAAGCGCAGGGTGGAAGGGCGCTTACGCAGCGTTGCTGGTACTTGAGGTCAGCTCTTGATCTCGGTCATCTCCGGTGCACCCGGCCAGGTACCTGTCAGGTTCACGGTACGGGTGCCGCCCAGCCACTCACTGGCAGGCGTGTTCCACCTCATCGACTTGCGGGTATTCGAGCCGATGTTGATGAACTCCACAGTCAGCACCATCTCGGTGGCGGTCAGGGGGATTTCGCCGAAGCTGGCCGAGCTTCCACCGATCACGGTCCTGGAGTCTTCGACCGGGCCGGCCGGGGTCTGGTAGGACAGTGTGATCTTTGTGGTGTAAGTGGTGAAGGACGATGCCTTGCTGTCCACCAGCAGGTTCAGTACGCCGATCTTGCCGACCCAGCTCGGGATCAGCACCCGGCTGCCTGCGAACGAGGCAAAGGTATAGGCGACGGGCAGAGGTTCGGTTGCCACTTCACCGCTTCTGGCCGGCAGGGTATGTGTTTCGACTTCGCTGGAGTTGCTGGTGAACACGTAGCTCGACTTGCCTTTGCCGTTGATGCCGTCTTCACCGAGCAGGCGGTTCAGACCGCTTGCGCTGCCCGAGACGGTGAAGCTGGCCTTGCTCTTCTTCGCCGCTGCATTCAGGCCGCTGCTGGCGTAGATGACTGAGGTCACCACGCCAAACCCTTCAGAGATGCCGCTGCTGGTGGCCATGTTCAACTTGCGCGCCTGGGCAAGCAGCCAATCGTACTGGTCATCGAGGACGGTAAGGTTGCTGATCGCATGCTCCCCGGCGATCGCAAACTCCGAGGTAATGGAATTCTCTTTGTCGAAGGTCCATTCCAGCGCGGCATCAGGTTTGACCTCGGCACCGGTGTTCGGGTCAAAGATCACCCCCCCGACATTGGCGTTGATGCTCCTGCACGTCACGCCCGTGGACTTGAAATCCCACTTGCGGCTTTGCTGGTTCTTGCTGATCTCGACGCCGGGCAGGCAGTCGGCGACAAGTTTGAAGTCGCCGGAGTCGGCGTCGATGATGCCGACCGCGCCCGGCTTGATGGAGGGGTTGAGGCCCCAGTTGCCCCATATCGTGCGATAGGTACTGCGCAGCAGGTCCGTGTAGATCCGGTTTCTTCTGATCGTCATTGTCATCACCTTGAAATGGAAAAGGCCGCCCTAGGGCGGCCGGATGACATTAATGATCGAAGGTGGGGGGCAGCAGCGGGAGCGCTTTCCCCCACCGGCTCGGCAGGTCAGGCGTTGGCCTGGCCAAACTCTACGTTCAACTGGCGCGACAGGCACGGCCAGCGCTTCCAGGCTTCGCCCGTCTGCGGGCTGCGGAGGGTTTCGCGATACGCTTCCACCGACTCTGCGGCGAAGCTTTCGTCGTCCAGCATTTCATCCACCGAATGGTGCACTACCTCATCCAGCTGGTTGGCGAAGGTTTCGCCGATCAACTGGTGGGCGATAAGGTTGGCCACGGTGGTGTCGACCGGAATCAGCGGCTGCTGGAAGTGGCGGATGTACAGGTCGTTGACCTCCTCCACCAGGCGGTGCGCAAGGTACGCCTCATCCAGCAGGCAATCGAGGCCCACATGCCCCTGCATCACGCTCGGCGGCTGCAGGAAATAGGCTTCGGCAATTTTCAGCACAGGTTTGATCTGGGATTCGATCCCCGCTTCACGGGACACGTTGTGGGCAGCTTCCAGCAGCTCCGGAACTTGATCGATGTAAGCGCTGACGAAGCGCGCCAAAGTACCCTGGGCGTCCTGCTCAGGCAGTTGGATCGAGGGGTGCAGGTGTGGCAGTTGCAGCTCGAGACGCTCTTTCAGTTGGCCGGTGCGGCCTTCGTGATCGTGGGCTTGGCTAATCTGCTCGCGTACAGCAGCGATGTTCATGACAACTCCAGGGACAAGACGTTTCAGACGGAAGACACTAAATTAGCTCGGTATACAGAATACCTAAGACGCATTTGTTATAAATCGCGCAAACGTGTGCGCAGTTCGGCATATCGCAATGCCATTATTTTGCCATAACCCATCAAGCCCGGGCCTTTGCAGGCTTTTCCCTAATTCGTGAAGTTCATTTCACCGGTGCCGTTGCGTGCCGTTGGTCGCTGTCTATACTCCGGTTGAACGTGATTCGTTGATGAGGCCCGACTGCTTTTGCAGGGGCTCGGTCGTCGAAGCCAGGTAGTCTTGACCGCCGTTCCCTCTTGCCGCAGGCCACGCCTCCGGGACTACAAGAACGAGAAGGGGAACCCGCAATGATGCGACATCCACATGTCTGGATGGGCCTCCTGTTGTGGTCGGTTTTTGGTCAGGCCAACGCCGCCTGGACCGTGAACATGCACCCGGGGGCGACGGAAGTCTCCAACGCCGTGTTCGACCTGCACATGACGATCTTCTGGATCTGCGTGATCATCGGCATCGTTGTGTTTGGTGCGATGTTCTGGTCCATGGTCATCCACCGCCGTTCCACTGGCCAGCAGCCTGCGCATTTCCACGAGCATACCTGGGTGGAAATCCTCTGGACCATTGTCCCCTTCCTGATACTGGTGGCCATGGCCATTCCGGCCACCAAGACCCTGATCGACATCTACGACGCCAGCGAATCGGACATCGACATCCAGGTCACCGGCTACCAGTGGAAGTGGCACTACAAATACCTGGGCCAGGATGTGGAATTCTTCAGCAACCTGGCCACCCCCGCCGAGCAGATTCATAACAAGGCGCCCAAGGACGAGCATTACCTGCTCGAAGTGGACCAGCCGCTGGTGTTGCCGGTGGGTGCCAAGGTGCGCTTCCTGGTGACCGCCGCCGACGTCATCCACTCCTGGTGGGTGCCGGCTTTCGCGGTCAAGCGCGACGCCATCCCAGGCTTTGTCAACGAAGCCTGGGCCCGTATCGAGAAGCCCGGCATCTACCGCGGCCAGTGCACCGAGCTGTGCGGCAAGGACCACGGCTTCATGCCGGTGGTGGTCGAGGTCAAGTCCAAGGCTGATTACGACACCTGGCTCGGCGAGCGCAAGGCCGAGGCCGCCAAGCTCAAGGAGCTGACCAGCAAGGACTGGACACTCGAAGAGCTGGTCGAGCGTGGCGACAAGGTCTACCACACCACCTGTGTGGCCTGTCACCAGGCCGAGGGCCAGGGCCTGCCACCCATGTTCCCGGCGCTCAAAGGCTCGAAAGTGGCCACCGGGCCGAAGGAAGAACACTTGAGCACGGTGTACCACGGCCGCCCGGGCACGGCGATGGCCGCGTTCGGCAAGCAGCTTTCGGAAGTCGACATCGCCGCCGTGGTCACATACGAGCGCAACGCCTGGGGCAACAACAAGGGCGACATGGTCACGCCGAAGGACGTGCTGGCGCTCAAGCAGGCAGAAGCCAAGTGAACCGGGTTTTGCGCGGCAATCAGCGGATTGCAGGAGACAGGACATGAGTGCAGTGATCGACGACCACGCCCACGGCCATGACCACGCCCACGGCCCGGCCAAGGGCCTGATGCGCTGGGTGCTGACCACCAACCACAAGGACATCGGCACGATGTACCTGTGGTTCGCCTTCATGATGTTTCTGCTCGGCGGCTCGTTCGCCATGGTCATTCGCGCCGAGCTGTTCCAGCCAGGGCTGCAGATCGTGGAGCCTGCGTTCTTCAACCAGATGACCACCATGCATGGCCTGATAATGGTGTTCGGCGCAGTGATGCCGGCCTTTGTCGGCCTGGCCAACTGGATGATCCCGCTGATGATCGGCGCGCCCGACATGGCCCTGCCGCGGATGAACAACTTCAGCTTCTGGCTGCTGCCGGCGGCCTTCCTGCTGCTGGTTTCGACCCTGTTCAGCCCGGGCGGCGGGCCGAACTTCGGCTGGACCTTCTACGCCCCGCTGTCGACTACCTACGCCCCGGCCAGCGTCACCTTCTTCATCTTCGCCATCCACCTGATGGGCATCAGCTCGATCATGGGCGCGATCAACGTGATCGCCACCATCCTCAACCTGCGCGCCCCAGGCATGACCCTGATGAAGATGCCGCTGTTCGTCTGGACCTGGCTGATTACCGCGTTCCTGCTGATCGCGGTGATGCCGGTGCTGGCTGGCGTGGTGACCATGATGCTGATGGATATCCACTTCGGCACCAGCTTCTTCAGCGCCGCCGGTGGCGGTGACCCGGTGCTGTTCCAGCATGTGTTCTGGTTCTTCGGCCACCCCGAGGTGTACATCATGATCCTGCCGGCTTTCGGCGCGGTCAGTTCGATCATCCCGGCGTTCTCGCGCAAGCCGCTGTTTGGCTACACCTCCATGGTGTACGCCACCGGCGCCATTGCCTTCCTGTCGTTCATCGTCTGGGCCCACCACATGTTCGTGGTCGGCATCCCGGTGGTCGGCGAGCTGTTCTTCATGTACGCCACCATGCTGATCGCCGTGCCCACCGGGGTGAAGGTGTTCAACTGGGTCAGCACCATGTGGGAAGGCTCGCTGAGCTTCGAGACGCCGATGCTGTTCGCCATCGCCTTCGTCATCCTGTTCACCATCGGAGGTTTCTCCGGGCTGATGCTGGCCATCGCCCCGGCGGACTTCCAGTACCACGACACTTACTTCGTGGTGGCGCACTTCCACTATGTGCTGGTGCCCGGGGCGATTTTCGGCATCTTTGCCTCGGCCTACTACTGGCTACCGAAATGGACCGGCCACATGTATGACGAGACCCTCGGCAAGCTGCATTTCTGGCTGTCGTTCGTTGGCATGAACATGGCCTTCTTCCCCATGCATTTCGTGGGGTTGGCCGGGATGCCACGGCGTATTCCCGACTACAACCTGCAGTTCGCCGACTTCAACATGGTGTCGTCGATCGGGGCCTTCCTGTTCGGCACTACGCAGCTGTTCTTCCTGTTCATCGTCATCAAGTGCATCCGTGGCGGCGCACCTGCCCCGGCCAAGCCCTGGGATGGCGCCGAGGGCCTGGAATGGTCGATCCCCTCGCCTGCGCCTTACCACACCTTCCAGACCCCACCGGAAGTGAAGTAGGAGCGCCACCATGAAGGGCTCATCGCTCAAGCGCCTGGTCACCCGCCTGCTGCTGCTGACGGTGGTGATGTTCGGCTTCGGTTTCGCCCTGGTGCCCATGTATGACGTGATGTGCAAGGCATTCGGCATCAACGGCAAGACCGGCGGGCAATACGAGGGCAGCCAGGTCAGCGACCCGACGCGTTCGGTACGGGTGCAGTTCATGTCGACCAACGCCAGCGACATGGTCTGGGACTTCTACTCCAAAGGCGACGAGCTTGAGGTCAACCCGGGGGCGGTGAACCAGATGATCTTCGTTGCGCACAACCCGACCAACCGGCCGATGAGTGCGCAAGCGATACCCAGCATCACCCCGGCCGAGGCCGCGGCGTATTTCCACAAGACCGAGTGCTTCTGCTTTACCCAGCAGGTGCTGCAGCCCGGCGAACGCATCGAGATGCCGGTGCGCTTCATCGTCGACCGCGACCTGCCGGCCAGCGTGAAGCACCTGACACTGGCCTACACCTTGTTCGACATCACTGCGCGTCATCCGCCGGTCGCCCATGCCGCGGTACAGGACGTCCAGGGCGCCCGTTGAGGGAAGGAGAACAGCAATGGCAAGTCATGAGCATTACTACGTTCCGGCGCAGAGCAAGTGGCCGATCATCGCCACCATCGGCATGTTCATCACGGTGTTCGGCCTGGGCACCTGGTTCAACGACATCAAGGCCGGCCACCCGTCGTCACACGGGCCGTTGATCTTCTTCGTCGGCGCGCTGTTCCTGGCCTACATGTTGTTCGGCTGGTTCGGCTCGGTGGTTCGCGAGAGCCGCGCCGGGCTGTACAGCCCGCAGCTGGACCGCTCGTTCCGTTGGGGCATGAGCTGGTTCATCTTCTCGGAAGTAATGTTCTTCATGGCCTTCTTCGGCGCGCTGTTCTATGTGCGCGTGCTGGCCGGGCCCTGGCTGGGCGGTGAAGGGGCCAAAGGGGTGGCGCACATGCTGTGGCCGACCTTCGAGTTCACCTGGCCGCTGCTGCACACGCCGGACCCGAAACTGTTCCCGCCGCCCAAGGAAGTGATCGACCCGTGGCACCTGCCGCTGATCAACACCATCTTGCTGGTCAGCTCCAGCGTGACCATTACCATCGCGCACCATGCCCTGCGCCGTGACCACCGCGGCCCGCTGAAATTCTGGATGGCGCTGACCATCCTGCTGGGTCTCAGCTTCATCTCGCTGCAGGCCTACGAATACCACGAGGCCTACACCAAGCTCGGGTTGACCTTGGGCTCGGGCATCTATGGCGCGACGTTCTTCATGCTTACCGGCTTTCACGGCGCCCACGTGACCCTGGGCACGATCATCCTGATCGTGATGTTCGTGCGCATCCTGCGCGGGCACTTCAACCCCGACAAGCACTTCGGTTTCGAGGCGGCGAGCTGGTACTGGCACTTCGTCGATGTGGTGTGGGTGGGGCTGTTCATCTTTGTGTATGTGCTCTGACAGGCCATTGAGGGCCCTTTGTAGGAGCGGCCTTGCCGCGGCGCCGGACCGGTCGGAAAGGGGCGCGTAGTAGCTCCAGGATTTCAGCTTGACTGCACAGAATGCCGGGGCTGCTCCGCAGCCCTTTCGCGACACAAGGCCGCTCCTACAAAGGGACGGTGAAGTAGCTAGAACGGGGCGTGGGAGACCAGCTGGCCACTGATGAAGCCCCAGGCGACCAGGCCGATGGTCAGGGCCGCCAGGGTCACCCGCACGGTAAGGGCTTTGAGCAAGCGGGTCGAGTTTTCATCGTCCTTGACCAGGAACACCAGGCCACTGAACAGGCTGGCAACCGTGGCCAACAGCATCAGGACTATCGCGGCCTTGAGCATGGCGCTTCTCCGGGGGGATGCGGTGATGTGGATAAGTATAGCGAGGCGCCCGTGAGGCCGTTTCGCCCGGGCTGGATACCGACCTTGGTGGTGCTCGCGCTACTGCCGGGGCTGATCGCGCTCGGCTGCTGGCAGCTCGGCCGGGCCGAGCAGAAGCGCTTACTGCTGGCCACCTATGCCGAGCGCGAGGTCGATGCCCCGCTGGCCACCACCCAGCTGCTGCAGACGAAGGACTCTGCCTACCGCCGGGTGCACCTCTACGGCCGCTTTGACGCCGAGCACAGCCTGCTGCTGGATAACCGCATGCGTGACGGCCAGGCAGGTGTCGAGGTGTTGCAACCCTTCCATGATCAGCCCAGCGGCCTGTGGCTGCTGGTCAACCGCGGCTGGCTGGCGTGGCCGGACCGCCGCGTACCGGTGCATTTCGACACGCCCGACCAAGCCCTGGCACTGAACGCGTCGGTGTATGTGGCGCCGGGCAACACCTTCCAGCTGCACCCCGACCCGGTCGGTGGGCAATGGCCGCACCTGCTCACCGCAGTCGACGCTGCGCAGCTGTGGCAGCAGCTTGATCGCGAAGGCTTCGCCCATGAAGTACGCCTGGAGCCTGGCCCGGCTGCTTATCGGCTGGACTGGCCGATAGTCGGCATGGGCCCGGAAAAACACCTCGGTTACGCCGTGCAATGGTTTGCGCTGGCCATCGCGCTGGTGCTGCTCTACCTCTATTTCGGCTGGCACAAAAACAAGGAGAAACAGCATGGCCACCGCCACTCCACTGGGCCTGCCTGAACGTAGCAAGCCCAGAGCCCGCGGGCGTTTGCAGCTGATTCTGATTCTGCTGGTGGTGCTCGGCCCGATGATCCTGGCCACCTGCATGTACAAGCTCCAGTTCTGGGTGCCGGATGGCCGCAGCTACCACGGTGCGATGATCGGCAATGGCGAGACCCGCGCCGACATCGGCATTGCAGGTGAGGACCAACGTTGGCAACTGCTGGTCAGCGCTCCCGCAGTTTGCGCCGAGGACTGTCAGCGCCTGGTGTACCTGGTGCGGCAGATCCAGGTCGGTCTGGGCCGTGACGCCAGCCGTGCCAGCCATGCGTTGGCTGCTGCCCAACCGTTGGCCAGCGATTACCAGGCGCTGCTGGAGCGCGAGTATCCGCAGTTGCAACGCTACCCTCTGGATGCCCAGCGCTACTTGCAGAAGGTTGGCGAGCCCGGCCCACAGCTGTGGATTGTCGACCCGCACGGCAACCTGGTGCTGCGCTACGACGCCAAGGTCAACGGCAAGCACGTGCTCGACGACCTGCGCCACCTGCTCAAGCTGTCCAACATCGGCTAGGAGCCTGCCATGGCCAGACCCGGATTCCGTATAGCTGTGTTCGCTACCCTGCTGGCGCTGCTGGTTGTCCTGCTCGGTGCCTACACCCGGCTGACCCACGCCGGGCTAGGCTGCCCCGACTGGCCTGGCTGCTACGGCTTCATCAGCGTGCCCAAGAGCGAAGCGCAGCTGGCCCATGCCGGACTGCACTTCCCTGACCACCCGGTGGAAGAAGCCAAGGGCTGGGCCGAGATGGTCCACCGCTACTTCGCCGGCACCCTCGCCGTGGTGATCGCCCTGCTCGCCTTGCAGGCGGTTCGCCGGCATGCCCGCGATGGCCAGCCCTATCGCCTGCCCCTGCTGCTGCTGGGCGTGGTGCTGGCGCAGGCGGCGTTTGGCATGTGGACCGTCACCCTCAAGTTGTGGCCGCAAGTGGTCACCGCGCACCTGCTGGGCGGCTTCACCACACTGAGCTTGCTGTTCCTGCTGTCCCTGCGTCTATCCCGGGCCTTTGCGCCCTTGCCGAAACTGCCACTCAGTCTTCGACGGATAGCCGCGTTGGCCCTGCTGGTGGTGATTGGCCAGATTGCTCTGGGCGGCTGGGTCAGCTCCAACTACGCGGCGGTCGCCTGTATCGACCTGCCCACCTGCCATGGCCAGTGGTGGCCAGCGGCAAACTTCAGCAACGGCTTCCACCTCACGCAGCATGTCGGCCCCAATTACCTGGGTGGGCAGCTGGACAGCGATGCGCGCACGGCCATCCACATCAGCCATCGCCTGGGCGCGCTACTGGTGACCTGTGTACTGCTGATGCTCAGCTGGAAGCTGCACCGCTGTGGCCTCACCGGCCTGTCGCGGCTGGTGTTGCTGGCGCTGGCAGTGCAAATCGGCCTGGGAGTCAGCAATGTGCTGTTCCACCTGCCGCTGGCCGTGGCTGTGGCGCATAACGCTGGCGGCGCCCTGCTGTTGCTGAGCATGGTGCTGGTGAACTACCGCATTCGCGTGGTCGACAAGGTGCGCGTCGGGGTTGGCCATGGCTGGCGCCTGCGGCCCGTGGCCGGGGTAAGCATCACCCACCACATGAGGAACGATTCGTGGCGACGCTTCTGAGCGCACAGCGTGCTGGTTGGCGCGATTACCTGGAGCTGACCAAGCCCAAAGTGGTGGTGCTGATGCTGATCACCTCGCTGGCGGGCATGTTCCTGGCGACCCGCGCCGGGGTCAGCTGGAGCGTGCTGCTGTTCGGCAACCTGGGGATTGCCCTGTGCGCAGGCGGCGCAGCAGTGGTCAACCATGTGGTGGACCGGCGCATTGACGCGCTGATGGCGCGCACCCACAAACGCCCGTTGGCCCAGGGCCGAGTCGAGCCGTTGCCAGCATTGCTGTTCGCCCTGGCCCTGGCGCTGCTTGGCATGGCGCTGTTGCTGGTGTTCACCAACGCGCTCACCGCTTGGCTGACCCTGGCTTCCTTGCTCGGTTACGCGGTGCTTTATACCGGCTTTCTCAAGCGCGCCACGCCACAGAACATCGTCATTGGCGGCCTGGCCGGCGCCGCACCGCCGTTGCTGGGCTGGGTTGCAGTAAGCGGCCATATCAGCGCCGAACCCCTGCTGCTGGTGCTGATCATCTTCGCCTGGACGCCTCCGCACTTCTGGGCCTTGGCCATCCACCGCAAGGAGGAATACGCCAAGGCCGATATCCCGATGCTGCCGGTGACCCACGGCGAGCGTTACACCAAGCTGCATATCCTGCTGTACACCCTGATATTGCTGGCGGTGAGCCTGCTGCCATTTGCCATCCACATGAGCGGCCCGTTGTACCTGGCCTGTGCCCTGGCGCTGGGCCTGCGCTTCCTGCAATGGGCCTGGGTGTTGTACCGTGGCAGCCGGCCGCACGCGGCGATCGGAACCTTCAAGTACTCCATCGGTTACCTGTTCGCGCTGTTCATCGCGTTGCTCGTTGACCACTACCTGTTGCTGAATCTATGACTCGAACCCAGAAAACCGTCTTCATCCTCGTCGCCCTGGTCGCGCTGATCCTGGGCCTTACCGTCAACAAGGTGCTCAATGGCCGTGGCCAGCTCAACCCGACCGAGCTGATCGATGCCGGCATCATTCTCTTGCCGCAGAGCCGCGCGGTGGCCGACGTGACCATGACTAACCAGGATGGCCAGCCGGTGCAGCTGGACGACCTCAAGGGTAAGTGGTCGCTGCTGTTCTTTGGCTACACCTACTGCCCGGACATCTGCCCGACCACCCTGGCCCAGTTGCGCCAGGTGAAGAGCGAGCTGCCCAAGGAGGCCGTGGACCGGCTGCAGGTGGTGCTGGTGAGTGTGGACCCGAACCGCGATACGCCGAACCAGCTGAAGCAGTACCTGGGCTATTTCGACAAGGATTTTGTCGGGGTGGCGGGGTCGATCGAGGATACTCAGAAATTGGCCAATGCCTTGAGCATTCCGTTCATCCCGGCGGATACCAGCAAACCGGGGTATACCGTTGACCACAGCGGCAACCTGGCGGTCGTCGGGCCGGATGGGCGCCAGCGCGGGTTCATTCGTGCGCCGTTCAACAACCAGAAACTGGTGGCGCAGTTGCCCGGGCTGGTCAAGCGGGATTGAGATTGCTGGGCCTGCTGCGCAGGCCTTTCGCGACACAAGGCCGCTCCCACATGGATCGGCGTGCGCCATACATTGTGGGAGCGGCCTTGCGTCGCGATAGGGCCGCACAGCGGCCCCGGGGATTTCGGATCAGAATGCCGGAACCACAGCGCCTTTGTACTTCTCATTGATGAACTGCTTCACCTCAGGCGAGTGCAGCGCTGCTGCCAGCTTCTTCATGTCATCCGAGTCCTTGTTGTCCGGGCGGGCAACCAGGATGTTCACGTACGGCGAGTCTTTCCCTTCGATGGCCAGCGCGTCCTTCTCAGGGTTCAGCTTGGCTTCCAGCGCGTAGTTGGTGTTGATCAGGGCGATATCGACCTGGGTCAGCACGCGCGGGATGGTGGCCGCTTCCAGTTCACGGAATTTCACGCTTTTCGGGTTCTCGGCAACGTCCTTCACGGTCGACAGGATGTTGGTGTTGTCCTTGAGCTTGATCACGCCGGCCTTGTCCAGCAGCAGCAGAGCGCGGCCGCCGTTGGTGGCGTCGTTGGGGATGACCACGGTGGCGCCGGAGGACAGCTCGTCGAGCTTCTTGATCTTGGTCGAATACACGCCCAGCGGCTCGATGTGCACGCCGGCAACGCTGACCAGGTTGGTGCCCTTGGCCTTGTTGAACTCATCCAGGTACGGCTGGTGCTGGAAGAAGTTGGCGTCCAGGCGCTTTTCGGCGACTTGCACGTTCGGCTGGATGTAGTCGGTGAACTCCTTCACCTTGAGGTTGACGCCCTCTTTCGCCAGTTGCGGTTTAACGAAGTTGAGGATCTCGGCGTGCGGCACCGGGGTGGCCGCGACGGAAAGATCACCGGCGTGGGCCGAGAAGGCCGCAACGGCGGCAGCGACAGCAAGCAGCTTCTTCATGAATCACTCCTTGTGAGGGCCGCGACGGCCCCCGAACGGGTCGGCCGGGCCGACCCCATTGGGGTTACTTACGGGAAAAATGCACGACCAGTTTGTCGCCCACGCTCTGCAGGACTTGAACCAGAACCAGCAGCAGCACCACGGTGACCACCATCACGTCGGTCTGGAAGCGCTGGTAACCGAAGCGGATGGCCAGGTCGCCCAGGCCGCCAGCGCCGACCACACCGGCCATGGCGGTGTACGACACCAAGGTGATGGCGGTGACGGTAATCGCCGCGAAGATGCCCGGGCGGGCCTCAGGCAGCAGCGCACTGGTGATGATCTGGCGGGTGGTGGCGCCCATTGACTGGGTGGCTTCGATGATGCCGCGGTCCACCTCACGCAGGGCGGTTTCCACCAGACGCGCGAAGAACGGCGTGGCCCCCACCACCAGCGGCGGGATGGCGCCGGCGACACCCAGCGAAGTGCCGGTGATCAGCACGGTGAACGGGATCATCACGATCAGCAGGATGATGAACGGCAGCGAGCGCAGGATGTTGACCACCAGCGACAGCAGCGCATACACGCCCTTTTGCTCGAACATCTGCTTCGGCCCGCAGAGGAACAGCAACACGCCCAGCGGCAGGCCGAGCAGCACGGTGAAGAACAGCGAGCCGAACAGCATGATCATGGTATCGACGGTGGCCAGCCAGATTTCGGTCCAGTCGACGTTGGCGAAGAAATTCAGGGCGTCCATCAACGCAGTACCTCCATATGTACGTCAGCTGCCTTGAAGCGGGCGAACGCCGCTTCCATGTCACCGCCGATCAGGGCGAGGGTGAGCTGGCCATAGGGGACATCCTTGATGCGGTCGATCCGCCCGGCGAGGATGCTGTAGTCCACTCCGGTTTCGCGGGCCACGGTGCCCAGCAATGGGGCGTAGGTGGCGTCACCCTGGAAGGTCAGGCGCACGATACGGCCTGGCACGTGGGCAAAGTCGTCGCGCTGCTCGCCTTCGTCGACCTGCTCGTCTTCCTGGACGAAGCGCTTGGTGGTCGGATGCTGCGGGTGCAGGAACACGTCGGCCACCGAGCCTTGCTCGACGATCTGGCCGGCATCCATCACCGCCACGCGGTCGCAGACCCGGCGGATCACGTCCATTTCGTGGGTGATCAGCACGATGGTCAGCTTCAGCTCACGGTTGATCTCGGCCAGCAGCTGCAGCACCGAAGCGGTGGTCTGCGGGTCGAGGGCACTGGTGGCTTCGTCGCACAGCAGGATCTTCGGGTTGGTGGACAGCGCCCGGGCGATGCCGACGCGCTGCTTCTGCCCGCCGGAAAGCTGGGCCGGGTATTTCTTCGCGTGGTCCTGCAGGCCGACGCGGGCCAGCAGCTCGGTGACGCGCTTGTCGATCTCGCTGCGCGACAGCTCGCCTGCCAGGGTCAACGGCAGGGCGACGTTGTCGGCGACCGTCTTGGAAGCCAGCAGGTTGAAGTGCTGGAAGATCATCCCGACCTGCTGACGGAAGCCGCGCAACTGGCTGGCGTTGAACGCGGTGACATCTTCGCCGTCGACGATGATCGTGCCGCCGGAAGGTTCTTCGAGGCGGTTGATCAGGCGCAGCATGGTGCTCTTGCCGGCGCCGGAATGGCCGATCAGGCCGAACACCTGGCCATTTTCGATGGTCAGGCTGGTCGGATTCAGTGCGGGGATTTCCCTACCGGCAACGCGGTAGGTCTTATGTACCTGTTGGAACTCGATCACGTAGCGAACCTTGTGGGGCGCATGAAATTTGGGTCAGCGGTTAGCTGGGGTCGCGCATTTTAGCCTTTTCCCATAGCTGTTCTTAGCATTTATTTCGTAATGCACCAATCCTTCGGGCATATCGCGACAACCGGTAATTCTGATTGAACGCTCGACAAAGCCCTCCAGTCACTACTTAAACAAGCCCGACACGGGCACGCCTGAAGACTGATGAGGAGAGCCGACCATGCCCAGCAAGAAGACGGACGCGCCCAAGCACAGCGAGGCCGCCGGCACCCAGACCCCTGACCGGGCCAACACCAACGCCAAGCTGCAGCGCCTGGAGGCATTTCGCAGCGACGCAACCGGGCAGGCATTGCGCACCAACCAGGGTGTGAAGATCGCCGACAACCAGAACAGCCTCAAGGCCGGCGCACGCGGGCCATCGCTGCTCGAAGACTTCATCATGCGCGAGAAGATCACCCACTTCGATCACGAGCGCATTCCAGAACGCATCGTCCACGCCCGCGGCACCGGCGCCCATGGCTACTTCCAGAGCTATGGCTGCCATGCCGAGCTGACCAAAGCCGGTTTCCTGCAGGACCCGGAGAAGATCACCCCAGTCTTCGTGCGCTTTTCAACGGTGCAGGGCCCGCGTGGCTCAGGGGACACAGTGCGCGACGTGCGTGGCTTTGCCGTCAAGTTCTATACCGATGAAGGTAATTTCGACCTGGTTGGCAACAACATGCCGGTATTTTTCATCCAGGATGCGATCAAGTTCCCCGACTTCGTGCATGCGGTCAAACCCGAACCGCACAACGAGATGCCTACCGGCGGCTCCGCTCACGACACCTTCTGGGACTTCGTATCGCTGGTGCCGGAGTCCGCGCACATGGTGATCTGGGCCATGTCCGACCGCGCCATTCCACGCAGCCTGCGGATGATGGAGGGCTTTGGCGTGCACACCTTCCGCATGATCAATGCCGAAGGCGTGGCCAGCTTCGTCAAGTTCCACTGGAAGCCGCGCCAGGGCGTGCACTCGGTGCTGTGGGACGAGGCGCAAAAGCTTGCAGGCAAGGACACTGACTATCACCGCCGCGACCTCTGGGATGCGATCGAGACCGGTGATTACCCCGAGTGGGAGCTGGGCGTGCAGATCGTGCCTGAGGCCGATGAACACAAGTTCGACTTCGACCTGCTCGACCCGACCAAGCTTATCCCGGAGGAGCTGGTACCCGTCACCCTGTTGGGCAAGATGGTGCTCAACCGCAACCCCGACAACTTTTTTGCCGAGACCGAGCAAGTGGCGTTCTGCCCGGGGCATATCGTGCCTGGCATCGATTTCAGCAACGACCCGTTGCTGCAGGGCCGGCTGTTCTCCTACACCGATACCCAGATCAGCCGCCTCGGTGGCCCAAACTTCCATGAGATCCCGATCAACCGCCCAGTGGCGCCGAACCACAGCAGCCAGCGCGATGCGATGCACCGCATGACCATCGACAAGGGCCGCGCTTCGTATGAGCCCAATTCCATCGATGGCGGCTGGCCCAAAGAGACGCCGCCTGCCGCGCAGGACGGTGGCTTCGAGAGTTATCAGGAGCGCATTGATGCGCACAAGATCCGCCAGCGCAGCGACTCGTTCGGCGACCACTTCTCCCAGGCACGGCTTTTCTTCCAGAGCATGAGCGCGACCGAGCAGCAGCACATCATCAAGGCTTACAGTTTCGAATTGGGCAAGGTGGAGCGTGAGAGCATCCGCCAGCGTGAGGTGAACGAGATCCTCGCCAATATCGACCTGAAACTGGCGGCGGCGGTGGCGGCTAACCTCGGGCTGCCGGCGCCGAAGCAGGGAACGGTGCAGGTGAAAGGTAGCAAACCCGCGCAGTCAAAGGCGTTGAGCCAGATGAACCACCCCGGTGATGTGGGTATCAAGGGGCGCAAGATTGCAGTGTTGGTCGCCGATGGTGTGGATGGCGCAAGTGTCGACAAGCTGGTCAAGGCGCTGGAAGCCGAAAGCGCACGGCCAATGCTTCTGGGGCCGACTTCGGCGCCGGTGAAGACGGCGGATGGCAAGGCGTTGCCGGTAGATGCGTCGATGGAGGGGATGCCGTCGATCATGTTCGACGGGATTGTCGTGCCCAAGGGGGTGGACAAGGCCTTGGGTTCCAGTGGGCTGGCGAAGCACTTTCTGCTGGAGGGCTACAAGCATCTGAAGGCAATGGTGTTGACCAAGGAGCTGGCGAAGGAGCTTGGGCTCAAGGAGGACAAGGGGTTGCTGCTTGGGGATGAGCAGAAGGTGGTGGATGCCTTTGTCAAAGCAGTTGAAGGGCATCGGGTGTGGGAGCGGGAAGCTGCTGCTGAGGCTGTGCCGGCCTAGGGGGCTGCTTTGCAGCCCTCTCGCGACGCAAGGCCGCTCCTACAGGAAATCGCAAGCCCTTGTAGGAGCGGCTTTGCCGGGGCGCCGGACCGGTCGGAAAGGGGCGCGTAGCGCCCCCAGATTCTCAACGCTGATGCGGGACCAGCACCACCTGCGCCGGCATCGACCGCTGGATCTCATGCTTCTGTTTCAGCTCGAAGCCGCTGTCGAGCTTGTGCACGCGCTTCTCCAGCAGGTTCTTGAGCCAAGGCGCATCCTGAGTGCGCGGCACCTGGAACACCACCTCACACTGGTAATTGACCACGTCCTTGGCAATTTCGTCGAGCTGGCGGCGCATCGCCCGAATGTCGGTGGTCTTCAGTGCAATCACGGTGCTCGGCGCCGTCGGGTCGATCACGCGCGCCTGTGGCTTGGCCTCGGCAGCCTTCAAGGCCGCTTCTGCCTTCTCCAGCTCGGCCTTGCGCGCCTGGGTCACGGCATCGCCGCCGGTCACTGCCGGTGCCTGTGGCATCAACGCCCGGGCCCGTGCCAGAGCGGTGGCGGCAGCATTGACGTCGCCCTTCTGCAGCACGATCTGGCTACGTTTCAGATAGGCCTCGGCCAGCTGGCGCTGGTTTTGCTCCAGGCGAGCATCATCAGGCGACTGCGCCTGCAGCGCCGCCAGCTGGTCTTCGGCGGTGGCCAGCTCGTTGCTGGCGATACTCTGTTGCAGCTGCTGCCAGGCATCGGCTTGGGCAGGTGCATCGGCCTGCTCGACTGGCGCGCTGGAACACGCGGCCAGGAACAGGGAAAACGCGGCAACAAGCAGATAACGAGATGCGAACGGCTTCATTCCTGCGACTCTCTATTTGCGCAAAAAGCGAGCAAGTCTACACCCAGGTGCGCACGCTCGAAAATAAGTCTTACAGACCCTTTACCCGTGAAAAGGTTGCAGGGTGCACCTGTGTGCACCCTGATTTTCAACGTTTTGGCAGGGCCAGGCTCAGCAAGAATAGCACCGCCGCGCAGACCACGATCGATGGCCCGGCCGGGGTGTCCTTGAACCAGGACATGGCCAGGCCACCGCACACCGAGGTAATGCCGATCAGCGTTGCGGCCAGCGCCATCTGCTCTGGCGAGCGGGCGTGACGCTGCGCGGCGGCGGCGGGAATGATCAGCAGCGAGGTGATCAGCAATACACCGACGATCTTCATGGCCACGGCGATCACCACGGCGATCAGCAACATCAGCGCCATGCGCAGGCCGGCCACGGGCAGCCCCTCGACCATGGCCAGTTCTTCGTGCACGGTGATGGCCAGCAACGGCCGCCACAGCGCGGCGAGCAGCAGCAGGACCAGCGCGCTACCGCCGAGGATCCAGGCCAGGTCGGTAGTGCTAATGGCCAGCAGGTCGCCGAACAGGTAGGCCATCAGGTCGATACGCACGTCATGCATGAAGCTCAGCACCACCAGGCCCAGCGACAGGGTGCTGGGGGCGAGGATGCCGAGCAGGGTGTCGGAGGCCAATGGCTGGCGTTGCTGCAAGGTCACCAGCAGGATTGCCAGCAGCAGACAGCCCACGGTCACCGCCAGGGCCGGGCTCACATCCAGCACGAAGCCCATGGCCACGCCCAGCAGCGCGGCATGGGACAGGGTATCGCCGAAGTAGGCCATGCGCCGCCACACCACGAACGAGCCGAGCGGGCCCGCGACCACTGCCAGGGACAAACCCGCAAGCAAGGCGTAAAGAAGAAAATCAGCCATGCTTGCAGTGCTCTCCGTGAACATGGGCGCCAGGGGCGACGACCGAGCCGTGCAGGTCGTGGCTGTGGTCGTGATGGTGGTGATAGACGGCCAGGCTTGGGGCGTTCTGGCCGAACAGTTCGACAAAGGCGGGGTCGTTACTGACTTGCTCGGGGTGACCCGAGCAGCACACGTGGCGGTTCAGGCAGACCACCTGGTCGGTGGCGCTCATCACCAGGTGCAGGTCGTGGGAGACCATCAGCACGCCGCAGCCGTGGCGGTCGCGCAGGCGTGTGATCAGGTTGTACAGCTCGGTCTGGCCGACTACGTCGACGCCCTGCACCGGCTCGTCGAGTACCAGCAGCTGTGGCTCGCGCAGCAGCGCCCGGGCCAGCAGCACGCGCTGCATCTCGCCGCCGGAAATGGTCTGGATCGGGCTGTCGATGACCTGTTCAGCACCAACTTCCTGCAGTGCCGACAAGGCTGCCGCACGGTCTACCCCGGGTACCAGACGCAAGAAGCGCAATACCGAAAGTGGCAGCGTGGCGTCCACCTGGATCTTTTGCGGCATGTAGCCGATACGCAGCTTCGGCTTGCGCCAGACCTTGCCGCGGTGCGGCTTGAGCAGCCCGAGCACGGCGCGCACCAGGGTGGTCTTGCCGGCGCCGTTGGGGCCGATCAGGGTAACGATCTGGCCGGGTGCTACCGACAGGTCGATGTTGTCGAGCACGGCCTCGCCGCCAAAGCTGACGCCGACCTGCTCGAGGCGGATCAGGGCGTCGCTCATGCCGCGCTCCGGCAGTTGGCGCAGAGGCCGACGATTTCCACCGTCTGGGTTTCGACGCTGAAGCCCACGCCATTGGCGCTGTTGATGATGGCGTCGCTGATGCTGTCCTGCTCCAGCTCGATGGCCACATGGCAGACGCGGCAGATCAGGAACTGGCCTTGGTGCGCGTGCTCCGGGTGGCTGCAGCCGATGAAGGCGTTGAGCGAGGCGATGCGGTGTACCAGGCCGTTTTCCAGGAGGAAGTCCAGGGCGCGGTACACGGTCGGCGGCGCGGCGCGGCGGCCATCTTGCTCGCTGAGCACGGCAAGGATGTCGTAGGCGCCCAGCGGCTTGTGGCTCTGCCACACCAGCTCCAGCACACGCCGGCGCAGTGCGGTCAGGCGCAGGCCCTGGCGCGTGCACAGGGCATCGGCTTCGGACAAGGCGCTGTGCACGCAATGGGAATGATCGTGGGGACGGTGAGCCAGCGGCGTGATGGACATGGGCAGCGACGGTTCTGGATGGAGACGTTATTATGTTACCTGTTTCTGACGAGTCGAGTATTCATCGTGTCCCGATTCCTTGTGCTTTTTGTCGCTTTCATCGCCTGCTCGGCACAGGCCGACGTGCGTGTGCTGACCAGTATCAAACCCCTGCAGCAGATAGCAGCCGCCGTGCAGGATGGGGTGGGCAACCCGGACGTGCTGTTGCCGCCGGGTGCTTCGCCGCATCACTACGCCCTGCGCCCCTCCGATGTACGCAAGGTGGGCGATGCCGACCTGCTGTACTGGATCGGCCCGGACATGGAGAACTTCCTGCCTCGGGTGCTGGGCAGCCGCAGCAAACCGACGGTGGCCGTGCAGTCGCTGGCGGGCATGAAGCTGCGTCACTTTGGCGAAGACAGCCATTCCCATGAGGAGGCGGACCAGGACGACCACGACCATGATCACCGCCCGGGCAGCCTGGATGCGCACCTGTGGCTGTCGTCGGTCAACGCCCGTGTGATCGCGGCGAAGATGGCGGCTGACCTGGCGGCGGCCGACCCGGCCAATGCTGCGCGCTACCAGAGCAACCTGAAGGCCTTTACCGAGCGCCTGGATGCTCTGGATGCGCGGCTCAAGGCGCGGGTGGCCGGTATCGCTGGCAAGCCCTACTTCGTATTCCATGAAGCGTTCGATTACTTCGAGTCGGCCTATGGCCTGCAGCACACGGGCGTGTTCAGTGTGGCCTCCGAGGTGCAGCCGGGCGCGCAGCATGTGGCCGCGATGCGCAAGCGCCTGCAGGAAGTGGGCAAGACCTGTGTGTTCAGCGAGCCGCCGCTGCGGCCGCGCCTGGCCGAGACGTTGACGGCCGGGCTGCCGGTGCGTCTGGCCGAACTGGATGCCCTGGGTGGCACCGACCCGGTGGATGCCAAGGGCTACGAGCGACTGCTCGAGAAGCTCGGTGGTGACCTTGCAGGTTGCCTGGAACAGCTCTAAGGCGGGATACGGCCCTTGTGGGAGCGGCCTTGTGTCGCGAAAGGGCTGCAAAGCAGCCCCAGCAATTTCGGCTTAGGCGCTGAAACCCTGGGGCCGCTGCGCGACCCTTTCGCGACACAAGGCCGCTCCCACAGTAGCGGCCGAAGCTGGATTCAGAGGGCGAACGGCAGGTGCAGGGCTACTTGCTGGCGCTGCGCCAGGCGCACCTCGAACTCGCTCGGGTCATGGATCATCACGTCCATCCCGGCAAACGATTCTGCGGCAATCAGGCGCGAAAGCCAGAAGCGCACGCAGCCTACGCGCAACATCTCCGGCCACCGCTCGGCTTCGGCAGCGGTAAACGGCCGCAGCGCCGCGTAAGCCGCCAGCAGCGCCTGGGCCCGTGGCACATCGATCGCACCGTGTTCATCCAGGCACCAGTCGTTCACGGTGATGGCGATGTCATACAGCATCGGCCCGGAACAGGCGTTGTAGAAGTCGATGACACCGGTCAGGTGGGTACCTTCGAACATCACGTTGTCGCGGAACAGGTCGGCATGCAGGTTGGCCCGTGGCAAGGCCAGGATCTGCGCCTTGTGCGCGGTGATCTCGTCCAGCGCAGGCTGCAGCAGTGCCGCCTGCTCGGTGCTCAGGCGTGGCAGCAGTTCGGCACCCGATGCCAGCATCCAGTCCAGGCCACGGTCGGTGCGGCGCTCGATGATGCGCTCGCGGGTGGCCAGGTGAATGTGCGCCAGCAGCTCGCCAACCTGGGCGCAGTGCTGAGCGTTCGGCGCCTTGATGTGCTTGCCCGACAACCGTGGCTGCAGCAGTGCCGGCTTGCCGCACAGCTCGCGCAGGGCGTTGCCGTCACGGTCGCGCAGTGCATAGGGCACCGGCATGTCGGCACCGTGCAGCACGTCGAGCAGTTCGATGAAGAACGGCATGTCCTCGACCGGGCCGCGCTCGACCAGCGTCAGGACGAACTCCCCCCGTTCGAGGCTGACGAAGAAGTTGCTGTTTTCGGTACCGGCGGCAATGCCCTGGAAGTCGAGCAGACGGCCCAGCTCGTACGGCGCCAGAAAGGTTTCCAGCTCAGGCCGGGTCACGGGGGTGAAGACTGACATGATGAAAAAAAGCCCATACGGGCACTTCCGCCGGGAAGTGCCGGGTTGATGTGAACGGTGCGCGCCTCAGATTACCACTCGAAGATCTTCCAGGACGGGATCAGCATGTCCGGTTGGTCGGAACGAATGAAATTGGCATCAGTGCCATCGGCGCGGACCAGGAAATACGGCTTGCCGTTTTTCGGCGTGATCTTGATCGCATACAGGAAGCCGTTCTGCCGGTATTCCTGGATGGTTTTGTCGCCTTCCGTGCGAATGGTCACCTCGGGATCGGCCGAGGGGGCGTCTTCCGCCGCCAGGGTGACGACCGGCATGGTTGCCAACAGGCCGAGCAGTAACAGGCGATTGAGTGTACGCATGATAACCTAGTCCCTTTGTCGTCATTGATCCGGCTATTCTAGCTCCGGACCCGCCGAAAAGGTTGATTCTGCTCATGAGCCAAGCGCCCCTCGTCCTGGTGGACGGTTCCTCCTACCTCTACCGCGCCTTCCATGCGCTGCCGCCGCTGACCACTTCCAAGGGCATGCCGACCGGCGCGGTCAAGGGTGTGCTGAACATGCTCAAGAGCCTGCGCAAGCAATACCCCGACAGCCTGTTCGCCGTGGTCTTCGACGCCAAGGGCGGGACCTTCCGGGATGCCATGTTCGCCGAGTACAAGGCCAACCGCCCGAGCATGCCCGATGACTTGCGGGTGCAGGTCGAGCCATTGCACGCCAGCGTGCGGGCGCTGGGTTACCCGCTGCTGTGTGTCGAAGGCGTCGAGGCCGATGACGTGATCGGTACCCTGGCGCGCAGCAGCGCGGCGCAGGGGCGCGCGGTGATCATCTCGACCGGCGACAAGGACATGGCGCAGTTGGTGGACGGCCACGTGACCCTGGTCAACACCATGACCGGCAGTGTGCTGGACATCGCTGGCGTGCATGAGAAATTCGGCGTCGGCCCTGAGCACATCATCGACTTCCTCGCCCTGATGGGCGACAAGGTCGACAACATCCCGGGCGTGCCTGGCGTGGGTGAAAAGACCGCTGTCGGCCTGCTGACCGGCATCGGCGGTGGCCTGAGCGACCTGTACGCCAACCTCGACAAGGTACCGGGCCTGGCCATCCGTGGCGCCAAGACCCTGCCCGCCAAGCTCGAAGAGCACCGCGACGCTGCGTTCCTGTCCTATGAGCTGGCCACCATCAAGTGCGATGTGCCGCTGGATGTGGAAGTAGAAGCGTTGGTCTGCGGCGAGCCTGACCGCGAGGCGCTGCTGGCGCTGTACACCGAGATGGAGTTCAAGAGCTGGATTGCCGATGTGCAGCGCGATGCGGCCAAGGCCGGCGATGCCGTTACGGCGGTCGAAGAACCGGCCGCCAAGGTCGAGCCCAAGTACGAGACCATCCTCGACCAGGCGCGCTTCGACGCCTGGCTGCAGAAGCTGCGCCAGGCGCCACTGTTTGCTTTCGACACCGAGACCACCAGCCTGGACGCCCAGCAGGCGCAGCTGGTTGGCCTGTCATTCGCAGTCGAGCCCAATGAAGCTGCCTATGTGCCGCTGGCCCACGACTACGAAGGCGCCCCCACCCAGCTGGACCGTGAGGCTGTGCTGCTGGCGCTGAAACCACTGCTGGAAGACCCGGCCAAGGCCAAGGTTGGGCAGAACGCCAAGTACGACATCAACATCCTCGCCAACAACTCGCCGGCCATCGAGATGCGTGGCGTCGCTTACGACACCATGCTCGAGTCGTACGTGCTCAATTCCACCGCCACCCGTCACGACATGGACAGCCTGGCGCTGAAATACCTCGACCACGCCACCATCGCCTTCGAGGACATCGCTGGCAAGGGCGCCAAGCAGCTGACGTTCAACCAGATCAACCTGGACAAGGCCGGCCCTTACGCCGCCGAGGACGCCGACATCACCCTGCGCCTGCACCACGCACTGCAGGCGCGCCTGGCGCAGACGCCGAGTGTGCAGACGGTGCTGATGGACATCGAAATGCCGCTGGTGCCGGTGCTGGCCAAGATCGAGCGCCAGGGCGCGTTGGTCGATGCAGCGTTGCTGCAAGTGCAAAGCGGCGAGCTGGGCGTGAAGATGGCCGAGCTGGAGCAGCGCGCCTACGCGCTGGCCGGCGAGGAGTTCAACCTCGGCTCACCCAAGCAGTTGGGGGCGATTCTGTATGACAAACTGGGCATGCCGGTACTGAGCAAGACTGCCAAGGGCCAGCCATCCACCGCCGAGGCAGTGCTCGACGAACTCGCCGAGCAAGGTTACCCGCTGCCCGAGGTGCTGATGCAGTACCGCAGCCTCAGCAAGCTCAAGAGTACCTACACCGACAAGCTGCCCGGGCAGATCAACCCGCGTACCGGGCGTATCCACACTTCCTACCAACAAGCCGTGGCTGCCACCGGTCGCCTGTCGTCGAGCGACCCGAACCTGCAGAACATTCCGATCCGCACCGCCGAGGGCCGGCGCATTCGCCAGGCCTTCGTTGCCAGCCCCGGCTACAAGCTGCTGGCGGCGGACTATTCGCAGATCGAACTGCGCATCATGGCCCACCTGGCCAAGGACGAAGGGCTGCTGCACGCCTTCCGCAATGATCTGGACGTGCACCGAGCCACTGCTGCGGAAGTGTTCGGCGTGGCGCTGGAAGAGGTCACCACCGACCAGCGTCGCAGCGCCAAGGCGATCAACTTCGGCCTGATCTACGGCATGAGTGCGTTCGGCCTGGCCAAGCAGATTGGCGTCGACCGCAAACAGTCGCAGGACTACATCGACCGCTACTTCGCCCGCTACCCGGGCGTACTGGCCTACATGGAGCGCACCCGCGCCCAGGCCGCGGAGCAAGGCTTCGTCGAAACCTTGTTCGGCCGCCGGCTGTACCTGCCGGACATCAACGCCAAGAACCCGGCCCTGCGTAAGGGCGCCGAGCGCACCGCGATCAATGCGCCGATGCAAGGCACTGCCGCAGATATCATCAAGCGCGCCATGGTCAACGTCGACAACTGGCTGAACGAAAGCGGCCTGGACGCGCGCGTGATCCTGCAAGTACACGACGAACTGGTGCTGGAAGTGCGTGAGGACCTGGTGGACCAGGTGAAAGATGAAATTCGCACGCACATGAGCAACGCCGCGCAGCTGGATGTTCCGCTGGTGGTCGAAGCAGGTGTTGGTTCGAATTGGGACGAAGCTCACTGATTGAGCCGGGAAAGGTGTGTAGGATCTGCGGCGTAGTGACGCGGATCCTGGCATGGCTCGATGCCATTAGGTCGGGAGTTTCATGAAACTATCGCAAATAGTTTTGAGGGCTCCGGAACTAAACCGGTGAAGCGGAACTCAGAGTAACTGAATGGCTGGTGAAGCCTTTCGATGCTCCTATGTTGTGTTAAGTGTTGGCAGATACCTGGACCCCGCCCTAGCGGTCCAGACTTGAACCCCGAACTTCCCCCTCCCCATACGAAGTCCGGGGTTTTTTTTGCCCGGAATTTGCCTTGCAGGCTCTATGGCCCCTTCTGTAGGAGCGGCCTTGTGTCGCGAAAGGGGCGCAGCGGCCCCAGAGTGCCAGCTTCATAGCAAGAATTGCCGGGGCTGCTGCGCAGCCCTTTCGCGACATAAGGCCGCTCCCACAAGAACGGCGCTGTTGAGGCCATCAGACAGCTGGCTTGTCTTCCAGCTCCATCCAGTCCGCCAGCACCCGGTAGGCTTCTTCCAGGCCCAGGCGTTTGGGCGCCGAGAACAGCTGGATGGTCACGCCATCGCCCCAGCCCTTGCGGATTTCCGACTGCACCTTGAGCAGGGTGTTCTTGCCGGCGCCGTGGGTCAGCTTGTCAGCCTTGGTCAGCAGGATGTGCATCGGCATGCCGCTGGCCTTGGCCCAGTCGAGCATCATCTTGTCGAAATCGGTCATCGGGTGGCGGGTATCCATCATCAGGATCACCCCGCGCAGGCACTCGCGGCTGCCGAGGTACGCCTCCAGGTGCTTCTGCCAATGCTGCTTGAGCGGAATCGGGACTTTTGCATATCCGTAGCCCGGCAGGTCGACCAAACGCCGTTCATCGTCCAGACTGAAGAAATTCAACAGCTGGGTGCGCCCTGGAGTTTTCGAGGTACGCGCCAGGCTGGCATGAGTCAGGGTATTGAGGGCGCTGGATTTGCCGGCGTTGGAACGGCCGGCGAAAGCCACCTCGTAACCCTGGTCGTCCGGGCATTGTTCGACCTTGGCAGCGCTGAGGGCGAATTTGGCTTTCTGGCAGAGGCCGAGGATGGGGTTCTTGACTTGCATGGGATATCCGATGTGGGTGTTGCCAAAGCCTAGGCCGGCAAGCGGTGTCGTTTCCGTTTGGATGGCGGAAGTATATAATGCCCCAGTTTTTGTGTGCTCATTCTCCCAGCGAAGGGGAATGTGCATGGGGTGTCGAACAATAGCTCGCGCATCAGAACGCAGCGCGTCCCCCAACCCTGTCAGGTCGTTTCGCATGGCGAAATGGCTGCTAGCTGTCGGTATGTTCCTGCCGTTTTTCAGCGCACAGGCTACACAGGATCCCGAGGCGTTGTACAACCGCACGTGTGCGGCCTGTCACGCCGGGCAGTTGCCACAGGCACCCAAGAAGGGTGACCCGGCAGCTTGGGAGCCAAGGCTGGCGCAAGGCATGGAGCAACTGGTGGTGCATGTTACCCAGGGTTTCAAGGCTATGCCGCCGCGTGGATTGTGCATGGACTGCAGTGCCGAGGACTACCGTTTGGTCATCCTTTGGATGAGCGGCAGTCCCGATACATAACATTTCACCCTTAGCCGTGTTGGATTAGCTGATGAACAAACTAGTCGTGAGTCTGCTGTTGACCCTGGGTGTCGCAGGTGCGGCCACTGCTGCAGAACCCATCAAAGGCGATGCCGCCGCTGGCCAGGCCAAGACAGCCGTCTGTGGTGCCTGCCACAACCCGGACGGCAACAGCCTGGCGCCGAACTTCCCGAAACTGGCCGGCCAGGGCCAGCGCTATCTGGAAAAACAACTGCACGACATCAAGTCGGGCAAGCGTACCGTGCTGGAAATGACCGGCATGCTGGCCAACTTCAGCGACCAGGACCTGGCCGACATCGCTGCCTGGTTCTCCAGCCAGAAGGGCAGCGTCGGAGCCGCCGATCCCAAGCTGGTCGAGCGCGGCCGTGCGCTGTTCAATGGCGGCAACCTGGAAAAAGGCATGCCCGCCTGTACCGGCTGCCACTCGCCCAACGGTGCAGGTATCGCCCTCGCCGGCTTCCCGCACCTGGGCGGCCAGCATTCGCAGTACGTGACCAAACAACTCACCGACTTCCGTGAGGGCAACCGCACCAACGACGGCGATGCGATGACCATGCGCACCATCGCCGGCAAGCTGAGCAACCACGAGATCGAAGCCCTGGCCAGCTACATCCAGGGCCTGCATTAACATTCGGTTAATGCTGTAACGCTAAAGATGAAAGGGCGGCGCGGACCGCCCTTTTTTCTGTCCGCAGCCGTTACACTACAGAACTCGGGCCCTTCGCCACCGGTCTCAGCACAGGTCGCGTCGAGGCGACCAATGAATGCTCAGGAGTAAAGCATGCGTAAACTGATTCTCAGCGCCGCGCTGGTCGCTGCCAGCGTCTTCGGTATGACTGCCGTCCAGGCTGCGGAGCCTGCCACCGCCGGCAAGGAATACATCGAGCTGAGCAACCCTGTTCCGGTGTCCCAGCCAGGCAAGATCGAAGTGGTCGAGCTGTTCTGGTACGGCTGCCCCCACTGCTACCACTTCGAGCCGACCATCAACCCGTGGGTCGACAAGCTGCCCAAGGACGTCAACTTCAAGCGCGTACCGGCCATGTTCGGCGGCCCATGGGACGCTCACGGCCAGATGTTCCTGACCCTCGAAGCCATGGGCGTCGAGCACAAGGTTCATGCCGCGGTCTTCGATGCCATCCAGAACCAGCACAAGCGCCTGACCAAGCCTGAAGAAATGGCCGAATTCCTCGCCACCCAAGGCGTCGACAAGGACAAGTTCCTCGCCACCTTCAACTCGTTCGCCATCAAGGGCCAGGTCAACCAGGCCAAGGAACTGGCGAAGAAGTACGAAATTACCGGCGTACCGAGCATGGTGGTCAACGGCAAGTACCGCTTCGACCTGGGCACCGCCGGCGGCCCGGATGGCGTGCTCGACGTCGCCGACCAACTGATCGCCAAGGAGCGCGCCGCTAAGTAAGCGGCGTATCCCATGCCCCGCTTCAGAAGCACGCGCGGCATTGGCCTGCACCAGCCGCAGGTCAACGAGCATCACCTGCAGGCCCCTGGCCTGCCTGAGGATGGTCGTCTGCGGCTGCTCAGCTTCAACATCCAGGTGGGCATCAGTACCGAGCGCTACCGGCATTACCTGACCCGTAGCTGGCAGCACCTGTTGCCGCACACCGGGCGGGCCGGCAACCTGCAGAAAATCGGCCAGCTGCTCAATGATTTCGACCTGGTGGCCCTGCAGGAGGCCGATGGCGGCAGCTTGCGCTCAGGCTACGTCAATCAGGTAGAGCACCTCGCCCAGCTGGGCTCTTTCCCCTACTGGTACCAGCAGCTCAATCGCAACCTCGGGCGTTTCGCCCAGCACAGCAATGGCGTGCTCAGCCGCCTGAAGCCACAACTCCTCGAAGACCACCCGCTGCCTGGCCCAGCCGGCCGTGGCGCGATCCTGGTGCGTTTCGGTGAGGGTGAGGATGCGCTGATCGTGGTCATGATGCACCTGGCCCTGGGGGCCAAGACGCGTGCCCTGCAACTGGGCTACATCCGTGAGCTGATTGGCGGCTACCGCCATCAGGTGCTCATGGGGGACATGAATACCCACGCCACCGACCTGCTTGAACACTCGCCCCTGCGCGACCTGGGCCTGATCGCCCCCCAGGTTGAAGCCACCTTCCCCAGCTGGCGCCCGCAGCGTTGCCTGGATCACATCCTGCTCAGCCCGAGCCTGACCCTGGAACGGGTCGAGGTGCTGGCACAGCCGATTTCCGACCATCTTCCCGTTGCGGTAGAGATCCGATTGCCTGATGCACTGACTGTGGATACGCTGCCGGTCTTGAGCTAGATCAGCTAAAGCGCGGCAAGCCCTCAAGTGTTCGCGGGGCGCGCCGACAGCGTGTAATTACACAGCCCACAGATGCATTACCCGTCGCGGATCCAGGCATGACCGAAGAAGCCGAGCGCTGGAAAGAAAAATACCTTAAAAGCATCGAACAGCAGGAAAAGCTCGAGCGTCGCTGGGACGCTCGGCTCGACTTGCTGCGCCGTGGCCTGGTGCGCAGCACCCTGGCGGCTGAAGGCAGCGACAAGGTCGTCGACCAGTGCATGAAGGAAATGCGCGAGGTCATCCGCAGCGACAACATGGACGCCGGCCTTGCCGGCCTGATTCCGCGCCTGGAAAAGGCGGTGCTGGACTCCGAGCAGCGCCGGGAAACCCGCATGAATCAGGTCAGTGATGCCCTGAATGCGCTGGTTACCCAGCTGCAAGCGTTGCCGTTGCCTGGTGACGTTGCCCGGCCTCTGAAAAAACTGGCGAAGAAGCTCGATGGTGGTGTTGCTCAGTCACGTGAACTGCCACCCTTGCTGGGTGAACTCAGTGGCCTGCAAGGCCGCGCCCTTTCTTCCCTCAGCAAGGCGGAGGACGAGGCCCGGCCGGGGTTGCTGCAGCGCCTGTTCGGTAACCGCGATAACCAACCGCAGGTAGAAGACGCTGTAGCTGCACAAGCTCAGCCGGAAATCGCCCCTGCCGCAGCCCAACCGCAGCCAGATGGGCCTGTGCTGGTGGACTTGCCGCCGCGTGATGCGGACGAGCTGCAACCTCTACCGGCGGCGGTGGCTGCCCCGGTGCCAGAAGTGGCCGCTGATGCAGCCGAGCCAGAGGTGCTGGCAGAGCACCATACGGTTGAACAAGAAGATAAACCGAATGCCGTGCTACAGCCTGAGCCTGAGCCTGAGTCCGAGCCAGACGAGCCTGCCGAAGTGCAGGAGCCGCCTGAGCAGCCGGCGGCCGAGGCCCCGGCGACACTTGAAGAAGTGTTCGGTGAGGACGGCCCCTATTCCCTTCCCGATGCGGTAGAACCGCCCTACAGCCAGGTCGCTGCACACATCGAGCAGACCCTGATCGGCCTGCTGGACGACCTCAGCCTGCCTGAACGCCACAAGGCTCAGGCCCTGGAGATGCGCGAGCGGGTGGCACGCGGGCTGAACTGGTATGAACTGATCCCGGTCCTCGATGACCTGGCCGTGCTCATGCTGGCGATCACCGACAGCGGGCAGCACGAATTCGAGACTTACTTGCAGCAGCTCAACGAACGCCTCGAAAGCTTCCAGAGCCACCTGCACGAAGCCAGCGCCGGCCATGCCGACAACAGCTCCGCTGCGCGCGAGCTGGACAGCCAGCTGCGCGAACAGGTGGATGGCCTGCAAAGCAGTGTGCAGGGTGCAGCCGATGTGGACAGCCTCAAGCACATTCTGGAGAACCGCCTGGAAGGGCTGCTTGGCACCATGGACGAGCACCAGCACGAGCGTGATCGCCGCGAGCAGGAGCTTGCCGGCCGCCTGCAGGGCCTGGCCGAGCGGGTGGCCAGCATGGAACAGGAAGCGCTGGGCTATCGCGAGCACCTGGAAGAACAGCGGCAGAAGGCGCTGATCGATCCATTGACCGGGTTGCCCAACCGTGCGGCCTGGACCGAGCGGGTCGAGCAGGAAATGATCGACTGGCAGGAGCACGGTGGCCATCTGGCCATGGCAATTCTCGACCTGGATCACTTCAAGCGCATCAACGACAGTTACGGCCACCTGGCCGGCGACAAGGTACTGAAAATCGTTGCCGACCAGCTGCGCAAACGCCTGCGCGCACGTGATTTCATTGCCCGGTTTGGCGGTGAAGAGTTCGTGCTGCTGCTGCCGCAGACGTCGCCGGCAGCCGCTGCTCAAGTTGCCGAAGTGCTGCGCGCGGCGATCGAGGCCTGCCCCTTCCATTTCAAGGGCGAACGTGTGGTCATCACCACATCCATCGGTTTGAGTACCTTCCGTTCCGGCGAGCGTGGCGATCAGGTGCTAAAGCGCGCCGATGCCGCCTTGTACCGGGCCAAGGAGCAAGGCCGTAACCGTGTGGAACAAAGCTGAGCGAGTGGCTTGCGCGCGCATACGTTATGCTATTGCGTTACTGCCTGATTACCTTGGCTTCCTACATGAAAGCGCTATTTTCTGCATTGCTGCTGATGCTGCTGGCCGGTTGCTCTACCGGCCTGCGCATCGACCGCAGCCACCCTTCCGCCAACCAGGACAACCGTATCCAGTTCGTCGTCCTGCATTACACCAACGCCTCGCTGGAGCGTTCGCTGGCATTGCTGACCCATGGCGAGGTCAGCGCCCATTACCTGATCGGTGACGGCCCGGGCACGGTCTACCAGCTGGTCGATGAGAACCGTCGCGCCTGGCATGCCGGTGACAGTCAGTGGCAGGGGCGCACCTGGCTTAATTCCAGCTCCATCGGCATCGAAATCGTCAACCCGGGGTTCGACGAAACCGCCAATGGCCGTGTCTGGTACCCCTATAGTGAGGCACAGATCCAGTCGTTGATCGCGTTGCTCAAGGACATCGTCAAGCGCAACAACATCGAGCCGCGGCACATCATCGGTCACAGCGACATTGCCCCCTCGCGCAAGCTCGACCCAGGCCCGCTGTTCCCCTGGAAACGTCTGGCGGATGCAGGCCTGGGTGTCTGGCCCGAGCCCACTGCCGTCGCCCGCCAGCAGGCTTACTTCAACGTCAATCCACCGACCATCGGCTGGTATCAGCAGGAGCTCGCGCGCTTTGGCTATGCCATCCAGCAGACCGGGCAGCTCGATGTAGCCACGCGGCACGTCATCGCAGCCTTCCAGATGCACTTCCGTCCGCAGCGTTTTGACGGCATACCGGACGCGCAGACTGCGGCGATGCTGTCGGTGCTCAACCGCATGCGCTAGGGCGAATTGCATTCGGGCGCCAAACGGCAAAGCCGATTCTCATTCCAGTTGCTATACCTTGTTAATCAACTGGATGCTGCCCATGTCTGCCCTGATTTCTGCGTTGCGCCAATTTTTTTACCGCCCCTGGATGCTGGCCTCCTTGGCAGCATTGGCCAGCGCCGCAGTATTGCTGACCGCCAGCATCGGTATCGCGCTGCAGCAGATGAAGGAAAGCGAGAGCGCGCAGATGAACGCCCAGGGCGAGCGCTTTCTCGACCGCCTGGAGCAGGTGTTCGGCCAGCTGCGCGAGGGCGTGGACGAACTGCAGGCGCAATCGCTGCGCGGCTGCAGCCCGGCGATGATTTCAGTGTTGCAGCAGGTTGGCCTGGGGTCGCGCTTCATCTATGAAGCGGCTTATGTAGATGCCAATGTCGCCTGCTCAAACCGGGGTGGAGCAAGGGCCTTCGTGCCAACCCGAGCGCCGGATATCCAGGGCCCGACCTACAGCTACTGGCTCAATACCACCACTGAACCCAACGAAAACCTCGCCGCCTTGATGCTCGCCCGGGGTAATTTCCTGGTTTCCACCTCACGCGGGCACCTGACCGATGTGGTCGACCTCCCACCGGGCGGCAGCTTGCTGGTGGTGCTGGATAACGGCACCCGCGCTATTCCGGTGCTTGGCCCGCCCCAGGCCTGGCCGCCGACCAGCGGCTGGCCGCCTCCCAGCCAGAAGTCATTGTTCGAGCTGCGCGACAGGCTGGTCTATCGCATGCCGACCAAGTCGCCGGACTACCAACTGGTGCTGATCGCCCCGCGGGCGAGCCTGCCGTTGCGCATGAACGGCATGCTCTGGTTGCTGTTCCCGGGCAGTGTGCTGGCGGCTTGCTGCATCGGCTGGCTGGTGTTGCAGCTGATTCTGCAGCGGCGTTCGATGAGTTCCGAGCTGCAGAATGCGTTGCGCCGGGGCGAGCTGCAGGTGCTGTACCAGCCGATCATCGAGCTCGACAGCCGCCGCTGTGTCGGTGCCGAGGCCCTGGTGCGTTGGCGGCGCCCGGATGGTTCGCTGACCAGCCCGGACTTGTTCATCCCCTTGGCAGAAAACACCGGTCAGATCCGGCAGATCACCGATTTTGTCCTGCAACGCGTGCTGGAGCAGTTGGGCCAGCTGCTGCGCTCGCATCGCAACCTTTATATATCGGTGAACCTGGCCGCTTGTGATGTGATGGTTCCGCGCATTGGCCGGGTGGCGGCGCGGCTACTGGCGCTGCACCGCGTCGCGGCCAGCCAGATTGCCTTCGAAGTCACCGAACGCGGTTTGATCGATGTGGTGGTGGCGCGGGATAACCTGCAAGCCCTGCGTGCGGTCGGGCACCAGGTGCTGATCGACGATTTTGGTACGGGCTATTGCAGCCTGGCCTACCTGCAGACCTTGCCAGTGGACTGCCTGAAGATCGACAAGGCGTTCATCGATGCCCTGGGGCACGACGCTGCCAGCAGCGGTGTGGCACCGCACATCATTCGCATGGCCCATGACCTGCATCTGCGGGTGATTGCCGAAGGCATCGAGTGCGAGGCGCAGGCAGTGCTGCTCAACAGCGAGGGGGTGAACTATGGGCAGGGCTGGTTATTCGCCCATCCGCTCAATGCCCGGCAGTTCGCCGAACTGGTGACCCGCGGCCGGCAGCCACGGCGGGCGCGGATCGATGATGAGCCCTGAGCGCAGACGGCGTCAGACCGGCAAGGCCATATAGAACTGTGTGCCCTGCCCCGGGCGAGAAAACACGCCCATGCGCCCGCCATGCAACTGCACGATCTCCTTGCACAGAGCCAGCCCCAACCCAGCGCCGCCTTTCTTGCGCCCAACCTGCACGAACGGTTCGAAGATCCGCCCCTGCTGGCCATAGGCGATGCCCTCACCATTGTCCTCGACACTGATGATCACCCGCTCCGCGTGCCGCCGTGCATGCAGACGGATGCGACCGCCATTGGCGGTATGGCGAATGGCGTTGTGCAGCAGGTTGTCCAGTACCCGGTCGAGTTGAGCTATGTCGGCCTGGATGCGTGGCAGCGGCGGTTCCAGTGCCTTGATCAGTTCGATCTGCTTGTTTGCGGCCTGTTCGCCAAAGCGCAGCTGAGCCCTGTCCAGCAATTCGTCGATGGCGCACGGGGCAAGTTCGAGCTTCTGCAAGCCGCTCTGGTAGCGCGAGAAATTGAGTAGGTCGTTGATCAGCTGGGTCAGGCGCTGCATTTCCTCGCCGATGGTTTCCAGCAGATCGCTTTCGCGAGCCTCGGGCGGGAATTTCAGCCGCTCGCGCAACAGGCCGAATGCCATGTGCATACCGGTCACCGGGGTGCGCAACTCATGCGAGGCACGAAGCACGAACTCGCTGCGAACGCGCTCGAAGGCGCGTTGCTCGGTGACATCGTGCAGCACCATCACCGCGCCCAGAATCGGCCCTTGCGGATGGCTGACCGGGGTCAGGCTATAAGTCAGCAGGCGGGATTCCTCATCGACCTCGATGCTCAGGTCATCCGGTGGCCGATCCAGGCTGCCGCCACGCAGTACCTGGCGCAGTTGCTGCTCCAGTTCCGGGCGCTGCAGGGCTTCGGCCAGGCCACTGCCGACGCGGCTGTTGTTCCAGCCGAGCTGCCGTTGGGCGACCGGATTGAGGTGCTCGAGGTGCCCTTGGCGATCGATGATCAGCAAGCCATCGTCGATGCTGTCGAGTACGGCCTGCAGGCGCTGCTGACCGGCCAAGAGTTCATCGACATTGGTTGCCTGGTGCTTGCGCAGGGCATCAGCCATCAACCCGAAGCGGCGGGTCAGCTGGTTGAGTTCGATGGCCTGGGTGACCGGCAAGGTGATTTCAAAGTCCCCTTGGCCGAGTTGGTCGGCTGCCTTGGCCAGGGCTTCGATCGGCTGGCCGAAGCGGCGGGCGATATTGTGGGCGGTAACGAAACCGAGCACCAGCACCACCAGCCCCATCAGGCCCAGCACGCCGCTGACCAGCAAGGCACGGTCACGGGTGTGCTCTTCGCTGCGGGTAATTTGATCGAGGGCCTGCTTGTGCGAGTCGATCAGGTCGGTGCGCACCTGGTTGAAAGCCGCGCCCAGTGGTTGTTCCACACCCATGCTGCGGGCCGGCGCCGGGCTGTCGCGGTAAGCCTGCAGGAAAGCCTGGTAGTTGCTGCTGGCCTTGCTGAAACCTGTGCGCTCGCCGCCTTGTGCCAGGCCCTGATTGAGCAGCGCCTGGAAGTTGTCCTGCAGCGCGCGCAGGTTATCCGGGGCAGTGTCTGCGTCCAGCAGCAGTGTCAGTTGCTCGCCAAGGTTTTGCCGCAGCTTCAAGCCCACTTCCAGCGCATGGGTGGTTTCGCGCACCGACTGCTGCTGCACCGTGGCCATCTGCAGCACGCTTACCAACCCCAGTAACAGGCCCAGCAGGGCCACGGTCACCAAGGCCGAGATGCTGAGGAAGAGCCGCGTGCGCAGCTTCATCGGCAGCCTCACAGGTTGTACTGCTTGCGCTTGCGGTAGAGCGTGGACGCGTCGATACCGAGGGTCTTGGCGGCCTGGTCGAGAGTATCGCTGGCGGCAAGCACCGCGCCGATGTGCGCGCGTTCCAGTTCATCCAGGCTCATGGCCGCGCCAACCCGGGGTGCATTGCTGGTGGGTTGCTCGCCCATGCCCAGGTGGGTGATCTCGACGCGTTCCTGCGGGCAGATGATGCTGGCGCGCTCGATCACGTTACGCAATTCGCGGATGTTGCCCGGCCAGCGATAGTTGAGCAGCGCGCTGCGCGCCTCGTCGCTGAAACCACGGGCCGGGCGGGAGTATTCCTTGACGAAGCGGGCCAGGAAGCGGTCGGCCAACGTCAGGATGTCCTCGCTGCGCTCGCGCAGCGGCGGCAGATGCAGGGTAATGACATTGAGGCGGTACAACAGGTCTTCGCGGAAGCGGTTCTCGCGCACCATGTCGTCCAGGTTGAGGTTGGTCGCCGCGAGAATGCGCACGTCGGCGCGGCGGGTGACCGGGTCGCCGACCCGCTCGTATTCCTTGTCTTGAATGAAACGCAGCAGCTTGGGCTGCAACGTCAGGGGAAAATCGCCGATTTCATCGAGAAACAGTGTGCCGCCGTCCGCCTGGTTGACGCGCCCCAGCGTGCTTTCACTGGCACCGGTAAAAGCCCCGCGGGTATGGCCGAACAGTTCACTCTCCATCAGCTCGGCATTCAGCGACGGGCAGTTGATGGTCACACAGGCCTTGCGCGCCCGTTTGCTCCAGCCATGGATGGCGCGGGCCAGTTCGCCCTTGCCGGTACCCGACTCGCCGAGGATGAGGATGTTGGCATCGGTAGTGGCCACCTGGCGGGCAGTTTCCAGCACGGCCATCATCGCCGGGCTGTGCGAGTCGAGGCCGTCCTTGGGCTTGCGCACTTCGCCTTCGAGGGCTTCAAGGCGCGCCGAGAGCTGGCGCACCTCAAGTTGCTTGGCAGTAGCCAGGCGCAACTGGTCAGGGCTGCAGGGTTTGACCAGATAATCGGCGGCGCCGGCCTGGATGGCATCGACTGCGGTGTCGATCGCCGAATGCGCGGTGACGATCACCACCCGCATCCACGGTGCCTGAATGCGCATTTGCGCCAGTACGTCGAGGCCGTTGTCCTCGCCCAGGCGCAGGTCGAGGAAGCACAGGTCGAACACCTGGCGCTGCAGCAAGGCGTCAGCCTGCGCGGCGCTGTTGGCCGTGGCCACGCTATAGCCTTCGTCTTCCAGGCAGTAGCGGAAGGTGCGCAGGATCGCGGACTCGTCATCCACCAGCAGAATGCGGCCTTGGTTGTCCTGGGCTGATTCCATTTCCTGCGCTCCTTCGGATAGTTCTTTAATTAGTGTGGGGAAAATCGGGCAAGTTGCACGGTCAATTGTGAAGGATTCGGTCCTTTGCATGCTAGCCAATGGCCAATTCGTGCTGTGACGCTGGATATCTCGCTGCTTTGCTTAGAGCAACACGCTGGCACATTGGTTGCGAGGATTTTCAGCTTTTGCCAACTAAAAGGAGGTACACCCGTGTCCCCTACCATCCGTATGGCCGTGTTGGCGGCCGCCCTGCTGTCCATTTGCACACCTGCGTCTGCCGACCCTGTTCAGGACGCTCGCCTGGAGGGCTCGCTGCAAACGGCGCTGGCCCTCAACCGGATGCTCAACCCGTTTCGCATCAAGGTTGAGGTCGATGGCCCGCAGGCTCGCCTTTCCGGTGAAGTCGAGAACGACGTCGAACGCAAGCTGGCCGAGCATGTAGCACTGGCCACACGAGGTATCGAGCAGGTCGATAACCAGTTGCGGGTCAACGCCGAGCTGGTCGATCGCCCGCTGGAGCTGCGTGCTTATGCCCAGCGGCTGGAAGATGCGACCTTGGCTGCCGTGATCCGCGCCCGGTTGCTGTGGAGCAAGACCACGGAAAAAGCGCCGATAGAGGTGCAAAGCAGTGAAGGCGTGGTGACGTTGCGCGGCAAGGTCGACAGTGCCGAGGCCAAGGAATTGGCCGGCGTGGTGGCGCGCACCAGCGACGGCGTGCACCTGGTCAACAATCTGGTCAGCCTGGATTCTGCCGCCATGGCCAAAGCGAGGGAAAACCCGTCAGGCGTCACCAGTGGACCGCAGCCGAGCGACAGCTGGGTGGTCGACAAGATTCAGACCAGCTACCGCTTCAGCCGCAATCTGGACGGCCTGAATATCAAGGTGGCGAGCGAACAAGGCATGGTTCGGCTTACTGGTGAGGTTGTCAGCAGCGAACAGAAGACCATCGCCGTGGATATCGCCCGGGAGATCATTGGAGTGCGGGGTGTAGACGCCGATCTGCTGAAAGTGGCGACCAAGGTTGAGGGCTGAATCGTGCAATTCGCACGACGCCAGCGAGGGCATCGTGCAGGATACGCGCTCAATCGCCAACCATTGTTAATTTAACTTATTGATTTATAAGGATTTTATTTAAATTTAAAGGCTGGCATGCAGGCTGCAATTACCTGTTCAGGTTTGAATAGAAAAATTACAGCAGGAGAAGCCGGCATGAACCGCCCATCCGTCAACCGCTCGCTGAATGCCGCACTGCCCGTGCACCAGTTTCTGTTGCTCGGGATGGCGTTGCTGCTGACCTTGGCCGCTGGCCTCTTTTACTACAGCTGGCAGACCGCGCGCCTTGCCGATCAGGTCGCAGCGCAAACCGCGCTGCTGACGCAGATTCAGGCGACCCGCGCCAACACTTTGGTAAATACCGCCGAACCTGCCGGGCAGCGGCCTGCCGCCAATACCTCGCCGGCAACTGTGGATAACGTCGTGCCCCAGCAGCGCTGGGTGTTCTGAGACGCCGGACCGATTTCAAAAAAAGAAAGGAGAAGCATCATGCTTAGCTGGGCTATCACTTTCCTCATCATCGCCATTGTCGCCGCAGTGCTTGGCTTCGGTGGTATCGCTGGCGCCGCTACAGGTATTGCGAAGATCCTGTTTATTGTCTTCCTGGTCCTGTTCGTAGCCTCCTTCTTCTTTGGACGTGGTCGAGGTTGAAGATGAGCAGGAAGCTTTGTACAGCCGTAGCTGCCGCCGCCTTGATGTTGGGCGGCAGTGCAGCGGCGCTGGCGGCCAATGATGGCCAGGTCCGGGTCGAGCAGTTGCTCGGCTCGGACCCCGAATACCGGGAAACCTGGCAAGACACGATCAAGGGCGAGGAACGCTTGCCCGATTGGGTAATCAACCTGAGTGGCAGCGGCCAGGAGCAGATGTCTGCGGTTACTGAAGACGGCGACAAGTATCTGGTCGGCCCGCTGTGCGAATCGCCGCAGAACTGCACCTACAAGCGCCTGATCGTGGCGTTCAGCTGGGACAAGGACGACGCCTACGGGATGCTCGTGGAAGTGCCCGAAGGCTTGCCGAGTGACAAGTCGCCAACCCGCCATGCGCAGTACCGCTGGCTGGGCAAACCGGACGACGGCATGAAGGTGATGTTGCAGGAGCAACTCAAGCGCGATCCGAAGTGGTACTGACCAGCGGTCGCACACTGTCACGCAATAGAAGCGGAACCTTTCTATCTTTCTCGCTTCTATGATGCGCCGCCCCGAGGAGGGGCAGCGCATGACCAGGGGGCCGGGCTGTTCTGATTGTTGCAGGATCGGAGTGGCCTAGGGGTACAGGGAGTACCTCCAGGATTGGGCCGGGTCAGGAAAAGGCAGAATCGGAAGCATCAGGTCGGGGGTGTCTGACAAACACCGGACCCAGGCCTGGCTTCCGAGGCGCCACATCCTCATTTAGCAGTTCCTTTTCGGTTTTTGCTGATTCCTTTCAGGTTCTGACCTTCAAGACACATTTTGTCTTGACCGTACATCAATTTTTTTTCGCTCGATACGGGGGCCGCACAAGTGTCATTTCGGCCATTCGGATTGTCGAACAAGCCGTTTTTATCCCCGCCTATACACCGCCAAAACTGCCTAAATATGGCGGTTTGGTCTTGTTCGGATTTCCGAACGTTATAAATCAATGACTTACGTGCGGCGTATTTTGATCTGAATGCCTATGCCGTATCGGTATGGGGTATGCGTTTCCGGCATTAGATTTCAGCCTTCCCCATCGCAATAGTTGCCGCCTTTTTCGCTGGCCCGAGCGCCCTGTCGCTCGCTCGCGGTGTCCTTACACGAGGTCCCCGGACGGAAGCCAAAAGCTCCCCGTGACGTTGCCAACGGCTCTGTTACGCGCTTTTCCGGTCGGTGCCCGTGACCACTAGAACAAAGGGTAAAGACATGAAGAAGGCAAAACTGAGCCTCGCCTGGCAGATCGTCATCGGTCTGGTCCTGGGCGTTGCAGTCGGCGCGCTGCTGAACCACTTCAGCGCGGAAAAGGCCTGGTGGATCAGCAACGTCCTCCAGCCCGCCGGTGACATCTTCATTCGCCTGATCAAGATGATCGTCGTCCCGATCGTGATTTCGTCGCTGATCGTGGGTATCGCCGGGGTTGGCGATGCGAAGAAACTGGGCAGCATCGGCCTGAAGACCATCCTCTACTTCGAGGTCGTGACCACCATCGCCATCGTGGTCGGCCTGGTATTGGCCAACCTGTTCCACCCGGGTGCCGGCATCGACATGAGCACCCTGGGTACCGTCGACATCTCCAAGTACCAGGCCACTGCGGCCGAGGTGCAGCATGAACACGCGTTCATCGAGACCCTGCTCAACCTGATCCCGTCGAACATCTTTGCAGCGCTGATGCGTGGCGAAATGCTGCCGATCATCTTCTTCTCGGTAATGTTCGGCCTCGGCCTGTCGAGCCTGCAGGCCGACCTGCGCGAGCCGCTGGTGCGTACCTTCCAGGCCGTGTCGGAGACCATGTTCAAGGTCACCCACATGATCATGAACTACGCCCCGATCGGTGTGTTCGCCCTGATCGCCGTGACCGTCGCCAACTTCGGTTTCAGCTCGCTGCTGCCGCTGGCCAAGCTGGTACTGCTGGTGTACTTCGCCATCGCCTTCTTCGCCTTCATGGTGCTGGGCCTGGTAGCGCGCCTGTTCGGCTTCTCGGTCATCAAGATCATGCGCATCATGAAAGATGAGCTGATCCTCGCCTACTCCACTTCCAGCTCCGAAACCGTGCTGCCGCGTGTGATCGAGAAGATGGAGAAGTACGGTGCGCCGAAGTCGATCTGCTCGTTCGTGGTACCGACCGGCTACTCGTTCAACCTCGACGGTTCGACCCTGTACCAGAGCATCGCGGCCATCTTCATCGCCCAGCTGTACGGCATCGACCTGTCCTGGAGCCAGCAGCTGCTGCTGGTGCTGACCCTGATGGTCACCTCCAAAGGCATCGCCGGCGTACCGGGCGTATCCTTCGTGGTGCTGCTGGCGACCCTGGGCAGTGTGGGCATCCCGCTGGAAGGCCTGGCCTTCATCGCCGGTGTCGACCGCATCATGGACATGGCCCGTACTGCCCTGAACGTGATCGGCAACGCGCTGGCAGCCCTGGTGATTGCGCGTTGGGAAGGCATGTACGACGCCGCCAAGGGCGAGCAGTACTACGCCTCGCTGATGGCGGACAAGCAGCAGGCTGCGGTGGTTGGCGAGCCAGCCAAGCGATAAGCCAAACCTGCTGAACCAGAAAGCCCCGACTTGTCGGGGCTTTTTGCTGTCTGTGGGGGCCTCATCGCCTGTAGGAGCGGCCTTGTGTCGCGAAAGGGCTGCGCAGCGGCCCCTCATTTGTGCTTTAACGCCGAAACCATGGGGCCGCTCTGCGGCCCTTTCGCGACACAAGGCCGCTCCTACAGGGGTCGCGGTCGCCAGTCACGCGCCGCGATACGCTATCATTCGGGCATTTTTCAGGGGGAACACACGGATGCTCAACGGCCTTTGGCTCGGCTTTTTCCTGGTGGCGGCCGTCTCCGCCCTGGCCCAATGGCTGGTCGGTGGCAATGCCGGCATCTTCGCGGCGATGGTCGAGAGCATCTTCGCCATGGCCAAGCTGTCAGTGGAGGTCATGATCCTGCTGTTCGGCACCCTGACCCTGTGGCTGGGCTTTCTCAAGATCGCCGAGAAGGCCGGTATCGTCGAATGGCTGGCCAAGGTGCTGGGGCCTCTGTTCGCCCGCCTGATGCCGGAAGTGCCGCCAGGCCACCCGGCACTGGGCCTGATCACCATGAACTTCGCCGCCAATGGCCTGGGCCTGGACAATGCCGCCACGCCAATCGGCCTGAAGGCCATGCGTGCACTGCAGGAGCTCAACCCCAGCAGCACCACGGCCAGCAACGCGCAGATCCTGTTCCTGGTGCTCAACGCCTCGTCGCTGACCCTGCTGCCGGTGACCATCTTCATGTACCGCGCCCAGCAGGGCGCCACTGACCCCACGCTGGTGTTCCTGCCAATCCTGCTGGCGACCAGTGCCTCGACCCTGGTCGGCCTGCTGTCGGTGGCGGTAATGCAGCGCCTGCGCCTGTGGGACCCAGTAGTGCTCGCCTACCTGATCCCCGGCGCGCTGCTGCTGGGTGGCTTCATGGCCTTCCTCGGTACCTTGTCGGCTGCCGCACTGGCCAGCTTGTCGTCGATCCTCGGCAACCTGACGTTGTTCGGGGTGATCATCCTGTTCCTGGTGATCGGCGCATTAAAGCGGGTGCAGGTGTACGAAACCTTCGTCGAAGGCGCCAAGGAAGGTTTCGATGTGGCCAAGAGTCTGCTGCCATACCTGGTGGCGATGCTGGTCGCGGTGGGCGTTTTGCGGGCGTCGGGCGCACTGGAGCTGGCTCTGGACGGCATTCGCCATGCGGTCAACTGGATGGGCCTGGATACTCGCTTCGTCGAGGGACTTCCCACTGCACTGGTCAAGCCGTTCTCCGGTAGTGCGGCGCGGGCCATGCTGATCGAGACCATGCAGACTCACGGAGTCGACAGCTTCCCGGCCCTGGTGGCCGCAACCATCCAGGGCAGCACCGAAACCACCTTCTACGTGGTGGCGGTGTACTTCGGCGCAGTCGGTATCCAGCGCGTGCGCCACGCTGTCGGCTGCGCCTTGCTGGCCGAGCTGTCCGGTGTGATCGCGGCCATCTGCGTTTGCTACTGGTTCTTCGCCTGAGCCTGGGTGCTCTGCGTCACGGTCCAGTTCACCACCTGCCCGGCCAGCTGATCGCTGGCCGCGCCAAAGCCGGCGACCACGGCTGAAACCTGGGTATCTGCCAGTGGCTGGCGCACCTCGAAGCGCTTGCTGCTGAGAATGCGCTGGCTGCGGCCTTGCACCAGGCGTGCGTCATAGCGGATCACCACTTCGACCTTGCCCCCCGGCTGATACTCGCTCTGGAACGCCTGCAGCTCGCCGCTCAGTTCGTAATCGGCCTGCAGGTTGCTGTCGTCAGCGCTCAGCCGTTGCACCCGGCCATCGCGTTGGAAGCCATCGAGCAGGCGGTTGCGCACCAGCAATGGCACCGGGTCGCTCCAGCGGGCGCTTTTGTAGCTGCTGATCACATCACCTTGAGGTATCACGGCGATGCGTGGCCCGGCCAGCGCTTCGCTGGCCAGTGGCTTGTTCAGGCGCAGGGACCAATCCACCGGGTTAGTGCTGTGGCTGGCCTGGTTGACCGGCAGGCGGTAAAGATCAACCGGCTCGCTCTGCGGCAGGATCGAGCAGGCGCTGGCCAGCCCAAGGGTAGTCGCCAGTGCCAGCAGGCGCAGCGATGGGGTCATGGCTGGAACTCCTTGTTGTTGTCGCGGCCAAGCAGGTAGCCGCTCGGGTCGGCCTCCAGGCGCCGGGAAATACCCTTGAGCGAATTGAGGGTTTCGCGCAGTTCGCGGATGGCCGGGGTCAGCTGGTTGAGCCCTTGGGCGCCGTCATCGATAGACTGGCGGTTGTCCTGCAGCAGGCTGTTGATGGTCGCGGCGCTTTCGGCCAGCGACTGCATGGCCTGCTCGGCGCTGCCGATGGCCTGCTTGCCCTGGGTGCCAAGCAGGCCGTTGGCGTTGCGCATCAGCGCCTGGGTCTCGGCCAAGGTGGCGTTGGCCTGCTTGCCGACCTGGGCCAGTTGCTCGATGGCGTCGCTGATACCGCCCTTCTTGTTGGCGAAGGCGCCGGTGGTCTGCTCCAGGTTGGCCAAGGTGTTGCTCAGGCGGTCGATGTTGCTTTCCGAGAACATCTGGTTGGCGTTGTGCAGCAGCAGGTTGATGTTGGTTACCAGGTCGCTGCTGTCGTTGAGCAGGCGCGAGATGGGCGAAGGTGAGGCGACGATCACCGGCAGCTTGCCGTCCTTGCCCCTGAGTTCCGGGCTTTGCGGCGTGCCACCGCTGAGCTGGATGAACGAGTTGCCGGTGACCCCGGCCAGGGTCAGCTTGGCCTGGGTGTCTTCCTTGACCGGGGTGTCGCCGCTCAGGCGCACGCGGGCCAGCACCCGGCGCGGGTCTTTCGGGTCCAGGCGCAGGCTGGTGACATCGCCGACCTTGATGCCGTTGTACTGCACGGGGCTGCCACGGGACAGGCCCGAAACGGCTTCGTTGAAGATGACTTCGTAGTCCTTGAAGGCGTCGTCGACGCTGGATTTGGTCAGCCACAGGCCGAACAGCATGGCGCCAGCCACCACCAGGACGGTGACCAGGCCAATCAGGACGTGATGAGCTCGGGTTTCCATTGTTCAGCGCTCCTGCCCGGCGCTGGCGGCGGCGTGTTCGGCTGCGCGCCCGCGTGGGCCGTGAAAGTATTCGTGGATCCAGGGGTCGTTGGTCTGCTCGACTTCGGCCAGGGGGCCTGCGACCAGGACTTTCTTCTGTGACAACACGGCGATGCGATCGGTGATGGTGTAGAGGGTGTCGAGATCGTGGGTGATCAGGAACACGCTCAGGCCCAGGGCATCGCGCAGGGTCAGGATCAACTGGTCGAAGGCTGCGGCACCGATTGGGTCCAGGCCTGCGGTGGGTTCGTCGAGGAACAGGATGTCAGGGTCCAGTGCCAGGGCGCGTGCCAGGGCTGCGCGCTTGATCATGCCGCCGGAGAGCGACGAGGGGTATTTGTCGGCGGCGGATATCGGCAGGCCGGCAAGGGCCAGCTTGACCCCGGCCAGGTGCTCGGCGTCGGCGCGTGACAGGCCAGCATGTTCGATCAATGGCAGGGCCACGTTCTCGGTGACGGTCAGTGACGAAAACAGCGCGCCTTTCTGAAACAGCACACCGAAGCGGCGTTCGACCAGCGAACGCTGTTCTTCGCGTAAACCGGCCAGGTCTTCGCCGAATACCTTGACCTGCCCCTCGTTGGGGCGCCGCAGGCCGATGATGCTGCGCAACAGCACCGACTTGCCGCTCCCCGATCCGCCGACTACCGCGAGGATTTCGCCGCGGTACAGGTCCAGGTCGAGGTCCTGGTGCACTACCTGGCTGCCAAAACGGTTACAGATACCCCGCGCTTCGATCACCGCTTCCCGGCCGTTCACCAGCCCATCTCCATGCAGAACAGTGCCGCCACCGCATCCAGCACGATGACCACGAAAATCGATTGCACCACGCTGGAGGTGGTGTGGGCGCCGACCGATTCGGCGCTGCCGCTGACCTTGAAGCCTTCGAGGCAACCAATGGCGGCGATCAGGAAGGCAAAGATCGGTGCCTTGGCCAGGCCGACCAGGAAGTGCTGCACGCCGATGTCGGTTTGCAGCAGCGACAGGAACATGGCTGGCGAGATGCCCAGTGCCAGCGCGCAGACCACCGCACCACCGATGATGCCGCAGAGCATCGCGACGAAGGTCAGCAACGGCAGTGAAATCAGCAGCGCCAACACCCGCGGCACCACCAGCAGTTCGATCGGGTTGAGGCCCAGGGTGCGGATGGCGTCGATCTCTTCATTGGCCTTCATCGAGCCGATCTGCGCAGTGAAAGCGCTGGCGGTGCGCCCGGCCATGAGGATGGCGGTCAGCAGCACAGCGAACTCGCGCAGGAACGAGAAGGCCACCAGGTCGACGGTGAAGACGGTTGCACCAAAGTCGGCCAGCACCGTGGCCCCGAGGAAGGCCACCACCGCGCCCACCAGAAAAGTCAGCAAGGCGACGATGGGGGCAGCATCCAGCCCGGTCTGCTCGATGTGCGCGATCACCGGGGTGACGCGCCAGCGGTGAGGCTGAAGCACGCGACGCAGCAGGGTTTCGATGATCAGGCCGAGGAAACCGAGCAGCTGCATGGTGTCCTGCCACAATGTGCCGACCGCACAACCGATACGCTCCAACAGCACCAACAGTACGTTGCGCTCGGGCTCCTTGATCGGGATGCAGTAGTCCTGCACCGAGCAGTAGACATTCTTGAGCAGGGCGCGGCTGGCTTCGGGCAGGTCGTTGGTGCAGTGCGAGAGGCGCTCGGACCCGAGCAGCTCGGCCAGCAGCGAGGCACCTGCGGTGTCCAGGCGGCCCAGCTGGCTGAGGTCGGCTATGGCATCGGTGCCATACTGCGTGCGCAGGCGCTCGCTGTCGCGCTTGAGGCTGGCGTAATGGGCCAGGGTCCAGTCACCGGCGATCCGCAGGCAGGCCGGCTGGCAGCTGGTGTCCAGGGTGGCGCTGGGTGTGGTCATAGGCTCCATGCATCCGACTGGGCTAGAGGCTGATCATAGCGCAGCGGGCCTGCAGCGGTTTGTTGAATATGTGCTGTCCTGCGCCCGTGTCACGGCGCAGGCGCGTCGTCCACCACCTTGAAGCGCAGCACGCCGATCACCTGGCCATCTTCGGTCAGCACCCGCACCTGCCACTTGCCTACCGGGTTGGGCGGGAAGTTCTGCTTGTGGGTCCAGGCGCGGTAGCCTTCCTTGCGCCCACCATGGATATCCAGGGCAATGCGGTCGACTTCCTGGCCGTCCTTTTGCCACACATGGTAGATGCGCTCGTCCAGACCTCGCGGCGCGTTGATCGCGGTGTAGGCGTACAGGCCACCACTGCGGATGCGGCTGGCAGCCACTTCTTCGAGCGATTCGCCGGGCTGGCGATTGAGCACTTCGGTGCTGACCGCCACGTCCGTCATCCACAGCGTTGCCGGTGGCACCCAGGAACGCAGCAACCAACCACTGCCGCCTACAGCCAGAGTAACCAGTACCAATGCCACGCCACGGCGCCAGGTATTGACCGGGAAGCTGCTCAGCAGGCTTGGGAACGACAGCGCCATGGCGGCAATCAACGCCAGCTTGAAGCTTTGTGCGGTGGTCAGGTGCAGGATGATCGGCAGTGCGGTGAGAAGCGCGGCAAACAGCGTCAGGGTGTGCAGTGCGAGAAACAGCCAGCGCCGTGGTGCCAGCCACTTGTAGTACAGCGGATCGATGATCGAGATGAGCCCGGCAGCGCCAAGCAGGCCGGTGAACACCAGCTGACCGCTGTTCCAGGTGGTGGTGATGAAGAAGAACGGCAGGACGAAGAACAGGCTTTCCTGGTGGATCATCTGCGTCGCGTAGCGCAGCAGTGGCTGCGGGATTTCGCGTTTGAAGGTGCGCGCGAACAAGCCGGTCAGGGTGTTTTCCAGCATCAGCCAGACCCAGCTGACCAGCATGAGTATGGCGATCCAGCTGGCCAGGCTGGCTTGGCGGTCGACCAGGATGAAACTGCCAATCCCGGAGAGAAAACCACCGAGTGCGATGACGCCGGGGTAGCGTTTGAGCAGCTCGATGACGCGCTGGACGAAGTGGGGTATTGGGGGCATGGGTCTGCAACAGAAATATGAGGTGGCTGCGCCGGCCTCTTCGCGGGCAAGCCCGCTCCCACAAGAACCGCACAGGAATCAATGCCAGTGCTCTACCTGTGGGAGCGGGCTTGCCCGCGAAAGGGCCGGTACTGGCAAAAGGATACCGCCGATTCACTGCTGGCGTGTAGCACCACTCGGCCGTTCTGGCTTGTGCCGGCGCCAACGCAACAGCCCAAGTGCCAATATCAGTCCCAGCAGCAAGGCCACCAGCCCGTAAAGCTCGTCATACCCCAGGAACGGCTTCTCGATCCGCAGGTAACCCTGGTCCTTGAGCAGCTCCTTCAGGGCTGCGTTGGCCTGTTCCAGCGTCACCTGGCGCAACTGGCGCGCCGGGTCGGCAAAGCGGCCATTGTTGTAATCGTTCAGCGCCCCCCAGTAGTAATCGGCCAGCGCACTGTTGCCCTGGGTGCTCCAGCTTTCCTTGGCCACGGCGGCGTCCTTGATGCGGGCGAAGGTATCTGGGTCGAGGCCTTCCTTGCGCAGATGGTCGAACAACTGCTGCATCAGCTTCACGGCCTGGTCGACATCGTCGCGCTCAAGGTCGGCATTGAGGCTGAGCATGCCGCTGTCGCCAAAGCTCTCGCGTTGCACCGACGGCCCGTAGGACAGGCCGTTGCGCAGGCGCAACTGGTCATAGATGGCCCAGTCGAGGTAGCGCGACAGCAGGTCCAGGGTCTGTTGATGGTCACTGTCCAGCACCGGCTCGATGAACAGCCAGTGCAGCTTGACGCTGTCGCCCAGCACGCCGCGGGTCAGGTCACGGCGATGTTCGGCTTGCTGGGTGATGCTTTCGAGGTTGCGCCGTTCTTCCGGCTCGGTGGCAGGCAGTTCGCCAAAGGTCCGCTCCAGGTATGCAGGCAGCAGGCGGTCCAGGCCACCGACCACGATCAGGGTCATGTTGTTGGCGGCGTACCAGCGCTCGCGCAGGGCCTGCACCTGCTCCAGGGTCATGTCGTCGACATTGGAGCGCTCGGCGCATTTCAGGCCCAGCTCGGTGGCCAGCTGGTCGCTGGCCGGGTGGCCGATGTCCTGGCGGTCGAGCCAGCGCTGTAGGTGGCCATAGTGGCCGCCATCCTCGCGCTCGATGATGTGCTTGGCCGTGGCCAGCGCCTTGGCGTCGATGCGGGTGTCGCGGATGATTGCCAGCAACAGGTCGAGCACCTTGCGCTGGTTGCGTGCCGGTGCTTCGATGACGAAGGTGGTGTCGGCGCTGCTGGTATAGGCGTTCCACTCGCCGCCCAGGCTCTGCAGGCGCTCCTCCAGGCCGCCCTCACCGGTCTCGTCGATGCCGGTGAACAGCAGGTGCTCGAGAAGGTGCGGCAACTCCTTCTGCTCGCAGCCGAAGTCATCAAGGCCAACCCCCACAACTAGGCGTATCGCCACATGGTCGCGCTCGTAACCGGATTTCAGGATCACCTGCAGGCCATTGGGCAACAGGTAACCCTCGACCCGCGAGCGATCGAGGGCAAATGAGGGCAGGCTGCAGATCAGTAGGCAAACGAACATCAGGCAACGCATGGGCGAGCGACGGTCTCCAGGTGTGCAAGGTCAGGACAGGTGGGCATCTTCCGGTACGCTGTCGAGCAACAACCCGCCAGTGTCCGAGCCACCCAGTACCACATAGGCACTGCTGCAGAACAAAGAGTTCAACCGCTTCATGTCGGCGATCAGCTCCAAGTGTAGCGAACTCGTCTCGATACTTTGCACCACCTTACGCTGCAAGCGGCTGACATGGGCATGTGCCAGGCGGCGTTCCTGGGCGCGGAAACGGCGCTTTTCGCGCAGTAGCAGGCGCGCGCTTTCCGGGTCGGCACTGAGGAATACCGACAGGCCCAGGCGCAGGTTGGCCTGCAGCTGTTCCTGCAGCCCAGTGAGCTCTTCAAGGCCGACCTGGGAAAACTCCCGGCGCTGGCTGGTTTTCTGTTGCTGCACCTTGCGCAGCATGCGCTCGATCAGGTCGCAGGCCAGCTTCAGGTTGATCGCCAGCTCGATGACTTCTGCCCAGCGCCGGTTGTCCTGATCGCTGAGGTCTTCCCGTGGCATTTGCGCCAGGTACAGTTTGATCGCGCTGTAGAGCGCTTCGGCATCTTCGCCCAAGGCCCTTACCTGCTGGGGCATGGCGGTGTGGGTGCCGCGTAGGGCGCCGAGCATGGCTTCCAGCAGGCTGTCGACGATGTCGCCCAGGCGCAGGGTTTCCCGGGCGGCATTGGCCAGGGCCAGGCTGGGAGTGGTCAGCGCCGAGGCATCCAGATGGCGTGGGCGTATCTGGCCATTGGCGGTCTCGCGTTCGGGCAACAGCGCGTTGCACAGGCGGCCCATCGGTTTGACCGTTGGCAGCATGATCAGGCAGCGCAAGGTGTTGTAGAGCAGGTGGAAACCGATCACCAGCTCCTGCGGGCTGAAGCTCAGGCTGTCCATCCACTCCACCAGTGGGTGCAGCACAGGGATGATCAGCACCAGGCCGATCAGCTTGTACAGCAGGCTACCCAGGGCCACGCGGCGACCTGCGGCGTTTTGCATGCTGGTGCTGATGAAAGCCAGCAGGCCGCTGCCAATGTTGGCGCCGACGACCAGGCCGATGGCCACCGGCAGGCTGATCACTTCAGCGCCGGCCAGGGTGGCGGTGAGCAGCACGGCAGCCAGGCTGGAATACGAGACCATGGCGAACAGTGCGCCGACCAGGGCGTCGAGCAGGATATCGCCGGTCAGCGAAGCGAACAGCACCTTCACCCCTTGTGCATGGGTGATCGGCGCCGCGGCCTGCACGATCAGCTGCAGGGCCAGAATGATCAGGCCCAGGCCGATACCCACGCGGCCCAGCTGGCCCGCACGGGTCTGTTTGCGCGAGAGGAAGAAGATCACCCCGAGGAACACCAGCAGTGGCGACAGCCACGACAGGTCGAAGGTCAGTACCCGGGCCATCAGCGCAGTACCGACATCGGCACCGAGCATGATCGCCAGCGCCGGGGTCATGGCCATCAGGCCCTGGCCGACAAAGGACGTGACCAGCATGGCGGTGGCGTTGCTGCTCTGCACCACGGCAGTGACAACGATGCCGGCAATGAACGCCAGCGGCCGGCGGTTCATGTTCTGGCTGAGCACGCGGCGCAGGTTGGAGCCGAACACCCTGAGGATGCCGGTACGGACGATATGCGTGCCCCACACCAGCAAGGCCACGGCGGAGAGCAGGTTGAGCAGGGTCAGCATGGTCGAGCCCCCCTTTGTTATCGGGCTCCAGTGGCGGAGCCAAAATGGATGAAGCTGTAAGCCTGGCCCGGGGGTGGGTGTTTTGATCCAGTGCTTACTCAAGCTTTAGTTGTTTTGCGGACCTCGCGCCAGCTTGGCACGCTCTGCAAGTATTTGAAATGTTTCTGTCATGAAAGCCTGTACATGAAAAAGGGCCCCGCAGGGCCCTTCTGTCAGCGCGTCCCGATCTTACTGACCCGGGATGTCCTTGCGCAGTTTCACTGGGTCGTGTTCCTTGCCTTGCTTGCGCGCCAGGGCAGTGCGCATGCGGATGTTGATTGCCTCAACGGCCAGCGAGAAGGCCATGGCGAAGTAGACATAGCCCTTCGGAACATGAACGTCGAAAGATTCGGCGATCAGCACGGTACCGACGACGATCAGGAACGAAAGTGCAAGCATCTTCAGCGAAGGGTGTTTGTCGATGAAATCGCTGATGGCCCCGGCGCAGGCCATCATCACCAGCACCGCGACGACGATTGCGGCAATCATCACCGGCACGTGCGAGACCATGCCGACGGCGGTGATCACCGAGTCCAGCGAGAACACGATATCGATGATTGCGATCTGGATGATGGTGTAGAGGAACTTGCCACCCGCACCCTTGGGCTCGTCGGCGCTCTCTTCCTCGCCTTCCAGGCCGTGGTAGATCTCTTGCGAGCTTTTCCACAGCAGGAACAGGCCGCCGCAGAACAGGATCAGGTCACGCCCGGAAATGCCCTGGCCGAATACCACGAACAGGTCGGCGGTGAGGCGCATGACCCAGGTGATCGACAGCAGCAGCATGATGCGGGTAACCATGGCCAGGGCCAGGCCGAAGATCCGGGTGCGCGGCTGCATGTGCTTGGGCATGCGGCTGACCAGGATCGAGATCATGATGATGTTGTCGATCCCGAGGACGATCTCAAGTGCCGTCAGGGTAAAAAAGGCAACCCAGATTTCCGGGCTGGTCAGCCATTCCATGTGTATTCCTTCAAACGATAAAGGCGATGCACCCTTTCACGGGCGCATCGCATTGGTTGATGCGTGTTAATTAAAGACTACTGAACAGCGGGAAAATGCCCATCAGCAGCGCGGCGAACATTATGCATAGGCATACCAGCACTGCCCACTTGAGCGTGAAGCGCTGGTGATCGCCGAACTCGATACCGGCCAGGGCCACCAGCAGGTAGGTCGAGGGCACCAACGGGCTGAGCAGGTGTACCGGCTGCCCGACGATCGAGGCACGTGCCATTTCCACCGGGCTGATGCCGTAATGGCTGGCCGCTTCCGACAGCACCGGCAGCACACCGTAGTAGAAAGCGTCGTTGGACATGAAGAAGGTGAACGGCATGCTCACGATCGCGGTGATCACTGCCAGGTACGGGCCCAATGCCTCTGGGATGACCGCCAGCAGGCTCTTGGACATGGCCTCGACCATGCCGGTACCGGACAGGATGCCGGTGAAGATGCCGGCGGCGAAGATCAAACCGGTCACGGCCAGCACGCTGCCGGCATGGGCGGCGATACGGTCCTTTTGCTGCTGCAGGCAAGGGTAGTTGACGATCATGGCAATACTGAAGGCGATCATGAACAGCACCGGCAGCGGCAGCACGCCGGCGATCAACGCGACCATCAGCGCTGCGGTCAGGGCACCGTTGAAGTAGATCAGCTTGGGGCGGCGCGCTTCAGGGAACTGCGACACGCTGATTTCGCTGTGGTCGATGTCATCGGTCGGCAGGTGCAGTTCACCCAGGCGGGCACGTTCTCGCTTGCCGTACATATAGGCGATGGCGAGGATCGCCAGTACACCGAAAAGCATGGCCGGGATCATCGGCACGAAGATGTCCGACGGGTCTACATGCAGGGCGCTGGCGGCGCGGGCGGTGGGGCCACCCCACGGGGTCATGTTCATCACCCCGCCGGCGAGGATGATCAGCCCGGCCATGATCCGTGGGCTCATGCCCAGGCGGCTGTACAGCGGCAGCATGGCGGCGCAGCAGATCATGTAGGTGGTGGCGCCGTCACCGTCGAGCGAGACGACAAGGGCCAGCACCGCAGTGCCGACCGAGACTTTCAGCGGGTCACCCTTTACCAGCTTGAGGATCTTGCGCACGGCCGGGTCGAACAGGCCGGAGTCGATCATCAGGGCAAAATAGAGGATGGCGAACATCAGCATCACACCGGTGGGCGCGAGCTTGCTGATGCCTTCGAGCATCATTGGGCCGATCTTGGCGGAAAAACCGCCGAACAGGGCGAACAGGATCGGTACCAGGATCAGCGCGATCAAGGCCGACAGGCGCTTGGTCATGATCAGGTACATGAAGGTGATGACCATGGCAAAGCCGAGGAAGGTCAGCATGGCAATACTCCAGGCGTGGCGCGGCGAAAGGATTGTCGATTCGGGCGGGTCAGCGCGTTTGGCGCTGCGCGGGGAGCATGCGGAGAGGGATTACAGAAAGGCGGGCGCAGGAATACATCAGAATCACCATTGTTGTTGTTGATGGGCCGGGCGCGGAAATTTCCAAGCACCCTGGCTGACCGGTCTTGTGCCGGTAGTGGGGGCTATCCTAGGGGGGCAAGCTTTCAGCCAGCTTTCGCCGAGAAAACGGCGACGGGAGGTAGGTGATGCAGGATGTAACCGAGGGTGGCTGCCATTGCGGCGCCTTGCGCTATCGGCTGCAGGGTGAGCTGACGGACGTCGCCCATTGCCATTGTTCTATTTGCCGGCGGGTGAGCGGCGGGCTGGTGGTGACGTGGGTCACCCTTCCCCGCTCGGGTTTCCGCTGGTTGGCGGGGCGGCCTCAGTGCTATGTGGCACCGGCCAGTTGCAAGCGGTATTTCTGTGGGGAATGCGGGGCGCATCTGGCACTGGTGACCGAGCATAGCCCGGGAAGCATCGATGTGACTGTGGCGACGCTGGATCACCCGGAGAAGGTGCCGGCCAGGCGGCACATCTGGATTGGCAGCCGGTTACCCTGGCTGCATCTGGATGAACAGTTGCCAGGTGAGGCTGAGGAGAAATTGTAGGAGCGGCCTTGCCGGGGCGCCGGACTGGTCGGAAGGGGCTGCAAAGCAGCCCCTGGATTTCAGCTTAACTGCAAATATTGCCGGGGCCGCTTTGCGGCCCTTTCCGACCGGTCCGGCGCCCCGGCATGGCCGCTCCCACAGATGATCAGCAGGCAGGCGCTAGGGTAGCTGCAGGCCGCCAGCTGCCTTGTGCAGTGCCCGCAGATGCTCGCCAATCTGCTTCACATTAGCCTCGACCGCAGCAATTTCCTTCGCCCGCGAGGGTTCCAGCAGTGCCCTCACCTCCTTGTCCAGATCAGTACTCAGGCGCAGCAGCTTGGCCTGCCGTTCGGTACTGACCTGTTCCAGGTGCGTACGCTCATCTGGCTGCGGCAACCCATAGCCCTTGGCATCCAGCAACTCGGCCGGGCGGCTGAGGAAGCCGCTGTTGGCGAGCATCTGCTTCAGGGTTGCGTCGGCCTTGTTGATGCTGCCGTCCTTCAGCGCAGCAGCGTTCAGGTAACGCTGTTTCACTTCGTCCTGAGCCAGCAGCAACTGCCGGCGCAGGCTGGCCTGCTCCAGCAGCAGCAAGGCTGCGCTGGTGCGCAGGTTAGCCTTGTCGAACCATGGGCGTCTTTGCTCTGCATCCAGGGCCAGCCAGTCCTCGACCTGGGTTTGCTGGATCGGCAGCTGCTTCCTAAGCACATCGAACATGGCCTGGTAGCGGTCGCGATAGGAGTCGAAGCGGTAACCCAGGCGCAGCGCTTCGCGTGGGTCATCGAGCACGCTGGTATCGGCTAGCCCCCTGCCCTTGAGCACCGCCAGCAAACCATTGGGCATGATGCTGTCGAGGTCATTGAGGCGTGGGTTGGCAGTGCCGCTGCGCAGCAGCTTCAACGACTCCACGGCGCAGTTGTTGGACAGGAACCAATAGTTGCCGTCGTAGCTCCAGTGCATCTCGGCGGCCTGGCGTACCAGGTTTTCGATCTCGTCGCGGTTCAGCTTGAGCGGCACCGAAGCCAGGCTGCGCAGCTCGGTCTTGGTGTATTCGTCGATCACCTGGCCCAGCGGCAGCACGAACAGTCGTGAAGGGTAGACACCGACCAGGCCGTCCCAACTGGACAGCTGCACATCGTTGACGAATGCACGGTAGGACAGCACCAGGCTCTGGTCGAGGTCCAGACGGCAGTCCGGCCCACGTGGGCGACCGGGTTTGCAGATCACCAGGCGCAGCATGCTGTGGCCCCAGCGGCTGACCAGGTTCTGATTGGCTTCAGCCAAAAGGAAGTCAACCTGGTAGACCCGCTCAGGGTCGATCTCGCCCAGCGGCTGGCGGGCGAAGTCACTGCCGGCATTGATGAACGGCAAGCCCTTGGCGCAGGTGTTCTGCTGTGGCGCCCAGCCGAAGTGGTCACGCAGGTACTGGTTCAGCGCTGGCCGACGGCAGCCATAACTCGGGTCGAGGAGGAAATACTCCATGTTGACCGCGATGTATTCCTTGGGGCTGCTCAGCTCGTAACTGTCGGGGCTGCGCATGAACTGGGCGTTGTGCTGCTCACGCTCACCCCGGCGACCGACGTATTGCGGCCAGCCGGCCAGGTCGAGCAGGCGCGGGTCGTCACTGAGGGTAAAGCGGCGTTCGGCTTGCCCGCGGCACTCTTCCGGCTGGCCGATCTTGCCCAACGTGCCTTGCTGGCGCGCGCAGCGGGCGATCAGCGACCGCTCGGCGCTGGGCCACAGGCGGGCGCGATCATAGATATGGGTGAGCTCATGCAGAACGGTGGCAAGCAACTCTTCGCGCACGGTGCCATGGGGGCGGTTGGTGCGCTCGGTGGCGGCACTCCCATCAGCCAGGCCTGGCAGCAGGCGGCGGTTGAGCGCCAGGGTGGAAACCAGAGAAGCCTGGCCATAGGCATCGGCTGGCATGTTGTCGCTCCAGCTGACCTGAACGCGCCGGTCCAGCTGTTGCTTGAATCGTGGGGGCAGCTTGCCCATGGCCTCGTCAAGCAGGGCCTGGCTGGCTTGGACCTGTTGCGGGTCGAGGCCAGCCGCCTGCAGTTCGAGCTGCAGATCGGCCAGGGCGGGTGTGCCCAGCAGCGTCAGGACGCAGCCGAGCAGCCAGGCACGCACGTGGTTCACAGCGCGAGAATGGCTTCGGCCAGTACTTGGTCGCTGGCGTCGCGCGCTTCAGGTACGCGCTCGCGCAGGGTGTTGAAAGCGGCTTCGAGCTGCGCGCCACGGATATCGCCATTGCTGGCGACGAAGCTGGCGGCATCGTCATGGGCTTCACGCACGACTTTGGAATCGCGGATCGAAGTGGTGGTGTCAGAGGTGAAATCGATCGAGCGGCCAAAGGCACGCACGATGATGTTGCTGGTGGCCACCAGGGTCTGTGCATGGGCCAGGTCGGCCAGCAGCAACATGCCGAGGGTAGCGGCAATCAGCGGTTTACGCATGGAGCATCTCCGAAAAATACAGGGAGTCAGGGGTAGTTATTGGACGAGAATTGCTTCTGCCAGTTCAAGGTCGCCGACGGAGTGCCGAGCGCAGTTGTGGCGCAGGGAGTCGAGTGCGGCTTCCAGGCGTGCACCGCGGATCAGGCCATCGCTGGCAATGAATGCCGCAGCATCGTCACGGGCCTGCCTTACCAGTTTACGGTCGAAGGGAGCTACGGTGACCTGGCTGGTGACGTAGCCGGTGATGACCAGGCCTTGGGTTGTGGTGTCCATGGCGTGGGCGCTGGCCATGCCAGTGGCGGTGAACAGCAACGGCAACAGATAACGCATAAGCATTCTTGAGGGCTGGGGAAATTAACGGCGAAGGCTACTCCAGGTGCGAGGGCCCTGGCCAACGCACCTGTTTGCATAGCCTTGATCAGATCGCGAGGATGGCCTGGGCCAGCTGCGCATCACTGGCTTGCAGCTGCGGCATGGTCGAGCGGATGTGCAGGAAGGCACTTTCCAGCCGCGCACCACGAATGGCACCTTCGGTGCCGACGAAGCTGGCGGCGTCATCACGTGCGGCCTGCACGATCTTGTCATCGCGGAACGATGAAGTCAGGTCGGAGGTGGCGTCGGTGGAGGCGGCGAAAGCGCGGACCACGGCATCTGTGGTGACAACGAAACTGCTGGCATTGGCGGTGCTGGCCAGGCCGAGCAGCAGGGCGGCGCTAATCAGGTATTTACGGGACATGTTCTTGGACTCCTGGATAGGGTTCTGCTTTATCGGACGCTTGCACAGCGAGTCGAGGTACGTTTTTGACAACTGCTTCTACCAGACTGCTGAGCGAAGCGTATCACGCGGTGCTGTTTCTGGATGTTAATGAGCGCCACAGTGGACAACTGTTACGGTCATTATCTAATTCTTGCAAAACTGTACCTGTTTTGCTTGAAACCGCTCTGGCCCGCACTTCATGGGCAATAAAAAACCCGTTGCAGTCGCCTGCAACGGGTTCGGAAATTCGCGGTGCCGGCCTCAGCCGGCGAACCGGAGCTTAGCGCCAGAACGGCTTGCTCAGCTCTTCATAACGCTGCGACTCGCTGATACCGGCGTCGGCCAGCAGGCGGGAGTCAAGGCGAGCCAGTTGACGGCGGCTGGCCATGCGACGCTGCCACAGCAGCAGGGTGGAGATAGCGCGCAGTGGCATCGAGGCCTTGGACTGCTGGGCGTTGCTTTCAAAAACCAGACCGGAACTGAGGGTACGTTCCATGATGCTTCATCCTTCCGCTTATGGCGGGATTAGGTAGTGATTTAACTGATGCCAATGATCCTCCTCTGCTGTCCATAACAGTAGATACAGTTCATTAGTATTGCGATGGGCCAGTTAACTGTTTAACCCTACTGTTGCACTCGAAATAGGCGCAACTGTACCGGTCCGCACTGGCGTGGTGCGTTTTTGCTTCAATCAGAGGTTTTGAAAGACGCGAAGGCCTGAAATCACCAGTACAGTAGTACAGTTTTTATCAGGTAATAGGTGGAAGTGTTCAGGTAGGTGGGATTGACTGTACTGGCCTTGTCGCCGGCGTGGCGACGACAAGGCCCGAACAGTTGGTGCAGCTGGATCAGCTGGCGAGCATGCGCCCCGTTTCTTCCAGGTTCTCGTGCCAGCTCAGTGCCTCACGCAGGATGTGCGGGGTGTGGCCGCCACGCTGGCAGGCGCGATCGAAGTAATCGTTCAGCGCAGCGCGGTAGTCCGGATGCACACAGTTGTCGATGATTGCCCGGGCACGCTCACGCGGTGCCAGGCCACGCAGGTCGGCCAGGCCTTGCTCGGTGACCAGAATGTCGACGTCGTGTTCGGTATGGTCAACGTGGCTGACCATCGGCACCACGCTGGAAATGGCACCGCCCTTGGCGATCGACTTGGTGACGAACACCGCCAGGTGGGCGTTGCGGGCGAAGTCACCCGAACCGCCGATGCCGTTCATCATCTTGGTGCCACAGACGTGGGTCGAGTTGACGTTACCGTAGATGTCGAACTCCAGCGCCGTGTTGATGCCGATGATGCCCAGGCGGCGGACCACTTCGGGGTGGTTGGAGATCTCCTGCGGGCGCAGGACCAGCTTGTCCTTGTAGCGCTCCAGGTTGCCGAACACATCGGCATTGCGACGGGTCGACAGGGTGATCGAACTGCCCGAGGCGAAGCTCAGCTTGCCTGCGTCGATCAGGTCGAAGGTCGAGTCCTGCAGTACTTCGGAGTACATGGTCAGGTCTTCGAACGGCGACTCGATCAGGCCACACATCACCGCGTTGGCGATGCTGCCGATACCAGCCTGCAGCGGGCCGAGCTTGTTGGTCATGCGGCCTGCTTCCACTTCATTCTTCAGGAAGTTGATCAGGTGGTCGGCGATGCCCTGGGTTTCGTCATCCGGTGGCAGGACGGTGGATGGCGAATCCGGTTGGTCACTGATGACGATGCCGACGATCTTGGCCGGGTCGATCGGGATCGCGGTGCTACCAATGCGGTCGTCGACCTTGACCAGCGGGATTGGCGTGCGGGTCGGGCGATAGGTCGGGATATAGATGTCGTGCAAGCCTTCGAGGTTGGCGTTGTGCGACAGGTTGATCTCGACGATCACTTGCTTGGCGAAGATCGCGAAGCTGGCCGAGTTGCCCACCGAGGTGGTCGGCACGATGTGGCCCTGTTCGGTGATGGCCACGGCTTCGATGACCGCGATATCCGGCAGCTTGAGCTGCTGGTTGCGCAGCTGCTCGACGGTTTCCGACAAGTGTTGATCGATGAACATCACCTGGCCGTCGTTGATGGCCTTGCGCAGGGTGCTGTCAACCTGGAACGGCATGCGGCGGGCCAGCACACCGGCTTCGGTCAGCTGCTTGTCGAGGTCGTTGCCCAGGCTGGCGCCGGTCATCAGGCTGATTTTCAGTGGCGACTGCTTGGCGCGTTCGGCCAGGGCATGCGGCACAGCCTTGGCTTCGCCGGCGCGGGTGAAACCGCTCATGCCGACGGTCATGCCGTCCTCGATCAGGCCAGCGGCATCAGCCGCACTCATTACCTTGCTGTGCAGGGAGGACAAGCGGATACGATCACGGTACATGGATTGTTATCTCGGGCTACTGAAACTACTGAAGCGCAGTCTAGAGATTTCGCCCATTGCCGTCCCACGACCATGGTCGTATGAGAAGCCTTGAATTAGAGCCGTTGATCCGGATCAACAAAAGAAAAGCCCCGGCAGATTCTGACCGGGGCTTCCTTTATATCAGCTGGTTTGCAGCGGCCGCTGTCACTCCACCGCTTTCACCATGTCTTCGATGACCTTCTTCGCGTCACCGAATACCATCATGGTCTTGTCCAGGTAGAACAGTTCGTTGTCCAGGCCGGCATAGCCGCTGGCCATGGAGCGCTTGTTGACGATGATGGTCTTGGCCTTGAACGCTTCGAGGATCGGCATGCCGGCGATCGGCGACTTCGGATCGTTTTTCGCCGCTGGGTTGACCACGTCGTTGGCGCCCAGCACCAGCACCACGTCGGCCTGGCCGAACTCGGCGTTGATGTCTTCCATCTCGAACACCTGGTCGTACGGCACTTCGGCTTCGGCCAGCAGTACGTTCATGTGACCAGGCATGCGCCCTGCCACTGGGTGGATCGCGTATTTCACGGTCACACCGTTGTGGGTCAGTTTCTCGGTCAGTTCCTTCAGTGCGTGCTGGGCACGGGCCACCGCCAGGCCGTAGCCCGGGACGATGATCACGCTGTCAGCGTTGCTCAGCAGGAAGGTGGCGTCGTCGGCCGAGCCGGACTTCACCGGGCGCTGTTCTTTCGAGCCTTGCGCCGCGCCGGCATCGACATCGCCGCCAAAGCCGCCAAGGATGACGTTGAAGAACGAACGGTTCATCGCCTTGCACATGATGTACGAGAGGATCGCACCAGACGAACCGACCAGGGAGCCGGCGATGATCAGCATCGAATTGTTCAGGGAGAAGCCGATACCGGCCGCCGCCCAACCCGAGTAGCTGTTGAGCATCGACACCACCACCGGCATGTCGGCACCACCGATCGGAATAATGATCAGCACGCCCATGATGAAGGCCAGGACCAGCATCAGGGTGAAGGCACTGTAATGGCCGGTGAAGGTGAATAGCAGGCCCAGGGCGATGGTGGTCAGGCCCAGGATCAGGTTCAGCTTGTGCTGACCTGCGAACTGTACCGGTGCGCCTTGGAACAGGCGGAACTTGTACTTGCCCGACAGCTTGCCGAAGGCGATCACCGAACCGGAGAAGGTGATGGCACCAATGGCTGCGCCAAGGAACAGTTCCAGGCGGTTGCCGGTGGGGATCGGGTCGCTGATGGCGGCGACGATGCCCATCGACTGCGGCTCCAGCACAGCAGCGATGGCGATGAAGACCGCAGCCAGGCCGATCATGCTGTGCATGAAGGCGACCAGTTCCGGCATCTTGGTCATCTCGACACGCTTGGCCATGATCGAACCGGCGGTGCCGCCGATCAGCAGGCCGACAATGACATAGCCGATACCGGCGGTGGCACCGCCGTTACCAACGGAGAGCGCGCCGAGCTTATAAATGAGGCCAACCGTGGTGAGGATCGCGAGCCCCATGCCGATCATGCCGAACAGGTTGCCACGCCGCGAGGTGGTCGGGTGCGACAGACCCTTGAGCGCCTGGATGAAGCACACCGAGGCGACGAGGTAGAGGAGCGTTACCAGATTCATGCTCATGCTTACTTCTGCGCCTCGTTCTTGGTTTTCTTCTTGAACATCTCAAGCATGCGGCGGGTGACCAGGAAGCCACCGAACACGTTGACCGCAGCCAGGGCCACCGCCAGGGTGCCCATCAGCTTGCCGGCCGGGGTCACGGTCAAGGCCGCCGCCAGCATGGCTCCGACGATGACGATCGCCGAAATGGCGTTGGTAACCGCCATCAGCGGGGTGTGCAGCGCCGGGGTGACGTTCCACACCACGTGGTAGCCCACATAGATGGCCAGCACGAAGATGATCAGGTTGTAGATGCCGTGGGAAATCAGCATGTCTTCCATTGTCGTGCTCCTTAGCCGTTCTTGCGGACGACCTGGCCGTCGCGGCACATCAGGCAGGCCGCGACGATGTCGTCTTCGAGGTTGATGACCAGCGCGCCGTCTTTGTCGAACAGCAGCTTCATGAAGTCCAGCAGGTTGCGTGCATAAAGCGCCGAGGCATCAGCGCCCACCTGAGCTGGCAGGTTGGTCGGGCCGACGATGATCACGCCGTTCTCCTGCACCACCTGGTCGGCAACGGTCAGCGGGCAGTTGCCGCCCTGGGCTGCCGCCAGGTCGATGACCACCGAACCGGGCTTCATCTGCGCCACGGTCTCGGCGCTGAGCAGGGTCGGTGCCTTGCGGCCTGGGATCAACGCGGTGGTGATGACGATATCCGCCAGCTTGGCGCGCTCGTGTACCGCCTGAGCCTGGCGTTGCATCCAGCTTGCCGGCATTGGCCGCGCATAGCCGCCGACGCCTTCGGCGCATTCGCGCTCCTCATCGGTCTCGTAGGGCACGTCGATGAACTTGGCGCCGAGCGATTCGATCTGCTCCTTCACCGCGGGGCGCACGTCGGACGCCTCGATCACCGCACCCAGGCGCTTGGCCGTGGCAATAGCCTGCAGGCCGGCAACGCCCGCCCCGAGAATCAGCACGCGCGCGGCCTTAACGGTACCGGCAGCGGTCATCAGCATGGGCATGAAGCGTGGGTAGTGGTGGGCGGCCAGCAACACAGCCTTGTAACCGGCGATGTTGGCCTGCGACGACAGCACGTCCAGGCTTTGTGCCCGTGAGGTGCGGGGCGCGGCTTCCAGGGCGAAAGCGGTAATTCCGCGTTCGGCCATCTTGCCGATCAGTTCGCTGTTGAAAGGGTTGAGCATGCCCACCAGGAGGCTGCCACTGTTGATCAGGGCCAGCTCCTGGTCGTTGGGAGCGACCACCTTGAGTACCAATTGGGCGCCGTAGGCATCGGCTGCGTTCCCCAGGGAAGCGCCCACGGCCTCATAGGCACTGTCCGGAATGCTGGCGTTGAGCCCTGCCCCCCGTTGGACGGTGACCTGATGGCCCTGGCCAATCAGTTTCTTGATGGTTTCCGGGGTCGCAGCGACCCTCGTCTCACCGGTCTGCGTCTCGAGAGGAACACCAATGTGCACGACTATTTCTCCTGCGGTGACCTTTTGTCTTTGTAAAAGCCAGCACACTGCGGATGGTGCGCTGGGTCGGCTGTTGAGCGCCGAACCCGCCGAATCCAGGGCGGGCGAAGCATTTTGCAGACGAACCCAGGGGCCTTCAACCGGTTCTGGAGCGAAACTAAGTTAAAACTACAAGTCACCCTGTGACCGTATGTCGCAAGCGATAGGCTGTAGCCCGTCAACCATGGGCCATTGGCAGATTAGGGGAAAATTTGAAATTTTTTGGGATGATTTCGCGGATTGGCTCGCGAGTGTCGTAAAACCCTCTGAAAGCCGCGTGTTTAGCGGCCTCAAAGAGGTTTTTCGATTCACCTGAACAGTTGTCTTTAATGCGACAAAAACGTATATCTGTAGGTGTTTAAAATAATTGACTACAAAGGTAGGTCAGCGCTTTCGCCTTTGTGCGAGGCGGTATAGAGCCGTGCCTGGCTCACTAGCCAGTCACGGAAGGCACGGAGCGACGCGGACTCGACCTTGCGCTCGGGAATCATCAGATAGTAGGCCTTGTTGCTGGACAGCGCGTACCTGTTAGCGACCACCAGCCTGCCCTCCTCCAGTTCGCGCTGGATCAGGAACGGCGGGATCAGCGCGATGCCCATCTCGTGCATGGCCGCCTGGGCCAGCATGGAGAATAGTTCATAGCGCGGGCCTGTCATGTCGCCTGCGATATTCAGGCCCAGGCCATTGAACCACTGGCGCCAGGCGTAGGGCCGGGTGGTCTGCTGCAGCAGTGGCAGGCTGGCGATACGCTGGGCGTCGAGCATGCCCTGCCCGTCCAGCAAGGCCGGGCTGCATACTGGCATGGGGTTCTCGCCCATCAGGCGATGGGACTGGGTGCCGGACCAGTCGGCATCGCCAAAATAGATGGCGGCATCGAACGGGGTGTCGGCGAACAGGAACGGGCGGGTGCGGTTGGTCAGGTTGACGGTGACTTCGGGGTGGCGTTGCTGGAAGTCCTTGAGTCGTGGCAAGAGCCATTGGGTTCCGAAGGTGGGCACCACGGCCAGTTCGATCACGTTGGCGCCCTGCTGGCGCATCACCGACAGCGTGTCGCGCTCCACTGCATCCAGTTGCGCGGCAACCTGCCGGCTGTAGGAGAGCCCGGCTTCGGTCAGTTTCACGCCACGGCGTGAGCGCCTGAACAATTCGACGTTGAGGAACGCTTCCAGTCCGCCGATCTGACGACAGACGGCACCCTGGGTCAGGGCCAGTTCCTGGGCAGCTTTGGTAAAGCTTTCGTGGCGTGCGGCCGCTTCGAAGCAGACCAGGGCGGTAGTGCTGGGGATCTTGCGGCGCATGTACGTCAACCTCACTCATATGGCCATGAATATGGCGTTTTCGAGTATCTCGGAGTGACAAAATATCACTGATACGTGCGCAATCCTCGTTTGTCGTGATCCCAGATCAGGCCTAGGATCAAAGGCACAAGAAACCGCTCCCCTATTTCGAGGATTTCGCTCATGGCCGGTAAAGCAAGCTTCAACTGGATCGACCCGCTGCTGCTGGATCAGCAGCTCACTGAAGAAGAGCGCATGGTGCGTGACAGCGCTTATCAGTTCGCCCAGGACAAGCTGGCCCCGCGCGTGCTGGAAGCCTTCCGTCACGAACAGACCGACCCGGCGATCTTCCGCGAGATGGGTGAAGTCGGCCTGCTCGGTGCGACCATTCCCGAGCAATACGGTGGCAGCGGCCTGAACTACGTGTGCTACGGCCTGATTGCCCGCGAAGTGGAGCGTATCGACTCCGGCTACCGTTCGATGATGAGCGTGCAGTCTTCGCTGGTGATGGTGCCGATCAACGAATTCGGTACCGAGGCGCAAAAACAGAAATACCTGCCCAAGCTGGCCTCTGGCGAGTGGATTGGCTGCTTTGGCCTGACCGAGCCTAACCACGGCTCCGACCCAGGCTCGATGATCACTCGTGCCAGGAAGGTCGATGGCGGCTATCGCCTGAGTGGCAGCAAGATGTGGATTACCAACAGCCCGATCGCCGATGTTTTCGTGGTCTGGGCCAAGGATGATGCTGGCGATATCCGCGGCTTCGTCCTGGAAAAAGGCTGGGAAGGCCTCAGCGCTCCGGCGATCCACGGCAAGGTCGGCCTGCGTGCGTCCATCACCGGTGAAATCGTCATGGACAACGTGTTTGTTCCTGAAGAGAACATCTTCCCGGATGTGCGTGGCCTTAAAGGTCCGTTCACCTGCCTGAACTCGGCGCGTTATGGCATTTCCTGGGGAGCGCTGGGTGCTGCCGAGGCCTGCTGGCACACCGCTCGCCAGTACACCTTGGACCGTCAGCAGTTTGGTCGCCCACTGGCTGCCAACCAGCTCATCCAGAAGAAGCTGGCCGACATGCAGACCGAAATTACCCTGGCCCTGCAAGGTTGCCTGCGCCTGGGGCGCATGAAGGACGAGGGCACCGCAGCGGTGGAAATCACTTCGATCATGAAGCGCAACTCCTGCGGCAAGGCCCTGGATATTGCCCGCATGGCCCGCGACATGCTCGGTGGCAACGGCATCTCAGACGAGTTCGGTGTGGCGCGCCATCTGGTCAACCTTGAGGTGGTCAACACCTATGAGGGTACCCATGATGTGCATGCGCTGATCCTCGGGCGCGCGCAAACCGGCATCCAGGCCTTCTACTGATAAGGAGCCAGTCCATGGGCGCGCTATCTCATCTGCGGGTGCTCGACCTCTCCCGTGTGCTGGCGGGGCCTTGGTCTGGCCAGATCCTGGCGGACCTCGGTGCCGACGTGATCAAGGTCGAGCGCCCTGGTAGTGGCGACGATACCCGTTCCTGGGGGCCGCCCTTCCTCAGGGATGCCGAGGGCGAGAATACCAGCGAGGCTGCCTATTACCTGTCGGCAAACCGAAACAAGCGCTCGGTGACCATCGACTTCACTCAGCCGGAAGGCCAGCGCCTGGTGCGCGAGCTGGCGGCCAAGTCGGATATTGTCATTGAAAACTTCAAGGTCGGTGGGCTGGCAGCTTATGGGCTGGATTACCCGAGCCTGAAGGCGATCAACCCCAAGCTTATCTATTGCTCGATTACTGGTTTCGGCCAGACCGGGCCGTATGCCAAGCGCGCGGGGTATGACTTCATGATCCAGGGCCTGGGTGGGCTGATGAGCCTGACCGGTCGCCCGGATGGAGAAGAAGGTGCCGGGCCGGTGAAGGTGGGTGTTGCGCTGACCGATATTCTGACCGGGCTGTATTCGACAGTGGCAATTCTGGCCGCCCTCGCCTACCGCGATCAGCATGGCGTAGGTCAGCACATCGATATGGCACTGCTCGACGTGCAGGTGGCTTGCCTGGCCAACCAGGCGATGAACTACCTGACCACCGGCAACTCGCCACGGCGGCTGGGCAACGCCCACCCTAATATCGTGCCTTACCAGGACTTCCCGACAGCGGATGGTGATTTCATCCTTACCGTGGGTAACGATGGCCAGTTCCGCAAGTTTGCCGAGGTGGCCGGGCAACCGCAGTGGGCAGATGACCCGCGTTTCGCTACTAATAAGCAGCGAGTGGCGAACCGGGCCGAGCTGATTCCGCTGATTCGTCAGGCGACGGTATTCAAGACGACTGCCGAATGGGTGAGTCAGCTGGAGGCTGCCGGGGTGCCGTGCGGGCCGATCAACGACCTGGCGCAGATGTTCCAGGATCCGCAGGTGTTGGCTCGGGGGCTGGCGGTAACCATGCCCCATGGGTTGGCTGGGAGTGTGCCGCAGGTGGCCAGCCCGATCCGGCTGTCCGAAACGCCTGTGGAGTACCGGCGTGCTCCGCCGTTGTTGGGCGAGCATACGGAAGCGGTGTTGGGTGATGTGCTGGGAATGGATGCTGATGCTGTAGAGCAGTTACGTATCGCTGGCGTGCTTTGACTCTATATAGAGACGGTGAAGAGCGGGGAGGCCGTCAGGCCTCCCCGCTTTGCTTTTCAGCGATATTGAAGTTTCTTGAAATTAACGGTTGACGCGCTTTCGAATCCCCTTATAATGCGCCCCACTTCCAGCGACATCGGAACGACAAACTCCTTGAAATTCAACGAGTTAGGTAGTTAAGGTGAGGTTGGAGGCGCTTCGATCGAATGATCGATAACGGTTGAGACGAAGGTTGACAGCGGTTTTAAACGCTGTATTATTCGCCTCCCGCTACGAGAGATCGCAGCGAGTCAAGTGTTTGAAGCTAAACGAGTTTCTCGCAAAAAACTTCAAAATAAACGCTTGACAGACTCTGAGGAAAGCGTAGAATGCGCGCCTCGGTTGAGACGAAAAGCTCTTAACCAAACGCTCTTTAACAAATCGAATCAAGCAATTCGTGTGGGTGCTTGTGAGTACGGACTGATAGTCACAAAGATTATCAGCATCACAAGTGGCCATGCGAGAAATCACATAGTCATTTGAGATTGCTGAGCCAAGTTTAGGGTTTCTTAAAAACCCAAGCAGTATTGAACTGAAGAGTTTGATCATGGCTCAGATTGAACGCTGGCGGCAGGCCTAACACATGCAAGTCGAGCGGATGACGGGAGCTTGCTCCTTGATTCAGCGGCGGACGGGTGAGTAATGCCTAGGAATCTGCCTGGTAGTGGGGGACAACGTTTCGAAAGGAACGCTAATACCGCATACGTCCTACGGGAGAAAGCAGGGGACCTTCGGGCCTTGCGCTATCAGATGAGCCTAGGTCGGATTAGCTAGTTGGTGAGGTAATGGCTCACCAAGGCGACGATCCGTAACTGGTCTGAGAGGATGATCAGTCACACTGGAACTGAGACACGGTCCAGACTCCTACGGGAGGCAGCAGTGGGGAATATTGGACAATGGGCGAAAGCCTGATCCAGCCATGCCGCGTGTGTGAAGAAGGTCTTCGGATTGTAAAGCACTTTAAGTTGGGAGGAAGGGCAGTAAGTTAATACCTTGCTGTTTTGACGTTACCGACAGAATAAGCACCGGCTAACTCTGTGCCAGCAGCCGCGGTAATACAGAGGGTGCAAGCGTTAATCGGAATTACTGGGCGTAAAGCGCGCGTAGGTGGTTTGTTAAGTTGGATGTGAAAGCCCCGGGCTCAACCTGGGAACTGCATCCAAAACTGGCAAGCTAGAGTACGGTAGAGGGTGGTGGAATTTCCTGTGTAGCGGTGAAATGCGTAGATATAGGAAGGAACACCAGTGGCGAAGGCGACCACCTGGACTGATACTGACACTGAGGTGCGAAAGCGTGGGGAGCAAACAGGATTAGATACCCTGGTAGTCCACGCCGTAAACGATGTCAACTAGCCGTTGGAATCCTTGAGATTTTAGTGGCGCAGCTAACGCATTAAGTTGACCGCCTGGGGAGTACGGCCGCAAGGTTAAAACTCAAATGAATTGACGGGGGCCCGCACAAGCGGTGGAGCATGTGGTTTAATTCGAAGCAACGCGAAGAACCTTACCAGGCCTTGACATGCAGAGAACTTTCCAGAGATGGATTGGTGCCTTCGGGAACTCTGACACAGGTGCTGCATGGCTGTCGTCAGCTCGTGTCGTGAGATGTTGGGTTAAGTCCCGTAACGAGCGCAACCCTTGTCCTTAGTTACCAGCACGTAATGGTGGGCACTCTAAGGAGACTGCCGGTGACAAACCGGAGGAAGGTGGGGATGACGTCAAGTCATCATGGCCCTTACGGCCTGGGCTACACACGTGCTACAATGGTCGGTACAGAGGGTTGCCAAGCCGCGAGGTGGAGCTAATCTCACAAAACCGATCGTAGTCCGGATCGCAGTCTGCAACTCGACTGCGTGAAGTCGGAATCGCTAGTAATCGCGAATCAGAATGTCGCGGTGAATACGTTCCCGGGCCTTGTACACACCGCCCGTCACACCATGGGAGTGGGTTGCACCAGAAGTAGCTAGTCTAACCTTCGGGAGGACGGTTACCACGGTGTGATTCATGACTGGGGTGAAGTCGTAACAAGGTAGCCGTAGGGGAACCTGCGGCTGGATCACCTCCTTAATCGACGACATCAGCCTGCTGATGAGCTCCCACACGAATTGCTTGATTCATGGTTGAAGAAGCACTTGATCAGAACTCAGAAATGAGCATTCAGGTCGAATGTTGATTTCTGACTTTTGTCAGACCGTTCTTTAAAAATTCGGATATGTGATAGATATAGACTGAACACCAGTTTCACTGCTGGTGGATCAGGCTAAGGTAAAATTTGTGAGTTCTGCTCGAAAGAGCGACGTGCGAATTTTCGGCGAATGTCGTCTTCACAGTATAACCAGATTGCTTGGGGTTATATGGTCAAGTGAAGAAGCGCATACGGTGGATGCCTTGGCAGTCAGAGGCGATGAAAGACGTGGTAGCCTGCGATAAGCTTTGGGGAGTCGGCAAACAGACTGTGATCCAGAGATCTCTGAATGGGGGAACCCACTCAGCATAAGCTGAGTATCTTGTACTGAATACATAGGTGCAAGAGGCGAACCAGGGGAACTGAAACATCTAAGTACCCTGAGGAAAAGAAATCAACCGAGATTCCCTTAGTAGTGGCGAGCGAACGGGGACCAGCCCTTAAGTTGGTTTGAGATTAGTGGAACGCTCTGGAAAGTGCGGCCATAGTGGGTGATAGCCCCGTACACGAAAATCTCTTATCAATGAAATCGAGTAGGACGGAGCACGAGAAACTTTGTCTGAACATGGGGGGACCATCCTCCAAGGCTAAATACTACTGACTGACCGATAGTGAACCAGTACCGTGAGGGAAAGGCGAAAAGAACCCCGGAGAGGGGAGTGAAATAGAACCTGAAACCGTATGCGTACAAGCAGTGGGAGCCTACTTTGTTAGGTGACTGCGTACCTTTTGTATAATGGGTCAGCGACTTATATTCAGTGGCGAGCTTAACCGAATAGGGGAGGCGTAGCGAAAGCGAGTCTTAATAGGGCGTTTAGTCGCTGGGTATAGACCCGAAACCGGGCGATCTATCCATGGGCAGGTTGAAGGTTAGGTAACACTGACTGGAGGACCGAACCGACTACCGTTGAAAAGTTAGCGGATGACCTGTGGATCGGAGTGAAAGGCTAATCAAGCTCGGAGATAGCTGGTTCTCCTCGAAAGCTATTTAGGTAGCGCCTCATGTATCACTGTAGGGGGTAGAGCACTGTTTCGGCTAGGGGGTCATCCCGACTTACCAAACCGATGCAAACTCCGAATACCTACAAGTGCCGAGCATGGGAGACACACGGCGGGTGCTAACGTCCGTCGTGAAAAGGGAAACAACCCAGACCGTCAGCTAAGGTCCCAAAGTCATGGTTAAGTGGGAAACGATGTGGGAAGGCTTAGACAGCTAGGAGGTTGGCTTAGAAGCAGCCACCCTTTAAAGAAAGCGTAATAGCTCACTAGTCGAGTCGGCCTGCGCGGAAGATGTAACGGGGCTCAAACCATGCACCGAAGCTACGGGTATCACCTTTAGGTGATGCGGTAGAGGAGCGTTCTGTAAGCCTGTGAAGGTGAGTTGAGAAGCTTGCTGGAGGTATCAGAAGTGCGAATGCTGACATGAGTAACGACAATGCGAGTGAAAAACTCGCACGCCGAAAGACCAAGGTTTCCTGCGCAACGTTAATCGACGCAGGGTTAGTCGGTCCCTAAGGCGAGGCTGAAAAGCGTAGTCGATGGAAAACAGGTTAATATTCCTGTACTTCCAGTTATTGCGATGGAGGGACGGAGAAGGCTAGGCCAGCTTGGCGTTGGTTGTCCAAGTTTAAGGTGGTAGGCTGAGATCTTAGGCAAATCCGGGATCTCAAGGCCGAGAGCTGATGACGAGTGCTCATTAGAGCGCGAAGTGGTTGATGCCATGCTTCCAAGAAAAGCTCCTAAGCTTCAGATAACTGGGAACCGTACCCCAAACCGACACAGGTGGTTAGGTAGAGAATACCAAGGCGCTTGAGAGAACTCGGGTGAAGGAACTAGGCAAAATGGCACCGTAACTTCGGGAGAAGGTGCGCCGGCGAGGGTTAAGGACTTGCTCCGTAAGCCCATGCCGGTCGAAGATACCAGGCCGCTGCGACTGTTTATTAAAAACACAGCACTCTGCAAACACGAAAGTGGACGTATAGGGTGTGACGCCTGCCCGGTGCCGGAAGGTTAATTGATGGGGTTAGCGCAAGCGAAGCTCTTGATCGAAGCCCCGGTAAACGGCGGCCGTAACTATAACGGTCCTAAGGTAGCGAAATTCCTTGTCGGGTAAGTTCCGACCTGCACGAATGGCGTAACGATGGCGGCGCTGTCTCCACCCGAGACTCAGTGAAATTGAAATCGCTGTGAAGATGCAGTGTATCCGCGGCTAGACGGAAAGACCCCGTGAACCTTTACTATAGCTTTGCACTGGACTTTGAATTTGCTTGTGTAGGATAGGTGGGAGGCTTTGAAGTGGGGACGCCAGTTCTCATGGAGCCATCCTTGAAATACCACCCTGGCAACTTTGAGGTTCTAACTCAGGTCCGTTATCCGGATCGAGGACAGTGTATGGTGGGTAGTTTGACTGGGGCGGTCTCCTCCCAAAGAGTAACGGAGGAGTACGAAGGTGCGCTCAGACCGGTCGGAAATCGGTCGTAGAGTATAAAGGCAAAAGCGCGCTTGACTGCGAGACAAACACGTCGAGCAGGTACGAAAGTAGGTCTTAGTGATCCGGTGGTTCTGTATGGAAGGGCCATCGCTCAACGGATAAAAGGTACTCCGGGGATAACAGGCTGATACCGCCCAAGAGTTCATATCGACGGCGGTGTTTGGCACCTCGATGTCGGCTCATCACATCCTGGGGCTGAAGCCGGTCCCAAGGGTATGGCTGTTCGCCATTTAAAGTGGTACGCGAGCTGGGTTTAGAACGTCGTGAGACAGTTCGGTCCCTATCTGCCGTGGACGTTTGAGATTTGAGAGGGGCTGCTCCTAGTACGAGAGGACCGGAGTGGACGAACCTCTGGTGTTCCGGTTGTCACGCCAGTGGCATTGCCGGGTAGCTATGTTCGGAAGAGATAACCGCTGAAAGCATCTAAGCGGGAAACTTGCCTCAAGATGAGATCTCACTGGAACCTTGAGTTCCCTGAAGGGCCGTCGAAGACTACGACGTTGATAGGTTGGGTGTGTAAGCGCTGTGAGGCGTTGAGCTAACCAATACTAATTGCCCGTGAGGCTTGACCATATAACACCCAAGCAATTTGAGCGTAAGCGCCAAATTGTGGTGGTGAAGATGATACGAACCGAAAGTTCGCAACGAACCACAACATCACATATCCGGATTCGCTGGGCTGTCCATCTGGACATTCTGGCTACAGAATTTCTTGACGACCATAGAGCATTGGAACCACCTGATCCCATCCCGAACTCAGCAGTGAAACGATGCATCGCCGATGGTAGTGTGGGGTTTCCCCATGTGAGAGTAGGTCATCGTCAAGATTCATTTCGCAAAACCCCTATCTGCGCAGGCAGGTAGGGGTTTTGTCTTTAAGTAGAAGCTGTCGCTTCTCCTGGTAGGCTGAAAGCCAACCGGTGGTGGTAAAAAGGTGGTTGACAGCGTTTTTGAATGCTGTATTATTCACCTCCCGCGACGAGAGATCGAAGCGAGTTAAGTGTCTGAAGTTAAACGAGTTTCTCGCAAAAAAACTTCAAAATAAACGCTTGACAGGCTCTGAGGAAAGCGTAGAATGCGCGCCTCGGTTGAGACGAAAAGCTCTTAACCAAACGCTCTTTAACAAATCGAATCAAGCAATTCGTGTGGGTGCTTGTGAGTACGGACTGATAGTCACAAAGATTATCAGCATCACAAGTGACCATGCGAGAAATCACATAGTCATTTGAGATTGCTGAGCCAAGTTTAGGGTTTCTTAAAAACCCAAGCAGTATTGAACTGAAGAGTTTGATCATGGCTCAGATTGAACGCTGGCGGCAGGCCTAACACATGCAAGTCGAGCGGATGACGGGAGCTTGCTCCTTGATTCAGCGGCGGACGGGTGAGTAATGCCTAGGAATCTGCCTGGTAGTGGGGGACAACGTTTCGAAAGGAACGCTAATACCGCATACGTCCTACGGGAGAAAGCAGGGGACCTTCGGGCCTTGCGCTATCAGATGAGCCTAGGTCGGATTAGCTAGTTGGTGAGGTAATGGCTCACCAAGGCGACGATCCGTAACTGGTCTGAGAGGATGATCAGTCACACTGGAACTGAGACACGGTCCAGACTCCTACGGGAGGCAGCAGTGGGGAATATTGGACAATGGGCGAAAGCCTGATCCAGCCATGCCGCGTGTGTGAAGAAGGTCTTCGGATTGTAAAGCACTTTAAGTTGGGAGGAAGGGCAGTAAGTTAATACCTTGCTGTTTTGACGTTACCGACAGAATAAGCACCGGCTAACTCTGTGCCAGCAGCCGCGGTAATACAGAGGGTGCAAGCGTTAATCGGAATTACTGGGCGTAAAGCGCGCGTAGGTGGTTTGTTAAGTTGGATGTGAAAGCCCCGGGCTCAACCTGGGAACTGCATCCAAAACTGGCAAGCTAGAGTACGGTAGAGGGTGGTGGAATTTCCTGTGTAGCGGTGAAATGCGTAGATATAGGAAGGAACACCAGTGGCGAAGGCGACCACCTGGACTGATACTGACACTGAGGTGCGAAAGCGTGGGGAGCAAACAGGATTAGATACCCTGGTAGTCCACGCCGTAAACGATGTCAACTAGCCGTTGGAATCCTTGAGATTTTAGTGGCGCAGCTAACGCATTAAGTTGACCGCCTGGGGAGTACGGCCGCAAGGTTAAAACTCAAATGAATTGACGGGGGCCCGCACAAGCGGTGGAGCATGTGGTTTAATTCGAAGCAACGCGAAGAACCTTACCAGGCCTTGACATGCAGAGAACTTTCCAGAGATGGATTGGTGCCTTCGGGAGCTCTGACACAGGTGCTGCATGGCTGTCGTCAGCTCGTGTCGTGAGATGTTGGGTTAAGTCCCGTAACGAGCGCAACCCTTGTCCTTAGTTACCAGCACGTAATGGTGGGCACTCTAAGGAGACTGCCGGTGACAAACCGGAGGAAGGTGGGGATGACGTCAAGTCATCATGGCCCTTACGGCCTGGGCTACACACGTGCTACAATGGTCGGTACAGAGGGTTGCCAAGCCGCGAGGTGGAGCTAATCTCACAAAACCGATCGTAGTCCGGATCGCAGTCTGCAACTCGACTGCGTGAAGTCGGAATCGCTAGTAATCGCGAATCAGAATGTCGCGGTGAATACGTTCCCGGGCCTTGTACACACCGCCCGTCACACCATGGGAGTGGGTTGCACCAGAAGTAGCTAGTCTAACCTTCGGGAGGACGGTTACCACGGTGTGATTCATGACTGGGGTGAAGTCGTAACAAGGTAGCCGTAGGGGAACCTGCGGCTGGATCACCTCCTTAATCGACGACATCAGCCTGCTGATGAGCTCCCACACGAATTGCTTGATTCATTGTAAAAGACGATGCTGTAAAGCGACCCTGTTATAGGTCTGTAGCTCAGTTGGTTAGAGCGCACCCCTGATAAGGGTGAGGTCGGCAGTTCAAATCTGCCCAGACCTACCATTACATGGTTCAGCCGCGCTGTAGTAGCAGATATACGGGGCCATAGCTCAGCTGGGAGAGCGCCTGCCTTGCACGCAGGAGGTCAGCGGTTCGATCCCGCTTGGCTCCACCACTTCCGCCGTACGCAGTCACTTGTCAGAACTTAGAAATGAACATTCAGTTCGAATGTTGATTTCTGACTTTTGTCAGATCGTTCTTTAAAAATTCGGATATGTGATAGATATAGACTGAACACCAGTTTCACTGCTGGTGGATCAGGCTAAGGTAAAATTTGTGAGTTCTGCTCGAAAGAGCGACGTGCGAATTTTCGGCGAATGTCGTCTTCACAGTATAACCAGATTGCTTGGGGTTATATGGTCAAGTGAAGAAGCGCATACGGTGGATGCCTTGGCAGTCAGAGGCGATGAAAGACGTGGTAGCCTGCGATAAGCTTTGGGGAGTCGGCAAACAGACTGTGATCCAGAGATCTCTGAATGGGGGAACCCACTCAGCATAAGCTGAGTATCTTGTACTGAATACATAGGTGCAAGAGGCGAACCAGGGGAACTGAAACATCTAAGTACCCTGAGGAAAAGAAATCAACCGAGATTCCCTTAGTAGTGGCGAGCGAACGGGGACCAGCCCTTAAGTTGGTTTGAGATTAGTGGAACGCTCTGGAAAGTGCGGCCATAGTGGGTGATAGCCCCGTACACGAAAATCTCTTATCAATGAAATCGAGTAGGACGGAGCACGAGAAACTTTGTCTGAACATGGGGGGACCATCCTCCAAGGCTAAATACTACTGACTGACCGATAGTGAACCAGTACCGTGAGGGAAAGGCGAAAAGAACCCCGGAGAGGGGAGTGAAATAGAACCTGAAACCGTATGCGTACAAGCAGTGGGAGCCTACTTTGTTAGGTGACTGCGTACCTTTTGTATAATGGGTCAGCGACTTATATTCAGTGGCGAGCTTAACCGAATAGGGGAGGCGTAGCGAAAGCGAGTCTTAATAGGGCGTTTAGTCGCTGGGTATAGACCCGAAACCGGGCGATCTATCCATGGGCAGGTTGAAGGTTAGGTAACACTGACTGGAGGACCGAACCGACTACCGTTGAAAAGTTAGCGGATGACCTGTGGATCGGAGTGAAAGGCTAATCAAGCTCGGAGATAGCTGGTTCTCCTCGAAAGCTATTTAGGTAGCGCCTCATGTATCACTGTAGGGGGTAGAGCACTGTTTCGGCTAGGGGGTCATCCCGACTTACCAAACCGATGCAAACTCCGAATACCTACAAGTGCCGAGCATGGGAGACACACGGCGGGTGCTAACGTCCGTCGTGAAAAGGGAAACAACCCAGACCGTCAGCTAAGGTCCCAAAGTCATGGTTAAGTGGGAAACGATGTGGGAAGGCTTAGACAGCTAGGAGGTTGGCTTAGAAGCAGCCACCCTTTAAAGAAAGCGTAATAGCTCACTAGTCGAGTCGGCCTGCGCGGAAGATGTAACGGGGCTCAAACCATGCACCGAAGCTACGGGTATCACCTTTAGGTGATGCGGTAGAGGAGCGTTCTGTAAGCCTGTGAAGGTGAGTTGAGAAGCTTGCTGGAGGTATCAGAAGTGCGAATGCTGACATGAGTAACGACAATGCGAGTGAAAAACTCGCACGCCGAAAGACCAAGGTTTCCTGCGCAACGTTAATCGACGCAGGGTTAGTCGGTCCCTAAGGCGAGGCTGAAAAGCGTAGTCGATGGAAAACAGGTTAATATTCCTGTACTTCCAGTTATTGCGATGGAGGGACGGAGAAGGCTAGGCCAGCTTGGCGTTGGTTGTCCAAGTTTAAGGTGGTAGGCTGAGATCTTAGGCAAATCCGGGATCTTAAGGCCGAGAGCTGATGACGAGTGCTCATTAGAGCGCGAAGTGGTTGATGCCATGCTTCCAAGAAAAGCTCCTAAGCTTCAGATAACTGGGAACCGTACCCCAAACCGACACAGGTGGTTAGGTAGAGAATACCAAGGCGCTTGAGAGAACTCGGGTGAAGGAACTAGGCAAAATGGCACCGTAACTTCGGGAGAAGGTGCGCCGGCGAGGGTTAAGGACTTGCTCCGTAAGCCCATGCCGGTCGAAGATACCAGGCCGCTGCGACTGTTTATTAAAAACACAGCACTCTGCAAACACGAAAGTGGACGTATAGGGTGTGACGCCTGCCCGGTGCCGGAAGGTTAATTGATGGGGTTAGCGCAAGCGAAGCTCTTGATCGAAGCCCCGGTAAACGGCGGCCGTAACTATAACGGTCCTAAGGTAGCGAAATTCCTTGTCGGGTAAGTTCCGACCTGCACGAATGGCGTAACGATGGCGGCGCTGTCTCCACCCGAGACTCAGTGAAATTGAAATCGCTGTGAAGATGCAGTGTATCCGCGGCTAGACGGAAAGACCCCGTGAACCTTTACTATAGCTTTGCACTGGACTTTGAATTTGCTTGTGTAGGATAGGTGGGAGGCTTTGAAGTGGGGACGCCAGTTCTCATGGAGCCATCCTTGAAATACCACCCTGGCAACTTTGAGGTTCTAACTCAGGTCCGTTATCCGGATCGAGGACAGTGTATGGTGGGTAGTTTGACTGGGGCGGTCTCCTCCCAAAGAGTAACGGAGGAGTACGAAGGTGCGCTCAGACCGGTCGGAAATCGGTCGTAGAGTATAAAGGCAAAAGCGCGCTTGACTGCGAGACAAACACGTCGAGCAGGTACGAAAGTAGGTCTTAGTGATCCGGTGGTTCTGTATGGAAGGGCCATCGCTCAACGGATAAAAGGTACTCCGGGGATAACAGGCTGATACCGCCCAAGAGTTCATATCGACGGCGGTGTTTGGCACCTCGATGTCGGCTCATCACATCCTGGGGCTGAAGCCGGTCCCAAGGGTATGGCTGTTCGCCATTTAAAGTGGTACGCGAGCTGGGTTTAGAACGTCGTGAGACAGTTCGGTCCCTATCTGCCGTGGACGTTTGAGATTTGAGAGGGGCTGCTCCTAGTACGAGAGGACCGGAGTGGACGAACCTCTGGTGTTCCGGTTGTCACGCCAGTGGCATTGCCGGGTAGCTATGTTCGGAAGAGATAACCGCTGAAAGCATCTAAGCGGGAAACTTGCCTCAAGATGAGATCTCACTGGAACCTTGAGTTCCCTAAAGGGCCGTCGAAGACTACGACGTTGATAGGTTGGGTGTGTAAGCGCTGTGAGGCGTTGAGCTAACCAATACTAATTGCCCGTGAGGCTTGACCATATAACACCCAAGCAATTTGAGCGTAAGCGCCAAATTGTGGTGGTGAAGATGATACGAACCGAAAGTTCGCACTGTTCACAAAAGCACCACAACATCACATATCCGAATTCGCTGGGCTGTCCATCTGGACATTCTGGCTACAGAATTTCTTGACGACCATAGAGCATTGGAACCACCTGATCCCATCCCGAACTCAGCAGTGAAACGATGCATCGCCGATGGTAGTGTGGGGTTTCCCCATGTGAGAGTAGGTCATCGTCAAGATTCATTTCGCAAAACCCCTATCTGCGCTTGCAGGTAGGGGTTTTGTCTTTAAGTAGGAACTATAGAGATTCGCGGGTACGTCCTAGGGACGGACCGGCACACAGAATTTCTTGACGACCATAGAGCATTGGAACCACCTGATCCCATCCCGAACTCAGCAGTGAAACGATGCATCGCCGATGGTAGTGTGGGGTTTCCCCATGTGAGAGTAGGTCATCGTCAAGATTCAAACAAAAAGCCCCTGTCTGCATTGCAGACAGGGGCTTTTTCTTTTCCGGCTACAACGCACTGCCGTAGCCTTCGATGGCCGTTAGCGGGCGAGTTGTTTGTCCAGGTAGTTCCGGATTACCCGCGCGCCATTGTTCAGGTGCTGCTCTAGTACTCTGACTGCCTCGTTGACCAATTTGTCAGCGGCAGCATCCACCAGGGCGTTATGGTCGTCCTGGGTCAACTTGCCCAGCCCCATGGACGACAAGTGGAAACGCAGGAAGCGCTCTTCCTCGTTCAGCTCATTCTCGATCAGGCGCAGCAGTTTCTGATTGGATGCCTTGCTATAGAGCGCCATATGGAACAGTCGATTGAGACGGCCGATTTCCGCATGACTGGTTTCGTTCTCCAACTGCTGGATATAGCCACGGGCGCTGGCAATGTCGCTGGCATCAAGCAACGGAATCGACTGGCGCAGCGCTTCACTCTCGAGGAGCACACGCAACGCATAGGTGTCGACCGCGTCCTCGCCAATCAACGGAGCGACCACTGCGCCTTTGTGCATTTCTACCTTTAAAAGCGACTGCGCCTCCAGCTGACGCAGTGCTTCGCGCACTGGCATGCGGCTGACGCCGTACAAATCGGCGATCTCCTGTTGGCGCACGGCAGTGCCGGGTGGCAGACGGCCATCGAGAATGGCGCTGCGCAGGCGTTCTTCGATGACGCCACGGGCTAGGTGTGCCGGCAGCTGCTCGCTGGCCAGCACGTTACTGAGTTTGATTTTCTCGGCCAAACGAAGTGTGCCTCGACGACAAAAGTTGGATCCAATGACACTAGTAAGAGGCGAGGGGGCTTGTCAAACCTGCGCCCGCGACAAAGCGGGTGGCCCAAGCTCACAAATATGGTGGATGAGTTTTACCGGCAAAGGAAGCGACACACACTAAGCGCTAACAATAAAGTTATAGCCAGCCGACCATCGGCTAGATGATTGCGCGGTGCCATTGTCTTTTGAGTGGCCAAGCCGCACCATCGCTGCTTTCGGACGATCTGAACAGGGCTTCGCAGTGGCGATTACCCGGCTGCTCAAAACCGCCGTGCGACGTGTTGGCCTTGCCCTGCTGCTGGGAAGCTTGCTGCTGGGCGTGTTGCACGCGGATTGGGACTTTGCCGAAATCAGTCGCAAGTCCCAGGCCCTCTACGGGCCGCTCGGAGCAGGTAAGGGCCGTATCGATGCCTGGCAGAACCTGATGGCCACCCAGAGCCAGGGTAGCGAGCTGCAGCGCCTGCAGGTGGTCAACCAGTTCTTCAACAAGCAATTGCGCTATGTCGAGGACATCGACCTTTGGCACGAGGTCGACTACTGGGCCACACCGATCCAGGCGCTGATAAAGGGTGCGGGCGACTGCGAGGATTACGCCATCGCCAAATACTTCAGCCTGCGCCGCATGGGGATCCCCAGCGAGAAGCTGCGCATCACCTACGTCAAGGCCTTGCGCCAGAACCGCGCGCATATGGTCCTGACCTATTATTCAACCCCACAGGCCCAGCCACTGGTGCTCGACAGCCTGATGGATGCAATCAAGCCGGCCAGCCAGCGGCCCGACCTGCTGCCAGTTTATGCCTTCAACGGTGAAGGCCTGTGGCTTACCGGTGCTGCAGGCAACAAGAAGGTTGGCGATACCAAGCGTCTGTCCCGCTGGCAGGACTTGCTGAAGAAAATGCAGGCCGAAGGGTTCCCGGCCGAACCGATTTACTGAAGGAGCACAGATGTCACTGTTCAAACAATTGCTGTTGGCCATTTGCCTGTTCCTGGTGGTCGCGTTCAGCGGCAGCTTCATGGTCAGCCTGGAAAGCTCGCGCAGCCAGTACGTCAACCAATTACGCTCGCACGCCCAGGACGCGGCCACTGCGCTGGCATTGTCGCTGACGCCGAACATCGATGACCCGGCGATGGTCGAGCTGATGGTCAGTTCGATCTTCGACAGTGGCTATTACGCCAGCATCAAGGTCGTGGACCTTGGTTCCAATGCCGTGCTGGTGGAGCGACATGCCGAGCCAGACCCAGGCAGCGTGCCTGCCTGGTTCATCCACCTGATTGGCCTGGAAGCTGCCGGCGGCGATGCCATCGTCAGCCGTGGCTGGCAACAGGCTGCGCGGGTCGAAGTGATCAGCCACCCGATGTTCGCTATCGCCAAGCTCTGGCAGAGCGCATTGGGCAGCCTTGGCTGGCTGTTGCTGTGTGGCGCGGCAAGTGCAGTGCTCGGCGCCTTGCTGCTGCGTCGCCAGCTGCGCCCGCTGGATTATATGGTCGAACAGTCCCACGCCATTGCCCGTCGTGAGTTCCTCAGCCTGCCAGAGCTGCCGCGTACGCCGGAACTGCGCCGCGTGGTGCAGGCGATGAACCAGATGGTCGAAAAGCTCAAGGCCTTGTTCACCGAGCAGGCCGAACGCAGTGAGCGGTTGCGCGCGGAGTCATATCAGGACAGCCTCACCGGGTTATCCAACCGGCGATACTTTGAGATGCAGCTGACAGCCCGAGTCAGCAACCTGGAAGAGGCCCGCGCCGGTTACCTGCTGCTGCTGCGTGTGCAGGGGCTGGCAGGGCTCAATGCGCGTCTCGGCGGCCAGCGCACCGACCAACTGCTGCAGGCAGTGGGTGAGCAGCTGCGGCGTACCTGCGCCACCTTCCCAGAGACCAACGACCTGATCTCGCGTAGCCGTGGCGGTGAGTTTGCCGTCTTGGCACCCGGTATGGTCCACGAGGACGCTGTACGGCTTGCCCAGGCCCTTGAGGCGGCACTGCAGAGCCTGCACGAAACCGGTGCCAGCGATATCTCTCCGGTCGCCTGCATTGGCCTGGCACCTTTCAGCCCGGGGGATGCACCACAGGCGCTGCTCAAACTGGCCGACGAGGCTCTGGCACGTGCAGAGAATCAGCCAACACCGGGTTGGGTCTGCCTCGAGCAGGGCGCGGCTGCCGTTGCTGGCGACAGCCAGCACGAGTGGCATACGCGCCTGGACGAGGCGTTCGTCCAAGGCCGTTTTGAGTTGTTCTTCCAACCGGTGGTGCAGGCTCAGGCCACTCAACGGGTGCTCCACTACAAAGTGATCTCGCGGCTGCTCGACGAGCAGGGCGAGGCCTTGCCCGCTGGCCGCTTCCTGCCCTGGCTGGAGCGCTTTGGCTGGATGTCGCGGCTGGACTTGCTGGTACTGGAAAAAGTGCTTGCGCACCTGCGCAGCCACGGCCAGGTACTGGCCGTCAACCTTTCCGCCGCGACCCTGGCCGACCCCAGGGCACTGCAGCGGGTCTATGAACTGCTGGGCCAGAACTCGGCGCTGGGCGAACGGTTGATCATCGAAATCGGCGAAGAACAACTGCCGGAGCAGGCTGCACTGGAACAATTGACCCGGCGTCTGCATGGTCTCGGTTTTGCTCTGGCGCTGCAGCGCTTTGGGGGCCGGTTCAGCATGATTGGCAACCTGGCGCATCTGGGCCTGGCGTATCTGAAGATCGATGGCAGTTACATCCGCAACATCGACCAGGAGCAACACAAGCGGCTGTTTATCGAAGCCATCCAGCGTGCAGCGCACAGTATCGATCTGCCATTGATCGCCGAGCGGGTCGAGACCGAAGGCGAACGGCAGGTACTGCAGGGAATGGGTATCGAAGGGATCCAGGGCCGGCTGTCTGGAGAGCCCGCGCCCTGGCGCTGAGCTCAGATCAGGCCGCCTTCCTCCTCTTCCTCGATCAGGTTGTTCAGGCTGCCCAGCGCCTTGCGCGCGCTGGAGCGGCTGAGCAGCTTGGCCTGTGCCCCCGGCGGCAGGTCAGTGATGCTGAACACGCCCTTGGCTGTCAGCACCTCGATCAGGTCTTCGAGCACGCGGATCATGTCCAGGTCGCTTTGCTTGAGTTGCTTGAGGCTGTTTTCGACGACATCGTCGGCGAACCACTCCTGGATTTCCGCATGGTCGGCGGGCAGGATTTCCGTGTACTCGGCATAGGGCGCGGCTTCCACCCGCGCCAACTGCCCCTCGCCGTCGCGTTGCACATAGAACATGGCGTCCATCCTCGTCACGTTGAACCCTCAGGGTCGGTTCTGGCGCAGCATAGGCAACTTTGCCCAACTGCGCCTGCCCGTCAGCTGTTGCTGTTGTCGATCTTGATGGTCGGGTCGGCGCCGCTGATCAACGAGTTGATCGTGGTGTGCGACCAGTCCACCCCCTCCAGCTTGATGGTGACATCGGCGTTGGCCAGGCCGCCGGCAGCGTTGAGCTTGCCCTCGGTGCTGATCTGCAGGGTCGAATCGCCGCCCACGGTGGTGATCTTCAGATAGTTGTCGATGGTCGAGCCGCGCTCACCTTGCAGCAGGTCGGTCAGGTCGAGGCGATCGCCTTCGCTGAACTTGAAGTCCTTGATCACGTCCTGGCCGGTGTCGCCGGCTTTCCAGACGAAAGTATCTGCACCGGCGCCACCGCTGAGGATGTCGTTGCCCTTGCCGCCGATCAGCGTGTCATTGCCGGCCCCGCCAAACAGCAGGTCGTTGCCTTCGCCACCCAGCAAAGTGTCGTTGCCAGTCCCGCCGAGCAGGATGTCATTGCCCTTGCCGCCATCGATGTAATCGTTGCCCCCCTGGCCAAAGATGATGTCGTTGCCGCCGCCTCCCATCAGGGTGTCGGCACCGTCGTTGGCGCGCGACAGATCGAAGTCGGTGTAATGCTCGGTGATGTACTGGTGCATCACCTTGGCATCCACCAGGCTCGCGTCCACGCCCAGCTTGGTCGCGACGAAGGCCTGGACGGCCTCGATACCGCTGCCGGGTATCGAGTCGAAGCTCACCAGGTCGCCGAAGATGATGTCGTGGCCATCGCCGCCGTTGATCGTATCGGCGCCAGCGATGGTCTGGTCGGTGTGGCCGAGGATCGCATCGGTGATCTTGGCGGGGTCGATGTTGACCTGCGGTACGCCGTCGCTGTCGAACGGCTTCAGGTCGGTGCTGCTGATGCCAGTTCCGACGCCGACGGCCTCGACCGACGAAAGCGCCGACAGCAGCGCGAAGCTGGAGGTGGCGTTACTCAGGGTGTCGCTGGTCGTGGTGCTGCCGGTGCCGGCCAGTTTCGACAGCTCATAGCCGCCGTTGCCTTCGGCGTGGATCAGGCCGGTGGTGACGGCACTCCACTTGTAGCTCAGGCTCAGCAGGTCGAAGCTGCGGGTTTCGGCGGTGAGCTTGCCGGTGGCGTCGATCGACACCCGGTTGCTGGTGTCGAGCTGGTAGTTGGTCAGGGTGTCGCCCATCTTGTAGCTGATGTTGCCAAGCAGCGTGTCGAGTTTGACCGTGCTGTTGGCCAGGGCCGGGTTGGTCTGTTCGCCGGTCTGGTAATAGGTTGGCTGGCCGTCGGTGAGGAAGTAGGTCTGGTTGGTGCCGGTGACGCCGGCATTCTTCAGGTTCTGGAACCAGTTGGCCGTGGTCTTGAACGCGTCCTCGTAGTTGGTGCCGCCGTCCGCGCTCATGCCACTCAGCGCATTGAGCAGGGTCTTGAGGCCGGCATCGTTGAGGGTGACTGCGACGGTGCTCTTGACCTGGGTGGCGAAGTCCACCAGCAGCACGTTAACCGTACCGACCCCGGTGGCTTTGGCATCCGCCAGCAACGCCTGGAACGTGGTGGCCAGCGACGCCTTGGTCGCTTCGATGCCGGTGGTGCTCATGCTGCCCGAGGTGTCGACGATGAAGGCGAGGTTGTAGTTGGTACCGGCGGCCATATGCAGGCCGGCGGTGTCAGCGATGATGATGTCGTCACCATAGGTGCCGGTCGTGCTGTCGTTGGCGGTGGTCAGCTGGGAAGTGGTGTAGGTGTCCGGGTACACCGTGACCTTGAGCGTGCCCTCGGTGGTGGCAAAGCTGCCGCCGACCGACTCGGTGGACGTCGAGGTGACCTTCACATCGAACTGACCGCTGTAGTAGGACGGCGTCTTGATCGTCAGGCTGTTCAGGGTCCAGCCGCTGACGTCGACCGCCGTGCTACCCACAGTAGCGCTATGCCCGGCGCTATCGCTGATCACCGAGCCGGCCGGGATGCCGCCCAGCTTGACGCTCAGCGCCTCGGAACCGTCGATGTCGGTCAGGCTGCTGCTGATGCCCACCAGCTTGACGCTGCCGTTCTCTGGCCCTTCGTTGAGCTTGTAGCCATCGTAGTAACCCTGGCCGCCGCTACCGTGCAGGTCGGATAGCGTGACGCCGGCGTTGGCCAGGGCGGTGACGCTTGGGTACATGGCGATGGTGGTGCTGTTGAAGTCGCCCACTGTACCGCTGCCAACCTTGATATTGACGTCGTAGCTGCCTGGGCCCGACTGGTTGGCGTGGTAGATCTCCAGGGTGTAGTAGCCGCTGGTGGTGGGCGTATAGGTGCCCGCGACGGTGCCGCCAGCACCCCAGGTGGCGGTGACCACGCTCTTGCCGCCGATGTTCACCAGCAGGCTGTCGTCAGCGGTGCCGCTGAAGGTGTAGGTCTTGCCGGCTTCCAGGTACACCAGGCCGGATGTCTTCGAACCGCTCTGGGCCGCTACGGTGGCGTCGGACTGCACATTAGTGGTGGTGGCTGACGTAGTGGCAGTGCCCGAGTTGGTGAACACCGTCTTCAGCGCATCGCCGGTAATGCCGTTGCCGTTGGTGCCCAGGCCAGTGAGGGTAGTCCAGGTTTCCTTGGTCAGGCCCAGCGAATTGACGTTGTTGCTGCCGATGCTCAAGGTCGGGGCGTCGGCGACCGGCGTGATGTCGACCTTCAGCGTGGTTTCAGTGCCCGGGGTAATGCCGTCAGTGGGCTTGAACTTGATCTGCGCGTAGTCAGCCTGGTTGTTGCCAACACCAGTGCCGCCGTAGCCATCGGCACCGGACTGGTTGGCCAGCGGCACGAACTTGAGCTTGCCGGCGGCGATGTCGGCCTGGCTCACGGTCTGGTTGACTGTCACGTTCACCCAGGCGGTGCCGTTGTTGTACTGCAGGGTGCCAAGGGTCGGCAACTGGGTGATGGTGATGCCCAGGCTCGAAGTGGGGCTGTCGACGTCGGTAACGTTGAAGTTGCTCCAGTTCAGCACCAGCGCAGTGTCCTCGACACCGGTGACGGAGCCTCCGATGGACACCGGTGCATCGTTGACCGCCACCACGTTGACCGTGGTGGTTGCGGTATTGGACACATTGACCCCGTCGGTGACCGTGACCGTAATGATCCGCGGCGTAGTGCTCGGGTCCTCGCTGGTGTTTATGAAGGTGATGTTCTTGATTGCCTGCATGTAGTCGGCCAGCGACGCGTTACCTGTCAGGGTCAGCACCACCTTGCCGGCGGTCACGCTGGAGGTGATGGTGATGCCGTTGACGCTGCTGCCCAGGTTCAGCGCATCGCCTGCCTGGGCGTTGGTCAAGGTGACGGTGGCACCGGCCATCTGCGTGCTATCGAAGTCGGTGATGGAAATATCCAGGTCACTGATCGAGTTGCCGCTGCCGTTTTCGGTGAAGGTGGTCTGGAAGTCCGCCCCCGTCTTGCCGCTGGAGTCGTTGGCGTCGAGGTCCAGCACCGGGGCCGGCTCGTAGAGCTGGGTGGTGATGCTGCCCGCAGTGCTGCTGACCGCAAGCCCTTCGAAGTTGCCACCGGTGGCCGAGTCGATCTTGATGGTGAACTGCTCGGTGCCTTCGGTGATGTTGTCCTTGATGGTCGGGATGGAGAAGGTGGCCTGGTTGCTGTTGGCTTTGATGGTTACCGTGGCCACGCCGGTATAGTCGACGCCGTTGGTGGCGGTGCCGCTGTAGCTCAACTTGACCACCACGTCGGTTTGCGGCGGATTGCTCAGGGTCAGGGTGTAGGTGGCATTGTTGCCCTCGGCCACGGTGGCGGAGCCGGTGATGCCGAGTGTGGTGGTGTTCAACGTGTCGGTAACGGCGGTGACCGCTGGCGCCGGGTTCACCACCAGGCTTTCGAAGTTGCCGCCGGTGGCGTTGGTGATAGTGGTGCTGACCGTGGTCGCGTCAATGTAGACGTCATCGGCTGGCGCGGCCACGGTGACGCTTCCGGATGACTGGTTGGCACCGATGCTGATGGTCTGGCCGTTGCTCAATGTCACGGTCACTGCTGTCTGTGCCGGGTTGGTCAGGGTCGCGGTGTAGACGATCTGGCCGCCCTCGGCCACGGTGGGTGTGGCGGTCAGGCTGACTGTGGTGGTGTCCTGCACATCAGTGACGCTGGTGCTGAGCACGGCCTTGTTGGCCACCAGGTTCTCGTAGCTGCCACCAGAAACGCTGCTGATGCTGTTGGTTACGGCGGCATGGCCCTGATACACATCATTGGTCACCGCGGCCGTGGCGGTACCGGAAGTTTGGCCGACTGCAATGGTGATGGTCTGGCCATTGGTTAGGTTCACGATCACCGGAGTCACGGTGACTGCAGCACTGACGGTGGCGGTGTAGATGATGGTGCCGCCCTCGGCCACGGATGGCGTGGCGCTGAGGGTCACGGTGGTGGTGTCCTGCACATCGGTGACCGAGGTGCTGACGCTGGCGGTATTGGCGACCAGGTTCTCGTAGCTGCCGCCGGAAACGTTGGTGATGCTGTTGGTGACTGGCGCGTGGCCCAGATAGACGTCGTTGGTCACGCTGCCTGTCGCCGTGCCGGAGCTTTGGCCGACCGGTATGGTGATGGTCTGGCCGTTGGCCAGGGTCACCGTCACGGCACTGCCAGTGACTGGCGCGCCAACGGTTGCGGTGTAAGTGATGGTGCCGCCCTCGGCCACGGATGGCGTGGCCGTCAGGGTGACGGTGGTAGTGTCCTGCACATCGGTGACGGTGGTGCTGACCGCCGTCTTGTTGGCCACCAGATTTTCGTAATTGCCACCGGACACATTGCTGATGCTGTTGGTGACCGCGGCATGGCGCACGTAGACATCGTTGGACACGGCGGCCGTGGTAGTGCCGGAGGTCTGGCCGACCGCAATGGTGATGGTCTGCCCGTTGGCCAGCGTCACCAACACGGGGCTGCCGGTGACCGCCGCAGTGACGGTGGCGGTGTAGACAATGGTGCCGCCCTCGGCCACCGAAGGCGTGGCGGTCAGGTTTACGGTCGAGGTGTCGATGGTATCGGTGACATTGGTTACCGCAGCCGTGCTGTTGATCGCCAGGTTCTCGAAGTTGCCTCCAGTGGCGTTGGTGATGCGGGCGCTGACCTGGGCGGCATCGATGTAGGGATCGTCGCCAGGCGCTGCAATGGTCACGCTGCCTGAGTTCTGATTAGCACCGATGGTGATGGTCTGGCCATTGCTCAGGGTCACGGTCACGGGGGTTTGCGCGGCGTTGGTCAGGGTGGCGGTGTAGACGATTTGGCCACCTTCGGCCACGCTCGGCGTTGCCGACAGCGACACCGTGGTGGTGTCCTGCACGTCGGTGACACTGGTACTGACCTGGGTCTTGTCGGCCACCAGGTTCTCGTAGCCGCCGCCGGACACGTTGCTGATGCTGTTGGTGACGGCGGCGTGGCCCTGATACACGTCGTTGCTGACGGCGCCGGTGGCCGTGCCGCTGCTCTGGCCGACCGGGATGGTGATGGTCTGGCCGTTGGCCAGGGTGACTACCACCGGGCTGCCTGTGACCGGGGCGCCGACGGTGGCGGTGTAGAGGATGGACCCGCCTTCGGCCACGGAAGGCGTGGCGGTCAGGGTGACGGTGGTGGTGTCCTGGACGTCGGTCACCGTGGTGCTGACGGTGGCGCTATTGGCGACCAGGTTTTCATAGTTGCCGCCACTGACGCCAGTGATGTTATTGGTAACTGGCGCATGGCCTTGATAGACGTCGTTGCTGACGGCGCCGGTGGCCGTGCCGGAACTTTGGCCAACCGCAATGGTGATGGTCTGGCCGTTGGCCAGGCTGACCACCACCGGGCTACCGGTGACCGGCGCACCCACGCTGGCCGTGTAAACAATGGTCCCGCCCTCGGCCACGGACGGCGTGGCCGTCAGGGTAACGCTAGTGGTGTCAGTCACATCCGTGACGCTGGTGCTGACCTGAGTCTTGTCGGCCACCAGGTTCTCGTAGTTGCCGCCAGACACATTGTTGATGCTATTGGTGACCGGCGCGTGGCCCTGGTAGACGTCGTTGCTGACGGCACCGGTGGCCGTGCCGCTGCTCTGGCCGACCGGTATGGTGATGGTCTGGCCGTTGGTCAGGGTCACCACGACCGCGCTGCCAGTGACCGGCGCACCGACCGTGGCGGTGTAGATGATGGTCCCACCCTCGGCCACTGACGGCGTTGCGGTCAGCGTGACTGTGGTGGTGTCGGTTAAATCCGTGACGCTGGTGCTGACCTGAGTCTTGTCGGCCACCAGATTCTCGTAGTTACCGCCAGACACATTGTTGATGCTATTGGTGACCGGCGCGTGGCCCTGGTAGACGTCGTTGCTGACGGCACCGGTGGCCGTGCCAGAGCTCTGGCCGACCGGGATGGTAATGGTCTGGCCATTGGTCAGGGTGACGAGCACCGCGCTACCGGTGACCGGCGCGCCCACGCTGGCGGTGTAGATGATGGTGCCGCCCTCTGCCACGGACGGCGTAGCAGTCAAGGTTACCGTGGTGGTATCGGTCACATCCGTAACGCTGGTGCTGACCTGGGTCTTGTCGGCGACCAGGTTTTCGTAGTTGCCCCCAGATACGTTGTTGATGGCGTTGGTGACCGGCGCATGACCTTGGTAGACGTCGTTGCTCACGATACCCGTGGCCGTGCCTGAGCTCTGTCCGACCGCGATGGTGATGGTCTGGCCGTTAATCAGGGTGACCACCATCGGGTTGCCGGTGACCGGTGCGCTGACGGTCGCGGTGTAGACGATGGTGCCGCCCTCGGCGACCGACGGCGTGGCCATCAAGGTCACGGTCGACGTATCGATGGTGTCGGTGACGCTGGTGCTGACCTGGGATTTGTCAGCCACCAGGTTCTCGTAGTTGCCACCGGATACATTGCTGATGCTGTTTGTAACGGCGGCATGGCCCTGGTAGACGTCATTGCTGACGGCACCGGTGGCCGTGCCGGCACTCTGGCCGACAGGGATAATGATGGTCTGGCCATTGGCCAGGCTGACCACGACTGGGCTGCCAGTGACCGGAGCACCGACGGTGGCGGTGTAAACAATGGTCCCGCCTTCGGCCACGGACGGCGTGGCGGTCAAGGTCACCGTGGTGGTGTCCTGCATGTCCGTCACCGTAGTGCTGACCACCGCCTTGTTCGCTACCAGGTTCTCATAATTGCCGCCTGACACATTGCTGATGTTGTTGCTGACGGCGGGGTGGCCCTGGTAGACGTCGTTGCTGACGGCTGCCGTTGCGGTGCCGGAAGTCTGCCCAACGGGGATGGTGATGGTCTGGCCGTTGGCCAGGGTCACGACCACGGCAGAGCCTGTCACCGGCGCGGTCACGGTGGCGGTGTAGACGATGGTCCCGCCTTCGGCGACCGATGGTGTGGCGGTCAGAGCGACAGTCGAGGTATCGACAGCGTCGGTGACATTGGTCACCGCCGGCGTGCTGTTGACCGCCAGGTTCTCGAAGTTTCCGCCAGAAGCACTGGTGATCCGCGCACTGACCTGGCCGGCATCGAGGTACGGATCATCGGCTGGCGCAGCAACTGTGATGCTGCCGGAAGACTGGTTAGCGGCGATGGTGATGGTCTGGCCATTGCTCAGACTCACAGTCACCGCCGACTGCGCGGCGTTGGTCAGGGTGGCGGTGTAAACGATCTGGCCACCTTCGGCCACGCTTGGCGTCGCCGACAGCGAGACCGTGGTGGTGTCCTGTACATCGGTGACGTTGGTGCTGACCTGGGTCTTGTCGGCGACAAGGTTTTCGTAATTGCCGCCGCTGACGTTGCTGATGCTGTTGCTGACGGCGGGATGGCCCTGATATACGTCGTTGGAGACCGTCGCCGTGGCGGTCCCCGAACTTTGCCCGACCGGAATGGTGATGGTTTGCCCGTTGGTCAGGGTCACCACCACGGCAGACCCAGTAACCGGAGCGCCTACCGTCGCGGTGTAGAGAATGTTCCCTCCTTCAACTACGGACGGCGTAGCGGACAGGGTAACAGTGGTGGTGTCCTGGACATCCGTCACCGTAGTGCTGACCAACGCCTTGTTCGCCACCAGATTTTCATAGTTGCCACCGGACACATTGCTGATGCTGTTGCTGACAGCCGGATGGCCTTGATAGACGTCATTGGATACGGCAGCAGTAGCGGTCCCCGAGCTTAGCCCGACTGGAATGGTGATGGTCTGCCCGTTGGCCAGCGTCACGACTACGGCTGAGCCAGTGACGGGGGCGGTGACGGTTGCGGTGTAGATGATGGTGCCGCCTTCGGCCACCGATGGTGTGGCTGTGAGCGTCACGGTCGAAGTGTCGACGGTATCGGTGACGCTGGTCACTGCCGGTGTGGCATTGATCGCCAGATTCTCGAAGTTGCCGCCAGATGCATTGGTGATGCGTGCGCTGACTTGGCCGGCATCGAGGTATGGATCATCGGCTGGCGCCGCTACGGTGATGCTGCCGGAAGACTGGTTGGCAGCGATGGTGATGCTCTGGCCATTGCTCAGGGTGACGGTCACTGCGGTCTGGGCGGCGTTGGTCAGTGTGGCGGTGTATACGATCTGGCCGCCTTCGGCCACGCTTGGCGTAGCCGACAAGGAGACGGTGGTGGTGTCCTGCACATCAGTGACGTTGGTGCTGACCTGCGTCTTGTCCGCAACCAGATTTTCATAGCTGCCACCACTGACGTTGCTGATGCTGTTGGTGACTGCCGCGTGGCCTTGGTAGACGTCATTGCTCACGGCGCCCGCAGCGGTGCCAGAGCTCTGACCGACCGGGATGGTGATGGTCTGTCCGTTGGTCAGGGTCACTACGACCGGGCTACCAGTGACCGGCGCACCCACGGTGGCGGTGTAAAGGATGGTGCCGCCCTCGGCCACCGACGGCGTGGCCGTCAGGGTAATGGTAGTGGTGTCAGTCACATCCGTGACGCTGGTGCTGACCTGGGTCTTGTCGGCGACCAGATTCTCGTAGTTGCCGCCAGACACATTGTTGATGCTGTTGGTGACCGGCGCGTGGCCCTGGTAGACGTCATTGCTGACTGCCGCCGTTGCGGTGCCGGAACTCTGCCCAACGGGGATGGTGATGGTCTGGCCGTTGGCCAGGTCGACCAGGACTGGGCTACCAGTGACGGGGGCATCGACGGTGGCGGTGTAAACAATGGTCCCGCCTTCGGCCACGGATGGCGTGGCCGTCAGGGTGACGGTGGTGGTGTCCTGCACGTCCGTCACCGTGGTGCTGACCACCGCCTTGTTCGCCACCAGATTTTCATAGTTGCCGCCTGACACATTGCTGATGCTGTTGCTGACGGCGGGATGGCCCTGGTAGACGTCGTTGCTGACGGCCGCTGTTGCGGTGCCGGAACTCTGCCCAACGGGAATGGTGATGGTCTGCCCGTTGGCCAGGGTCACGACCACGGCAGAGCCGGTGACCGGCGCGGTCACGGTGGCGGTATAGACGATGGTCCCGCCTTCAGCCACCGATGGCGTGGCAGTCAGGCTTACGGTCGAGGTGTCGACGGTATCAGTGACATTGGTTACTGCCGGCGTGGAATTGACCACCAGACTCTCGAAGTTGCCACCGGATGCATTGGTAATACGCGCACTGGCCTGCCCGGCGTCGAGGTACGGATCATCAGCTGGTGCGGCAACGGTGATGCTGCCGGAGGACTGGTTGGCGGCAATGGTAATGGTCTGGCCGTTGCTCAGGCTCACAGTCACGGGCGACTGCGCGGCGTTGGTCAACGTCGCCGTGTAAACGATCTGCCCACCTTCGGCCACGCTTGGCGTCGCTGAAAGCGACACGGTGGTGGTGTCTGTCACATCGCTGACGGCGGTGCTGACAGGCGCTTGGTTTGCGACCAGGTTTTCATAATTGCCGCCGCTGACACTGGTGATGTTGTTGGTGACTGCGGCGTGGCCTTGGTAGACATCGTTGCTCACGGCGCCGGTGGTGGTGCCCGAGCTTTGGCCGACCGGGATGGTGATGGTCTGGCCGTTTGCCAGGCTGACCACCACAAGGCTACCGGTAACCGGCGCCCCGACGGTGGCGGTGTAGAGGATGGTCCCACCTTCGGTCACGGACGGCGTGGCCGTCAGGGTGACGGTGGTGGTGTCTTGAACATCGGTCACCGTGGTGCTGACTGCCGTCTTGTTCGCCACCAGGTTTTCATAGTTGCCGCCGCTGACGTTGGAGATGCTGTTGGATACGGCAGGGTGACCCTGGTAAACGTCGTTGGAAACGGTAGCCGTAGTGGTACCGGAACTTTGCCCGACCGGAATGGTGATGGTCTGCCCGTTGGCCAGGTTCACCACCACGGCAGAGCCTGTGACGGGGGCGGAAACAGTTGCGGTGTAGACGATGGTGCCGCCTTCGGCGACCGATGGCGTGGCGGTCAGGTTTACGGTCGAGGTGTCGACGGTGTCGGTGACATTGGTCACTGCTGGCGTGCTGTTGACCGCCAGGTTCTCGAAGTTGCCGCCAGATGCGTTGGTGATACGTGCGCTGACCTGGCCGGCGTCGAGGTACGGATCATCGGCTGGCGCGGCAACAGTGATACTGCCGGTGGTCTGGTTGGCGGCGATGGAGATGGTCTGGCCATTGCTGAGCGTGACGGTGACCGCTGATTGCGCGGCGTTGGTCAACGTCGCCGTGTACACGATCTGTCCGCCTTCGGCCACGCTTGGCGTCGCTGACAGCGACACGGTGGTGGTGTCCTGCACGTCGGTGACATTGGTGCTGACCTGGGTCTTGTCGGCCACCAGGTTCTCGTAGTTGCCACCGGATACATTGCTGATGCTGTTGGTAACGGCGGCATGGCCCTGATAGACGTCGTTGCTGACGGCGCCGGTGGCCGTGCCGGTGCTCTGGCCGACAGGGATAGTGATGGTCTGGCCGTTGGCCAGGCTGACTACGACCGGGCTGCTAGTGACAGGTGCGCCTACGGTAGCGGTGTAAAGGATGGTGCCGCCCTCGGCCACTGACGGCGTGGCGGTCAGTGTCACTGTTGTGGTGTCCTGGACATCGGTGACGATGGTGCTGACGGTGGCGGTGTTCGCGACCAGGTTTTCGTAAGCGCCGCCGGAAACATTGCTGATGCTATTGGTGACCGGCGCATGGCCCTGGTAGACATCGTTGCTGACAGCACCGGTAACGGTGCCGGAGCTTTGGCCAACCGGGATGGTAATGGTCTGGCCATTGGTCAAGGCCACCACCACCGGGTTACCGGTGACCGGTGCGTCTACGGTGGCGGTGTAGAGGATGCTGCCGCCTTCGGCCACGGAAGGCGTGGCGGTCAACGTCACCGTAGTGGTGTCCTGCACGTCCGTCACCGTGGTGCTGACCACCGCCTTGTTCGCCACCAGGTTTTCATAATTGCCGCCTGACACATTGCTGATGCTGTTGCTGACGGCGGGGTGGCCCTGGTAGACGTCGTTGCTGACGGCCGCTGTTGCGGTGCCGGAACTCTGCCCAACGGGAATGGTGATGGTTTGTCCGTTGGCCAGGTTCACCACCAGGGCAGCGCCTGTGACGGGGGCGGTAACGGTTGCGGTGTAGACGATGGTCCCGCCTTCGGCGACCGATGGTGTGGCAGTGAGGCTTACGGTCGAGGTGTCGACGGTGTCGGTGACATTGGTCACTGCAGGTGTGACGTTGATCGCCAGGTTTTCGAAGTTGCCACCCGATGCATTGGTAATGCGGGCACTGACCTGGCCGGCATCGAGGTAGGGATCATCCGCTGGCGCAGCAACCGATATGCTGCCGGTAGTCTGGTTGGCGGCAATGATGATGGTCTGGCCATTGCTCAGGGTGACAGTTACTGCAGTTTGCGCAGCATTGGTCAGGGTGGCGGTGTACACGATCTGTCCGCCTTCGGCCACGCTTGGCGTCGCCGACAACGACACGGTGGTGGTGTCTGTCACATCGCTGACGGCGGTGCTGACAGGCGCTGGGTTTGTGACCAGGTTTTCATAATTGCCGCCGCTGACGTTGCTGATGCTGTTGGTAACCACGGCATGGCCTTGGTAGACATCGTTGCTCACGGCGCCTGTAGTGGTGCCCGAGCTTTGGCCGACAGCAATGGTGATGGTTTGGCCGTTGGCCAGGCTGACTACCACAGGGCTACCGGTAACCGGCGCCCCGACGGTGGCGGTGTAGAGGATGGTCCCACCTTCGGACACGGACGGCGTGGCTGTCAGCGTAACAGTGGTGGTGTCCTGCACATCGGTAACCGTAGTGCTGACCGTGGCGGTATTTGCCACCAGATTCTCGTAATTACCGCCGCTGACGTTGCTGATGCTATTGGTGACCGGCGCATGGTCCTGATAGACATCATTGCTGGCGGAAGCGCTGCCGGTGCCGGAGCTCTGGCCAACCGGGATGGTGATGGTCTGCCCATTGGCCAGGTTGACCACGACTGGGCTGCCAGTGACCGGAGCACCGACGGTGGCGGTGTAAACAATGGTCCCGCCCTCGGCCACGGAAGGCGTGGCGGTCAAGGTCACCGTGGTGGTGTCCTGCACGTCTGTCACCGTAGTGCTGACCACCGCCTTGTTCGCCACCAGGTTTTCATAATTGCCGCCTGACACATTGCTGATGCTGTTGCTGACGGCGGGGTGGCCCTGGTAGACGTCGTTGCTGACGGCTGTCGTTGCGGTGCCGGAACTCTGCCCAACGGGGATGGTGATGGTCTGGCCGTTGGTCAGGTTCACCACCACGGCAGAGCCTGTGACGGGGGCGGAAACAGTTGCGGTGTAGACGATGGTCCCGCCTTCAGCCACCGATGGCGTGGCAGTCAGGCTTAAGGTCGAGGTGTTGATGGTGTCGGTGACATTAGTCACCGCCGGCGTGCTGTTGACTACCAGGCTCTCGAAGTTTCCGCCAGAAACATTGGTGATCCGCGCACTGACCTGGCCGGCATCGAGGTACGGATCATCACCAGGCGCTGCCACGCTGATGCTGCCTGACGTCTGGTTGGCGGCGATGGTGATGCTCTGGCCATTGCTGAGCGTGACGGTTACTTCCGACTGTGCGGCGTTGGTCAGGGTGGCGGTGTAAACGATCTGCCCACCTTCGGCCACGCTTGGCGTCGCTGACAGGGAGACGGTAGTGGTGTCCTGCACATCAGTGACGCTGGTGCTGACCTGGGTCTTGTCTGCGATCAGGTTCTCGTAATTTCCGCCGGTGACGTTGCTGATGCTGTTGGTGACAGCTGGGTGGCCTTGGTAGACGTCGTTGGACACGGCAGCCGTAGTGGTGCCGGAACTTTGCCCGACTGGAATGGTTATGGTCTGGCCGTTGGCCAGATTTACGACCACGGCAGCGCCTGTGACGGGGGCGGTGACGGATGCGGTGTAGATGATCGTGCCACCTTCGGCCACCGAAGGCGTGGCGGTCAGAGTGACGGTTGAAGTGTCGACGGTATCAGAGACATTGGTCACTGCAGGCGTGGAATTGACCGCCAGATTCTCGAAGTTGCCGCCAGATGCGTTGGTGATGCGTGCGCTGACTTGGCCGGCATCGAGGTACGGATCATCGGCTGGCGCCGCAACGCTGATGCTGCCGGAGGTCTGATTGGCGGCGATGGTGATGCTCTGGCCATTGTTCAGCGTGACAGTCACGGCGGTTTGCGCGGCGTTGGTCAGCGTGGCGGTGTAAACGATTTGCCCACCTTCTGCCACGTTTGGCGTCGCTGACAGGGACACGGTAGTGGTGTCCTGCACGTCAGTGATGTTGGTGCTGACCTGAGACTTGTCCGCGACCAGGTTTTCGTAGTTGCCACCTGAAACGGCGTTGATGCTGTTGATGACAGCGGCATGGCCTTGGAAAACGTCATTGCTGACGACGCCAGTGGCGGTGCCCGAACTCTGGCCAACCGGAATGGTGATGGACTGGCCATTGGTCAAAGCCACCACTACCGGGCTGCCAGTGACTGGTGCTCCGACGGAAGCGGTGTAAATGATGGTGCCGCCTTCGGTCGCGGACGGCGTGGCGGTCAGGGTGACCGTGGTGGTGTCCTGGACATCGGTGACGGTGGTGCTGACAGGCGCTTGATTGGCCACCAGATTTTCGTAGTTACCGCCACTGACGAAGGTAATACTGTTGCTGACAGCCGGGTGGCCTTGGTAGACGTCATTGGATACGGCGGCCGTCGCGGTGCCGGAGCTTTGCCCGACTGGAATGGTGATGGTCTGGCCGTTGGCCAGGTTCACCACCACCGGGCTGCCCGTAACTGGAGCCTCCACACTCGCCGTGTAGGTGATGGTCCCGCCTTCGGCCACGGACGGCGTGGCTGTCAAGGTCACGGTGGAGGTGTCGACGGTGTCGGTGACATTGGTCACGGCTGGCGTGGAATTGACCGCCAGATTCTCGAAGTTGCCACCGGATGCATTGGTAATGCGTGCACTGAGCTGGCCGGCATCGAGGTACGGATTGTCGGCTGGCGCCGCTACGGTGATGCTGCCGGAGGTCTGGTTGGCGGCGATGGTGATGGTCTGACCATTGCTCAGGTTCACAGTCACTGTCGACTGCGCGGCGTTGGTTAGTGTGGCGGTGTAGATGATCTGGCCACCCTCGGCCACGCTCGGCGTCGCCGACAGGGAGACTGTGGTGGTGTCCTGTACATCGGTGACGCTGGTGCTGACCGCCGTCTTGTCGGCGACCAGGTTTTCGTAATTCCCACCTGTGACGTTGCTGATGCTGTTGGTGACAGCCGCATGGCCCTGGTAGACGTCGTTGCTGATGGCGCCGGTGGCCGTTGCGGAGCTCTGGCCGACCGGGATGGTGATGGTCTGGCCATTGGTCAGGGTGACTACCACCGCACTGCCGGTGACTGGCGCACCGACGGTGGCGGTGTAGAGGATGTTGCCACCTTCGGCCACGGACGGTGTCGCGGTCAGGGTGACGGTAGTGGTGTCCGTCACATCGGTAACGCTGGTGCTGACCTGCGACTTGTCGGCCACCAGATTTTCGTAGCTGCCACCACTGACGTTGCTGATGCTGTTGGTGACCGGTGCATGGTCTTGGTAGACATCATTGCTCACGGTACCGGTGGCGGTGCCTGAGCTCTGACCGACTGGAATGGTGATGGTCTGGCCGTTGGTCAGGGTCACCACGACCGGGCTGCCAGTGACTGGTGCACCTACGGAAGCGGTGTAAGTGATGGTGCCGCCTTCGGCTACTGATGGCGTGGCGGTCAGGGTGACCGTGGTGGTGTCCTGGACATCGGTAACGGTCGTGCTCACCGTGGCGCTATTAGCGACGAGGTTCTCGTAATTTCCTCCGCTGACGGCGGTGATGCTGTTGCTGATCGCTGGGTGGCCCTGGTAGACGTCGTTGCTCACGGTAGCAGTGGCGGTACCGGAACTCTGCCCGACTGGAATGCTGATGGTCTGCCCGTTGGCCAGGTTCACCACTACGGCAGAACCTGTGACCGGGGCTGTGACGGTTGCGGTGTAGACGATGGTGCCGCCTTCGGCGACCGATGACGTGGCGGTCAAGGTGACCGTGGTGGTGTCCTGAACATCGGTGACGGTGGTGCTGACAGGCGCTTGGTTGGCCACCAGATTTTCGTAGTTACCACCACTGACGGAGGTAATGCTGTTAGTTACCGGCGCGTGTCCTTGGTAGACGTCATTTGTCACGGCTCCCGTGGTAGTGCCGGAGCTTTGCCCGACGGCGATTGTGATGGTCTGCCCGTTGGCCAGGTTGACCACAACCGGACTGCCGGTGACCGGTGCCCCCACCGTAGCGGTATAAATGATGGTGCCGCCTTCGGCGACCGATGGCGTGGCGGTCAATGTGACCGTGGTGATATCCGTAACATCGGTGACGCTGGTGCTGACTTGGGTTTTATCTGCGACCAGGTTCTCGTAGTTGCCGCCGCTAACATTAGAGATGCTGTTGCTGACAGCCGCATGACCCTGGTAGACGTCGTTGGACACCATAGCCGTAGCGGTACCAGAACTCTGACCGACCGGGATGGTAATGGTCTGCCCATTGGCCAGATTTACTACGACTGCGGAACCGGCGACCGGCGCTGTAACCGTGGCTGTATAGACAATGGTGCCGCCTTCGGCCACCGATGGTGTGGCCGTCAGGCTCACGGTTGAGGTATCTACGGTGTCAGTGACATGGGTCACCGCTGGTGTGGCATTGACCGCCAGGTTCTCGAAATTTCCGCCAGATGCGTTGGTGATGCGTGCGCTGACTTGGCCGGCATCGAGGTACGGGTCATCGGCTGGCGCAGCAACTGTGATGCTGCCGGAAGACTGGTTGGCAGCGATAGTGATGCTCTGGCCATTGCTCAGGGTGACGGTCACTTCCGACTGTGCGGCGTTGGTCAGGGTGGCGGTGTAAACGATCTGTCCGCCCTCTGCCACGCTTGGCGTCGCCGACAGCGAGACGGTGGTGGTGTCCTGTACGTCGGTGACATTGGTGCTGACCTGCGTCTTGTCGGCCACCAGATTTTCGTAGCTGCCACCACTGACGTTGCTGATGCTGTTGGTGACCGGTGCGTGGCCTTGGTAGACATCATTGCTCACAGCGCCGCTGGCCGTGCCCGAGCTTTGGCCGACAGCAATGGTGATGGTCTGGCCGTTGGCCAGGCTGACCACCACAGGGCTACCGGTAACCGGCGCCCCGACGGTGGCGGTGTAGAGGATGGTCCCACCTTCGTTCACGGACGGCGTGGCCGTCAGCGTCACTGTAGTGGTGTCCTGTACGTCCGTGACTGTCGTACTGACTGGCGTCTTGTCGGCAACAAGATCTTCAAAGTTGCCGCCTGTTACATTACTGATGCTGTTGCTGACAGCCGGATGGCCTTGATAGACGTCATTGGATACGGCAGCAGTAGCGGTCCCCGAGCTTAGCCCGACTGGAATGGTGATGGTCTGCCCGTTGGCCAGGTTCACCACCACGGCAGAGCCTGTGACGGGGGCGGAAACAGTTGCGGTGTAGACGATGGTGCCGCCTTCGGCGACCGATGGCGTTGCGGTCAGGCTTACGGTTGAGGAATCGACGGTGTCGATGACACTGGTCACCGCTGGTGTGGCATTGATCGCCAGGTTCTCGAAATTGCCGCCCGAAGCGCTGGTAATGCGGGCGCCGACCTGGCCAGCATCGAGGTACGGATCATCGGCTGGCGCCGCCACGGAGATGCTGCCTGAAGTCTGATTGGCGGCGATGGTGATGGTCTGGCCATTGCTCAGGGTGACGGTCACTTCCGACTGTGCGGCATTGCTCAGGGTGGCGGTGTAAACGATCTGGCCGCCCTCTGCCACGCTGGGCGTGGCAGAGAGCGACAGGGTGGTGGTGTCCTGTACGTCGGTGACATTGGTGCTGACCTGCGTCTTGTCGGCCACCAGATTTTCGTAGCTGCCACCACTGACGTTGCTGATGCTGTTGGTGACCGGTGCATGGTCTTGGTAGACATCATTGCTCACGGTACCGGTGGCGGTGCCTGAGCTCTGACCGACTGGAATGGTGATGGTCTGGCCGTTGGTCAGGGTCACCACGACCGGGCTGCCAGTGACTGGTGCACCTACGGAAGCGGTGTAAGTGATGGTGCCGCCTTCGGCTACTGATGGCGTGGCGGTCAGGGTGACCGTGGTGATGTCCTGGACATCGGTAACGGTCGTGCTCACCGTGGCGCTATTAGCGACGAGGTTCTCGTAATTTCCTCCGCTGACGGCGGTGATGCTGTTGCTGATCGCTGGGTGGCCCTGGTAGACGTCGTTGCTCACGGTAGCAGTGGCGGTACCGGAACTCTGCCCGACTGGAATGCTGATGGTCTGCCCGTTGGCCAGGTTCACCACTACGGCAGAACCTGTGACCGGGGCTGTGACGGTTGCGGTGTAGACGATGGTGCCGCCTTCGGCGACCGATGGCGTAGCGGTCAGGCTCACGGTCGAGGTATCGACGGTGTCGGTGACATTGGTCACTGCAGGCGTGGCGTTGATCGCCAGGTTTTCGAAGTTGCCACCCGATGCATTGGTAATGCGTGCACTGACCTGCCCGGCGTCGAGGTACGGATCATCGGCTGGCGCGGCAACCGTGATGCTGCCGGAGGTCTGGTTGGCGGCAATGGTTATGCTCTGGCCATTGCTGAGCGTGACGGTGACCGCTGACTGCGCGGCGTTGGTCAATGTTGCCGTGTATACGATCTGTCCACCTTCGGCCACGTTTGGCGTAGCCGACAAGGAGACGGTGGTGGTGTCCTGTACGTCAGTGACGTTGGTGCTGACCTGAGACTTGTCCGCGACCAGGTTTTCATAATTGCCACCGCTGACACTGGTGATTTTGTTGGTGACTGCGGCGTGGCCTTGGTAGACATCATTGTTCACGGCGCCCGTGGCGGTGCCAGAGCTCTGACCGACCGGAATGGTGATGGTCTGCCCATTGGCCAGGTTCACCACAACGGCAGAGCCGGTGACTGGCACCGTCACCGTGGCCGTGTAGATGATCGTGCCGCCTTCGGATACCGATGGTGTGGCTGTCAGGGTTACGGTCGAAGTGTCGACGGTATCAGTGACATCGGTCACTGCCGGCGTGGAATTGACCGCCAGATTCTCGAAGTTGCCGCCGGATGCATTGGTGATGTGTGTGCTGACTTGGCCGGCATCGAGGTACAGATCATCGGCTGGCGCGGCGACAGCGATGCTGCCGGAGGTCTGGTTGGCGCCGATGGTGATGGTCTGGCCGTTGCTAAGTGTGACGGTCACCGGAGACTGCGGGGCATCGGTCAGGGTCGCGGTGTAAACGATCTGTCCGCCTTCGGCCACGCTCGGTGTCGCCGACAGCGAGACGGTGGTGGTGTCTTGCACGTCGGTGACGTTGGTGCTGACCTGCGTCTTGTCCGCGACCAAGCTCTCGTAGTTGCCGCCCGAGACACTGCTGATGCTATTGCTGACGGCGGCATGGCCCTGGTAGACGTCGTTGGATACGGCAGCCGCGGCGGTGCCGGAACTCTGGCCGACCGGAATGGTGATGGTCTGGCCATTGGTCAGAGTCACCACAACCGGGTTACCGGTGACCGGCGCGCCTACGGCGGCGGTATAGAGGATCGTGCCACCCTCGGCCACGGACGGTGTGGCGGTCAGGGTAACAGTAGTGGTGTCTTGCACATCCGTGACGCTAGTGCTGACTTGGGTTTTGTCCGCAACCAGGTTTTCATATTTGCCGCCACTGACGGCCGTGATGCTGTTGCTGACCGCCGGATGGCCCTGGTAGACATCGTTGGTCACGGCAGCCGTAGCGGTCCCGGAACTTTGCCCGACCGGAATGGTGATGGTCTGGCCGTTGGCCAAGGTGACCACTACGGTGGACCCGGTGACGGGTGCGGTGACGGTAGCGGTGTAGACGATGGTGCCGCCCTCGGCCACCGATGGCGTGGCGGTCAGGCTTACGGTCGAGGTATCGACGGTGTCGGTGACGCTTGTGCTGACCGCTGAATTGTCAGCGACCAGGTTCTCGTAATTACCACCACTGACGGCCGTGATGTTGTTGGTGATTGGGGCATGGCCCTGGTAGACGTCGTTGCTCACGGCGCCAGTGGCGGTGCCGGAACTCTGCCCAACCGCAATGGTGATGGTTTGCCCATTGGCCAGGCTTACTAGTACCGGGCTGCCGGTGACCGGCGCACCGACGGTAGCGGTGTAGACAATGGTCCCACCTTCGGTCACGGACGGCGTGGCGGTTAGGGTAACCGTGGTGGTGTCCTGAACATCGGTGACGGTAGTGCTGACGTCCGTCTTGTCAGCGACAAGGTTCTCGTTATTGCCGCCGGACACATTGCTGATGCTGTTGCTGACAGCCGGATGGCCCTGATAGACGTCGTTGGTCACGGCAGCTGTAGCGGTGCCGGAACTTTGCCCGACCGGAATGGTGATGGTCTGGCCGTTGGCCAGGGTCACCACAACGGCGGATCCTGTGACGGGTGCTGTGACGGTAGCGGTGTAGAGGATGGTGCCGCCTTCAGCCACCGATGGCGTGGCGGTCAGGCTGACGGTCGAGGTATCGACGGTATCGGTGACGTTGGTCACCGCTGGGGTGCTGTTGACTGCCAGGTTCTCGAAGTTGCCGCCAGAGGCACTGGTGATGTTCGTGCTGACTTGGCCAGCGTCAAGGTAGGGGTTATCGCCATGGGTGGCGACACTGACGCTCCCGGAGGTCTGGTTGGCGGCGATGGTGATGGTCTGGCCGTTGCTCAAGGTGACGGTCACCGGCGACTGCGCAGCGTTGGTCAGGGTGGCGGTGTACACGATCTGGCCGCCCTCAGCCACGCTGGGCGTCGCCGATAGTGATACGGTCGTGGTGTCCTGCACGTCGGAGACGTTGGTGCTGACCTGAGATTTGTCCGCGACCAGGTTTTCGTAATTCCCACCGGATACGTTGCTGATGCTGTTGGTGACGGCAGCATGGCCCTGGTAAACATCGTTGCTGACGGCACCGGTGGCGGTCCCCGAGCTTTGGCCAACCGGGATGGTGATGGTCTGCCCATTGGCCAGGGTCACCACGACCGGGCTGCCGGTGACCGGTGCGCCCACGTTGGCCGTATAGAGGATGGTCCCGCCTTCGACTACGGACGATGTGGCGGACAGGGTGACGGTGGTGGTGTCGGTCACATCGCTGACGGTGGTGCTGACTTGGGTCTTATCGGCGACCAGGTTTTCGTAGTTGCCACCGGACACGTTGCTGATGCTGTTGGTGACCGGTGCGTGGCCTTGGTAGACGTCATTGGAGACTGCAGCGGTGGCGGTGGCGGAACTCTGCCCGACCGGGATAGTGATGGTCTGGCCGTTGGCCAAGGTGACCACGACGGCTGAACCTGTGACCGGTGCGGTGACCGCGGCGGTGTAGACGATGGTGCCGCCTTCAACCACCGATGGCGTGGCGGTCAGGCTCACGACCGATGTGTCGACGGTATCGGTGACCTTGGTCACCGCTGGAGAGCTGTTGATCGCCAGGTTCTCGAAGTTGCCACCAGAGGCATTGGTGATGCTCGCGCTGACCTGGCCGGCATCCAGGTAAGGATTATCGCCGTGCGTGGCGACACTGACGCTGCCAGAGATCTGGTTGGCGCCGATGGTGATGGTCTGGCCGTTGCTCAGGGTGACCGTCACCGGAGACTGCGGGGCATCGGTCAGGGTCGCGGTGTAGACGATCTGTCCCCCCTCGGCGACGCTCGGAGTTGCCGATAGCGAGACCGTGGTGGTGTCCTGCACGTCCGTGACGCTGGTGCTGACCGGTGCCTGGTTGGCTACCAAGTTTTCGTAATTGCCGCCGGAGACGTCGCTGATGCTGTTGGTGACGGCCGAATGGCCCTGATAGACATCGTTGCTGACGGCGGCCGTGGCGGTGCCAGAACTTTGGCCGACCGGGATGGTGATGATCTGGCCATTGGCCAGGCTGACCACGACCGCACTCCCAGTGACCGGAGCGCCCACGCTGGCTGTATAGGTGATGGTCCCGCCTTCGGCCACGGACGGCGTGGCTGAGAGCGTGACCGTAGTGGTGTCTTGCACGTCGGTGACGGTGGTGCTGACAGGTGCCTGGTTGGCGATCAGGTTCTCGTAATTGCCGCCGGAGACGCTGGTGATGCTGTTGCTGACTGCGGCATGGCCTTGGTAAGCGTCGTTGGACACGGCACCCGTTGCGGTGCCGGAGCTTTGGCCCACCGCAATGGTGATGGTCTGCCCGTTAGCCAGGCCGACGACGACCGGGCTGCCGGTGACCGGTGCCCCGACGCTGGCGGTGTAGACAATAGTGCCGCCCTCGGCTACGGACGGCGTGGCTGAGAGCGTGACGGTAGTGATGTCTTGCACATCGGTGACAGTGGTACTGACCGGTGTCTGATCGGCAAGCAGGTTTTCGTAGTTACCCCCGGTGAACCCGGTGATGCTGTTGTTGATCGGCGCATGCCCCTGATAGGCATCGTTATCCACAGCTGCAGTGACTGCTCCCGTACTTTGTCCTACCGGGATGGTGACCGTCTGGCCATTGGCAAGGCTGACGACCAGCGGGGCGCCAGTTACCGGTGCATTCACGGTCACGGTATAGACGATGCTGCCGCCCTCGGCTACCGAAGGCGTAGCGCTGAGCGTCACGGTCGAGGTATCGAGGGTATCGGTGACCGTGGTCAAGGCTGGCGTGTTGTTGATCGCCAGGCTCTCGAAGTTGCCGCCGCTGGCAGTGGTGATGCGCGCGCTGACCAGCCCGCCATCCACATAGCGATCGTCGCCGGGTGCGGCCACGCTGATGCTGCCGGAAGTCTGGTTGGCCGCGATGGTAATGCTCTGGCCGTTGCTCAGGGTCACGGTGACGGCGGTCTGGCCGGGATTGCTGAGCCTCGCGGTGTAGACGATCTGGCCGCCCTCGGCCACGCTCGGGGTCGCGCTCAGGGTCACCGTGGTGGTGTTCTGTACATCGCTGATCGAGGTGCTGACCGGCGTCGGATTGGCGACCAGGTTTTCGAAGTTGCCACCGCTGACGGCGCTGATGCTGTTACTGACTTGCCCAGGCCCCTGATACACATCATTGCCCACCGGTACGCTGACCGTGCCAGAGCTCTGGCCCACCGCCACGGTGATGGTCTGGCCGTTGGCCAGACTCACCACCACCGGCGTACCGGTGACCGGCGCCGAGAGGCTTGCGGTGTACACGATGGTGCCGTTTTCGCTCACTGAAGGGGTGGCCGTCAGAGTGACCGTGCTGGTATCAACCGAGTCGGTGATCACAGTCAGAACGGGGGCAGGGTTGGCCTCCAGGTGCTCAAAGTTACCCCCGGTCACGGAGGTGATGCTGGCGCTGAGTGAGCTGGTGCCCTTGTACACATCGTTGGCCGTTTGCAGCGACACACTGCCGCTGCTCTGGCCCGCTGCAATGCTTATGACCTGGCCATTGGACAGGCTGACCGTGACGGCGGTCTGCGCCGGGTTGCTCAGGGTGACGGTGTAGGTGATTGCCCCGCCTTCGACAACCGAGGGTGTGGCGCTGAGCAGGGCGGTGGTGGTGTCGACGCTATCGACCACACGGGTGCTGGCCGGGGTGCCGTCGATGCTGACGGGGAGTCCGCCCCCGTTGGTGCCGGTGATGTTCACCGACAGCACCCGGTCATCGATGTACGCCGTGTCGTTGGCGGGTACTGCGACACTCACCGAGCCATTGGTCTGCCCGGCGGCGATCACGATCACTGCGCCATTGGACAAGGTCACGCTCAGTTCGCTCAGCGGAGCCTGGCCAACCGTAGCTACATAGATGATGGTGCCGCCGCTCTCGCTGATCGACGGCGTCGCGCTCAGTGTCACGGCCGTACCCGTATCTGCGGCAACGGCAGCGTCCCGGCCGGCGAACTGTTCAAAGCGCAGCCCCTCGCTGAAATTCAGTGGACCGGTCTGGTAGCCGACGGTCGGGTCGACCCGCTCTGCGGTTTCCTCGAGCATGACAAAACCGTGACCGCCACCGAGCGCGCCACTGCTGCTGCCCGAAGATGTCGGGCCCGCCGCTGTGGCTTCCAGCGCCGTAGTCGGGTCGACGCCCGCCTGGATCGCCTGTTGCAGCTGCTCCACCGACGGCGCCGTCTGGGTGGTGGCCAGGCACATGTCGGTGCTGCTGTCAGGCGTGCCGGCGCTCCACTGGCTGTCGCGGCCCAGGTCCACATAGCGGCCATCGGTCAGCTGCAGGGTGATGGCTCCGCCCACACCGGTGAGTACCTGTTCGCCGGCGTACAGGCGGTCTCCTTCGATGAGCACGCGGCGGATGCCTTCTGGGGATACCGCGATGACTTGGCCAACAATGCTTTTGACGATGGCTACAACAGTGCTCATGGGACTCTCCAGATAACTCGACCAGTGCCTTCCATGCCCCGCAAGCGGGGCGGTGGAATGATTTGAAGTGCCGCTATCGTAGGTGTGTCAAACTTTCGTACAGTTCATTTATTTGCAGTTTCAGAGTGGCGATATATTGACTCGCGTCGCTGAGTTGCAAATATCGGGCAATCTAAAGTCATAACGTGAAATTGCAGCTTGCCAATACTTACTTTCGTATTAGTTGCAATGTGGTTGTACGCAATATGCCGTGGGGTCTTTCCCAGAAGGCCTTGCAGTACTTAGGCTTGCACTGGTCCGTGGTGAGAGGCGGTGCAGTTGCAACGAAACTTCGACTTGCACCTGCGGTATCTGTAGTTAGTCTTTTGTTATAGGTTGAGGTCTGTCCAAGTTTCGAAGGTCGTTACCGGCAGCAGGTATGAAACCTTCACGCGTTGCTGTCGTCTGCTTAAAAGAACAACGGGCCATTGTTGACGGGCGTTGCCCCCAACTACCGCAAGGAAGAGAGTGCCACGTGGAATCCGAAGTCAGTCGAGTCCAACTCAGTCACGATCCGCGCAGTCAGCACGACGACCCCCTGCTGGACTGTCTGCTGACCCTGTGTGTGTTGCATCAGAAACCCGCCAGCCGAGTGATGCTGACCACCGGGCTGCCATTACCGGCCCAGCGCCTGAGTCCCGAGCTGCTACCCCGTGCCGCTGCCCGTGCCGGGCTGCAGGGGCGCCTGTTGCAGCGCAAGCTGGAGCAGATCCCAAGCATTGCCATGCCGGCCATGCTGCTGCTCAAGGAGGGCCGCGCCGCTGTCCTGCTGGGTTGGGAAAACCCTGAAACCGCACGCCTGCTGCTCAGCGAAAGTGACGGTGGCGAGGTGCTGGTCAGCCGTGAAGCCTTGATCAGCGATTACAGCGGCCGGGTATTCTTTGCTCAGCCGCAGCACAAGTACGACGTCAATCACGGCAATCTCATCCCGCGCTCGCGCTCCTGGTTCCGAGACACCCTGCTGCGCAGCAAGTGGCTGTACATCGACGCCATCGCGGCCAGCCTGGTGACAAACCTGATTGCCCTGGCCGCACCGTTGTTCGTGATGAACGTCTATGATCGCGTGGTTCCCAATCAGGCCACCTCGACCCTTTGGGTGCTGGCGGTGGGGATCGCTGGCGCCTATTTCTTTGACCTGATTCTCAAGGGCCTGCGCAGCCTGTGCCTGGACCTGGCGGGCAAGAAGACCGACCTGATCATCTCTGCCACATTGTTCGAGCGCATCGTTGGCATGTCGATGAAGTACCGGCCGGCGAGGGTCGGCAGCTACGCGCAGAACATCCATGAATTTCAGGGGTTGCGCGATTTTCTCGCTTCGCTGACTTTGACCAGCCTGATCGACCTGCCATTCACCCTCATCATTCTCATGGTGATTGCCATTATTGGCGGGCACCTGGTGTGGATACCGGTCCTAGCCTTCCCGCTGGCGCTGGGTATCGGTTACGCCCTGCAGAAGCCACTGATGGCAACCATGGAACGGACCATGGCACTGGCTGCAGAGCGCCAGTCGAGCCTGATCGAGACCTTGGCTGGCCTGGATGCAGTGAAGGTCAACAACGCTGAAAGCGAACGCCAGTACATGTGGGAGCAGACCCTCGGCACCCTCAGCCGCCTGGAGCTACGGGTCAAGATTCTTTCCGGGCTCGCCATGAATATCACCCTGCTGATCCAGCAACTGGCTGGCGTGGCGATGATCTGCGTGGGTGTGTACCTGATCATTGACGGCAGCTTGACCATGGGCGGCCTGGTCGCCTGTTACATGCTCAGCGGTCGTGCCCTTGGCCCGCTGAGCCAGCTCAATGGTTTGCTGGCGCGGTATCAACAGGCCAAGGTGACCATGGCCTCCACCGACCAGATGATGGAGCTGCCACAGGAGCGCAACTTCGAGGAGCGCCCATTGAGCCGCCAGGTGCTGCAGGGCGCAATCGAATTCCGTGGTGTCGACTTCACTTACCCCAACCAGCAGAACCAGGCCCTCAAAGGCATCAACCTGGTGGTCAAGCCGGGCGAGAAGATCGGCATCATCGGCCGCAGCGGCTCCGGTAAGAGCTCGCTGGCCAAACTGCTGGTCGGCTTGTACGAGGCAGACAAGGGTTCGTTGCTGGTCGACGGCGTGGATATCCGCCAGATCGACGTCAGCGAACTGCGTCACAACATCGGCTACGTGCCGCAAGACATCCAGCTGCTGGCCGGCACCTTGCGTGACAACCTGGTCAGCGGTGCACGTTACATCGAAGACGAACTGATCCTCCAGGCAGCCGAGCTGTCTGGCGTGCACGAGTTCGCCCGGCTGCACCCGGATGGCTACGAACTGCAGGTTGGCGAGCGCGGGCAGAACCTGTCCGGTGGCCAGCGGCAGAACGTAGCCCTTGCCCGCGCGTTGCTGCTGAACCCGCAGATCCTGCTGCTGGACGAACCCACCAGCGCCATGGACAACACTGGCGAAGAGCGCCTCAAGCAGCGCCTGCAGGCAGTGATCGAGGGCAAGACCGTATTGCTGGTCACCCACCGTGCCTCGCTGTTGTCGTTGGTAGACCGCCTGATCGTCATCGATCGTGGCCAAGTGGTTGCGGACGGCCCGAAAGCCGCTGTCATGGATGCGCTGAAAAAGGGGCAGATCAGTGTTGCGTAAGCTGGATTTCGCACAGGTCAAAGACAACCTGCGTCGGTACTTCAAAGGCTCCGAATCGCTTGCCGGCCAGCCCTTGCCCGAGGTCGGCAAGTCGCTGATCGAGGATGCCCCACGGGTGGTGCGGCTGACCATCTGGGGTGTGATCGCGTTCTTCATGTTCCTGATCCTCTGGGCCAGCCTCGCCGAGGTCGACGAAGTCACGCGGGGCGAGGGCAAGGCCATTCCGTCTTCCAAAGTGCAGAAAGTGCAGAACCTGGAGGGCGGCATTGTCGCGCAGATCTATGCCAAGGAAGGGGAGGTAGTCGAGGTCGGTCAGCCGCTGTTGCGCCTGGACGAAACGCGCTTTGCCTCCAACAAGGGCGAAACCGAGGCAGACCGCCAGGCCATGGCCTTGCGGGTCGAGCGCCTGAGCGCCGAAGTGGAGGACCGCCCGCTGAATATCGACCCTGAGCTGCGCAAGGCCGCACCGAGCCAGGCGGTCAGCGAGGCCTCCTTGTACGAGAGCCGCAAACAGCAGTTGCATGATGAAGTTGCCGGGCTCGAAGAGCAGCTGGTGCAGCGCCAACAGGAGTTGCGCGAGTTCAACTCCAAACGCGCCCAGTACACCAACAGCTTGCAGTTGCTGCGCCAGGAGATCGGCATGTCCGAGCCATTGGTGGCTAAAGGCGCGATCTCTCAGGTAGAGATCCTGCGCCTGCGCCGCTCGGAAGTAGAAACCCGAGGAGAGGTCGACGCCACTTCGCTGGCGATCCCCCGGGCCGAGGCGGCAGTAAGGGAAGTGCAGAGCAAGATCGAAGAGACCCGCGGCAAGTTCCGCAGCGACGCCTTGACTCAGCTAAATGAAGCCCGCGCTGATCTGAACAAGGCCAACGCCACCAGCAAGGCCCTGGATGACCGCGTGCACCGCACCCTCGTTACGTCGCCGGTGCGCGGTATCGTCAAGCAATTGCTGGTCAATACGGTGGGTGGCGTGATCCAGCCCGGTAGCGACATCATCGAGATCGTGCCGCTGGATGACACGCTGGTGATCGAGGCGAAAATCCTGCCCAAGGACATCGCCTTCTTGCATCCGGGCCAGGAGGCCACGGTGAAGTTCACGGCGTACGACTACACCATCTATGGCGGGCTCAAAGCCAAGCTGGAACAGATCGGTGCGGATACCATCACCGATGAAGACAAGAAAACCACGTATTACCCGATTCGGCTGAGGACCGAGAGCAGCCACCTGGGTTCGGATGCCAAGCCCCTGCAGATAATTCCCGGGATGGTGGCCACGGTAGACATCATGACCGGTGAAAAGACGATCATGAGTTATCTGCTCAAACCCATCATCAAGGCGCGCACCGAAGCCCTTCGCGAACGCTGACTTCACAGGGCATATTCAGGTTCTGTGGGAGCGGGCGCCGCAGTGGAGGGCACAGGCTGTGCCGGTGTTCGCGGGCAAGCCCGCTCCCACAGGGATTTCGCCCGCTTCAATATTACCGCTCGCGCAGCGCTTCGCTGCGGGCTTTCATGATCGGCTTGAGCAGGTAGCTCATGATGGTTTTTTCGCCGGTCATGATATCCACCGTGGCCACCATCCCGGGGATGATCAGCAATGGCTTTTCATCGCTCCCCAGGTGGCTGCGGTCGGTGCGCAGGCGGATGAGGTAGTAGGTGGTCTTCTTGTCCTCATCGGTGATGGTGTCAGCGCCGATCTGCTCCAGTTTGGCCTTCAACCCGCCATAGATGGTGTAGTCGTAAGCACTGAACTTGACCGTGGCTTCCTGGCCGGGATGCAGGAAGGCGATGTCCTTGGGCAGGATCTTCGCCTCGATCACCAGTGTGTCGTCCAGCGGCACGATCTCTACGATATCGCTACCAGGCTGGATCACGCCGCCGATGGTATTGACCAACAGCTGCTTGATGATACCGCGCACTGGCGACGTCACCAGGGTACGGCTGACCCGGTCATCCAGCGCTTTGCCGGTGGCGGTGGCCTTGTTCAGTTCGGTGCGGGCTTCGTTGAGCTGGGTCAGGGCGTCGCTGCGGAACTTGCCACGGGTCTCTTCGATCTTGCTCTGCACTTCACGGATCGCCGCTTCGGCGCGAGGAATAGCCAGCGCTGTGGCGTCCATCTGGCCGCGGTTCTCCACCTCGGAGCGGCGCAGGCGCAGGATTTCTACCTGGGAGACCGCTCCTTGCGCTACCAGCGGCTCGGACATGGCAATTTCCTGGCGTAGCAGCTGCAGGCTGTTGGCGTACTGGGCGCGCTTGGAATTGAATTCGCGCAGTTCCTGCTGACGCTGTACCAGCTGCTGTTCAAGGCCGGCGATTTCGTCGTGTAATTGTTGTTTGCGGCTCTGGTAGAGCGATTCCTCACTGGCCGTCTGGTTCGGCGCAGCCTTGCGCAGCTCAGGGTCGATGCTCAGCGGGCGGTCTTCCACCTCGGCGCTCAGGCGCTCGACCCGCAGCGCCATGGCCTGGCGGTCTGCCTCGGTTTCGCCGACGTTGGAGGCGAAGCGTGTTTCGTCCAGGCGCAGCAGCGGCTGGCCGACCTCGACGATCTCCCCCTCCTTGGCATAGATTTCGGCGATGATGCCGCCCTCGAGGTTCTGAATCTTCTGCAGCTTGGAGGACGGAATGGCCTTGCCCTCGCCGCGGGTGACCTCATCGACCTTGGCGAAGCTGGCCCAGATGATCAGGAACATGAAGAACGCGATCACACCCCAGATGGTCAGCCGCACCACCCGCGGGGCATCCTCGATCAGCGACTTGCCAACCTCGGGCAAGGGCTGGCCGGCAAGCGATTCGGAGCCTTTGAAGTACCGACGCAGGTTGTCTTTGACCTGTGCGAAATCCAGCTTATGCGACACTGATCTGCCCCTTCTTCAACGCATCCATGACGGCGGCCTTCGGGCCATCCGCTACGATCTGTCCGCGATCGATAACGATCAGGCGGTCTACCAGCGACAGCAGTGAGGCGCGGTGGGTGACCAGCAATACAGTCTTGCCCTCCATTACCGGCTGCAGGCGTTGCTTGAGGCGTTCTTCCCCAGTGTTGTCCATGGCGCTGGTGGGTTCGTCCAGCAGCAGGATCTGCGGGTTCAGCAGCAGCGCACGGCCCAGGGCCACGTTCTGCCGCTGGCCGCCAGACAAGTTCTGCCCGCGCTCGCCAACCTGCAGCTCATAGCCATCCGGATGCAGCCGGGCGAACTCGTGCACGCCAGACAGCTCGGCGGCTTGCAGGATCAGCTCATCCTCGATGTAGCGGGCACCGCTGACCAGGTTGTCACGCAAGGTGCCGGCCAGCAGCTGGATGTCTTGCGGTACGTAGCCGATGTTGTGGCGCAGTTCGCTGACGTCGATCTGGCGAATGTCCACGCCGTCGACCAGCAACGAACCCTTGTCTGCCTCGTAGAGGCCCACGATCAGCTTGGCCAGCGAGCTCTTACCGGAGCCGCTGCGGCCAATGATGCCGATCTTCTCGCCCGGCTTGACCGCCAGGTTGATGCCTTTCAGGGCCTGGTTCTGCTGGTTGGGATAAGTGAACTCGACCCCGCGGAATTCGATGGCACCCTGCAGCACCTGGCGGCTCAATGGGCGCTCCTCGAAGTTGCGCTCCTGTGGCAGCTCCATCATCTGGTCGGTGGAGGCCATGGTCACCTTGGCGTGCTGGTAGCGGGCCAGCAGGCCATTGAGCTGGCCCAGCGGGCCGAGGGCACGGCCGCTGAGCATATAGCAGGCCACCAGGCCGCCCATGGTCAGGCTGCCGTCGATGATCAGGTACACGCCCACGCAGATCATCGCCACGCCAGCCAGCTGCTGGATCAGCATGGTGATGTTCATGGCCAGGCTCGAGAGCATCTTGACCCGCAGTTCCAGGCGGCTAAGGGTGCCGAGGGTCTGCTCCCACATGTACTGGCGTTCGCTTTCGGCGTTGTTGACCTTCACCGCGTCCAGGCCTGCCAGGGTCTCGATCAGGCTCGACTGGCGCTCCGAGGCCAGTGCCATGGTCCGCTCCATGGTCGCCATCAGAGGTTTCTGCAAGGCATAGCCGATACCCAGCGCCAAAGGGAAGGCCAGGATCGGGATCCATACCAGGTGCCCACCAATGACGGCGATCACCAGCAGAACCAGCAGCGTAAAGGGCAGGTCGATCAGGCTGGTCAGGGTCAGTGAGGCGAGGAAGTCGCGCAGGCCCTGGAACTCGTGGATGTTTTGCGCATAGCTACCAACCCGCGCCGGGCGGAACTTCATCGACATGCCGACGATGCGTTCGAACAGCGTGGCCGACACGATCAGGTCGGTCTTCTTGCCCGCCAGGTCCAGGCACAGGCTGCGCAGGCCCTTGAGAATCAGGTCGAACACGTACGCGCCAGTGATGCCCAGCGCGAGCACCCACAGGGTCGAGGTCGCCTGGTTCGGAACCACGCGGTCGTAAACGTTCATCACGAACAGCGGTGCGGCCAGGGCAATCAGGTTGATTACCAGGCTGGCCGCGATGGCGTCGATATACAGCCACTTGCTGCGCAGCAATGTGTCACGGAACCAGGAGCGAGTCCGCGGAATGAGATTGCCGTGGTTGACGTCGTACTTGTGCTGCGGCTGGGCGAAGAACACCTTGCCGCTGAAGTCGCCCTCCAGTGCCTCCCGGCTGACCAGCACCTCGCCACCGTCGCTCTCGCTGAGCAACAGGCGGGCGGTGTTGTCGTTCTCCCAGCCCAGCAGGACGGCAGCGCGGCCCTCCTTGAGCAATAGCATGGCCGGCAAGGCGATGTTCGGTATCTGCTCCAGCTTGCGCTGCAGCAGGCGGCCCTGCAGGCCCGCACGGGCCGCCGCGCGGGGCAACAGCTCCATGGTCAGGCGCTGGGCCTCCAGCGGCAGCCCGGTGGTGAGCATGGCCCGGCTGGCGGGCTTCTGGTGCAGGACACACAGGGTCAGCAGGCTATCCAGTAACGGATCGTCATGCTGACTGCGTGGATCGTGGTTGAGCTGGACTCGGCTGACTTCGGATTCCACGCGGTGCTCTCTTCAAACCTTGCGGGTGATCAGGGGGCGAGCGACTCAGTTCATGCCTGGGAGGCTCACGTTGGGTTTCATGTCGTTCTGCACGACGGTTGCCATCGGGGCGACCACGCCCTGGCTCTTGAGCAACTGGCCCATGGTCGCCTTGATGCGGTATTGCGTATACACCTGAATGTTCTTCACTTCCACCAGTCGGCGCTGGGCGGTGAAGGTCTCGTTCTCACTGTCCAGCAGGTCGAGCAGGGTACGCTCACCCAGCGTGAACTGCTGCTGGTAGGCGCTGCGCACACGGATGCTGTGATCGACGTACTGCTGGGCGATCGGCACCTGGGCGTTGGCGTTTTCCAGGGCGTTCCAGGCCAGGCCCAGTTCTTCATTGAGTTGGCGCAGGGCGTTGTTGCGGATATCCAGGGCCTGGTTGGCCAGGTACGACTTCGACTCGAGGTCGGCCTTGTTGCTGCCGCCATTGTACAGGTTGAAGTTCATCCGCAGCATCGCCTGCCACTCATTGTTGTGGCCTTGCATGCCGTCGAGGTTGTTATCGGCGGTGCGACCCAGCTCTGCATCGAAGCGTGGGTAGAAGGTCGACTTGGCGGTTTCATACTGCTTTTCCGCCGCAGCGATGTCGGCCTCGGCCGAGCGCAGGATGGGGCTGCTCTCAACCAGTTGGTGGCGAGCTTCATCGAGGTTGGCAGGTAGCAGGTCGATAAATGGCGCGGGTGCGCTCAGTTCATCCGGCATCTGGCCCACCACGCTGAGGTAGTTGGTATTGGCGTCTGCCAGGTTGGTCTGCTCGGTGATCAGGTTGTTACGGGCCTGGGCCAGGCGCGCTTCAGCCTGATCGAGGTCGGCGTAGCGGCCCACACCGCGGCTGGTGCGCAACTTGATCTGGTCGAGCACGCGTTCGTGGTTGCTCAGGTTGTCCTGGGCCAGGCGCACCATCTCGCGGCGGGTCAGCACGTCCAGGTAGACCTGTGCCACTTCCAGCGCGGTGCGCTCGGAGGTGCCGAGCAGCGAATAAGCGCGGGAATTGACGGTGGCTTGTTGGCGGCCGACTTCATTGGAGGTGGCGAAGCCATCGAAGACCATCTGCCGCAGCTTGATGGCCGACTCACCGCGATTGAGAGTATCCCAGCGGTTGCCGGTGCTTGGGCTGTCGGTGCCTTCACGGCCATAACCGGCGGTCAGATCAACCTTCGGCAGGTATCCACCTTTGGCTGCGCGCAGCTGATAATCCGCGGCCGTGCGGGCATTCACGCCAGCCTGGATCTCGGGATGGACTTCGAGCGCTTTCTGCATGGCTTCAGGCAGGGTCTGGGCTTGGACGAAGCTGATGGAAAGGGCGAACGGAAGAGCAGCGAATACAGATGCACGCATGTTTTGAATTGTTCCCGAGGAATGCTTGTCGCAAATCACGGCCGAAGCCGATCCCGCCTGCAAAATGGCAACCTTGAATGACCGTAAGTGGACCGTTCCGAAGAGGTACCGCGAAAAGTACGAGGAAGGGTTACAAAGGTGAAACATATCAATGTGACATTACCCGACCAATTGTTTAGGATGGCGGGATGAAGGTCAATACTTTGGCATAAAGTTAATTCCCTTCCGTTATAGACAAATAATTGACGTAAATTTGGCGTCAATAAATACGCTTATGTACCCCTGATTTTCAATTTTTCACAGCGCATAGCGGCGTTTGATGGCCGGCTAGGCAAGAAGCCCACTTGAGCGGCTATTCCGGAGAGTCCCCCCCATGAGCAGTGTTGTTGCCATCGTCAAAAGCATTGTTGGCCAAGTCATCGCAGTATCCCCAGAAGGCATTCGCCGCGTTCTGATCGAGGGCGATCGGCTCATGGCAGGGGAGCAGGTACTCACCGGGGCTGGCGGGGCGGTAACATTGGAACTGTCCGACGGGCGCACCCTGGACCTGGGGCGCGATACCCAATGGAGCGCGGACGCGCCGGACAGCACAACCGACTTGAGCCAGGCAACTGCCCAGGCCGCGCCGTCGGTCGAAGAGCTGCAGCAGGCCATCGCCGCGGGTGCTGACCCGACCACCGACCTGGAAGCGACTGCTGCGGGTCCGGCTGCTGCAGGGGGTGGCTCGGTAGGGGGCGGCCACTCGTTCGTGATGCTTGCCGAAACTGCAGGAGTGGTTGACCCGACCATTGGCTTCCCGACCGGCCCGATCGGTTTCGAGACCCAGCGCACCGAGCAGGAAGTTGGCGGGCTCGACACCAATGGCAACGCCACAGTAGCGGCGCCGATCACCACTGGCCTTACGCTCAGCGCCACGCCGAGCATTACCGAAGCGGGCGGTGTGATCGTCTACACCGCAACCTTGGGCCAGGCGCCGCTGACCGACCTGACCATCACCCTTTCCAACGGCCAGGTGATCGTCATCAGTGCCGGCCAGACCACGGGCACAGTCAGCGTCACCATCCCGCCGAACGATACGCCGTACATCGATGGCAGCGAGATCTCCACGACCATCACCGGCACCACTGGCGGCGGCATCACGGTCACTCCGAACCCTGCCCCGGCAGTCACCCAGATCGTCGATACCATCGATACCACCACCGTTGCCGTTACGGCGCAGCCGGCCAAGGAAGGTGATCCAAACATCACTTTCGAATTCCAGCTGAGTAACCCGCCGCAAGCCGGCAGCACTACCACACTGACCGTCAATGTTGGCGGTACCAGCTACAACGTCACTGTCGACGCTTCCGGCAAGGGGAGCCTGGTAGTCCCGAACACCAATGGTGACGATGTCTATACTGATCCGTCGCAGCTGACCGCGACCGTGACCGCGGTAAATGGTGGCAACTTCGAAGCCGTGGACCTGACTGGTGCGACGACGACCGCCACTGTTGAAGACACTATCGACACCACCACTGTGGCTGTTTCTGCCCAGCCGGCAAAGGAGGGCGACCTCAACGTCACCTTCAACTTCCAGCTGAGCAATCCGCCTCAGGCCGGTACCACCGTGACCCTGACGGTTAACGTGGGTGGCACCGACTACACCGTTAACGTGGATTCCACTGGTAAAGGCACCCTGCAGGTCCCGAACACCAACGGTGAAGACGTCTACAAAGACGCATCGAGCGTGACGGCCACTGTTACCTCGGTGAATGGCGGCAACTACGAAGGTGTCGACCTGACTGGCGCGACTACAACCGCGACCGTCGAAGACACCCTCAACAACACCACTGTGGCTGTTTCTGCCGAGCCGGCGAAAGAAGGCGATGCGAATATCACCTTCAACTTCCAACTGAGCAACCCGCCGCAAACTGCGACGACTCTGACTGTGAACGTCGGTGGCACCGTTTACACCGTGGAAGTGGATGCAGCCGGTAAAGGCACCCTCCAGGTTCCGAACACCAACGGCGAAGACGTCTACAAAGATGCGTCGAGCGTGACGGCCACCGTTACCTCGGTGAATGGCGGCAACTACGAAGGTGTCGACCTGACTGGCGCGACTACGACCGCCACTGTCGACGACACCCTCAATAACACCACTGTGGCTGTATCTGCCGAGCCGGCGAAAGAAGGCGATGCGAACATCACCTTCAACTTCCAGCTGAGCAACCCGCCGCAAACCGCCACCACTCTGACCGTCAATGTCGGCGGCACGGTTTACACCGTGGAAGTGGATGCAGCCGGTAAAGGTACCCTCCAGGTCCCGAACACCAACGGCGAAGACGTCTACAAAGACGCATCGAGCGTGACGGCAACCGTTACAGCCGTAAACGGTGGCAACTATGAAGGCGTGGACCTGACTGGCGCGACTACAACCGCCACTGTCGAAGACACCCTCAACAACACCACTGTGGCTGTTTCTGCCGAGCCGGCAAAAGAAGGCGATGCGAACATTACCTTCAACTTCCAGCTGAGCAACCCGCCACAAACCGCGACGACTCTGACTGTGAACGTCGGTGGCACCGTTTACACCGTGGAAGTGGATGCAGCCGGTAAAGGCACCCTCCAGGTTCCGAACACCAACGGTGAAGACGTCTACAAAGACGCGTCGAGCGTGACGGCAACCGTTACAGCCGTAAACGGTGGCAACTATGAAGGTGTGGACCTGACTGGCGCGACTACAACCGCCACTGTCGAAGACACCCTCAATAACACCACTGTGGCTGTTTCTGCCGAGCCGGCAAAAGAAGGCGATGCGAACATTACCTTCAACTTCCAGCTGAGCAACCCGCCACAAACCGCGACGACTCTGACTGTGAACGTCGGTGGCACCGTTTACACCGTGGAAGTGGATGCAGCCGGTAAAGGTACCCTCCAGGTCCCGAACACTAACGGTGAAGACGTCTACAAAGACGCGTCGAGCGTGACGGCAACCGTTACAGCCGTAAACGGTGGCAACTATGAAGGCGTGGACCTGACTGGCGCGACTACAACCGCCACTGTCGAAGACACCCTCAACAACACCACTGTGGCTGTTTCTGCCGAGCCGGCGAAAGAAGGCGATGCCAACATCACCTTCAACTTCCAACTGAGCAACCCGCCGCAAACTGCGACGACTCTGACTGTGAACGTCGGTGGCACCGTTTACACCGTGGAAGTGGATGCAGCCGGTAAAGGCACCCTCCAGGTTCCGAACACCAACGGCGAAGACGTCTACAAAGACGCATCGAGCGTGACGGCCACCGTCACCTCGGTGAATGGCGGCAACTACGAAGGCGTCGATCTGACTGGCGCGACTACCACCGCGACCGTCGAAGACACCCTCAACAACACCACTGTGGCTGTTTCTGCCGAGCCGGCGAAAGAGGGCGATGCGAACATCACCTTCAACTTCCAGCTGAGCAACCCGCCACAAACCGCCACCACCCTGACCGTCAATGTCGGCGGCACGGTTTACACCGTGGAAGTGGATGCGGCTGGTAAAGGCACCCTGCAGGTCCCGAATACCAACGGCGAAGACGTTTACAAAGACGCATCGAGCGTCACCGCAACCGTCACGGCCGTAAACGGTGGCAACTACGAAGGCGTTGATCTGACTGGCGCGACTACAACCGCCACTGTCGAAGACACCCTCAACAACACCACTGTGGCTGTTTCTGCCGAGCCGGCGAAAGAGGGCGATGCGAACATCACCTTCAACTTCCAGCTGAGCAATCCGCCACAAACTGCGACGACTCTGACTGTGAACGTCGGTGGCACGGTCTACACCGTGGAAGTGGATGCGGCCGGTAAAGGTACCCTCCAGGTCCCGAACACCAACGGCGAAGACGCCTACAAAGACGCATCGAGCGTGACGGCCACCGTTACCTCGGTGAATGGTGGCAACTACGAAGGTGTCGACCTGACTGGCGCGACTACCACCGCGACCGTCGAAGACACCCTCAACAACACCACTGTGGCTGTTTCTGCCGAGCCGGCGAAAGAAGGCGATGCGAATATCACCTTCAACTTCCAACTGAGCAACCCGCCGCAAACTGCGACGACTCTGACTGTGAACGTCGGTGGCACGGTTTACACCGTGGAAGTGGATGCGGCCGGTAAAGGTACCCTCCAGGTTCCGAACACCAACGGCGAAGACGTCTACAAAGACGCATCGAGCGTCACCGCGACCGTCACCGCTGTAAACGGCGGCAACTACGAAGGTGTTGATCTGACTGGCGCGACTACAACCGCGACCGTCGAAGACACCCTCAACAACACCACTGTGGCTGTTTCTGCCGAGCCGGCAAAAGAAGGCGATGCGAACATTACCTTCAACTTCCAGCTGAGCAACCCGCCGCAAACCGCCACCACCCTGACTGTGAACGTCGGTGGCACGGTTTACACCGTGGAAGTGGATGCAGCCGGTAAAGGCACCCTCCAGGTCCCGAACACCAACGGCGAAGACGTCTACAAAGACGCATCGAGCGTCACCGCAACCGTCACAGCCGTAAACGGTGGCAACTACGAAGGCGTGGACTTGGCTGGCGCGACAACGACTGCGACCGTCGAAGACACCCTCAATAACACCACTGTTGCGGTGAGCTCGCTGCCGGCTAAAGAGGGTGACGAAAACATCACCTTCAACTTCCAGCTGAGCAACCCGCCGCAAACTGCGACGACTCTGACTGTGAACGTCGGTGGCACCGTTTACACCGTGGAAGTGGATGCAGCCGGTAAAGGCACCCTCCAGGTTCCGAACACCAACGGCGAAGACGTCTACAAAGACGCATCGAGCGTGACGGCCACCGTCACCTCGGTGAATGGCGGCAACTACGAAGGCGTCGATCTGACTGGCGCGACTACCACCGCGACCGTCGAAGACACCCTCAACAACACCACTGTGGCTGTTTCTGCCGAGCCGGCGAAAGAGGGCGATGCGAACATCACCTTCAACTTCCAGCTGAGCAATCCGCCACAAACCGCGACCACCTTGACTGTGAACGTCGGTGGCACGGTTTATACCGTGGAAGTGGATGCAGCCGGTAAAGGTACTCTGCAGGTCCCGAACACCAACGGCGAAGACGTGTACAAAGACGCATCGAGCGTCACCGCGACCGTCACAGCCGTAAACGGTGGCAACTACGAAGGTGTCGATCTGACCGGTGCGACCACGACCGCGACCGTCGAAGACACCCTCAACAACACTACCGTGACTGTTTCTGCCGAGCCGGCGAAAGAAGGCGATGCCAACATCACCTTCAACTTCCAACTGAGCAACCCACCGCAAACCGCGACCACTCTGACTGTGAACGTCGGTGGCACGGTTTATACCGTGGAAGTGGATGCAGCCGGTAAAGGCACTCTCCAGGTCCCGAACACTAACGGCGAAGACGTCTACAAAGACGCATCGAGCGTCACCGCAACCGTCACCGCCGTAAACGGTGGTAACTACGAAGGTGTCGATCTGACCGGTGCGACTACCACCGCGACCGTCGAAGACACCCTCAATAACACTACTGTTGCGGTGAGCTCGCTGCCGGCTAAAGAGGGTGACGAAAACATCACCTTCAACTTCCAGCTGAGCAACCCGCCACAAACCGCGACCACCCTGACCGTCAATGTCGGCGGCACGGTTTACACCGTGGAAGTGGATGCAGCCGGTAAAGGCACCCTCCAGGTCCCGAACACCAACGGCGAAGACGTGTACAAAGACGCGTCGAGCGTCACCGCGACCGTCACAGCCGTAAACGGTGGCAACTACGAAGGCGTTGATCTGACTGGCGCGACTACAACCGCGACCGTCGAAGACACCCTCAACAACACCACTGTGGCTGTTTCTGCCGAGCCGGCAAAAGAGGGCGATGCGAACATCACCTTCAACTTCCAGCTGAGCAATCCGCCACAAACCGCGACCACCCTGACCGTCAATGTCGGCGGCACGGTTTACACCGTGGAAGTGGATGCGGCCGGTAAAGGCACCCTCCAGGTCCCGAACACCAACGGCGAAGACGTCTACAAAGACGCGTCGAGCGTGACGGCCACTGTTACTTCGGTGAATGGCGGCAACTACGAAGGTGTTGATCTGACTGGCGCGACCACGACCGCGACCGTCGAAGACACCCTCAATAACACTACTGTTGCGGTGAGCTCGCTGCCGGCTAAAGAGGGTGACGAAAACATCACCTTCAACTTCCAGCTGAGCAACCCGCCACAAACCGCGACCACTCTGACTGTGAACGTCGGTGGCACGGTTTACACCGTGGAAGTGGATGCGGCCGGTAAAGGTACTCTCCAGGTCCCGAATACCAACGGCGAAGACGTCTACAAAGACGCATCGAGCGTTACCGCAACCGTCACCGCCGTAAACGGCGGAAACTACGAAGGTGTCGATCTGACTGGCGCGACTACCACCGCGACTGTCGAAGACACCCTCAATAACACCACCGTGGCTGTATCTGCCGAGCCGGCGAAAGAAGGCGATGCGAACATCACCTTCAACTTCCAACTGAGCAACCCGCCGCAAACCGCCACCACTCTGACCGTCAATGTCGGCGGCACGGTTTACACCGTGGAAGTGGATGCGGCCGGTAAAGGCACTCTGCAGGTTCCGAACACCAACGGCGAAGACGTCTACAAAGACGCATCGAGCGTGACGGCCACCGTTACCTCGGTGAATGGCGGCAACTACGAAGGTGTTGATCTGACTGGCGCGACTACAACCGCCACTGTCGAAGACACCCTCAACAACACCACTGTGGCTGTTTCTGCCGAGCCGGCAAAAGAGGGCGATGCGAACATCACCTTCAACTTCCAGCTGAGCAACCCGCCACAAACCGCCACCACCCTGACCGTCAATGTCGGCGGCACGGTCTACACCGTGGAAGTGGATGCAGCCGGTAAAGGCACTCTCCAGGTCCCGAACACCAACGGTGAAGACGTCTACAAAGATGCGTCGAGCGTGACGGCCACTGTTACTTCGGTGAATGGCGGTAACTACGAAGGTGTCGACCTGACTGGCGCGACTACGACCGCGACTGTCGAAGACACCCTCAATAACACCACTGTGGCTGTTTCTGCCGAGCCGGCGAAAGAAGGCGATGCGAACATCACCTTCAACTTCCAGTTGAGCAACCCACCGCAAACCGCGACCACTCTGACTGTGAACGTCGGCGGCACGGTCTACACCGTGGAAGTGGACGCAGCCGGTAAAGGCACTCTGCAGGTCCCGAACACTAACGGCGAAGACGTCTACAAAGACGCATCGAGCGTCACCGCAACCGTCACAGCCGTAAACGGTGGCAACTACGAAGGTGTCGATCTGACTGGCGCGACTACCACCGCGACCGTCGAAGACACCCTCAATAACACTACTGTTGCGGTGAGCTCGCTGCCGGCTAAAGAGGGTGACGAAAACATCACCTTCAACTTCCAGCTGAGCAATCCGCCACAAACCGCGACCACCTTGACTGTGAACGTCGGCGGCACGGTTTACACCGTGGAAGTGGATGCGGCCGGTAAAGGTACCCTCCAGGTCCCGAACACCAACGGTGAAGACGTCTACAAAGATGCGTCGAGCGTGACGGCCACTGTTACCTCGGTGAATGGCGGCAACTACGAAGGTGTCGACCTGACTGGCGCGACTACGACCGCGACTGTCGAAGACACCCTCAATAACACCACTGTGGCTGTTTCTGCCGAGCCGGCGAAAGAAGGCGATGCGAACATCACCTTCAACTTCCAGTTGAGCAACCCGCCACAAACCGCCACCACCCTGACCGTCAATGTCGGCGGCACGGTCTACACCGTGGAAGTGGATGCGGCCGGTAAAGGTACCCTCCAGGTCCCGAACACCAACGGCGAAGACGTGTACAAAGACGCATCGAGCGTCACCGCGACCGTCACGGCTGTAAACGGTGGTAACTACGAAGGTGTCGATCTGACCGGTGCGACTACCACCGCGACCGTCGAAGACACCCTCAATAACACTACTGTTGCGGTGAGCTCGCTGCCGGCTAAAGAGGGTGACGAAAACATCACCTTCAACTTCCAACTGAGCAACCCGCCGCAAACCGCCACCACCCTGACCGTCAATGTCGGCGGCACGGTTTACACCGTGGAAGTGGATGCGGCCGGTAAAGGCACTCTGCAGGTTCCGAACACCAACGGCGAAGACGTCTACAAAGACGCATCGAGCGTGACGGCCACCGTTACCTCGGTGAATGGCGGCAACTACGAAGGTGTTGATCTGACTGGCGCGACTACAACCGCCACTGTCGAAGACACCCTCAACAACACCACTGTGGCTGTTTCTGCCGAGCCGGCAAAAGAAGGTGATGCCAACATCACCTTCAACTTCCAGCTGAGCAACCCGCCACAAACCGCGACCACTCTGACCGTCAATGTCGGCGGCACGGTTTACACCGTGGAAGTGGACGCAGCCGGTAAAGGCACTCTCCAGGTCCCGAACACTAACGGCGAAGACGTCTACAAAGACGCATCGAGCGTCACCGCAACCGTCACCGCCGTAAACGGTGGCAACTACGAAGGCGTGGACTTGGCTGGCGCGACTACGACTGCGACCGTCGAAGACACCCTCAATAACACCACTGTGGCTGTATCTGCCGAGCCGGCGAAAGAGGGCGATGCGAACATCACCTTCAACTTCCAGCTGAGCAATCCGCCACAAACCGCGACCACCTTGACTGTGAACGTCGGTGGCACGGTTTATACCGTGGAAGTGGATGCAGCCGGTAAAGGTACTCTGCAGGTCCCGAACACCAACGGTGAAGACGTCTACAAAGACGCGTCGAGCGTGACGGCCACCGTTACCTCGGTGAATGGCGGCAACTACGAAGGTGTCGACCTGACTGGCGCGACTACAACCGCGACCGTCGAAGACACCCTCAATAACACTACCGTGGCTGTTTCGGCCGAGCCGGCTAAAGAAGGCGATGCGAACATCACCTTCAACTTCCTGTTGAGCAACCCACCGCAAACCGCGACCACTCTGACGGTGAACGTCGGCGGCACGGTCTACACCGTGGAAGTGGATGCGGCCGGTAAAGGTACCCTCCAGGTTCCGAATACCAACGGTGAAGACGTCTACAAAGACGCATCGAGCGTCACCGCAACCGTCACAGCCGTAAACGGTGGCAACTACGAAGGTGTCGACCTGGCTGGCGCGACCACTACTGCGTCTGTTGCGGACACCGAAACACCAGTGACCGTGACCGTCACCGCGCACGACGCAAAAGAAGGCGACACCAACGTCAACTTCGATTTCCAGCTGAGCGAGAAGCCACAGACTGGCTACCCGACCAGTCTGACCGTGCAAGTTGGCAGCACCTCCTACACCGTCAGCATCGACGCCAACGGCAAGGGCACCCTGGCCGTACCAAACCCTAACGGCGAAGACGTTTACAAAGACGCCAGCTCGCTGACTGCGACCGTCACGGGCGGCACTGGCGGCAACTTCGAGAAGATCGCCACCGGCGCTACCGGCACGGCGAACATCGCGGACACCGAAACCCCGGTAACCGTGACCGTCACCGCGCACGACGCCAAAGAAGGCGACACCAACGTCAACTTCGACTTCCAGCTGAGCGAGAAGCCGCAGTCCGGCTACCCGACCAGCCTGACCGTGCAGGTTGGCAGTACCTCGTACACCGTCAGCATCGACGCCAACGGCAAAGGCACCCTGGCCGTACCAAACCCTAACGGCGAAGACGTTTACAAAGACGCCAGCTCGCTGACTGCGACCGTCACGGGCGGCACTGGCGGCAACTTCGAGAAGATCGCCACCGGTGCTACCGGCACGGCGAACATCGCGGACACCGAAACCCCGGTAACCGTGACCGTCACCGCGCACGACGCCAAAGAAGGTGACACCAACGTCAACTTCGACTTCCAGCTGAGCGAGAAGCCACAGACTGGCTACCCGACCAGCCTGACCGTGCAAGTTGGCAGCACCTCGTACACCGTCAGCATCGACGCCAACGGCAAGGGCACCCTGGCCGTGCCAAACCCTAATGGCGAAGACGTGTACAAAGACGCCAGCTCACTGACGGCCACCGTCACGGGCGGCACTGGCGGCAACTTCGAGAAGATCGCCACCGGTGCTACCGGCACGGCAAACATCGCGGATACCGAAACCCCGGTAACCGTGACCGTCACCGCGCACGACGCCAAAGAAGGTGACACCAACGTCAACTTCGACTTCCAGCTGAGCGAGAAGCCACAGACTGGCTACCCGACCAGCCTGACCGTGCAAGTTGGCAGCACCTCCTACACCGTCAGCATCGACGCCAACGGCAAGGGCACCCTGGCCGTGCCAAACCCTAATGGCGAAGACGTGTACAAAGACGCCAGCTCACTGACGGCCACCGTCACGGGCGGCACTGGCGGCAACTTCGAGAAGATCGCCACCGGTGCTACCGGCACGGCAAACATCGCGGATACCGAAACCCCGGTAACCGTGACCGTCACCGCGCACGACGCCAAAGAAGGTGACACCAACGTCAACTTCGACTTCCAGCTGAGCGAGAAGCCACAGACTGGCTACCCGACCAGCCTGACCGTGCAAGTTGGCAGCACCTCCTACACCGTCAGCATCGACGCCAACGGCAAAGGCACCCTGGCCGTGCCAAACCCTAATGGCGAAGACGTGTACAAAGACGCCAGCTCACTGACGGCCACCGTCACGGGCGGCACTGGCGGCAACTTCGAGAAGATCGCCACCGGCGCTACCGGCACGGCGAACATCGCGGACACCGAAACCCCGGTAACCGTGACCGTCACCGCGCACGACGCCAAAGAAGGTGACACCAACGTCAACTTCGACTTCCAGCTGAGCGAGAAGCCACAGACTGGCTACCCGACCAGCCTGACCGTGCAAGTTGGCAGCACCTCCTACACCGTCAGCATCGACGCCAACGGCAAAGGCACCCTGGCCGTGCCAAACCCTAATGGCGAAGACGTGTACAAAGACGCCAGCTCACTGACGGCCACCGTCACGGGCGGCACTGGCGGCAACTTCGAGAAGATCGCCACCGGTGCTACCGGCACGGCGAACATCGCGGACACCGAAACCCCGGTAACCGTGACCGTCACCGCGCACGACGCCAAAGAAGGTGACACCAACGTCAACTTCGACTTCCAGCTGAGCGAGAAGCCACAGACTGGCTACCCGACCAGCCTGACCGTGCAAGTTGGCAGCACCTCGTACACCGTCAGCATCGACGCCAACGGCAAGGGCACCCTGGCCGTGCCAAACCCTAATGGCGAAGACGTGTACAAAGACGCCAGCTCACTGACGGCCACCGTCACGGGCGGCACTGGCGGCAACTTCGAGAAGATCGCCACCGGTGCTACCGGCACGGCAAACATCGCGGATACCGAAACCCCGGTAACCGTGACCGTCACCGCGCACGACGCCAAAGAAGGCGACACCAACGTCAACTTCGACTTCCAGCTGAGCGAGAAGCCGCAGTCCGGCTACCCGACCAGCCTGACCGTGCAGGTTGGCAGTACCTCGTACACCGTCAGCATCGACGCCAACGGCAAAGGCACCCTGGCCGTACCAAACCCTAACGGCGAAGACGTTTACAAAGACGCCAGCTCGCTGACTGCGACCGTCACGGGCGGCACTGGCGGCAACTTCGAGAAGATCGCCACCGGCGCTACCGGCACGGCAAACATCGCGGACACCGAAACCCCGGTAACCGTGACCGTCACCGCGCACGACGCCAAAGAAGGCGACACCAACGTCAACTTCGACTTCCAGCTGAGCGAGAAGCCGCAGTCCGGCTACCCGACCAGCCTGACCGTGCAGGTTGGCAGTACCTCGTACACCGTCAGCATCGACGCCAACGGCAAAGGCACCCTGGCCGTACCAAACCCTAACGGCGAAGACGTTTACAAAGACGCCAGCTCGCTGACTGCGACCGTCACGGGCGGCACTGGCGGCAACTTCGAGAAGATCGCCACCGGCGCTACCGGCACGGCAAACATCGCGGACACCGAAACCCCGGTAACCGTGACCGTCACCGCGCACGACGCCAAAGAAGGTGACACCAACGTCAACTTCGACTTCCAGCTGAGCGAGAAGCCACAGACTGGCTACCCGACCAGCCTGACCGTGCAAGTTGGCAGCACCTCGTACACCGTCAGCATCGACGCCAACGGCAAAGGCACCCTGGCCGTGCCAAACCCTAATGGCGAAGACGTGTACAAAGACGCCAGCTCACTGACGGCCACCGTCACGGGCGGCACTGGCGGCAACTTCGAGAAGATCGCCACCGGTGCTACCGGCACGGCAAACATCGCGGATACCGAAACCCCGGTAACCGTGACCGTCACTGCGCACGACGCCAAAGAAGGTGACACCAACGTCAACTTCGACTTCCAGCTGAGCGAGAAGCCACAGACTGGCTACCCGACCAGCCTGACCGTGCAAGTTGGCAGCACCTCCTACACCGTCAGCATCGACGCCAACGGCAAAGGCACCCTGGCCGTGCCAAACCCTAATGGCGAAGACGTGTACAAAGACGCCAGCTCACTGACGGCCACCGTCACGGGCGGCACTGGCGGCAACTTCGAGAAGATCGCCACCGGTGCTACCGGCACGGCAAACATCGCGGATACCGAAACCCCGGTAACCGTGACCGTCACCGCGCACGACGCCAAAGAAGGTGACACCAACGTCAACTTCGACTTCCAGCTGAGCGAGAAGCCACAGACTGGCTACCCGACCAGCCTGACCGTGCAAGTTGGCAGCACCTCCTACACCGTCAGCATCGACGCCAACGGCAAGGGCACCCTGGCCGTGCCAAACCCTAATGGCGAAGACGTGTACAAAGACGCCAGCTCACTGACGGCCACCGTCACGGGCGGCACTGGCGGCAACTTCGAGAAGATCGCCACCGGTGCTACCGGCACGGCAAACATCGCGGATACCGAAACCCCGGTAACCGTGACCGTCACCGCGCACGACGCCAAAGAAGGTGACACCAACGTCAACTTCGACTTCCAGCTGAGCGAGAAGCCACAGACTGGCTACCCGACCAGCCTGACCGTGCAAGTTGGCAGCACCTCGTACACCGTCAGCATCGACGCCAACGGCAAAGGCACCCTGGCCGTGCCAAACCCTAATGGCGAAGACGTGTACAAAGACGCCAGCTCACTGACGGCCACCGTCACGGGCGGCACTGGCGGCAACTTCGAGAAGATCGCCACCGGTGCTACCGGCACGGCAAACATCGCGGATACCGAAACGCCGGTGACAGTCGCGGTCACTGCGCATAACGCCAAAGAAGGTGACGCATACGTCAACTTTGAGTTCCAGCTCAGCCACCAGCCGCAGAGTGGTTACCCGGCCAGCCTGACCGTCGATGTCGATGGCAAGGCTTACACGGTCAACCTGAACGCCAGCGGTTACGGCTCGCTGAACGTGGTGAACACCAACACCGAAGATGCCTACAAGGACGTCAGTACCGTGACGGCCACCGTCACGTCCATCAACGGCGGCAACTTCGAGAAAGGTGACGTAGCCGGTGCGAAAGCCTCGGCCATCGTCGTCGATACCATTGACGACACCACCATCAAAGTGACCGCAGACCCTGCCACCGAGGCCGACAGCACAGTCACCTTCCACTTCCAGCTGAGCAATCCGCCGCAAGGTAGTGGTGCGACCATCCTCACCGTGAACGTTGCCGGTACGCTGTACCAGGTCACCGTGGATGCTGCGGGCAAAGGCGCGCTGTCTGTCGTCAACCCGAACTCTGAAGACGTGTTCAAGGACCCGAGCACCCTCACCGCGACCGTGACCAACGTCACTGGCGGAAACTACGAGAATGTCGATTACACCGGTGCTACCGCAACCGCGAACATCGCCGACACGATCGACACCGTTTACGCCAAGATCAGTATCGTCAACGGTTCGGTCACCGAAGGTGGCACCTTCACCTACAAGGTCGATCTGGTAGATGCTTCGGGCAAGGCCATCACCGTTCCAACTGGCAAATCGGTGACGGTGAACCTGGAGTGGAGCGGTACCGCGGATGCCTCCGACGTTGTTGGCACGCTGCCGAAGAGCGTGACCATTACCGGTGGCAACAGCAGCTACTCGTTCGACGTAAAGACCTACGACGACACCAAGATCGAAAGCGATGAAACCCTGACGGCCACCATCAAGCAGGTGGTCGACAACAACAACTTCTACGAGAACCTGGCTGTGGGCAGCCAGAACTCGGCCACCGGGACGATCTTCGACAACGACAAAGGGCCGCAGGTAATCGCCAACTCCACGGCTTCCATCGTCGAAAGTGGTACCGCTGGCGGCGCCGACGTGGTCCTGGTGCTCGACCGTTCGGGCAGCATGGGGCCACGCAGCACCGGTGGTGGTGACCCGGATGGTGCAGGCCCGTACAACACCCGCCTGGAAATGCTCAAGGACGCGGTCAAGAACCTGTTCCAGTCGGGCACCGTGCACTCGGTGTTCATCGTGTCGTTCGCCAGCAGCGCCACCTTCCACAGTTCCGGCAAGGACGGTGGCTGGTACACCAACCTGGACGATGCGCTTAAAGCCATCGACAACCTCAATGCTGGCGGTACTACCAACTACGCGTCGGCGCTGAACGCGGTTACCAGCAACTACACCAATCCGCCGGCAGGTGGCAGCAAGCTGGTCAGCATCTTCATGTCCGACGGTGCGCCTAACGACGCCACGGCCAACGAAACCACCTGGATCAACTTCCTGAACAACAAAGGCTTCGACGATTCCTACGCTGTAGGCTTCGGCGGGCTGAGCAACCAGGACAAGAACTACCTGGAGCCTATCGGCTGGAAGCCGGGCGAAACCCCTGGCTCGATCACCAGCGGCGCGGCCGACGATCACGTGCTGGTCGTGGATACCTCGCTGAGTGCGTTGACTCAGGCGCTGGTCGGCAGCGTCGGCGGCAGTGCCGTGTCTGGCGATGTTACCGCCAATGCTACTGGTGGCACCGCCGGCTGGGCGGCCAACGGCTGGAAACTGTCTTCGGTGCAATACGGTGGCGTGACTTACACATTCACCAGTGCCACCGACAGCAAGACCATTGACCTGGGCACCGTGGGCAAGGTGATCATCAAAGGTGACGGCAGCTACACGTTCTCCGGTAAAGACAACCAGGACGTTGCCAACGATCTGTCGGCTGAGCTGAAGTTCACCATCCGTGATGCCAACGGCTCGACCGCCTCGTCGACCTTGACCCTGACCGTCAAGGACCGCAGTGATGCGATTGCGGCCAACGACGACATCACGGCCAACCTGACCTCGTCGAAGGTGACCACGGCGGCTTACACCACCACCTTGGCAACCTTCACCAACAACGAGAGCAATGCCTGGAAGTTCACCAACAATGCCTACGACCAGGATTCGAGGCTGGCGGAGAAGCTGGGCTCGAACCTGAGCAGCTGGTCGTCCAGTTCGCTTAATGGGACCACACTAGACGCAGGGCGTGTCAGCCTCAGCGGCAGCAACAACGTTGCCCTGAAGCTGACTGACAACAATGGCTCCAGCACCGGTGATGCCCAGGCAGTGACGCCAACCTACACTGCTGTCGGTGGCGAGACTCTGTCGTTCACGGTTACCAGTAATACATTGAGCAGCTACCTGGGCCAGGACTCCGCTGGCTGGAGCCTCTACAAGAGCTTGGACAATGGCGTCACCTGGACGCTGGCGCAGAGCGGGGACATCACCAGCAGCACGACTTCTGCGGAAACGCAGTCGCTGACGGCTGGGGCGATGTACCGCATTTTGCTGACTGTGCACGATGACACCTACTGGAACGGCAGCAACGCCTCGATCACCGTCGACAACTTCCAGGCCAACGTGCCTGAAACGACCTCGATCGTGTGGACTGCCAGTGCCGTCACCGGTTCGGTCGCCACCAACGACACTTGGGGCGCCAACGGCGAAACCTCGACCCTGTCGATCAAGGTCAATGGCAGCTGGGTGGATGTCACTGCGGGCATGAAGGTCACCGGCCTGTATGGCGACCTGACCATCAACAAGGATGGTTCGTACAGCTACCAGCCGATCGCCAGCAAGGACAACGCCGGCCACGTCGACTCGTTCGAGTACAAGCTGACTCAGCCGGACGGTGACACCGACACTGCGCACCTGTACGTGACGCTCACCGCGTCCGGCCCAGGTGCCAGCGCGTCGACCACCCCAGCCTGGACCAGCGGCAAAGACAACCTGCTGGGCACGGATGGCAACGACATCATCTTCGGCGGCGCCGGCGACGACACCCTGACCGGCGGCAAGGGCAACGACACCCTTACCGGTGGCAGCGGCGCTGACCTGTTCGTCTGGAAGGCAGGGCATACCGGAAACGATATCGTCACCGACTTCAAGGCGTCCGAAGGCGATCGCCTCGACCTCAGCGACCTGCTGCAGGGCGAGAAGGGCAGCAACATCACCGATTACCTGAAGGTCTCCACCGTCAATGGCGATACTGTTCTGCAGGTGAGCAGCAAAGGTGAGCTGAACGCGACCGATGGTGCCAACCATGTCGACACCACTATCACCCTGCAGGGGGTCAACTGGTCGAGTGCCACGATCAACTCGCTGGTCGGTGGTGCTGATCCGCTGATCAAGATCGACAACCACAACAACTGATGCTGGCCCCGACAGCGGCAGGTGACTGCCGCTGTCGAAGCCCTTCGATCCACGGGGTGGCGCTTCCCTGCGACTGGTGGGCAGGCGCATACTCGCCTGCCATTTCATCGCGCAATCACCCGGAAGGTACCCTCGTGACGCTGGACAACGCCCTGATCTACGTACAACGTGACCCCGAAGGCCGCCTGCAGCGTGTCGAGCCCAGCCCCTTCCCCGGGCACACGGAAGTCCTCACCGCCGACCATGCCGAGGTCCAGCACTGGTTCGCTGACGATGTGGTGGAAAACAGCCTGCGCCAGCTCAAGCAGAGCGACCTGGACATGATTCGCGTGCTGGAAGACCTGATCGATGTGCTTACCACCAAGGGCGTTCTCAGCATCACTGACCTGCCGGCCGGCGCCCAGGCCAAGCTGCTCAATCGCTCGAGCGCGCGCAAGGCGCTGGGGGGCTTGAGCAACCTTATTCAGGACGAGACGGATCACGGCCTTATCTGAGCGGCTGTCGCTCATATGGTTATGCGTTAAAGATATTTAAATTATTTTTCTTATGCATTTATAGTCACTGCCACTGCGTACCCGTCGATCAATCGATGCGCCGCACGACTTGAACCCACACGGGTAATCCCCGTGCGTTTCTGATCGTTGCGCGCCATTGAAGTCGCGCACTGCGTGGGAGTGAAACATGCCAGCCGCCTCGAACGCCTTGTCGTCCATCGACAGCGCCCAGCCGCAAACCTTCGAAATCCGCCCGTTCTCCGGTGCCGTCGGCGCCGAGATCATTGGCCTGGACCTGGCCAAGCCGGTCACCACCGAGGATTTCACCCGTATTCATCGCGCCCACCTCGACCACCATGTGCTGGTGTTCCGTGACCAGCGCATCAGCCCGGAACAGCAGATCACCTTCAGCCGCCGCTTTGGCGAGTTGCAGATCCATGTGCTCAAGCAGTTCCTGCTCGCCGGCCACCCGGAAATCCTGATCGTCTCCAACATCATCGAACATGGCCAGAACATCGGCCTGGGCGATGCCGGCAAGTTCTGGCATTCGGACCTGTCGTACAAGGAACTGCCAAGCCTCGGCTCCATGCTGCACGCCCAGGAGTTGCCAAGCGAAGGGGGCGACACCCTGTTCGCCGACATGCACAAAGCCTGGGACGCCGTGCCCGAAGCCCTGCGCAAGGTGGTCGAGGGCCGCAGTGCCGCTCACTCCTACACCGCCCGTTACGCTGAAACCAAGTTCGAAGGCAACTGGCGCCCGACCCTGACGGCCGAGCAACTGGCGCAGGTCAAGGAAGTCATCCACCCAGTAGTGCGTACCCACCCGGAAAACGGCCGTAAGGCACTGTTCGTCAGTGAAGGCTTCACCACCCGCATCGTTGGCCTGCCGGACGATGAAAGCCGCGACGTGCTGCAGCAGCTATACGCGCTGAGCGTGCTTGAGCAAAACATCTATCGCCATCAGTGGCAGCCCCACGACCTGGTGTTCTGGGACAACCGTTCGCTGATCCACCTGGCCACCGGTTGCCCCGCGCACCTGCGGCGCAAGCTGTTCCGCACCACCATCCAGGGCGATGCCCCGTTCTGACGACTGAGGAATTCATCATGCGTAAATCCATCAGCCGCCTGGCGGCAAGTATCGGCCTGGGCGCTAGCCTGGTTGTCGGAAGCCTGACGGCCCCTGCCGTGGCGCAAGCCGAAGGCAAGATCCGCATCGCCGAACAGTTCGGCATCGTCTACCTGCTGCTCAACGTGGTGCGTGACCAGCACTTGATCGAGAAGCATGGCAAGGAGCAGGGCATCGACATCGAAGTCGACTGGGCCCAGCTGTCCGGCGGCTCGGCGATCAACGACGCGCTGCTGTCCGGCTCGGTGGATATCGCCGGCGCGGGTGTCGGCCCGCTGCTGACCGTTTGGGACCGCACCAAGGACCGGCAGAACGTCAAGGCCGTGGCCTCGTTGGGCAACTTTCCGTACTACCTGGTCAGCAGCAACCCTAACGTGAAGACCATCGCCGATATTTCCGAAAAGGACCGCATTGCCGTGCCTGCGGTGGGTGTTTCGGTGCAGTCGCGCTTCCTGCAGTACGCCGCCGCCCAGCAGTGGGGCGACAAGGAATACAACCGCCTCGACAAGTACACCTTGGCCGTGCCGCACCCGGATGCCACTGCCGCGCTGCTGGCCGGCGGTACTGAACTGAACGGGCATTTCTCCAACCCGCCGTTCCAGGACCAGGCACTGGCCAACAAGGACGTGCACGTGGTGCTCAACAGCTATGACCTGCTCGGCCCCAACTCGCCGACCCTGCTGTTCGCCACCGAGAAATTCCGCAAGGACAACCCCAAGACCTACAAGGCCTTCGTCGACGCCCTGGCCGAAGCGGCGGATTTCGCCCAGAAGGACAAGGCCGCTGCGGCAGATACCTACATCCGCGTGACCAAGGCCAAGATCGACCGCGAAGCGCTGATCAAACTGATCGACAACCCGCAGTACGAGTTCACCGTCACGCCAAAGAACACCTACAAACTGGCCGAGTTCATGTATCGGGTAGGCGCCATCAAGCACAAGCCGGAGTCGTGGAAGGACTACTTCTTCCAGGATGAACGCCCGTTGCAAGGGAGCTGACCGACCATGACCGCCCCATTGCCAGGCCGCACGGCCAGCAACCTGAGCCGTGTCGCTACACCGCCGTTGCTCCAGGTGGACAACCTGAGCCTCGAATACCGCACCGCGCAGCGCGTGGTGCGGGCCACCCATCAGGTCAGCTTCGAAGTCGACCGTGCCGACCGTTTCGTCCTGCTTGGCCCATCGGGCTGCGGCAAATCCACCTTGCTCAAGGCCGTGGCCGGTTTCATCAACCCCCGGGAAGGGCAGATTCTGCTGCAGGGCCAGCCGGTCAAAGGCCCCGGCCCTGACCGCATCGTAGTGTTCCAGGAGTTCGACCAGCTGCCGCCCTGGAAAACGGTGAAAGAGAACGTCATGTTCCCGCTGTTGGTGTCTGGCCAGCTAAAGCGCGCCGAGGCCGAGGAGCGGGCCCTGCATTATCTGGACAAGGTCGGCCTGGCCGTCTTTGCCGATGTCTACCCGCACATGCTGTCGGGCGGGATGAAGGCGCGCGTGGCGATTGCCCGGGCGCTGGCGACCCAGCCGAAGATCCTGCTGATGGACGAGCCGTTCGCCGCACTCGATGCGCTGACCCGGCGCAAGATGCAGGAAGAACTGCTGCTGCTGTGGGAAGAAGTGCGCTTCACCTTGCTGTTCGTCACCCACTCCATCGAGGAGGCGCTGGTGGTCGGCAACCGCATCCTGCTGCTGTCGCCCCACCCGGGCCGGGTGCGCGCAGAGGTGCACAGCCACCAGTACGACCTCGGTAGCCTCGGCGCTGCAGACTTTCAGGCTAGTGCACGGCGCATCCATCGCTTGCTGTTCGACGAGGCCGAAGTGCCTGCACAGGCCGATGACCTGGGCTTCAACGACATCCGCATCGCCTACTGACAGGAGCTTCAGCCATGACCCCTACACCTGTACGCCAGGAATACGAGGTGCAGCTGCAGCCTTTGCTCAGTGTGCCCGTGGAACGCAACTTACCGTTGGCCCAGCGCTTGTGGCAGCACGGCTGGCTGCGCAAGGCCGTGATCCTGGTGGTGATCGCAGCCTTGTGGGAAGCGATCGCCCGCTACCAGGGCAACGACCTGCTGCTGCCGACCTTCCTGCAGACTGCCGCCGCGCTGTGGGACGGCCTGCTCAGCGGCGAACTGCCGGCCAAGGTCGGCGTGTCGCTGGTTATTCTGCTCAAAGGCTACCTGCTGGGGATCGTTCTGGCCTTTGGCCTTACCAGCCTGGCGGTGTCGACCCAGCTCGGTCGTGATCTGCTGGGCACCCTGACCTCGATGTTCAACCCGCTGCCGGCAATCGCCCTGCTGCCGCTGGCGTTGCTGTGGTTTGGGCTGGGCGACAACAGCCTGATCTTCGTGCTGGTGCATTCGGTATTGTGGGCGCTGGCGCTGAATACCTATGCAGGCTTTCTTGGGGTTTCGGAGACCTTGCGCATGGCCGGGCGCAATTACGGCCTGAAAGGGCTGCGCCTGGTCCTGCACATCCTGGTGCCGGCGGCGTTGCCGTCGATCCTCTCGGGGCTGAAGATCGGCTGGGCGTTCGCTTGGCGCACGCTGATTGCCGCCGAGTTGGTGTTCGGCGCCAGCAGCGGCAAGGGCGGGCTGGGCTGGTACATCTTCCAGAACCGCAATGAGCTGTACACCGACAAGGTGTTTGCCGGGCTGGCGGTGGTGATCCTGATTGGTCTGCTGGTCGAGGGGTTGGTGTTCAATACCCTGGAGCGGTTGACCGTTCGGCGGTGGGGCATGCAACGTTGATTTTCCTGTGCCGGCCTCTTCGCGGGTAAACCCGCTCCCACAGGTGCTGCGCAGCATTCAGGGCCTGCGCGATCTCTGTGGGAGCGGGTTTACCCGCGAAGAGGTCGGCACAGGCGACCAATACATATGCTGTGGGCCATGGCCCTTGCTTTGAAAAACTCTCATACATCCGCAAGCTAACTTGTCGTAAAAGTTGTAGGAAAATTCTGAATTAAGTATCGATCTCCAGAGAACCGTTGCGGTTATCTTTCCTCGCACCTAGCCTGTTCCACTCATTCGTTTACAAGGAACAGTAATCATGGCTTTCGACGCTTTCATACAAATCGCGGAAATCGCTGGCGAATCGCAAGACGAGCAATACAAGCACTGGATCGAGATCCTCGGCTACACGTTCGGCACCAGCCAAAGCACCTCTGCTACCGCAAGTTCCGCAGGGGGCGCCACCTCCGGGCGCACCACCCTGAGCAACCTGACCTTCACCAAATACCTGGACAATGCCAGCTGCAAACTGCTTGAAGCCAGTTGCGCCGGGCAGCACCTGAAAGAAGTCAGGCTGGTCGTTTGCCGCGCCGGTGGTGACAAGCTGAAGTACTACGAAGTGGTGCTCGAAGAAGTGATCATTGCCGACTATCTACATAGCGTGCATGCCGGCGTGCCGACTGAAATCATCCAGCTCAACTACGGTCGCATCAAGACCACGTACACCCGGCAGCAGCGCGCTGATGGTGGTGCTGGCGGCAGTGTCACCGGTGGTTGGGACCGGATTGCCAACAAGAAGTTTGCGTGAGGAACGACCATGTCCGAGGCACGCAGCTTTATAAATCCCAAGGCGCAGAACTACGCGACCCTGAAGAACGGCACGCCGATGAACGCCAATCAGCAGGCCAAGTTCGATGTGCTCAATGCGCATATCGTCAACACGGTCGTCTTTGCTGGCGAACTGGTGATCGTCGGTGATCCCTCCACGCCCTCCTGTACCAGCCATGAAGCCTTTCTCATGGGCAAGGCGGCAGGTATTCACCGCGATATCGTATTCAACGGCGGGGGTGTCGATGGGTTCATGCTGGATAACTTTGAGATGCTGCAGAGTCTGCTGGCACACGCTGCGACGGGGGCCGGGGCCGCAAGCGATGGCTGGGCCAGGCATTTGGCTTCCATCAAGAAGACGCTGGAGCAGATTGAGCAATTGCACCGCGAGCATATGAGTGGTGGTGCGTTCAGGGCGAGGGAAGAGTTCTATGCCAAGCGGGCGGCGCTGTTCAGGGTATTGGATGAGCAGATTGGGAAGACTGCCGCTTACGGCTCTGGTCTACGAAATCAGGGATCGATCAAGCGGATGCTGCAGCTTTCCACTAAACGCTATCTGAGTACCGGGGAAATTACCGGGTATGCCGAGAAGGTAACGGGAGTGGCGAGGGCTGCGAGTCTGATCAAGAAAGGGGCCTACATTGGAGTCGCATTAGATGTGGCAGCGACAGGGCTGTCTATTCATAAGGCATGCACCATTGGCCGAGAAGAGGAATGTAGAAAGGCCAAGTATGTAGAGGGAAGTGGTTTAGTTGGAGGCTTGAGTGGAAGCACCATAATGGGGGCTGTCGGAGGTGCCGCAGGCACCCTTGCATGCGCTGTAGCATTCGGAATACCTACTGGAGGGCCTGGTGCATTAGCGTGCGCGGTGGCAGGTGGAGTAGTAGGTGGAAAGGTGGGGGGCGAAAAAGGTAAAGAGGGTGGTCAATGGCTTGGGGAAATTCTCTATGAGAACATTCAGCCGTGAACACATTTGAGATGAATGTGGTTGCGGTTTGTTTTTTCTTCTTGGCTATAGTTGCATTTTTAGTGCAAATATATGTCGCCATAAGGCATCTTGATGAGATTGAAGGGCTGCTGTCGAAGAGCGATTTTGTATTGGGAAATAGGAGGCTTTATTTGCACGTAGGTCTCTTAGGTAAAATTATGCGTATCTGCACCATATCAACACTGCTGACAACTCCATATTTATTTGTTCGAAAGGGGTTGGTTGACGAGGCTCAATTGCGAAACTTTCCGGTATCTATGAAAAGGCTGCTGGTAGTACTCTGGTGCACAATGTGTATTTCTTCAGCCGCTTTCCTCGCGCTCGGGTCTTTTTAAGAATGCATTTAGGGGCGCGTAGACTGCATTACTATGCGCGATGTTCAATTGTGCCCTGTCCTAGGAAGCTTTGCCGGGAGGATGAGAGCAACAGAGTTGCTGATTTGTCCCGCTTGGGAGGACAGTGTGTGAAAAGAGGGGTGAATGAAGTCGACAGCCGTAGTAATAGGAATGTCCATGTTGTTGTTCTGGATGATGGTCAGTATGAGCTTTATGATTTTTCTGGCGTGCCGGTATCTTGAAGTGGTTGAATCGAAGTTGTCGGGGTGCAGTTATGTGCGAGATAATCGGCTGAATTTCTCGTCTGCGGGATTGCTAGGGAGAGTGATGCGTATCAGTCTGGCCGCAAACATGCTTTTGATGCCTGGGGTCTTTGTTCGCAGAGGAATTGCGGATGCTTCCGAAATATCGCGATTTCCAAGGGGTTTTAGAATTAAGATACTAATCTCTTGGGGAGGGCTAATGACTTCTACGATCTTATTTTTTGTTTCTCACAATATTCTGAGACTTTTAAATTTTTCCAGTTGAATGGAGCGGTATTTTTCCTGAACCGGCCACTTCGCGGGCAAGCCCGCTCTCACTTCAGATTCTATTCCCTCTCCAAGACTCAAGCGGGTTTACCCGCGAAGAGGCCGGTGCTGGCGACTAATTCATGTACTGCGCTGCCGCATTACTCAAGGTCCTGGCGATCTCTTCGCGCAGTGCCTGCGGTTCTTCGACCACCAGGCCTTCCCCTTGGCTCAGCACCCACCAGCGCAACGGCCCGCCATCTTCCACGGTGGCCCGCAATCGATGCCCCTGGTCCAGTGCCGTCAATTGCATGTCCACGCTCAACGGCGCTTCACGCAACTGCTTGGCCAATGGGTCGCTGACCCAGGCCTGTATCTCGAAGCCTTCACCCTGCGCCGGCTGAAGCGAATCACCGCGCAAATATCCCTGCAGATCGAAATTCCCTCGCAACTCGCCTGCAATGTTCGCCGACCAGTGCCAACCAAACGGAATGCTCTTGTCATTGCGATCCAGCGGAAAGATCAGCGACAGCTCGTTGAGGTCCCGCTCCACCGTGCGTTTGCTGACATTGAAGCCTACATCGCGCAGGCGCCATACCAATTCGGCGCTGGTAATGCCTGGGGAACGGCTGGGTAACTGGCGCAACAGCGCCCATTGACGGCTGAGGGTGGCGCGGGTGGTAGCGAACGGCAAAAGGTAACGTCCTTGTCTAGGCTTGCCGCAACAGCATGGCGGCTGGAACAGGTCATGGCAATTAGCCATAACCCGTTCAGATCAAGGAATGCGTAATTGGTTGCCTTGCCTCGAATCGTTCGCGACAGGTTTTGACGTGACGTCGCGCAGAATCACGCCTCATCACAGCCGCGGTCGGGCCTGTGGGTCGTTCAATGAGGATGAACATGTCTGCTGTCAGCAATATCCATTCGCTGCTCGCCCGCCTTCTGCCTGAGCAGGTCACTTGCCCACCGACACACGCCGGCAGGCGACAGCGGCTGTTCGCCGGGGTAGGGCTGCCCAGCCAGCGCGCGCTGCTGGTCAACCGCCTGGACGAAGCGCACGACCTGCAGGCGGTGTACGCCGACCTGCGCCAGCAGGCGCTGGCCGGCAATGTGGCAGCACTCAACGACCTGGGCTGGATTTGGCTCAATGGCAAGTACTGGCGGGCCGACACCGCGCTGGCCAGGCACCTGCTGCGCATGGCGGCGCTGCAGGGCAATGCGGCGGCGTGGTTCAACCTGGGGCAGCAGCACTACTTTGGCAAGGGTATCGAAACCTCCTATGCGCAGGCCGCGGAGTGTTATCAACAGGCCTTCGAACGGGGCCTGCTGCATGCCGCCGCGGCGCTGGGTGACCTGTACGAAGAAGAAGTCTGCGATACCGCGCCGGCGTGGCAGGTGGACCCCGGCCTGGCTTACCAATGGTTTTTGCGCGGTGCCGAGCGGGGTGAGGCGCGTTGCCGGTTCGAAGTGGGCTACCGTTTGTTGCATGGCCTGTACGTGGATGCTGATACCAAGGCTGCGCTGTATTGGTTGGAGCTGGCGGCGGCAACCGGGGTGATGCAGGCGGCCGAGGAGTTGGCGGTGCATTTCAGCAGCCGGGATGAAGCGCGTTACCAGGGCTGGCGTGACCGGGCTGTGCAGATGGGCAGCACCTTGGCCCTGACCATGAAGCTGGAAGACCAGATTCAGCCCTGAGTGTTGTGCTGCTTTCTTCTCGGGCAAGCCCGCTTCCACAGCAATATCACGGCATTCAAGACTTGTATGGTCCCCTGTAGAAGCGGGCCTGCCCGCGAAGAGGCCGTGCAGGTGAACAAAAATTTCATCTTGGCCCCCCGTCGCCCATGGTTGACGACAGGGGGAGGCACAGGCGTATATTGATAGTTAGCAAACTATGAATATCCTTGGTTCCCCACATGTCCATTGACTCCCTGCGCCTGCAAGTCAGCAGCGGCATGGTGGTTGCCGCTCGCCACTGGCGGCGCATCTGCCACAACGCCCTGATCGGCTACGGTATCTCCGAGGCCTGTGCAGCACCGTTGCTGATGATCGTGCGCCTGGGCGATGGCGTGCACCAGGTGGCCGTGGCCCAGGCTGCCGGCCTGGAAAGCCCGTCGCTGGTACGCCTGCTCGACCAGCTGTGCAAGGCTGGCCTGGTCTGCCGTAGCGAGGACCCGCTGGATCGCCGCGCCAAAGCCTTGAGCCTGACCGCTGAAGGCCGGCGCCTGGCCGAAGCCATCGAAGCCGAACTGGTGCGTGTGCGTCATGACGTGCTGCAGGGCATCGACGAGGCCGACCTGCAGGCTGCGCTGCGCGTATTGCGTGCTTTTGAAGCCGCTGGTTTGGGCACTGCAGGCGGGGTGGCATGAACGGCTTTTTCAGCTCGGTACCGCCAGCCCGCGACTGGTTCTACGGCGTGCGCACCTTCGCCGCGTCGATGATTGCCCTGTACATCGCCCTGCTGCTGCAGTTGCCGCGACCGTACTGGGCGATGGCCACCGTGTACATCGTCTCCAGCCCGTTCGTCGGCCCAACCAGCTCCAAGGCGCTGTATCGCGCCGTGGGTACGCTGCTCGGTGCTGCCGGGGCGATCTTCTTCGTGCCACCGCTGGTGCAGTCGCCGTTGCTGCTGAGCATTGCCATCGCCCTGTGGACCGGCACCTTGCTGTTCCTCTCGCTGAACCTGCGCACGGCCAACAACTACGTGCTGATGCTGGCCGGCTACACCCTGCCGATGATTGCCCTGGCAGTGGTCGACAACCCGCTGGCGGTTTTCGACGTGGCGTCGTCCCGGGCCCAGGAAATCTGCCTCGGTATCGTCTGCGCGGCGGTGGTGGGCGCGATCTTCTGGCCACGGCGGCTGGCGCCGGTGGTGGTGGGTGCCACCGGTAGCTGGTTCACCGAAGCGATCCGTTACAGCGATACCTACCTGGCCCGCGATGCCAGCGCCGACAAGGTCGGCGGCATGCGCGGGGCGATGGTCGCCACGTTCAACTCGCTGGAGCTGATGATCGGCCAGCTCGGCCATGAGGGCGCCGGCCCGCACACGCTTAAGAACGCCCGCGAGCTGCGCGGGCGGATGATCCACCTGTTGCCGGTGATCGATGCCCTCGATGACGCCCTGATCGCCCTCGAAGGCCGCGCCCCGGCCCATTTCGCCCAGCTTCAGCCAGTGCTGGAGGCCGCGCGCGACTGGCTCAAAGGCACCGCCGACAGCGCCTCCGTCGCGCGCTGGACCGCCCTGCACGAGCAGATCGACCGCCTGCAGCCTGGCGCCGCCGCCCTCGACCAGCGCGCCGAGCTGCTGCTGTCCAACGCCCTCTACCGGCTGACCGAATGGGCCGACCTGTGGCAAGACTGCTGCTCGCTGCAGCACGCCTTGCGCACCGACGACCCCAAGCCTTGGCGCGCGGTCTACCGGCACTGGCGCCTGGGCCGCCTGACCGCGTTCTTCGACCGCGGGCTGATGCTTTACTCGGTGGTCTCCACAGTGTTGGCGATCGTCGTCGCCTGCGGCCTGTGGATCGGCCTGGGCTGGAACGACGGCGCCAGTGCGGTGATTCTTGCCGCCGTGTCGTGCAGTTTCTTCGCCGCCATGGATGACCCTGCACCGCAGATCTACCGGTTCTTCTTCTGGACCTTGATGTCGGTGATCTTCTCCAGCCTGTACCTGTTCCTGGTGCTGCCCAACCTGCACGACTTCCCGATGCTGGTGCTGGCCTTCGCCATCCCGTTCATCTGTGTCGGCACCCTGACCGTACAGCCGCGCTTCTACCTCGGCACTTTGCTGACCATCGTCAACACCTCGACCTTCATCAGCATCCAGGGTGCCTACGACGCCGACTTCTTCACCTTCCTCAACTCCAACCTGGCCGGCCCTGTGGGCCTGCTGTTCGCCTTCGTCTGGACCTTGGTGATGCGCCCGTTCGGCGTCGAGCTTGCGGCCAAGCGCATGACCCGCTTCGCCTGGCGCGACATCGTCGAAATGACCGAGCCGGCAACCCTGGCCGAGCACCGCCAGGTCGGTGTGCAGATGCTCGACCGCCTGATGCAGCACCTGCCGCGTCTGTCGCAAACCGGGCAGGACAGCGGCGTGGCGCTGCGCGACCTGCGTGTGGGGCTGAACCTGCTCGACCTGCTGGCCTACCTGCCACGTGCCGGTCAGCAGGCCCGCGAACGCCTGGGTACGGTGATCGAGGAAGTTGGCGCGCACTACGCCGCCTGCCTGCGCGCCGGTGAGCGCCTGCACGCGCCGGCTGCGCTGCTGCGCAACATGGAGCGTGCGCGCCTGGCGCTGAACCTGGATGAACTGTACGAACGCGGCGATGCTCGCACCCACCTGCTGCATGCCCTGAGCGGCCTGCGCCTGGCACTGCTGCCGGGTGTCGAAGTGATGCTCGAGCCTGCCGAACAACCGCAAATGCCCCCCGGCCTCGACGGAGCGCCCCTGTGATCGGTGAACTGGATATCAGCGGGGTGTTCCTGCCCACGCTGCTGGTGATGATGTTTGGCACCTACCTGCTGTTCCTTGGGGTGCACGCGGTGCTGGTGCGCCTGCATTTCTACCGCCTGGTCTGGCACCGGGCGCTGTTCAATGTTGCCCTGTATGCCGTGCTGCTGGGCGCGGTCGACCATTTTTGCCGAAGCCTGATGCTGCCATGAAAAAACCTTTGCTGACCTTGGGCCGTGTGGTCCTGACCTTGCTGGTAGTGACCTTCGCCGCCGTGCTCGTGTGGCAGATGGTGGTGTACTACATGTTCGCCCCCTGGACCCGCGACGGCCATATCCGCGCCGACGTGATCCAGATCGCCCCGGACGTGTCCGGCCTGATCCAGAAGGTCGAAGTGCGCGACAACCAGACCGTCAAGCGCGGCGACGTGTTGTTCACCATCGACCAGGACCGCTTCACCCTGGCCTTGCGCCAGGCCAAGGCGACCCTTGGCGAGCGCCAGGAAACCCTGGCCCAGGCGTCCCGCGAAGCGCAGCGTAACCGCAAGCTGGGCAACCTGGTGGCGGCCGAGCAGCTGGAAGAGAGCCAGTCCCGCGAAGCCCGCGCCCGTTCGGCGGTCATCGAGGCCCAGGTGGCGGTCGACGCCGCCCAGCTCAACCTCGATCGCTCGGTGGTGCGCAGCCCGGTAGATGGCTACCTCAACGACCGCGCGCCGCGCGACCATGAATTCGTCAGCGCCGGCCGCCCGGTGCTGTCGGTGGTCGACAGTGCCTCGTACCACGTCGATGGCTATTTCGAAGAGACCAAGCTCGGCGGCATCCACATCGGCGACGCCGTGGACATCCGCGTGATGGGCGATAACACCCGCCTGCGCGGCCATGTGCAGAGCTTTGCCGCCGGCATCGAAGACCGTGACCGCGTCAGCGGTGCCAACCTGCTGCCCAACGTCAACCCGGCGTTCAGCTGGGTGCGCCTGGCCCAGCGCATTCCGGTGCGCATCGCCTTCGACGAAGTGCCGGAAGACTTCCGCATGATCGCCGGGCGTACCGCCACCGTGTCGATCCTTGAGGGCCAGCGCCCATGAAACAGCTGATCCTGGCGGGGTTCTGCCTGTCCCTGGGGGCCTGCATGATGGTCGGCCCCGACTATGAAGTGCCGAAGGACGCGGCGGTACAGCGCAGCGACCTCAGCGGCCCGTTGCGCCAGGATGCCGACAGTGTGGTGTCGGCACCGGTGCCAGATGACTGGTGGCAGCTGTATCAGGATCAACGCCTCAACGAACTGGTGCGCCAGGCGTTGAGTGCCAACACCGAGTTACGCGTGGCTGCGGCCAATATCGCCAAGGCCCGTGCCCAGGTCGAAGTGGCCGAGTCCCAGGGCGGCTTCAACGGCGGCATCAAGGCCGGCGCCCAGCGCCTGCAGGAGTCCGGCCAAGCCTTCCTGCTGCCCGAGAAGGTGCCGGTGGCCAACATCGGCGAGGCGATCATCAGCGCCTCGTACCAGTTCGACCTGTGGGGCACCTTCAAGCGTGGCACCGAGGCCGCCAAGGCCAACGCCGACGCGGTGCAGGCCGCAGCCGACACCGCGCGCATCACCTTGGTGGCCGACGTGGTCAAGGCCTACACCCAGGTGTGCTCGGCCAACGAGGAATACCACATCGCCCGCGAGTCGCTTGACCTGCAGGAGCAGAGCGTGAAGCTCAACCAGCGCCTGCGCGATGCGGGCCGCGGCGACGAAACCCAGGTCACCCGCTCGCAGACCCAGTTCAAGTCGTTGCGCGCCGAACTGCCGCGTTTCAAGGCTGAACGCGAAACGGGCATGTACACCTTGGCGGCACTGCTGGCCAAGCCTGTGGATAAGTTGCCCGCCGGCACCGCTGACTGTGCCGAGTTGCCCCAGCTGAACCAGCTGGTCCCGGTAGGTGACGGCGCGGCCCTGCTCAAGCGCCGCCCCGACGTGCGCCAGGCCGAACGCCAGCTGGCAGCAGCCACCGCCGAGATCGGTGTGGCTACCGGTGCGCTTTATCCGGACATCAGCATCGGTGCCCAGGTCGGTACCATCGGTATCCTCAAAGACCTCGGTGACCCGTCGACCAACCGCTGGGGCTTTGGCCCGCAGATCAGCTGGAGCATCCCGACCAACGGTACCCGTGCACGCATTCGCATGGCCGAAGCCTCGACCCAAGCGGCCTTGGCGCATTTTGACGGGGTGGTGCTGAACGCCATTCGCGAGACCCAGACCCGTCTGGCCCAATACAGCGCCTTGCTCGACCGGCGAGATGCGCTGGCTGAGGCGGAGAAATCGGCGAAGGAAGCGGCGGATCAGACACACCAGTATTACCAGGCGGGGCGTGAGTCGTTCCTGGCGGATTTGCAGGCGACGCGGACTTATACCGACATGCGTTCGCAGCTGGCGGCAGCTAACAGCCAGGTGACGTTGGGGCAGATTGGTGTGTTCCTCGCGTTGGGTGGGGGATGGAAGGAGGTTGGGAAGCACTGAGGTTGCGGGGTGTAGGACGCGATATCTTCAGCGCCTGTGAGATCGAGCGCCGCCCGCGCGGCGCATCGCGGATAAATCCGCTCCTACATCTGTTTCGGGCCAGTCCCTCCTGTGGGGTCACCGCTGTCCGCCTTGTTTGTTCCATTCGAATCGATTGGTGTCGCTGCTGCCGCTTCGCTTATCTCCTGCCATGCGCCAACGGCGCAGGATTAACTGGCCCGAAACAGATGTAGGAGCGGATTTATCCGCGATGCGCCGCGCGGGCGGCGCTCGATCTCACAGGCGCTGCAAATCTGTTGGCAGGCGCCTGTCAGCCGTCACCCCATCTCGCGGCAACCCCCCGCTGTGAGGCATTTCCGAACCTGAAACCGAATGCTTCAATTCCGACGCCATGTCGAATTATCCTACGGCACCTGTCGGAAGGTGCTGTCTTGGCTGGGAAGTGCTCCTGGACTACTGTCCCTGGGTCGCCTCGCAAGGCGATCGGGCGTGAGGCTCCCGGGCCAAGGCGCTGATCGACGATATGGAGCTGGGGCTGAACAAGGCTCGTCAATAAACTTCAGGAACATGGGGCTGCAATGCAGCCCCATCTCTACGGCAATCCATTTCATCTGATTTGTCTCAAGATTTTTCATGAAATCCAGCGACAACCCTTGAGGGAAGCAAAGTGGAAGTGAACAATGTTCTCTTTCGCATTCCCTCCGAGACTGGCCATGAAAACCCGTTCCCGTCTGCTCGCCTGGTTGCCGGTTGCACTGCTCGGCCCGGTGCTGGCGCTGTGCAGCACCCTGGCGCAGGCCGAAGCGCCCGCCGAGGCCGCCAAAGCCTTGCATTTGCTGGACTACATTGGTGCCGACTACCCGCCGACCGTTGAAAACGGCAAGGTGATCGACGACGGCGAATACCGTGAGCAGCAGGAGTTCAGCACCGTGCTCGCCGACCTGGTCAAAGGCCTGCCGGCCAATGCCGAGCAAGCCGGCCTGCAGCAAGGTGTGCAAGCGCTGCGTCAGGCCATCGACCAGCGCCAGGACGGCGCAGCGGTAGCCAAGCAGGCGCGTCAGCTGGGTGCACGTCTGGCCGTGGCGTACGAAGTCAGCCAGGCCCCGGTGATCACCCCGGACCCGGCCCGTGGCGCCTCGCTGTACGCGCAGAATTGCTCGATCTGCCACGGCGATACCGGTGCCGGTGACGGCCCGGCGGGTGTGGGTCTGGAGCCAGCACCGGCCAACCTGCGCAACACCGCACGGCTTGATCAGCTGAGCCTGTTCGACCTCTACAACACCTTGGCCCTGGGTATCGATGGCACCGAGATGCCGTCCTTCGCCGACCAGCTGGATGAGCGCCAGCGTTGGGACGTGGCCGCCTACATCGCCAGCTTCACCGCCAAGCCTGAAGCCGCCAAGAGTGAAAAAACCTGGAACATCGCCGACCTGGCCCGCCAGACCCCGGCGGAAGTCGCCGCCAATGAAGGCGCCGCGTCGCTCGAGGCGTTCCGCGCCCAGCGTGCCCAGCCGCCGCAGGTCAAACGCGGTCCTTCACAGTTGCTCGAGTACACCGCCAGCACCCTGGACAAGAGCCTCGCAGCCTACCGCGCAGGCGACCACGATCAGGCCTACGACCTGTCAGTGGCAGCCTACCTGGAAGGCTTCGAACTGGTGGAAAGCTCGCTGGACAACATCGATACCGTAGCGCGCAAGAGCACCGAAAAGGCCCTGATGGCCTACCGTCAGTCACTGCAGGATGGCTTGCCGGTCGCCCAGGCCGAACAGCGTCTTGGCGAAGCAAAAACCAAGCTCGACCAGGCTGCCAAGCTGCTGGGGAGCGATGGCCTGAGCTGGTCGCTGAGCTTCATTTCCGGCCTGCTGATCCTGCTGCGCGAAGGCCTGGAAGCGATCCTGGTACTGGCTGCGGTGCTTGCCTTCCTGCGCAACACCGGCCAGCAGTCGGCCATTCGCAGCGTCAACATCGGCTGGGGCCTGGCGCTGGTCGCGGGCTTTGCCACCTGGGCCGTGGCGGCTTATGTGATCGACGTTGGCGGTGCCCAGCGTGAGCTTCTGGAGGGCAGCACTGCCTTGTTCGCCAGTGTCATGGTGCTGTGGCTGGGTGTGTGGATGCACGACCGCCGTCACGCCGCCGCCTGGCAGGACTACATCAAGAGCAGCCTGGTCAGCGGCGGCGGGCGCTTCGGCTTTGCCGTGCTGGCGTTCTTCTCGGTTTACCGTGAGCTGTTCGAAGTGATCCTGTTCTACGAAACCCTGTGGCTGCAAGCTGGACCAGCCGGCCATCAGGCCGTGCTGGCTGGCGGCGCTACGGCGCTGGTGCTGCTGGTTGGCCTGGCCTGGGTGATCCTGCGCGGGTCGGCGAAGTTGCCGCTGTCGTTGTTCTTCAGCATCAACGCAGGGCTGCTGTGTGCTCTTTCGGTGGTGTTCGCCGGGCATGGCGTGAAGGCGCTGCAAGAGGCGGGTGTGCTGGGTACGCGGCCGGTGGCGTTCTTCGAGTTCGACTGGCTGGGGATTCACCCTGATGTGTACTCGCTGAGTGCCCAGGCGGTGGCGCTGCTGGCCATTCTGGTGTTGTATGGCCGTAGTCGCCTGGCCGATAAGCGTCGGGCAACAGCTAACTGATTGGGGGCCGCTGCGCGGCCCATCGCGACGCAAGGCCGCTCCTACACATGATCGCGTTCCCTGTAGGAGCGGCCTTGTGTCGCGAAAGGAGGGCAAAGCCCTCCCAGCTTTTTTGAGGAAAAACGCAATGCGCATCTGGATTGACGCCGACGCCTGCCCCAAGGCAGCCAAGGACCTGATCGTCAAATTCGCCCTCAAGCGCCAGCTCGAGGTAGTGATGGTGGCCGGCCAGGCCGTAGCCAAGCCGGCCTTTGCGATCGTCCGCCTGATCGTGGTGCCGAGCGGCATGGATGCGGCCGACGATTACCTGGTTGAGCACGCCGTGCCCGGCGAACTGGTGATCTGCAGCGATGTGCCGCTGGCCGACCGCCTGATCAAGAAGGGCGTGGCGGCCCTGGACCCACGTGGCCGCGAATTCGACGAGCGCAACATGGGCGAGCGCCTGGCGGTGCGCAACCTGTTCACCGAGCTGCGCGAACAGGGCCAGGTCGGGGGAGGGCAAGCGCCCTATGGCGAACGCGAGAAGCAGGCGTTCGCCAATGCTCTTGACCGTATCCTCACCCGCTTGACCAAGTGATGGCCTGCGCAGCAGGCCCTTATTGTTCGCCTTCGTGGGTCAGTTCCAGTACCCGGTCCACCAGCTTGTAGATACCGCTGGCCGCTTCACTGATCGACTTGGCGACCATGTAGGCCGGGGTCGTCACCAGCTTGCGCTGGGTATCCTCGACGATGTCATGCACATCGCATTCCTCATGCTTGCCGCCCATCTTCACCACTGCCGCCGCGGTGCCGGCGTCATTGCCGATGGTGCAGACCACGCCGGGGCCATAGATCTTCGCCGCCAGCGCTGGCGAGATGCAGATCAGGCCGACCGGCTTGCAGGCCTCGGCAAAGGCTTCGGCCAGTGCCAGCACATCCGGGTTTACCGTGCACTCGGTGCCTTCCACGGCAAAGTTGGACAGGTTCTTCGCCGCGCCGAAGCCACCTGGCACGATCAGCGCGTCGAAATCCTCGGCCTTGGCTTCGCGGATATCCTTCACCTCGCCGCGGGCGATACGTGCCGACTCGGTCAGTACATTGCGCGACTCGGGCATTTCCTGGCCGGTCAGGTGATCGATCACGTGCATCTGCGCGATGTTCGGCGCAAAGCACTGCACCTGTGCACCGCGCTGGTCGAGGCGCAGCAGGGTGATCACGCTTTCGTGGATTTCGGCACCGTCGTACACGCCACAGCCGGAAAGAATCACCGCTACTTTCTTGGTCATGCTCATTACTCCATTTTCGAGGCGCTAAATGTCCTCTAGTTTGGCAGATGTGGCCATAGGGATTACTGCGGGCGCATCCTAATCTCTGTGGATAACCTTCGAGAGCGTTGCCCATGGACTTGATTCTGCTGGCCGTGCCGTTCTTCTTCGTGCTGATTGCGGTGGAACTGGTCGCCGACCGCGTGCGTGGCCAGCGTAACTTCACCCTGGCCGATTCGATCAACAGCCTCAGCACCGGCGCGCTGTCCACCAGCACCGGCCTGCTGACCAAAGGGGTTGGGCTGCTGACCTACGCGCTGGCCTGGGAGCACCTGGCGCTGTTGCACCTGCCACAGGGCGCCGTGTGGGTCTGGTTGCTGGCCTTCGTGCTGTACGACCTCTGCTACTACTGGCTGCACCGCCTGGGGCACGAGCGCAACGTGCTGTGGGCGGCGCATTCGGTGCACCACCAGAGCGAAGAGTACAACCTCACCACCGCGCTGCGTCAGACCAGCAGCGGCTTCATCTTCTCGTGGATCTTCTACTTGCCGCTGGCGCTGATCGGTGTGCCGCCCGTGGTATTCATCACCGTGGCGTCGTTGAACCTGCTGTACCAGTTCTGGGTGCATACCCGGCACATTCCCAAGCTGGGCTGGCTCGAGTGGGTACTGATCACGCCATCCAACCATCGCGTCCACCATGCGCAAAATCCTGCTTACTTGGATCGCAACTACGGCGGTGTGTTCATTATCTGGGACCGTCTGTTCGGCACGTTCAAGGAAGAGGACCCGGTCGAGCCGGTGGTGTTCGGCGTGACCACGCCCTTGGCCAGCTGGAACCCGCTGTGGGCCAACCTGCAGTTCTACGCCCAGCTGTGCAGCGATGCCCGCCGCACCCGCAGCTGGAAGGACAAGCTGCGCATCTGGTTCATGCCCACCGGCTGGCGCCCGGCCAACGTCGCAGCGGCTTATCCACAGGCGAAGCAGAACCTGGCGTTGTTCTGCAAGTTCGAGATTGCCCTGGGCCGGGCCTGGCAGGCGTATGTGGCGGCGCAGTTCGTCGTCTACATCGCGTTGGGCAGTTATCTGATGGACGTCGCCGAACGTGTGCCGAGCGCCGCCCTGGTGCTGGGCTGGTCGCTGATGGCGTTTGGCTTGTTCGTGCTGGGAGCGGCCTTGGAAAACCGGCCGTGGGCGGTGCGCCTGGAGCTCGCGCGCCTGCTTACGCTGGTGCCGGCGCTGTATCTGGCCGGCACGCTGGGCTTAGCGGTGGTCGTGCCCGTGTTCTGGCTGCTTCTCGGTTTTTACCTGCTGCTCAGCATTGGCGGCTTGCTCTTCTGTCGCCGCGCGGCGCTCGGCGCGGATGGTGCGGAAGCGCCGGCGCAGCCAAAGCACGGCACCCAGCAGCAGCAGGCCGCCGAGCACCCATAGCTCGTACTTCTTGATGCTGCCCAGCATGCCTTCGAGGATGGCGCCGAAGTGGTAGGCCGCCAGGCCCAGCGCCAGGGCCCAAACTGCGGCACCAATGCCGTTGAGCAGCAGATAGCGGCGCGGCGGGTAACCGGACAGGCCGATGGCCACCGGCATCACCGTGCGCAGGCCGTAGACGAAGCGGAAGCTCAGCACCCAGATATCCGGGTGACGGCGGATATGCTCCAGCGCCCTGTCACCCATGGCCTGCCACCGCGGCTTGCGCGCGAGGATCTTGCGCCCGTGCCGCCGGCCCATGAAGTACCACAGCTGGTCACCGGCGTAGCTGCCGCAGAAGGCCACCAGGACCACCAGCTTGATGTCCATGTATTCGCGGAACGCAAGGAATCCCGCAAGTACCAGAATGGTCTCGCCTTCGAAGAAGGTGCCTAGAAAAAGGGCAAAGTAGCCGAAATCCTGCAGGAATTGTTGGAGCATTTTCTGAGGTGCTGGCGAAATGAACGCGCAGCCTACCCCTTCGCGCGCATTCGTGAAAGTGTCCAAATGTGTCTCGACGTGAACAATTCCTACACGGACAATACCGGCAGCCTCAAGTCGCGCCTTGCGCGAAGCTGTAACACAGTCGTCATAATGGACGCTTATCTTGCCGCTCAATTGATCATAGGGCGTTAACGTCCTCAGGAACGTCAGATGAATAATGAAGTGCTAACCCCTGTCGCGATCAAGGATGCCCAGGCAGTCCCCGAAGAGATGGTACAGACCCCGCCGGACCTGCCCGAGGTTGCCGAGCCGGTGGTCGAAGCCGCCGCCCCGGCCCCTGCGCCGACGCCGGCCATTACCGTCCCGAGCCTGGACGACAGCAGCCTGTACATTCATCGCGAACTCTCGCAGCTGCAATTCAACATCCGCGTGCTGGAGCAGGCGCTGGACGAATCGTACCCGCTGCTCGAACGCCTCAAATTCCTGCTGATTTTCTCCAGCAACCTGGACGAGTTCTTCGAAATCCGCGTCGCCGGCCTGAAGAAGCAGATCAACTTCGCCCGCGAGCTTGCCGGCGCCGACGGCCTGCAGCCACACCAGGCATTGGCGCGCATCAGTGAGCTGGTGCACATCGAAGTGGAGCGCCAATATGCGATCCTCAACGACGTGCTGCTGCCAGAGCTGGAAAAGCACGCCATCCGCTTCATCCGTCGCCGCTACTGGACGCCCAAGCTCAAGACCTGGGTGCGTCGCTTCTTCCGCGACGAGATCGCGCCGATCATCACCCCGATCGGCCTCGACCCGACCCACCCGTTCCCGCTGCTGGTGAACAAGAGCCTGAACTTCATCGTCGAGCTGGAAGGTGTCGACGCCTTTGGCCGCGACTCCGGTCTGGCGATCATCCCGGCACCACGCCTGCTGCCACGCGTCATTCGTGTGCCGGAAGACGTCGGTGGCCCAGGCGACAACTATGTCTTCCTGTCGTCGATGATCCACGCCCACGCCGATGACCTGTTCCAGGGCATGAAGGTCAAGGGTTGCTACCAGTTCCGTCTGACCCGCAACGCCGACCTGGCGCTGGATTCCGAAGAAGTCGACGACCTCGCTCGCGCCCTGCGCGGTGAGCTGTTCTCGCGCCGCTACGGCGATGCCGTGCGCCTGGAAGTGGCCGACACCTGCCCGAAACACCTGTCGGATTACCTGCTCAAGCAGTTCAGCCTGAGCGAGAGCGAGCTTTACCAGGTCAACGGCCCGGTCAACCTGACCCGCCTGTTCAGCATCACCGGCCTCGACAGCCATCCGGAGCTGCAGTACACGCCGTTCACCCCGGCCATCCCCAAGCTGCTGCAGAACGCCGACAACATCTTCAGTGTGATCGGCAAGCAGGACATCCTGCTGATGCACCCGTTCGAGTCCTTTACCCCGGTGATCGACCTGCTGCGCCAGGCCGCCAAGGACCCGCACGTGCTCGCCGTACGCCAGACCCTGTACCGTTCCGGGGCTAACTCGGAGATCGTCGACGCCCTGGTGGATGCGGCGCGTAACGGCAAAGAGGTCACTGCGGTGATCGAGCTGCGAGCACGCTTCGACGAAGAGTCCAACCTGCAGATGGCCAGCCGCCTGCAGGCAGCCGGTGCGGTGGTGATCTACGGCGTGGTCGGCTTCAAGACCCACGCTAAGATGATGCTGATCCTGCGCCGCGAACAGGGCGAGATCGTGCGTTACGCGCACCTGGGTACCGGCAACTACCATGCCGGTAACGCCCGCCTGTACACCGACTACAGCCTGTTGACCTCTGACGACGCCCTCACCGAGGACGTGGGCAAGCTGTTCAGCCAGCTCATCGGCATGGGCAAGACCCTGCGCATGAAGAAGCTGCTGCACGCGCCGTTCACCCTGAAGAAGGGCATGCTCGACATGATCGCCCGGGAAACCCAGTTTGCCCTGGAAGGCAAGCCCGCGCACATCATCGCCAAGTTCAACTCGCTGACCGACGCCAAGGTCATCAAGGCGCTGTACAAGGCCAGCCAGTCGGGCGTGAAGATCGACCTGGTGGTGCGTGGCATGTGCTGCCTGCGCCCAGGCATTCCGGGGGTTTCGCACAACATCCAGGTGCGTTCGATCATCGGCCGCTTCCTGGAGCACACGCGGGTGTTCTACTTCCTCAATGGCGGCGAAGAGCAGATCTACCTGTCCAGCGCCGACTGGATGGAGCGCAACCTCGACAAGCGTGTCGAGACTTGCTTCCCGGTAGAGGGCAAGAAGCTGTTGCTGCGGGTGAAGAAGGAGCTGGAAGGCTACCTGACCGACAACACCCACGCCTGGACCCTGCAGCCAGACGGGCGCTACGTGCGTAGCACCCCGACCGGCAACCAGAACCCGCGCAGTGCTCAGGCGACCTTGCTGGAGCGCCTGAGCAACCCGCTGCTCAACGTACGCTGAGGACGAAGCCGACCCGGGCCAGCCACTCCGCCTCGTTGGCGAAGTCGGCCTGGGTCAGCTGGTTCTGCTCCAGCCAGCCGTCCGGGAACACCACTTCAAGGCTGTCTTCGCCGGCCTGCAGTTCTACCTTGGGCATCTGCTGGTTGCCACGGATGTGGTGGAACAGGATGGCGAAGCGCAGCAGCACGCACAGGCGAATCAGTTGCACGGCGTCGTCGCCGAATTCCGTGAACTTGTCCTTGGGGATGTTGCGGCGATGGCCGCGCACCAACAGCGCCATCATCTGCTGCTCGTCGCGCGAGAAGCCGGCCAGGTCGGAGTGCTCGATCAGGTAGGCGCCATGCTTGTGGTAGTGGTAGTGGGCGATATCCAGGCCGATTTCATGGATTTTCGCCGCCCAACCCAGCAAATCGCGCCAGTTTCCTTCATCCAGCTTCCACGCCTTGGCTACTTGGTCGAAGGCGTTCAGGGCTTTGCGCTCAACACGCGCTGCCTGCCCCTGGTCGACGTGATAGCGCTCCATCAGCGAGTTGAGGGTGCGCTCGCGCACATCCTCGTGGTGATGACGGCCGAGCAGGTCGAACAGCACGCCTTCGCGCAGGGCCCCGTCGCAGTGATCCATGCGCTGCAGCTCCAACGCGTCGAAGATCGCCTCGAGAATCGCCAGGCCGGCCGGGAAGATGGTGCGCCGGTCAGGTTTGATCCCTTCGAAGTCGATCTTGTCGACCTCGCCCAGCTTGAACAGCTTGCGCTTGACCCAGGCCAGGCCTTCGGCATTGACCTCACCATTACCCAGGCCGCCGGCCTTGATCGCGGCGCCGATGGCGCGGATGGTGCCGGACGAACCGATGGCCTCGTCCCAGGTCAGGCGATGCAGGGCATTTTCGATGCTCATCAGTTCCAGGCGCGCGGCGGTGTAGGCCTGGGCGTAGCGCGCCGGGGTGATCTTGCCGTCGCGGAAGTAGCGCTGGGTGAAGCTCACGCAGCCCATCTGCAGGCTCTCGCGCAGCAGCGGCTCGAAACGCTGGCCGATGATGAACTCGGTACTGCCGCCGCCGATGTCGGCGACCAGGCGCTTGCCGGGGGTATCGGCCAGGGTGTGCGACACGCCGAGGTAGATCAGGCGCGCCTCTTCACGGCCGGAGATGACCTCCACCGGGTGGCCGAGGATAGCTTCTGCACGCTGGATGAATTCGTTGCGGTTGCGCGCTTCGCGCAGGGCGTTGGTGCCAACGATGCGCACGGAGCCTGCCGGCATGCCGTTGATCAGTTGGGCAAAACGCTTGAGGCATTCCAGGCCTCGCTCCATGGCTTCTTCGCTGAGCTTGCGCTCTTCGTCGATGCCGGCGGCCAGCTGAACCTTTTCGCCGAGCCGTTCGAGAATGCGGATCTCGGTGTGGTGCGCCTTGGCCACGACCATGTGGAAGCTGTTGGAGCCCAGGTCGATGGCGGCGATCAGGGACAGGTTCTTCGCGGAGGTATGCGGCATTCTGTGTGTTCTCGGTCGGTAACCCGGCAATCGTGCCACGATCCTTGGCTGACGCCAACGCGCACCACACCGGGCCTTGATGCAAGGCAATGTGCCATTCCATGCTATGACACTTATGTGACAGTTTCGATTCGCGGCGTCTTGCATAACTATAGTTACACTCAATCGTCCATGACTTCCTGTAGGGCCTGGGTGCGGCTATCATGGGCCACGTTTTTTTGCTTACGACCCTGGAGATATCCATGAGCAGCGATCTGATCAAACACGTCACCGACGCTACCTTCGAAGCCGAAGTCCTGAAGGCCGAAGGCGCGGTACTGGTCGACTACTGGGCTGAATGGTGCGGTCCATGCAAGATGATCGCTCCGGTTCTGGACGACATCGCTTCCACCTACGCCGGCAAACTGACCGTCGCCAAGCTGAACATCGACGACAACCAGGAAACCCCGGCCAAGCACGGCGTGCGTGGCATCCCGACCCTGATGCTGTTCAAGAACGGCAACGTCGAAGCTACCAAGGTCGGCGCCCTGTCCAAATCCCAGCTGGCCGCGTTCCTCGACGCCCACCTGTGATGTGAAGCAAAAAACCCCGCAAATGCGGGGTTTTTTCTTTTTCAGAGCACTAGACGCAGAAAAAAGCAAGTGTTACATTCGGCCTCGCACTGCTTCTCCAGTGCCCTCTGCACGCCGTCGCCGAAGCATCCCTAATTCGAATCAGTACGCGATCCTGTCGCCATCTAGCGGCGCGGCCTCATTAAGCCAAAGCTTAATTCTCCCTTCTTACATGATTACGTCACTCCCCTTATGAACCTGACTGAACTCAAGCAAAAGCCGATTACCGATCTTTTGGAAATGGCCGAACAGATGGGCATCGAAAACATGGCCCGTTCGCGCAAACAGGACGTGATTTTCGCCCTGCTGAAGAAGCACGCGAAAAGCGGCGAAGAGATCTCGGGTGACGGCGTGCTGGAGATTCTCCAGGATGGTTTCGGTTTCCTGCGTTCGGCTGATGCGTCCTACCTGGCCGGCCCCGACGACATCTACGTCTCGCCAAGCCAGATCCGCCGTTTCAACCTGCGTACCGGCGACACCATTGTCGGCAAGATCCGCCCGCCGAAGGAAGGGGAGCGTTACTTCGCCCTGCTGAAGGTCGACACCATCAACTTCGACCGCCCGGAAAACGCGAAGAACAAGATCCTCTTCGAAAACCTGACGCCGCTGTTCCCGAACAAGCGCCTGAAGATGGAAGCCGGTAACGGCTCCACCGAAGACCTCACCGGTCGTGTCATCGACCTGTGCGCCCCGATTGGCAAAGGCCAGCGTGGCCTGATCGTCGCTCCGCCGAAAGCCGGTAAGACGATCATGCTGCAGAACATCGCGGCGAACATCACCCGTAACAATCCTGAGTGCCACCTGATCGTCCTGCTGATCGACGAGCGCCCGGAAGAAGTGACCGAAATGCAGCGCACCGTGCGCGGCGAAGTGGTCGCCTCGACCTTCGACGAGCCGCCAACCCGCCACGTGCAGGTTGCCGAGATGGTCATCGAGAAGGCCAAGCGCCTGGTCGAGCACAAGAAGGATGTGGTCATCCTGCTGGACTCCATCACCCGTCTGGCGCGTGCCTACAACACCGTGATCCCGAGCTCCGGCAAGGTACTGACCGGTGGTGTCGACGCCCACGCCCTGGAGAAGCCGAAGCGCTTCTTCGGCGCTGCACGTAACATCGAGGAAGGCGGTTCGCTGACCATCATCGCCACCGCGCTGGTCGAAACCGGCTCGAAGATGGACGAAGTGATCTACGAAGAGTTCAAGGGTACCGGCAACATGGAGCTGCCCCTGGACCGTCGTATCGCCGAGAAGCGCGTATTCCCGGCCATCAACATCAACCGTTCCGGTACCCGCCGCGAAGAGCTGCTGACTGCCGACGACGAACTGCAGCGCATGTGGATCCTGCGCAAGCTGCTGCACCCGATGGACGAGATCGCCGCCATCGAGTTCCTGGTCGACAAGCTCAAGCAGACCAAGACCAACGACGAGTTCTTCCTGTCGATGAAGCGCAAGTAAGCACTTCAAGCTGGAATTGATTGGGGCCGCTTCGCGCCCCTTCGCGGGCAAGCCCGCTCCCACAGGTTCAGTGCGATCCTTGTGGGAGCGGGCTTGCCCGCGAAGGGGCGCGAAGCGGCCCCAATGCATTTTTGCCCCCAATCAAAGCCTGAACGGCGCTACACTCTGCAACCCCGACCGATACGGCCAACACGAGGCTCATGCATGCAGTATCGCGATTTGCGCGACTTCATCCGTGGCCTGGAGCAGCGCGGTGAACTCAAGCGCATCCAGGTTCCGATTTCCCCAGTCCTGGAAATGACCGAGGTCTGCGACCGCACCCTGCGCGCCAAGGGTCCGGCCTTGTTGTTCGAAAAGCCCACCGGCTTCGACATCCCGGTACTGGGCAACCTGTTCGGCACGCCAGAGCGCGTGGCCATGGGCATGGGTGCCGAGTCGGTCGACGAACTGCGCGAGATCGGCAAGCTGCTGGCCTTCCTCAAGGAGCCTGAGCCGCCGAAAGGCCTGAAAGATGCCTGGTCCAAGCTGCCGATCTTCAAGAAGGTCGTGTCGATGGCGCCGAAGGTTGTCAAGGACGCGGTGTGCCAGGAAGTGGTCATCGAGGGCGATGACGTCGACCTCGGCCAGCTGCCGATCCAGCACTGCTGGCCGGGCGACGTGGCGCCGCTGATCACCTGGGGCCTGACCGTGACCCGTGGCCCGAACAAGGACCGCCAGAACCTGGGCATCTACCGCCAGCAGGTGATCGGCCGGAACAAGGTGATCATGCGCTGGCTGAGCCACCGTGGCGGCGCGCTGGATTATCGCGAGTGGTGCGAGAAGAACCCGGGCCAGCCGTTCCCGGTTGCCGTGGCCCTGGGCGCTGACCCGGCCACCATCCTTGGCGCCGTGACGCCAGTGCCGGACACCCTATCCGAATACGCCTTCGCCGGCCTGCTGCGCGGTAACCGCACCGAACTGGTCAAGTGCCGTGGCAGCAACCTGCAGGTGCCGGCCACCGCCGAGATCATCCTCGAAGGTGTGATCCACCCGGGTGAAATGGCCCCAGAAGGTCCATATGGCGACCACACCGGCTATTACAACGAAGTGGACAGCTTCCCGGTATTCACCGTCGAGCGCATCACTCACCGGCAGAAACCGATCTACCACAGCACTTACACCGGTCGGCCGCCGGATGAGCCGGCTATTCTCGGTGTAGCGCTGAACGAAGTGTTCGTGCCGATCCTGCAAAAGCAGTTCCCGGAGATCGTGGACTTCTACCTGCCGCCGGAAGGCTGCTCGTACCGCATGGCGGTGGTGACCATGAAAAAGCAGTACCCGGGCCACGCCAAGCGCGTGATGCTGGGTGTGTGGTCGTTCCTGCGACAGTTCATGTACACCAAGTTCGTTATTGTCACTGACGACGACATCAACGCCCGCGACTGGAACGATGTGATCTGGGCCATCACCACGCGCATGGACCCCAAGCGTGATACGGTGATGATCGACAACACGCCGATCGACTACCTGGACTTCGCGTCGCCGGTGTCGGGGCTGGGGTCGAAGATGGGCCTGGACGCCACGCACAAGTGGCCGGGCGAGACTACACGCGAATGGGGCCGGGTCATCGTCAAGGACGAGGCCGTCACCCGCCGTATCGATGAGCTGTGGGATCAGTTGGGAATAGATTGATGCAGGTAACGTTGCAGCCGTCCGGGGCGGTGCTGGCGCTCGAACCCGGGGAACGGATCCTGGATGGAGCGCGGCGGCTGGGCTATGACTGCCCTAACAGCTGCCGCAATGGCAATTGCCATGTCTGCGCCGCATTGTTGGTCGAAGGAAGCGTGCGTCAGGACGGCGAGGTCCGTGACCATGGCGAGTTGTTCACCTGCATTGCCGAACCGCTGGAGGACTGTGTGTTGCTCTGGGATGGTGTGCTCGCCCTGGGTGAGCTGCCAGTGCGCAAGCTGGCGTGCAGCGTGAGCGAATGCGTCGAGGTCGGTGGTGACGTCTGGCGCGTGCGCCTGCGTGCGCCTGCCGGCAAACCGGCGCGCTACCATGCCGGGCAGTACCTGATGATCGAACGCGAAGGCGGCAAGCCGGCGGCGTTCTCGCTGGCCTCTGCGCCGCATTCCGGGCGGGATCTAGAGCTGCATGTGCTGGCCCGCGAAGCCAGCGCGCTGCAGTTGCTGGCGCAGCTGCAGCGTGACCGCGTGGCGCGTATCGAGATGCCGTTCGGCGATACCCACCTGGCCGAGTTGCCGGATGGGCCGCTGGTATTGATTGCCGCCGGTACCGGCATGGGCCAGATGCACAGCCTGGTCGAACATTGCCGCGCCCAGGGCTTCAAGCACCCGGTGCACCTGTACTGGGGTGTCCGCCGCCCGGAGGATTTCTACACCATCGAGCACTGGGCCGAATGGGAGCGGTTGCCCAACCTGTTCCTGCACAAGGTGGTCAGTGACCTGTGTGGCTGGGAGGGGCGCTGCGGCATGCTGCACGAGGCCGTGTGCGAGGACGTGAAAGACCTCAACACCGTGCATGTGTATGCCAGCGGCTCGCCGAACATGGTCTATGCCACGCTCGACGCCCTGGTCGAGGCCGGCATGGATGCGCACCGCATGCGCGCCGATGTGTTTGCCTACGCACCACGCGGTTAATAACCGAAGTTTCAACTAGCGGGTATAAGGCGGTAATTGTTACCGCCTGAGCCACTAACTTTCACCGCCTTCGGAACAATAATTCCCAGTCGTCGGAACTGTGCGTGAAACTTATGCGCCAGGGCTTGAGCATTGCCCGGTTTCTATCCTATGGTTAATGCAAGCGCCCATGGCGCGGCGGCGCAGGCCGCATGGCACACGACTCTCGCTACATTGGTAGTACACGGGGATTAATGGCGGCAGTTATGTCGGCACTTGAAAGTTTGTCCTGGGAAGTTGCTTATCCTCCGACGCTCGACTTCGGTCAGCAACTGACCCGTGAGCAATTGCTCAATTCCATGCAAACGACCATGTCTCGCCATGAAGGTGGCCCGGTCTGGTTATTTGCCTATGGTTCGTTGATCTGGCGCCCGGAATGTAATTCTGTGGAACGCCAGCGGGCGCGAGTGCATGGTTATCACCGCGGCTTGTACCTGTGGTCGCACGAGCACAGGGGGACGCCTGAAACACCAGGCCTGGTGTTCGGCCTGGATCGTGGCGGCTCCTGCAGCGGTTTTGCCTATCGTCTGGATGAAAGCAACCTCGACGATTCGCTGATGGCCCTGTGGCAGCGGGAAATGCCTTATCCGGCCTATCGGCCGCACTGGCTCAGCTGCCGGCTGGGTGATGGCAGCAAGGTGCAGGCGCTGGGGTTCGTGCTGGAGCGGCACCTGCCGTGCTATGCGGGCAACCTGCCGGATACCTTGCTCAGCCAGATTCTGGCCAGTGCCAAGGGCCGTTATGGCACGACGCGGGATTATGTCGAGCAGACCCTGAATGCGCTGCGCAGCCATCAGATGCCGGATCGCAACCTCGAAGCCAGGTTCAGGCGTTGCCATAGCCTGCACGGGCCTCTTCGCGGGTGAACCCGCTAAGAGGCTGGTCTTGTTGATAAGGGGCTGAAGTCTTACCTGGCCAGGACTACCAACTTACCCACAGCCCGGCGCTGCCCAAGCTCTTCAATTGCAGCTCCGGCTTCAGCCAGTGGATAAGTCTTCGACACCAACGGTTTCAGCTTCCCCTCGGCGTGCCAGGCAAACAACTGCCGGAAGTTCGCTGCATTGTCATCTGGTTGGCGCTGGGCAAACGCGCCCCAGAACACCCCAAGCACTGCAGCTCCCTTGAGTAGCACCAGGTTCGCTGCCATCTGCGGGATCGCTCCGCTGGCAAACCCCACCACCAACAGCCGGCCCTGCCAAGCCAGGCCGCGCACGGCTTGGTCGAACAGGTCGCCACCCACCGGGTCGTAGATCACATCGACGCCTTGGCCACCGGTCAGGCGCTTGATCTCTTCCTTGAGGCTGGCCTGGCTGTAGTTGATCAATTCGTCAGCACCTGCAGCCTTGGCAACGGCGAGCTTCTCGGCGCTGCTGGCTGCAGCGATCACTCTTGCTCCCATGGCTTTGCCGATTTCCACCGACGCCAGGCCAACACCACCGGATGCACCGAGTACCAGCAGGGTTTCGCCGGCCTGCAGCTGGCCGCGTTGCTTGAGTGCATGCATCGAGGTGCCATAGGTCATGCCGAACGCGGCGGCAGTGGCAAAGTCCATGTGCTCGGGGATCGGCATCACGTTGTAGAACGGCACCGCCACCTGCTCGGCGAACGCCCCCCAGCCAGTCAGGGCCATTACCCGGTCGCCTACCTTGAAGGTGCCGGCCCGTTCGCCCACGGCCGCGACCACGCCTGCGGCCTCGCCGCCCGGCGAGAACGGCAGGGGTGGCTGGAACTGGTACTTGCCTTCAATGATCAGCGTGTCGGGGAAATTGACCCCGGCGGCCTGCACATCAAGCAGGATCTCGTTCTTCTTCGGCACAGGGCTGGCCACGTCCTCCAGCACCAGGTCGCGAGCCGGGCCCAGGGTTTTGCACAACACAGCTTTCATCGGGGCTATTCCTTTGCGTGTAGTGGCCGATAAGTGTAGGAGTGTCGATTGCCGGGTCAACGAGCATGGCCCACCTTGATGTGCGGGCATAAGTGCCGGCACAAGCCCGGGCTTGGGTTTGAGCGACATGCTGGGTAAGCTGGCGCCAACTGTTTCTAGGAGCGAATTCGTGAAAGCGTGGATCTTGATGGTACTGGCGCTGATGCTGCCAGCGGCGGCCATGGCCGAGGAAGCCAAGGAAGGGGAGCCGAAGGTTTCCTACATCACCCTGAGCCCGCCCTTCGTTGGCAACTATGCCCTCGATGGCAGCCCCAAGCTGCGCGTGTACAAGGCCGATGTGGCCCTGCGTGTGACCGGCGACGCCGCGGCTGCTGCGGTCAAGCACCAGGAGCCGCTGATCCGCAACCAGCTGGTGGCACTGTTCACCCAGCAGACTGTAGATAGCATGAGCAATGTCGACGCCAAGGAAAAACTGCGTCAGGAAGCGTTGAAACAGGTGCAGCAGGTGATGGAATCGGAAGAGGGCAAGCCGATTGTCGAGGATCTGCTGTTCAACAACCTGATTGTGCAGTAGCTCAACATACCCAGGTTGAGTCCTGTAGGAGCGGCCTTGTGTCGCGAAAGGGCTGCGTAGCAGCCCCGGCAATTACCGGTGAGTCACAGACCCTGGGGGCCGCGTCGCGGCCCTATCGCGACACAAGGCCGCTCCCACAGTCGGCAAGCAATTCAGCGCGCCAGCGCAATGATCGCCGCCCACTGCTCTTCAGTGACCGGCATCACCGACAACCGCGTGCCTTTCTGAACCAGCGGTAACTCTGCCAGCGCACTTTGCTGCTTCAGCAAACCCAGCCCCAGCACTTGCCGGAATGTCTTCACGTGGGCCACGTCCACTGCGCTCCACGGGTTCTTCTCGGCATTGGCCTTGGCGTCGAAGTAGTGGCTTTCCGGGTCCAGTGCCGTCGGGTCCGGGTAGGCCGCTGCGGTGATACGGGCGATGCCGGCAATGCCAGGCTGTGGGCAGCTGGAGTGGTAAAAGAAGAACTCGTCGCCTACGCTCATGGCCCGCATGAAGTTGCGCGCCTGGTAGTTGCGTACGCCATCCCAGCGCGCCTCGCCCAGGCGGCCCAGGCCTTCGATCGAGAGCTCGTCGGGCTCGGATTTCATCAGCCAATAGGCCATGGATACTGCTCCTGAAAAGGTTTGAAATAACCTGTTGCACGAAACCGACAGCCGGTTGGCGTCAACGTTTGCGTGTGGACTCAGGTTGTCGGAAAATGCGCCGATTTTAAAGCTAGACGCTCCGGCGGCACCTAGAAGGTCGCCGAGCCTGAACGTATGCCTAGGGGGGCATTCTTCGATGAATCAACGTAAACCGGATCTACTGTGGATCCTGGTCTTCATCTTTGGCCTTGGTGTGGTCACCACCGGTTATGCCCAGGGTATCTGGGAGCGCAAGCTCGATACCGCCTATCAGGCTCCGGTCGACGCCAACCCACAGCAACGCTGACTTCCCCCGCGCACGCTGTTCAGTTCGGCGCCAGGTACCAGCCGCGGTCGCTGACCGTGCCCTGCAGTGGTACATCCCAACTGGCCTGCGCCAGTCGCTCGACCTTCTGGCATTCATGTGCCAGCCCTAGCAGCAGTGGTTTCTTCCAGGTCTTGCGACGTGCCTGGTAGGCCAGGCTGCGGTCGTAGAAACCCCCGCCCATGCCCAGGCGCCCGCCAACTTCATCAAAGCCGACCAGCGGCAACAGGATCAGGTCCAGCGACCAGACTGGGCGCTGACGCCGGCGATCGGTCAACGGCTCGGGAATACGGAAGCGGTTGCGCTTGAGTTTTTCGCCCTGTTCGAAACGCTGGAACACCATGCGCGTGCGCGGCCAGGCATGCAGCACCGGCAGGTAGGTGCGCTTGCCTCGGCGCTGAGCCTCGCGCAGCAGAAAACGCGGGTCGATTTCACCGTCATTGGGCAGGTACAAAGCGATATGCCGGGCGCGGCGGAACAATGGGTGCTGTGCCAGTTGGCGGTACAGGCCGCGTGAGGCCTGGAGTTGCTGGGCGGGTGTAAGGGCGCGGCGGGCATTGCGAAGCAGGCGACGAAGCTGGGGGCGGGTGAGCGGCGCAGTTTCAGTCATGGCACTGGCTATCCCAGGTGTCGGATTGCCCAGCTGAGCGCTGGGCAGGAAGAATCAGGCTCCCCGATAAGACCGCTATCGGTGTAGCCCTTGAACCCGAAAGTTCAAGGTGGAGATTGCAGGGGGCGTTAAGGCTTTCCGTCGGGCGGACATGCACACCTGCCCCAGCGTGCAACCCCCGTGGTTGTGCGTATCGGCTCAGGGACATAACCGACTGGCGCATCCCCCAGGGAGTGGCGCCAGTATACCAATCTCAGCCGTTTTTGGTACCCGCATCGTCGGACAAAGCCTGATCGACCCGTTCCAGCAGGTCACGCACCTGTTCACGGCTGGTGCCACTCACCGGCGCGTCGCTGCGATCTTCCTGGCGGTGGAGCATTTCGTGCGTGATGTTCAACGCTGCCATGACCGCAATGCGGTCGGCACCGATCACCTTGCCGCTGCTGCGGATCTCGCGCATCTTGCCATCCAGGTAGCGCGCCGCGCTGACCAGGTTGTTGCGCTCTTCCGGCGGGCAGATGATCGAATATTCCTTGTCGAGGATCTGCACGGTGACGCTATTGCTTGAACTCATGAGTCTTGCTCCAGGGCCTTCAGGCGTAAAATCATCGACTCGACCTTGCGCTTGGCGATCTCGTTCTTTTCGATGAGGTGGGCGCGCTCCTCGCGCCAGGATTTTTCCTGAGCTACTAGGAGTGCATTTTGCCGTTTTAGTTGCTCGACGCGTTCAATCAGCAACTCGAACCGGCTCATCAGCGCTTGCAGGTCGTTCTCTTGCGTGGGTTGCACTCGATTCGCTCCGTCGTTGAATCACCCTGCGATGATGCCTCTCCCTGCGCAGCGGCGGCCAGTGCCGATGGTCTTGGCGCGCCTGCCGGTGCTAGGATACAAGGTCTTCATTCTAGTCAAATGCGCCGTCTGGCGCCTAGCCGACCATGCCTAATACTCAATCGCCTTATGTTGCCTTCGCCATGCTCCTTTCGAGCAATGGCCATCCTGTAACCCCTGCCGAGCTGCACGGCCTGCTGATCGGGCGCAGCTGTGCCGGTGCAGGCTTCGATGCCGAGGCCTGGCTGGCCGATGCCGCCCAACTGCTGGAAACCGAACCTGGTGACACCGTGCGCAATGCCCTGATCGGCCTGCAAGAGATGGTCAAGGGCGAACTGAACGGCGAAGACATGGCCATCGTCCTGCTGCTGCCAAGCGACGATGCCGCACTTGCCGATCGCGCCGAGGCGCTGGGCCAGTGGTGCCAGGGCTTCATCACCGGCTTTGGCCTGAACGCAGGTGGCAAGGACCTGTCTACCGAAGCCAAGGAAGTGCTGCAGGACCTGGTGGCCATTTCCCAGGTCCAGGAAGCCCTCGAAGAATCCGAAGACGGCGAGAGCGACTACATGGAGGTCATGGAGTACCTGCGCGTCGCACCGCTGTTGCTGTACACGGAGCTGGCCGCGCCTGCCGCACCCGCGCCAAAACCTTCGCTGCACTGATCAACCGGGGGTAGTTCTGCCCATGAGCCACATACCCAAGGCCGAGTATGCCCGTCGGCGCAAGGCGCTGATGGCGCAGATGGTCCCCAACAGCATTGCCATCCTGCCGGCTGCCGCGGTTGCCATCCGCAACCGCGACGTCGAGCACGTGTACCGCCAGGACAGCGATTTCCAGTACCTCAGCGGCTTCCCGGAGCCTGAGGCGGTGATCGCGCTGATCCCCGGGCGCGAGCATGGCGAGTACGTGTTGTTCTGTCGCGAGCGCAACCCTGAGCGCGAGCAGTGGGACGGGCTGCGTGCCGGCCAGGAAGGTGCTGTGCGTGACTTCGGCGCGGACGATGCCTTCCCGATCACCGATATCGACGAGATCCTGCCCGGCCTGATCGAAGGCCGCGAGCGGGTCTACAGCGCCATGGGCAGCAACCCCGAGTTCGACCGCCGGCTGATGGACTGGATCAATGTGATCCGCTCCAAGGCGCGCCTCGGCGCGCAGCCGCCGAACGAGTTCGTTGCGCTGGATCATCTGCTGCACGACATGCGCCTGTATAAATCGGCGGCGGAAGTGAAGGTGATGCGTGCTGCCGCAGATATCTCCGCGCGCGCCCATGTGCGGGCCATGCAGGCCTGCCGGGCCGGGTTGCATGAATACAGCCTGGAAGCCGAGCTGGACTACGAGTTTCGCAAGGGCGGGGCAAAGATGCCGGCCTATGGTTCGATCGTCGCCGCCGGGCGCAATGGCTGCATCCTGCACTATCAGCAGAACGACGCCTCACTCAAGGACGGCGACCTGGTGCTGATCGATGCCGGTTGCGAGATCGACTGCTACGCCAGCGACATTACCCGTACCTTCCCGGTCAGCGGGCGTTTTTCGCCCGAGCAGAAGGCCATTTACGAGCTGGTGCTCAAGGCCCAGGCTGCCGCCTTTGCCGAGATCGCCCCGGGCAAGCACTGGAACCACGCCCACGAGGCGACCGTGCAGGTCATCACTGAAGGCCTGGTGGAGCTTGGCTTGCTCAAGGGTGAGGTGCAGGCATTGATCGACAGCGAGGCCTACCGGGCCTTCTACATGCACCGCGCCGGGCACTGGCTGGGCATGGATGTGCACGATGTCGGCGAATACAAGGTCGGCGGCGAGTGGCGGGTGCTGGAACCCGGCATGGCGCTGACGGTCGAGCCGGGCATCTACATTGCCGCCGACAATCAGGAGGTCGCGAAGAAATGGCGCGGCATCGGCATCAGGATCGAGGATGACGTGGTAGTGACCAAGCAAGGTTGTGAAATTCTGACTTCAGGTGTGCCCCGCACAGTCGCCGAGATCGAGGCGCTGATGCAGGCTGCGCGCAAGGACGCGGCATGAGTCGGGTCAACCTGGCGATCATCGGCGGCGGTCTGGTTGGCGCGAGCCTGGCCCTGGCCCTGCAGGCCAGTGCCAAGGCACGTGGCTGGAAAATCCTGTTGATCGAGCCGTTCGCTCCCGGCGACAGCTTCCAGCCGAGCTACGATGCACGCTCCTCGGCTTTGTCGTTCGGCACCCGGCAGATCTACCAGCACCTTGGCCTGTGGCAAACCATCAGCCCGCGCGCCGAGCCGATTCGGCAGATTCAGGTCTCTGACCGCGGCCGTTTCGGCGCTACCCGCCTGGATGCCATGGAAGAGGGCGTGCCGGCCCTGGGTTACGTGGTGGAGAATGCCTGGCTCGGCCAATGCCTGTGGCAGGGGCTGGACCGTGAGGTGGTGAGCTGGCGTTGCCCGGCCGAAGTGAAGGCGATGCAGGCCATCGAGGGTGGCTACCGCCTGCTGCTGGACGACGACACCAGCCTGGAGTGCGACCTTGCAGTGCTGGCCGACGGTGGCCGCTCGGGTCTGCGCGAGCAGTTGGGCATTCATGTGCGCCGTACTCCGTACGAACAGAGCGCGTTGATCGCCAACATCACCCCGGGCGAGGCCCACTGTGGCCAAGCCTTCGAGCGCTTCACAGAACAAGGCCCGATGGCCTTGCTGCCGTTGCCGGAAAACCGCTGCGCGCTGGTCTGGACGCGGCAGGGGATGGACGCTCGGCGCCTGGCCGAAATCGACGAACGCAGCTTCCTGAGCGAGTTGCAGGATGCCTTTGGCTACCGCCTCGGCGCCCTGCGTCAGGTCGGTGCCCGGCATCTTTACCCGCTCGCGCTGATCGAGGCCGAAGAGCAGGTGCGGCCACACCTGGTGGTACTGGGCAACGCGGCGCACAGCCTGCACCCGATCGCCGGTCAAGGCTTCAACCTCTCGCTGCGTGATGTGCAATCGCTGGCCGATGCGCTGCTGGCAGGCCCGCAGCAGCCAGGTGACCTGGCCAGTCTGCAGGCCTATCGCCAGCGCCAGCGTCTCGACCAGGCCCTGACCATCGGCTTCTCCGACCAGGTCACCCGCCTGTTCGGCAGCAACCAGCCGCTGCTGGCGGCCGGGCGCAATATCGGCCTGCTCGGGCTCGACCTGCTGCCCCCGGCAAAAAGCTGGTTTGCCCGCCAGGCCATGGGCCTCGGTACCCGCCCCGATCCGCGGGGCCAGGCATGAGCAACCCGCGCAGGCTGGCGCGCCGGGCGCGCATGTTGCGCTGGCTGCTGAACTTCTACCCGCCATACATCGGTGCCGGCATCCGTATCCAGCACATCAGCCCGGACATGCGCAGCGTCAAGGTACGCATGAAGCTGACCCGTTGGAACCGCAACTACGTCGGCACCCAGTTTGGCGGCAGCCTGTACTCGATGGTCGATCCGTTCTACATGCTGTTGCTGATCGAGCAGCTGGGCCGCGAATACATCGTCTGGGACAAAGCCGCCAGCATCGATTTCATCGCCCCGGGCAAGAGCACGGTGTACGCCGAATTCCACGTCGATGACGCGCTGCTGGACGAAATCCGCCGGCAGACCGCCAGCGGCAAGAAGTACCTGCCGCGTGTGCAGGTCGATATCCGTGACGAAGCCGGCGAGCTGGTGGCACGGGTCGATAAAACCCTATACGTGCGGCTCAAGCCGCAAGCGAGGCAGGCGTAAGGCATGGAAATGCGCGCAGATCTGTTGATTGTCGGTGCCGGTATGGTCGGCAGCGCCCTGGCCCTGGCGCTTCGCCACAGCGGCCTGGAAATTCTCCTGCTCGATGGCGGCCCGCTGTCGGTCAAACCGTTCGATGGCGCCGCCCCGTTCGAGCCGCGGGTCAGTGCGTTGTCGGCGGCCAGCCAGCGTATCCTTGAACGCCTCGGTGCCTGGGACGGCATCGCCAGCCGGCGTGTGTCGCCGTATTCCGACATGCATGTATGGGATGGCAGCGGTACCGGTCAGATTCATTTCTCGGCAGCCAGCGTGCATGCCCAGGTGCTCGGCCATATCGTCGAGAACCGGGTGGTCCAGGATGGTCTGCTGGAGCGCCTGCACGACAGCGACATCGGCCTGTTGCCCAATGCCCGTCTGGAACAGCTGCGCCGTTCCGGTGACGAATGGCTGCTGACCCTGGCCGATGGTCGCCAACTGCGTACGCCACTGGTAGTGGCCGCAGACGGCGCCAATTCGGCGGTGCGCCGCCTGGCCGGCTGCGAGACCCGCGAATGGGATTACCTGCACCACGCGATCGTCACCAGCGTGCGCTGCAGTGCCGCGCACCAGGCCACCGCCTGGCAGCGTTTCACCGATGAGGGGCCGCTCGCGTTTCTGCCGCTGTCCCGTGACGGCAAGCAGGACTGGTGCTCGATCGTCTGGTCGACGACTCCGGAGCAGGCCGAGCAGATCATGGGACTGGATGAACAGGCCTTCCTCAAGGCCCTGGAGCGCGCTTTCGAGGGGCGTTTGGGCGATGTGCTGGAAGCCGACCCGCGCGTTTGCGTGCCGTTGCGCCAGCGCCATGCCAAGCGCTACGTGGACGAAGGGTTGGTGTTGATCGGCGATGCTGCGCACACCATTCACCCGTTGGCCGGGCAGGGTGTCAACCTGGGCTTCCTTGATGCTGCGGTGCTGGCCGAGGTGCTGGAGAAGGCCTGCGAGCGCGGTGAGCGGTTGGCGGATGTGAAAGTGCTTAGCCGTTATGAGCGCAGGCGCATGCCGCACAACCTGGCATTGATGGCGGCGATGGAAGGCTTCGAGCGATTGTTCCAGGCCAATCCGTTGCCATTGCGCTGGCTGCGAAACAGCGGCTTGAAGCTGGTGGAACAGATGCCGGAAGCCAAGGCGATGTTCGTACGCCAGGCTTTGGGGTTGACCGGGGATCTGCCGGAACTGGCCAAGGCTTGAGATGGCTGGGGCTGCTTTGCAGCCCTTTCTGACCGGTCCGGCGCCCCGGCAAGGCCGGGGCTGCGGTCTCCTGTAGGAGCGGCCTTGTGTCGCGAGAGGGTCGCAAAGCGGGCCTTGCAACATCCGGTAACTGCTCGGTAGATGAGCTGGAAAATGGGATTCACTACCATTTGCGCCTCTCATACGATCCGAGGAGTGCTTTCCATGTTGCCACGCAAGCCCCTATTGGCCGCCCTGGCCCTGACCCTGTTCGGCGGCACCGCCCAAGCGGCGGACGAAGTGGTGGTGTACTCCTCGCGCATCGACGAGCTGATCAAGCCGGTGTTCGACGCCTACACCGCCAAGACCGGGGTCAAGGTCAAGTTCATCACCGACAAGGAAGCGCCGCTGATGCAGCGCATCAAGGCCGAGGGCGAGAACGGTGTGGCCGACCTGCTGCTCACCGTCGATGCCGGCAACCTCTGGCAGGCCGAGCAGATGGGCATTCTGCAGCCGATCAAGTCGGACATCATCGACCAGAACATCCCGCCGCAGTATCGCGCTTCGTCCCATGACTGGACCGGCCTGAGCTTGCGCGCGCGGACCATCGTCTACTCCACCGAGCGGGTCAAACCCGCCGAGCTGACCACTTATGAAGCCCTTGCCGACAAGCACTGGGAAGGCCGCCTGTGCCTGCGCACGGCGAAGAAGGTGTACAACCAATCGCTGACGGCCACGCTGATCGAGAACCACGGCGAAGCCAAGACTGAACAGATCGTCAAAGGCTGGGTCAGCAACCTGTCCACTGACGTGTTCTCTGACGACAACGCCGTGATCAAGGCCATCGAAGCCGGCCAGTGCGATGTGGGCGTGGTCAACACCTACTACTACGGCCGCCTGCACGCTCAGAACCCGAAACTGCCGGTGAAGATCTTCTGGCCCAATCAAGGTGACCGTGGCGTGCACGTCAACCTTTCGGGCATCGGCCTGACCAAGCATGCACCGCACCCGGAAGCCGCCAAAAAGCTGGTCGAATGGATGACCGGCGAGGAGGCGCAGAAGCTGTTCGCCGACATCAACCAGGAGTTCCCGGCCAACCCGAAGGTCAAGCCGTCGGATGAAGTGGCTGCCTGGGGCAGCTTCAAGGCCGACAGCCTTCCGGTGGAAGTGGCTGGCAAGCGCCAGGCCGAGGCCATTCGCCTGATGGATCGGGCTGGCTGGAATTAAGCACCAGGCTTTACTCTTCCGGGGTATTTCAGGGCCCTTTCGCGGGTAATCCCGCTCCCACAGGAACACCATCGCACTTCAGGATGGCGCTAAACCCTGTAGGAGCGGGTTTACCCGCGAACGACCGCGCAGCGGTCGCTATTGCAACCGAGAATTCAACCTTGCCGCACACCCCACAAAGCCGCTGGTACCTCCCGGTCACTTTGACCGCCACCCTGGTCCTCCTGCCCTTGAGTGTGCTGCTGCTGTCCTGGCAGTCGGTCGACCTGCAGATCTGGTCGCACCTGCTCGACACCCAGATGGGCCGCCTGCTGGGCAATACCGCGACCCTGGTGGTCGGCGTCGGTATCGGCGTCACCGTGCTCGGCGTCAGCCTGGCCTGGCTCACCAGTCTGTGTGAGTTCCCCGGCCGGCGCTGGCTCGACTGGGCACTGATGCTGCCGTTTGCCATCCCTGCCTACGTGCTGGCCTTCGTCTTCGTCGGCCTGCTCGACTTTGCCGGCCCCGTGCAAAGCGCCCTGCGCGAGGTGTTCGGGCCCATGCGCCTGCCACGGGTACGCTCCACCGGTGGGGTGATCATCGTTCTGGTGCTGGTGTTCTACCCCTATGTCTACCTGCTGGCGCGCACGGCGTTCCTGGCCCAGGGCAAGGGCTTGATGGAGGCTGCCCGGGTACTTGGCCTGACACCCCTGCAAGCCTTCTGGCGGGTAGCCTTGCCGATGGCGCGGCCAGCGATTGGTGCGGGTATTGCCCTGGCGCTGATGGAGACCCTGGCCGATTTTGGCGCAGTGGCCGTGTTCAACTTCGATACCTTCACCACGGCCATCTACAAGACCTGGTACGGCTTTTTCAGCCTAGCCAGCGCGGCCCAGCTAGCCAGCCTGCTGCTGCTGGCGGTGATGCTGGTGCTGTACGGCGAGCGCCGCGCCCGTGGTGCGACCCGCAGTGGCAATGAGCGCCCGCGCGGCCAGGCGCTTTACCACTTGCGTGGGTTCAAGGCGCTGCTGGCCAGCGGCTGGTGCCTGCTGGTGTTCGCCTGCGCATTCGTCATTCCAGTGCTGCAGTTGCTGGCGTGGTTCTGGCAGCGCGGTCGGCATGACCTTGACGAGCGGTATGTCGGCCTGGTGCTGCATACGTTGTACCTGGGCGGCATGGCCGCGTTGATCACTGTTTGCGTGGCCCTGATGCTGGCCTTCGCCCGCCGTCAGGCGCCGACGGCCGGTATCCGAGCGGGCGTCGGCCTGGCCAACCTGGGCTACGCCTTGCCCGGCTCGGTGCTGGCGGTATCGATCATGCTGGCTTTCAGCTATCTGGATAATCAGCTGGTCATTCCGCTGTCGGCCTGGTTGGGTGGCGCAGGTAAGCCGCTGCTGCTGGGCAGCCTCGCCGCCTTGCTGCTGGCCTACCTTGTGCGCTTCATCGCTGTCGCCTATGGCCCATTGGAGAGCAGCCTGGAGCGCATCCGCCCCTCATTGCCGGAGGCTTCGCGCAGCCTTGGCGTCGGTGGCGTGGGTTTGTTTTTCAAGGTGTATCTGCCGTTGCTGGTTCCCGGAGCCCTGAGTGCCGCGTTGCTGGTGTTCGTCGATGTGCTCAAGGAAATGCCCGCCACCTTGCTGATGCGCCCGTTCGGCTGGGACACCCTGGCGGTCAGGGTGTTCGAGATGACCAGCGAAGGCGAATGGGCGCGCGCCTCGCTGCCGGCGCTGACCCTCGTGCTGGTGGGGCTGTTGCCGGTCATCGGGCTGATCCGCCGTTCGGCTCGTCGTCCGGGTCACAGTCACTGAGGATGCCAGCTTGCGCCCTTGCGGCTACAATGCGCGGCATTCGCGCGGCGGGTCCTACAAGAAGAGCTGACGATTAAACGTCATCGACCGCCGCCGCTTCGCCACGCCCGGAAGGAGAAACCCATGGGACAGCGCACGCTTTTGTACGACTTGCACCTGGCGCTTGGCGCCAAGACGGTCGATTTCGGCGGCTGGGACATGCCGCTGCACTATGGCTCGCAGGTCGAGGAGCACCACCAGGTGCGCAGCGACTGCGGTGTCTTCGATGTTTCCCACATGACGGTCATCGACATCGCCGGCGACGACGCCACGCCCTGGCTGCAACGTCTGCTGGCCAACGACGTGGCCCGTCTCGATGGCGCCGGCAAGGCGCTGTACAGCCCGTTGCTCAGCGAAGACGGCGGGGTCATCGACGACCTGATCGTCTACCGCACCCAAAGCGGTTACCGCCTGGTCACCAACGCGGCCACGCGGGCCAAGGTTATCGATTGGCTGCAGCGCCAGAGCGCCGGTTTCAACGTATCGTTCGACGTTCGCCCCGACCTCGCCATCCTCGCCATCCAGGGGCCCCATGCCCGGGAGAAAGTCGCCGCGCTGCTGAGCCCTGCGCGCGCCGCGCTTATCCGCGAACTGCGCCCGTTCGAAGGTGTTGCCGAAGGTGACTGGTTCATCGCGCGCACCGGCTACACCGGTGAGGACGGCCTGGAAATCATCCTGCCGGGTGATCAGGCGGTAGCGTTCTTCAACGACCTGGTCGGCGCCGGCATTGCGCCGAGCGGCCTGGGTGCGCGCGATACCCTGCGCCTGGAAGCCGGCATGAACCTGTACGGCCAGGACATCGATGAAAGCCACACCCCGCTGACCTCCAACCTGGGTTGGTGTGTCGCCTGGGAGCCAGCTGAACGCGACTTCGTCGGCCGTGCTGGCCTGTTGGCGGAAATCGACCGCGGTGTGCAGGAAAAACTGGTTGGCTTGGTGCTGGAAGAGCGCGGTGTGCTGCGTGCCCACCAAGTGGTTCGTGTAGCGGGGATTGGCGAAGGGGAGATCACCAGTGGTAGTTTCTCACCTACGCTGAGCAAATCCATTGCCCTGGCACGCGTGCCCATGGCTACCGGTGACCGCGCCGAGGTCGAGATCCGCGGCAAATGGTACCCGGTGCGGGTGGTCAGACCGACCTTCGTGCGCCACGGCAAGATTCTGATCTGAACAATTAACGGCGGGCCGAACCGCTGACCCAAACGAGGAATTCAACACATGAGCAATATCCCCGCCGATCTGCGTTTCGCCGAAAGCCACGAGTGGGCACGCCTGGAAGCTGATGGCAGCGTCACCGTAGGCATCAGCGACCACGCCCAGCAAGCGCTGGGTGACGTGGTGTTCGTCGAACTGGCCGAAGTCGGCAAGGTGTTCGGCGCTGGCGACGCTGCGGGCGTGGTCGAGTCGGTCAAGGCTGCTTCCGACATCTACGCTCCTGTTTCCGGTGAAGTGATCGCGGTCAACGAAGAGCTGGCCGATAGCCCGGAGCTGCTTAACGAAGAGCCCTACGCGTCGTGGATCTTCAAGCTCAAGCCAAGCAACCCGGCCGAGCTGGACAAGCTGCTGGATGCTGCAGGTTACGCAGCCGCTATCGGCGAGTAACGCCGCGTCGCCTGCTTCGCGGCTAAAGCCGCTCCTACAGGCACAGCGCCGCGCTCGAGGCCTGTGCAATGCCTTGTAGGAGCGGCTTTGATCTGGTCAAGTAATTTTGGACACCGGTTAAGGTTCATGCCGCTGCCCTGAGCTTTTCCTCCATAGCTACCGGGGTCTCGTAGCCGTTGTAGCTGTGGAGACGCTTTAGGTTGTAGCGCACCAAATAAGCCATGATGTCGGCTTTAGCTTCAGCTTCGGATTCATAGCCTCCTGCTGGCACCCATTCTGATTTCAATGCCCCGAAGAATCGCTCCATGGCCGCATTGTCCCAGCATTGGCCACGGTGGCTCATGCTCTGTTTCAAGCTGCACTCTTCAAGTACAGCCCTGAATTTATGGCTGGTGTACTGACAACCTTGATCTGAATGAAACATCACGCCCGTAGGCTTGCCTCTGGACTCAGACGCCATGCGCAGCGCGTCACAGGCCAACTTGGCATCAGCAGTCATTGAAAACGCCCAGCCCACAACTCGGCGTGCGTACAAGTCGATTACTGCGGCCAAGTACAGCCAACGTCTGCCAACCTGAATGTAAGTCACATCGCCACACCAGACCTCGTTGATCGTTGAAACCTTGAAGTTTCGCTTCAGTTGGTTTTCCGCAATCAGTGCTTCCGTGCCTGATGACCGATACCGGTGTGGCCTACGCTGCCGGCATTTCAGGCCAGCTTCACGCATAAGCGCACGCACTTTGTAACGCCCAACCACATGGCCTTCACGCCGCAGTTCTTGCATCAACGTGCGTGAACCCGCGGAGCTTCGTGACGCCATGAAGTGATTGATTACACGCGAGCGTAGAGCATCCCTGCCGGGATTCTCACGCCCTTGGCGTTTGCGCCATGCATAGAAACTACTGCGTTTGACCCCAAGCACACGACAGCAGTCGACAACACCGTATTGCTCACTCAGCTCGTTGATCAGCGAGAACGATCTTTGGAGTCCCGAAGCAGGAGAGCACTGGCCTTTTTTAGGATTTCGATATCCCGATCCTTTTGACGAACCAATGCTTCCAGCTCTTCGATACGTTGCTGCTCCGGAGTGATGGCTTTGGCTCCAGTCGGAACCTTACCCTCTCTCTCCTGGCGTACCTGCTCAACCCAACGGCGAAGGGCTGTACGGCCAATCCCGAGGATTTCGCATACCTCAGGAACTGACTGGCCACCGTCCAGGACCATTTCGGCAGCTTGGATTTTGTGTTCTTTCGAATAAGACTTGCGCACTGATTTTGCCTCCAATTGGGCGCCATCATAGCGCCCGATGAAGGTGTCCAAAATCATTAGGCCAGTTCACCTTAGCCGCGAAGAGGCCGAACCTGCAGAAACAAGTTTTCCCGCAGTATCGGCGATCCCTTCCTAGACTTATAAGTCTCCATGAGACCTGGTCTAGGAAGAGAGCGTCGACATGTCCCAGTCGCCATCCCTGCATCAACTGCAAGAGCTCAACCCTTTCCTGCGCCGCCACCTGGGGCCCGATGCCTCGGAGCAGCAGGCAATGCTCAGCACCCTCGGCCTCAACAGCCGCAGTGAGCTGATCGAGCAGACCGTGCCGCCAGGCATCCGCTTCAACCGTGCCCTCGACCTGCCGCCGGCTCTGGATGAACAGGCTGCGTTGGCCAAACTCGCAGGCTTCGCCGAGCAGAACCAGGTGTGGACCAGCCTCATCGGCATGGGCTACCACGGCACCGTCACGCCCACCGTCATCTTGCGCAACGTGCTGGAAAACCCCGGCTGGTACACCGCCTACACGCCCTATCAGCCCGAAATCGCCCAAGGTCGACTGGAGGCGCTGCTGAACTTCCAGCAGATGGTCATCGACCTCACCGGCCTGGCGCTGGCCAACGCGTCATTGCTCGACGAAGCCACGGCGGCTGCCGAAGCCATGGCCCTGGCCAAGCGTGTGGCGCGCAACAAGAGCAACGCGTTCTTTGCCGACGAGCATTGCCATCCACAGACCTTGTCGGTGCTGAAAACCCGCGCGGAAGGGTTCGGTTTCCAGTTGATCGTCGACGCTGTGGATAACCTCGCTCAGCACCAGGTCTTCGGTGCCTTGCTGCAATACCCGGATACCCACGGCGAGGTGCGCGACCTGCGCCCGTTCATCGACCAGTTACACAGCCAGCAGGCCCTGGCCTGTGTAGCTGCCGACCTGCTCAGCCTGGTGGTGCTGACTCCGCCCGGCGAGCTGGGTGCCGATGTGGTGCTGGGTTCGACTCAGCGCTTCGGCGTACCTATGGGCTACGGTGGTCCACACGCGGCCTATTTTGCGTGCCGTGACGATTACAAGCGGGCGATGCCCGGGCGCATCATCGGCGTGTCCCGCGATGCCCGTGGCAATACTGCGCTACGCATGGCCCTGCAGACGCGCGAGCAACATATCCGCCGCGAAAAAGCCAACTCCAACATCTGCACAGCCCAGGTACTGCTGGCCAACATCGCCGGGTTCTATGCGGTGTATCACGGCCCCGAGGGCCTGCAGCGCATTGCCCAGCGCGTGCACCGGCTGACCTTTGTGCTGGCAGCAGGCCTTGAGGCCAAAGGCATCAAGCGCCTCAACCAGCACTTTTTCGACACCTTGACCCTGGATGTCGGCGGCGCCCAGGCAGCGATCATCGAAAGTGCCGAAGCCGCCCGCATCAACCTGCGTATCCTGGGCCGCGGCCATCTGGGCGTGAGCCTGGACGAGACCTGCAGCGAAGCCACCGTGCTGCGGCTGCTGGATATTTTCCTGGGCGTCGATCACGGCCTGGATATCGCTACCCTCGACCAGCACGCGTTACCGGAAGGCATCCCCGCTGCGCTGGTGCGACGCACGCCGTTCCTCAGCCACCCGGTATTCAACCTGCACCACAGCGAAACCGAGATGCTGCGCTACCTCAAGCAGCTGGAGAACAAGGACCTGGCGCTGAACCAGTCGATGATCCCGCTGGGCTCCTGCACCATGAAGCTCAATGCCACCAGCGAGATGATCCCCATCACCTGGCCTGCTTTCGCCCAGCTTCATCCCTTTGCACCGGCAGCACAGGTCACCGGCTACAAGGCGATGATCGACGAGCTGGAAAGCTGGTTGTGCGCTATTACCGGCTTCGACGCCATCTGCATGCAGCCCAACTCCGGCGCCCAGGGTGAATATGCCGGGCTCATGGCCATCACCCGCTATCACCGCAGCCGTCATCAACCCCAGCGCACGCTGTGCCTGATCCCGTCGTCGGCCCACGGCACCAACCCGGCCTCGGCACAGATGGCTGGCATGGAGGTGGTGATCGTCGATTGTGACGATGCTGGCAACGTCGACCTCGAAGACCTCAAAGCCAAGGCCCATGCCGCCGGCGACAAGCTGTCGTGCCTGATGGTCACCTACCCCTCGACCCATGGCGTGTACGAAGAAGGTATCCGCGAGATCTGCGAGGTGGTCCACCAGCACGGTGGCCAGGTGTACATGGACGGTGCCAACCTCAACGCCCAGGTCGGCCTGGCGCGGCCAGCGGACATTGGCGCCGACGTTTCACACATGAACCTGCACAAGACCTTTTGTATCCCTCACGGCGGTGGCGGCCCGGGCATGGGGCCGATCGGCATCCGTGCTCATCTGAAGCCGTTCGTCGCCAGCCACCCGGTAGTGCCCGTGCCGGGCCTGGACCCTAACAACAGCGCGGTCAGCGCCGCGCCCTGGGGCAGTGCGAGCATCCTGCCGATCAGCTGGATGTACATCGCCATGATGGGCCCTCAGCTTGCTGATGCGAGCGAAGTGGCGATCCTTTCGGCCAACTACCTGGCCAGCCAGCTCGGCGGCGCGTTCCCGGTGTTGTACCGCGGGCGCAACCAGCGGGTGGCGCATGAGTGCATCCTCGACCTGCGGCCGCTCAAGGCGCAGACCGGCATCACCGAGGAGGACGTCGCCAAGCGCCTGATGGACTATGGCTTCCATGCCCCGACCATGTCGTTCCCGGTACCGGGAACGCTGATGATCGAGCCCACTGAAAGCGAGTCGAAGGCCGAGCTGGACCGCTTCGTCGAAGCGATGCTGGCAATTAGGGCGGAAATTGCCCAGGTGCAGGAAGGTAACTGGCCGGCGGAGGACAACCCGCTCAAGCATGCGCCGCATACCCTGGCCGATGTGCTGGCGCCGTGGGCCCGGCCTTATAGCCTGGAGCAGGCGGTTGCGCCCAGTGCCCACGTGCGGCTGCACAAGTACTGGCCAGCGGTGAACCGGGTCGACAATGTGTATGGGGACAGGAATCTGTTCTGTGCTTGCGTGCCTGTGGAGGCTTACCGCTGAAATCTGGGGCCGCATTGCGGCCCATCGCGACACAAGGCCGCTCCTGCAAGGGTTCGTGATCTGCTGTAGGAGCGGCCTTGTGTCGCGAAAGGGGCGCATAGCGCCCCCAAAGCCTTAGTTGGCTACCGCGTTCTTGGCCAGGATGGCGTTGGCCAGTTCCATGTCCGAGGCTTGCATCCCTGGGTTCTCGGCACGCACCTGTTGCAGCGCCTGCTCCAGGAACGGCCCGCGGATCGCACCCTCACTGGCGACGAAGCTGCCGGCGTCATCCTGCGCCGCGAGTACCAGCTTGTGGTCGTGCGAGGTGATGTAGCTCGACGCCGTGGTGGCGCCAGAGGTCATTACGTTACGCCAGAAGGTATCGGCCATGGCGGAGCCAACAGGCAGCGAAAGCAGGGCAGCAGCTGCGATGGCGGTTTTGAGACGCATGATGAAACACCTCGAAGGGTGAGGGTTGGAGATGGCCGGTTTGATCCAGCGAAATGGCCGCAAGTTCCTTGAATACAAGGGTTTTTTGCTCAGGAACAGACCCGCAGCACCTCCTCCAGACGGGTCAGCCCGCGGGTCACTTTCGCCTGCCCGCAGCTGCGCAGATCCTGTAACCCTTCAGCTAGAGCTTGCCGTTGCAGTTCGGCCAGATCGGTGCTGGCACTTATCCGTGCACGCAGGCTTTCACTCGGGATCAGCAGTTCGAACAAACCCGTCCGGCCACGATAGCCAGTGCCCCGGCAGACTTGGCACGGATCGCTCGATGGGCGGCCGTGGCATGTGTGGCAAAGCACGCGCACCAAACGTTGGGCCATGACCCCACCCAGGGTCGCCCGGATCAGGTAATCGGCAACTCCCAGCTCCAGCAGGCGGGTAATGGCGCTGCAGGTGTCATTGGTGTGCAGGGTGGAGAGCACCAGGTGCCCGGTGAGGGCAGCCTGAACGGCCACCATTGCGGTTTCGCGATCGCGGATCTCGCCGATCATGATGATGTCCGGGTCCTGGCGCAGCAGGGCGCGCACGCCATCGGCAAAACCCAGGCCCAGGGCAGGCTGCACCTGTAACTGGTTGAACGCCGGTTCCAGGCGCTCGATCGGGTCTTCGATGGTGCACAGGTTGACCTGCGGTGTGGCCAGCAACTTGAGGCTGGCGTAAAGCGTGCTGGTCTTGCCGGAGCCGGTTGGCCCGGTGACCAGCAAGATGCCCTGGCGACGCTGCAATAGCGTTTGCCACTGGCTCAACTGCTCGCCCTCCAGGCCCAGCTGGTCGAAATCTTCCTGCAACTGGCGCGGGTCGAACAAGCGCAGTACCAGTTTTTCACCAAAGGGCGTCGGCAGCGTCGAGAGGCGCAGCTCCACTTCGCTGCCGCCTGGCAGGCTGCTCTTCACCCTGCCGTCCTGTGGGCGGCGCTTTTCCGCTACGTCCATGCGCCCCAGGTGTTTCAGGCGGCTGACCACGGCCAGCGTGACGCTGGCCGGGAAGGCGTAGACCGTGTGTAGCAGCCCGTCGATGCGGTAGCGCAGGTGGCCCTGGTCGCGGCGTGGCTCCAGATGGATGTCACTGGCGCGTTGCTCGATGGCGTACTGCAGCAACCAGTCGACGATATGCACGATGTGCGCATCATCGGCGGTGGCCTCCACCTGGCGCTTGCCGAGCTCAAGCAAGTGTTCGAGCTCACCCAGGCTGGTCGCTTGCTGGTGCTGCGCACCTTGTACCGAGTGGGCCAGGCGGAACAGCGACTGGCCCAGTTGGCGGATCTGCAGCGGGCTGGCCAGCACCCGACGGATCGGCTTGCCCAGGCTGCGCGCGAGGTCGGCCTGCCACAGCTGTTGATAAGGTTCGGCACTGGCCACAGTGATGGCATCGGCTTCGTTGGCCACGATCAAGATGCCGTGGCGTTGCGCGAAGGCAGGGGAGATCAGGCCATTGACCCGGGCCAGGTCGAGTTGCATGGGGTCGATACGCAGGTAGGGCTGACCGACTTTTTGCGCCAGCCATTGGCAGAGGGTGTCCAGATTCAGCCGTTGGCCGGGCTGGCTGCGATCTTCCAGGCCCACGGCAGCGATGGTTTCAAGCGGGTGGTGAGCACTGTAGCGGGACGCTTGTTCGCGAACCTGGCATGAATCGTTGGCAGTCAGGTGCTGGTCGGCTTGCAAGGCGTCCAGCAGGCTTTTGAGGTCGAGGGCTTGCTCGTTGGGTGTGAACATCGGCGGCGTCCGTGCCTTGGGGGAGACCTTGGTCAAGGCTAGCCGTGCCTGGCGGAACGAGGCTTGGGAAAGGATTTCGGGATTTTGCGCCGCCGGGCTTCAGATCACCGCCAGCTCCAGGCGCGCCAGGTTTTCCAGGCTCACTTCCCCGACACACACCAGGTTGCGCAGTTTTTGCGCAATCACTTGCGCCCGATGCCAGCTCAGCCCGCCGATGCCAACTTCGATGTCGAGCCAGTCTTCCTGCTGGTTGACCTGCACGCTGTGCGGTGTCAGGAACTGCAGGGCAAACAGGTTGAGCACCCGGCAAAGGGTATCCGGCTCGGCTTCGGCCTGCAGGCGATATCGTACGCTGCTGTGGCTGGTGTTGGCGGCCCAGGCATCGCTGCGGGGCAGAGGGCGTTCGAGTGCGTTCATGCTGGGTCTCCGCGAATGTGGGAGAAATTCTTGCACGTCGAGTGCGGTATTTTTTCGCTATGATTCCATCGAATGGCTAGTGCTGCAGATTGTTCAATTCGAATAAGTGCTTTTTGGAGAATTATTAATGCAAGGCGAACTGGATGCCTATGACCGGCGCATTCTCGAGCTCCTGCAAGAGGACGCGTCGCTGTCCAGTGCGCAGATCGCCGAGCGTGTCGGGCTGTCGCAATCACCCTGCTGGCGCAGGATTCAGCGGCTGAAAGAGGAAGGGGTGATCCGTGGGCAGGTGACCCTGCTGGACCGCAAGAAAGTCGGCCTGAATACGCAGATTTTCGCCGAGGTGAAACTCAACGCCCACGGCCGTTCCAACTTCACCGAATTCACCGAGGCGATCCGCGGGTTTCCGGAAGTGCTGGAGTGCTATGTGCTGATGGGGGCAGTGGACTTTCTGTTGCGCATCGTTACCTCGGATATCGAGGCTTATGAACGCTTCTTCTTCGAAAAGCTCTCGAACGTGCCGGGTATTCAGGAAGTGAACTCAATTGTGGCGCTGTCGGAGATCAAGTCCACCACCAGCCTGCCACTGTCGAGGTGAGGCCGCTTCAGATCCGCTGATGCGGCCCCTGTAGGAGCGGCCTAGTGTCGCAAGAGGGCCGCAAAGCGGACCCGGCAAATTCAGCCTACTGCACAGATCCTGGGGGCGCTTCGCACCCCTTTCGCGACACAAGGCCGCTCCTACAAAGCCTTGTTAGCCTTCAGAGGCGGTCTCAAGCCTTGAGCAAGTGCTTCCAGCCACGGCTCTGATCGACCGCCCGAGCCTGCTCGATACGCGCTTCCAGCAGTTCGCCAGGCTCTTCGCCCAACGGCAGCTCAGCCAGTTCATGCAGCTTTTTCAGGTCGCCGTACAGGCGGTCCATCTGCGGTGCTTCGAGCACCTGGCGAGCATGGTGCAGCCAGGCCAGCAGCTGTTCGATACGCGGTAGCTGTTCGGCCAGGTCTTCCGGGCGCTGGGTGTACAGCGGCAGCTTCAGCGAGCGGCCTTCCTCGCCCAGCAGGTGCGCCAGCCAGCTGGCCAGCTGCGCCTTGCCCTGGCGCTCGCCACGGCCCTTGCGCTCCACGGCCCAGGCACGGGCCAGCAGCCAGCGTGAGGTTTCCAGGGAGAACTGGCCCCAGCGTACGTCTTCGAGCTCTTCGATGAACTGCTCGGGCGCGGCGCGGCGGATGTCTTCGTCGTCATTGCCGGCCTGCACCAGCGGGCGCCAGTCTTCCAGCAGCGCGTCGAGGCTGGCGCGCAGCTCGCGGGTAGTCGCGCGTGGCGCGGCTTGGCCCAGGCTGGCAACCAGTGCGCGCAGTTCGGCCAGGCACTGCACCCAGTCCTGCAGCAGGCGCCAGTGGCCATTGTGGCGATACTGCTCGGCCAGGCGCTGGCTGCTGCCCAGCAATTGCCAGGCGAGGGCGGTGAAGGCGTCGTCCACGGCCATTTCGGCGTCCAGCTCGGTGGTTGGCAGGCCCAGCTCGTAGCTGTCCGGCTCCAGCAGGCGGTAGCCGCGCTCGGCCTTGCTGATGTCGCACGGCATCAGCGGCAGGCTGGCGGCCAGCTCGGCAGCCAGCTCCAGCAGCGCTTCAGGGGCGCCTTCGCGCAGCTCCAGTTCGAGCTCGCAGATCTCTTCCTTCTGCTTGCCGGCGATCACGAAGCCCTGGTCCAGCGCGGCCTCGATCACTACCTTGCTCTTGCCACGGCCCCAGGCGATTTCGGCGAACTCGCGGGTGAAATCGGTGGTGAACAGCGGCTTGATGGTTTTCTTGTCCAGCTCGGCCAGTTGCTCTGGCCAGCAGGTGGCGTCGAGCTTTTTCAGGTCGAGCTTGACCTTGTCCAGGTGCCATTCGTATTCGTTGCGCTCGGACAGCCCGGCGACGCTCTGGCCACGGCACTTCAGGGTCTGGATGATCTCCTCGCCGTCGCGGCGCAGGCGCAGGGCGACACGGGCGGCGGAGAGGTCGCGCGCAGGGGTGTCGAAGTACTGGTTGAGCAGCTCGCGGGTCTGCCAGCCGGACTTGTTGCGCTTTTTCAGCAGGGGGTGCTCGCGCAGGGCAGCCAGGGTCTCGCGACTGGCGCGGAGCTTGAGTTCGGTTTCTTTGTGCATCGCAGGCTCGAAGGAGGGCGTGATTGCCGTGCAGTCTACAGGACTGGGCCGGCAACGGTTTATTCCTTGCGCCGGATGGCCCTATGATGGGCAACGCTTCCGAGGAGTACGCGCATGCCGTTGCCAACGCTGAAAGACCAGTTTGCCGCCTTGATCGCCGCGCCCTCGGTCAGTTGCACCCAGCCTGCGCTGGACCAGTCCAACCGCCAGGTCATCGACCTGCTGGCCGGCTGGTTGGGCGATCTGGGGTTCAGTTGTGACATCCGCCAGGTCAGCCCGGGCAAGTTCAACTTGCTGGCCAGCCGTGGCACCGGCCCCGGCGGCCTGGTGTTGGCAGGCCATAGCGACACCGTGCCCTATGACGAACAGCTGTGGTCCAGCGACCCGCTCAAGCTGACCGAGGTCGACGGCCGCTGGGTCGGCCTGGGCAGCTGTGACATGAAAGGCTTTTTCGCCTTGGTCATCGAAGCGGTGATTCCGCTGCTTGAGCACGATTTCAAGCAACCACTGCTGATCCTCGCCACCTGCGATGAAGAAAGCTCGATGTCCGGCGCCCGGGCCCTGGCAGCCGCCGGCCAGCCACTCGGCCGCGCTGCGGTGATCGGCGAGCCCACGGGCCTGCGGCCGATCCGTATGCACAAGGGCATACTCATGGACCGCATCGACATCCTCGGGCGCAGCGGCCATTCGTCCGACCCGAGCCTGGGCCACAGCGCGATGGAGGCCATGCATGAGGTGATGGGTGAACTGATGGGCCTGCGCCGGCAGTGGCAGGAAACCTTCCGCAATCCGCAATTTACCGTGCCTACGCCAACCATGAACTTCGGCTGCATCCATGGGGGGGACAACCCCAACCGCATCTGTGGCCAGTGCGCCCTGGAGTTCGACCTGCGCCCGCTGCCTGGCATGGATGTCGAACAGCTGCGCGCTGCCATTCGCGGCAAGCTGAAGCCGGTGGCCGAGCGCCATGAGGTGCGTATCGACTATGCGCCGCTGTTCCCGGAGGTGCCGCCCTTCGAGCAGGCCGCCGACGCCGAACTGGTGCAAGTGGCCGAACGCCTCACTGGCCATCGCGCCGAAGCGGTGGCGTTCGGTACCGAAGCGCCTTATCTTCAGCAGCTGGGTTGCCAGACCATCGTGCTGGGCCCCGGCGATATCGCCTGTGCTCACCAGCCCGGCGAATACCTTGAAATGTCACGAATCGAGCCTACCGTGCGTCTATTGCGTGACTTGATCCGGCACTACTGCCTGAATTAAACGTCCACCCTGTTGATTCGTTCTTGCCTAGAGGAGACCGCGCGTGACCGCAAGCCTGTTCCGACGATGATCCTGAACGCCGTGTGATTCACCGTTCTCCGTCCACTTTATCCACAGGCCCTGTCATGCCCGAATACGTCAACTGGCTACGTCATGCCTCCCCGTACATCAATGCCCATCGCGACTGCACCTTCGTGGTCATGCTCCCCGGCGATGGGGTTGAACACCCGAATTTCGGCAATATCGTCCACGACCTGGTGCTGCTGCACAGCCTGGGTGTGCGCCTGGTGCTGGTACATGGGTCGCGCCCGCAGATCGAAAGCCGTCTGTCTGATCGCGGCCTGACCCCGCACTACCACCGGGGCATGCGCATTACTGATACCGCCACCCTGGACTGCGTGATCGATGCCGTCGGTGCCCTGCGCCTGGCCATCGAGGCGCGCCTGTCGATGGATATCGCCGCCTCGCCGATGCAGGGCTCGCGCTTGCGCGTGGCCTCCGGCAACCTGGTCACTGCACGGCCGATCGGCGTGCTCGAAGGGGTGGACTACCACCACACCGGCGAGGTGCGCCGGGTCGATCGCAAGGGCATCAGCCGCCTGCTCGACGAACGCTCCATCGTGCTGCTGTCGCCGCTGGGCTACTCGCCCACCGGTGAAATCTTCAACCTGGCTTGCGAAGATGTCGCTACGCGCGCTGCCATCGAGCTGGGTGCAGACAAGCTGCTGCTGTTCGGCGCCGAACCTGGCCTGCTGGACGAAAACGGCAAGCTGGTACGTGAATTACGCCCGCAACAGATCGCCCCGCACCTGGCGCGCCTGGGCAGCGATTACCAGGGCGAGCTGCTGGATGCCGCCGCCGAGGCCTGCAAAGGCGGTGTGGCGCGTAGCCATATCGTCAGTTATGCCGAGGACGGTGCGCTGCTGACCGAGCTGTTCACCCGTGAGGGTGGCGGTACGTTGGTGTCGCAGGAGCAGTTCGAGGTAGTACGTGAGGCGACCATCGATGATGTCGGTGGCCTGCTGGAGCTGATCAGCCCGCTGGAAGAGCAGGGCATCCTGGTGCGTCGTTCACGCGAGGTGCTGGAACGCGAGATCGAACAGTTCAGCGTGGTCGAGCGTGAAGGGATGATCATTGCCTGCGCGGCGCTGTACCCGATTGCCGATTCGCAGGCGGGTGAACTGGCGTGCCTGGCGGTGAACCCGGAATACCGCCATGGTGGGCGTGGGGATGAGCTGCTTGAGCGGATCGAAGGGCGGGCGAGGCAGATGGGGTTGAACACCTTGTTCGTGCTTACCACCCGCACGGCGCACTGGTTCCGTGAACGCGGGTTTGCGCCCAGCGGTGTTGAGCGGCTGCCGGCTGCGCGTGCTTCGCTGTACAACTACCAGCGCAATTCGAAGATTTTCGAGAAATCCCTCTAAACCATAGCGCGCCCTTATGTGGGAGCGGCCTTGTGTCGCGAAAGGGCCGCAGAGCGGCCCCGGCAATATCAGGCGGATGCACAAATTTTGGGGGGCGCTTCGCACCCCTTTCGCGACACAAGGCCGCTCCCACATCAGGGGCGGCGTTTTTGTTTACACGGTGTGCAGATACCAGTTGTACTCGAGGTCGGAGATCGAGTGCTCGAACTCCTCCAGCTCGCTTTCCTTGCACGCGACGAAGATGTCGATGTACTTCGGATCGATGTACTTGTTCAGGATCTCGCTGTCGTCCAGCTCGCGCAGGGCATCGCGCAGGTTGTTCGGCAGGCTCTGCTCCAGCTGCTCGTACGAGTTGCCTTCAATTGGCGTGCCTGGCTCGATCTTGTTGGTCAGGCCGTGGTGCACGCCTGCCAGCACGGCAGCCATCATCAGGTACGGGTTGGCGTCGGCGCCAGCTACGCGGTGCTCGATACGCACGGCATCTGCAGAGCCAGTCGGCACACGCAGGGCCACGGTACGGTTGTCCAGGCCCCAGCTCGGCGCGTTCGGCACGTAGAACTGCGCGCCGAAGCGGCGGTAGGAGTTGACGTTCGGGCAGAGGAACGCCATGGACGCAGGCAGGGTCTCGAGCACACCGCCGACAGCGTGACGTAGCGCGGCGTTCTGCTCGGGATCCTCGCTGGTGAAGATGTTGTTGCCATCTTTGTCCAGCACGGAGATGTGTACATGCAGGCCGTTGCCAGCCTGGCCCGGGTAGGGCTTGGCCATGAAGGTGGTGTCCATTTCATGGTCGTAGGCGATGTTCTTGATCAACCGCTTGAGCAGTACCGCGTAGTCGCAGGCCTTGAGCGGGTCGGCAACGTGGTGCAGGTTGACTTCGAACTGCGCCGGGGCGCTTTCCTTGACGATGGCGTCGGCCGGGATGCCTTGCTCTTTCGCGCCTTCCAGGATGTCCTGCAGGCAGTCGGCATATTCGTCGAGGTCGTCGATCAGGTACACCTGGGTCGACTGCGGGCGCTTGCCCGAGATTGGCGAGCGTGGCGGCTGCGGGCGGCCGTTCACGTTCTCCTGGTCGATGAGGTAGAACTCCAACTCGAACGCGGCGCAGATGGTCAGGCCCATGTCGGTGAACTTGCTCACCACCTGACGCAGCACTTCGCGCGGGTCAGCGAAGAACGGCTCGCCTTCCAGTTCGTGCATGGTCATCAGCAGCTGGGCGGTAGGACGCTTTTGCCACGGCTCATTGCAGAGCGTGTCGGGGATTGGATAGCAGATGCGGTCAGCATCGCCGATGTCCAGGCCCAGCCCGGTGCTTTCGACGGTGGAACCGTTGATGTCCAGGGCGAAGAGGGAGGCAGGCAGGTTGATGCCTTTCTCGTAAACCTTGTGGAGGCTGGTGCGCTCAATGCGCTTGCCGCGCACCACACCATTCATATCTGCAATCAAAAGGTCAACGTAGAGAACCTCAGGATGTTCCTTAAGGAACGCGTTCGCTTCGTTAAGCTGAACGGCACGCGGGGGTACCGACATGATGCAACACCTTTGTTGTTAAAAATATCAATCAAGGGGGGCTTGCAGGACCAGTCAATCGAAAAGACAAACTGATGTCAAGCCAACCCCATGATGCCCTGAAATGGCACATCGACGGCAGATTTGCTGCATATCGGGGCGTGCCATTATCCGCTATTTCCCTCGCAAAGGGCTATCTCCGACATGCCGTGTTTTATTTTTTACGGAGGTGTTGTGTAAAAAAATTAACAAGGCTAAGCTCGGACTCAACCCAGAACACAATAATACGAGGGTCACATGGTCCGCTTGTCGCGACCTGAACGCGCTGCCTGCGCAGTGCAGTCGGGTATCCCTGCCGTTCCCGCACGCATCAGTCGAGCTGTGGCCTGCATGGCCGCAATAATTGACGCTTTGCGCACCTGGACCACACCTCGTAACGCTTTTTCGTTGCTCTTCTCGTATTCCTGCCCTTTGATCCCACTACGGACACGCTTGGTTTCAGTGTATCCACAGTGCGCCTGCGCGTGGGTTTTTGCTTTAGCAATCTACTCCATCCAGAATCAGAGCGCGGACCACCTTACCTCCTGAGGTATTTATGAGTAACAACCTCGACCAGCTCACTGATTGGTTGAAAGAGCACAAGATCACCGAAGTGGAATGCCTGATCAGCGACCTGACCGGCATCACCCGCGGCAAGATCTCGCCGACCAACAAGTTCATCGCCGAAAAAGGCATGCGCCTGCCCGAGAGCGTGCTGTTGCAGACCGTGACCGGCGACTATGTCGACGATGACATCTATTACGACCTGCTCGACCCGGCCGACATCGACATGATCTGCCGACCCGACCAGGATGCTGTGTTCCTGGTGCCGTGGGCCATCGAGCCGACCGCCCAGGTAATCCACGACACCTACGACAAGAAGGGCAACCCGGTCGAACTGTCGCCGCGCAACGTGCTGAAGAAAGTCCTCAAGCTGTATGCCGACAAGGGCTGGCAGCCGATCGTCGCGCCGGAGATGGAGTTCTACCTGACCAAGCGCAGCGAAGACCCGGACTTCCCGCTGCAGCCACCGGTTGGCCGCTCTGGCCGCCCGGAAACCGGCCGCCAGTCGTTCTCGATCGAGGCCGCCAACGAATTCGACCCGCTGTTCGAAGACGTCTACGACTGGTGCGAATTGCAGCGCCTGGACCTCGATACGCTGATCCACGAAGACGGCACGGCGCAGATGGAAATCAACTTCCGTCACGGCGACGCCCTCCACCTGGCCGACCAGATCCTGGTGTTCAAGCGCACCATGCGCGAGGCTGCGCTCAAGCACAACGTCGCTGCCACCTTCATGGCCAAGCCGATGACCGGCGAGCCGGGCAGTGCCATGCACCTGCACCAGAGCGTGGTCGACGTGGCCACTGGCAAGAACATTTTCAGCAATGAAGACGGCAGCATGAGCGAACTGTTCCTGCACCACATCGGTGGCTTGCAGAAGTTCATCCCCGAAGCGCTGCCGCTGTTCGCCCCCAACGTCAACTCGTTCCGCCGCTTCCTGCCCGACACCTCGGCGCCGGTGAACGTCGAGTGGGGTGAGGAGAACCGCACCGTAGGCCTGCGCGTACCGGATGCCGGCCCGCAGAACCGCCGTGTCGAGAACCGCCTGCCGGGCGCCGATGCCAACCCTTACCTGGCCATCGCCGCCAGCCTGCTGTGCGGCTATATCGGCATGGTCGAGGGCATCGAAGCCAGCGCACCGGTTCAGGGCCGTGGCTACGAGCGCCGCAACCTGCGTCTGCCGCTGACCATCGAGGACGCCCTCGAACGCATGGAAATCAGCCGTGCGCTGGTGCAGTACCTGGGCAAGAAATTCATCACCGGCTACGTCGCCACCAAACGCGCCGAGCACGAGAACTTCAAGCGTGTCATCAGCTCCTGGGAGCGTGAGTTCCTGCTGTTTGCTGTGTGATCAACCCCCTGAGGCCGCCCGCCGGCGGCCTGCGGAACATGGAGAAGCACATGAGCGTCAAAAACCCGCAAACCCGTGAATGGCAAACCCTGAGCGGCGAGCACCACCTTGCACCTTTCAGTGACTACAAGCAGCTGAAGGAGAAGGGGCCGCGCATCATTACCAAGGCGCAGGGCGTGCATTTGTGGGACAGCGAGGGGAACAAGATCCTCGACGGCATGGCCGGCCTGTGGTGCGTGGCGGTCGGTTATGGCCGTGAAGAGCTGGTGCAGGCTGCCGAAAAGCAGATGCGCGAGCTGCCGTACTACAACCTGTTCTTCCAGACTGCCCACCCGCCTGCACTGGAGCTGGCCAAGGCCATCACCGACGTGGCGCCCGAGGGCATGACTCATGTGTTCTTCACCGGCTCCGGTTCCGAAGGCAATGACACCGTGCTGCGCATGGTTCGCCATTACTGGGCGTTGAAGGGCAAGCCGCACAAGCAGACCATCATCGGCCGCATCAACGGCTACCACGGCTCCACTTTCGCGGGTGCATGCCTGGGCGGCATGAGCGGCATGCACGAGCAGGGCGGCCTGCCGATCCCGGGCATCGTGCACATCCCGCAGCCGTACTGGTTCGGTGAGGGCGGCGACATGAGCCCCGACGAGTTCGGTGTGTGGGCAGCCGAGCAGCTTGAGAAGAAAATTCTGGAAGTCGGCGAAGACAACGTCGCCGCCTTCATTGCCGAGCCGATCCAGGGCGCCGGCGGCGTGATCATTCCGCCAGAGACCTACTGGCCGAAGATCAAGGAGATCCTGGCGAAGTACGACATCCTGTTCGTTGCTGACGAAGTGATCTGTGGCTTCGGCCGCACCGGCGAGTGGTTCGGCTCCGACTACTACGACCTCAAGCCCGACCTGATGACCATTGCCAAGGGCCTTACCTCCGGTTACATCCCCATGGGCGGTGTGATCGTGCGTGACAAGGTGGCCAAGGTGATCAGCGAAGGTGGCGACTTCAACCACGGCTTCACCTATTCAGGCCACCCCGTGGCGGCCGCGGTGGGCCTGGAAAACCTGCGCATCCTGCGCGATGAGAAGATCGTCGAGAAGGCGCGCACGGAAGTGGCACCCTACTTGCAGAAACGTCTGCGTGAGCTGCAGGACCACCCGCTGGTGGGCGAAGTACGCGGCCTGGGCCTGCTCGGTGCAATCGAGCTGGTCAAGGACAAGGCCACCCGCAGCCGTTACGAAGGCAAGGGTGTGGGCATGGTATGCCGTAACTTCTGCTTCGAAAACGGCCTGATCATGCGTGCGGTGGGCGACACCATGATCATCGCCCCGCCGCTGGTGATCACCCACGCCGAGGTGGATGAGCTGGTGGAAAAGGCTCGCAAATGCCTCGATTTGACCCTTGAGGCGATTCGATAAGCGTTTGCTAGGCTAGCGATGTGACATTAAGTCGTTACAAGGCCCTGCTTTCCTTGAAACAGAGCCTTGTAACTTGCCAGACTAGCGGTTGTTTCAGTCGCTGCGACGCGTGTAGCGCGGGGCCTGGCTGCTGAACGGATGGCTAATCAAAAAAATCTGGAGCATGACGCATGAAGAAAATGGGCAAGACGTTGCTGGCCGCCGCCCTGATGGGTGCCATGGCCACTGCTGCACAGGCTGAAGACAAGGTACTGAACGTCTACAACTGGTCGGACTACATCGCTCCGGACACCATCGCCAAGTTCGAGAAGCAGACCGGCATCAAGGTCAAGTACGACGTCTTCGACAGCAACGAAACCCTCGAAGCCAAGCTGCTGGCGGGCAAGTCGGGCTACGACATCGTCGTGCCGTCCAACAACTTCCTGGCCAAGCAGATCAAGGCTGGCGTATACGAAGAACTGGACCGCTCCAAACTGCCAAACTGGAAAAACCTGGACGAAGACCTGCTCAAGGCCGTTGGCGACGCCAGCGACAAGGACAACAAGCACGCCTTCCCATACATGTGGGGCTCGATCGGCATCGGCTACAACCCGGAGAAGGTCAAGGCCGCGCTGGGCGTGGACAAGATCGACTCGTGGGACGTGGTGTTCAAGCCTGAGAACATCGCCAAGCTCAAGAGCTGCGGCGTGAGCTTCCTGGATGCCCCGACCGAGATGATCCCGGCGGCGCTGCACTACCTGGGCAAGCCGACCAACAGCACCAGCAAGGAAGACCTGAAGGCCGCCGAAGATCTATTCCTCAAGATCCGTCCTTCGATCACCTACTTCCACTCGTCCAAGTACATCGGCGACATGGCCAACGGCAACATCTGCGTGGCCGTCGGCTATTCGGGTGACCTGGAGCAGTCCAAGGCCCGCGCCCACGAAGCCGGCGACAAGGTCAAAGTGGACTACGTGATTCCGAAAGAAGGTGCCGGCACCTTCTACGACATGGTCGCCATCCCGAAAGATGCCGAACACAAAGACGCCGCCTACCAGTTCATGAACTTCCTGCTGCAGCCGGAAGTCATGGCCGAAATCACCAACGCTGTGCGCTTCCCGAACGGCAACGCCGCTGCCACCCAGTTCGTGGACAAGGCAATCACCAGCGACCCAAGCATCTATCCACCGGCTGAAGTCAAGAAACAGCTGTACGCGATCGCTGCACCTGAGGCCAAGGTCCAGCGTGACATCACTCGCAGCTGGACCAAGATCAAATCGGGCAAATAACCCCGATGCGTGACCTCTGGGCCGGGGTTTTCCGGCCCAGAGCCAGTGAATGGCAATTGATGATTGCGGCATCGAAGCTGCGCAGGTAAGTTGCGCGCCGGTTTTGTGTGCGCGGCAGCGCTTGTACCCAATAAGTACGCCGCCACCAAGGCACTGATTGTGAGGACCACCCACTTGTCTATTTCTGTATTACGCAAGGCCTTGATGGCTGGAGCGGGCCTGACGCTGGCATGCAGCGTCCAAGCGGCGCCTACGGTGCACTTCTACAACTGGTCGGACTATATCGGCCCGAACACACTCGCGGATTTCGAAAAGGAAACGGGCATCAAACCCGTGCAGGACGTTTTCGATTCCAACGAAACCCTGGAAGGCAAACTGCTGGCCGGCAACACCGGCTATGACGTGGTGGTGCCGTCCAACCATTTCCTTGGCAAGCAGATCAAGGCGGGCGCGTTCCAGAAGCTCGACAAGAATCTGCTGCCCAATTATTCCAATCTCGACCCGGCGCTGATGAAGCGCCTGGAAAAGAACGATCCGGGCAACCAGTACGCCGTGCCTTACCTGTGGGGCACCAACGGCATCGGTTACAACGTCGACAAGGTCAAGGCTGCGCTGGGCGTGGACACCATCGACTCCTGGGCTGTGCTGTTCGAACCCGAGAACATGAAGAAGCTCTCCAAGTGCGGTGTGGCCTTCCTCGACTCAGCGGACGAAATGCTCCCGGCGGTGCTCAACTACATGGGGCTCAGCCCCAACAGCACCGACCCCAAGGATTACGCCAAGGCCGAGCAGAAACTGCTGGCAGTGCGCCCCTACGTGACCTACTTCCACTCGTCCAAGTACATCACCGACCTGGCCAACGGCGACATCTGCGTCGCGGCAGGCTTCTCGGGTGATGTGTTCCAGGCCAAGGCCCGCGCTGAAGAAGCGAAGAAGGGCGTGAACCTGGCTTACGCCATTCCCAAGGAAGGCGGCAACCTCTGGTTCGACGTGCTGGCGATCCCCAAGGACGCCAAGAACGTGAAAGAGGCCCACGCCTTCATCAACTATTTGCTGAAACCTGAGGTTATCGCCCAGGTCAGTGATTACGTCGGTTACGCCAACCCGAACCCCAAGGCTGGCGACCTGATGGACCAGGCCGTGAGGACTGACGCTGCGGTTTACCCACCGCAGGAAGTGCTGGACAAGATGTTCGTGAACTCAGAGTTGCCGCCCAAGGTGCAGCGCCTGATGACCCGTAGCTGGACCAAGGTCAAGTCGGGCAAGTAATCATCCAGACCCGTTGCGGTACCTGATACACAGGCCGCACGGGCACAAAAATCTTGTTGGGAGTTTCACTCATGGCAGTTGCCTCCGGTGCCTATAAAAAAGCCCTCGAGGGTGGCCAGCAACCCAAGCAGGTGCTGGTCAAGATCGACCGGGTTACAAAAAAATTCGACGAAACGGTCGCCGTGGACGATGTGTCCCTGGAAATCCGCAAAGGCGAGATCTTCGCCCTGCTGGGTGGCTCCGGTTCCGGCAAGTCGACCTTGCTGCGTATGCTGGCTGGCTTCGAGCGCCCGACTGAAGGGCGGATCTTCCTCGATGGCGTCGACATCACCGACATGCCGCCATATGAGCGGCCGATCAACATGATGTTCCAGTCCTACGCACTGTTCCCGCACATGACCGTGGCGCAGAACATCGCCTTCGGCCTGCAGCAGGACAAGATGCCCAAGGCCGAGATCGACGCCCGCGTGGCCGAGATGCTCAAGCTGGTGCACATGAGCCAGTACGCCAAGCGCAAGCCGCACCAGCTCTCCGGTGGCCAACGCCAGCGGGTGGCCCTGGCGCGTTCCCTGGCCAAGCGCCCCAAGCTGCTGCTGCTCGACGAGCCGATGGGCGCGCTGGACAAGAAGCTGCGTTCGCAGATGCAGCTGGAACTGGTGGAAATCATCGAGCGCGTGGGCGTGACCTGCGTGATGGTGACCCACGACCAGGAAGAGGCCATGACCATGGCCCAACGCATCGCCATCATGCACCTGGGTTGGATCGCCCAGATCGGCTCGCCAGTGGACATCTACGAGACCCCGACCAGCCGCCTGGTGTGCGAATTCATCGGCAACGTCAACCTGTTCGACGGTGAAGTGGTCGACGACGCCGAAGGCCATGCGATCATTGCCAGCCCGGAACTGGAGCGCAAGATCTACGTCGGCCACGGCATCACCACTTCGGTGGAAGACAAGCACATCACCTACGCCCTGCGCCCTGAAAAGCTGCTGGTCACCACCAGCCAGCCGGACTTCGAGCACAACTGGTCGCGCGGCAAGGTCCACGACATCGCCTACCTGGGTGGCCACTCGGTGTTCTACGTCGAGCTGCCGAGCGGCAAGGTCGTTCAGTCGTTTGTCGCCAACACCGAGCGCCAAGGCGCACGCCCGACCTGGGGCGATGAAGTGTACGTGTGGTGGGAAGACGACAGCGGCGTGGTACTGCGGTCATGAAACCACGCAAGCTCAAGCGAGCCTTCCAGCGCTTAATCCCGGAGGGGCGGCACGTGGTGATCGGGGTTCCGTTCATCTGGCTGTTCCTGTTCTTCATGCTGCCGTTCTTCATCGTGTTGAAGATCAGCTTCGCCGAAGCCGACGTGGCGATCCCGCCGTATACCGAGATCTACAGCTACGTCGAAGACAAGATCCAGTTGGTGCTCAACCTGGCCAACTACGGCCTGTTGACCGAGGATGAGCTGTACATCTCGGCCTACCTGGGCTCGTTGAAGATGGCCTTCTTCAGCACCCTGCTGTGCCTGCTGATCGGCTACCCGATGGCCTACGCCATCGCCAACGCCAAGAAGGAGACCCAGACGGTCTTGCTGTTGCTGATCATGATGCCGACCTGGACCGCGATCCTGATCCGCGTCTATGCCTGGATGGGCATCCTCAGCAACAACGGGCTGCTCAACGGCTTCCTGCTATGGACCGGGTTGATCGACCAGCCGCTGCAGATCCTCAACACCAACCTGGCGGTGTATATCGGCGTGGTCTATTCGTACCTGCCGTTCATGATCCTGCCGCTGTTCGCCAACCTGGTGAAGCATGACCCGAGCCTGCTCGAAGCCGCTTCGGACCTGGGGTCGAGCACCTTCAACAGCTTCTGGAAGATCACTGTCCCGCTGTCGAAGAACGGCATCATCGCCGGCTGCATGCTGGTGTTCATTCCGGTGGTGGGCGAGTTCGTCATTCCTGAGCTGCTTGGCGGCCCGGAAACCCTGATGATCGGTAAAGTGCTGTGGCAGGAATTCTTCAACAACCGTGACTGGCCGGTAGCCTCTGCCCTGGCGGTAGTAATGCTGGCGATCCTGATCGTGCCGATCTTGCTGTTCAACCGCAGCCAGGCCAAAGAAATGGAGGGCAGGGCATGAAGCGCTTCAGTTTCTCCAAGCTGATGCTGGTGCTCGGCTTGCTGTTCATCTACCTGCCGATGCTGATCCTGGTGATCTACTCGTTCAACGCCTCCAAACTGGTGACGGTGTGGGGTGGCTGGTCGGTGAAGTGGTACGTCGGCCTGCTCGACAACACCCAGCTGATGGGTTCGGTGATGCGCTCGCTGGAGATCGCCTGCTACACGGCGGTAGCGGCAGTGGCGCTGGGTACCCTGGCGGCCTTCGTGCTGACCCGGGTCACCCGCTTCAAGGGCCGCACGCTGTTCGGTGGCCTGGTCACCGCGCCGTTGGTAATGCCTGAGGTGATCACCGGTCTGTCGCTGTTGCTGCTGTTCGTGGCCATGGCGCAAATGATCGGCTGGCCGCAGGAGCGTGGCATCGTCACCATCTGGATTGCTCACACCACGTTCTGTGCGGCGTATGTGGCGGTAGTGGTGTCGGCCCGCCTGCGCGAGCTGGACCTGTCGATCGAGGAAGCGGCGATGGACCTGGGTGCCAAGCCGTGGAAGGTGTTCTTCCTGATCACCATTCCGATGATCGCGCCATCGCTGGCAGCGGGTGGCATGATGTCGTTCGCACTGTCGCTGGACGACCTGGTACTGGCGAGCTTCGTGTCGGGCCCGGGCTCGACCACCTTGCCGATGGAAGTGTTCTCGGCGGTGCGTCTGGGCGTGAAGCCTGAGATCAACGCCGTGGCCAGCCTGATCCTGCTGTCGGTGTCGCTGGTAACCTTCTTCGTCTGGTTCTTCAGCCGCCGTGCCGAAGAGCGTCGCCGCAAGGCGATTCAGCAGGCGATCGAAGAGGGTGCGGCGGCCAATGCCTCGCAGCCGCAGGTCAAGCGCCCGGCGCCAGCTGCTGCGTCGGCCTGACCTGACAGGCGCCCCACAGGTCTTGGGCCCGGTGGGGTGCCTGGAGTTTGCCACAGCGATCTTTGGCACCTTTCACTACTAACCTGATCAATTTGCGCGGATGGAGCCCACGCTCGCACGGAGAGAGTTCGAGCGGCTGGCTATACCCGGGTTCTGAATGCCCTGAGCAAACGTGCTTTCATAAGAAGGGGGGGGATCGTAAGCAGGGGGGGGATCTCTATCTATGAATGCCTGAGTGCGGCGTTCAAACCAATCATTAAACATTGGTGTTAAGCCAGCAGCCTCATTCAAACTGCTCAAACTATTTCGAGCACTAGTTTGGATCGAGGGAACCTCGGGCGATGCCGCTCGGGATGCTAAACTGGTCAAACCTTTTAAATGTAGAAATCCGCTGATCGCATAGGAAATGGCAGCTATGATTCCTAGAGCTATTTTTGCTCCCCGGGATTTCACTTTGACTGCTCCTATAACAGAGCCCGCTCCTAATGCTGAAAATAACGCCCCGGCCAAGAGGGCCTTGGAAAAATGTCCCGAGGGATCAACTCTATTGACCGGATTTCCTGAACAGTATGCGTAAGCGTTCGGCCCGCCTTGCTCAAACGGACTTAGGTTATCTGGGCTGCAAAACCTCATGAGCGTGGGGTTGTACAGACGATAACCATTACCTAGCAAATAGCAGCCAGTTACCGTATCCAGTTGCTCACCGTTGAATGCCAGAGGGTTATTCGATTCGTGCTGGGCTGGGCGTCGGCCGTAAGAGGTGTAAGGGAACTGTACCTTGCCGGCAAGCCCTAATTCGGTGATTACCGTATTGGTGCTATTCACCGCCATGATTGAATGGGATGCCTCAGCGCCTGATGTGTGTTGCGCCAGATGGCCACCCTTATGCCGGAAAATAGAGCGTGTTGCAGACCCGCTGAGTTCGGTCGCAACACGGTCGTTTTGGTAGAAGAAGCGCAGTCCCGTCGCAGTGGCCATGAGTTTTTCCTTAGTTTCAATGCCAGGTTGAGAAAACATCCACACACTGTTGATGTTGTCGACGTAATCAGATTGTTTAAATCATGTAAGGGTCGGGGCCCCTTGGCCACTAGCAGAAATACTAGTTTCTCAATGATTCTGTTGTACCAGGGCTAGCCTGTGCCGCAGGTATTGGAATGCCTCCCTTTACACCTGATCACCCTCCCAATGATCGCGCCGCGGGCGACGGGCAGCATGATGTCGTTCGCTCTGTCGTTGGATGACCTGGTACTCGCCAGCTTCGTGTCCGACACTGGTTCGACCGCCTTGCCGATGGAAGTGTTCTCGGCGGTGCGTCTGGGCGTGAAGCCTGAGATCAACGCCGTGGCCAGCCTGATCCTGCTGTCGGTGTCGCTGGTAACCTTCTTCGTCTGGTTCTTCAGCCGCCGCGCTGAAGAGCGTCGTCGCAAGGCGATTCAGCAGGCTATCGAAGAGGGTGCGGCGGCCAACGCCTCGCAGCCGCAGGTCAAGCGCCCGGCGCAGGTGGCTGCGTCCGCCTGACCCGTCCCTTTCGTGGGCTTGCCCGCTCCCACAAGGACATCACAGCCTTCAGGCTTTTGGTGATCCCTGTGGGAGCGGGCAAGCCCGCGAATGCCTCAACAGTGATTCAAAACCATACCGCATCCCAGTGTGGATAGTTCCTGACACTCCTGACCAATCCTGCCCTCAAGGGATTGGCAACAATGTACCGGGCTACATGCACCACACACTCTTCTCGCCGCAGCGCATGGTCATGGTAACCGGGTTGCCAGATCGGTTTGTGCCTGACACCTGCCTTGCGTAACGCAATGGCTGTGCGTGATTTGAACTTGCGCATCAACGTTCCCAATGCCACCTCCTTCAGCTCGACCAGCCAATGCAGGTGGTCCGGCATCACTACCCAGGCCAGGGAATGGCAATCCTGAATGTCATTTGAAACCCGCAGGTGTTTGACCACCAGGCGCGCATTGTCGAAGTCATGGAACAGTGGTTTTCGTTGGTGCGTGATGGTGGTCAGCAGGTAGAGCCTGCCTGGCTCGGAGTAGCGCCCACGACGTAATCGGTGAGATTCGGCTAGCGGCATTTTGATCTTCCTTGAAATTGAACCTCCTTTTGAAAGGTAGTGGCTGAAGCGGGGGTTACCGGGTGGCTGATGGTTTCTGAATATGGCAGAAGCTCATGCATTGCTGTGCCGGCCTCTTCGCGGGCGCGCCCGCTCCCACAGGTACAGCACTGGCTTGGGGCTGGCGACATTCCTGTGGGAGCGGGCATGCCCGCGAAGAGGCCCTGAAGGCGTACGACTTTTCATCAACTCAAACCAAAGGCTTCAGTCGGATCAGCTTGGGAATTATCCTACGAGCCGTGTGGAAGCTGCTCTGTTGCTGGGGAAATGCTCCAGGGATAACGTCCTTGGGACTGGGTGTGAGAACCCAACGATATAGTGCTTTCGTCATGGCAACCGTGCGCGGGCAGACTTACGTCTGGCTGCGTTCCTATATCCGCGGTTTCTCACCTCGCGTACGGTTGCCGCCCTGATCCGTGAGAAAGATGAAGGTGGCAATTCCTTGTCCAGATATAGGAGATCCACCATGACCAACTCTGCTCCAGACGCTCCCCATCCATCACACAGCAGCAGCGTCGGCCGCGAAACCTGCATGGACCTCTTCCGCGTCCAGGCCAATATCCCCTTCAACCATGCCTTCTCCGAACTCTCCGTAATGCTCGGGTGCATCAATCACTTGACGACCGAAGCCGAGATGGAAAATGACCGGCTGGCTGGTAGTGCCGCGAGAATTCTCAGTGGCTTTGCCAAAGCACTGATCGATGACATCGAGCTGGGACTGAACAAGGCTTCAGTTCAGCTCTGACCTGTACCGGCCCTTTCGCGGGTAAACCCGCACACAGGTACAGCATAGGTTTCAAGACCTGTGCCACCCTGTGAGAGCGAGCGGGCATTAACTCGAAGAGGATCTCTACGTACGTTTTTTATCGACCACAGGTTTTAGGTATTCTGTCGGATTTCCCTCATGGTAAAGGTATCTGAGCTTGCGGGACTGGAGTGCCACCGTTGAGCACTGTTGAGAGACGTAACCCCTGCCACTTGGCTGTATGCAGGAGGTTCTGGGTTTTGCAGGGCAGGCTGAGGGGAATATTGCAGTACAACTTTATTTGTACGGGACATAAAATAGACATTTTCATTAACACTTGACGGGATTTGACGCTGTCTTGAAAAGGCAGGTGCATTGAGAACGCTATTAGAGACTGCAGGAGTTTGTTGGCTATTAATGGTGCGTTGTGAGGGTTGAAAGTTGTTTTGCAGCTGAGGTGCTTTCACCAGACGGCGAGCGAGCACGCCTCCCAGTAGAGCCCCAGCGGCAAAATCAATAACCATATTTGATATACCTAGGATTTTTTGGGCTTTGGGGTCGTTTACCAAAGCTTTTGCAATGTGGGTTGCTATTGATGCGGCCGCACCAATTGCAAGCGCAGGATAGAGCAATCGGGATACAGGAAAATGACCAGTGGGGTCAACGTTGTTCACTGGGTCCCCGGCACAGTACGCCTTAGAGTTCAGTCCACCCTTCCCGAACGGGCTTTGGTCATCCTCGCTATAGAATATGTAGATTGCAGGACTGGCCAGACGATAACTGCCCAGCAGGTAACAATCTGTTGGCGTATCCAGTATCTCGCCGTTGAATGCCAAGGGGTTGTTCGATTCTCCTTGTACTGTGCGTCGGCCATAGGGGGTATAAGCGAACTGCGCCTTACCGGAGTCTCTCAATTCGCTCATGACGGTGTTGGAGTTGTCCACTGCCATGATTGAACGCGATTCCTCAGCACCTGATGTGCATAGCGCCAGGAGGCTGTTCTGATGCCGGAAAATGGAGCGTGTCACAGAGCCGCCTAGTTCGGTGCAAACATGGTTGTTTTGGTAGAAGCGGCGTGTAGTTTTTGCAGCGCCCATGGGGCCTCCGAAGGGTCAAGGGTTAACAGGGACTGGCCTCTTTTGTGATGCCACTGGCGGGGCGACCGGTTGGGTAGACTATGTAATGCCCTGGCGACTATTGGCTACTGACAGAAATGCCAGGTTTTCAACGAATAAGTTGTGCCGAGCCTGCCCTGTGGTACCGGCCTCGAATGTTTCCCTTGCGCATGTGGGCAGTGCCGTTTGTCCAACCCTGAACTACGCTGACAGTCGCATCCCACGAATCATTTGCGCGCAAGCAAGGAGCCTGCATGACGTTGATACGTCCGCTGTTGGTCGTCTGCCTGGGGGTTGTGTCCCTGCTGTCGGGCTGTAGTAAGGAAGAAACCACCGAAACACTGCCACGCGTAGGTGTGCAACAGGTATCACCCACCGATTTCGCTGCCAGGGTCACCCTGACCGGCGATGTGCAGGCGCGGGTGCAGACGGATCTGTCGTTCCGGGTGGGCGGCAAGATCATTTCGCGCAGCGTCGATGTCGGCGACCATGTAAAAGCCAACCAGGTATTGGCACGGCTTGACCCGAAAGACCTGCAAAACAACGTCGACTCGGCCAAGGCCGAGGTGTTCGCCGCACAGGCGCGGGTCACCCAGACCAGCGCCGCCTTCGTGCGCCAGCAGAAGCTGCTGCCCAAGGGCTACACCAGCCAGAGCGAATACGATTCCGCCGAAGCCGCCCTGCGCAGCAACCAGAGCGCGCTCAAGGCCGCCCAGGCGCAACTGGCCAATGCCAACGAACAACTGAGCTACACCGCGCTGGTGTCCGAAGCCGACGGTGTGATCACCCAGCGTCAGGCCGAAGTCGGCCAAGTGGTTCAGGCGACCATGCCGATCTTCAGCCTTGCCCGTGACGGCGACCGCGATGCCGTGTTCAACGTCTACGAATCGCTGTTGGTGGCGCCGCCGAGCGATGTCGGCGTCATCGTCAGCCTGCTGGACGACCCCAAGGTCCAGGCTCACGGCTTTGTCCGCGAAATTACCCCCACCGTGTCGGCGCAAAGCGGCACGGTGCAGGTCAAGGTAGCGCTGAAGGACGTGCCGCCAGGCATGCAGCTGGGCGCGCCGGTCACTGCAAGCACCAATGCGGTGGGGCGGCCGAGCATCGAGTTGCCGTGGTCGGCATTGACCAAGGCGTTGCATGAACCTGCTGTGTGGGTGGTGGGCGAGGGCGACAAGGTCGAATTGCGCAAGGTCGAAGTCAGCCGCTACCTGACCGGCAAGATCGTGGTCGCCAGCGGCCTGAAGGCTGGCGAGACCGTGGTGGTCAATGGTGGGCAGCTGCTGCACCCCGGCATGCAGGTACAGAAGATCGATGCCAAGGCCCAAGGGGGTGAGCTATGAAGCGCCTGCTGCTGATGCTGTCGGCCGGCATGCTGCTGGCCGCCTGCGGTAGCGAGGAAGAAGCCCCCGAGCCGATCCGGCCAGTGTTGTCGGTCAAGGTCGAGCCACAGGTGCAGTCGCAGCTGGGGCGCTTTGCCGGGCTTATCGAGGCGCGCTTCGAAAGTACCTTGGGCTTCCGGGTTGGCGGGCGCATAGCTCGGCGTTGGCTGGATGTGGGCGCCCAGGTCAAGCCGGGCGATACCCTGGCCACGCTCGACCCCACCGACCAGCAGAACCAGTTGCGCGCCGCCGAAGGCGACCTGGCCAAGGTGCAGGCACAGTGGATCAACGCCCAGGCCGATGCCCGTCGCCAGCAACAGCTGTATGACCGTGGTGTGGGTGCCCAGGCCCAGCTGGATATCGCCCAGACCAATCTGAAAACGACCAGTGCTGCGCTGGAGCAGGCGCGCTCCGCGCTCAGCCAGGCCCGCGACCAGCTCGACTACAGCACCTTGCGCACTGACCACGCTGCGGTTATCACAGCCTGGCAGGCCGAAGCCGGGCAAACCGTTACTGCAGGCCAAGCCGTGGTCACCCTGGCCAGGCCAGACGTGAAGGAAGCGGTGATCGACCTGCCCATCGGCCTGGCCGAGCAGTTGAACAAAGACCTGACCTTCACCGTCGCCTTGCAACTCGACCCAACCATCAACACCACCGCCAGCCTGCGCGAACTGGAGCCCCAGGCCGACTCTGCCACCCGCACCCGCCGCGCCCGCCTGACCCTGGCAAGCACACCGGCGGCGTTCCACCTGGGCACCGCGATCAGTGTGACCCTGAGCTCGGAGGTGTCCCCGCGCAGCGAGCTGCCTTTGAGTGCCCTGTTCGAGCGTGACGGCAAGACGCAGGTCTGGGTGATCGACACCCAGCAGAAGACTGTGGGCACCCGTGACGTCACCCTGATCGACCGTACTGCCGACAGCATCGTCCTGGCCTCGGGCGTGCAGCCTGGCGAGCGCGTGGTGACTGCGGGCGTGAACAGCCTCAAGCCTGGCCAGAAGGTCACCTTCGACGAGGATGCGCAATGAAAGGAAGCTTCAACCTGTCCGAATGGGCGCTCAAGCATCAATCGTTCGTCTGGTACCTGATGTTCGTCGGCCTGCTGATGGGCATTTTTTCGTACTTCAACCTTGGCCGTGAGGAGGACCCTTCGTTCACCATCAAGACCATGGTGATCCAGACCCGCTGGCCTGGCGCGACCCAGGACGAAACGCTTTACCAGGTCACCGACCGCATCGAGAAGAAGCTCGAGGAACTCGATTCCCTCGACTACACCAAGAGCTACACCCGCCCGGGTGAGTCCACGGTGTATGTGTACCTGCGCGACACCACCAAGGCCAAGGACATCCCGGAAATCTGGTACCAGGTGCGCAAGAAGATCCAGGACATCCGCGGCGAATTCCCCGCTGGCATCCAGGGCCCTGGTTTCAACGATGAATTCGGCGACGTGTTCGGCTCGGTCTACGCCTTCACCGCCGACGGCCTCACCCTGCGCCAGTTGCGTGACTACGTGGAACAGGCGCGGGCCGAAGTGCGCGATGTGCCCAACATCGGCAAGATCGAACTGATCGGCACCCAGGACGAGGTGCTGTACCTGAACTTCTCGACCCGCAAACTGGCCGCTCTGGGCATCGACCAGCGCCAGGTCATGCAGGCCCTGCAATCGCAGAACGCGGTGACCCCGGCCGGGGTGATCGAGGCCGGCCCTGAACGCATTTCGGTGCGCACCACCGGGCAGTTCGCTTCGGAAAAGGACCTGAAGACCGTCAACCTGAAGATCAACGACCGCTTCTTCCGCCTGGCCGACATCGCCGATATCCAGCGCGGCTACGTCGACCCGCCGTCACCGATGTTCCGCTACAACGGCCAGACCGCCATTGGCCTGGCCATCGGCATGAAGGCCGGTGGCAACATGCAGGTCTTTGGCGCGGCGCTGAAAAAGCGCATGGACCGGGTGATCGAAGACCTGCCGATCGGCGTCGGCGTGCACACCGTCTCGGACCAGGCCGTAGTGGTCAAGCAGGCGGTCGGGGGCTTCACCAGCGCGCTGTTCGAAGCGGTGGTGATCGTGCTGGCGGTGAGTTTCGTCAGCCTTGGCGTGCGCGCCGGCCTGGTGGTGGCCTGCTCGATACCACTGGTGCTGGCGATGGTATTCGTGTTCATGGAATACAGCGGCATCACCATGCAGCGGATTTCGCTGGGGGCGCTGATCATCGCCCTCGGCCTGCTGGTGGATGACGCGATGATCACGGTCGAGGTGATGGTCACGCGCTTGGAGATGGGCGAGAGCAAGGAGCAGGCGGCCACGTTCGCCTATACCTCGACGGCGTTCCCCATGCTCACCGGTACATTGGTCACGGTTGCCGGCTTTGTGCCCATCGGCCTCAACGCCAGCTCTGCTGGTGAATACACCTACACGCTGTTCGCAGTGATTGCGGTGGCGCTGATGGTGTCGTGGGTGGTGGCGGTGTTCTTCGCCCCGGTGCTGGGCGTGCATATTCTCAGCAGCTCCAAGCTCAAGGCCCATGAGGCCGAGCCGGGGCGCGTCGGCCGGGCCTTCGAGCATGGCTTGCTGTGGTGCATGCGCAACCGCTGGCTGACCATCATCGGCACCGTGCTGCTGTTCGCCCTGGCAATTTTTTGCGAGCGCTTTGTGCAGAACCAGTTCTTCCCTTCATCGGACCGCCCGGAGATTCTCGTCGACCTTAACCTGCCGCAGAACGCCTCGATCGAGGAAACCCGCAAGGTGGTCGACCGCTTCGAGGCTCGGATCAAGGATGACCCGGACCTGGTGCACTGGAGCACTTACATTGGCCAGGGCGCCATTCGCTTCTACCTGCCCCTCGACCAGCAGTTGCAGAACCCGTACTACGCGCAGCTGGTGATCGTCAGCAAGGGCTTCGAAGAGCGCAAGGGCATGATGCAGCGCCTGCAAAAGATCCTGCACGAAGAGTTCGTCGGCATCGGCACCAACGTGCAATCGCTGGAGATGGGCCCGCCGGTGGGCCGGCCGATCCAGTACCGGGTCAGCGGCGCCAACATCGACGAGGTGCGCAAGCACGCCATCGACCTGGCCACCTTGCTTGACCAGAACGAGCATATCGGCGAGATGATCTACGACTGGAACGAGCCCGGTAAGGTGCTGCGCGTGGAAATCGCCCAGGACAAGGCACGCCAGCTGGGGTTGTCGTCGGAAGACGTGGCCAACGTGATGAACAGCATTGTCAGCGGCGTGGAAATCACCCAGGTCAACGACAATATCTACCTGGTCGACGTGGTCGCCCGCGCCGAGGACAGCGAGCGCGGTTCGCCCGATACCCTGCAGAACCTGCAGATTCTCACGCCCAACGGCACCTCGATCCCGCTGCTGTCGTTCGCCACTGTGCGTTACGAGCTGGAACAGCCACTGGTATGGCGCCGCGACCGCAAGCCGACCATCACCATCAAGGCCTCGGTCAACGGTGATATCCAGCCTACCGACCTGGTGGCCCAGCTGAAGCCGAAGATCGACGAGTTCGCCAGCAAGCTGCCCGTGGGCTTCGAAGTGGCCACTGGCGGTACCGTGGAGGAGAGCGCCAAGGCCCAAGGGCCGATCCGCAAGGTGATTCCGCTGATGTTGTTCCTGATGGCGACCTTCCTGATGATCCAGCTGCACAGCGTGCAGAAGCTGTTCCTGGTGGTCAGCGTGGCGCCGTTGGGGCTGATCGGTGTGGTGCTGGCGCTGGTGCCGACGGGTACGCCGATGGGCTTTGTGGCTATTCTCGGCATCCTTGCGCTGGCGGGCATCATCATTCGTAACTCGGTGATCCTGGTGACCCAGATCGACGAGTTCACGGCCCAGGGCCTGTCGCCGTGGGATGCGGTGGTGGAGGCCACCAACCACCGGCGCCGGCCGATCCTGCTGACCGCGGCGGCAGCCAGCCTGGGCATGATCCCGATTGCCCGTGAGGTGTTCTGGGGGCCGATGGCCTACGCCATGATCGGCGGGATCATCGTCGCAACCCTGCTGACGCTGCTGTTCCTGCCGGCGCTGTATGTGGCCTGGTACAAGATCCGCGAGCCTGAAAACAGCACTAAAACCCAACACTGAACCCTGTGGGAGCGGGCGTGCCCGCGAATGCGATGGTGGATTCACTGTCGTATTCGCGGGCACGCCCGCTCCCACAGAGGCATTTGAGCGCCTGTAAAATCGCGATTTGAATTTGGTTATATAAACATTCTTAAACAGTATTTTTAAGAATAACTCCGCCTCACTACTATTGCCCTCAAGCCAGGCGCAAACCCCTTCATACCTCAGCCCGGCACCCTCACTCCAAGGAGAACGAGCATGAGTGCATCGCTGCGTAGCATCGACGGTCAGGACGAAGCCACCATTCTGCGTGAGATCCAGAGCGCCCTGCGCGACCTGCGTTTCGGTGCGGTGGAAATCACCGTGCACAACGCGCAGGTCGTGCAGATCGAACGCAAGGAGAAGTTCCGCCTGCAACAGCCTGGTAACAAGGCCGGCTGATTCGCGCCACACCCTTCAAAACTAGAAAAATGCCAATCGGGAGCTTCACCATGTCCATCCGCCGTTATGCGCTCGCCGCTCTGGCCAGTGCTGTTTTTGCCGGTTCCGCCATCGCCAAGGACTACGAACTGCTGAACGTGTCCTACGACCCGACCCGTGAGTTGTATCAGCAGTACAACGCTGAATTCATCAAGCACTGGCAGCAGGCCCACCCGGGCGACAAGGTGAAGATCCAGCAATCCCATGGTGGCTCGGGCAAGCAGGGCCGTGCAGTGATCGATGGCCTGCGCGCCGACGTGGTGACCCTGGCCCTGGCCGGTGACATCGACGAAATCGCCAAGCTCGGCAAGACCCTGCCGGACAACTGGCAGACCCGTCTGCCGGATGCCAGCACGCCTTATACCTCGACCATCGTGTTCCTGGTGCGCAAGGGCAACCCCAAAGGCATCAAGGACTGGGGCGACCTGATCAAGAAGGACGTGTCGGTCATCACCCCCAACCCGAAAACCTCCGGCGGCGCCCGCTGGAACTTCCTGGCAGCCTGGGCCTACGGCCTGAAAACCGGCGGTAGCGAAGACAAGGCCAAGGCCTACGTGCAGGAGCTGTTCAAGCACGTGCCAGTGCTGGATACCGGTGCCCGTGGCTCGACCATCACCTTCGTCAACAACGGCCAGGGCGACGTGCTGCTGGCCTGGGAGAACGAAGCCTTCCTGGCACTGAAGGAAGACGGTGGCGCCGACAAGTTCGAGATCGTTGTGCCATCGCTGTCGATCCTTGCCGAGCCACCAGTGGCGGTGGTCGACAAGAACGCCGAGAAGAAGGGCAACGAAGCCATTGCCGAGGAATACCTCAAGCACCTGTACAGCCCGGCTGGCCAGAAGATCGCCGCCGAGAACTTCTACCGCCCGCGTGACGAGAAGGTCGCTGCCGAATTCGGCAAGCAATTCCCGAAACTGGACCTGGTGACCATCGACAAGGACTTCGGTGGCTGGAAAACTGCACAACCGAAATTCTTCAATGATGGCGGTGTGTTCGACCAGATCTATCAGGCACAGTAAACGCCAAGGAAAAGCGGGGCCGCTCTGCGGCCCTTTCCGACCGGTCCGGCGCCCCGGCAAGGCCGCTCCTACAAGGCACACGCGATCTTCTGTAGGAGCGGCCTTGCCGGGGCGCCGGACCGGTCGGAAAGGGCTGCAAGGCAGCCCCAAGATTGAGAGTCCTGCACCGCCCCGGCATAACCGGGGCTTCGTGCGTTAAACCAGGGATATTTATGTCACGTCGCATTTCCCCCGTCATACCCGGCTTCGGGCTGACGCTGGGTTACACCTTGGTGTACCTCAGCCTGATCGTGCTGATACCGCTGGCGGCCATGTTCATCCATGCCTCGCAGCTGACCTTCGAGCAGTTCTGGAACGTCATCAGTGCGCCGCGGGTGATCGCCGCGCTCAAGTTGAGCTTCGGCACTGCCCTGTTCGCCGCCATCATCAATGGCGTGATCGGTACCTTGCTGGCCTGGGTGCTGGTGCGTTACACCTTCCCCGGGCGCAAGATCATCGACGCGATGATCGACCTGCCGTTCGCTCTGCCCACCGCCGTTGCCGGTATTGCCCTGACCGCCCTTTACGCGCCCGCGGGCTGGGTTGGCCAGTTCGCCACCGACCTGGGCTTCAAGATCGCCTACACACCGCTGGGCATCACCCTGGCGCTGACCTTCGTCACCCTGCCGTTCGTGGTGCGCACGGTTCAGCCGGTGCTGGCGGACATCCCGCGTGAAGTCGAAGAAGCGGCCGCCTGCCTGGGTGCGAAGCCTTTGCAGGTGTTCCGCTACATCCTCGCGCCAGCGCTGCTGCCCGCCTGGCTCACCGGCTTCGCCCTGGCCTTCGCCCGTGGCGTTGGCGAGTACGGTTCGGTGATCTTCATCGCCGGCAACATGCCTATGAAGACCGAGATCCTGCCGTTGCTGATCATGGTCAAGCTCGACCAGTACGACTACACCGGCGCGACCGCCATCGGCGTGTTGATGCTGGTGGTTTCCTTCATCCTGCTGCTGCTGATCAACCTGCTGCAGCGCCGCATCGAAACCCCTTGAAGGAGGCCGCATGTCCAGTTCAACCCTGAGTGCAAGCGCCGCTGCCAACGCCGCCCGGCGTGGCAGCGCCACTTCGCGGCGCATCCTGATCGGCCTTGGCTGGCTGGTGTTCGCGCTGTTCCTGCTGCTGCCGCTGGTGATCGTGGTATCGCAGGCGCTGAAGAACGGCTTTGGCACCTTCTTCGAGGCGATCTTCGAGCCTGATGCCTTGTCGGCGCTCAAGCTGACCTTGCTCGCCGTGGTCATCTCGGTGCCGCTGAACCTGGTGTTCGGCGTCAGCGCCGCCTGGTGCGTGAGCAAGTACAGCTTCCGCGGCAAGAGCATCCTGGTGACCCTGATCGACTTGCCGTTCTCGGTGTCGCCGGTCATCGCCGGCCTGGTTTACGTGCTGATGTTCGGCGCGCAAGGTCTGTTCGGTCCATGGCTGCAGGACCACGACATCCAGATCGTATTCGCCTTGCCGGGCATCGTCCTGGCGACGATCTTCGTCACCGTGCCGTTTGTCGCCCGTGAGCTGATCCCGCTGATGCAGGAGCAGGGCACGCAGGAAGAAGAGGCCGCGCGCCTGCTCGGCGCCAATGGCTGGCAGATGTTCTGGCACGTGACCTTGCCGAACATCAAGTGGGGCCTGATCTATGGCGTGGTGCTGTGCACCGCGCGGGCCATGGGCGAGTTTGGCGCAGTGTCGGTGGTGTCGGGCCATATCCGTGGCGTGACCAACACCTTGCCGCTGCACGTGGAGATCCTCTACAACGAGTACAACCACGTCGCGGCCTTCAGCGTGGCCAGCCTGTTGCTGATCCTGGCGCTCTTCATCCTGCTGCTCAAGCAGTGGAGCGAGAACCGTATTAACCGCCTGCGCCACAGCGCCGCGGAGGAATGATTCATGTCGATCGAAGTTCGTAATGTCAGCAAGCGCTTCAACAGCTTCCAGGCCCTGAACGCTATCAACCTGGACATCAACAGCGGCGAGCTGGTGGCCCTGCTTGGCCCGTCCGGCTGCGGCAAGACCACCCTGCTGCGTATCATTGCCGGCCTGGAAACCCCGGACCAGGGCAACATCGTGTTCCATGGCGAGGACGTGTCCGGCCACGACGTGCGCGATCGCAACGTCGGCTTCGTGTTCCAGCACTATGCGTTGTTCCGCCACATGAGCGTGTTCGACAACGTCGCCTTCGGCCTGCGCATGAAGCCCAAGGGTGAGCGCCCGAGCGAGAGCAAGATCGCCGAAAAGGTCCACGAACTGCTGAACATGGTGCAGCTGGACTGGCTGTCCGACCGCTACCCCGAGCAACTGTCCGGTGGCCAGCGTCAGCGTATCGCCCTGGCCCGTGCCCTGGCGGTTGAGCCCAAGGTGCTGCTGCTCGATGAACCGTTCGGTGCGCTCGACGCCAAAGTGCGCAAGGAGCTGCGCCGCTGGCTGGCGCGGCTGCACGAAGACATCAACCTGACCTCGGTGTTCGTTACTCACGACCAGGAAGAAGCCATGGAAGTGGCCGACCGCATCGTGGTGATGAACAAGGGTGTGATCGAGCAGATCGGCTCGCCGGGCGAGGTGTACGAGCAGCCGGCCAACGACTTCGTCTACCACTTCCTCGGTGATTCCAACCGCCTGGCCTTGAGCGAGGGGCACCATGTGCTGTTCCGTCCGCACGAGGTGTCGCTGTCGCGGCATGAGACCGAGGGGCACCATGCGGCCGAGGTGCGCGATATCCGCCCACTGGGCGCGACCACGCGGGTGACCTTGAAGGTGGAAGGGCAGAGCGAGCTGATCGAGGCAGAGGTGGTCAAGGACCACGACAGCCTGACCGGGCTGGCGCGTGGGGAGACGCTGTTCTTCCGGCCGAAGGTCTGGCAGAAGGTGGCGGATATCTGAGCCGCTTCAAGCAAAAAACCCGGGCATCGTCCCGGGTTTTTTATTACCTGCAAGATTGCCGGGGCTGCTTTGCAGCCCTTTCGCGACGCAAGGCCGCTCCCACAGGGGTATGCAATCCACCTGTGGGAGCGGCCTTGTGTCGCGAAACGAGGGCGCAGCCCTCGCGGCAATCTGATGCCTTGCGCGAATATTTCATATGCCCACAAGGCATCGACTGATCATTGATCTTCTACACCCCACGAAACCCGCGGGTTAGAGCCACCGAATCGAAATATATATTCCCAGAAGATCTAACTTTAATTTTAAACATTACTTTCAGAGCTAAGCCCCTGCCCCCGATGATTCAGCCACACACCTGAATCAAGAACCCCAGGAGTTTGATCAATGGGTAATGTCCAGTCGGCCGTCAGGGCCTACGACCAGCCATGGCGCCCGGCCCCGGGTGACCTGGTCGAGCTTGGACGGACACTTCGCCTGCCACTGGGCCAGCTGCGCCTGCAACGCACTCCGGTCAGTGGCCTCAAGCGCCGTGACAAGCTGGCGCTGGGCCTGCTGGTACTGGCCCTGCACGGTGCCGCCGCCTACTGGGTAAGCCAGGCCCCCACGCCTGAGCTGCCCGTGGTGCCGCCACAGATTCCGCCCATGACCATCGAGTTTGCCGCGCCCGCGCCGCCGGTGGTGCAACCGCCACCGCCAGCCCCGGCCCCGCCGGTGGTCGAGCCCCCGCCCCCGGTGATCGACGAGTTGGCCGCCAAGCCCAAGCCGAAGCCCGTGCCCAAACCGGTCGCCAAGCAACCGCCCAAGCCGCAGCCCAAGCCGGTCGAAGCGCCACCACCTGCTCCGGTCGCTGCCCCTGCACCGCCCGCGCCACCCGCGCCGGCGCCGGTCACGCCGCCATCGGCCAACGCCGCGTACCTGAAGAACCCGGCGCCGGAGTACCCGCAGATGGCTCAGCGCCGTGGCTGGGAAGGCACCGTGCTGCTGCGCGTCGAGGTGCTGCCCAGCGGCAAGCCGGGGCAGATCCAGATCCAGAAGAGCAGCGGCCGCGACGCCCTCGACGCCGCTGCGCTGGCCGCCGTCAAGCGTTGGAGCTTCGTCCCCGCCAAGCAGGGCGATGTGGCCCAGGCCGGCTGGGTCAGCGTGCCGATCGATTTCAAGCTTCGCTAACTTTTTCGCAGAACACAGGAAGACACCATCATGAGCCTGCTGGCATCCCCCCTCGAATCCGTTGAAAGCGCAGTCATCTGGCTGCTGGTCGGTTTTTCCGTTGTTACTTGGGGCCTGGCCCTGGTCAAGTTTGCGCAGTTCGTGCGGCTGAAGAATCAGGACAAGCGCTTCCATCAGCAGTTCTGGGCGGCTTCAAGCCTGGACTCGGCCGCCGAGCTCAGCCACGAGCTGCCTGGCCCGGCTGCCCGCGTTGCCCAGTCTGGCTACGCCGCCATCGCTGTCGGGGATACCCAGGCCAGCGACCTGAGCCACGCCATCAACCACCAGGACCGCCTCGAACGTGCCCTGCGCCAGCAAATCGTGCGTGAACGCCGTTCGCTGGAAACCGGGCTGGCGGTGGTCGCCAGTATCGGCAGCACTTCGCCCTTCATCGGCCTGTTCGGTACCGTGTGGGGCATCATGGAGGCGCTCAAGGGCATCAGTGCGGCCGGCTCCGCCAGCCTGGAAACCGTTGCCGGCCCGATTGGCGCAGCGCTGGTCGCCACCGGCGTGGGTATCGCCGTCGCGGTGCCTGCGGTGCTGGTCTACAACTACTTCCTGCGCCGCCTCAAGCTGACCGCGGCCGACTTGGATGACTTCGCCCACGACTTCTACAGCCTGGCGCAGAAGAGTGCCTTCCGCGTGCTGGTGCACCCTGCCGTGCACAAGGCCCAGGCCGGTTTCACCCAGCCGGTGAAGGAGGCGTCCTGATATGGCTTTTTCGACCCAGGACAGCGACGAAGTCCTCAGTGAAATCAACGTCACACCGCTGGTGGACGTCATGCTGGTGCTGCTGGTGGTGTTCATCGTCACCGCGCCGCTGCTGACCAACGCCATCCCGATCAACCTGCCCAAGACCGAAGCCGTGGCCCCGGTGGAACAGAAAGACCCGCTGGTGGTGAGCATCGACGGTGGCGGCAAGCTGTTCATCAACAAGGACGAAATCCAGCCGGAGCTGCTGGAAACCAACCTCAAGGCAGCCAAGGACAAGGATGCCGACGTGCGTGTGCAACTGCAGGCCGACGATGGCGTGAATTATGGCGAAGTGGCACGGGCCATGGCGGCGATCGAGCGTGCGGGCATCAGCAAACTTGCGGTAATAACTGCACGGTAATCTTCAACCTTCTTCAGGCAAGTGACTCTCGCAAGTGCGTTGGGGCCATATCTCTTGGCAGGGGTTGGCCCTTTTTTTCGCCGTAACGGCTTCAGCGCCTATTAGATCGAGCGCCGCCCGCGCGGCGCATCGCGGATAAATCCGCTCCTACATCTGTTTCATGCCAATCACGCCAGTGCCATGGTACGCGCTCCTAGTGTGTCCCCTTCGATATCGAGCCGTACACCATAGATGCGCGTGCGCTGGCGCAGAACTCACTGGCCCAAAACAAATGTAGGAGCGGATTTATCCGCGATGCGCCGCGCGGGCGGCGCTCGATTTCACAGGCAGCAAATAGTTTTGAATTGTTATTCTGGTTATTAATAAATAGCTTCTTATTCCTTTACGAATATAACTCCCTCTTTATACTGATCTCCAAGCACGCAAACTTACTGGAGGCGTCCCCATGCGCAATGAGTCGATTCGTTACCTGATTGTGCCGGGCTGGCAAGGATCGCCAGACAACCATTGGCAGAGTCATTGGCAGCGCACGCTGCCCAACAGCGCCCGGGTCGAGCAGCATGACTGGCTTACCCCAAAGCGCGGCGACTGGGTGCAGGCGTTGGAGCAGGCGATTGCTGCCGAACGCTCGCCGGTGATTCTGATTGCTCACAGCCTGGGCTGCGTCACCGTTGCTCACTGGGCCGCACAGGCCAGCCCGGCCCTGCTGCGCCGGGTGCGCGGCGCATTGCTGGTGGCCCCGGCGGATGTCGAGCGGCCCACCTGCGCGCCGGCCCTGCGCAACTTCGCGCCGATCCCGCTGCAGGCGCTGCCGTTCCCCAGCCAGGTGGTCAGCTCCGACAACGACCCGGCAGTGAGCGTGCCGCGTGCCTTGTACCTGGCCCAGGCCTGGGGCGCCGAGGCGGGCCTTTTGAGCAATGCCGGGCACATCAACGTCAAGTCCGGCCATGAGCGTTGGGAACAAGGCTTCGCCTACCTGTATCGCCTGCAAAGCCGGGTTGAGCAGCGCGCATTGCGCCGCGCCTGATCGACCCCGACCGTTCACCGTTTGCCTGACGCCCGGCCACCCATGGCCTGGGGCGGGAGTTTGTCATGACTTTTCAAAACCCGTTCGGCCAGCCGCTGCTGACCTTCCCTGAACTGGACAAGAGCCCCCTGAGCATCCGTGCCAAGGCGCTGGTGTTCATCGACCCGCGCTCGCAGCAGTTGCGCCAGGCCCTGGAGCAGTTGGCGCCGCAACCGGTACCGGTGCTGATCCGCGGCGAGACCGGTACCGGCAAGGAATTGCTGGCACGGCAGATCCACCGGGCCAGCGACCGCCCTGGCCTGTTCGTCTCGGTCAACTGTGCCGCCATCAGCCCGACCTATGCCGACGCCGAACTGTTCGGTTACAGCGCCGGCAGCCAGGGCGGCACTGCCAGCAGCCGCGCGGGCTGGTTCGGTTCGGCCAATGGCGGCACCTTGTACCTGGACGAGATCGCCGACTTGCCGTTGGCGATCCAGGGCAAATTGCTGGCGGCTCTGGAAAACCGCGAGGTCACCCGTGTCGGTGCGCAGCAACCGCAACCGGTGGATGTACGCCTGGTGGCCGCGACCAGCATAGACCTGGCGCGGGTGGTGAAGGCCGGGCGCTTCAATGAACGCCTGTACCAGTACCTGCGCGAGGGCGCGCTGGAACTGCCGCCATTGCGCGAGCGGCCAGGCGATATTCTGCCTTTGGCCGAGTATTTCGTGGGCATCTACAGCGTGCGCCTGCAGCGCCCGCTGGCGTTGATCAGCGAGGCCGCGCAGCAAGTGCTGGAAGCGCACGCCTGGCCGGGCAACACCCGTGAACTGGAGAACGTGATCCACTTCGCCTTGTTGGTGAACGACGCAGACGAGCTGCTGCCAGAAGACCTCGACCTGCCGAACCCCGCGGGCTAGACGAGCTAATAAGCAAACTGGATGATGGCAGTTTGTTTTTGGAATAAGCAGCTAATTAAAAGATATTGTTACGGAATAAAAAATCTCGGTATCTTCCGCCTCACGCCCGCCGGTGAAACGGTTGGGCACCCGACTTCGCCATCCGCGATGGCCCAGATCCACAATAAGGAACACCATGAAGAAGACCTTGCTGACCACTGCCCTGGCCGCCGCCCTGTCGTTCGCTGGCCTGGCATCCGCCGCCGAGAAACTGGTCGTTGCCGCGACCCCGGTGCCGCACGCCGAGATCCTTGAACTGATCAAGCCGACCTTGGCCAAGGAAGGTGTGGACCTGCAGATCAAGGTGTTCACCGACTACGTGCAGCCGAACGTGCAGGTTGACCAGAAGCGCCTCGACGCCAACTACTTCCAGACCCTGCCGTACCTGCAGAACTTCAACGAAGGCAAGGGTACCCACCTGGAAACCGTGGTCGGCGTTCATGTCGAGCCGTTCGGTGGCTACTCGAAGAAGGTCAAGAGCCTGAGCGAGCTGAAAGAAGGCGCCAGCGTTGCCATTCCCAACGAAGGCAGCAACAGCGGTCGCGCCCTGCTGCTGCTGCAGAAGGCTGGCCTGATCACACTGAAAGATCCGAAGAACGCCCTGGCGACCCCGAAAGACATCGCCGAGAACCCGAAAAAGCTGAAGTTCCGCGAGCTTGAGTCGGCCATGCTGCCGCGCGTGCTGGACCAGGTCGACCTCGACATGATCAACACCAACTACGCCCTGGAAGCCGGCCTCAACCCGGCCAAGGATGCGCTGGTGATCGAGGGCAGCGATTCGCCGTACGTGAACTTCCTGGTAGCCCGCCCGGACAACAAGAACAGCGAGGCCATCCAGAAACTGGCCAAGGCGCTGACCAGCCCTGAGGTGAAGGAATTCATCGCCAAAAAGTACCAGGGTGCGGTACTGCCTGCGTTCTGATTCGTTCGTTGAGATGTGAAAACGCCGACGCTTTTGCGTCGGCGTTCTTGTTTGTGGCTAGCGGGGAAGGGCCGGTACAGGCTCACGCGGACCCAGCCCCACCCAAGGCCCGGCGCAGCGCCAGCAGCCACAGCAGTTGTTCGTTCGAATCAGGTGAGCAGGGGCTATTCATCGTTATCGTCCTTGTGGGTGATGGCCTTGCAAGTCACGGTCTGAAGCTGTTTGAGAGGTTTGTGGGAGGAAAGTTTCGATAGCCCGGTCAGTGATATCAATATGCAATAAAGGTATTTATAAAAAGTTTTTTATACCATTAGAGTCTACTCACCGCGCTTGGCGCATCGTTCAGACTTTCCCATGTCGCACTCTGTAAATCGGGTGTCGAGGCAACATCCATGACCTTCGACATCCCGTTCATTCTCAGCACATTGCCAGCATTCTTCAAGGCTGTCGGCGTGACCTTGCAGGTTGGCCTGATCGCCATCGCCACCTCGCTGTTGGTGGCGCTGCTCAATGCCACCATTCTGGTGCTGCGCACGCCTTACCTGCGGCACCTGGTCAAAGGTTATGTGGAGCTGGCGCGCAACACCCCCCTGCTGATCCAGCTGTTCTTCGTCTATTTCGCCTTGCCCAGCGTGGGCCTGAAGATTTCCGGTTTTGCTGCGGCAATCATCACCATGACCTTCATGGGCGGTGCCTACCTCACCGAGGTGCTGCGCGCCGGTGTCGATGCCGTACCGCGTGCGCAGCTGGAGTCGGGGCGCTCCATCGGGCTGTCGGAGGGCCAGCTGCTGCGCCATGTGATCCTGCCCCAGGCCGGCATCCTCAGCCTGCCGGCACTGTTCGCCAACTTCGTCTTCCTGCTCAAGGAAACCACCGTGGTCTCGGCCGTGGCGGTGCCTGAAATCCTCTACACCACCAAGAACTACATCGCCCTGTACTACAAGACCTACGAGATGCTCGCGGTGCTGACGTTGCTGTGTGTGCTGCTGTTCCTGCCGCTGTCGCTGCTGCTGCGTTACTTGGAAAGGAGGCTGCAACATGGCCAGTTCGGTCACTGAACTGCTGCTGACGTCATTGCCGCTGCTGGCCAAGGGCGCGGTGCAGACACTGGCCATCTCGGCACTGGGGATTGTCTTCGCAACGCTCGGTGGCGTGCTGTATGGCACGCTCGCGACGCTTGGCAACCGGTTGCTGAACATCGCCCTGCAGGTGTACCTGGAGTTGTTTCGCGCGATCCCCGTGCTGGTCTGGCTGTACCTGGTGTTTTTCGGCTTGCCGATCTTCTTTGCCCTGAGCATTCCCAGCTTCTGGTGCGCGGTGCTGGTGCTGGGCCTGTGGGGTGCCAGCGAAGTGGGCGAAGTGGTGCGTGGAGCATTGCAATCGTTGCCACGCGGGCAACGTGAGGCGGGGCTGTCGATCGGCCTGTCCGCCGGCCAGCTGTACGGCTACGTGTTGTTGCCCCAGGCGCTCAAGCGCATGACGCCACCGACCATCAACATCTACACGCGGATCATCAAGACCAGTTCACTGGCGGTGCTGATCGGCGTGGTCGAAGTGATCAAGGCCGGCCAGCAGATCATCGAGCGCACCTACGAGTCGCTGCTGATCTACGCCGTGCTGTTCCTGTTCTTCTTCATCGTCTGCTATCCGCTGTCCGCCGCCTCGCGCGTGCTGGAGCGCCGCTGGGCTCACACATGACCGCACTGATCGAATTCCAAGGTTTCAACAAGTACTTCGGCGCACACCAGGTGCTGGATAACGTCGACCTCAAGGTCCGCTCCGGCGAGGTGGTGGTGATCCTTGGCCCAAGTGGCTGCGGCAAGAGCACCTTGCTGCGCTGCCTCAATGGCCTGGAAGAGGCGCACAGCGGGCACCTGCGCCTGGCGGGCGAAGAGCTGCTGAGGGCCGATACCGACTGGCGCCGGGTGCGCCAGCGGGTGGGCATGGTGTTCCAGAGCTATCACCTGTTTGGCCACATGAGCGTAATGGACAACCTGCTGCTCGGGCCGCTCAAGGTGCAAAAGCGCGAACGGGCCGAAGCCCAGGCACAGGCCGAAGCGCTGCTGGCTCGGGTCGGCCTGCTGGACAAGCGCGACGCCTACCCGCGGCAGTTGTCCGGTGGCCAGCAGCAGCGCATCGCCATCGTCCGCTCGCTGTGCATGAACCCGCAGGTGATGCTGTTCGACGAAGTCACCGCAGCACTCGACCCGGAAATGGTCAAGGAGGTGCTGCAAGTGATCCAGGGCCTGGCCCGCGACGGCATGACCTTGCTCATCGTTACCCACGAAATGGCCTTCGCCCGCGCGGTGGCCGACCGTATCGTGTTCATGGAGGCCGGCAGGATCCTTGAACAGAGCGACCCCGAGAGCTTCTTCAGCCAACCGCGGACCGCACGCGCGCAGCAGTTCCTGGACAAATTCTCCTTTGTCGAAAGCCTGCCGAAGACAACACAAAAGGAACTGTCATGAAAACTGCCCCGCTTACCAAACTGCTGGCGCCCTTGTTCGGCCTGGCCCTGCTTGCCGGCTGCAACAAGGCCGAGGAACCGCCCAAACCGGCCGCTGCCTCGCCAGCCACCAGCTACCTGGAAACCATCAAGGCTCGCGACAAGCTCATCGTTGGCGTGTTCACCGACAAGCCGCCGTTCGGTTTCGTCGACGCCAGCGGCCGCTACGTCGGCTTCGACACCGATATTGGTCGGCGCTTGGCCAAGGACCTGCTGGGCGACGAGAACAAGGTGGAGTTCGTCGCCGTCGAGCCGGCCAGCCGTATTCCGTTCCTGCAAAGCGACAAGGTCGACCTGATCCTCGCTAACATGACCGTGACCCCGGAGCGCAAAGAAGCGGTGGACTTCACCAACCCCAATTTGCGCGTGGCCGTGCAGGCCATCGTTGCCGACGGCAGCCCGGTGCAGAAGCTTGATGACCTTGCAGACAAGACCACCATCGTTACCACCGGTACCACGGCCGACATCTGGCTGACCAAGCACCACCCGGACTGGAAACTGCTCAAGTTCGAGAAGAACAGCGAGTCGTTGCAAGCGCTGGCCAATGGCCGTGGCGACGCCTATGCCCAGGACAACCTGATCCTGTTCAGCTGGGCCAAGCAGAACCCTGGGTACCGCGTGTTGCCGCAGTTGCTGGGTGAGGAAGCGCCGATCGCACCGGCGGTGAAGAAGGGCAATACCGAACTGCGGGACTGGGTGAATGCCGAGCTGGCCAAACTGGGGGAGGAGAAGTTTCTGCTGAAGCTGTATGACCAGTATGTGCGCAAGGAGCTGAGCGATGACACCAAACCGGAGAGCGTGATCGTCGAAGGCGGCAAGTGGCAGGGTTGACTGCGTAAGTGGGGCCGCTGCGCGGCCCATCGCGACACAAGGCCGCTCCTACAGGTAGCGCGCATCACTGTCTGCCCATCGCGACATGCAGTTAGCGCGCTTCCCTGTGCGGGCCATTGCGACGTACAGGTAGCGTGAATCCCTGTAGGAGCGGCCTCGTGTCGCGAAAGGGCTGCAAAGCAGCCCCAGCAAACTCAAGCCTTGCCAGGTAGCCAGTTCAACAAGAACTCATTGACCACCTTGGGGTTCTCCAGGCTGGAGATATGCCCCGCAAACGGAATCTGCGCGGCCAGGCAGCCAATGATCCGCGCCATTTCGTTGGACTCTTCAGGCGGCCGCGGAATGTCCTGATCACCACATACCACAATGGTCTTGTCGCCCTCCAGCTCACCCAGCCGTCCCAACAGGTCGGGCCGCCCGAAGATCACCCGCCCCATCGGGTCGAGGCTGTCGCGAATCACCTCGGCACTGCTTGCCTTCAACGCCGCCCGGAAGCCGTCGCGCACCTCGGGTACCGTCTGTCCACCGGCATGGAAGAAGATCGGCACGACGACATCCAGCAGTGGCTCCGGGAACAGCCCCGCAGCACTCGCCGCATCCAGCAAACCGAAGTATTTCAGCCGGGTCGCCTCTGGTTCGGCGCCGAGGTAGGTGTCCATCAGTACCAGGCGGTCTACCCGCTCAGGGTGTTCGATGGCCAGCTGCGCACCCCACATGCCGCCGACCGACAGGCCGACCAGATGGCATTTGGCGATATCCAGAGCGTCCAGCAGCGCCAGATGCTGACGGGCCAGGGCACCCATGTCGGTGGTGGTGGCGGGCGGGGCATCGGAATCGCCATGGCCCCAGAGTTCGGGGACGATGACACGGAAGTGCTGTGACAGGGCTTCGATCTGTGGCCGCCACATCTCGGCCGACCAGAGGTAGCTGTGGCCGAGCAGCACCGGGAAGCCCTGGCCCTGGTCGACATAGCTCATCCGTGCGCCGTCGATTTCGATGAAGTGCTTTTGCATTGAAAGGGTCTCGGAGTTTGTAGGGTATTTATAATCGTTGGGGACGCTGTGCGGCCCATCGCGACACAAGGTAGCGCGCATCTCCGTAGGAGCGGCTTCGTGTCGCGAATGGGCTGCAAAGCAGCCCCAGTGCTCATCCGCCAGGCACCAATCTCAAAGTGCTCTGCGCCGGAATCACTCCCATCTGTGCCCGCTGGTACTTACCGTCGACATACCCCTCGGCCTGATCCGAAAAATGCTGGTCGAACGGCACGCCGCTCTGCCCGACCGGGTTGCTGGTCAGTGCCTGCCCGGCATCGGCAAAGTCGATCAGGCGCCGGGTTGATGGCCCATAGGTCACCGGCCATGGCGCCGGGCCGATCTTTGCCGAGAGGTTGTTCGGTACTTCATGGGTCCCGGGCGCGGCGAATGGCCCAACGTTGAACACCAGGTTCAGCGGCTTTTTAACCCCAAGCGGGTGGTTGTGGGTCAGGGTATGAGCCTTGCCCCACTGCCAGCTGGCCGGGTCGCTGCCCATGGTGTCGCGCAGGTGTTTCAGGCTCTTCTGCCAAGCCGTGCGCACGACGGCGGTACGGTCGGTACGCTGGTTGCCACCGCGGGTATTCCACCAGGGCGAATCGGCATCCGCTGCCAGGCGTGGCAGGGCGGCGTCGATGGCGCGGGTGCTGATCAGTATCGGGAACCAGGTATCGCCCAACTCGTCATGCAGGGCCGCGAACGCCAGCTCGTAGAGGAACTGGTTGAACAGCGTGGCGCTGGTGGAGTCCAGTGGGTAGTCGCCGCGCCAGGCTGCAAGCTGCTCGACCAGTTCCTTCTCCTCGTCACCCTGCGCGGCCTGGCGCAGAGTGGCCAACAATGGCGCCAAGGTACGCGGGCCGTAATCGCTGGCTGTATCGAGCTGCAGCGCCTGGCTGTTCTGCATGTCCCATTTCACTTCCGGGTTGGCCAGCTGGCGATCAAGCTGGCGGCCGCGGTCGGCGAGGTTGTAGTAGCCGGGTATCGGCACCACGGCCGGTGGCTGGTAGTTGGCCGAGACGATGTAGCCGCTGGCCGGGTTCTCCTGCTGCGGGTTCACGCTGAAGGGGTAGAAACCGGGTTTGTCGGCCTGGCGGCTGGCGCCGTCGAGGATGAACGCCGGGTTTACCCCGTCGGGGCGAATCGGCAGTTTCGCCGCCGCCCACCAGCCAATATCGCCACGTGCGTTGGCCCAGACGAAATTCAGCCCAGGCGCCTGCACCTTGGCAGCGGCTTCGCGCATCTTGCCCAGGGTGTCGGCGCGGTTGAGCTGATAGAACCCTTCGAGGATCGGGTTCTCGGTTTCGAGAAACGCCCACCACATGGCAATCGGCCGGGGCCCGGCTGTGGTGCCGAGAACTTCGTTGACGATTGGCCCGTGGGTTGAGCGGCGCAGGTTGATAGTGACCGGTTGCTCGCCTTTGACCGCAATCTGCTGCACGGTTTTTTCCAGTGTCTGCCACTGGCCGTCGATCATCACCTGGTCGGCGTTGGCAGGGTTGGTCTGTTCTGCGATCAGGTCGACGTCATCGTTCTGGAACATGGTCAGGCTCCAGCCGAAATCACGGTTGTGCCCCAGCATCGCGAACGGGTTCAGCGCCTGGAAGTAGCCATACAGGTTGAAGCCGGGTGCCGACAGCTCGGCCTCGTACCAGACGGCAGGCACGGCAAAACTGATGTGCGGGTCACCGGCCAGCAAGGGTTTGCCGCTGCGAGTGCGGCTGCCGGAAACGGCCCAGGCATTGCTGCCTTCGAACTGCGGGATGCCGGCGTCGATCAGGGCTTCGTGGCTGGCACGGGCCACGGTTTCGAGGCTTTGCCAGTCGGCAGCGGCCAGCGGCGTGCCGAGGGCACCCTGCGGTTGCCAGTCGAGGTCGAAGATTTTCAGGTATTGCGGGCCCAGCTGGTCGCGGATGTAGGTCAGCGCAGGTTCGGTGCGAAAGGCCGCAGCGAAACTGTAAGCCAGGTAGCCAGCGATGCTCAGAGTGTCTTCGGCAGTGAACGGCCGTGGCGTGATGCCGATCAGGTCGAACTCCATCGGTTTGGGGTGGCTGGCCTGCCAGGCATTGACGCCCTCAAGGTAGGCCTGCAAGGCTTGCCAGGCGGGCGATTGGTGGTCCTGGCGCTGGGCCATCAGCGCGGCCTGTTCACGGATGCGCAGGCTGCGGAACAGGGTATCGGTGGGCAGCAGCTTTTCGCCCAGTATTTCGGCCAGTTCGCCACGGGCAAGGCGGCGCATGATCTCCATCTGGAACAATCGGTCCTGGGCATGCACGTAGCCCAGGGCGCGGTACAGGTCCGCTTCGTTCTGGGCTTGCAGATGGGGCACGCCACGGGCGTCGTAGCGCACGCTGACCGGCGCCTGCAGCCCGGCAATGGCCACCTCGCCCGCGCGCTGTGGCAGCTTGCCGTGCACGTACCAGTAACCGGCGCCAGCGGCCACGGCAACGGCCACGGCCAACAAGGTCAGGCTGCGCTTCATCGGGACTCCTTGTGCACTCGAGCGGAAACTGTGGTCCGATCATCGACGGATTCGCGAACAGAGCATAGCCCCCTGAAAGGAGTTTCCATGTCCCTCAGCGAAAAACAGAAAATGCTGGCCGGTCAGCTCTATCACGCCGGCTGCCCCGAGCTGCAAGCCGAACAGATCGCCAGCAAGCACTGGATGCACCGTTACAACAACAGCGTCGAGTTGCTCAACGAAGCGCGCAACGGCCTGTTGGCCGAGCACTTCGGCCATGTTGGCGAGGGCGCGGTGATCCGTCCGCCGTTCTACTGCGACTACGGCTACAACATCAGCATCGGGCGCAATACGTTCATGAACTTCAACTGCGTGATCCTCGATGTGGTGCCGGTGCGCATCGGCGATGACTGCCAGATCGGCCCCAACGTGCAGATCTACGCGGCTGACCATCCGCTTGACCCCGAGGTCCGCCGCAGCGGGCTGGAAAGCGGGCGCCCGGTGACCATCGGCAACAATGTGTGGATCGGCGGTGCGGCGATCGTCCTGCCGGGGGTGACCATTGGTGACAACGCCATCGTGGGCGCCGGCAGTGTGGTGACCCGTGATGTGCCAGCGGGGGCGACCGTCGTGGGTAACCCGGCGCGGGTGCGTCAGCCGGACCAGGGGCAGTAGCAGCCCACGGCCAGCGTATTCGATGCGGTGACCTTGCGCCCGGCCAACAGTGCTTTGAGGATCGGCTCGATGAAGCTGTTGCTGGCATTGCACACCGCGCCTTCGCTGTAGGGGCCGAAGTAGGCAAGGTTGCCCTGGCGGTCCCAGATTGCTACTGCAGGGGAGGCGGGCAGGTGTTCGCTGCCGGGCAAGTTGGCAATGGTTTGCAGGCTGGCGAGGTTGGCGGGCAACTGGCCGTGGCTGCCGGGCTTTTGCACGATGTGGAACGACACACCCTGGTCGGCGAACTGGGAAATCAGGTCGCCAAGGTGCTGCTGGTTGCCGACGTTGCACGGGCAGGCCGGGTCCCAGAAGTGCACCACGCGGATCGGGCCGGGGCCGGCGAGTTCGGCGGGCAGTTTCAGCTGGCTGCCGTCGAACAGCGTGGTCTGGTTGTCGAACGGGCGCAGGTAGCGGGACTGGAAGGTGGCGTAGGCCTGCCAGAGCACAAAGGCGCAGAGCATGAGTGCGAGGGCAACCAAAATCTGTTTGATGTTTAGAGTCTTCATGAATTTCCCGCGGCCTTCTTGTGGGAGCGGCCTTGTGTCGCGAAAGGGCTGCAAAGCAGCCCCGAGATTTCACAGCGCTGCAGACATTGCTGGGGCCGCTTTGCGGCCCTTTCGCGACACAAGGCCGCTCCCACATCTGATCTGTGCTGCTTGTTTGAGGTGAGCAAGCTTGCCACGACGCCAGCCAGAGCTGAATATCGCAGATCATTACTCGCTGCGCCGTGGATGTACCTGATGCCTGCTGCCTTTCACCCCGATACCCTGCGTGCCAGCCTTGCGCCGTTGGCCAAGCGTCAGCCGTTGTCCAAGCAGGCGCAGGACTATCAACGCTTCTATGGCTTGAAGCTGCCGGCGCAGAGCTGGCTGGGTGGCTTCCAGGCGGCGGGCTTCGAGCTGGTCGGGCAAGTCTGGCTGCCTGAAAAGCCGGTAGCGACGCTGTTCCTGCTGCACGGCTATTACGACCACATGGGCCTCTATCGGCACGTGATCGAATGGGCGCTGAAGCTCGGCTATGCGGTGATCAGCTGCGACCTGCCAGGCCACGGCCTGTCCAGTGGCGAGCGCGCCAGCATCAGTGATTTCGCGGTGTACCAGCAGGTGCTTGACGCCTTGTTCGAACAGGCGCGAGGCCTTGAATTACCCCGCCCTTGGCATCTCTGCGGGCAGAGCACCGGTGGCGCCATCGCCGTGGACCATCTGCTGCACCAGGGCGAGCGCAGCCCGATCGATGGCGAGGTGATCTTGCTGGCGCCGCTGGTAAGGCCACGCTCCTGGCGCTGGTCGAAGTTCAGTTATCGGGTCTTGCGCCACTTCGTCAATGGCATCGAGCGGCGTTTCAGCGAGAACACCAACGACCCGACGTTCCTGCCTTTCCTCGAAGCCGACCCGCTGCAACCGCGGCGGCTGCCCACGGCCTGGGTCGGCGCCTTGATCGCCTGGGTCAAGCGTATCGAGGCGGCGCCGCACTGTGCGCGGCGGCCGCTGATCGTGCAGGGGGAGGCGGATGGTACGGTGGATTGGCCGCATAACCTTGAAGTGCTCAAGGCCAAGTTCAGCGAGCCGCAGATCCTGATGTTGCCCGAAGCCCGCCATCACCTGGCCAACGAGCGGCCGGACATTCGCCGGCGCTATTTCGATTTCATCAAGCAGCGCCTGGGCTGATCACTTGAGGTCGGCGCTGTTCTGGCCCACTGCCAGCCCGGCACGCACGGCGGCCACGGCGGCCTGGTAATAGGCCTTGCCGTCTGGCGACTCGGCGAAGGTGGCGAACTCTTCCAGTTCGTCATCGGACAGATCGCGGTAGACGTACAACAAGGTGTTGTTCAGGTCTTCGCCGATCTGCCCCATCAGCCGCTGGCGCTGGCCGTCGAGCAGGCCCTGGGCCTGGCTGGCGCCGAACAGGCCGGGAATCATCGAACTCAGGCTGTCGGCAGCCACCCCGGCAATCGCCAGGCTGACTTCGGCGCCGGCTTCGCGGGCTGGCAGTGCCTGGGCCAGGTGGCCGATGACCAGCATGCGGTTATCGCTGGCCTGGATCTTCGGCAGGCCCTTGGCATTTTTGGCCAACTGGTCCTTGCGCGTGGCCAGCAGCTCGGCGGCGACGATCTTGCGCCCCAGCGGCGACTGGAAGAAGGCCAGTGCCGGCGCCGGGTTGGCCAGCGTGCTGCGCAGTTTGGCCAAGGCACGGTTGTCCATTGCCTGGGCCTGGAAGCGCTGGTTGCTGTTGTTGACCAGCGCCTGGTAAACCGCAGGCGGCAGGCTGTTGCGGTAGCGCTGCTGGGCGGCGCTCACGGCATCGGAAAAATGGGCGCGCTGGTCGGGCCAGCCGGCGGCCTTGTACAGTTGATCGAGGCTGTCTGCCCAGACAGGCAAGGTGCAGCTCATCAGCAGAAGCAGGGAAAACAGACGGCGCATTCAGGACTCCTGTCGGCAGGTGGCTATTGTCCTTGGCCTTGCGCCATTTTGTCGAGCAATCCGAACGCTTCTCAGCCAAGTGGCGCTGTGCGCCGACAGGGTGAATGGATATGATGCGCGCCATGCACATCTCCCCTGAAAACCCGAAGTTTGCGGCCGTCGTCGACGATCTGGCCACCCATGGCTGGTCGCAGCAGGCGCTCTTTCTGCCTGCCGACCTGGTGCGCGCGCTGGCGGCCGAGTGCCGGCGCCGTGATGCCGAAGGCGAACTCAACCCGGCGGGGGTTGGGCGTGGTGATGCCCAGGAGGTGCGCGAGAGCATTCGCGGTGACCAGATCCAGTGGATCGACCCCGGCCAGGCCGAAGCCTGCGACCAGTACCTGGCGGCTATGGACCAGTTGCGTCGGGCCATCAACCAAGGCCTGTTTCTGGGCCTGGAGGACTTCGAATGCCATTTCGCCCTGTACCCACCGGGGGCATTCTATCGCCGGCACCTGGACCGCTTCCGCGACGATGACCGACGCATGATTTCGGCGGTGCTTTATCTCAACGAAGACTGGCAGCCGGAGGATGGCGGGCAACTGCGCATGTTCCTGGCGGATGATGTCGAGCACGATGTGCAGCCCGTAGCAGGTTGCCTGGCGATATTCCTTTCCGGTGAGGTGCCGCACGAGGTGCTGCCGGCCAGGCGCGAACGCCTGTCGTTGACCGGTTGGTTCCGGCGCCGTGGCAATGACCTGTTCTGATCTGCCCAAGGTACTGGTGAGCGCCTGCCTGCTGGGGCAGCCGGTACGCTATGACGGCCGGGCCAGCGGGCATCCCGATCTGTTGCAGCAATGGCAGGCCGAAGGCCGTGTGGTGCCGTTGTGCCCCGAGGTGGCTGGCGGCTTGCCAACGCCGCGCCCGCCGGCGGAGATCCCCGGTGGCCAGGGCGCGCAGGTGCTCGATGGCGGGGTGCAGGTGCTGACGGTGACCGGTGAGGATGTCAGTGCCAAGTTTCTGGCAGGGGCGCAGCAGGCGCTGGCGCTGGTGCGCCAGCATGGCATTCGGGTGGCGGTGCTGAAGGCGGGCAGCCCTTCGTGTGGCAACCGGTTGACCTACGATGGCACCTTCAGTGGGGTGAAGGTGCCGGGCGAAGGCGTGACCGCAGCCTTGCTACGGCGCGAGGGCGTGCAGGTCTTCAGTGAGCTGGAGCTGGAGCAAGCGCGGCAGGCGTTGGCTCACCTGCCTGCATTGCCTTGAACCATTTCTGTTCAAGTTCCGCGGTGCGGCCGCTGTCCTTGAGACGCTGAAGCGCATTGTTCACCGCGCTTTCGAACGCCGGGTTGTCTTTCTGGAACGGAATCACCAGTTTCTTTTCACCAAATGCCTGGCTTACATCGAATGGGCCGTCCGCCTTGGGCGACTCGCTCGACGGCGTCAGGGCAATGTCGTACTTGCCACTTTCAACGCCTGGCAGAACTTCTGCCGCAGTCGTTTCGACGAACTCGGCACGTAGGTCGAGTTCGCGGGCCAGGTCCTGGCCAAATTCGATTTCAAAGCCGGTAAGGCGCTCGTCCTTCTTGAACGAATACGGCGCGTTATCAGGCTGTACGGCAATGCGCAATTCGCCCCGGTCGGCGATTTCGTCTATCAGCTCGGCCTGAGCCAACGGAGTGATCAGTACTGCCAGCAGTACGCCTATGGTCGAACGCATGTAGTGCCCCTTTTTCTTCAGCAGATGAATAACTTTCGCCGCGGCTTTCTTCCTCGTCGCGGTCGAGCGCAGCCTATGACCTTGAAGCCTTGGCGAGGTTTAACCCTAACTGAAATATTTACGTCTGGGGGCCACAATTACCCCGAATGCATATTTCAACTATGGTGAATCATCGTCGCCATTCGTTTTATGGCTGCATTTTCAAGTGAATCACAGGAGGAGTGAATGAACAGCTTATTTTCGCGTGCTGCCGTTGCCGGTCTGCTGATGGGGGCCTCGGTTTTTGCCGGCGCCGCGGATGCCCTGAAGAGCCAGGAGCCGCCCAAGGATGCCAAGGTCGTCATCGTTTCCCCGGCCGATGGCGCCACGGTGGACAAGACCTTCACCGTCAAGTTCGGCATCGAGGGCATGGAACTCAAGCCTGCGGGTGACCAGACACCACATACTGGCCATCACCACTTGCTGGTGGATGTGGATAAAGAGCCAGTGGCCGACATGCCACTGCCGACCAGCCTGATGCCGGCAGCCGGTACCGCGTTGCCAGCCGGGCCGCAGGTGCTGCACTTCGGCAAGGCGCAGACCGAAACCAGCATCACCCTGACCCCAGGCAAGCACACCCTGCAGCTGGTGCTGGGTGACCAGTATCACGTGCCGTTCAAGCCGAGCGTTGAATCGAAGAAGATTACGGTCACTGTGAAATAGGCGCAGGGCCCTTCGCGGGCAACCCCGCACCCACAGACAAAAAAAGGGAGGCCACCAGGGCCTCCCTTTTTCATGCCGTCAGCGAACTTAGAACAGGACGCGCGAACGGATGGTGCCTTTGACCTGTTGCAACTTCTCTTGCGCCAGGTCGGAGTACTCGGCGTCGACGTCGATTACTACGTAACCCACTTTCTCGTTGGTCTGCAGGAACTGGCCGGAGATGTTGATGCCGTTCTCGGCGAAGACCTTGTTGATCTCGCTGAGCACGCCCGGGATGTTTTCGTGGATGTGCAGCAGACGGTGTTTGCCTGGGTGCGCCGGCAGGGCAACTTCCGGGAAGTTGACCGACGAAACGGAAGTACCGTTGTCGCTGTACTTGACCAGTTTCTCGGCCACTTCCAGGCCGATGTTGGCCTGGGCTTCTGCAGTGGAACCACCGATGTGAGGGGTCAGGATCACGTTGTCCAGGCCACGCAGCGGGCTTTCGAACTCTTCGTCGTTGGAGCGTGGCTCGACCGGGAACACGTCGATGGCGGCGCCGATCAGGTGCTTGTCCTTGATCGCGGCAGCCAGGTGGTCCAGCTCGACCACTGTGCCACGGGCGGCGTTGATCAGGATCGAGCCCTTCTTCATCGCACGGATTTCCTTCTCGCCGATCATCCACTGGGTGGACGGCAGCTCAGGCACGTGCAGCGAAACGATGTCGGCCAGGCCTAGCAGTTCGTTGAGGCTGGTGACCTGCACGGCGTTGCCCAGTGGCAGCTTGGTCAGCGGGTCGTAGAAGTACACCTGCATGCCCAGGTTTTCCGCCAGGACCGACAGCTGGGTGCCGATCGAGCCGTAGCCGACGATGCCCAGCTTCTTGCCGCGGATCTCGAACGAGTTGGCCGCGCTCTTGATCCAGCCGCCACGGTGGCAGGAAGCGTTCTTCTCAGGGATGCCGCGCAGCAGCAGGATGGCTTCGGCCAGCACCAGCTCGGCCACCGAACGGGTGTTGGAGTAAGGAGCGTTGAAGACGGCGATACCACGCTCGCGGGCCGCAGCCAGGTCGACCTGGTTGGTGCCGATGCAGAAGCAGCCGACGGCGACCAGTTTCTTGGCGCAGTCGAAGATTTCTTCGGTCAGTTGGGTGCGCGAGCGGATGCCGATGAAGTGGGCGTCGGCGATCTTTTCCTTCAGCTCGGCATCCGGCAAGGAACCTGTGAGGTATTCGATGTTGGTGTAGCCGGCGGCCTTGAGGGTATCGACCGCGTTCTGGTGCACACCTTCAAGAAGAAGGAACCGGATCTTGCTCTTGTCGAGAGAAGTCTTGCTCATCTGCGTAAACCTGTATCCCGGAGAAAAAATGGCGAGGACTGATGCCAGGCGCGAGGGCAGCCTTAGCATGAACAGCGGGAGGGCTATGCTAGCATACGCGACACAATCTGAGCTTATCCCGACAGGTGAAGAGTGCTCAGGGTGACTATGAATAAGTCGAGAGTTCCAGCGATGACCCACCCCGCTGTAATTGATGAACTGATGACCCTTGTCGACCCTGGCAAGGTCCTGACCGACCCCGCTTCCCTGGAAGCTTACGGCAAGGACTGGACCAAGCATTACCCGCCAGCGCCCACGGCCATCGTGTTCCCCAAGTCGGTTCAGCAGGTGCAGGCCATTGTCCGCTGGGCCAACCAGCATCAGGTTGGGCTGGTGCCGTCCGGCGGGCGTACCGGGCTTTCCGCCGGGGCCGTGGCGGCCAATGGGGAAGTCGTCGTCGCCTTCGACAACATGAACCAGATTCTTGATTTCAATGCCTTCGACCGCACTGTGGTGTGCCAACCGGGCGTGATCACCCGTCAGCTGCAGGCCTTTGCCGAAGAGCAGGGCCTTTATTACCCAGTGGACTTCGCCTCCAGCGGCTCCAGCCAGATTGGAGGCAACATCGGCACCAATGCCGGCGGTATCAAGGTCATCCGTTACGGCATGACTCGCAACTGGGTGGCCGGCCTGAAAGTGGTCACCGGCAAGGGCGAACTGCTGGAGCTGAACAAGGGCCTGATGAAGAACGCCACCGGCTACGACCTGCGCCAGCTGTTCATTGGTGGCGAAGGCACCCTGGGCTTTGTGGTCGAAGCGACCATGCGCCTGGACCGCGCCCCGCGCAACCTCACGGCCATGGTGCTGGGCACGCCGGATTTCGACTCGATCATGCCGGTACTGCATGCCTTCCAGGGCAAGCTCGACCTGACTGCCTTCGAGTTCTTCTCCGACAAGGGCCTGGCCAAGATCATGGCCCGTGGTGATGTGCCGGCCCCGTTCGCCACTGATTGCCCGTTCTATGCCTTGCTGGAGTTCGAAGCCAGCACCGAGGATGTGGCCAACGACGCGCTGGCTACCTTCGAGCATTGCGTCGAGCGGGGCTGGGTGCTGGATGGGGTGATGAGCCAGAGCGAAACCCAGCTGAAGAACCTGTGGAAGCTGCGCGAGTACCTGTCCGAGACCATTTCGCACTGGACACCCTACAAGAACGACATTTCCGTCACTGTTTCCAAGGTCCCGGCGTTTTTGCGCGATATCGATGCCATCGTCAGCGAGCATTACCCGGACTATGAAGTGGTCTGGTACGGCCACATCGGCGACGGCAACCTGCACCTGAACATCCTCAAGCCCGAGCACATGAGCAAGGATGATTTCTTTGCCTCATGCGCCAAGGTCAACAAGTGGGTATTCGAGATCGTCGAACGCTACAACGGCTCGATCTCGGCCGAGCACGGCGTAGGCATGACCAAACGCGACTACCTGGGCTACAGCCGCTCACCTGAAGAAATCGCCTGCATGAAGGCAATAAAGGCCGTCTTCGACCCTAACGGCATCATGAATCCGGGTAAGATCTTTGCTCCTGAACAAAAGCAGTAATCAAAGGAGTCGGCCATGAGTTACCAGCACCAGTACGTAGACGGCACGCGCATTCATTTCCCGCTGGGCAAGGTGGTGTGCATCGGCCGCAACTACGCCGAACATGCAAAGGAACTGGACAACCCCATTCCTTCCGAGCCGCTGCTGTTCATCAAGCCGGGTAGTTGCGTGGTGCCGCTGGAAGGTGGGTTCAAGATCCCGACCGACCGTGGCTCGGTACACTACGAGGCCGAAATTGCCGTGTTGCTGGGCAAGTCGCTTTCTTCCAGTGCGTCCGAGGAAGAAGTGCTGGACGCCATCTCCGGCTATGCCCCGGCGCTGGACCTGACGCTGCGTGATGTGCAGGCCAAGCTCAAGGAAAAGGGCCTGCCGTGGGAGCTGTGCAAGAGCTTTGACGGCGCTTGCGTGCTGCCACCATTCGTTTCCGCAGCGTCCTTTGAAGATGTGACCGATATTCCGGTGCGCCTGACCATCAATGGTGAAGTGCGTCAGGATGGCAACAGCGCGATGATGCTCAACCCGATCGTGCCGATCATCCAGTACATGGCGGCGCATTTCTCGCTGCAGGCGGGTGACGTGATCCTGACCGGCACGCCGGCCGGTGTCGGGCCGTTCAATGTTGGTGACGAATTGGTGCTGGAACTGCCGGGCGTCTGCCGCTTCGAGAGCCGGGTGCTCTGATTACAAAGTCTGTCGCGGCCAATGTGGGAGCGGCCTTGCGTCGCGAAAGGGCTGCGTAGCGGCCCCAGGGTTTAAGCGACACAGGGAATATTGCCGGGGCCGCTTTGCGGCCCTTTCGCGACGCAAGGCCGCTCCCACAAAAGGCCTGCTTATTCCCGGTTTACCGATTTTTCACACCCCATCCGGATAATGCGCGGATCTTTGCCCATCTCCCCAGGACTCTTGCATGCCAGCATCCACCAGCGCCCCCGCATCCCCCAAGCGCCGCTTCTACCTGCGCTGGCCCTTCGGCCTGGCCGTTGCAGCGGTGATCGGTTATGGCGTGGCTGTGGCCATGCACTGGGATGACCGCGGTATGCTGTGGGTCAAGGAAGGCTTCGAGACCAGCGCCGAGCGCAGCGAAAGCGTGTGGCTGCCGGACTACCAGGTCGACATCGACGCCAAGGTTTTGCCAGGCATGGAAGATGACGAAGCCTCCGACGTCGCCTTCAGCCCGCGTACCCGCACGCTGTTCGCGGTAATGGGCAAGAACCCGTTCCTGGTCGAGCTCAACCTCGACGGCGACGTGTTGCGCAAGATTCCGCTGGTAGGCTGGAGCAACCCGGAAGGTGTCGCGGTGATGGAAGATGGCAACGTGGCGATCACCGATGAACGCCTGCACGACCTGACCGTGGTCAAGGTGGACGCACAAACCACCTCGCTGAACCACGCTGATTTCCAGAGCCACGACCTGGGCGAGTCGGTGAAGCGCAACAAGGGCTTCGAAGGTGTGGCCTGGGACCCGATGCGCCAGCGTCTGGTGATCGGCGAGGAGCGGCCGCCGAAGCTGTACACCTGGAGCAGCGACGGGCGCAGCCCGCTGAAGGGTGAAAAGCAGGCGCTGGCCAGCGATGAGCTCGACCTGCGCAACCTGTCGGCCCTGGGGGTCGACCCGCGCACGGGGCATCTGCTGGTGCTGTCGGCTGACTCCAACATGCTGCTGGAGCTTGACGAGCAAGGCCAGCAGGTCAGCTTCATGACCCTGCTGGGCGGCTTCAACGGGCTGAAGCACACCATCCCGCGTGCCGAAGGCGTTGCCATGGACGATCAGGGTAACCTGTACATGGTCAGCGAGCCGAACCTGTTCTATCGCTTCAAGAAAAGCCAGTAGCACTATCAGCTCGTTCGGACATTAAGTTTCACTTCAGTCGGCCATGGTTAGATTCGCCTCCTTCATGTCGAGTCTGTCGTTATGCGTCGCCTGTTTCAGCTGTTATTGATCCTTCTGTTCGCAGGGCTGTTGTTCCTGGGTTTGGCTGCCCAGGAGTTTCGCCTGTTCGAGCGCGGCTGGTTCAACCTCAAGACCTGGTGGCAGCCGGCTGAGCAAGGCATGGGCCTCGATCGCTACCAGGTAGTGGTGGAGGCACAGCCGGTTGAAGGGCTGGACGACGACCTTTCGGCACTGACCTACGACCCCGACCGCAAAACCCTGTTCACGGTTACCAATGCCCGCTCGGAACTGATCGAGCTTTCGCTGGACGGTCGCATCCTGCGCCGGGTGCCACTGACCGGCTTCGGCGACCCGGAGGCCGTGGAATATGTCGGGCCCAACAGCTATGTGATTACCGATGAGCGGCAGCAGCGGCTGATCCGAGTGCACCTGGACGATGACACGCTGTTTCTCGACGCCGCAGACGCCGAGCAAGTTAGCCTTGGCATCGGCCTCAACGGCAACAAAGGGTTTGAGGGCTTGGCCTACGATTCGGCGGGCCAGCGCCTGTTCGTGGCCAAGGAGCGTGACCCGATGTTGATCTATGAAGTGCATGGGTTCCCGCATCAAAACCCGGACCGGCCTTACGCGGTGCACGTGGTGCAGGACCGCAAGCGCGATGCGAGGTTGTTCGTGCGTGACCTGTCGAGCTTGCAGTTCGATGAGCGCAGCGGGCACCTGCTGGCGCTCTCGGATGAGTCGCGGCTGGTGCTGGAGCTGGATGTGCAGGGGCAGCCACTGAGCACCCTGTCGTTGCGCAAGGGGTTTCAGGGCTTGAGGGCGACAGTGCCGCAGGCTGAAGGGATTGCGATGGACGAGGCGGGGACCCTGTACCCGGTCAGCGAGCCGAACCTGTTCTACGTGTTCAAGCCCGCTCCTGCAAAGTTGTAGGAGCGGGTTCGGCCGTTGTTACTCGGCCTTGAGGGCCTTGACGCCTTCAGCGGTACCCAGCAGCAGCAGGTCTGCCGGGCGTGCGGCGAACAGGCCGTTGGTCACCACGCCAACGATGGCGTTGATCTGTGCTTCCAGCTCAACCGGGTTGGTGATCTGCAGGTTGTGCACATCGAGGATCACGTTACCGTTGTCGGTCACCACGCCTTCACGGTACACCGGGTCGCCGCCCAGCTTGACCAGCTGACGCGCCACGTGGCTGCGGGCCATCGGAATCACCTCGACCGGCAGCGGGAAGGCGCCCAGTACCGGCACCAGCTTGCTGCCGTCGGCGATGCAGATGAACGTCTTGGCCACGGCCGCGACGATCTTCTCGCGGGTCAGGGCCGCGCCACCACCCTTGATCAGGTTCAGGTGCGCGTCGCTCTCGTCGGCGCCGTCGACATAGAACTCCAGCTCGCTGACGCTGTTCAGCTCGTAGACCGGGATGCCATGGCCCTTCAGACGCTGGGCAGTGGCCTCGGAGCTGGCGACCGCGCCATCGAAGGCAGTCTTGTGCTGGGCCAGGGCGTCAATGAAGAAGTTGGCAGTCGAACCTGTGCCGACGCCGACGACGCTCTTTTCATCCAGCTTGGGCAGAATGAAGTCGACAGCGGCCTGGGCGACGGCCTGTTTGAGTTGGTCCTGGGTCATGCGGGCTCCGGAATGGGGCAGGGCGGTAATGAAAGGAGCCTAGTATAACGGCTCGGGCGGCTTTGCTGTGGTCGCCCGACGTAGCGCTGGGGTAGACTCGCAGCCCTTGTCCCGCGGCCAGTGATGCTTTCCGATGCTCGAACAGTACGTCAAGAAGATCCTCACCTCGCGCGTCTACGACGTCGCTGTCGAAACCCCACTGCACAGCGCCGGGCAGCTGAGCAAGCGCCTGGGCAACCAGATCCTGCTCAAGCGCGAAGACCTGCAGCCGGTGTTCTCGTTCAAGATCCGTGGGGCGTACAACAAGTTGGCGCAGCTGACCCAGGAAGAGCTGGCCCGCGGCGTGGTCACCGCCTCAGCCGGCAACCATGCCCAGGGCGTCGCCCTGGCGGCCCGCGAGCTGGGCATCAAGGCCACCATCGTGATGCCCAAGACTACCCCCGAGATCAAGGTCGAAGGCGTGCGTTCGCGCGGCGGCAAGGTAGTGTTGCATGGCGACTCGTTCCCCGAAGCGCTGGCCTACTCGCTGAAACTGGTCGAGGAAAAAGGCTTCGTCTACATCCACCCCTATGACGACCCGCACACCATTGCTGGCCAAGGCACCGTGGCGATGGAAATCCTCCGTCAGCATCCGGGGCAGCTGGATGCGATATTCGTCCCGGTGGGCGGCGGTGGCCTGATTGCGGGTATTGCGGCCTACGTGAAATACCTGCGCCCGGAAATCAAGGTGATCGGTGTCGAGCCGGACGACTCCAACTGCCTGCAGGCCGCAATGGCGGCTGGCGAGCGCGTGGTGCTGCCGCAGGTCGGGCTGTTCGCCGATGGTGTGGCAGTGGCGCAGATCGGCCAGCACACGTTCGACATCTGCCGCCTCCATGTGGATGAGGTGGTGACTGTAAGCACTGACGAAATCTGCGCGGCAATCAAGGATATCTACGACGATACCCGCTCGATCACCGAACCTGCTGGCGCGCTGGGCGTTGCGGGCATCAAGAAGTATGTCGAACTCAAGGGCGTGACCGGGCAGACCCTGGTCGCCATCGATTCGGGCGCCAACGTCAACTTCGACCGTTTGCGCCATGTCGCCGAGCGTGCCGAGCTGGGCGAGAAGCGTGAAGCCATCATCGCTGTGACCATCCCCGAGCGCCCCGGCAGCTTCAAGGCCTTCTGCGAGGCCATCGGCAAGCGCCAGATCACCGAATTCAACTACCGCAAGCACACCTCCGATGAGGCGCATATTTTCGTCGGCGTGCAGACCCACCCGGAAAACGACCCACGGGCGGCACTGGTGCAGAACCTGATCGATCAGGGCTTCCCGGTGACCGACCTGACCGACAACGAACTGGCCAAGCTGCACATCCGCCACATGGTCGGTGGCCACTCGGCGGGTGCCAGCGACGAGATCGTGCTGCGCTTCGAGTTCCCCGAGCGGCCGGGGGCGTTGTTCAACTTCCTCACCAAGCTGGGCGGGCGCTGGAATATCTCGATGTTCCACTACCGCAACCACGGCGCTGCTGACGGGCGCGTGGTCGCCGGCCTGCAGGTGCCGGAAGACGAGCGTCACCTGGTGCCGGCGGCGCTGGCCAAGATCGGTTACCCGTACTGGGACGAGACCGACAACCCCGCGTACAAGCTGTTCCTGGGCTGAGCGGCTAAGCTAGGGCTGATGGCCTTTTCGCGGGCTTGCCCGCGTAAAGGCTAACGGAAAAATGGCCTGCGCAAGGACAACTGGGAAATGGAACACCTGACCGCCCTCAAGACCCTTCACATCATCGCCACCGTGCTGTTGCTGCTGGGCGCCCTGGGCCTGGCGATCTGGGCCGTGCGCGCCCGACACCAGGGCGATGCCGAGGCCTATGCCAAGCTGCTGCGCCGGCCGTTGGTGTTCGTCTGGCTGGTGATGGGGGTGTGCCTGGTGAGCATGCCGTTCACCGGCTGGTGGCTGGTGCACCTTGTGGGATGGCCGCTGGGGCAGACCTGGGTGCTGGCGTCCAGCGTCATCTATACGCTGGGTGCGTTTGCCGGCTGGTGGCTGCTGGTGCGGCTGAACCGGCTGCGCAAGGCTGAAGTGGTGGGGCTGCGGTTTACCTTGGCGCTGGCGGTGTTCAGCGGGGTGTGCTTTCTGTCCATTGCTGGGCTGATGGGCGCCAAGCCGGTCTGAGGCCAGGGGAGGGCTCCGCCCTCCATCGCGACACAAGGCCGCTCCTACAGGAATCGCATTCCCCTGTAGGAGCGGCCTTGTGTCGCGAAAGGGCTGCAAAGCAGCCCCGACATTCTCAATCCCTTAGAGAGATCAGCGGCCAGCCACGCTTCTCGGCCTCGGCCCGCAAGTTCGGGTCCGGGTCCACCGCCACCGCATGCGTCACTCGCTCCAGCAACGGCAGGTCATTCATCGAGTCGCTATAGAAATAGCTGTCTTCCAGGTCGAACCCGTTCTCCAGCATCCAGCGCTCCAGCCGCGTCACCTTGCCTTCACGGAAACACGCTATATCGGTACTACGCCCGGTATAGCGGCCGTTGTGCGTCTCGCATTCGGTTGCCAGCAACACGCGCACACCCAGGCGCCGGGCGATGGGCGCGGTGACGAAGCGGTTGGTGGCCGTGATGATCACCAACTGGTCGCCGGCCTCGCGGTGCTGCTGCAGCAATGCCAGGGCCTTGGGCAGGATGATCGGCTCGATGCAGTCGCGCATGAAGTCGCGGTGCCATTCGTCGAGCTGGGCTGGTTCGGTGGCAGCCAGGATCTCCATGGAAAAGGCCAGGTAGGCCTGCAGGTCCAGGGTGCCGTTCAGGTAGTCCTGGTAGAAAGCGTCGTTGCGTTCCTTATATGCGATAGGGTCGAGAATGCCCCGCTCGCACAGGTAGTCACCCCAGGCGTGGTCGCTGTCGCCACCGAGGAGGGTATTGTCCAGGTCGAATAAAGCCAGGCGCATCGCGGTTACTCGTGTCAGCCATCGGGTAGCCCGCAGAATACGGAGTTTTCACCGCACTGCACATAAGCTTGGCGGGCGCGTTGCTGCGCTCGCAAGCTTTGTGGAACAATGCGGTGACATGCGTTTGCGAGGTTGCTGCCGTGATCGACCCGGATGGTTTTCGCCCCAATGTTGGGATCATTCTCACGAATGATGCCGGGCAGGTGCTATGGGCTCGACGGATCAACCAGGATGCCTGGCAATTCCCGCAGGGTGGCATCAACCCTGACGAGACGCCGGAAGATGCCCTGTACCGCGAGCTGAACGAAGAAGTTGGCCTTGAACGCGACGATGTGGAAATTCTTGCCTGCACCCGCGGCTGGTTGCGTTATCGTTTACCCCAGCGGCTGGTCCGCACCCACAGCCAACCGCTGTGCATCGGCCAGAAGCAAAAGTGGTTTTTACTGCGCCTGGTGAGCAATGAACAACGGGTGCGGATGGACCTGACCGGCAAGCCGGAATTCGACGGCTGGCGCTGGGTCAGCTATTGGTACCCGCTGGGCCAGGTGGTGACATTCAAGCGTGAAGTCTACCGCCGCGCCCTGAAAGAGCTTGCACCGCGTCTGCTGACGCGCGACTGACGACGGAGTTCGACCCCGAGCCATGCTCAATACGCTGCGCAAGATCGTCCAGGAAGTGAACTCCGCCAAAGATCTCAAGACGGCGTTGGGGATCATTGTCTTGCGCGTCAAGGAGGCCATGGGCAGCCAGGTCTGCTCAGTTTACCTGCTCGACCCGGAAACCAACCGCTTCGTGCTGATGGCCACCGAGGGTCTGAACAAGCGCTCGATCGGCAAGGTCAGCATGGCCCCCAATGAGGGCCTGGTTGGCCTGGTCGGTACCCGGGAAGAGCCGCTGAACCTGGAAAACGCCGCTGATCACCCGCGTTATCGCTACTTCGCTGAAACCGGCGAAGAGAAATTCGCCTCTTTCCTAGGTGCGCCGATCATCCACCACCGACGCGTGGTCGGTGTACTGGTCATCCAGCAGAAGGAGCGCCGCCAGTTCGATGAGGGCGAAGAAGCCTTCCTCGTCACCATGAGCGCCCAGCTTGCCGGCGTTATCGCCCACGCCGAAGCCACCGGCTCTATCCGCGGCCTGGGCCGCCAGGGCAAAGGTATTCAGGAGGCGCGCTTTGTCGGCGTGCCGGGCTCGCCGGGCGCCGCTGTCGGGCGTGCCGTGGTCATGCTGCCGCCGGCCGACCTTGAAGTGGTGCCGGACAAGACCGTCGATGACATCGACGCCGAGCTCAAACTGTTCCAGAACGCCCTCGAAGGCGTGCGTGAAGACATGCGCAAGCTGTCGGCCAAGCTGGCGACCCAGCTGCGCCCGGAAGAACGCGCGCTGTTCGACGTGTACCTGATGATGCTCGAAGATGCCGCCCTCGGTGGTGAAGTGTTCGAAGTCATCAAGACCGGCCAATGGGCCCAGGGCGCCTTGCGCCAGGTGGTAGGCGAGCACGTCAACCGCTTCGAGCTGATGGACGACGACTACCTGCGCGAGCGCGCCTCGGATGTGAAGGACCTTGGCCGGCGCCTGCTGGCCTACCTGCAGGAAGCCCGCTCGCAGTCGCTGGTGTATGCCGACAACACCATCCTGGTCAGTGAAGAGCTGACCCCGGCAATGCTCGGTGAAGTGCCGGAGGGCAAGCTGGTCGGCCTGGTCTCGGTGCTGGGTTCGGGCAACTCCCACGTTGCCATCCTAGCCCGTGCCATGGGCATTCCGACGGTGATGGGCCTGGTCGACCTGCCGTATTCCAAGGTCGACGGCATCGAGATGATCGTCGACGGCTACAAGGGCGAGGTGTTCACCAACCCCAGTGACGTGCTGCGCAAGCAGTACAGCGAAGTGGTCGAGGAAGAACGCCAGCTGGCCCAGGGCCTCGACGCCCTGCGCGAACTGCCGTGCGTCACCCCCGACGGCCACCGCATGCCGCTGTGGGTCAACACCGGCCTGCTCGCCGATGTGGCCCGTGCCCAGCAGCGTGGCGCCGAAGGCGTTGGCCTGTACCGCACTGAAGTGCCGTTCATGATCAATCAGCGCTTCCCCAGCGAGAAAGAGCAGCTGGCGATCTACCGCGAGCAGCTGGCGGCCTTCCACCCGCTGCCGGTGACCATGCGCACCCTCGACATCGGGGGTGACAAGGCGCTGTCGTACTTCCCGATCAAGGAAGAAAACCCGTTCCTCGGCTGGCGCGGCATCCGCGTCACCCTCGACCACCCGGAGATCTTCCTGGTGCAGACCCGTGCGATGCTCAAGGCCAGTGAGGGCCTGAACAACCTGCGCATTCTGCTGCCGATGATTTCCGGCATCCACGAGCTGGAAGAAGCACTGCACCTGATCCACCGTGCCTGGGGCGAGGTGCGCGACGAAGGCACCGACGTGCCGATGCCGCCGGTGGGCGTGATGGTGGAAATCCCTGCGGCGGTGTACCAGACCAAGGAGCTGGCGCGGCAAGTGGACTTCCTCTCGGTCGGCTCCAACGACCTGACCCAGTATCTGCTGGCGGTGGACCGCAACAACCCGCGGGTGGCCGACCTTTACGATTATCTGCATCCGGCAGTACTGCAGGCGCTCAATACCGTGGTGCGTGATGCCCATGGCGAAGGCAAGCCGGTGAGTATCTGTGGCGAGATGGCCGGTGACCCGGCGGCGGCAATCCTGTTGATGGCCATGGGCTTCGACAGCCTGTCGATGAACGCCACCAACCTGCCGAAGGTGAAGTGGATGCTGCGCCAGGTGAACATGAGCAAGGCCAAGGAGCTGCTGGTCGAGGCGCTGAGCCACGACAACCCGCAGGTTATCCACAGCTCGCTGCAACTGGCCCTGAAGAACCTTGGCCTGGCGCGGATGATCGGGCCTGGGGCGAACAAAACGCTTTGAGATTTTGGGGCCGCTTTGCGGCCCTTTCGCGACACAAGGCCGCTCCTACAGGGGATCGTGTATCTCTGTAGGAGCGGCCTTGTGTCGCGAAAGGGTTGCGAAGCAGCCCCATGGCCCTCAAACCAACACCTCGACCTCCCCCAGATGTCCACCAAAGGGCCCGAAACTGCGCTCAACCAACCGTCTTCTGCCCTGATCATCCACGATCAGCACGGTACTTGCCCGAGTGCCATAGTTCTGGCTGGCTATGAACACGCTCGACAGCAACTTCTCGGTCGCCACCCCTACGCCGGTCTCCGGTAACTCACCGTCTGCTGCCGGCTCGTTATCCGCCAGTAACGCCAGCAATTGTTGTGGGTCCGCCGTTTCCAGTAGCCCCTTCAACCCTGTGCGTGCTTTCACCAGCTTCGGCCATGGCGTATCCAGCCCGGCATTGGAAAGCCCGTACACACCCGCCTCCAGCAAGCGTGGCGCCACGTCCCGGGCATGCAGGTAGCCCAGCTGATGGCTATCACCTGCCAGCAAGTTGAACCCCGAATACTGCCCGCTGCGGCTGGCTACCTGATTGAGGTAGGCCTCCACCCCCAGCTCACCCTGCAGATACGCCGCCACCAACTCGCCCCGCGAGCGCGGCCCCAGCACCTGCCCGGGATCGCGAATGTTGGTCAGCGCCGCAAAGCGCCCCTGCGGGCCGATGCCCAGCCAGGTGCCGCCGGCCTCAAGGTCGCGCCCGGCATGCACCCCGGGCGCATCCTCCCAGGCTGCCAGGGCCTGGGTCGGCCGGGCATAGAACTCGTCACGGTTGGCCGCGACGATCAGCGGCAGGGCATGCCCTGGCCGCCAGGCGAATACGATCAGGCACATAGGTTGGGCCTCTGTGTTTTTGCCCACTGTACCCACTGCACGGGTGTCGATCCATCCTGTCACAGAGTTCACTAGAGCCACGAGCCCGGCTTCCGTTACCATGCCGGATTGTTTTCTCGGGGAAGACGAATGGAATTCGTGCTTTATCTGCTGTTGGGCGCCTGTGCCGGTGTGCTGGCCGGGCTGTTCGGCGTGGGCGGCGGCATCATCATCGTGCCGGTGCTGGTGTTCAGCTTCACCCTGCAAGGCTTCGACGCGTCGGTGCTGACTCACCTGGCAGTCGGTACCTCGCTGGCGACCATCGTCTTCACCTCGATCAACGCCGTGCTCGAGCACCATCGCAAGGGCGCGGTGCAGTGGCCGATATTCGCCTGGATGACCCTCGGCATCCTCCTGGGCGCAGGTATCGGCGCCAAGACTGCTTCACTGATCCAGGGCCCGCAATTGCAGAAGATCATCGGCGTGTTTGCCCTGATCATCGCCGCGCAGATGGCCCTGGACCTCAAGCCCAAGGCCAGCCATGGCCTCCCCGGCAAACCGGTATTGGTCGGTGCCGGCGGGGTGATCGGCTGGGCGTCGGCAATCTTCGGCATCGGCGGCGGTTCGCTGACCGTGCCATTCCTGACCTGGCGCGGCCTGCCGATGCAAAAGGCAGTGGCCACCTCATCGGCCTGCGGCTTGCCGATCGCCCTGGCCAGTGCCCTGAGCTTCATGCTGCTGGGCTGGCACGAGGAACACCTGCCGCCTCACAGCCTGGGTTTCGTCTACTTGCCGGCGCTGGTCGGCATTGCCGTGACCAGCATGTTTTTCGCGCGCTTCGGCGCGCGCCTGGCGCACAAGCTGTCGCCACGCCTGTTGAAACGCCTGTTCGCAGCCTTGCTGTTCTGCGTCGGCCTCAGCTTTCTGATTTGAATCGAGAGGAAGTTCCATGCTGCCTTACCCGCAGATAGACCCCGTGGCCGTAGCCCTCGGGCCACTGAAAATCCACTGGTACGGGCTGATGTACCTGGTTGGCATCGGCGGCGCCTGGCTGCTGGCCTCGCGCCGGCTCAACCGCTTCGACCCAACCTGGACCCGCGAGAAACTCTCCGACCTGGTGTTCTGGCTGTCGATGGGTGTGATTGTCGGTGGGCGCCTGGGTTACGTGCTGTTCTACGACCTGCACGCCTACCTGGCCAACCCGACGCTGATCTTCGAGGTGTGGAAGGGCGGCATGTCGTTCCACGGTGGCTTCATCGGTGTGATGCTGGCCGCGCTGTGGTTCGGCAAGCGCAACAACAAGTCGTTCTTCGAGCTGATGGACTTCGTTGCGCCGCTGGTGCCGATTGGTCTGGGCGCCGGGCGTATCGGCAACTTCATCAATGCCGAGCTGTGGGGCAAGCCTACCGATGTGCCATGGGCGATGATCTTCCCACCGTTCAGCGACCCGGCGCAGCTGCCGCGCCACCCGTCGCAGCTGTACCAGTTCGCCCTGGAAGGCGTGGCGCTGTTCGTCATCCTCTGGCTGTTCTCGCGCAAGCCGCGGCCAACCATGGCGGTTTCCGGCATGTTTGCGCTGTTCTACGGCATCTTCCGCTTCATCGTGGAATTCGTCCGCGTGCCGGACGCGCAGCTCGGTTACATCGCCTGGGGCTGGTTGACCATGGGTCAGATTCTCTGCGTGCCGATGATCCTGGCTGGCCTTGGCCTGATCTGGTGGGCTTATAATCGCAAACCCACGGCGAAACCCGCCTGATTATTCCCACGGCAGGGGTGATCCCCCTGCCGTTTTTGTTACAGGTAAGCCATGAAACAGTATCTGGACCTGGTCCGCGACGTCATCGAGAACGGCACGCTGCAGGGCAACCGCACCGGCATCCGCACCATCAGCCTGCCGGGCGCGATGCTGCGTTTCGACCTGCAGAAGGGCTTCCCGGCCATCACCACGCGCAAGCTGGCGTTCAAGTCGGCGATCGGCGAGATGGTCGGTTTCCTGCGTGGCGTGAAGAATGCCGGTGAATTCCGCGAGCTGGGCTGCAAGGTCTGGGACCAGAACGCCAACGAGAACGCCCAGTGGCTGGCCAACCCGTTCCGTCAGGGCCATGACGACCTTGGCGAGATCTACGGCGTGCAATGGCGCCAGTGGCCGGGCTACAAGCGCATCCCGCTGAGCAACCCGGCGGCCATCGAAATGGCCGAGAAGGCGGGATTCCGCCGCATCGCCCAGGACGAAGAGGACGGCGTAGCGTTCGTCATCCTGTACAAGGCCATCGACCAGGTGCGCCAGTGCCTGGACACCATCGCCAACGACCCGGGTAGCCGGCGCATCCTGTTCCACGGCTGGAACTGCGCCCAGCTCGACGAAATGGCCTTGCCGCCGTGCCACCTGTTGTACCAGTTCCACCCGAATGTCGAGACCAAGGAAATTTCCCTGACTCTCTATATCCGTTCCAACGACCTGGGCCTGGGCACACCGTTCAACCTCACCGAGGGCGCGGCGCTGCTATCGCTGTTCGGCCGCCTGACCGGTTACACCCCGCGCTGGTTCACCTACTTCATCGGCGATGCCCATGTGTATGAAAACCACCTGGACATGCTCAACGAGCAGCTCAAGCGCGAGCCACTGGAAGCGCCGAAGCTGGTGATCAGTGATCGTGTGCCGGAGTTTGCCAAGACCGGCAAGTACGAGCCGGAGTGGCTGGAAAAGATCGAGCCGAGCGACTTCAGCCTGGAAGGGTACGAGCACCATGCGCCGATGACGGCGCCGATGGCGGTCTGACAGGTCTCTATCGCCTGAAGAGGCCTATTCGCGGGTAAACCCGCTCCCACAGGGATCGCACAAGCGGCAGGCCTGTGCAGTACCTGTGGGAGCGGGTTTACCCGCGAAGCTGTAGGCTCAATGTCCGTGGCTTCGGCCTACATGCGAATGTTCGGTATCCGGCACCGATACCGCCCCATTCGTCTCAAGTTGCTGCAAGATCGCGCACTCCGCCCCTTGCGCATTGCAGCGCCGACGCAGCTCAACCAGCTGCTCCTGCAACGCTACCAAGCCATCGATACGCGCCTGCACATGCTCGATATGCTCATCGATTAGCGCATTGACGCTACCGCACGAGTCGTCGGGGCTGTCGCGCAGGCGCAGCAGGCTGCGGATTTCGTCCAGGGTCATGTCCAGCGTCCGGCAGTTGCGGATGAAGGTCAGCCGTTCGACGTGGGCCTGGGTGTACTGCCGGTAATTGCCCTCGGAGCGCGCAGGCTCCGGCAGCAGTTGTTCACGCTCGTAATAACGGATGGTTTCCACGGCGCAATCGGTGGCTTTGGCCAGCTCTCCGATCTTCATGACGAAATCTCCAGCAATTGGCTTGACCCTATAGTGGCTACAGGGTGTTCACTTGGCAACAGGCTCAATTTAAGGATGACCTCATGAACCAGCCTGTCAGCCACGAACACAAGCATCCACACGACCATGCCCGTGGCGATGAAGCCCATGGGCATGCCGCCCATGGTCACAGCTGCTGTGGTTCCAGTGCCGCGCCCGCGTTGGTGCAACTGAGCGAGAAAGCCAGCAGCCACGCCCGGCTCAGCCGTTTTCGCATCGACGCCATGGATTGCCCCACCGAGCAGACCCTGATCCAGGACAAGCTGGGCAAGCTGGCGGGCATCGAGCAGCTGGAATTCAACCTGATCACCCGCGTGCTGGGCGTGCGCCATACCTTGAGCGGCACGGGCGAGATCGAGCGCGCCATCGACAGCCTGGGCATGAAAGCCGAGCCGCTGGCCGTTGAAGACGATGGCAGCGCCACCGCAGCGAAGCCGCACAAGTCACGCTGGTTGCCTCTGGCATTGTCGGGTATTGCCGCGATCACCGCCGAAATCGTGCACTTCGCCAAGCTTGGGCCGGAGTGGCTGGTTGCCGCGCTCGCACTGGTGGCAATCCTCGTTTGCGGCCTGGGCACCTACAAGAAGGGCTGGATCGCCCTGAAGAACCGCAACCTCAACATCAATGCGCTGATGAGCATTGCCGTGACCGGCGCCGTGCTGATTGGCCAGTGGCCGGAAGCGGCCATGGTCATGGTGCTGTTCACCGTCGCCGAACTGATCGAGGCGCGCTCGCTGGACCGTGCGCGCAATGCCATTGGCGGGCTGATGCAACTGGCCCCGGACATGGCTACGGTGCAGCAGGCCGATGGCCAGTGGCGTGAGGTGGAAGTGCGCGCGGTGGCTATCGGTGCCTTGGTACGGGTGCGCCCGGGTGAACGCATCGGCCTGGATGGCGAAGTGGTCAGCGGGCAGTCCAGCGTCGATCAGGCACCGATCACCGGCGAAAGCTTGCCCGTAGAAAAGGCAGCGGGCGACAAGCTGTTCGCCGGCACCATCAACCAGGCCGGTGCCTTGGAGTACCGGGTGACGGCCGCCGCCGGGCAGTCGACCCTGGCGCGCATCATCAAGGCCGTCGAAGAAGCACAGGGGGCGCGTGCGCCTACCCAGCGCTTCGTCGACCAGTTCTCTCGCATCTACACCCCTGTGGTGTTCGCCGTGGCCCTGGCGGTGGCAGTGATTCCGCCGTTGTTCATGGCCGGGGCCTGGTTCGACTGGGTGTACCGCGCGCTGGTGCTGCTGGTGGTGGCCTGCCCGTGTGCGCTGGTCATTTCTACCCCGGTGACCATCGTCAGCGGTTTGGCTGCTGCGGCACGCAAGGGCATCCTGATCAAGGGCGGGGTATACCTGGAAGGTGGGCGCAAGCTGGACTTCCTGGCCCTGGACAAGACCGGCACCATCACCCACGGCAAACCGGTGCAAACCGACACCAAAGTGCTCGACCCCCTGTTCGAGGGCCGCGCCCAGGCGTTGGCGGCGAGCCTGGCTGACCGTTCAGATCACCCAGTGTCTGGCGCCATTGCCCAGTTCGCCAAGGCGCAGAACGTGCCGCTGAGCGAGGTCAGTGAATTCGCGGCCCTTGCCGGCCGTGGCGTGCGTGGTGAAATCGACGGCGAAACCTACCATCTGGGCAATCACCGGCTGGTCGAAGAATTGGGCCTGTGCTCACCAGAGCTGGAAGCACAGCTGGATGCACTGGAGCGCCAGGGCAAGACCGTGGTCCTGCTGCTCGACCGTTCCGGGCCGTTGGCACTGTTCGCCGTGGCCGACACGGTCAAGGACAGCAGCCGCCAGGCAATCGCCGAGCTGCACGCGCTGGGCATCAAGACCGTCATGTTGACCGGCGACAATCCGCACACCGCCCAGGCCATCGCCGCGCAGGTGGGTATCGACCGCGCCGAGGGCAACTTGCTGCCGGCTGACAAGCTGCGCAGCATCGAGCAGCTGTACGTCGAAGGGCACCGGGTCGGCATGGTTGGCGATGGCATCAACGACGCGCCAGCCCTGGCCCGTGCCGAAATCGGCTTCGCCATGGCGGCGGCCGGTACCGACACGGCGATCGAGACCGCCGATGTGGCGCTGATGGATGATGACTTGCGCAAAATCCCGGCGTTCGTCAGGCTGTCGCGCCAAAGTGCGGCGATCCTGACGCAGAACATCGTTCTGGCGCTGGGTATCAAGGCGATATTCCTGGCAATCACCTTTGCCGGCATGGCCACCATGTGGATGGCGGTTTTCGCCGACATGGGCGTGAGCCTGCTGGTGGTGTTCAACGGTCTGCGCCTGCTGCGCAAATGAGGTCCTGCAATGCTGAGTGCCGAGCTCAAAGCCTTCTACATGGTGGCCCGCCTGGGCAGCATCACCCTGGCGGCGAAGAAGCTCGGGCTCAGCCAGCCCACGGTGACCACGCAGATCCGCAACCTGGAAAGCCACTATGCGGTGGAGCTGTTCTACCGCGGTGGCCGGCGCCTGGTGCTGAGCGAGGAGGGCGTGCGCCTGCTGCCGATGGTCAAGGCGCTGCTGCAGCAGGAGGCTGACATCGAGTTCGAGTTGCGCAACTGCGGCCAGGCCCAGGGCAGCTTGCGCATTGCCGCTACTGCGCCGTATTACATCCTCGACCTGGTGAAGATCTTCCGCGAGCGCCTGCCCCAGGTCGAGGTGATGGTGGAGATCGGCAACTCCCAGCAGGTGTTGGAGATGCTCGAAGACTACCGGGTGGATATCGCCGCGTCGTCGCAGCTGGTGGAGGATGCGCGCCTGGTGCGCCGGGTGCTTGGCTCCGACCCGCTGGTGGTGGCGGTGCACCGCAATCATCCGCTGGCGCATCGGCAGGCGGTGTCTATCGAAGTGGTGGCGGGGCATTGCTTGTTGATGCGCGAGAAGGGCTCGACCACGCGCAAGCTGACCGAGCAGATGATGCTGGATGCCGGGGTCAAGGCCGGGGCGTTGCTGGAGATCGGCAGCCGTGAGTCGATCCGCGAGGCGGTGCTGCGCAATATCGGCATCAGCGTGATCGCCCGCCACGAGGTGCCGCACAACCCGGAGCTGCGGGTGCTGGCGTTGGAGAATGCGCCAGTGATGCATGAGTATCTGTATTGCCTGAAGGAGCGGCGCCAGGCCCGCTTGCCGGCAGCATTCCTGGGCGTGGCGCAGGAAGTGGTGGGTTCGCAGTTCTGAATCGGTGTTGGTTTCTTCGCGGGTTTACCCGCGAATAGGCCCTCACGGCCACTACCAAATCTGCCTATACCACTATCAGCGGCTTTTGCCCAAAAGCCACAGAACCTTCGCACAGCCTTCCTAGCATGGCCCTCACCTGTTCGATGAGGCCTTGCCATGAACCACGCCACCCCGGGCGCACAGATGAAAGTGCGCGGTATCCACAAACGATTCGGTGCCTTCACGGCGCTGAACAATGTGTCCCTGGACATCGCCGCCGGTGAGCTGGTGTGCCTGCTCGGCCCGTCCGGTTGCGGCAAGACTACCCTGCTGCGCTGCATCGCAGGCCTTGAGCGCCAGGACCGTGGCGCGCTGTACATCGGTGAGCGCGACATCTCCGAACTGCCACCCCAGGCCCGGGACTACGGCATCCTGTTCCAGTCCTACGCGCTGTTCCCCAACCTTACCGTTGAAGCCAACATTGCTTACGGCCTGACCGGCAGCAGCCGTGACGAGAGCCGCCAACGCGTGGCGCAAATGCTTGAGCTGGTCGGCCTGTCCGGTAGCGAGAAGAAATACCCCGGCCAGCTCTCCGGCGGCCAACAGCAACGTGTGGCCCTGGCCCGTGCGCTGGCGCCGTCGCCGTCGCTGCTGCTGCTCGACGAACCGATGTCGGCGCTGGATGCCCGCGTGCGTGAGCACTTGTGTACCGAGCTGCGCCAGCTGCAGCGCCAGCTGGGTATCACCACGTTGATGGTCACCCACAACCAGGACGAAGCCATGCTCATGGCCGACCGCATCGCGGTGATGAACAACGGCCAGGTCGAGCAATACGCGACCCCGCAGGAAATCTACGACCAGCCGGCCACGCCGTTCGTCGCCGAGTTCGTCGGCCAAGGCAACTGGCTGCCGTTCCAGCGCAGTAGCGAGAGCCACGCCCAGGTCGGCGCCATGAGCATGCGCCTGGCAACCAACGCGGGTAGCGCCCGCAGTGGTCGGCTGTTCTGCCGCCCAGAGGCAATCACCGTGAACCCGGTGGTGCATGAGGAGAACCTGTTCCCGGCCAAGGTCCGCGAAATCACCTTCCTGGGCAACCGCTGCCGCATGAGCTTCGAGCTCAAGGCGCTGCCGGGCCATGCCCTGCTCGCCGAACTTGCGCCCGAAGCCATGCCGCATCTGGGCTCGCAGGATATCTGGGTGGCGCTGCCACCGCAGAGCCTGCAGGTGTTTGCCTGAGATGGCCGCGCCAATGTCTTTACCGCTGACCCCGACCAAGGATGCGCGACGCAGCGACGTCGCCCTGGGAGACCGCCTGTTCGTCGTTGGTGGCAAGAGCCTGCTGCTGATTCTTCTGCTACTGGCCGTGGTGATGCCGCTGCTGGCCATTTTCTGGAAAGGCTTCAGCGGTGAAGCCGGCCAGGGCGGTGGCTTGCTGGCCGCCCGCGAACTGTTCGCCAGCGAGAACTTTCACTGGCTGCTCAGCAACAGCCTGTCGGTGGCGTTCACCGTGGCGGCGATCGTGGTGCCGTTGGCCTACCTGTTCGCCTACGCCCTGCAGCGCACGCTGATCCCGGCCAAGGGCCTGTGGCGCGGCATCTCGCTGCTGCCGTTGCTGGCGCCGTCGATGCTGCCAGCGATTGCCCTGGTCTATCTGTTCGGCAACCAAGGCCTGCTGCGCAGCCTGCTCAGCGACAACATCTATGGCTTCTGGGGCATTGTCCTGGGCGAGGCCATCTACACCTTCCCCCATGCGCTGATGATCCTGCTCTCGGCCTTGTCGCTGGCCGACGCGCGGCTGTTCGACGCGGCGTCGAGCATGGGCGCCGGGCCGTGGCGTGCATTTCGCAGCATCACTTGGCCAGCCACGCGTCAGGCGGTGTTCGCGGCGTTCTGCCTGGTATTCACCTTGACCATCACCGACTTCGGTGTGCCGGTCGTGGTGGGCGGCGATTATCAGGTGCTGGCGCTGGAGGCCTACAAGGCGGTGGTCGGCCAGCAGCAATTCGGCCGTGGCGCGTTGATCGGCATGGTACTGCTGCTGCCGGCGCTGTTCAGCTTTGGCGTCGATGCCTGGCTGCGTCGGCGCCAGGGCGAGGCGATGAGTGGCCGAGCCCAGGTGTTCGAACCCAAGCCGTCGCGCTGCCGTGATGCCTGCTTCCTGGCCATCGTGCTGATGGTCTGCGCAGCCTTGCTGGTGGTGATCGGCATGGCGGTGTACTCATCGCTGGTCACGTTCTGGCCGTACAACCTGACCCTGTCGTTCAAGCATTACCAGTTCGAGGACACCGCCGGTGGCGGCTGGCTGGCCTACCGCAACAGTGTGACCATGGCCCTGTGCACCGCACTGATCGGCAGCATCGTGATCTTCACCGGCGCCTACCTGATGGAGAAAACCCAGGGGCAGCGCCTGCTCAACCAGGCCTTGCGTCTGCTCAGCTTCATCCCCATGGCGGTACCGGGTTTGGTGCTGGGCCTGGGCTACGTGTTCTTCTTCAACCTCAGCGGCAACCCGCTGCACGTGTTCTATGGCGGCATGGCGCTGCTGGTGCTGTGCACCATTGCCCACTACCTGACCACCGCGCAGATGACCGCCGCCACCGCGCTGCGCCAGCTCGACGGCGAGTTCGAGGCCGCCGCGTTGTCGCTCAAGGCGCCGCTGTACAAGCACTTCGTGCGGGTCACCGTGCCGATCTGCCTGCCGGCGCTGCTCGACATCATCCGCTACCTGTTCGTCTCGGCGATGACCACCGTGTCGGCGGCGATCTTCCTCTACAGCCCCGACACCATCCTCGCCGCCGTCGCCGTTCTGAACATGGACGATGCTGGCAACGTCGGCGGTGCTGCCGCCATGTCGACCCTGATCCTGCTGACCAGCGCCGCTGCATCGCTGCTGCTGGCCACTGCTTCGCGCGGCCTGCTGCGCCGCTCCCAGGCCTGGCGCCAGCGCGCGCCTGGCCATTGACCGCCTGCCCACACTGATAGGAAACGCATCATGTTCAAGCCCTTTGCACTTGCCGCTGCCGTATCCGCCGTCTTCAGCCTGCAGGCTTCGGCCGCGGCCACCCAGCTGACTGTGTACACCGCCCTGGAAGCCGAGCAGCTCAAGAGTTACAAGCAGGCCTTCGAAAAGGCCAACCCGGATATCGAGATCAAGTGGGTGCGTGATTCCACTGGCATCATCACCGCCAAGCTGCTGGCCGAGAAGGACCGCCCACAGGCCGACGCGGTCTGGGGCCTGGCTGCTTCCAGCCTGGCCATTCTCGACCAGAACGGCATGCTCGAAGCTTACGCGCCGAAAGACCTGGGCAAGATTTCGGCGAACTACCGCGATGCGGCCAACCCGCCAGCCTGGGTCGGCATGGACGTGTGGGCCGCGACCATCTGCTTCAACACTGTCGAAGCCGAGAAGCAGGGCCTGACCAAGCCAGTGAGCTGGCAGGACCTGACCAAGCCTGAGTACAAAGGCAAGATCGTCATGCCCAACCCGGCCTCGTCCGGCACCGGCTTCCTTGACGTCAGCGCCTGGCTGCAGACTTTCGGCGAGCCTCAGGGCTGGGCCTACATGGATGCTTTGCACCAGAACATCGGCCAATATGTTCACTCCGGCTCCAAGCCGTGCAAGCTGGCTGCGGCGGGCGAGTTCCCGATCGGTATTTCGTTCGAGTACCCGGCCGTGCAGCTCAAGCGCCAAGGCGCGCCGCTGGATATCGTGCTGCCGAAGGAAGGTCTGGGCTGGGAGATCGAAGCAACTGCCGTGATCAAAGGCTCGCCCAAGGCTGACGCGGCCAAACGCCTGGCTGATTTCTCGGCAAGCCCGGCGGCCATGGAGCTGTACAAGGACAACTTTGCCGTACTGGCCGCGCCAGGTATCGCCAAGCCGCAGACCGAGCTGCCGGCCGACTATGAACAGCGCCTGATCAAGAACGACTTTGCCTGGGCCTCGAAGAACCGCGACGAGATCCTCAGCGAATGGCGCAAGCGCTATGACGGCAAGTCGGAGAAAGTGGCGCAACAATAAGCCCAGGAGTGAAGCCCATGCCCACGCCAACCCAGATCATCGACAAGCTGTTCAATCTGTATGAGCAGCATGGCAGCGACGACTACATCGGCGAAGCCATCAACCAGCTCGAACATATGTCCCAGGCTGCGCAGCTGGCCATGGCTGAAGGCTTCGACGATGAGGTGGTGCTGGCGGCGTTCTTCCATGATATCGGCCACCTGTGCGGCGGTGACGCCAGCATGGGCGGCTATGGCGTGGTCAGCCATGAGCGCATCGGTGCGCAATTTCTTCGCCGTTGTGGTTTTGGCGAGCGCATGGCGCGGCTGGTGCAATACCACGTGGAGGCCAAGCGTTACCTGACCTTGCGTGAGCCTGGGTATTACCAGCGGCTGAGCGAGGCGAGCCGGCGGACTCTGGAGTATCAGGGGGGCGTGATGAGCGCAGCCGAGGCGGATACATTCGAGCAGGATCCGCTGTTCGAGGTGAGCTTGCGGATGCGGGAGTGGGACGAGATGGCCAAGGAGGTCGGGGTGCCGGTGATGGATCTGGCGCTGCTCAAGCAGAAGGCTCTGGCTTTGCTTTGAAGTTGCCTGCTCCGGCCTCTTCGCGGGTAAACCCGCTCCCACAAAGGTACCGCACACTTTTCGAAAGTTGTGCAGTCCCTTTGTGGGAGCGGGCTTGCCCGCGAAAGGGCCAGACCTGCTGAATCAGATCTGTGAAACGAGCGCCTCCAGCTGTTCCTGCCGCTCAGCCTGATTGAGCTTCGCCCCAGGGTTGAGGGTCGACCACTGCGGATGCGCCCGCGCCTTGATCAACGCCTCTGGCAGCTTGCCCTCACGCCAGGCCTTTTCATCCAGTTCACCCAGCCGAATGCGGTCTTGCGCCGCATGCCCACGGCTATCCAGCGCTACCATCAATTGCTGCTGACGCAACGCCAGCAGCCGCAGCACCGTGTCATCCACCGTCAGTTCACGCTGCCCCTTCAGCTTGCCCATCAGCCTTGACCCATAGTTGCGCGCCGTCTGCAGTGCACCACCGGCAATTGCACCTGCCAGCGCTGCCGCGCCGAGGGTCAGGCCGCCAACCAGCAGATCAACCCCTGCACCGGCAGCAGCCCCGGCCGCCACGCCGCTGCCCAGGCGCACACCCAGCAGTTTCAGAGTCTCGGGGTTGAAAAGATCATCCCCCCAACGGCCATCCAGCAACGGCAGATCACCGGCATTGGCATCCTCCCGGCGGAAGGCATACAGCTTGAGCAACGCTTCCACGCAACGCTGTTCACGCTGGCGCACATCCTGGCGCAGTGCCTCGATGGCGCGCGCCTCGGCTGCCGGCTCAGCCTCGACACTGCGCCGGCAGGCCGCGCAGTCGAGCAGCAGTTCGGCGATCAGCCGCTTGCCGCTTTGCTGGCGCGCCAGGCGCTGGGCCTGCTGGTCGTCGATCAGCCGCTGCAGGGCTGGCCGGGCGTCTTCCAGCAGCAGTGCCAGGCTCTCGTACAGCCGGCGTTCGCCATCTTCTGGCGGGGCGACGCTATCGAACCGCACCAATGCGTGAAGCCCAAGCCGGGCAAGGGCTTCACGCCATTGCGGCTCACGGTGCTGGCTGCTGGCGACGAAGTTGAGCACCGGCAACAGCGGCTTGCCGCAGCTGGCCAGCACTTCCAGTTCGTCGCGGTACTTGGCCAGCACCGGCTCGCGGGCGTCAATCACATACAGGCCAGCATTGCTCGCTAGCAACTGGCGCAGCACCTTGGCTTCCTGCTCGTAGCGCTGGCGCGCCTCGCTGCCCTGCAAGAAGCGCTCAAGGCGGGCAGGGCCGTCCAGGCGTTCACCGGGGCGTTCCAGGCGCTCGAGGTAGTCGAGCAAGGCGATGGCATCTTCCAGGCCGGGCGTGTCGTAGAGCTCGAGCAGAGGTTCGCCATCCACCGACAGCCGTGCGCCTTCGACGTGGCGGGTGGTGCTGGGGCGGTGTGAGACCTCGCCGAAGCTGACGTCACGGGTGAGCGTGCGCAGCAGCGAAGTCTTGCCGACGTTGGTGTGGCCAACCACGGCCAGTTTCAGCGGCTCAGTCATGGCCATGCTCCAGCCAGGTCAGGGGCGAGGTGTCGGCATGGGGCAGGCCGAGGCGATCAAGGGCGTCGTGCCAGTCACCCAGGCGCTGGGCGTCCAGGGCTTGGCCGGGAGCTGACTGAAGCAGCCAGACGCGTGTGGCGCCAGCATGGCGTGCCAGCTCTGCGAGCAGCGCCAGGCTGCCGCGGTCGGGCGAGCGGCGTGGGTCGCAGGCGATGGCCAGGCGCGCTGGCGGGAAACGGCTGAGCTGTTCGAGCAGCTTGTTGCGTGATTCGCGGTTGTCGAGCACGCCAGCGTCGGTCACTGCCTTGGGCAGGGCGGGCGGCCAGGGGTGCTGGTCGTCCAGTTCCAGCCCCACCAGCAGGGCGCCGCTGCTGCCGCTTTCCAGCTGGCCGGCCTGAAACTGTGGCAGCGCATCGGGGGCAGCATCCTGCACGCCGATGCGCTCGCTGCGGGGCATCAGGGCGTCGCGCAGCTGCGCGTAGCCGGGCAGGCTGAGGTCAAGCGTCAGCCGCTCACGGCCCTGGCGCCAGCGCCACAGGCACAGCCCGGCCAGCAGCAGGCGCGGCAGCAGGCCGTACACCAACACCACGCCGAGCAGCCAGCTGGCCCAAGCCTGGCGGGCGATATCCAGGGCGGGGAGGGTGTCGCCGCTGGCGCGGATCATGGCCTCGTCCGGTACGGCGAAACCAAGCAGTGAGGGCAGTGCGCCGAGGGCTTGGGTCAGGTGAATGAACGGGTCGGCGGCAAGCAGCGTGGTTTCCCAGACGAAGCCGTACCGGCGGGTAGCCAGCAAGGTCAGGAGCATGACCAGGGCGGCGAGCATCGCCAGTAGCCACAGACCGTGTACTAGGGCGCCCAGCAGCCAGCGGTTCAGGCGCTGGCGTTGCAGCAGTACCAGCAGCGCCGGCGCCAGGTGCGCGGCCTTGGCATCGCGGGCGAAGCGTTCACTCAACCACAACCACAGGCGACCGAGGCTGGCGCCGTGCTCGCCGCTCAAGGCAAAACCCACGGCCCAGCCCAGCAGCATCAGCAAGTTCAGCCCGAGCAGGCTGCCCAGGGCCCAGAACACGTTGACCGGGCGTTGCCCGTCGCCCAGCGCGGCGAAGGCCAGGCCTGCGCCGCTGAAAATGGCCAGCAGCATCAAGGCCAGCAGCGCCAGGCGTGCGCCCTGCTTCCAGTGGCGCAAGGCCGTGGTCATGCCATCGCGTTCGGCCAGCCACAGCGCACGGGTTTCGATGCGCGCCGCCAGGTCGCCGGCCTGCTGGCGGGCGTGGCGGTTGGCCTCCTGGTCGTCCAGCAGGCCGGCATGTTCTTCGCGCAGGCGTACCGCTTCGGTGAGCCAGCGCTTGTCCAGTGGAGTCGGTGCAGTCACAGGGTCTTCCATTGCGTGGTTCAGGGCAGAAGCATAACCCACACGCCCGGTGCTATCCTCGCTGGCATGAATACATCACTCCCCCTCAGCCTGATCGCGGCTCACGCCGAGAACCGCGTGATCGGCATCGACAACTCCATGCCCTGGCACCTGCCAGGGGACTTCAAGTACTTCAAGGCCACCACCCTTGGCAAGCCGATCATCATGGGGCGCAAGACCTGGGACTCACTGGGCCGGCCGTTGCCGGGGCGGTTGAACATCGTGGTCAGCCGGCAGCCGGGGTTGCAACTGGTTGGCGCTGAAGTGTTCAGCTCGCTTGAAGCAGCGGTGACGCGGGCCGAGCAATGGGCGCGGGAGCAGGGTGTGGATGAGTTGATGCTGATTGGCGGGGCGCAGCTGTATGGGCAGGCGCTGGAGAAGGGGCTGGTGAGCCGGATGTACCTGACGCGGGTCGAGCTGTCGCCGGAGGGTGATGCCTGGTTCCCGGAGTTCGATGAGGGCCAGTGGAAGTTGGTGTCGAGCGAGGCGCGGGCTGAAGAAGGCAAGCCGGCTTACTACTTCGAGGTTTGGGACAAAGTTTGAGAATGCTGGGGCTGCTTTGCAGCCCTTTCGCGACGCAAGGCCGCTCCTACAGGGATACGCGTTTTCCTTGTAGGAGCGGCCTTGTGTCGCGAAAGGCGCCCCCGGCGATTTGTCAGCTATGGCTCAGCTCGGCATGCTCATCGCCGCCCAGCACTTCCTTGTCGGTCTCTTTCAGCAACTGGCTGGTCACAACGCCAGCAGTCATCGAGCCATTCACGTTCAACGCCGTGCGGCCCATGTCGATCAGCGGCTCAACCGAAATCAGCAGCGCCACCAGCTCGACCGGCAGGCCCATGGCTGGCAGCACGATCAGCGCGGCAAAGGTCGCACCGCCACCCACGCCGGCAACCCCCGCCGAACTCAGCGTCACGATCGCCACCAGGGTCGCTATCCACAGCGGGTCGAAGGTATCGATGCCCACCGCAGGCGCCACCATCACGGCCAGCATGGCGGGATAGAGCCCGGCGCAGCCGTTCTGGCCAATCGTGGTGCCGAACGATGCACTGAAGCTGGCAATCGACTGCGGCACGCCCAGGCGGCGGGTTTGCGCTTCGATGTTCAGCGGGATGCTGGCGGCGCTCGAGCGGCTGGTGAAGGCAAAGGTCAGCACCGGCCAGACCTTGCGGAAGAAGCGCAGCGGGCTCACGCCGGTAGCGGCGAGGATGATGCCGTGGACCACGAACATCAGCGCCAGGCCCAGGTAAGACACCACCACGAAACTGCCGAGCTTGAGGATGTCTTCCATGTTCGAGCTGGCCACCACTTTGGTCATCAGCGCCAGTACGCCATAAGGGGTGAGCTTCATGACCACGCGCACCAGGCGCATCACCCAGGCCTGCAGGGTATCGATGGCCGACAGGGCGCGCTCGCCCTTCTGCGCATCGTCCTTGATCAGTTGCAGCGCAGCCAGGCCAACGAACACGGCGAAGATCACCACGCTGATGATCGAGGTCGGCTTGGCCCGGGCCAGGTCACCGACCGGGTTGCTCGGGATGAACGACAGCAGCAACTGCGGAATATTCAGGTCGGCGACCTTGCCGGCGTAGTCACTGTGGATAACCTGCATGCGCGCGCTTTCCTGGGCGCCGGCCACCAGGCCTTCGGCGCTCAGGCCGAAGAGGTTGGTCAGGACAATGCCGATCAGCGCGGCGATGGCGGTGGTCAGCAGCAGCGTGCCAATGCTCAGCACGCTGATGCGGCCCAGTGACGAGGCGTTGTGCAGGCGGGCCACGGCGCTGAGGATCGAGGCGAAGATCAGCGGCATGACGATCATCTGCAGCAGCCCGACGTAGCCGTTGCCGACCAGGTCGAGCCAGCTGATGGTGGCCTTGAGTACCGGGTGGCCAGCACCGTAAACGGTATGCAGGACCAGGCCGAACGCCACGCCGAGCGCCAGGCCCAGCAGTACTTTCTTGGCCAGGCTCCAGTTGGTGCGGCGGGTTTGCGCCAGGCCCAGCAGCAAGGCCAGGAACGCCAGCAGGTTGAGAGACAACGGCAGGTTCATTGAAGCTCCAGGAAAAAGCAGAAGAGGCATCGCCTCTGTTGAGCGATTGCGAACGGAAATGCTAACAGCCTGAAAACAAACGAATTTATACCCAAAAGTAATTTGCTTAGTCGTTAATGGAATAAGAAGTTGTCGCGGATAGCAATGAACAAGGCGTTTAGAGTTGCATACGGGTCGCTGTGAGGGCCTGCAAACTGGGAATGTTGCACTAGCGTTTCCAGGTCATTTCAGGAGATCCGCACATGAAGTTCACTCCGAAAGCCCTCGCCCTTGGCTTGTCGCTGTTGTTCAGTGTCGAAAGCTTCGCTGTCGAGCTCAAGCACTGGCCCGCCGATGCGGCCAGGCAGCTCGACGCCATGATTGCCGCCAATGCCCACAAAGGTAACTACGCGGTGTTCGACATGGACAACACCAGCTATCGCTATGACCTTGAAGAAGCGCTGCTACCGTTCATGGAAAACAAGGGCCTGCTGACCCGCGACAAGCTCGACCCGTCGCTCAAGCTGATCCCGTTCAAGGACACTGCTGGGCACAAGGAAAGCCTGTTCAGTTACTACTACCGGCTGTGCGAGATCGACGACATGGTCTGCTACCCGTGGGTGGCACAGGTGTTTGCCGGTTTTACGCTCAAGGAGCTGAAGGCTCAGGTCGATGAGCTGATGGCCTCCGCCAAGCCAATCCCCAGCACCTATTTCGAAGGTGACCAGCTCAAGTCCATCGAGGTGCAGCCACCGAAGGTCTTCACTGGCCAGGCCGAGCTGTACAACAAGCTGATGGAAAACGGTATCGAGGTCTACGTGATCTCGGCGGCCTCGGAAGAGTTGGTGCGCATGGTCGCTTCCGATCCCAAGTACGGCTACAACGTCAAACCTCAGAACGTGATTGGCGTCAGCCTGTTGCTCAAGGATCGCGCCAATGGCCAGCTGACCACGGCGCGCAAGCAGATCGCTGCCGGGCACTATGACGCCAAGGCCAACGACGGACTGGAGCTGACGCCTTACCTGTGGACCCCGGCGACTTGGATGGCCGGCAAGCAGGCGGCGATCCTCACCTACATCGATGAATGGAAGAAACCGGTGCTGGTGGGCGGTGATACACCGACCAGTGATGGCTACATGCAGTTTCATGGGGTGGATGTGAGCAAGGGCGGCATCCACCTGTGGATAAACCGCAAGGCCAAGTACATGGACCAGTTGAACGGGATGATCGCGAAGCATGCGGCGGCGCAGGCCAAGGAAGGGTTGCCGGTGACCGCAGACAAGAACTGGGTGATCGTGACGCCGGAGCAGATTCAGTAAGTCTTGTGTTACTTGAGCGGGCCTCTTCGCGGGTAAACCCGCTCCCAATAGGGATTCTGCAGCTTCCAAGTTTCACTGTGGGAGCGGGCTTGCCCGCGAAAGGGCCGGTACAGGCATAAAAAAACCGGCGCCAGGGCGCCGGTTTTTCTTTCACACTGTCAGAGCCTCACAGCCCTTCGAGCATTGCCTTGTTACGCACAGCACCCTTGTCGGCACTGGTCGCCAGCAGGGCGTAGGCCTTCAGCGCGGTGGTCACCTTGCGTGGACGTACTTCAACCGGCTTCCAGCCTTTCTTGTCCTGCTCGATGCGGCGGTGAGCCAGCTCTTCGTCGCTGACCAGCAGGTTGATCGAACGGTTCGGGATGTCGATCAGCACTTTGTCGCCGTCGCGCACCAGGCCGATGGCGCCGCCAGCGGCCGCTTCAGGCGAGGCGTGGCCGATCGACAGGCCCGAAGTGCCGCCCGAGAAGCGGCCGTCGGTGAGCAGGGCACAAGCCTTGCCTAGGCCCTTGGACTTCAGGTACGAGGTCGGGTAGAGCATCTCTTGCATGCCCGGGCCGCCTTTCGGGCCTTCGTAACGGATGATCACGATGTCGCCGGCCTTCACTTCGTCGGCGAGGATGCCGCGCACGGCGCTGTCCTGGCTCTCGAAGATCTTCGCGGTGCCCTCGAACACGTGGATCGACTCGTCGACGCCAGCGGTTTTCACCACGCAGCCGTCCAGGGCGATGTTGCCGTACAGCACAGCCAGGCCGCCTTCTTGCGAGTAGGCGTGCTCGAAGCTGCGGATACAGCCGTTTTCACGGTCGTCGTCGAGGGTTTCCCAACGGGTAGACTGGCTGAATGCGGTCTGGGTCGGGATGCCGGCCGGGCCTGCCTTGAAGAAGGTGTGCACAGCTTCGTCATCGGTCTGGGTGATGTCCCACTTGGCGATGGCTTCTTCCATGCTGCGGCTGTGCACGGTCGGCAGGTCGGTATGCAGCAGGCCGCCGCGGGCCAGCGAACCGAGGATGCTGAAGATGCCGCCGGCGCGGTGCACGTCTTCCATGTGGTACTTCTGGATGTTCGGCGCCACCTTGCACAGCTGCGGCACTTTGCGCGACAGGCGGTCGATGTCGCGCAGGTCGAACTCGACTTCACCTTCCTGGGCTGCCGCCAGCAGGTGCAGGATGGTATTGGTCGAGCCGCCCATGGCGATGTCGAGCATCATGGCGTTCTCGAACGCCTTGAAGTTGGCGATGCTGCGCGGCAGCACCGACTCGTCGTTCTCCTGGTAGTAGCGCTTGCACAGCTCGACGATGGTGCGGCCGGCGGTGAGGAACAGCTGCTCGCGGTCGGAGTGGGTGGCCAGGGTCGAACCGTTACCCGGCAGGGCGAGGCCCAAGGCTTCGGTCAGGCAGTTCATCGAGTTGGCGGTGAACATGCCGGAGCACGAACCGCAAGTCGGGCAAGCGCTGCGCTCGTACTCGGCGACCTTCTCGTCGGAGGCCGTGGAGTCGGCGGCGATGACCATGGCGTCGACCAGGTCCAGGCCGTGGCTGGCCAGCTTGGTCTTGCCGGCTTCCATCGGGCCGCCGGAAACGAAGATCACCGGGATGTTCAGGCGCAGGGCGGCCATCAGCATGCCGGGGGTGATCTTGTCGCAGTTGGAGATGCAGACGATGGCGTCGGCGCAGTGGGCGTTGACCATGTACTCGACGGCGTCGGCGATGATTTCGCGGCTGGGCAGCGAGTACAGCATGCCGTCGTGGCCCATGGCGATGCCGTCATCGACTGCGATGGTGTTGAATTCCTTGGCCACGCCACCGGCGCGTTCGATTTCGCGGGCGACCAGCTGGCCCAGGTCCTTCAGGTGCACGTGGCCCGGGACGAACTGGGTGAACGAGTTGGCGATGGCGATGATCGGTTTCTTGAAGTCTTCGTCCTTCATCCCGGTGGCGCGCCACAGGGCACGGGCGCCGGCCATGTTGCGGCCTTGGGTGGAAGTCTTGGAACGATAATCAGGCATGAAACACTCCTGGCGGCTTAATCAGGTCACAAATAGGGGAGTGAGCTTCTCTTGTCCTTTGCGCCGCAGGCCGGTTGCCACTGGCACGGATGGGGCCGAAGACCGCGCGGGATCGCCGCGTGCTTGGCCAGAGCTCATAAACCCGCCGGGGATGACTGGCGATGAATAGGCCGATTCTACACCGCTGGCGCTGCGAGGGAATGAAGATGTGTCTGGACGGTGGTTTGGGAGGTATTCCCGGCTGCTTGTAGGACGCTTCCGAAATGCTGGCTTCGGGGCCGACCTTGCCAGCCATGCTGGCTATCATCCGCCGCGCCGCATGTGCGGCTTCACGAGAAATCACTTCAATGGACCTTCCCAGTTTCAGTTCACCGCGAACTTGTAAATTGGCACTGAGCGCGTCGCCGCCAGGGCTTGCGAAGGCTTGAACCTCGGAGTTCGAGGCTTGCGGGTGCCTGCGTCGGCGCCTGGAGACTCGTATGTACTCTGTCTGCACAAACTGCATCCGCTGCAAACAACCGCTCTCGCACGGCCAGACCAGCGAAGCGCTGGATAAACTGCGCCAGGAGGCGACCGAAGACTTCCACAAAGGTGCATCGATCACCAATCACGTCGGTAACCTGCGCAATGCCACTGTCGGCCTGCTGTACCGCAAGCGGGTTCTGTGGCTGGTGCTGCTGGTGTTCGGCAATCTGTTTTCCGGCGCTGGCATCGCCGCCTTTGAAGAAACCATCGCCGCGCATATCGTGCTGGTGTTCTTCCTGCCGTTGCTGGTGGACAGCGGGGGGAATGCCGGGGCGCAGTCCGCAACCCTGATGGTACGGGGCCTGGCAACGGGCGAGGTGGTCATGGGCGAATGGATGCGCATGCTGGCACGTGAGTGTGGTGTGGCACTGGCGCTGGGCGGCACCATGGCGCTGGCGGTGGCATCGCTGGGTGCGTTACGGGGTGGGGCGGATATTGCGCTGATCGTTGCCAGCAGCATGTTGGTGATCGTTTTGCTGGGCAGCCTGATCGGCATGAGCCTGCCGTTCATGTTCACCAAGCTAAAGATCGACCCGGCGACGGCCAGTGGGCCGCTGGTGACCTCGATCGCCGATGCGGCGGGGGTGCTGGTGTATTTCGGGATCGCGTCGTACGTGCTGGATATCTGATGTGCGCCTGGGGTCGCGCAGCGACCCCAAGGCAGTGAATCAGCTGTTTGGCAGCAAGCGGCAGGTGATGCTCTTGATGTAGCGGGTTTCGGCGATTGCCGGGTGCACTGGGTGGTCCGGGCCCTGGCCGCCGCGTTCGAGCAACTGCAGGTTGCGGTCCAGGTGGCGGGCGCTGGTCAGCAGGATGTTGTTCAAGTCGTCCTCGGGCAGGTGCATCGAGCACGAGGCGCTGACCAGGATGCCGTCCTTGTTTAGCATGCGCATGGCCTGTTCGTTGAGACGGCGATAAGCCGCTTCGCCATTTTTCAGGTCCTTCTTGCGCTTGATGAAGGCGGGTGGGTCGGCAATGATCACGTCGAAGCGTTCTTCGGCGGCCTTGAGCTCGCGCAGGGCCTCGAACACGTCGCCTTCAATGCAGGTCAGCTTCTCGCTGATGCCGTTCAGCGCAGCGTTACGCTCGACACCATCCAGGGCAAAGCCCGACGCATCGACGCAGAACACTTCGCTGGCGCCGAATGCGCCGGCCTGCACGCCCCAGCCACCGATGTAGCTGAACAGGTCGAGCACGCGCTTGCCTTTGACGTAGGGAGCCAGGCGCGCGCGGTTCATGCGGTGGTCGTAGAACCAGCCGGTCTTCTGGCCTTCGCGTACCGGGGCTTCGAACTTGACGCCGTTTTCTTCCAGCGGGACCCAGTCCGGCACTTCGCCGTAGACGGTTTCGACGTAGCGCTGCAGGCCTTCGGCGTCGCGGGCGGCGGAGTCGTTCTTGAACAGAATGCCGCTGGGCTTGAGCACCTGAATCAGGGCGGCAATCACGTCATCCTTGTGCGCTTCCATGGTGGCCGAGGCCAGTTGCACTACGAGGATGTCGAAGAAGCGGTCTACCACCAGGCCCGGCAGCAGGTCGGAATCGCCGTACACCAGGCGGTAGCACGGCTTGTCGAACAGGCGCTCGCGTAGGGACAAGGCCACGTTCAGGCGGTGCACCAGCAACGACTTGTCCAGCGGCAGCTTGATGTCACGCGACAGCAGGCGGGCGCAGATCAGGTTGTTCGGGCTCAGTGCGACGATACCCAGCGGCTTGCCGTTGGCAGCTTCGAGCACTGCCTGCTGGCCGGCCTGGAAGCCTTGCAGCGGGGTCGCAGAGACGTCGACTTCGTTGCTGTAGACCCACAGGTGGCCGGCGCGCAGGCGGCGGTCGGCATTGGCTTTGAGGCGAAGGCTGGGCAGGGACATGACGTCGCTCCGGGAAAAAAGAGCGGGATTATAGCCTGTTGGCTGCCTGCGCGTCCCTTGCAGGAGCGGCCTTGCGTCGCGAAAGGGCCGCATAGCGGCCCCGGCAGTTTCTGCTGCGAAGCACCTGGGGCCGCTACGCGCCCCTTTCGCGACGCAAGGCCGCTCCCACAGTGATTCAGTGGTTGGTCGCCTGGCGCGTAAGGGGGGTAGAATCCCCCGGTCCTTCACGAGTGTGCACGCATGTCCCAAGAACTCAGCGCCGAACAGATCCAGCAAGCCTTGCAAGGCATCACCATTCCGCCGCAACCGCAGATCATGGTCGACCTGCAGTTCGAGCAGTACATGCCCGACCCGGACCTGGACACCATCGCCAAGCTGATTTCCCAGGACCCGGGTCTGGCCGGTGCCTTGCTCAAGCTGGTCAACTCGCCGCATTTCGGCCTGGCGAACAAGATCGGCTCGATCCAGCGCGCGGTGAACCTGCTGGGCAGCCGTTCGATCATCAATCTGATCAATGCGCAGTCGATCAAGGGCGAGATGACCGACGAGACCATCGTCACCCTCAACCGCTTCTGGGACACCGCTCAGGACGTGGCCATGACTTGCCTGACCCTGGCCAAGCGCACGGGTATCCAGGCTGCTGACGAAGCCTACACCCTCGGCCTGTTCCACGACTGCGGCGTGCCGCTGATGCTCAAGCGCTTCCCCGAGTACATGCAGGTACTGGAAGATGCTTACGCCAAGACCGGTGAGGAAACCCGCGTGGTCGATACCGAGAACCGCGCCTTCAACACCAACCATTCTGTGGTTGGCTACTTCACGGCCAAGTCCTGGCGCCTGCCGGAGCACATCAGCGCGGCCATCGCCAACCACCACAATGCCCTGGCGATCTTCCGCGAGGACTCGTCGCGCAATACCCAGAGCCAGTTGAAGAACCTGCTGGCCGTGCTGAAGATGGCAGAGCACATCTGCGCCTCGTACCGTGTGCTGGGCAACCAGAGCGTCGACCACGAGTGGCGTGTGGTCGGCCCCCTGGTGCTGGACTATATCGGCTTGTCGGATTACGACTTCGAGAACCTGAAACAGAACATTCGCGAGCTGGGCGGGCACTGATCAATGCCGGAATTACCTGAAGTCGAAACCACACGACGCGGAATAGCGCCGCACCTGGAAGGCCAGCGCGTCAGCCGCGTGGTGGTGCGTGACCGGCGCCTGCGCTGGCCGATCCCCGAGGACCTCGATGTGCGCCTGTCCGGGCAGCGCATCGTTAGCGTCGAGCGGCGGGCCAAGTACCTGTTGATCAACGCCGAGGTCGGTACCTTGATCAGTCATCTGGGCATGTCGGGCAACCTGCGCCTGGTGGAGTTGGGCTTGCCAGCGGCCAAGCACGAACATGTCGACATCGAGCTGGAATCGGGGCTGATGCTGCGTTACACCGACCCACGGCGGTTCGGCGCCATGCTCTGGAGCCTCGACCCGTTCAACCACGAACTGCTGTTGCGCCTGGGGCCGGAGCCGCTGACCGACCTGTTCGACGGTGAACGGTTGTTCCAGCTGTCGCGCGGGCGCTCGATGGCGGTCAAGCCCTTCATCATGGACAACGCGGTGGTGGTGGGGGTGGGCAACATCTACGCGACCGAGGCGCTGTTCGCTGCAGGAATCGACCCACGCCGCGAGGCGGGCGGGATTTCCCGGGCGCGTTATCTGAAACTGGCGATCGAGATCAAACGGATACTGGCGGCGGCCATCGAGCAGGGCGGGACGACCTTGCGTGATTTCATCGGCGGCGACGGGCAGCCGGGGTACTTCCAGCAGGAATTGTTCGTCTACGGGCGAGGCGGTCAGCCGTGCAAGCTGTGTGGCACGGCCCTGCGCGAGGTGAAGCTAGGGCAGCGGGCGAGCGTGTTCTGCCCGCGCTGCCAGCGTTAGCGCCGGGGGCCTCTGTGCGGCCCTGTTCGCGGGTAAACCCGCTCCCACAGGATTGCGCTGCCCTCAAGGCCTGCGCCGTACCTGTGGGAGCGGGTTTACCCGCGAACAAAGGCGAAGCCCTTGCCAGGCAGTGATCAGGCCTTGCCAGTGATCCGGCGGTACTTGGCCATCAGTTCGTCTTCGGTTTCCGGGTGGGCTTCATCCAGCGGGATGCAGTCGACCGGGCAGACCTGCTGGCACTGCGGCTCGTCGTAGTGACCCACGCACTGGGTGCACAGGTTAGGGTCGATCACGTAGATCTCTTCGCCTTGGGAGATGGCCTCGTTCGGGCACTCGGGTTCGCAGACGTCGCAGTTGATGCAATCGTCGGTGATGATCAGGGACATGGGGACTCCGGCCGGGGCGCATCGCCCGGGCATGTTCAACGCTTTGGGCACAATTGTGCCGCATTCGCGCCCGCAGTGCACGCGGGCGCGATGATCAGGTGCGCAAGGTTACTTCTTGAAGCGTTCGGTCAGCGCCTCGGCCACCACGGGGTGGACGAATTTGGTGATATCTCCGCCCAATGCGGCTATTTCCCGCACCAGCGTCGAGGAAATGAACGAATAACGTTCCGAAGGCGTGAGGAACAGGCTCTCGACGTCGGGCGCCAGCTGCCGGTTCATGTTCGCCAGCTGGAACTCGTACTCGAAGTCCGACACCGCGCGCAGGCCGCGCAGGAACACGTTCGCACCCTGTTCCTTGGCGAAGTGCGCCAGCAGCGAGGAGAAGCCGATGACTTCGACATTGGGCAGGTGCTTGGTGACCTCACGGGCTAGCTCGACCCGTTGCTCCAATGGGAACAGGGGGTTTTTCTTCGGGCTGGCCGCCACCGCGATGATCACGTGGTCGAACAGGCGCGAAGCGCGCTCGACCAGGTCGCCATGGCCTTTGGTAATGGGGTCGAAAGTACCCGGGTACAACACTCGGTTCATCGCGTCATCCTGGCTGGAGTGCGTTGGGGAGTCGGATGGTAGCGCAGCGATTGCGCCCGGCCAAGTCATGCGGCCGGCTGATGGCACTATAGACAGGGCGTGTATTTGTTGTCATGCACTCTGTGCCAGGCGGGTGGCCAAGGCGTCGCTGAGCATGGCGCTGATGGCATAGACCGACAACTGCGGGTTGGCGCCGATGCTGGTGGGGAACAGCGAACCGTCATGAATCGACAGGTTTTCCAGCTGATGGTGGCGGCCCAGGCTGTCGCATACCGCCTGGCGCGGGTCCTCCCCCATTGCACAACCCCCCATGACATGGGCGCTGCCCAGGCGGGTGCGAAACGGCTCCAGGCGCAAGGCGTCGATCATGCGTCGGGCCTCATCAAGGCTGGCTGCGGCGCTGGCATCACTGTGCACCGGGGTAACCTGCGCGGCGCCTGCAGCGAACTGGATTTGCGCCATGCTGTGGAAGGCGCGGCGCAGGCCTTCGCGCAGGTAGTCGGTTACCGGGTAATCCAGCACCGGCGAGCCGTCCCCGCGCAGCTCCACCGCGCCACCCGTGCTTTCGGGGTGAAAACCGTCTCGCAGCAATGCCAGCATCACGTGGGTGTGGGGGAGTTCGGCCATGCGCCTGGCATTTTCGCTGCCGTAGCCGCCGAGCAGGGTGCTGGCCAGGGCCGGATGCAAGGGTGGCACTTCCAGCTTGTAGCCCACTGGCCCGTCGACGCCGTCTTGCCACTGGAAGTGGTCGCTGTAGATCGATTGTGGGGCGCCGTAGTACGGGTCGATGCGCGTGTCGAAACGTGCTGCGCTGAAGTTGACCAGGTGCAGGAAGGTCCGTTTACCCAGGCGGCCGTGCGGGTCGGGTGCTTTGGAGCGCAGCAGCAGGGCCGGGCTGTTGATACCGCCACCGGCCAAGATGTAGTGGCGGGCGCGCACGCTGATCTGCCGGCCAGTGGGGTGTACGCCCTGAGCATCCAGCGCCTGGCACTGCAACCGGGCGATACGTTCGCCATTGTGTTCAAAGCGTTCGGCACGTGCGAGGTAGAGCAGCTCTCCGCCATTTTCCAGGGTCGCCGGAATGCGTGTGACCAGCATCGATTGCTTGGCGTTGACCGGGCAGCCCATGCCGCAGTAGCCGAGGTTCCAGCAGCCACGCACATTGCGCGGGATCACCGCCCAGCGATAGCCGAGTTGTTCACAGCCTCGCCGCAGTACATCGTTGTTGGCATTTGCTGGCAGTGCCCAGGGCGTGATGCCCAGGTCGTGCTCGATGCGCTCGAACCAGGGCTGCATTGCTTTCTCACCCAGGCCCGTTACTCCATGCGCTGTGGCCCAGTGCGCCAGTGTTTGCGTGGGCGTGCGAAAGCTCGAGGTCCAGTTGATCAGCGTGGTCCCGCCGACTGCACGGCCCTGCAGAATGGTGATGGCGCCGTCCTTGCTCATCCGCCCCAGGCCTTCCTGGTACAGGCTGGCGTAGGCCTCGTTCTCCAGCAGATGGAAGTCGCTGCTGGTCTTCAGCGGGCCTTCCTCGATCAGCAATACCTTGAAGCCTGCTGCGCTGAGCATCTGCGCGCTGGTGGCGCCACCGGCACCACTGCCGATCACGGCGATATCGGTCTCCAGCGTCAGGTCTTGCTCCAGGCGTGAGCCGTCATGGGTGATCCAGCCACGTTCGAGGCCTTGGCGAAACGGGTCGGTTACAGGCATTGAAGATGCTCTTGTTGTCAGATCTTGGGTGGGCCGGGGTAGCCGCAGGCCGCCCAGGCTTGTGGGCACTCGTACCAGGCCATTTGCAGCAGTTGCAGCAGCGAGGCATGGCCCATGCGCAGCAGGTTGAGCGAGCTGTCCTGCCAACGCTGCAGAAACGCCGTTACTTGCTCGCCGCTGGCTTGCTTCCAGCCGCCCCAGACTCCAGTCAGCGGGCCGCGGGTCAGCGGCAGGTTGAGCACATCGAACAATTGCCGAGTGAGCTTGAGCATTTCCGGGGACAGTGCTGCCAGCTTGTGATCAAGGCTGTGTAGCACCAGCTGGTCGCTCGCCGCAGTGCCGGCGAGCACCACCGGAATCAGCGCAAGCAGGGCCGGCAAGTCATCGTCACGCAGCACCTGAAAACTGGCTGCGGGCGTTTGCTTGCTGCAGCCGACCAGGCTGGCGGTGCTCAGGAAAAGGCTGGCGCCCAGGCTGAAGCGCAGCAGGTCGCGGCGCTGCATCAGCGGATGAACAGCTTGTAGACCAGACGCTGCAAGGCTTTGCCATAGGGCGGGTAGATCAGCCGTGCGGCATTCAGGCGCTGCTTGGCCAGCACTGCCTTGGCCTTGCTGAAGGTCTGGAAGCCCTCGTGGCCATGGTAATGGCCCATGCCGGAAGGGCCGACCCCGCCGAACGGCAAGTCGTCCTGGGCCACATGCAAGAGGGTATCGTTCAGGCACACGCCGCCGGAATGGCTGTGCTGCAGCACGTGCTGCTGCTCGCCACGGTCGTAGCCGAAGTAATACAGCGCCAATGGGCGAGGGCGTTGATTTATGTACGCCAGGGCATCGTCGAGGTGGTCGTAAGGCACCAGCGGCAGCAGCGGGCCGAAGATTTCGTCCTGCATGACCTGCATGCCGTCGTTGACCCCGGTCAGCAGGTGCGGTGGCAGGCGCCGGCCCTGGCGCGTCTCGTCGGGGTACAGGTCGAGCACCTGGGCACCCTTGCCGCGGGCGTCGTCCAGCAGGTGCTGCAGGCGTTGCAACTGCCGTGGGTTGATAATGGCGCTGTAGTCGGGGTTTTCGGCGATACGTGGGTACATGCGCTTCACAGCGTTGCGGTAGGCGTCGGCGAAGTCGTTCAGGCGGTCACGCGGCACCAGCACGTAGTCGGGGGCGACGCAGGTCTGCCCGGCGTTGAGCGTCTTGCCGAAAGCGATGCGCTCGGCGGCGGTGTCCAACGGTACGTTGGCCGAGACGATGGCAGGTGATTTGCCGCCCAGCTCAAGCGTCACCGGGGTCAGATTCTGCGCGGCTGCCAGCATGACCTGGCGGCCGATGCTGGTGGCGCCGGTGAACAGCAAGTGGTCGAAGGGCAGCTTGGCGAACGCCTGGCCAACCTCGACTTCGCCCAGCACCACGCTGACCAGGTCCTCGGGAAACACCCGTTCCAGCAAGGCTTTAAGCGCCAGCGCGCTGGCCGGGGTGGACTCGCTGAGCTTGAGCATGACCCGGTTGCCAGCAGCCAGGGCTCCGGTCAGCGGGCCAATGGCGAGAAACAGCGGGTAGTTCCATGGCACGATGATGCCCACCACGCCCAGCGGCTGGTACAGCACTCGGGCGCTGGCCGGCTGGAAGGCCAGGCCCACGGCACGCCGGGCCGGGCGCATCCAGCGCTGCAGGTGGCGCTCGGCATGGCGAATGCCTTGCACCGACGGCAGCAGCTCGGCCAACAGCGTTTCGTCGGCACTGCGGCCGCTGAAGTCGGCATCGATTGCTTCGATCAGCGCTTGCTGGTCCGCCAGCAACGCTTCGCGCAGGCTTTTCAGCCACTGCCGCCGCTGCGCCGCTGGTGGCATGGGGTTGCCGGCAAAGGCCTGGCGCTGAGCGGCGAACGTCGCTTCAAGGTCGGTGTCGGAATGCACAGGAGGCAAGGCGATGGGCGAGGTCACGGCGGTCTCTCGTCTGGGCTCGAAGTTCCTAGAGCCTATACTCTAACTCGTACCATGGTGCGACTTTTTTCACCGGGAGCAACGGTGCACCCGTGGGGTGATTCACCGTAAGATGGCTCCCTTATCGAAAGCCCGCAGACTGGGAGCTGAGCATGGCCCCGCGCATGAAGACCCAAGAGCGCATCGTGCAGAACAGCCTGGAGCTGTTCAACCAGCAGGGCGAACGCAGCGTCAGTACCAACCACATTGCCGCGCACATGGAAATATCGCCCGGCAACCTGTACTACCACTTCCCCAACAAGCAGGCGATCATCGCCGTGCTGTTCAGCCAGTACGAAGCGCTGGTGGACAGCTTCCTGCGCCCGCCGCAGGGCCGCATGGCCACGGTCGAGGACAAGCGCTTCTACCTCAAGGCGCTGCTTGCGGCGATGTGGAACTACCGTTTCCTGCACCGTGACCTTGAACACCTGCTGGAAAGCGACCCTGAACTGGCGGCACGCTATCGGCGCTTCTCCGAGCGCTGCCTGCGCCAGGGCCAGGCCATCTACCGCGGCTTCGTCGATGCCGGGATCCTGGCCATGGAAGCTGCGCAGATCGAGTCACTGACCATCAATGCCTGGATCGTTCTGACCTCGTGGGTGCGCTTTCTCAGCACTACGCGTGAACATTCCGCGCATCTGGGTGAAGAAGCCTTCAAGCGCGGCGTCTATCAGGTGCTGGTGCTGGAGCTTGGTTTCGTCACCCACAACGCCCGCAGCGCCGTGGACGCCCTGTGCCAGGAATTCCACGTTCCTTTCAATCAGGCCCTGGAACAGTAGCCAGGGCCTTCGTGCCATCGATCAGGAGATTGTCATGCCCCTTGCGCAATTGATCACCCCGCAACAGCTGGCCGAGCGTCTGGACTCGCCCAAGCTGGTGATCCTGGATTGTCGTTTTGCCCTGGAGGATGTGGATTACGGTCAACGCAGCTATGCCGAGGGGCATATCGCCGGTGCGCACTTTGCCGACCTGGAGCGTGACTTGAGCGGGCCGGTCAGCAAGGGCCGCACCGGCCGCCACCCGTTGCCCGACCCGCACCGGTTGGTCGAGCGCCTGCGCGAATGGGGCCTGGACGACGACAGCGAAGTGGTGCTTTACGACGATGGGCCGGGCGCTTTTGCCGCCAGGGCCTGGTGGCTGCTGGTCTGGCTGGGCAAGCGCAGCGATGTGGCGATCCTTGATGGTGGGCTCAAGGCCTGGCATGCGGCGCATCTGCCGCTGAGTCTGGATGCCCCTGCCAAGCGCGAGGGGACCTTCTGCGGTGAACCAGACGCCAAGCTGTTGATCGACGCCGAGCACCTGGCCAAGCGCCTGGGCAGCCCTGACCTGACCCTGATCGATGCCCGTGCGTTGCCGCGCTTTCGCGGTGAGGTGGAGCCGATCGATCCGATTGCCGGGCACATTCCGGGGGCCCAGTGCGCGGCCTTCAACGAAAACCTCGCAGCTGACGGTCGCTTCCTGGCGCCGGAGCAGCTCAAGCAGCGCTTTGCTGAAAAGCTGGCAGGGCGTTCGCCAGAGCAACTGGTGGCCTACTGCGGGTCTGGGGTGACGGCATGCCATAACCTGTTTGCCCTGGCGCTGGCGGGGTATCCGTTAGGCAAACTGTACGCCGGGTCGTGGAGCGAATGGATAAATGATCCCAAGCATGGCGTGGCGACTGGCGAGTAATCACTGACCGTCGAGCAGCCACTGCGGAATCCGCCGCTCCAGGTAATAACCCGGATTGCGCAGGCTGCCGTCGACAAACCCCACATGCCCACCCCGCTCATGCAACTCGAACTGCGTCTGCGGTGCCAGTTCACTGGCCGTGGGCAGGCTGTGGCCGAACACGAACGGGTCATCGGTGGAGTGGATGATCAGTGTCGGCGTGCGGTTTTCCCCCAGATAGAACCGGCTCGATGAGCGGCGATAATAATCGTGGGCATCGTTGAAACCGTTGAGCGGCGCGGTGACCTTGCCGTCGAAATCCCAGAATGTCTTCAGCCTGCCCAATGGCCCCAGCCGGTCGAGCGCGGCCAGCCCTTCGTGGTGCCCATGGTCGCGGAAGTGCCGTTGTTTCACCTGTACGTAGGCCATCATCTCGCGCATGAAGTGCGCCTGGTAAACCTTGGAAAAGCCCTGGCCTATGCGGTCGGCGCACTGGTCCAGACGAAACGGTACCGAAACTGCCACGGCTGCCTGCAACTGGCTGGCTGAACCACTTTCCCCCAGGTACTTGAGCAATACATTGCCACCGAGTGAATAGCCGACGGCATACAACGGAGCCGATGGGCGTTGGGCGTGCAGGTGAGCGACCACCTCGGCGAGGTCTTCGCTGGCACCAGAGTGGTAGCTGCGCGGTAGCAGGTTCGGCTCGCCCGAACAGCCGCGCCAGTTCACCGCTACGCTGGCCCAGCCGCGGGCTTGCAACGATTGTTGCAAGCCTTTGACGTAGGGCGAGTGGGATGAGCCGGTCAGGCCATGCAGCACCAGCACAAGCGGCGCATCCGGGCTATGTGGCCCATGCCAGTCGAGGTCGAGAAAATCGCCATCGGCCAGCCACAGGCGTTCGCGGCGGCGTTCCAGCTCCGGCAGCCTGCGCCACAGTGGCCCCCACAGGGTCTGCAGGTGGGGGTTTGACAGGCCGATGGCCGGGCGGAACGTGGCGGTGAGACTGGGCATGCTGGGCGACTCGTGATATGCCTGCTTAGAGTGCCATGAAACCCCGCCGCTGTACCTGCGCTATTGGTCGGGGGCTGGCAGAGGTTGTTGCTCGACGCTTGGGCCGACACTGACCTGTACGGTGTAGCTTAGGTCGAGATGACGCTGCACGGCGGCGCGGACATCTGCCGGCGTCAGCTGGTTGATGCGCTCGATGTAGGTGTTGAGATGATCCTCAGGTTGACGTTGATGGGTCAACTCCGTGAGCAGCGCTGCCAGGCGCTTGTTCTGAGCGACACCGCGCAGCAATTGCCCTTCCAGTTGTTTGCGTGCCACTTGCAATTCGGCCTGGGTCGGCCCTTGCTCGATGAAGTCGCGCAGCAGAGTCACTACCAGTTCCTGAGAACCTTGCACATGCGCCGGTGCGACTTCCCATTCGGCGGTGAACAACCCGCCTGCCCGTAATGGCGATACACGGGTATGCACGCCGTAGGTGAGGCCGCGGCGTTGGCGAAGCTCCACCATCAGGCGCGATTCAAGCCCTTCTCCCAGTACATCGCTGGCCAGTACCAGGGCGGGGAACTGTGGATCATTGGCGGGCACGTTCAAAGGGAGCGCCAGCAGGACGGCACTGCTCGCACCAGGCTGTTCGACGTGCAGGGTCGCGCGGGCGGCGGCCGGGACAGTTGGCAAATCTGTTGCCGACCAGCCCTGAGGTAAAGCCTGGCTGATCTGCCGTGAGAGTGCCTGAGCTTCAGCGAGGGAAAGGTCTCCAACCACGACCATCTCCAGGTTGCTGGCGGAGTAGGCGCGTTGGTGGAATGTCCGCAAGTCGTCTGTGGTGACCGCCGATACGCCTTGTTCGGTGCTACCCAGTGGGCAACCATAGGGATGGCCACTGAACAGGTGGCGGAAGGCTTCGCTACGCGCCCTCAAAACAGCGCGCCGCTCGCGTGAGGCGCTGCTCTGCAGCAACTGGCGCTTGATCTTGTCCAGAGCCGAGGAGAGGAAAGCAGGATGTGCCACGAGGTCGGTGAAAAGCGCCATGGCAGGTGCCAGCACGGCCTGGGTACTCAAGCTGCGCAGGCTCAGCGTCGCATGCTCCAGACGGATCTGCTTTTCGAAGATCGCTCCCAGGCGCTCGAGGTGTTCGGCCTGCTGCGCGGCTGTGTACTGATGGCTGCCCTCATCGAGCATGTACAGCGTCAAGGCTGCCAGGCCCGAGTGGGCAGTGTCCTGAACAGTGCCGGCCTTGAACCTCAGTACTACATCGACAATTGGTAACCCGCGGGCTTCGACGAATTTCACGCCTGTACCCGCTTCCGTCGTCCAGGCTTGTACCTGAGTCTGGATGGACTCGAACTGATCCAGGTCGAGCCCCTGGGCAGAGACCAGGCCGCCGTAAATGTTGTTGGTCTGGGTGGTATCTGGAGTCGAGTCATGCATGAGCGCTTTCCTTGTGGTGCATGAAAGTCATGGCAGAGCGGGAATCGGTCAGGAACTCAAGGGCTACCTGGCCGACCTGCTCGGCTGTCACGGCTTCGATGGCTTGTCGTTCATCTGCCAGCGCAATCGGGTCCAGGCCGCAGACAGCTTGCTTGCCGATGGCCTGCGCTTGGTTGCTGATGTCATCCTTTTCGAACACCTGCCTTGCCAGCAAGCGAGCCTTGGCACGTTCCAAGTCGTCCCTGGAGGGGGCCGACTGGCGAAATGCTTCGATTTCCAGCATCAGCCTTTCGGCAGCGATCTCCGGCGTTATCTGAGGGCTGCAAAATGCGTAGAGCGCCAGCAAGCTGTCACCGCGCTGCCAAGGTTCGTAGGCTGATCTCAGGCTACGAAGAACAGGGTCATCCAGAACCAGCAGGCGTTGCAGGACGCTGCTATGTCCGTTGGCCAGCAGATCGGGCAGTAGCCGCAATGCGTAGGCTTGCTCGCCAGACCGGGCGGTACATTGGCTGGGAAGGTTGAAACTGAGGATGGTGCCTGTGTTAAGGCCTGGCAGGCGCAGCGTCTGATGGCGGCGAGCTTGCAGTGGCGGCGCCGAGGGAGTCATTCGGGCCGGCAGTCGATTGGCGGCAATGTTTGCAAAGTGCCGCATTACCAAGGTTTGCAGCCGTGGCAGGGTGATGTCACCGGCTACTGCCAGCGTGGCATTGTTTGGGTGGTACCAGCTTTGGTACCAGGTTCGGGCGGCGGCCGGGGTCAGGTGCTCAAGGTCAGCCTTGTGGCCAATGATTGGCGTGCCATAGCCGTATCTTCCATACGCCAGTAAATGGTGATGCTCCAGCGCCAGTGAAAAGGGGTTGTTGTCGACTTGTTCTCGGCGCTCGGCCATGACCACGTCCAGTTCGCGAGCGAAAGGTGTATCGCTGATCGTGGCGCTCGCCATGACGTCGGCCATGGCCTCCAGAGCAATTTCGAGCCGACTGCCTGGCAGGGTCAGCGGAAAGACCGTGGCATCGGTAGAGGTGAAGGCATTCGGCTCGCCGCCGAGGCGAGTCATGACAGACGAATATTGACCACTTGTCAGTTTGCTGCTGCCTTCGAACAGCAGATGCTCCAGGGCATGGGAAAGACCGGTATGGCCGGCTGGCTCGTAGCTCGATCCAACGTGATAGCACAACTGCACACTGACCAGCGGGGCGCGATGGTCTTCACGCAGGTAGATACGCAGGCCATTGGAAAGGGTGAATGATTGTACGGTGCTGCCCTGGATGGGCGCAGAAGGGCGGTCGATCATGGTTGAAGTGCTCCAGCAAGAACCTGGGAGCAGCTTCAACCATGCTGGCAGAAGGTTTGCGGTAACTAAATACGGCTTACCGGATCAGCCCCGTTGCCAGAGCGCGTAGTGGACCTGGCCGGTCTTCTTCTCGCGGTGCAGGCGCCAGTTGCCGGGCATCGGCAGCGTCGACGGAGCGGCCTCGCTTTCGGTGTAGATCCACGCCTGTTCGCGCAACCACTGGTTCTGTTCCAGCAGGTTGCAGGTATTGGCCAGCAGGTCCTGGTGGAACGGCGGGTCGAGGAACACCACATCGAACTGCTGTTTGGCCGGGCTCTGCAGGTAGCGCAGGGCGTCGGTCTGCAAGATCTGCCCGCGTGGGCAGCGCAGGATCTCGAGGTTGTTCTTCAGGTTGGCAATGGCCGCCGGGTTGCTGTCCAGCGCCACGGCATCCTCGGCGCCACGGGACAGTGCCTCCAGCACCAGGGCGCCGCTGCCGGTGAAGGCGTCCAACACCCGGGCGCCTTCGATATGGGGCGCCAGCCAGTTAAATACGGTTTCGCGCACGCGGTCAGGGGTTGGGCGCAGGCCTTCGCCTTCCGGTACCGCCAGGCGGCGGCTGCGCCACTCGCCGGCGATGATGCGCAGGTGACCCTGGCCCTTGCTTTGGCCCTGCTGCGGGCGGGCGGGAGGGGTGGATCTAGGCATTAGTGCTCCGGTACGCCGAGCGGTTGCTCGGACGGCTTATCAGTGGGGGCAGGCAGTGGCTTTTGTGGCACTTTCGGGCCAACGGTGACGATCACCAGCTTATCGGCTGCCAGATGCTTGTTCATCGCCGCCTTGACCTGTTCAACGGTCAGCGCCTGGGACTGCTGCATGAAGTCTTCCAGCCAGGTCAGTGGCAGGTTGTAGAAACCGATGGCACCCAGTTGGCCGACGATGCTGGCATTGCTGGCATTGGACAGCGGGAAGCTGCCGGCCAGTTCGCGCTTGGCGTCGTCCAGCTCTTGCTGGGTCGGGCCGCTCTTGAGGTAGTCGGCGAGGATGTCCTGTACCAGCTTGAGCGTGCCTTCGCTGAGCTCGGCACGGGTCTGCAGGTTGATCATGAACGGGCCACGCACCTGCATCGGGCTGAACACCGAGTATACGCCGTAGGTCAAGCCACGCTTCTCGCGGACCTCGCTCATCAGGCGGGTGCCGAAAGCGCCGCCGCCGAGGATCTGGTTGCCCAGCGACAGGGCCGGCCAGTCCGGGTCCTGGCGATCGATACCGAGTTCGGCCAGCATCAGGTGAGTCTGCTTGCTCGGGAAGTCGATATGGGTGGCACCGGCCTTGGGTTCAACCGGCTGGGCCGGTTTGGCTAGCGCCGGGCCTTTGGGCAGGGCGGCGGACACCTGGGCGGCGACCGCCTCGGCTTCCTCGCGGCTGAGGTCGCCCACCAGGGCGATTACCGCGTTGCCAGCGGCATAGGCCTTGGCGTGGAAAGCACGCAGTTGCTCAAGGCTGATGCCTGGCACGCTCTCGGCGCTGCCATCGCTTGGCTGAGCGTAAGGGTGGTCGCCGTAGAGCTTGCTGAACAGCGCCTTGCCGGCGATCTTGCCAGGGTTTTGTTTCTCATACTCGAAGCCGGCCAGCAGCTGGTTCTTGATGCGTTTCAGGGCGTCTTCAGGGAAGGTCGGCTTGCCGGCCACTTCGGCGAACAGCTTGAGCGCCGGCTCGCGTTTGTCCTTGGCGCTCAGGCTGCGCAGCGAGGCCACGGCCATGTCACGGTAGGAGCCATTGCCGAAATCGGCGCCAAGGCCTTCGAAGCCCTCGGCGATTGCGGTCACATCCTTGCCGGCAACACCCTCGTTGAGCATGGCGTTGGTCAGGGTGGCCAGGCCAGGGGTGTTGCCGTCCTGGCTGCTGCCTGCGGCGAAAGTCACGCGCAGGTCGAACATCGGCAGCTCGCGGGCTTCGACGAACAGCACGCGGGCACCTTCGGCGGTGGTCCAGTTCTGGATGTTCAGCTGGCGCCGGCTGGGCGCCTTGCCGTCCAGCTCGGCCAGCGATTGCAAGGTGTTGGCCGGGCGTGCGGCGCTGCTTTCGGCCTCGGAGTGAGCCGGGCGGGCGAGCACGGCGGCCACGGCCACTACCAGCGCGATGATGCCTGTGCCGATCAGGGTGTAGCGTGGTGCGCTGCGATCACTCATGAGCGGACTCCTCGGGCAGTACATGGGCAACGCTCAGGCGTTCGCGGGTGAAGTAGGTGCGTGCGGCGTTCTGCACGTCTTCCGGGGTGACGCGCTTGAGTTCGTCCAGCTCGCTGTCGATCAGCTTCCACGACAGGCCGACTGTCTCCAGCTGGCCGATGGTGGTGGCCTGGCTGCTGATGGAGTCGCGGTCGTAAACCAGGCCGGCGATGACCTGGGCACGCACGCGTTCCAGCTCTTCGGCGCTGGGCGGCGTGGTCTTGAGCTCGTCGAGCAGCTGCCAGACGCCTTTTTCGACGTCGGCCAGGGTCTTCTGCTTCTGCACGTTTGGCGTGGCCGAGATCAGGAACAGGCTGTCGCCACGGGTGAAGGCGTTGTAGCTGGACGAGGCTCCGGCCACCAGTTCCTGGCCACGTTCAAGGCGTGCCGGCATGCGCGCGCTGTAGCCGCCGTCGAGCAGGGCCGAGATCAGCCGCAGGGCGTGCACGGTGCGCGGGTCTTTGGTGGTTGCCAGGCTCGGCACGTTGAAACCGTAGATCAGGCTCGGCAGCTGGGTGCGCACGTGCAGCGTCAGCAGGCGCTGGCCTGGCTCGGCGAGCTCCAGCGGCAGCTTGGCCGCAGGCACGGCCCGCTTGGGAATGCTGCCGAAGTACTTCTGCGCCAGACCTTTCATTTCATCGGCGGTGACATCGCCGACCACCACCAGGGTGGCGTTGTTCGGCGCGTACCAGGATTCGTACCAGTGGCGCAGCTCCTCGACCTTCATGCGCTCAAGGTCGGCCATCCAACCGATGGTCGGGGTGTGGTAACCGCTGGCCGGGAAGGCCATGGCACGGAACAGCTCGAAAGCCTTGGAGCTTGGCTGGTCGTCGGTGCGCAGGCGGCGCTCTTCCTTGATCACCTCGATTTCGCGGGCGAACTCGTCGGCAGGCAGGCGCAAGCTCGCCAGGCGGTCGGCTTCCAGCTCCAGTGCCACTGGCAGGCGGTCGCGGGCCAGCACCTGGTAATAGGCGGTGTAGTCGTCGCTGGTAAAGGCGTTTTCTTCCGCGCCGAGGTCACGCAGGATGCGCGAGGCCTCGCCGGGGCCGATCTTGGCGCTGCCCTTGAACATCATGTGTTCCAAGGCATGGGACAAGCCGGTCTGCCCCGGGGTCTCGTAGCTGGAGCCGACCTTGTACCAGATCTGCGACACCACCACCGGGGCGCGATGGTCTTCGCGCACCACCACTTTCAGGCCGTTGTCGAGGATGAATTCGTGGGTGGGTTGCACGTCGGCGGCGAAAGCCACGAGCGGCAGGCAGAGCGTGCTGAGCAACAGGCCAGCGGCGCGGCGGGCTAGAGCATTCATACGGTGATTAACCTGTTCGGCGGCCCGCTGGTTTAGCGTCGACGGGCCAGGAGGTGCTAGGATACTGATCCGGTTGCCTGGCGACCATGCCTGTCGCCGTTCTGGCCCGCAGGCCCATTAAGACAAAACATTGCGCATGAACCAGTCGGATTCAAAATAGTCTGTTCTGCGTTTAGAGAATTCCCGATGCGCCAGCTGCTGGCCCATCGCTACCCTGAGATAGCCGTCTTCCATGTTTGGTTCCAACGACGACAAAAAAGCGCCGGCCGAGGCTGGCGAGAAAAAAGGCCTGTTCAGCTGGTTTCGCAAGAAGCCGCAGCAACCTGTCGCCGAACAGCCTCAAGCGCCTGAGCCACAAGCGCCCGAGCTGCAGCCAGCCGAACCGGTAGCGCCGCAGCCTGCCGTCGAGCAGCCGCTTGTCGAAGCACAGCAGCCTACGCCGGTCGAGCCGGTGGCCCCGGTGGCCGAAGCGCCTGTGCCAGAGCCGGTTGCTTCCCAGCCATTGCAGGCGCCCGACCCCGAGCCGATCGCCGCTGAGCCGCTGGTCGCCCCGACGCCTGAGCCCGTCGCCTCTGTGCCGCTGCAAGCGGGGCCGGTCGAGGTTGCCCCGGTGGTCGAGCATGCCGCCCCCGTCAGTAATCTGGTGCTTCCGGTAGCCGAAGAACCTGTGGCGCTGGTGCCGGACCTGGAGCCGAAGGCGCCGCCGGCGATTCCGGAACGTCCCGCGCCAGAGCCTGTGGTCGTGGCCGCAGTCGCTGCGCCTGCGCCTGCGCCAGTGGAGCCTGAGCCAGTCCCTGTAGTTGCCGTGCCGGTTGCCACTGAACAGTCCAAACCCGGCTTCTTCGCCCGCCTCAAGCAGGGCCTGTCGAAGACCAGCGCCAGCATCGGCGAGGGCATGGCCAGCCTGTTCCTGGGCAAGAAGGTCATCGACGACGACCTGCTCGACGAGATCGAAACCCGGCTGCTGACTGCTGACGTTGGCGTTGAAGCCACTTCGGCCATCGTCCAGAACCTGACCCAGAAGGTCGCCCGCAAGCAGCTGGCCGACGCCGACGCGCTGTACAAGTCCCTGCAGGAAGAGCTGGCCGCACTGCTGCGCCCGGTCGAGCAGCCGCTCAAGGTCGAAGCGCAGAACAAGCCTTATGTGATTCTGGTGGTCGGCGTGAACGGTGCCGGCAAGACCACCACCATCGGCAAGCTGGCCAAGAAGCTGCAGCTGGAAGGCAAGAAAGTCATGCTGGCGGCCGGTGATACCTTCCGCGCCGCCGCTGTCGAGCAATTGCAGGTCTGGGGCGAGCGTAACCAGATCCCGGTGATCGCCCAGCACACCGGCGCCGACTCCGCTTCGGTGATCTTCGACGCTGTACAGGCTGCCAAGGCCCGTGGTGTCGATGTGCTGATCGCCGACACCGCCGGCCGCCTGCACACCAAAGACAACCTGATGGAAGAGCTGAAGAAGGTCCGCCGGGTGATCGGCAAACTCGACGCCGAGGCGCCGCACGAAGTGCTTCTGGTGCTCGATGCCGGTACCGGGCAGAACGCTATCAGCCAGGCCAAGTACTTCAACCAGAGCGTCGAACTCACCGGGCTGGCCCTGACCAAGCTGGACGGCACCGCCAAGGGCGGGGTGATCTTCGCGCTGGCCAAGCAGTTCAACATCCCTATCCGCTTCATCGGTGTCGGTGAAGGCATCGACGACCTGCGCACCTTCGAAGCCGAGCCGTTCGTCAAGGCTCTGTTCGCCGAGCGAGACTGACCATGATCCGATTCGAACAGGTTGCCAAGCGCTACCCCAATGGCCATGTCGGCTTGCATGAGCTGAGCTTCCGGGCGCGTCGGGGCGAATTCCTGTTCGTCACCGGGCATTCGGGGGCGGGCAAGAGCACCTTGCTGCGCCTGCTGCTGGCCATGGAACGCCCGACCAGCGGCAAGCTGATGCTGGCTGGGCAGGACCTGGGCCAGATCAGCAATGCACAGATCCCGTTCCTGCGCCGGCAGATCGGCGTGGTGTTCCAGAACCACCAGCTGTTGTTCGACCGCACGGTGTTCAACAACATCGCCTTGCCGCTGCAGATTCTAGGCTTGTCCAAGGCAGAGATCGCCAAGCGCGTTGATTCGGCGTTGGAGCGTGTTTCGTTATCGGACAAGGGCGAGCTGTTCCCGGCCGACCTGTCCACCGGCCAGCAACAGCGGGTCGGTATTGCCCGTGCCATCGTCCACCAGCCGGCCTTGCTGCTGGCGGATGAGCCCACCGGTAACCTCGACCCGCGCCTGGCCGCAGAGATCATGGGCGTGTTCGAAGACATCAACCGCCTGGGTACCACAGTTCTGATCGCCAGCCACGACCTGGCACTGATTGCGCGCATGCGCCACCGCATGCTGACCCTGCAGCGCGGTCGTCTGATCGGCGATGGGGAGGCCGGGCAATGAGCACTACACGTACACCAAAGGTTTCCGAGCGCGTTGCGCCCAAGGCCGCTGACCCGCAGCCTGCCAAGAAGAAGGGCGGCGATCACGACGACGACGGCCCGGATTTCCGCACCCTGCTGCACGCTTGGCTGGAAAGCCATCGTGCCAGCCTGGCCGACAGCCTGCGACGCCTGGGCAAGCAGCCGATCGGCAGCTTCTTCACCTGCCTGGTGATGGCAGTGGCCCTGAGCATGCCCATGGGCCTGTCGCTGTTGTTGAAGAATATCGAGGTGCTGGGCGGTTCCTGGCAGCGCGCTGCGCAGATTTCGCTCTACCTCAAGCTCGACGCGGGCAGCCAGCAGGGTGAAGCCCTGCGCGACGACATCCGGCGCATGCCGGGTGTCGCCGACGCCCAGTACGTCAGCCCCGGGCAGGCCCTGGAAGAGTTCCAGCAGCAGTCCGGGTTGGGCGAGGCGCTGCGCGAGCTGCCCGACAACCCGTTGCCCGGTGTCGTGGTGGTGACCCCGACCGAAGTCGACAAGCCGGCCCTGGAAGCCCTGCGGCAGCGCCTGTCGGAACTGCCAAGGGTAGAAAATGCGCAGCTGGACCTGGTATGGGTGGAACGCCTGGCGGCGATCCTCAAGCTCGGCGATCGCTTCGTCTTCGGCCTGGCGGTAATGCTGATTTCTGCGCTGCTGTTAGTAATCGGTAACACAATTCGTCTACATATTGAAAACCGCCGTATCGAGATCGAAGTCATCAAGCTGGTAGGCGGCACCGACAGCTACGTACGCCGGCCTTTCCTGTACATGGGCGCCTTGTATGGCCTGGGTGCGGGCGTGCTGGCCTGGGCCATCCTGGCCTTCGGCCTGAACTGGCTGAACGAGGCCGTGGTAGGGCTGTCCGGGCTGTATGGCAGTGATTTCGCCCTGGGTGGTGTGCCGGCTTCCGATGGTCTGTCGCTCTTGATCGGAGCGGTGCTGTTGGGGTATATCGGTGCATGGATCGCAGTCGCTCGTCATCTGAACGAGCTGGCGCCGCGATAGTTTTTACGTGCCAGCATTGACATTTTCTTCACCAGGGAACTTGTACGGTCGTTCCGGGTCAATGTTGGCAGCGCTCACAAGGCGCGAGTTTAGTAAGTCGGAGGTTCTTGAATGACCACATCGTTGCAACCTGCCTATGCCCTGGTACCCGGTGCAAACCTGGAAGCCTACGTGCACACGGTCAACAGCATCCCGCTGTTGTCTGTCGAGCAGGAGCGTGATCTGGCCGAGCGTCTCTACTACGAGCAGGATCTCGAGGCCGCTCGGCAAATGGTGATGGCCCACCTGCGTTTCGTCGTACATATCGCTCGTAGCTATGCAGGCTACGGGCTGGCCCAGGCCGACCTGATCCAGGAAGGCAACGTAGGCCTGATGAAGGCAGTCAAGCGTTTCAACCCGGAAATGGGTGTGCGCCTGGTGTCCTTCGCCGTGCACTGGATCAAGGCAGAGATCCACGAATTCATCCTGCGCAACTGGCGCATCGTCAAGGTGGCGACCACCAAGGCCCAGCGCAAGCTGTTCTTCAACCTGCGCAGCCAGAAGAAGCGTCTGGCCTGGCTGAACAACGACGAAGTGCATCGCGTGGCGGAAAGCCTCGGCGTCGAGCCACGTGAGGTGCGCGAGATGGAAAGCCGCCTGAGTGGTCAGGACATGGCCTTCGACCCGGCAGCCGAAGCGGATGACGACAGCGCCTTCCAGTCGCCTGCGCACTACCTGGAAGACCACCGCTACGACCCGGCTGTACAGCTGGAGGATGCCGACTGGAGCGACAACTCCACCAGCAACCTGCACGAAGCGCTGCAAGGCCTGGATGATCGCAGCCGCGATATTCTCTACCAGCGTTGGCTGGCAGAAGAAAAGGCCACGTTGCATGAGCTGGCTGACAAGTACAGCGTTTCGGCTGAGCGGATTCGCCAGCTGGAGAAAAATGCGATGAACAAGGTCAAGGCGCTGATCACCATCTGATCACGCTTGGTCGCATCGAAAAGCCGCTGGCCCGAAGAGGGTGAGCGGCTTTTTATTGCCAGCGCGATTTTGGGGCCGCCCCTGCTAGAGGACGCGATCAGCTGTAGGAGCGGCCTTGTGTCGCGAATGGGCTGCGCAGCAGCCCCAAAAAATTCAAAGCTTGCGCGAAGAATCCAGTTGCATCAGGTAGCTGGGCCCACCCAACTGGCTCATCTGTCGCCGAATCCAGCCCGCCCGGCTCGCCACATAGGCACTTGGCCGACTGGCACTCCATTTGATCGGGCTTGGCAGCACCGCCGCCAGTTGCGCGGCCTGCTGGCGGGTCAGCCGGCTGGCATCGACACCAAAGTGATAGCGTGCGGCCGCTTGGGCGCCAAACACGCCCTTGCCCCATTCGGCGCTGTTCAGATAAACCTCGAGAATGCGCTCCTTCGACCAGAACAGCTCGATCAGCCCGGTGAACCAGGCTTCCAGCCCTTTGCGGAACCAGCTGCGGCCCGACCAGAGGAACAGGTTCTTGGCCACCTGTTGGGTCAAGGTGCTGGCACCACGAATGCTGCCACCACGCTCGTTGTACGCCAGTGCCGCCTGTATGGCTGGGATGTCGAAGCCCCAATGGCTGGCGAACTTCTGGTCTTCACCTGCAATGACCGCAACCTTGAGCTCGTCGGAGATGTTTTCCCACGGTTCCCAGTCGCGTTGCAGGTCGATCGGCTCGCCACTCACCCATGATTGCACCTTGCGCTCGAGCATCAATGCGGTGCCCGGCGGCGGTACCCAGCGAAACACCAGCACCAGCACAATGCTGCCGGCAGCGAACCAGAGCAGGGCGCGGGCGAGGCGGCGGAGAATGGATGACAGCATGGCGATGGCTTGGCCGGACCGGTGGAACGGGCCATTATACAGACCCGATACAAGGAGTCGTCCCATGCTTCGCAGCTTCCTCATGCTCGCCGCCTTCTTCGGCTTTACCGGCGTCGCCCTGGGCGCGTTCGCCGCACATGGGCTTAAGAATCGCCTGACCGCGGATTACCTGGCCATTTTCCACACGGGGGTCACCTATCAGCTGGTGCATGCCCTGGCGATCTTTGGTGTCGCCGTGCTTTCGGCGCACCTGCCGGGGCGCCTGGTCGGCTGGGCCGGCGGTCTGTTCGCCCTGGGGATCGTGCTGTTCTCCGGTAGCCTGTACCTGCTGACCCTCAGCGGCCTGGGCAAGCTGGGTATCATCACCCCCATTGGTGGCCTGTGCTTCCTCGCCGGTTGGCTGTGCCTGGGCCTGGCTGCCTGGCGCCTGGGCTGACCGAACGGTCCACAATCGCGACTAATGGCGTGCAGCGCCCTTGGGTTCATGCGTGGATCGGCGCTAGAATGCGGGCCCCAAAGAACAATGGTGGCCGTGCGCATGCGCATTCAACTGAACGGTGAACCTTACGAATTGCCCGCTGGCGAAAGCGTCGCGGCCCTGCTGACCCGCCTGGAACTGACCGGGCGCCGGGTGGCGGTGGAACTCAACCTGGATATCGTGCCGCGTAGCCAGCACGACAGCACGCAGCTGAACGAAGGCGACCAGGTCGAAGTGGTCCACGCCATCGGTGGCGGCTGAGCCCGGTCCGGCGATTCACCTGCAAGCCCAGCAATCTTTTCCCGAGGAACAACGATGAGCAACGTTCGTAGCGACAAGCCCTTCATCCTGGCCGGGCGCACTTTCCAGTCGCGCCTGCTGGTCGGCACCGGCAAGTACCGTGACATGGAAGAAACCCGCCTGGCCACCGAGGCCTCGGGTGCCGAGATCGTCACCGTGGCTGTGCGCCGGACCAACCTGGGCCAGAATGCGGGCGAGCCGAACCTGCTCGACGTGCTGTCGCCCGACAAGTACACCATCCTGCCAAACACGGCAGGTTGCTTTGACGCTGTCGAGGCGGTGCGTACCTGCCGTCTGGCCCGTGAGCTGCTCGATGGCCACAAGTCCCACGAGTCGCGCACCCTGGTGAAGCTGGAAGTGCTGGCCGACCAGAAAACCCTGTTCCCTAACGTGATCGAAACCCTCAAGGCCGCCGAAGTGCTGGTCAAGGACGGTTTCGACGTGATGGTCTACACCAGCGACGACCCGATCATCGCCCGCCAACTGGCCGAAGCCGGCTGCATCGCGGTGATGCCGCTGGCTGGCCTGATCGGCACTGGCCTGGGCATCTGCAACCCGTACAACCTGCAGATCATCCTGGAAGAGTCGAAGGTGCCGGTACTGGTCGACGCCGGTGTGGGCACCGCCTCGGATGCCACCATCGCCATGGAAATGGGTTGTGAAGCCGTGCTGATGAACTCGGCTATCGCCCACGCCCAACAGCCGGTGCTGATGGCCGAGGCCATGAAGCACGCCATCCTCGCCGGTCGCATGGCCTACCTGGCCGGGCGCATGCCGAAAAAACTTTATGCCAGCGCCTCGTCGCCGCTGGATGGTCTGATCAAGTAAGAGCCCCTGATGACTGACTCGCAAGATACGCCGATCTCCGCCGACGGCGAAGCCCGCCCACACCGCCGCATCAAGAGTTTCGTGATGCGCGCCGGGCGCATGACCGAAGGCCAGCAACGCGGCCTCGACCAGGGCGGCCCGCTGTACATCCTGCCGCTGGCGGACAGCCCGGTAGATTACGACCAGGTGTTCGGCCGTTCGGCGCCGCGTACCCTGGAGATCGGCTTCGGCATGGGCCATTCCCTGCTGGAGATGGCCGCTGCTGCGCCTGAGCAGGACTTCATCGGTGTCGAAGTGCACCGTCCGGGTGTCGGCGCACTGCTCAACGGTGTGCTGACCCAGGGTCTGAAGAACCTGCGTGTCTACGACTGCGACGCCATTGAGGTGCTCAACCGCTGCGTGGCGGACAACAGCCTTGATCGCCTGATGCTGTTCTTCCCCGACCCATGGCACAAGGCGCGTCATCACAAGCGCCGTATCGTCCAGCTGGAGTTTGCCGAGCTTGTGCGACGCAAGCTCAAGCCGGGTGGTGTGTTCCACATGGCGACTGACTGGGAACCCTATGCCGAGTACATGCTGGAAGTGATGAGCGCCGCCCCGGGCTATCGCAACCGTGCTGAAGACGGCACCTATGTGCCGCGCCCGGAAGAGCGCCCGATCACCAAGTTCGAACGCCGCGGCGAGCGGCTTGGGCATGGGGTGTGGGATCTGAAGTTCGAGAAAGTGGATTGATTGGCTGGATAAGCCTTTCGAAACGCTGAGGCTTGTAGAAATGCAGGCAAAAAAAACCGCTCTGAGAAGAGCGGTTTTTTTGTGTGAGCGACAGGACTGAGTATCCTCCGCTCCGGGATTTCACCGAAAACCCCCGTACGGTCAGTGGATCATAGGCACCCCGAGACGACGGGTCAATGATCAGAAATATCCAGCATAATGTGTGTCGGAGCGATTAACAGCTTCGATCGTATATCCCAAGTATCATCGCGCTGCTCCTGTGCGGATAATTTTAGTGATGGGTCGGGTGGGCGAAGAATTCTGCTTTCCGGCCCCTTCGACACGGCCTGAGAACCGTGCCGGTGAGTATTTCGAAGGGCCATTGACCTGGCCACTTCACCGAAAAGCCCCGTACGGTTTTCGAAGGCATCGAAGCGCCGGTTAGATGCTGGAAGATTGGCCCGCCAACAAGGAGGCCAAGGCATATGAAGCGTTTGCTTGATGCGCTGAGCCGCGCCTGGAAGCTCATCCGGATCTTGACTGTGCTCAAGACCGTTCGGGATTTCATGCGCGATCACTTCGATGATGCCCAGTAAGGGCTAGTCAGGTGGTAGGGCTGCCCTGGTTCTCCGGGGCAGCTTTTAGCAGGCTCACCCGCGGCGATCAGCCACCACGCCGATCAATACCAGCACCACCAACAACACTGGCGCCAAGGCGTAGTTGTTGAACTGCCCCAATCCTTTCACTACCCACGGCGTGGCATAGATCAGCGCCGCACCGCTGCCGATCATCACCAGCGCAGCCATCACCGGCACGCGCAGCGCACCCGCCAAGGCGCCCAGGCGTTGATCCACCCAGCCTTTGATATCGGTGCCGAACAGCACCAGCAGGCAGCCTACCAGGGCCAGGGAAATCTCCGACAGGTTGCTGCGGCTCCAGCGCGAAACCGTGGCGAGCAGATCAAGTACCAGATCCATGGGTCATCCTTAGGTCAAGAAATACTGCAGCAGGTCATTGAGGAACAGCTGGCCGCGTGGTGTGGCCACCAGTCGATCCGGTTCGACCTGCAAAAGGCCCTTTTGTTCGGCCGCACGGCGGGCTTCGGCCAGCTGTGCCAAGGGCAGCCCGGTACGTTGGCTGAACAGCTCGGCTTCCACGCCGTCGGTGAGGCGCAGGGCGTTCATCAGGAATTCGAACGGCAGTTCGTCGACCGGCAACAGCTTCTCGCCGGCCTTGAACGGCTTGGCCAGGTTCAGGTAATCCTTGGGCAGGCGGGTCTTCCAGGTGCGCAGGATGCGGCCATCGGCGAAGGTCAGCTTGCCGTGGGCGCCGGCACCGATGCCGATGAAGTCACCGAAGCGCCAGTAGTTGAGGTTGTGCCGGGCGGCACGGTCAGCCTGGGCGTAGGCCGAAACTTCATACTGCTTGAAGCCGTTGGCCGCCATCAGGGCCTGGCCAGCCTCCTGGATATCCCAGAGGATATCGTCCTCGGGCAGCTCCGGCGGCTGGTTCCAGAACACTGTGTTCGGCTCGACGGTCAGCTGGTACCACGACAGGTGCGTCGGCCCCAGGTCGATGGCCTGGCGCAGGTCGCCCAAGGCGTCGTCCAGCGACTGGTCGGGCAGGCCGTGCATCAGGTCCATGTTGAAGTTGTCGAAGCCCGCAGCACGTGCCATGCCGGCGGCGCGGATCGCTTCGTCGCCATTGTGGATGCGCCCAAGCGCCTCCAGCTTGGCGGGTTGGAAGCTTTGCACGCCGATCGATAGCCGGTTGATACCCGTTTGCCGGTAGGCCTTGAACTTCTCTTGCTCGAAGGTACCCGGGTTGGCCTCGAGGGTGATCTCGATGTCCGGCGCGAACGGGATGCGCTGCTCTACGCCGCGCAGCAGGCGCCCCAGGGCATTGGCGCTGAACAGGCTCGGCGTACCGCCGCCGAAGAAGATCGACGACAGTGTCCGGCCCTGTACGGCGGCCAGTTCCAGGTCGAGGTCGGTCAACAGGGCGTCGACGTAGGCCTCTTCCGGTAGCTCAGGCCCGGCGGCGTGGGAGTTGAAATCGCAGTAAGGGCATTTGCGCACACACCACGGGATGTGGATGTACAGCGCCAGCGGCGGCAGGCTGGTGAGCGCCACCGCGCCGGCTTGGGACAGCGTTGCGATCATGCCAGGCCCAGACGTTGACGCAGCAGGGCCATGGCGCGCGCGCGGTGGCTGAGCTGGTTCTTATCCACAGGGGCGAGGTCGGCGCTCGAGCATTTGCGCTCCGGCACCCAGAACAACGGGTCGTAGCCAAAGCCATGCTCGCCGCTGGCTTCAAACAGGATGCTGCCGTGCCACAGGCCTTCGCAAAGGATCGGCAGCGGGTCATCGGCGTGGCGTACCAAGGCCAGCACGCAGACGAACTGGGCGCCGCGCTGGTCTTGCGGCACGTCTTTCAGGGCTTCGAGCAGCTTGGCGTTGTTCGCAGCGTCACCTTTGCCATCGGCATAACGCGCCGAGTAGATGCCCGGCGCGCCGCCGAGGAAGTCCACCGCCAGGCCGGAGTCGTCGGCAAGAGCGGGCAGGCCAGAGATGCGTGCGGCATTGCGGGCTTTGAGGATGGCGTTCTCGACGAACGACAGGCCGGTCTCTTCGGGCTCGACCTGGCTGAACTCGCCGATCGAGCGCAGTTGCACGGACTGGCCGAGCATGGCCTGCAGTTCCTTGAGTTTGCCGGCGTTGTGGCTGGCCAATACGAGTTGCTGGAAATTCATCATTCGCCTGGGAACACTTCCTGGTTGAAACTGAGTTGATGGCTGACCCCGCCAGTTTCGACATTGAGGTCGAAGGTCAGGGTCTCGGCCTGCTCGATCTTGAACTGGGCGATGTAGTACACCGCACCTTGGTCGGTAATTTGCTTGAACGACAGCGGGCTGGTGCGCCCGGTCAGGTCTTTCACTGTGCCGCTGACCACCGCCATGGCTGGCTTGTCGGCCTTGAGCACGGCGATGTTGAGCACGCCTTGGTTCTTGCTGCGGTTGAGCCCGGTGGCAGCGGCGATGTCCGGTTGCAGCATGCTCGAGGTGAAGGCGCTGTAGTGCACCGTCACGTCGCCGAAGACTTCCTTGCGCTCGGGGCGGGCGGCATCGGCCGCCATCACTGGCAGGGCCAGGCACAGGCTGATCAGGAACAGGGCTAGGCGACGCATGGTGCGAATCCTCCGGTGGGCGTCAGACCGCCAGTTGGTGCTCCTGCAGGCCCGGGCTGCTGACGCGATAGATGCCGATTTCACCTAGTAGATTAGGCCATAGCCGCCCACCCCACCCGTTACGGTGCAAGTGGTCGACGGCGAGGCGGTCCAGGACCTTGGCGCGGCGCTCATGGCACAGCTCTTCGAAGTCGGCGAAGGTGCAGAAGTGGATGTTCGGCGTGTTGTACCAGGTGTAGGGCATGAAGTCCGACACCGGCATGCGGCCCTTGGTGGCTAGGTACCAGCGGCAGCGCCAATGGCCGAAGTTGGGGAAAGTGATGATGCACTGGCGGCCCACCCGCAGCATCTCGTCGAGGATGCGGTCGGGGTACTCCACGGCCTGCAGGGCCTGGGTCATGATCACCACATCGAAGCTGTTGCTGGCAAAGTTGCCCAGGCCCTTGTCGAGGTCCTGTTCGATGACGTTGACGCCCTTGGCCACGCAGGCGGCGATGTTATCGGCGTCGATCTCCAGGCCATAGCCGGTGACCTGCTTGCGGTCACGCAGCGAGGCCAGCAGCTCGCCATTGCCGCAGCCCAGGTCGAGTACCCGGCTGCCGGCGGGAATCCACTCGTGGATGATTTCCAGATCGGCTCTCATGCTGTCCTCAGATGGCGATGCGGTTCATGTAGTTCGCGAAACCCTGCATGTAGCGAGGTGTGGGGATCAGGAAGGCATCGTGCCCATAAGGTGAGTCGATCTCCAGATAACAGACGTTCTTGCGCGCTGCCATCAAGGCATCGACGATCTCCCGCGAGCGGGCTGGCGAGAAGCGCCAGTCGGTGGTGAACGACATGATGCAGTAGTCTGCCTTGACGTGGGCCAGGGTGGCGGCCAGGTCGCCACCCTGGGCCGCGGCCGGGTCGAAATAGTCCAGGGCCTTGGTCATCAGCAGGTAGGTATTGGCGTCGAAACGGCCGGAAAACTCCTCGCCCTGATAGCGCAGGTAGCTTTCGACCTGGAATTCGACGCTGTGGAAGTCGTAGTTGAGCTTGTCGCTCTTCAGCTCGCGGCCGAATTTCTCACCCATCGAGTCGTCGGACAGGTAAGTGATGTGGCCGACCATGCGCGCCAGCATCAGGCCGCGCTTGGGGATCACGCCCTGGTCCTGGAACGAGCCGCCGTGGAATTCGGGGTCGGTGAGGATGGCCTGGCGTGCCACTTCGTTGAAGGCGATGTTCTGCGCCGACAGTTTGGGTGCCGACGCGATGTCCACGCAGTGGCGCACGCGTTCGGGGTAGGTCATGGTCCACTGCAAGGCCTGCATGCCGCCCAGGCTGCCACCGACGATGGCGGCCCACTGCGCAATGCCCAGGCGGTCGGCCAGGCGTGCCTGGCTGTGCACCCAGTCTTCCACGGTCAGTACCGGGAACTCGGCGCCATAAGGCTTGCCGGTGGCTGGGTTGATGCTGCTCGGGCCGGTGCTGCCGTTGCAGCCGCCGAGGTTGTTCAGGCTGACCACGAAGAAGCGGTTGGTATCGATCGGCTTGCCAGGGCCGATGCAGCTGTCCCACCAGCCCGGCTTGCGGTCGGTGGCGGCATGGTAGCCAGCGGCATGGTGATGGCCGGACAGGGCATGGCAGATCAGCACGGCATTGCTCGCGCTGGCGTTCAGGGTGCCATAAGTCTCGTAGACCAGCTCGTAGCTGTTCAGCGAACGGCCACAGGCCAGGGCCAGCGGTTCATCGAACTTGGCAATTTGCGGTGTAACCAGACCGACGGAATCTTCGGGAAGGACAGTGGACATCGACCCTGCTCACGCTTGACGGAGGCGTAAGTCTAAAGAGCGCTACCCCCAGCGGCAAGCAAAGGCTTGCCGCTGGGGTAAACCATCAGGCGTCGAGGCTCAGATCATCCGCCACAGTTCCGGTGGCATGCCCGCGTAGGCTGCCAGCGGTGGCATGACGAACGACTGGATCACCTGAATCGCCAGGAAGGCGAAGATTGGCGAGATGTCCATGCCGCCCAGATTGGGCACGATGCGGCGGAACGGTGCCAGGACTGGCTCACTGATCTGCCAGGCCAGTTCGGCAGCCGGGTTGTGGCTGTTCGGTGCGACCCAGGAAACGATCACCATGACGATCATCGCGACCCAGAAGATTTTCAGGAACAGCGAAGTGACGCCGATGATGGCCCACATCAGCAGGTGCAGGACGTCGCCGAAGGTGCCGTAGGTGACCATCAGCACGAAGCCCATCAGCAATGCCTGGATGACGATCGCCAACAGCAGCGACGAAGTGTCCAGGCCACCGATGCTGGGGATCACTCGGCGGATCGGCTTGAGTAGCGGCTGGGTTGCGCGCACGGCGAACTGGCTCAGCGGGTTGTAGAAGTTGGCCTTGACCAGTTGCAGCACAAAGCGCAGCAGAACGATCACCAGGTACAGGCTGACCAGGGTTTGCACCACGAAGATCGCGGCGCCGGACAGTGCATTCATCAACAGCTCCTTATTTGCCCAGTTGTTCAGCCAGCTCGGCGGAACGCTTCGATGCCGCTTCCAGCGCCTGTTCGACGATGGCTTCAAAGCCGTTGCCTTGGAACGACTTGATCGCCGCCTCGGTGGTGCCGGCTGGCGAGGTGACGCGGCGGCGCAGTTCTGCGGCATCGACATCGCTGGCCACGGCCATGTGCGCGGCGCCCAGGGCGGTTTGCAGGGTCAGATGCGAGGCGGTTTCACGTGGCAGGCCCAGTTTTTCACCCGCAGCGGTCATCGCTTCGATCAGCAGGAAGAAGTAGGCCGGGCCACTGCCGGAAACGGCGGTGACAGCGTCCAGTTGCTGTTCTTGCTCCAGCCACAGGGCGGTGCCGACTGCCGACAGGAGTTGTTCGGCCTGCTGGCGTTGCTCGGCAGACACTTCAGTGGTGGCGTACAGGCCGCTGACACCCTGGCGCAGCAGTGCCGGCGTATTGGGCATGCAGCGCACTACCGGGCGGGCGCCAAGCCAGGTCTGCAGGCTGGCGCAGGTGATACCGGCGGCGATCGAGACGATCAGCTGGCCGGCTTCCAGGTTCGGCTTCAGCGCTTCGCACACGGCCTTCATGACCTGTGGTTTCACTGCCAGCACGACTACGTCGGCACCAGCGATGGCCTGGGCGTTGTCTTCGAATGCTTCGATGCCGTGTTCGGCCTGGACGCGGGTGCGGGTCTCGGCGCCGGGGTCGCTGGCACGGATCTGCGCCGCGTCCAGGCCCTGGGCACGCAGGCCGCCGATCAGGCTGGCGGCCATGTTGCCGGCGCCGATAAAGGCAATACGTGTCTTGCTCATGTCAGGTCCTTGAAGGAAAGAGTGAGTAAAGCATGGAATCAGGCGGGGCCGTAATTGCGGGCGCCGAACAGGGCGGTTCCGATACGTACCCAGGTCGCGCCCTGGGCGATGGCCGCTTCCAGGTCGTGGCTCATGCCCATCGACAGGGTGTCCAGGCCGAGCTCCAGGCGATCCTGAAGCTGGCGCAGGCTGGCGAAGGCGGCCTCTTGAGTGGCGCGGTCTTCGGTCGGCTCGGGGATCGCCATCAAGCCGCGCAGGCGCAGGTTCGGCAGTGCTGCCACGGCATTGGCCAGCGCTGGCAGGTCGGCCGGGGCGCAGCCGGACTTGCTGTCTTCACCGCTGACGTTCACCTGCAGGCAGATGTTCAGCGGTGGCAGGCCCGCAGGGCGCTGTTCGGACAGGCGTTGGGCGATTTTCAGGCGGTCCACGGAGTGTACCCAGTCGAAATGTTCGGCAATGGCTTTGGTCTTGTTCGACTGAATGGGGCCGATGAAGTGCCAGATCAAGGGCAGGTCGCGCAGTTCTTCTTGCTTGGCCAGGGCTTCCTGCAGGTAGTTTTCACCGACATCACGCACGCCGGCGGCGTGGATTTCGCGAATGGCGGCGGCCGGTTTGGTCTTGCTCACCGCCAGCAGCTGGACGCTGGTCGGGTCGCGCCCGGCAGCTTGGGCAGCGTTGTGGATACGGGCGGCGAGGGCGGAAAGGTTGTCTGCTATGGTGGACATGGATCGATGCCGTCGGCTCTGGAGATCTTCGGCATTCTACCTGCTTGATGGCTATTGGGGAGTCTCATGGATGTGACCGACCTGTTGGCCCGAGCCGTGGACGCAGGGGCGAGCGACCTGCATCTGGCTGCGGGCGAGATACCGATGCTGCGTGTGGATGGCGAGCTGCGGCGCATGCAGCTACCGGGGGTGACGACGGCAGCGTTGAGCGACGCACTGACGCCGCTGCTCGACGAGGGCCAGTGCCGGCAGTGGCAGCAAGGCGACGAGCTGGATCTGGCATTGGAACTGGCATCGTTGGGGCGTTTTCGTCTCAATCTGTTTCGGCAACTGAACGGCCTGGCAGCCTCGTTTCGTCTGATTCCGAAACGCATTGCCAGTGTTGGCGAACTTGATCTTGAAGAAGTGTTTCAAGCCGTTGCGCGGCATGCCGATGGCCTGGTGCTGATAGGCGGCCCGACCGGCAGCGGCAAGTCGAGCACCCTGGCGGCACTGATTGACCGGCTCAATGGTGAGCGGGCGCTACATATCATCACCCTCGAAGACCCTGTTGAAGTTATCCACAGCAGCCAATGCAGCCTGGTCAACCAGCGCGAGATCGGCCGGCATTGTCGCGACTTCGGCCAAGGGCTGCGCAGCGCTCTGCGTCAAGACCCGGATGTGATCATGATTGGCGAATTGCGCGACCTGGAAACCATCCGCCTGGCGCTACGCGCAGCGGAGACGGGGCATCTGGTGCTGGCCACGGTGCATACGCGGTCTGCGGCTGGCAGCATTGATCGGCTGATCGAGGTATTTGCGGCGGACGAAAAGCCGCTGGTGCGGGCGATGCTGGCGGAGTCGTTGCGCCTGGTGGTGGCACAGGTGCTGGTCAAGCGTGTTGGCGGCGGCCGGGTGGCGGCGCGAGAAGTGTTGGTGGCGACACCTGCGGTGCGCAACCTGGTGCGGGAGGGGCGGATGGCGCAGTTGTGTTCGGTGATGCAGGCGGGGGCGGCGGAGGGGATGCGGACGATGGAGGGGGCGATGCTTGGGCTGAGGGAGAAAGGATTGATCGGAGCTTTTTAGAGCCTGTTCCGGTCCCTTCGCGGGCAAGCCCGCTCCCACAGTTACTGCTCAGCACTGGAAAACGGTGCTGGTTTTGTGGGACCGGGCTTGCCCGCGAAGAGGTCGAAACCGATTTAGCGCTTGGCCAGGCTCAGCTGTTGCTGCTCTTTCGGCAACACCCGCTTGGCAACCACATAGTGCTGCTGCCAGTACGGCTTGCTCAGGTTGTCGATGCTCACCCGCTTGCCGGTACGCGGCGCATGGATAAAGCGATCGTTACCCAGGTAGATGGCAACGTGATTGACCCGACGGCTCTTGATATTGAAGAAGATCAGATCGCCTGGCTTGAGGTCGCTCTTGGCCACCTTTACGCCGTGGCCCTGGGCCATGGCGTTGGATGTACGCGGCAGGTCGACGTCTGCCACGTCGTTGAACGCGTATTTGACCAGCCCGCTGCAATCGAACCCTTTTTTCGGGTTGCTGCCGCCCCAAACATAAGGGGTACCGAGCACATTGACCGCACGGCTGAGCACATCGCTGCTCTGCTTCGGCGACATCGCCGCAACGGCAGGCAGGTTGTGGCCCTTGCCCGAATAGTTCGAGCGTGCGTGCAGCGTGGTCTGCTTGACGGGCGCGTGTTTCACCGAGGTGTTGCTGGTGTAGCCGGTGAAACCATTGGGAAGACGTTGCTCACGATTGGTGGCGTGGGCGGCCAGGGGCAATAATAGGCAGAGGGTCAGCCATGTCTTGAATAAAGGCGGCATAGATGAAGCTCTTATGAATGTTTATGTGTTTGGCGCGCAACTTTATAACAGCTTTTTGCTCCTTTTCAGGGCCGTTGGTCGATTGTCATGCTGCCGTACGTCGGCCTGCGGCGGAAAAGTCACATTTTTATTTAGAAAATTTTCGGATAACCCACGAGGGCTATGAATGAACAGTTATCAACAGGGGACGCCGCATCACGACACCCACAGCAAGGTCATTGGTTACCTGCTGTGGATCTTCGGCTTCACCGGCTCGCACCGTTTCTACTACGGCAAGCCGATCACCGGGACGATCTGGTTCTTCACGCTGGGGCTGCTCGGCATCGGCTGGCTGATCGACCTGTTCCTGATCCCGTCGATGGACCGTGAGGCGGACATGCGCTTCCAGTCCGGGCGCATCGACTACAACATTGCCTGGATCCTGCTGACCTTCCTGGGCATTTTTGGCGTGCACCGCCTGTACCAGGGCAAGTGGATCTCGGCGATCATCTACTTCTTCACCGGCGGCCTGTTCTTGGTGGGTGTGCTGTATGACTTCTGGACCTTGAACAGCCAGATTTCCGAAGCCAACGCCCGCAGCCGATAGGGCCACGGGCGCCCACAAAAAAGGCCTTGTCGCGCTGTGCGGCAAGGCCTTTTTTGTTATTGGCGGGTCTGTCGCTGCTGCAGCAGCAGGTTGCTGAACCCGGCCCCCGCCAGCTGTTTCTGCGCTACGGTCAGCTGTTCACGGTTGCTGAACGGCCCGACCAACACGCGGTACCAGGTTTCTTCCTTGACGGTACCCGACTCGACCTTGACCACCTGGCCGAGCAGGATGATCTGCGCGCGGACCTTGTCGGCGTCGGCTTGCTTGCGGAACGAGCCCGCCTGCAGGAAGTACTGCGTGGTCGCCGCCGGCTTGATCACCGGTGGCGCGGGCGGCGGTGTCTGCCCCAGCAGTGCGGCCTGGGCGCGAGCGGTGTCGATCTTCGCCGCTTCAGCCGGCGTGACCGGAGTCACGGGTTGCGCAGGCACTGGCGGCGTCTTCTCCGGCACGGCCTCGGGCGGCACGATCACCTCGGACTCCGGCAGCAGGGTGTAGAAGTCGTACTTCGGTTTCACCGGCGCCTGTGGCGTTGCAGGGGTGGTCGACTTGCTGGCTTCGGCCACCTTCTCTGGCTTCTGCTGCTCAGGCTTGGTGCGCTTGATGTCACCGCCACCGGGTTCGAGTTTCATCAGGAAGACGATGAACGCACCGACCGTCAGGCCGACCGCCAGCCATACCCAGCCAGGGATCGGCTGTTTGGCTGGGGCCGTCTGACGGCTGGCGCCGCGTTTTGGAGCTGGTTTTTTCTTGGCAGCCAACTTACATGCGCTCCAGGGTTTCCAGGCCGAGCAGCTCCAGACCTTGCTTGAGGGTGCGACCGGTCAGGGCAGCCAAGCGCAGGCGGCTCTGCTGTTGTTCCGGGGTTTCGGCGGTGAGGATCGGGCAATTCACGTAGAAGCTCGAGAACAGACCGGCCAGGTCGTACAGGTAGCTGCACAGCACGTGCGGTGTGCCTTTGTCAGCAACGCTATTGAGGATTTCGCCGAACTGCGCAAGGCTCGCGGCCAGGTCCTGCTCTTGAGCGGCCTGCAGCACGATGTGGCCGTCGACTTCATCGAAGCCCTTGCCGAGCTTGCGGAACACGCCGGCAACCCGGGTGTAGGCATACAGCAGGTAAGGCGCGGTGTTGCCTTCGAAGTTGAGCATCTGCTCGAAGTTGAAGCTGTAGTCGCTGGTGCGGTGCTTGGACAGGTCGGCGTATTTCACCGCGCCGATGCCGACCACTTCGCCGATGTGGCGCAGCTCCTCTTCGGTAAACTCCGGGTTCTTTTCCTTGACCAGCGCGTAGGCGCGCTCCTTGGCCTCGGTGAGCAGGTCGATCAGCTTGACGGTGCCACCGTCACGGGTCTTGAACGGGCGGCCGTCGGCGCCGTTCATGGTGCCGAAGCCCATGTGTTCCATTTGCATCGGGTGGCCGACGAAGCCGGCACGGCGGGCCACTTCGAACACCTGGTTGAAGTGCAGGGCCTGGCGCTGGTCGACGAAATACAGGGCGCGGTCGGCCTTGAGCACGTTGCTGCGGTAGCGCACAGCGGCCAGGTCGGTGGTGGCGTACAGGTAGCCGCCGTCAGCCTTCTGCACGATCACCGGCAGTGGCTCGCCTTCGCTGTTCTTGAACTCTTCGAGGAAAACGCACTGGGCGCCTTGGTCCTCGACCAGCAGGCCCTTGGCCTTGAGGTCGGCGACCACGTTGGCCAGGTCATCGTTGTAGGCGCTTTCGCCCATCACGTCGGCCATGGTCAGCTTGACGTTGAGCAGCTCGTAGGTCTTCTGGCAGTGCGACAGCGAGATGTCCTTGAAGCGCGTCCACAGGGCCAGGCACTCAGGGTCACCGGCCTGCAGCTTGACCACCAGGCCGCGGGCGCGGGTGGCAAACTCTTCCGATTCGTCGAAGCGCTTCTTCGCCGCGCGGTAGAAGTTTTCCAGGTCCGACAGCTCGTCGCTGGTGATCGGGTTTTCCTGCAGGTAGGCCATCAGCATGCCGAACTGGGTGCCCCAGTCGCCGACGTGGTTCTGGCGGATGACGTTGTCACCGAGGAACTCCAGCACGCGCGCGACGCTGTCACCGATGATGGTCGAGCGCAGGTGCCCGACGTGCATCTCCTTGGCCAGGTTGGGGGCCGACATGTCGATCACCACCTTCTGCGCAGGGCCCGCCTTGCGCGCACCGAGGTGGGCGTCGGCCAGGGCGGCATCCAGGCGGTTGGCCAGGGCGTCGGTGTTCTGGAAGAAGTTCAGGAAGCCCGGGCCGGCGATCTCGACCTTGCTGATGTCGGCGCTGGCCGGCAGGGCTTCGATCAGTTTTTCGGCCAGGTCGCGCGGCTTCATGCCGGCCGGCTTGGCCAGCATCATGGCGATGTTGCTGGCGAAGTCGCCGTGGGTCTTGTCCCGGGCGTTTTCCACCTGGATCGCCGGCGAGAGCCCTTCAGGCAGCACACCGTCGGTGACGAGTTGGGTGAGGGCTTGCTGGATCAGCTGGCGAATGGTGTCTTTCATGGGGATCTCTTTTCGACCGCAAGCGCGGTGGAGCGCCTGGATGCGCAGGTGGAAAAACTGGGCATTATCCGTTGCTGGGGGCGGGTTGCCAACCTTTGGGGCAGAAGCTTAATAAAGGTCAACCGGGTCGACATCCAGCGACCAGCGTACCTGGCGCCCGCTCGGCAGTTGCTCCAACACTAGCAACCAGGCGCTGATCAGTCGATGCAAGGGGGCTCGGGTATTGGCCTGAATCAACAATTGGGCCCTGAAACGACCGGCGCGCCGCTCCATGGGCGCAGGCACCGGCCCGAGCAGCTCGATGCCGGGCAGCCGTTGTTCGGCGACCAGCCGCTCGGCAGCGGCGCAGGCTTCGTCGAGGAAGCCCTCGGCCTGGCCGGGCTTGTGCGCTTCGGCGCGCAGCAAGGCAAGGTGGGAGAACGGTGGCAGCCCGGCATTGCGGCGTTCGTCCAGGGCCTGCTCGGCGAAGGCGAAATAACCTTGTTCGGTCAGTTGCACCAGCAGCGGGTGGTCAGCCAGGTGGGTCTGGATGATCACTTTGCCGGGCTCTTCGGCGCGCCCGGCCCGGCCAGCGACCTGGACGATCAGCTGGGCCATGCGCTCACTGGCGCGGAAGTCGCCGGAGAACAGCCCACCATCGGCATCGAGGATGGCGACCAGGGTCACCCGCGGGAAGTGGTGCCCCTTGGCCAGCATCTGGGTGCCGACCAGGATGCTTGGCTGGCCGCGCTGGATGGTGCTGAACAAGTTGTGCATGGCGTCCTTGCGCGCCGTGCTGTCGCGGTCCACGCGCAGGATCGGGTAATCCGGGAACAGGACTTTCAGGCGCTCCTCGGCGCGTTCGGTGCCGGCGCCAACGGGCCGCAGGTCGACGTGGTTGCACTTCGGGCACTGGTGCGGCAGGCGCTCGTCGTAGCCGCAGTGGTGGCAGCGCAGCACGCCAGAGCGCTGGTGCACGGTCATGCGGGCATCGCAGCGCGGGCATTCGGACAGCCAGCCACAGTCATGGCACAGCAAGGTTGGGGCGAAGCCGCGGCGGTTGAGGAACACCAGCACCTGCTGGCCGGCCTCCAGGGTCTGGCGAATGGCCTGCTGCAACGGGCCGCTGATGCCGCTGTCCAGCGGCAGGCTTTTCACATCCAGGCGCAGCATGCGCGGTGGGCGGGCTCCGCCAGCGCGCTGGTTCATGCGCAACAGGCGATAGCGACCAGTGAGCGCGTTGTGCAGGGTTTCCAGCGACGGGGTGGCGGAGCCAAGCAGGATCGGGATGTTTTCCTGGTGGGCGCGCACCAGTGCCAGGTCGCGGGCGTGGTAGCGCAGGCCTTCCTGTTGTTTATAAGAGCCGTCGTGTTCTTCGTCGATGATGATCAGGCCGGGGTTCTTCATCGGGGTGAACAGCGCCGAACGTGTACCGATAATGATGTCGGCTTCGCCGTCGCGGGCGGCCAGCCAGGCATCGAGGCGCTCACGGTCGTTCACGGCCGAGTGCAGCAGGGCGATGCGGGCGTTGAAGCGCTGTTCGAAGCGCGCCAGGGTCTGCGGGCCGAGGTTGATCTCGGGGATCAGCACCAGCGCCTGCTTGCCGGCTTCCAGGGTTTCGCGGATCAGTTGCAGGTACACCTCGGTCTTGCCGCTGCCGGTGACGCCGGCCAGCAGGAAGGCGCCGAAGCCGTCAAAGCCCTCGCGCACGGCGTCGAAGGCATCGCGTTGTTCTTCGTTGAGGGGCAACTCCGGCTGTGCCAGCCAGTGTTCATGGCGAAGCGCCGGCAGGTGGCGGCGTACTTCCAGCTGTACCAGCTCCTTGGCCAGCAACAGGTCGAGGCTGTCCTTGTTCAGGTTGAGCTTGCTCAGCAGGCTGTGCGCAACGCCATGCGGGTGCTGGGCCAGGGTCTTGAGGGCATCGCGCTGGCGCGGGGCACGGGCGATGCGTGGGTCCTCCAGGCGTGCGCCGGGGGCCACGTGCCAGAAACGCTCCTGGCGCATTTCGGCAGGTTCGCCTTGGCGCAGCAGGGTGGGTAACGCCCAGCTCAGGGTGTCACCGAGGCTGTGCTGGTAGTACTGGGCCGTCCACAGGCACAGCTTGAACAGCGCTGGCGGAATCGGCGAAACCGGGTCGAGCAGGGCGCTGGCGGGCTTGAGCTTGTCGGCAGGAACTTCGCTCTGCTCGCACACTTCCACCAGCACACCGATCATTTCGCGGCGCCCGAACGGTACGCGGATGCGCATGCCTGGGGTCAGCACCTGGCGTGCCATGCTCGCTGGCGCCTTGTAATCGAACAGGCGGCGCAACGGGGAGGGCAGGGCAAGGCGCAGGATGACGTCGGACACGCGGCAAGTCTCGGAGGGCGTTTCAAAGACTGGCGAGCCTAGCAGACGACGGTCGGTGCAAGCGACAACTTGCGTTGGCGCGGTGCTCTGGTATTATTCGCCGCCTAATTACGTGCGGTATTCAACAATAGGTGTTGGGTGGCGGCACGCAGCTCGAGGAAGTGACCATGAAAGAAGGTATCCACCCGAACTACGAAGTAGTTGCAGTCACCTGCAGCTGCGGTAACAAGTTCGAAACTCGTTCGACCCTGGGCAACACCCTGGCGATCGACGTTTGCAACCTGTGCCACCCGTTCTACACCGGTAAGCAGAAAGTCCTGGACACCGGTGGTCGCGTACAGAAGTTCGCCGATCGCTTCGGTATGTTCGGTACCAAGAAGTAATCATGCGCATGGCGAATCCTTCGGGCTTCGCATTGTTGCTGAAAAAGGCGCCCCTTGTGGGCGCCTTTTTTGTGGGCGCAATCTGGCAGCTCCCTGCCATGGCGTTCTGCCCGCTTCCGGAGAAGCCGCAGCAGGTTACAGTGCGCCAGGTGGTGGATGGCGACACGCTGCGCCTGACCGACGGTCGCAGTGTACGCATGATCGGCATCAATGCCCCTGAGATCGGGCACAAGGGGCGTACCAGTGAACCCTATGCCGAGGCCGCCAAGCGGCGCCTGCAGGCTTTGGTCAAGGCCAGTGACGGGCGTGTCGGGCTGGTGCCAGGGGTCGAGGGCAAAGACAAGTACGGCCGTACCCTGGCGCATATCTATGGTCGCAATGGCGACAATCTTGAAGCACAGCTGCTCAGCGAAGGGCTTGGCTTTCGCATAGCGATCGCTCCCAATGTGCGCCTGGCGAGTTGCCAGCAAGCGGCCGAGCGGGTGGCGCGCGAAGCGCGGGCAGGCCTGTGGCGCAGTTCGCCGGTGCGCAAGGCCGCAGATGTGAAGCAATCGGGCTTCGCCGTGGTCGCAGGCACCGTTCGAAGCATCGCGCGCAATCGTGGTGGTATCTGGCTCGAACTGGACGACACAGTGGTGCTGCAGATTTCCGCTCGTCTGCAACGCAACTTCCCTGAAAGCTTCTTCGCTAACCTCAAGGGACGCCAGGTCGAGGCGCGCGGTTGGGTGCTGGATCGTTCCCGCAAGGGTGGCCTCAAACCGGGGCAGCGACGCTGGGTGTTGCCTTTGACCTATCCGGGCATGCTGGAGCGCATTTCAGGCTGAAAAAATGTAGACAGTTCGCTATTGGATTGTACACACTGTGAGTCGAATGCCCCCGTGCGTGATAGCTTAAAGTCGTAGGCCAAAGGCCTTGACACAAGTGACTGACCAGTCTTGTGGCTCCCCGGCTCTTTGCGTATCCTCGGCGGTCCGTCAGAACAGTAAATAGCGGAATGCCCACCATGTCAGACCTGAAAACCGCCGCTCTCGAATACCACGCTCAACCTCGTCCGGGGAAACTGAGCGTCGAGCTCTCCAAGCCCACCGCCACCGCCCGCGATCTCGCCCTGGCCTACAGCCCAGGCGTAGCTGAACCCGTGCGCGAAATCGGCCGTGATCCAGAGCTGGCCTACAAATACACCGGCAAGGGCAACCTGGTCGCGGTAATTTCCGATGGCACCGCCATCCTCGGTCTGGGTGACCTCGGCCCACTGGCTTCCAAGCCAGTGATGGAAGGCAAGGGCGTTCTGTTCAAGCGTTTCGCCGGTATCGACGTGTTCGACATTGAAGTCGAGTCCGAGAGCCCGCAAGCTTTCATCGACACCGTTCGCCGCATCTCGATCACCTTCGGTGGCATCAACCTCGAAGACATCAAGGCACCAGAGTGCTTCGAAATCGAACGCACCCTGATCGAGCAGTGCGACATTCCAGTGTTCCACGATGACCAGCACGGCACCGCGATCGTTACCGCGGCCGGCATGATCAACGCCCTGGAAATCGCCGGCAAGAAGCTGGAAGACGCCAAGATCGTCTGCCTGGGTGCCGGTGCTGCCGCCATCTCTTGCATGAAGCTGCTGGTCAGCATGGGCGCCAAGGTCGAAAACATCTTCATGATCGACCGCAGCGGCGTTATTCACGCTGGCCGCGACGACCTGAACCAGTACAAGGCTCAGTTCGCCCACGCCACCGACAAGCGCAGCCTGGCTGATGCCCTGGACGGTGCTGACGTGTTCGTAGGCCTGTCCGGCCCGAACCTGCTGAGCCCGGAAGGCCTGAAGTCGATGGCTGCCAACCCGATCGTGTTCGCCTGCTCGAACCCGGACCCGGAAATTTCCCCAGAGCTGGCTCACGCCACTCGCAGCGACGTGATCATGGCTACCGGTCGTTCCGACTACCCGAACCAGGTCAACAACGTGCTGGGCTTCCCGTTCATCTTCCGTGGTGCCCTGGACGTTCGCGCCAAGCGCATCAACGAAGAAATGAAGATCGCCGCCGCCATCGCCCTGAAAGACCTGGCCAAGCTGCCGGTACCTAAGGAAGTCTGCGAAGCTTACGGCGTTGAAGGCCTGGAGTTCGGTCGCGAGTACATCATTCCGAAGCCGCTGGACGCGCGTCTGATCACCGTCGTTTCCGACGCTGTGGCCAAGGCTGCCATCGAATCCGGCGTGGCTACCCTGCCGTATCCGAAGCACTACCCGCTGAACAGCGTGGATGAAGTGTTCAACGGCTGATCACTGCCGTAAGCGACACAAAAAAGCCCCGGCTCATATGAGCCGGGGCTTTTTGTTTGCCGAGAGAGTGTCAGTGCCTGTGAGGTCGAGCGCCGCGCGGGCGGCGCTCGATTTACGCGCCCACACAAAACCCGATCCAGGCGCTCTGCTTCAGAACAGATCCATCGGCGCTGCTTCATCGGCCGGCAGCGGGCTGCCAGGCGCTGCGCCATTACCCAGCTCATCCACCGACGGCGGCGAGTCTTCGGCCTTGAACAACTCGAAGTAGGCGTTCGGTGTGCTTGGTGAGGCCGCGCGGCCGCTGACAGGGTCGACCCGCAGGCTGAGAATGCCTTCCGGCTGGGCCGGCGCATGGCTCGGCTTGCCCTTCAGTGCCGCGCCCATGAAGTTCATCCAGATCGGCAGTGCCGCAGTGCCACCGTATTCACGACGGCCCAGGCTTTCCGGCTGGTCGAAGCCGACCCACACGGTGGTCACGTAATCGGCGTTGTAGCCGGAGAACCAGGCGTCCTTGGACTCGTTGGTGGTACCGGTCTTGCCCGCCAGGTCGTCGCGGCCCAAGGCCAACGCCCGGCGGCCGGTACCGCGCTTGATCACGTCCTGCAGCATGCTGGTGAGGATGTAGGTGGTACGGCCATCGATGATCTGTTCGGCAATGGCCGGGGTCTGCGGTGGCGGGGCGATCTGACCGAGGGCCGAAGGCGCCTCGCCCGGCAGGGCGGCAGTGCTGATCGGTTGTTCCGGTGCTGCCAGCCCGGCATGGTCCTCGGCACCTTGCGGTACGCGGGCCGGGTTGGCGGTGAACAGCGTCTCGCCATTGCGGCTTTCGATACGGTCGATCAGGTACGGGTTGACCTTGTAACCGCCGTTGGCAAAGGTGCTCCAGCCAGTGGCGATTTCCATAGGGGTCAGGGTCGCGGTGCCCAAGGCCAGGGACAGGTTGCGTGGCAGGTCCTGCTTGTTGAAGCCGAACTTGCTGATGTAATCGATGGTGCGGTCCACACCCATGGCCTGCAGCAGGCGAATCGATACAAGGTTGCGCGACTTGTACAGCGCCTCGCGCATGCGGATCGGGCCGAGGAAGGTGTTGGTGTCGTTTTTCGGCCGCCACTCGTTGTTCTGGTACTGGTCGACGAACACGATCGGCGCATCGTTGACCAGGCTGGAGGCGGTGTAGCCGCTGTCCAGTGCCGCGCTATAGATGAACGGCTTGAAGCTCGAGCCTGGCTGGCGCTTGGCCTGCATGGCACGGTTGTAGTTGCTCTGCTCGAACGAGAAGCCGCCAACCAGGGCGCGGATGGCGCCGTTGTATGGGTCGAGGGTTACCAGCGCACTCTGTGCACCGGGTACCTGGCTGAACTTGAGCTTGCCCTCGTCAAGGCGCTGCAGGCGAACCAGGTCACCGACCTGTGCAACGTCGGCAGGTGACTGCGGCGCACGGCCCTGGGAATTGGTATTGATGAATGGGCGTGCCCATTTCATGGTATCCCAGGCAACGTGTTCTTCCTTGCCGTCACGGGTCAGCACCTTGATGCCGTCTTTCTCGACCTGGGTGACGATGGCCGGCTCCAGTGCGCCGAGGTTGCGCTGCTTGCTCAGCTCTTGCAGCCAGGCAGCGTGGGTCTTGCCCGGGAAGCGTGCTTCCGGACCGCGATAACCGTGACGCTCATCGTATTCGGTGAGGCCGTTGAGAATGGCCTTGTTGGCCATTTCCTGCATGTCGCTTGGCACGGTGGTGGTGACGCGGAAGCCTTCGGTGTAGGCATCGCTGCCATAGCGGCCAACCATTTCGGCGCGGGCCATTTCGGCGACGTAAGGCGCGTTCACTTCAGGAGTCGGCACGTGGTAGCTGGCATTGAGCGGCTCGGCCAGGGCGGCCTGATAGCTCGCTTCGTCGATCTTGCCGAGCTTGTACATACGGCCCAGGATCCAGTCGCGACGCTCTTTGGCGCGTACCGGGTTGGCCAGCGGGTTGAAGCGCGACGGTGCCTTGGGCAGGCCGGCAATCATCGCCATCTGCGCCAGGCTCACGTCACGGATCGACTTGCCGTAGTAGACCTGCGCGGCAGCATCGATACCGTAGGCACGGTTGCCCAGGTAGATCTTGTTGACGTACAGCTCGAGAATTTCGTCTTTGGTCAGCTCGCGCTCGATCTGCAGGGCCAGCAAGATTTCGTTGGTCTTGCGCGAGAAGCTGCGCTCGCTGGTGAGGAAGAAGTTCTTCGCCACCTGCATGGTGATGGTGCTGCCGCCGGTCTGGATGTGACCAGTTTTCACCAGCTGGGTCGCAGCACGCATCAGGCTGCTTGGGTCGACCCCGTAGTGATTGAGGAAATTGTCGTCCTCGGCTGACAGAAGCGCCTGAATGAACTGTGGCGGAATTTCCGCGAAGCGGATCGGCGAGCGGCGCATTTCGCCGAACTCGGCAATCAGTTTGCCGTCGCTGCTATACACCCGCAGGGGGATCTGCAACTGGATGCTTCTGAGCGAATCGACCGATGGCAGGTTGGGGCTAAGATACAGAAACGCACCGCTCACACCGAGTACGAGCGCGCAGATGACTGCGACGAAAGACCACCAGAAGAACTTCAGCAGGCGTATCAAGGCTTTTCGGTGTCCAGATTGAGGGGTGAATTGCGCACGGGGCCGGCGGACGAAAAAACGCTGGGCATTATAAGCATTTTTCGCCTCGCCGGGTGACCGGCCAGGCGGCCCGCTGCACCGTCTGGCCGTCCAGGCCCGGCAATGGGGCGGTTCATGGTTGTAACAAGGAAGTCGTGATGCTTGGACGTTTTGGCAAGGATGCCAGTTCACTGTTGGGGGTCGAAATCGCCTCTGACTCTATACGTATTGCACAGTTGCGCCGCCACAGGGGGCGCTATGAGCAGCTTGTCTGGGCGTTGCATGCATGCGAACCGTTTGCGCCCGGCGGCGGCAGGCAGGACCCTGAGTGGTTCGTAGATGCCTTGCGCGATGCTCTTCGGCAATCTGGTAGTCGGCAGCGCCGGGCAGCTGTGGCGCTACCTGCCTCGCAAGTGATCTGCAAGCTGTGTCAGCTGCCAGTCAGTCAGGCCCCGAGCCAGATGGAGGCACAACTGCTGGCGGACGCAGAGCGGTTGTTTCCCTTCCCCCTTGAAGACCTGGTGCTGGACTTCCAGGTGCTCGGCGCCTCGCCGGCACAGCCAGGTAGCCTGGATGTGCTGGTCGCGGCCAGTCGTCAGAGCGCGCTGCAGCCTCTGGCAGCAGCATTCGAGGCCGCAGGGCTGGAACTGGAGGTCGTCGAGGTCGACAGTATTGCCTTGCGTCGGTTGATGCCAAGCAAAGGCGCAGCAGCGCTGCTGCGCATTGAACCGGGCAGTTCGACACTGCATGGCTGGATTCACGAGACGCTGCCATTGCGGCGGGAGTTGCTCCCGGGGGCGGCACCTGATTTGCCCGACAATCTGTTCGGTGAAGGGAAGGGGCCGGAGGAAGTGCTGGTCGTTGGGGCTTCGGTGCCTGGGCACGGTTTGCTCGGTCGACTGAGTGAGCAACTCGGGTTCCCCTGCCGGCCATTGCCGCCGGTGGCAGGTGTGGATTGCAGTGACGGCCACATGGCCTTGGCTTTCGCCCTGGCGATGGGGAGCGTGCGCTGATGCTGCGTCTGAATCTGATGCCGTGGCGAGAGCGGCAACGCCTGGCAGTGCTCCGGCGTTTGCGCCTGACGTTGTTGGGGGCTGCTGTCATGGCACTGTGTGCGGTGCTGTTGATGGACCAGCTGGCCCGCCAGCGCGTTCGGCAGCAAGCCATTGCCAACAATGGGCAGCAGGCTGCAATCGATGCGCTCGAGGCGCAGCTGAACGAACATGATCGCATCAGGCAATCCTATGACGTGGTACGTGCGCAGGCTGCCGCGTTGGCTGGATTGCGTGCAGATCAGGGGCTACTGACCGCCGTGTTCGCCGACTTGGAACGGGACCTGCCGGAGGGTGTTCAACTGCGCAAGCTCGAACTGGAAGGCTCACAACTGCGCCTGGTCGGTGTAGCTGCCTCCGGCGCCGTCGTGGCGCAGCTCATGCGTGAGTTGGAGCGCTCTGGCGTGGCGCGTGACCTGGAGCTTAAAAGCCTCAAAAGCTTGCCGGGTGGCGATGAGTTTCTGTTGCTGGCTCGTCTGTCGGCGTTGTGGTCGTGAATCTGTTTCAACAAGAGATGTGGCTGGCCCTCATCGAGCGTTCGCGGTTACTTCGTTTCACGTTGCCATGCGCGGTAGGCCTCATCGTGTTTGGGCTTGGCTGCCTGTTTCGCCTGCCGCAATGGTCGCATCTCCAGGGCGTGGAACATGCCAGGCAAAGCGACTTGGTTCAGGAGCATGAAACCAAGATTGCCGAGGTACTGGCGCTCTCGCAAATGCGTGAGGCATTCGATGATGCGCAGCAGCTATTGCAGGAAGCCCGCTGGCGTCTTGCTGCCGGCGCTGGCATGAGCGATTTACTGGACCAGTTGGCTGCCTCGGGGCATGCGCATGGCCTGCACTTCGAGCAACTGGATGTGCGAGATGACGTAAAGCAGCCTGGTTACTGGCAGACCCCCTTGGATGTGCAGGTCGTCGGGCGTTATTCGGGGTTGCGAGTGTGGCTGGACGACTGGCTTGGTCAGGTTCGCCTGCTGCGCGCCGAGGCGTTATGGCTGGAGCCTGCCGATGACCGGCCAGGGTTGTTGCGCCTTGGCATGCGGGTTCATGCCTACCAAGCCGACGGAGCTGTGCCCGAACCTGTCTCCCTCGCTGATTTACCCGCCCGTGCTGAGGTGCTGCCAGTGGGTGTTGATCTGTTTTCCGCCTGGACGACACGTGACGCTCAGGGCGGGCTTGGCAGCGTCCCGCTGGCACAGTTGCAAATGGTCGGCAGCTTGCAACGGGGGCTGCAGCGCGAAGCGTTGCTGGCGTCTGCAGGGCGCTTGTATCGCGCTCGCCCCGGTGACCGGCTGGGGCGTGAAGGAGGGGTTGTTGTAGAGGTCGGCGAACGCCAGCTGGAAGTGCGCCAGCGACTGTTCGTAGGGGGCGTGTGGCGCGAGCGCACGGTGATGCTGACGCTCAGGAAGAGCGCGAATACGGAGATCACGGAAGGTGATGAAATGCCTGTTGATGTGGATGGCGGTGGCCCTGATACCCAGTCAGTGGTGCATGGCAGCACCCTATCGGGGTGAGCCCATATCGCTGAATTTCCAGGATGTCGAGGTGCGCTCGGTGCTTCAGGTGCTGGCTGACTACGCCGGGGTCAACCTGGTGGCCAGCGATACGGTGCAAGGCAATGTCACCTTGCGGCTGCACGAAGTACCCTGGGATCAGGCGCTGGAGCTGGTCCTTCGCAGCAAGGGGCTGGCGCGGCGCGAGGAGGGGAATGTGCTGCTGGTTGCACCTGCAGCCGAGCTGGCCGAGCAATCCCGCGGCGCCCGTATCGGGCAGGAACTGGATGCGCAACTGCAGCCGTTGCGACGAGAGCTGCTGCCGATTCATCACGCCAACGCTTCCGAACTTGCAGAGCTGCTGCTGGCAACACTGGCGGATGACGGCATTCTGACCGGTCGTGGCAGCTTGAGCGTCGATGCGCGCACCAACACCTTGGTGGCGCATCAGCCCGCAGAACGCCTGGCCGAGTTGCGGCAGCTGGTCGCGCAACTTGACGTGCCGGTACGCCAGGTGGAGATCGAGGCGCGCATCGTGGAGGCCAATGTCGACTACGAGAAAGGCCTGGGCGTGCGTTGGGGGCGGCGGTTATATGGGGAAGCGCCGCAACTGGGCAAGGATCTGTTCGTCGACCTGGGTATGGAGCGGGGTGGTGCCAGTATCGGTGTAGGCCTTTTGCGCGGCGGCGTGTTGCTGGACCTGGAGCTCAGTGCGATGGAAAAGAGCGGCAACGGAGAAATCATCTCCCAACCCAAGGTGGTCACGGCCGACAAGGAAACGGCCAGAATTCTGAAGGGCACCGAGGTGCCATATCAGGAAACCAGCACGAGTGGCGCCACCTCTGTGGCCTTTCGCGAGGCGTCGCTGTCGCTGGAAGTCACGCCACAGATCACTCCGGACGGCAAGGTCATCATGACAGTCAAGGTGACCAAGGATGAACCTGATTTCGTCAATGCCCTGAATGACGTGCCGCCGATTCGCAAGAACGAGGTCAATGCCAAGGTCAGTGTTGCGGACGGTGAGACCATCGTCATCGGTGGCGTGTATTCGACCACGCAAAACAATGTGGTCGACAAGGTGCCATTTTTCGGCGATCTGCCGTATGTTGGGCGGCTGTTTCGACGCGATGCATTACAAGAGAAAAAATCCGAGCTGCTGGTCTTCCTGACTCCGCGTATCATGAGTGACCAGGCGATTGCTGTGAGTCGTTGATTCTGTGCGAAATTTGATACTTGTAGGGCCCATGGGCGCTGGAAAGAGCACCATCGGGCGCCTGTTGGCCAAAGAGCTGCGCCTGCTGTTCAAGGATTCCGACAAGGAAATCGAACTGCGAACCGGCGCCAACATCCCGTGGATCTTCGATAAAGAAGGCGAGCCGGGCTTCCGTGACCGCGAGCAAGCGATGATCGCCGAGCTCTGCGCGCTCGATGGCGTGGTCGTGGCGACCGGCGGCGGTGCGGTAATGCGCGCGGAAAACCGCCAGGCGCTGCACGAGGGCGGCCGGGTCATATACCTGCACGCCTCGGTGGAACAGCAGGTCGGGCGTACTGCGCGCGATCGCAACCGCCCGTTGCTGCGCACCGCCAACCCGGAAGCGACCCTGCGCGCATTGCTGGAAGCACGCGACCCGCTTTATCGCGAGATCGCCGACGTGGTGGTGGAAACCGACGAACGGCCACCGCGCATGGTGGTGCTTGATATTCTCGAGCGCCTGCAGCAGTTGCCGCCCCGCTAAGCCGGGACTATTCTCGGCCAGCGCCGAGGCGAGGTTCAACGTTACCGCGCGGGTCGCACAGCCGGCGCCGCGCCCAAGTACATTGTGGGGATACATGCAGACACTAAAGGTCGACCTCGGCGAGCGCAGCTACCCGATCTACATTGGCGAAGGCCTGCTGGACCAACCTGAACTGCTGGCGCCGCACATCGCCGGGCGGCAGGTTGCCATCGTTTCCAACGAAACCGTCGCGCCTCTGTACCTCGAACGCCTGAGCAAGACCCTCGGTGCCTACTCGGTGCTGCCGGTCATCCTCCCGGATGGCGAAGCCCACAAGAACTGGCAGACCCTGCAACTGATCTTCGACGGCCTGCTCGGCGCCCGGCATGACCGCCGCACCACCGTGGTCGCCCTCGGCGGCGGGGTGATCGGCGACATGGCTGGCTTTGCCGCAGCCTGTTACCAGCGTGGTGTCGACTTCATTCAGGTACCCACCACGCTGTTGTCCCAGGTCGACTCTTCGGTGGGCGGCAAGACCGGCATCAACCACCCGCTGGGCAAGAATATGGTCGGTGCGTTCTACCAGCCCAACGCGGTGTTGATCGACACCACCAGCCTCAAGACCCTTCCCGAGCGCGAGCTGTCGGCAGGCCTGGCTGAAGTGATCAAGTACGGCCTGATCTGCGACGAACCTTTCCTCGGCTGGCTCGAAGCCAACATGCAGGCCTTGCGTGCCTTGGAGCCCGCGGCGCTGACCGAAGCGATCCGCCGCTCGTGCGCGGCCAAGGCGGCGGTGGTCGGCGCCGATGAGCGCGAATCAGGCGTGCGGGCAACCCTGAACCTTGGGCATACCTTCGGGCATGCCATCGAAACGCACATGGGCTATGGCGTGTGGCTGCACGGCGAAGCCGTGGCCGCAGGCACGGTAATGGCCCTGGAAATGTCCATGCGCCTGGGCTGGATCGACCAGGCCGAGCGTGATCGCGGTATTCACCTGTTGCAGGACGCAGGTTTGCCGGTGGTGCCACCACAGGAAATGACCCCGGCGCATTTCATGGAGCATATGGCGGTCGACAAGAAGGTGCTCGATGGCCGCCTGCGGCTGGTGCTGCTGCGCCAGTTGGGCGAGGCCGTGATCACCGACGACTATCCGAAAGAGATTCTTCAGGCCACGCTGTCGGCGGATTACCGCGCGATCGTGGCCCAGCTTTGAGGTTGTGACAGCGTAATGACCAGTTTGCATGCCGATGAGGCGTTCCTCGAACATTACCAGTTGAGCCACGATCCGTTCGCGCCGCGTGTGCCCGGCTTCAAGTTTTTCCCTGCCCAGCGCAAGCCGGTGCTGGGCCAGTTGCATCACCTGGCCCGCTACAGCCAGCTGATGCTGGTGGTCACCGGCCCCGTGGGCAGCGGCAAGACCCTGCTGCGCCAAGCCCTGGTGGCCAGTACCAACAAGCAGTCGGTGCTGAGCGTGGTGGTGTCTGCCCGCGGCGCCAGCGATGCCGCCAGCGTGCTTGGCCAGGTGGCGCAAACCCTGGAAGTGGCCCAGCCAGAAGTGCAGGCGATCCTGAACAAGGTGGTGCAACTGGCACTGACCGGGCAGGAAGTCTATTTGCTGGTGGACGATGCGGAACAACTCGACGAGTCGGCACTCCAAGCGTTGCTGGAACTGGCGGCAGGGCTACCGGAAGGGCGCCCGCACGTGTTCCTGTTCGGCGAGCCTTCACTGATTGCCGGGTTGGACGAGATTCACGTCGAGGAAGAGCGCTTCCACGTCATTGAACTTGCCCCCTACAGTGAGGAAGAAACCCGCGAGTACCTGGAACAACGCCTGGAGGGCGCTGGCCGGGGCATCGAGGTGTTCACCCGTGAACAGCTGGTCGATATTCATGAAAACTCCGACGGATGGCCTGGCAACATCAACCAGGTCGCCCGCGATACTTTGATCGAAGCCATGATCGCCAGCCGTACTACGGTCAAGCGACCATCCATGGGGTTCAAAATGCCTAAGAAACACGTACTCGCGCTGTCCGCTGTCGTCGTGGTCGCCGTAGGTGCTGCGGTTCTGATGCCCAAGAAAGGCGACAAGGCCCCTGCCGAGGCGCCTGTGGCCCAGGCGCAGTTGCCGTTGGGCGAAGGCCAGCCGGGGGGCGCCCAATCGAACAACGGCAACCCGGCCATCGAATTCTCCGGTCAGTCGCAGCCGATGCCTTTGCCGCTGGTGGGTCAGTCCCAGCCGGTCATGCGCGAGCCTCTGGCGCAGGCTGCCGGCATGGGTGACGGCGAAGAGGGCGGCCCGGCCGGCAACACGGCCTTGCAACCTGGCAACCCGCCTACCGTGACCACGATCGCGCCACCGCAGGGTGTACCTGCCGGCCCGGCGCCGAGCATGGCCCAGGCTACTGCACCCGTTCAGCCGGTTCAGCCGGTTGCTCCAGCGCCGAAGCCTGTCGCTACCCAGCCTGCCAAACCGGTTGCGCCTGCCAAGCCGGCGCCAGCCGCGCCGACGCAGGTCGCTACCGCCAAGCCAGCCGTCAAGCCAGTAGAAAAACCGGTAGCCGGCGGCACCGGCAGCAGTGGTTGGTACTCGGGCCAGAAGCCAGGCAACTATGTGGTGCAAATCCTCGGTACCAGCTCCGAAGCGTCGGCCCAGGCTTTCGTCAAGGCGCAGGGTGGCGACTATCGCTACTTCAAGAAAAACCTGCAGGGCAAGCCGCTGTACGTAGTCACCTACGGCAACTTTGCCAACCGCGACGCAGCGGTTGCGGCAATCAAGAACTTGCCAGCGAAGGTCCAGGCTGGTAAACCTTGGCCACGTACCGTTGCCAGCGTCCAACAAGAGCTGGCCTCGGCCCGCTGATACCTGCCGGGCGGCATCACCCCGCCGCCCAGTTGCTGAGCGATTAATGACATTCGACTAGCCTGCTGCGCCTGAGCGCGGCAGGCTTTTCTGTCCCAGACTGCCGGCCACAAGCCTCAGTTGCAGTCATGGCTGAAACGCTTCAGACTCGAGCCAAGCCGCTATCACGGCTAATGGCGTAAAAACATTCAAAATTGCGACATAAATTTTCAATGGTGAGACATGAAAATTTGTGGGTGTGACTGTCGCTGTGCAACAATGGTTTTCCATGGCCACCGCAAAAAAGCTGGCGTTTGATCGGCGTGGATGGTAAGTGGTTGTACATAAAAGAGATTTGCCTCCGGTTGAGAGGTGAACCTGGTGAGAAAGTGTCTATGAAAACAGGTCTGTACCATCCCGAAGAATTCAAGGACAACTGTGGTTTTGGCCTGATCGCCCATATGACGGGCGAACCGAGCCACCACCTTCTGCAAACCGCCATGCAGGCATTGACCTGCATGACCCACCGCGGCGGTATCAACGCTGACGGCAAAACCGGTGACGGTTGCGGTCTGCTCATGCAGAAGCCCGATCAATTCCTGCGTGCCGTGGCCCAGGAACACTTTGCTGTCGAGCTGCCCAAGCAGTACGCCGTCGGCATGGTGTTCTTCAACCAGGACCCGGTCAAAGCCGAAGCCGCCCGCGCCAACATGGACCGCGAAATCGTTGCTGCCGGCCTGAAGCTGGTCGGCTGGCGCAAGGTGCCGATCGACACCAGCGTGCTCGGTCGCCTGGCCCTGGAGCGCCTGCCGCAGATCGAGCAGGTGTTCATCGGCGGTGAAGGCCTGAGCGATCAGGAATTTGCCATCAAGCTGTTCAGTGCCCGTCGCCGTTCGTCCGTGGCCAACGCCCACGACGCCGACCACTACATCTGCAGCTTCTCGCACAAGACCATCATCTACAAAGGCCTGATGATGCCGCGCGATCTCGCGGCGTTCTATCCAGACCTGGGTGACGAGCGCCTGCAAACCGCGATCTGCGTGTTCCACCAGCGCTTCTCCACCAACACCCTGCCGAAATGGCCGCTGGCGCAGCCGTTCCGCTTCCTCGCCCACAACGGCGAGATCAACACCATCACCGGCAACCGCAACTGGGCCATGGCCCGTCGCACCAAGTTCGCCAACGACCAGATCCCCGACCTCGAAGAGCTCGGCCCGCTGGTCAACCGCGTCGGTTCCGACTCCTCGAGCATGGACAACATGCTCGAGCTGATGGTTACCGGCGGCATCGACCTGTTCCGCGGCGTGCGCATGCTGGTGCCGCCAGCCTGGCAGAACGTCGAGACCATGGACGCCGACCTGCGCGCCTTCTACGAGTACAACTCCATGCACATGGAGCCGTGGGATGGCCCGGCCGGTATCGTCATGACCGAAGGCCGCCACGCGGTGTGCCTGCTCGACCGTAACGGCCTGCGCCCGGCGCGCTGGGTGACGACCACCAACGGCTACATCACCATCGCCTCGGAAATCGGCGTGTGGGGCTACCAGCCTGAGGAAGTCCTGGCCAAGGGCCGTGTCGGCCCGGGTCAGATCCTCGCCGTGGACACCGAAACCGGCCAGATTCTCGACACTGACGCCATCGACAACCGTCTGAAGTCGCGCCACCCGTACAAGCGCTGGCTGCGTCAGCACGCCCTGCGCATCCAGGCGACCCTGACCGATGACCAGGGCGTGGCCAGCTACGATGCTGACCAGCTCAAGCAGTACATGAAGATGTTCCAGGTCACCTTCGAAGAGCGTGACCAGGTCCTGCGCCCACTCGGCGAGCAGGGCCAGGAAGCGGTCGGTTCGATGGGTGACGACACGCCGATGGCTGTGCTTTCGCAGCGCGTGCGCTCGCCATACGACTTCTTCCGCCAGCAGTTCGCCCAGGTGACCAACCCGCCGATCGACCCGCTGCGCGAAGCGATCGTCATGTCCCTGGAAATCTGCCTGGGCGCCGAGCGCAACATCTTCCAGGAATCCCCGGAGCACGCTTCGCGGGTAATTCTCAGCTCGCCGGTCATCTCGCCTGCCAAGTGGCGTTCGCTGATGAACCTGGAGCGCGAAGGCTTCGACCGCCAACTGATCGACCTCAACTATGATGAGAGCGTCGGCCTGGAAGCGGCCATCCGCAACATCGCCGACCAGGCTGAAGAAGCTGTGCGTGGCGGCAAGACCCAGCTGGTGCTGAGCGACCGTTACATCGCTCCGGGCAAGCTGCCGGTGCACGCTTCGCTGGCCGTGGGTGCCGTGCACCACCGCCTGACCGAGCAGGGCCTGCGTTGCGACAGCAACATCCTGGTCGAAACCGCTACTGCCCGTGACCCGCACCACTTCGCCGTGCTGCTGGGCTTCGGTGCCTCGGCCGTGTACCCGTACCTGGCGTATGAAGTACTGGCCGACCTGATCCGTACCGGCGAAGTGCTGGGCGATCTGGACGAAGTCTTCAAGTACTACCGCAAAGGCATCTCCAAGGGGCTGCTGAAGATCCTGTCGAAGATGGGTATCTCCACTATCGCCTCGTACCGTGGCGCCCAGCTGTTCGAAGCCGTGGGCCTGGCCGAGGAAGTGGTCGGCCTGAGCTTCAAGGGCGTGTCCAGCCGCATCAAGGGTGCGCGCTTCGTCGACCTCGAAGGTGACCAGAAGCTGCTGGCAGCCGAAGCCTGGAGCGCGCGCAAGCCGATCCAGCAAGGTGGCCTGCTGAAGTTCGTCCACGGTGGCGAATACCACGCCTACAACCCGGACGTGGTGAACACCTTGCAGGCCGCCGTGCAGCAGGGCGACTACGCCAAGTTCAAGGAATACACCACGCTGGTCGACCAGCGCCCGGTGTCGATGATCCGCGACCTGCTGAAAGTGAAGGTGGCCGACGAGGCCCTGCCGCTGGACCAGGTCGAGCCGCTGGAGGCCATCCTCAAGCGCTTCGACTCCGCCGGTATCTCGCTGGGCGCGCTGTCGCCAGAAGCTCACGAAGCCTTGGCCGAGGCGATGAACCGCCTGGGCGCACGCTCCAACTCCGGTGAAGGCGGTGAAGACCCGGCGCGCTACGGCACCATCAAAAGCTCGAAGATCAAGCAGGTGGCTACTGGCCGGTTTGGCGTGACCCCGGAATACCTGGTCAACGCCGAAGTGTTGCAGATCAAGGTTGCCCAGGGCGCCAAGCCCGGCGAGGGCGGCCAGCTGCCAGGCGGCAAGGTCAACGGCCTGATCGCCAAGCTGCGCTACGCGGTACCAGGCGTGACCCTGATCTCGCCGCCACCGCACCACGACATCTACTCGATCGAAGACCTGGCGCAGCTGATCTATGACCTCAAGCAGGTCAACCCGCAGGCCCTGGTTTCGGTCAAGCTGGTGGCTGAAGCTGGCGTTGGCACCATCGCCGCCGGCGTGGCCAAGGCCTATGCCGACCTGATCACCATCTCCGGTTACGACGGTGGTACCGGTGCTTCGCCGCTGACCTCGATCAAGTACGCTGGCGCCCCGTGGGAACTGGGCCTGGCCGAAACCCACCAGACCCTGCGCGGCAACGACCTGCGCGGCAAGGTACGGGTACAGACCGACGGTGGCCTGAAAACCGGCCTGGACGTGATCAAGGCGGCCATCCTCGGCGCCGAGAGCTTCGGCTTCGGCACCGCGCCGATGATCGCCCTGGGCTGCAAGTACCTGCGCATCTGCCACCTGAACAACTGCGCCACCGGCGTGGCCACCCAGAACGAGAAACTGCGCAAGGACCACTACATCGGCACCGTCGACATGGTGATCAACTTCTTCACCTTCGTCGCCGAAGAAACCCGTGAGTGGCTGGCCAAGCTGGGCGTGCGCAGCCTCGGCGAGCTGATCGGCCGTACCGACCTGCTCGACGTGCTGCCAGGCGACACCGAGCGCCAGCAGTACCTGGACCTGACCCCGCTGCTGGGCAGCTCGCACATCCCGGCCGACAAGCCGCAGTTCTGCGAAGTCGACAAGAACCCGCCGTTCGACAAGGGCGAGTTGGCCGAGAAGATGGTCGAGATGGCCCTGCCGGCGATCCGCGATCAGGCCGGTGGCGAATTCAGCCTCGACATTTGCAACTGCGACCGCTCCATCGGTGCCCGCATCTCGGGTGAAATCGCCAAGCTTTACGGCAACCAGGGCATGGCCGACAAGCCGGTCACCTTCCGCTTCAAGGGTACTGCTGGCCAGAGCTTCGGCGTGTGGAACGCCGGTGGCCTGAACCTGCACCTGGAAGGCGACGCCAACGACTACGTCGGCAAAGGCATGACCGGTGGCAAGGTCACCATCGTGCCGCCAGCTGGCAGCCCGTTCGCAACCCAGCACAGCGCCATCGTCGGCAACACCTGCCTGTATGGCGCCACGGGCGGCAAGCTGTTCGCCGCCGGCACCGCAGGCGAACGCTTCGCTGTGCGTAACTCCGGCGCCCACGCTGTTGTCGAGGGTACTGGCGATCACTGCTGTGAATACATGACCGGCGGCTTTGTCTGCGTTCTGGGCAAGACCGGTTACAACTTCGGTTCTGGCATGACTGGCGGCTTCGCCTACGTGCTCGACATGGACAACAGCTTCGTCGACAAGCTCAACCACGAGCTGGTGGAAATCCAGCGTATCAGTGGTGAGGCGATGGAAGCCTACCGCAGCCACCTGGCGCGGGTCCTTGGCGAATACGTGGAAGAGACCGGCAGCGAGTGGGGGCGTGAGCTCTTCGAGAACCTGGACGACTACGTGCGGCGCTTCTGGCTGGTCAAGCCGAAGGCGGCCAACCTCAAGCAACTGTTGTCCAGCACCCGTGCCAACCCGCAGTAAGAACAGCTGCAATTGACGGCCCCGTGTGCGGGGCCCGTCGTGCTCAAGTGATCGTCTTGCAGCTTGCAGCCTGAGGCTGGCAACTGCGGTAAAGAGGTTTTGAAAAATGGCTGAACGTCTGAACAACGACTTCCAGTTCATCGAAGTGGGCCGCAAGGACCCGAAGAAAAAGCTGCTGCGCCAGCGCAAGAAGGAGTTCGTGGAAATCTACGAACCCTTCAAACCGCAGCAGTCCGTAGAACAGGCACACCGCTGCCTGGGCTGCGGTAACCCGTATTGCGAATGGAAGTGCCCGGTACACAACTTCATCCCCAACTGGTTGAAGCTGGTTTCCGAAGGCAACATCCTGGCTGCGGCGGAACTGTCGCACCAAACCAACACCCTGCCGGAAGTGTGCGGCCGTGTATGCCCGCAGGACCGTCTGTGCGAGGGTGCCTGCACCCTGAACGACGGCTTCGGCGCGGTGACCATCGGCTCGGTCGAGAAGTACATCACCGACACCGCCTTCGCCATGGGCTGGCGCCCGGACATGTCAAAGGTCAAGCCAACCGGCAAGCGCGTCGCCATCATCGGCGCCGGCCCTGCCGGCCTGGGCTGCGCCGACGTGCTGGTGCGTGGCGGCGTGACTCCGGTGGTGTTCGACAAGAACCCGGAAATCGGTGGCCTGCTGACCTTCGGTATCCCCGAATTCAAGCTGGAAAAGACCGTGCTGAGCAATCGCCGCGAAGTCTTCACCGGCATGGGTATCGAATTCCGCCTGAACACCGAGGTGGGCAAGGACATCACCATGGAGCAGCTGCTCGCCGAATACGACGCCGTGTTCATGGGCATGGGCACCTACACCTACATGAAGGGCGGTTTCCCGGGTGAGGACCTGCCAGGCGTGCACGACGCGTTGGACTTCCTGATCGCCAACGTCAACCGCAACCTCGGTTTCGAGAAATCGCCGGAAGACTTCGTCGACATGCAGGGCAAGAAGGTCGTGGTGCTGGGCGGTGGCGACACTGCGATGGACTGCAACCGCACCTCGATCCGCCAGGGAGCCAAGTCGGTGACCTGTGCCTATCGCCGTGACGAAGCCAACATGCCGGGTTCGCGCAAAGAGGTGAAGAACGCCAAGGAAGAGGGCGTTAAATTCCTCTACAACCGCCAGCCCATCGCCATCGTTGGTGAGGACAAGGTCGAAGGTGTGAAGGTGGTCGAGACCCGTCTCGGCGAGCCGGATGCCCGTGGCCGCCGCAGCCCCGAGCCGATCCCGGGCTCCGAAGAGATCCTGCCGGCCGACGCCGTGGTGATTGCTTTCGGCTTCCGCCCGAGCCCGGCACCATGGTTCGAGCAACATGGCATCCAGCTGGACAGCCAGGGCCGCGTGGTGGCGCCGGAGAAAGCCAGGTTCAAGCACCAGACCAGCAACCCGAAAGTGTTCGCCGGTGGCGACATGGTGCGGGGGTCGGACCTGGTGGTGACTGCGATCTTCGAAGGCCGTAACGCTGCCGAAGGTATCCTGGACTACCTCGAAGTCTGATCCATCGCATTCGCGGGCAAGCCCGCTCCGACAGAGGTTTTGCACATAACCCTGTGGGAGCGGGCTTGCCCGCGATGATTTTGTATACAAAAACGCTTGATCTGTGGCACCCAATAGACAAAACGCATGGTCTTGACCGTGCCTTTTGCGCTGGCGTCTGAGAAAATGCCCGCACTATTTTTCCGGATGCCGACATGACTGCCCTGAAGAACGATCGTTTCCTGCGTGCACTGCTCAAGCAACCCGTGGACGTTACCCCAGTCTGGATGATGCGCCAGGCCGGCCGCTACCTGCCGGAGTACCGCGCCAGCCGCGCCAAGGCCGGTGATTTCATGAGCCTGTGCATGAACCCGCAGTTCGCCTGCGAGGTTACCCTGCAGCCGCTGGACCGCTACCCGCTGGACGCAGCGATCCTGTTCTCGGACATCCTCACCATCCCTGACGCCATGGGTCTGGGCCTGTACTTCGAGACCGGCGAAGGCCCGCGTTTCAAGAAGGTCATCAGCACCCCGGCCGATATCGAAGCGCTGCAGGTCCCTGACCCGCAGAAAGACCTCGGCTACGTGATGGACGCGGTCAGCACCATCCGCCGCGAGCTCAATGGCCGCGTGCCGCTGATCGGTTTCTCTGGCAGCCCGTGGACCCTGGCCACTTACATGGTCGAAGGCGGTTCGTCGAAGGACTTCCGCAAGACCAAGGCCATGGCCTACGACAACCCGCAAGCCCTGCACCTGTTGCTGGACAAGCTGGCCCAGTCGGTCACCAGTTACCTCAACGGCCAGATTCTCGCTGGCGCTCAAGCGGTGCAGATCTTCGACACCTGGGGCGGCAACCTGTCGGCGGCGGCCTACCAGGAGTTCTCCCTGGCCTATATGCGCAAGATCGTCAGCGGCCTGATCCGCGAGCATGAAGGGCGCAAGGTGCCGGTAATCCTGTTCACCAAGAATGGCGGCCTGTGGCTGGAAAGCATCGCCGAGGCCGGTGCCGACGCACTGGGCCTGGACTGGACCTGCGAGATCGGCGACGCCCGCCGCCGGGTCGGTGACAAGGTGGCGTTGCAAGGCAACATGGACCCGACCGTGTTGTACGCCAAGCCCGAAGCCATCCGCCAGGAAGTGGCGCGTATCCTCGCCAGCTATGGCAAAGGCACTGGCCACGTGTTCAACCTCGGTCATGGCATCACCCCAGAAGTCGACCCGGAGCATGCCGGTGTGTTCATCAACGCCGTGCACGAGCTGTCGGCGCAATACCACCAGTAAGTGCCTTGAAATGAAAAGCCCGGCCAATGTGCCGGGCTTTTTGTTGTGCCGAGGTTTGTGGGGGCGGGCTTGCCCGCGAATTTCTCACACCGCTTTAGGCGTTAACTTGCTCAGGTGCAATGCCACCAACAACGCTACCGCCAACAAGCTGCCAATGAACAGCCCTATCCCGTTCCAGCCCCACTGGTGCCAGAACACCCCGCCCGCCGTACCGGCCACGCTGGACCCTGCGTAATAGCAGAACAGGTACAACGACGAAGCCTGCCCCTTGGCCTTCAGTGCCCGACGGCCAATCCAGCTGCTGGCCACCGAGTGCGCACCGAAGAAGCCGAAGGTGAACACCAGCATGCCGACAATCACCAGCGCCAGCGGGCTGGCCAAGGTCATCAGCAAGCCGCCTGCCATGACCACGATGCTGGCCCAGAACACTTTGCGCCGGCCCAGCTTGTCGGCCAGGGCACCCACCTGCGCCGAGCTGTAGATGCCCGACAGATACACCACCGACAACAAACCGACCAGCGCCTGGTTCATGTGGTAAGGCTCTGCCAGCAGGCGGTAGCCGATGTAGTTGAACAGGGTGACGAACGCGCCCATCAGCAGGAAGGCTTCGAGGAACAGCCAAGGCAGCCCGGCATCTTTGAAGTGCATGACGAAGCCATCGAGCAGGCTGCGTGGGTTCATCAGCTGCGGGCGGAAATTGCGCGATTCAGGGAGTACTTTCCAGAATACCAGCGCTGCCACCAGGGCCAGGCCGCCGATGGTCAGCATCGCCGTGTGCCAGCTGACGAAGTCGATCAATACCCCGGTGATCAGCCGCCCACTCATGCCGCCGATGGCGTTGCCGCCGATGTACAGGCCCATGGCCAGGCCGATGTGCTGCGGGTGGATCTCTTCGCTCAGGTAGGTCATTGCTACCGCCGCCAGGCCGCTCAGCGACAAGCCCACCAGGGCGCGGGTGGCCAGTACCAGCTCCCAGCTCGGCATTACCGCGCTGGCTAGGGTCGACAGCGCAGCGCAGACCAGGGCAAAGACCATCACCGGTTTACGGCCGATGCGATCGGAAATGGGGCCAGTGATCAGCAGGCCGAACGCCAGCATCGCTGTCGACACCGACAGCACCAGGCTGCTTTGCGCCGCGTTGATGGAAAACTCCTTCGACAGCAGCGGCATCATCGGCTGCACGCAGTACAGCAGGGCGAAGGTGGCGAAGCCGCCGCTGAACAGGGCCAGCACGGTCTTCATGAAGGCGGGGGTGCCTTTCTCGATCCACATTTCGTTCAGGGGGGCAGGTTCTGGGTCGGCAGGAAGGGGGGCTACAGCAGTTTTCACGGGCGGTACCTCTGGCGCAATGAAAAAAGCATATAGCTGGCTAATGATTAGATCCAATATATTGTTCGACCTATTTGAGACGTTCAGCGACCTAATTGGAGCCAATGATGGAACTGCGCCATTTGCGTTACTTCATCGCCGTTGCCGAAGAGCTGCACTTCGGCCGCGCCGCCCAGCAGTTGGGCATCTCCCAGCCGCCCTTGAGCCAGCAGATCCAGGCATTGGAGCAGGAACTTGGCGCTCGCCTGTTCGAGCGGACCAATCGTCGGGTCGAGCTGAGTGAGGCTGGCCGATTGTTCCTCGAAGAGGCGCGCCAGGTGCTGGCGCAGGTAGAGAAGGCGGCCGACGTGGCGCGACGCGCGCAGTTGGGTGAGCTGGGCGAGATGAAGATCGGCTTCACCTCGTCGGCGCCGTTCACCTCGAAGATTCCCAAGGCCATCCATGCCTTTCGCCAGCGCTTCCCGGCAGTGCACCTGAACCTCAAGGAAATGAGCAGCCGGGATGTCGCCGAAGGGGTGTTCGACGAGTCCATCGAGGTCGGGCTGATGCGGCCGATGCCGCTGCCGGAGGGCCTGGTGGCCACCGAGTTGTTCCGCGAGCCGCTGGTGGCGGTGATCAATGCCTCGCATCCGCTGGCCGAAGGCACGGAGCATGGCGTGCACATGGCCGCCCTGGCCCATGAACCGTTCGTGTTCTTCCCGCGTAGCTACGGCAGCGGGTTGCATGCGCAGTTGCTGAGCCTGGCACGCCAGGCCGGGTTCAGCCCGCATTTTGCTCAGGAGGCAGGGGAGGCGATGACCATTATCGGCCTGGTGTCGGCGGGGTTGGGGGTCTCGGTGCTGCCCGCGTCGTTCCAGCGCATGCGCATCGAAGGCGTGGTGTACCGCACCCTGCTGGATGAAGGGGCGATGTCGGCGGTATGGCTGGTGCAGCGCGAGCGGGGTGGCTCGGCGATGGCCCGGGCGTTCGCCGAGTTGCTGACGGGGTTGGTGGCTGGCCAGGGGTGATGTTTGCACCTTGTTCCGGCTAATGGGCAAATGGCACTGGCCATAGCCGCGTCGCCGCCACATACTCGGGCATTCGTTGATACACGGAGGTCAATCATGCGGCGCGTGGTGTTCAATCAGAAAGGTGGCGTGGGCAAGTCGAGCATCGCTTGCAACCTGGCGGCAGTGAGCGCCAGCGAAGGTTATCGGACCTTGCTGATCGACCTGGACGCCCAGGCCAACTCGACCCAGTACCTGACCGGCCTGACCGGCGACGATATCCCCATGGGTATCGCCGATTTCTTCAAGCAAAGCCTGTCCAGCGGGCCATTCAGCAAGAAGAACAAGGTCGATATCTACGAAACCCCGTTCGATAACCTGCACGTGGTCACCGCCACGGCAGAGCTGGCCGACCTGCAGCCGAAGCTTGAGGCCAAGCACAAGATCAACAAGCTGCGTAAGTTGCTCGACGAGCTGGACGAAGACTACGAACGGATCTACATCGACACACCGCCGGCCCTCAATTTCTATGCGGTTTCCGCGTTGATCGCGGCTGATCGTGTGTTGATTCCCTTCGACTGTGACAGCTTCTCGCGCCAGGCGCTGTACGGCCTGCTGGCTGAAATCGAAGAGCTCAAGGACGACCACAACGAAGACCTGGTGGTCGAAGGCATCGTGGTCAATCAGTTCCAGTCCCGCGCCAGCCTGCCCCAGCAGATGCTCGACGAGCTGTTGGCCGAAGGGCTGCCGGTGTTGCCGGTGTACCTGGGCAGCTCGGTGAAGATGCGCGAATCGCACCACGCCAACCTGCCGTTGATCCACCTGGAACCACGGCACAAGCTGACCCAGCAGTTTGTCGAGCTGCATTCGCTGCTCGAAGAGAACGCTTAGACCCCCTGGCTACGCAGCCACTCCAGCAACGACTGGAGTGGAAAAGCCCCGGCCTGGCGGCTGATTTCGCGGCCGTTCTTGAACAGGATCAGGCTGGGGATCGAGCGAATGCCCAGTTGCCCGGCGAGGTTGCGGTTGGCTTCGCTGTCGAGCTTGGCCAGGCGGCAGCGGCCCGTGAGCTGGCGGGCGGCCTGCTCGAAGGTCGGGGCGAAAGATTTGCATGGGCCGCACCAGTCGGCCCAGACGTCTATCAGCAGCGGCAGGTCGCCCTTGATCTGGCTGGCATAATTGGCTTCGCTGAGTTCAAAGGGCTGGCTCAGCAGTACGTCCTGTTTGCAGCGGCCGCATTTTGGGGCGTCACCCAAGCGCGCTGCCGGCAGGCGATTAAGGCCGTTGCAGTGGGGGCAGGGGATTACCAGTGGGTCGGACATTTTTGATTCCTTGAGTTTTTTGGGGCTGCTGCGCAGCCCTTTCGCGACACAAGGCCGCTCCTACAAGGGCTCGCACAGGCCTGTAGGAGCGGCCTTGTGTCGCGAAAGGGCCGCGCAGCGGCCCCAGAATTCATGAAGAGCAACTGATTTCCAGGTGTTTGCCCCACTCTGGCGGCCGCTCGGCGTAGGCCTGCATCCCGGGCTGTTCTTCAAAAGGTTTGCTCAGCACCTGATGCAGCCGCCGCACTTGACTGTAGTCCCCCGCTTCGGCCGCTTCGATGGCCTTTTGCGCCAGGTAGTTGCGTAGCACGTACAGCGGGTTCACGGCATGCATCCGCTCACGGCGGCCTTCGGCATTACCGGGCTCGCGCGCGCAACGGGCCAGGTAATCCGCGCCCCAGGCATCGAAGCCGGCGAGGTCGATGAAGTCGTCGCGCACCACCTTCAGCGCTTCGGCAACGGGTAGCTCCCCCATCCTGCGGAAGAACAGGCTGTAATCCACGCCACCGCTCTGCATGCGCTGTAACAGGCGCTCGACCAGCGCCATGTCGTCGTCTTCGCCAGTGGTCAGCCCCAGGCGCCGACGCATCAGGTCCAGGTAGTGCGCCTGGTACAGCGGCAGGAACAGGCCCAGCGCTTCCTTGAGCGGTTCCACTTCGATCACCGTGGTCAGGGCCTGAGCCAGGGCGCTGAGGTTCCAGTGGGCGATTGGCACCTGGTTGGCGTAGCTGTAACGGCCACGGTCGTCGGAGTGGTTGCAGATGAAATTGGCGTCGAAGTCGTCGAGGAAGGCGTATGGCCCGAAATCGAAGGTGATGCCGAGGATCGACATGTTGTCGGTGTTCATCACCCCGTGGCAGAAGCCATAAGCCTGCCAGCGGGCGATCAGCTCGGCATTGCGCTCGACGATGGTGCGGAACATCGCCAGGTACGGCTCTTCGGCATCGCGGCATTCGGGGTAGTGCTGCTCCAGCACATGGTCGATCAGCACGCGCTGCTGCTCGGGCTGTTTGGTGTAGTAGAAGTACTCGAAGTGGCCGAAGCGCACGTGGCTCTGCGCCAGGCGGGTGAGCATGGCGGCGCTTTCTCGGGTTTCACGCCACACCGGGGTGTTCGAACCGATCACACACAGCGCCCGGCTGGTGGGGATGCCGAGGGCGTGCAGGGCTTCGGAGGCGAGGAATTCACGGATTGACGAGCGCAGCACGGCACGCCCATCGCCCATGCGCGAGTACGGCGTCTGGCCGGCACCCTTGAGGTGCAGGTCCCAGTGTTCGCCCTGGTCATTCAGCACTTCAGCCAGCAGCAGGCCGCGGCCATCGCCCAGGCGCGGGTTGTAGGAGCCGAATTGGTGGCCGGAATAGACCATCGCTCGTGGGTCGGCCTGTTCCCAGAGCTTGTGACCGCTGAATATTTCGGCGAATACTGGTAATTCGGCCTGGGCAGGGTCGAGGTCGAGCAGGGCCATGGCCGACTCGCTCGCCACTACCAGACGCGGCTCGGCGATCGGCTCGGGCAGGACCTGGGTGGAGAACGCATCGCCCAGGCGGGCGAAGCGGTTGTCGAAGCTGAGTTGGTCGAGGGCTTTCACGGGGCCGGCTCCTGAAGTCGGGACATCGGGGCCGCTTTACGGCCCTTCGCGGGCAAGCCCGCTTCCACAGTAATGTGCGGTCTCTGTGGGAGCGGGCTTGCCCGCGAACGAGGGCGAAGCCCTCGCAGGGGATTTGCACAGAATAAAGTATTCGAGCCCACTCAGGCCGAAGGACTGCCATCCGGCTTAGGTTGCTCCATCGGGATCAACTGCTGCTTGCCGCCTTTCGGGTCCATCAGGAATACCTCGACCTGGCGTACCGAGATCTTGATGTTGTGGGCCTTGAACTCGCGGTTGATGTAGCGGTTGATCTCGTCCAGCGTCGGGTTGCGGTCGCCGAGGTCACGTACGTGCATGCGCAGCTCATGGTCCAGCGAGCTCTCGCCGAAATTCAGGAAGTACACGATCGGCTCTGGGTCCTTGAGCACCCGCGGGTTCTCGTGGGCGCCCTTGAGCAGCAGGTCGCGCACCAGGTCCAGGTCGGAGCCATAGTCGATGCCCAGCTTCAGCGTCACCCGGGTGACCGTGTCGGTCAGCGACCAGTTGATCAGCTGGCCGGTGATGAAGGTCTTGTTGGGGACGATGATGTCCTTGCGGTCGAAGTCGGTGATGGTGGTGGCGCGGATGCGGATCTTGCTGACCGTACCAGACAGGTTGCCAATGGTGATGGTGTCGCCAATCCTCACCGGGCGCTCGAACAGGATCATGATGCCGGAGATGAAGTTGGCGAAGATCTCCTGCATGCCGAAGCCCAGGCCCACCGATAGTGCCGCCACCAGCCATTGCAGCTTGTCCCAGCTTACCCCGAGGGTCGACAGGGTGCTGACGATGCCGACGCCGACGATGGTGTAGGACAGCAGCGTGGTGGTGGCATAGGCACTGCCCTGGGCCAGGTTCAGGCGCGACAGCACCAGCACTTCCAGCAGGCCCGGCAAGTTGCCGGCCAGGGCGAAGGTGATGCCCACTATCACCAGGGCGCCGAGCAGGTCGCCGAGGCTGATCGGCACCATGCTGGCGGCGGTGCCAGTGCCGCTGGTGTATTCGTACAGGGTGAAGTTATTGAGGTAGGCGAACACCGAGATCAGGTCCGACCAGACCCAGTACAAGCCGGCGATGAAGCCGCCGAGCAGGGCCAGGCGGATCAGGCGCAGCGACTGCTGGTTGACCTGTTCGATGTCCAGGGTCGGCTCTTCGGTGATGACTTCACCATCCAGCCCCTCCTTGGCGGCCTGGCGCTTGCTCAGTGCGCGCTGGTAGGCCAGGCGCCGTGCAGCCACCGACAGGCCGCGGACGAAGGCCGCCTCGATCACCAGCCAGAACAGCAGCAGGTAGAGGGTATAGATCAGCCGGTCGGTCAGTTTCAGTGCGGTGTAGTAGTAGCCAAAGCAGACTGCCACGAACAGCGCGATCGGCAGGGCGGTGAAAGCCACCCCGACAGCTTTGCGGAACAGCGAGGTGTCACGGTGCGCGGGGCTGCTGAGCAGCAGGCGGCTGAGCAGCCAGGCCATCAGCGCATAGCAGGTCAGTACCACACCGATACCGAGTACATCGTCGGCCAGGGCCGAAGGCTGGTGCTCGGCGACAGCTACCACACCGACCAGCGCCAGCACCACGGTGCCCAGCCGGCGAACCCAGCCGCGCAGGAACTCGACCTGCGGCTTGTGCCAGCGGAAGTGGATCTCCGCCACGCCGCCGGGGGCGAGGATGCGGTAGGCGGTGTAGAACACCAACCAGGCTTGGGCCAGTTGCCACAGCGCCGCACCGAGGTTGGCGTTCTGGCCGCGGGCATCGATCTGCAGGGCATAACTGCACAGTGCCAGGCCCAGGCTCACCGGCATCGCCAGGAGGATGTTGATCAGGATGGCCTGGGGCGTGTGCCACTGGCTGTCACGGCGGAAGTGGCCGATATCCTGATGCACTTTACCCAGCCGTTGATACAGGTACTTGCGCCGCCACAGCAGGCCACCGATAGCCAGTAGCAGGGGCAGGAACAGCAACGGGCGCTGGCTCAGTCCATCGGCCACTTCCTTGATGCCCGACCCCCAGGGCAGGCTGGCGATCTGTTCGGGCAAACGGGTTGGCACGAAACTGAGCCAGTCCCAATCCAGTGGCTTGTTGCTGGGGATCCAGAACATCTGCTCGTCGAGGGTATTGCGCAGCCCTTGGGCGGTGCCGAGCAGTTGTTTCTGGTTGAGCTGCAGGGTGATCGATTCGTTCAGCAGTGCCGACAGCTCGCGGTTAAGCCGTTCGAGCAGGTCGCTGCGGGTGATCGCCACTTCCAGCAGGGCCTTGCGCAGCTGCGGTGTGACATCTTCCTGCGGCTGGTTGGCCAACAGCTTGTCGACGTAGGCCACCGGGCTGCTCATCTGCTCGCGCTGCTGATTGATCTCGAACTGGTACAGGCGGATATCGGCGATCTGGTCGGCCAGGTCGCGGTCAAGCTTCAGGTGCGGCAGCGCCTGCTTCTGCTTGTAGAGGATCTTCGACAACAGCAGGCTGCCCTTGAGCACATTGATCTGCTCATCCAGCGCCTGGTCGGCTTGGGTCAGGCTGTCGAGCTGCTGCTTGGTGCGCAGGTTCTGCTGGGTCAGCTCGTTGAGGCGGTCGGTGCTTTTGAGCAGGTAGTCGGAGAGCTTGAGGTTGGCAGCGCTTTCAGTGGCCAGCAGGCTGCTGCCACCGGCTTTTTGCGCCTCGATCGACTGCTGGGTGACGGTCTGTTGGGACTGGGCCAGGCGCTTTTCGTTGATCAGCGTCTGCAGGTCCTGGATTTCCTGCTCCAGGCGTGCGGCGCGCTCGATCAGCAGGTCGTGGCGGGCGTTGCCAAGGTCTTGCAGCAGGCCGTTGCCGGCCAGCTCCTGGCGGCGCAGCAGGGTCAGCGCATTGAGCGAGGCCAGTTCGGCATTGAGCTGGTTGCGCTGGTCGGCGTTGATCGACTTGCCGCCGTCCTTGCCGCTCTTGAGGCTGTTGTTGATCTGCTGGGTGCGGGTCTGGTTGTTGCTGATCTCGGCCTGGGCCCGCTCGGGGCGGGTCTGCGAGTTGATGATCAGGCTGTTGGCTTCGGACAGCGCCTTCTGCAGCTCACCCTGCTGGGTGTTGCGCTCGCTGAGCATCTGCTCCAGCTGTGGCACGGTCAGGTTGGCATAGCGCTGGGCGACCGGTTGCGGCTTGCTCTCCTTGAGCCTGGCCAGTTCTTTCTGGCTGTCGCTGGTTTCCTTGGGGGCGCTGGCCAGCTGCTGCTTGAGCGCGGCAAGCTTCTTCTCGCTGTCTTCCTTGCTGTTGAGCAGGCTCAAGGTTTGCTCGAGCACCTGCTGCAGGGCCTTCTGGTCGGCTTCGGGCAGCTTACGCTCGGCGATCTTGTCGAGGCTGTTCTGGATGCTGGCGGTGGTCGGGGCTTCTGCCGCGTCGACCGCGAAAGAAAGGGACAGGCACAACCCGAGCAGGGCTGTGCGAAGGTACACGCGCAAGGACATAGGCAGACTACTTGTGGATCAGGCAGATACGGAGTTTAGAGGAACAATCCTGGTCCGGGTCGCGTTCCCTCGGGGAATCTGACGCCGACTTTCTGGATCTTGTTCCCGTCCATGGTCGCTACGGTCCAGATTGTGCCATGCCATTCGACCTGGTCGCCTACTACTGGAGCGCCTCCGACCTTCTGTCGGATGAACTGAGCCAGCGGCATTTTTGCGTCCAGGCCGTCCAGTTTGAGGCCATAAAGGGCGGCCACCGCGCCCAGCTCGGCATCGCCTTCAAGCACGAAGTCGCCGAAGAAACGCAGGTCCAGGCCACGCTGGGGTGCCTGGCTGAACAGTTTGCCCAACGCCGGCAGGTTGTGTTCGTGGCCGATCACACAAAGCATGTCACCTACTTCAAGTACCGTGCTGCCGGACGGGTGCAGCAGTTGCTCGGCCCGGAACAGCGCGGCAATACGCGTGCCTTCGGGCATTTTCAGCTCGCGCAGAGCGGCGCCGATGCACCACTTTTCCGCACCCAGGCGGTAGACGAACAGCTCCCACTCGCTGGTGATGTGCACTTCCAGCGCGGAGCGGGAAATCGGCGCCGGGTCTGGTGGTACGGTGACCTTCAGCAGCTTGGCCATCCACGGCAGGCTGGTGCCCTGCACCAACAGCGATACCAGCACGATGAAGAACGCCAGGTTGAAGAACAGCTGGGCGTCGGGCAGGCCGGCCATCAACGGGAACACCGCCAGAATGATCGGCACCGCACCGCGCAGGCCAACCCAGGAGATGAAGCCCTTTTCGCGGCCATGGAAAGCCTTGAACGGCAACAGTGCAGCAACCACCGACAGCGGCCGCGCCACCAGGATCATCCACAGCGCCAGGCCCAGTGCCGGCAGGGCAATCGGCAGCAAGTCGTGGGGCGTGACCAGCAGCCCAAGCACCAGGAACATGCCGATCTGCGCCAGCCAGGCCATGCCGTCGAGCATGTGCAGGATGCCGTGGCGGCTGCGGATCGGCTTGTTGCCCAGCACCAGGCCGCACAAATACACGGCGAGGAAACCGCTGCCATGCAGGGCGTTGGTCAGCGAGAACACCACCAGGCCGCCGGCCACCACCAGGATCGGGTACAGGCCGCCGGCCAGGTTGATACGGTTGACCAGTTGCAGCATCAGCCAGCCACCGCCCAGCCCCAGCAGGCTGCCGATGCCGAACTCGCGCAGCAGGTGGGTCAGCAGGCTCCAGTGCAGGCCGGTCTGGCCGCTGGCGATCATGTCGATCAGGGTGACGGTGAGGAACACTGCCATCGGGTCATTGCTGCCCGACTCGATTTCCAGGGTGGCGGTGACCCGCTCGTTCAGGCCTTTGCCGCCAAGCAGCGAGAACACTGCCGCAGCGTCGGTGGAGCCGACGATGGCGCCGATCAGCAGGCCCTGGATCAGGCTCAGGTGGAACAGCCAGGCGGCCACCAGGCCAGTGAGCGCGGTGGTGATCATCACGCCGACCGTGGCCAGCGACAGCGCAGGCCACAGTGCCACGCGGAAGCTCGCCACCCGTGTGCGCAAGCCACCGTCGAGCAGGATCACTGCCAGTGCAAGGTTGCCCACCAGGTAGGCGGTCGGGTAGTTGTTGAAAATGATGCCGCCACCATCGACACCGGCGACCATGCCGACGGCGAGGATGATGACCAGAATAGGGATGCCCAGGCGCGACGACAGCGAGCTGACCAGGATACTTGCGCCCACCAGCAATGCGCCGATCAGAAACAGGCTGTTGATGGTGCTTGCATCCAAAGGCAGGTACTCCGGGATATCGCGGGAAGGGGGCTTCGCTCCTTGACTTGGCAAGTCGCGTGCCAATCGATTCTAACCTGATGAATTGGCAGCATGTAAAGCGTTTCTGCAGATGTAGAAAAGGCACCGCGATGGGTGCCTTTTCTTGTGTTGCCTGGGTGGGCCCTTTCGCGGGCAAGCCCGCTCCCACAGGATGATCACAACACCAGAGCCCTGTGATGAACTGTGGGAGCGGGCTTGCCCGCGAATGGGCCGGAGCAGGCTTACGCCTGCTTCACTTCACGCATCGGCTTGCCCTTCACCGGTGCATCGCCCGCCACATAGTACTTGGCGGTGCTGCGTGGCAGCGGCTTGCGGCCACGGATCTTGTCCGAGATTTTCTCGGCGATCATGATCGTGGTGGCATTGAGGTTGCCGGTGATGATCAGCGGCATGATCGAAGCATCGACCACGCGCAGGCCTTTCATGCCGTGTACACGGCCTTCGGCGTCGACCACAGCCATGTCGTCGGTGCCCATCTTGCACGAGCAGGAAGGGTGGAAGGCGGTTTCGGCGTGCTCGCGGATGAACTTGTCCAGCTCTTCATCGGTTTGCACGTGGGCGCCAGGGCTGATTTCGCGACCGCGATACGGGTCCAGCGCCGGCTGGGCCATGATCTCGCGGGTCAGGCGGATGCCGTCGCGGAATTCCTGCCAGTCCTGCTCGGTGGACATGTAGTTGAACAGGATGCTCGGGTGCTGGCGCGGGTTTTTCGACTTGGCCTGGATACGACCACGGGCAGGCGAACGCATCGAGCCCATGTGCGCCTGGAAGCCGTGTTCCTTCACGCCGTTGGAGCCGTTGTAATTGATCGCCACCGGCAGGAAGTGGTACTGGATGTTCGGCCACTTGAACTCAGGACGGGTGCGAATGAAACCGCCGGCCTCGAACTGGTTGCTGGCGCCGATACCGGTACCCTTGAACATCCACTCGGCACCGATGGCCGGCTGGTTCCACCACAGCAGCGATGGGTACAGCGACACGGGCTGGGTGCAGGCGTACTGCAGGTACAGCTCGAGGTGGTCCTGCAGGTTCTCGCCGACGCCCGGCAGGTCGTGCACGACCGGGATGTCGAGGCTTTCCAGCAGGGCGCGCGGGCCTACGCCGGAGCGCTGCAGCAGTTGCGGCGAAGCAATGGCACCGGAGCTGACGATCACTTCCTTGCGGGCGCGGGCTTCGACGCGCTCTTCGCTGTCGCCGACCAGGTAGGTCACGCCAACGGCACGCTTGCCGTCGAACAGCACGCGGTCGCTCAGAGCGTGGGTGACGATGGTCAGGTTCGGGCGCTTCTTGGCCTGGTCCAGGTAACCACGGGCGGTGCTGGAACGGCGGCCGTTCTTGGTCACCGAACGGTCCATCGGACCGAAACCTTCCTGCTGGTAACCGTTGAGGTCTTCAGTGCGCGGGTAACCGGCCTGCACGCCGGCTTCGACCATGGCGTGGAACAGCGGGTTGTTGCCGGCTTTCGGCGTGGCCACGCTGACCGGGCCTTCGCCGCCGTGGTAGTCGTTCGGGCCGATGTCGCGGGTTTCGGCCTTGCGGAAGTACGGCAGGCAGTCCAGGTAGGTCCAGTCTTCCAGGCCTGGCAGTTCTGCCCAGCCGTCGAAGTCCATGGCGTTGCCGCGGATGTAGCACATGCCGTTGATCAGCGACGAGCCACCCAGGCCCTTGCCGCGGCCACATTCCATGCGGCGACCGTCCATGAACGGCTCCGGGTCGGTCTCGTAGGCCCAGTTGTAGCGGCGGCCTTGCAGCGGGAAGGCCAGGGCGGCTGGCATCTGGGTGCGGAAGTCGAAGCGGTAGTCGGGGCCACCGGCTTCCAGCAGCAGTACGCTGACGCCAGCGTCTTCGGTCAGGCGGGTAGCCAGAGTGTTACCGGCGGAGCCTGCGCCGACGATGATGTAATCGAATTCTTGGGACATGGAAGTACCCTCGTGTTGGCGGTGATCAGGGAGCGGGAACGCCCGTGCGCAGTGGCACGGGCGTGGCTAGACAGGGCTTAGAAAACCGAGTTGTAGCCGCCCAGCTCGACCTGGACCGACTTGATGCGAGTGTATTGAGCCAGCGAGCTGACGCCGTTCTCACGGCCGACGCCCGACTGCTTGTAGCCGCCAACCGGCATTTCGGCTGGCGATTCGCCCCAGGCGTTGATCCAGCAGATACCGGCTTCCAGCTGGTGGATGATACGGTGGGCGCGGGAGATGTCGTTGGTGCAGACACCAGCGGCCAGGCCGTAGTCGGTGTCGTTGGCGCGGCGGATGACTTCTTCTTCGGTTTCGTAGGTGAGGATGCTCATCACCGGGCCGAAGATTTCTTCCTTGACGATGGTCATGTCGTCGCTGCAGTCGGTGAACACGGTCGGCGCGACGAAGGCACCGTTGGCGAAATCACCGGTAGTCAGTCGCTCGCCGCCACACAGCACACGGGCGCCTTCTTCTTTGCCTTTGGCGATGTAGCCGAGCACGCTTTCCATGTGCTGGAAGCTGACCAGTGGGCCGAAGTTGGTGTTCTCGTCTTCTGGGTTGCCAACGCGGATGCGGGCAACGCGCTCGGCGATCTTGGCTTCGAAGGCGGCCTTCATTTCAGCCGGGATGAACACGCGGGTGCCGTTGGTGCACACCTGGCCGGAGCTGTAGAAGTTGGCCATCATGGCGATGTCGGCGGCCTTGTCCAGGTCGGCGTCGGCGCAGATGATCAGTGGCGACTTGCCGCCCAGTTCCATGGTGACTTCCTTGAGCGACGAGCTCGAGGCGCTGGCCATGACTTTCTTGCCGGTGGTGGTGCCGCCGGTGAAGGAGACTTTCTCGATACGCGGGTGTTCGGTCAGCCAGGTGCCGACTTCGCGGCCGCTGCCGGTCAGGACGTTGAATACGCCGTTCGGCAGGCCGGCCTCGGTGTAGATCTCGGCCAGTTTCAGGGTGGTCAGCGAAGTGACTTCCGATGGCTTGAAGATCATCGCGTTGCCAGCAGCCAGGGCCGGGGCGGATTTCCACAGGGCGATCTGGATCGGGTAGTTCCAGGCGCCGATACCGACGGTCACACCCAGCGGCTCGCGACGGGTGTAGACGAAGGACGATTCGCGCAGCGGGATCTGCTCACCTTCGATGGCCGGTACCAGGCCAGCGTAGTACTCGAGCACGTCGGCGCCGGTAACGATATCGACGTAGCGGGTTTCCGAGTACGACTTGCCGGTGTCCAGGGTTTCCAGCATGGCCAGCTCATCGTTGCGCTCACGCAGGATGTCGACGGCGCGGCGCAGGATGCGCGAACGCTGCATGGCGGTCATTGCTGCCCAGACCTTCTGGCCGCGCTCGGCGCTTTCAACGGCCTTCTCGACGTCAGCCTCGGTGGCACGTTGCACGTGGGCGAGGACTTCGCCGGTAGCCGGGTTGATGGCTTCGAAGGTGGCATCGCTGCCAGCGTCGACGTAAGCGCCATCAATGTAGAGTTTTTGCGTTCCGAAACGGGCCATAGTGTCCTCGCAAGTGCAGTGTGTGGTTGGCTGCGCGTCACGCTCCTGCCGGGTTGGCAAGCGCCGTGCGTGCTTGATCAGCGGCCTGGTCGGTTGTGTCCAGGGTGTGCTGTTTAGCCAGTTGTAGATCCATGTATTCGTATGCAATCCGTATTGCCTGGTCGGTGTCGAATGCATCTCCCGACAGGGCACCACGCAGCCACAGGCCATCGATCAGGGCCGCCAGGCCGCGGGCTGCCTTGCGCGCATGGTAGAGCGGCAGGGCGCGGCGGAACTGGCAGCACAGGTTGGAATACAGGCGGTGATCGTTGATCCGCTGCAACCTGTGCAAATCGGGCTGGTGCATGCTGGAAGCCCAGAAGGCCAACCAGGTTTTCATTGCCGGGCCGTTCACCTGGCTGGCATCGAAGTTGCCCTCGATGATCACTTTCAGGTGGGCGCGCGGGCTGTCGTCCGTCAGGGCCTGGCGACGTGCTCTAACGCCTTCGTTGAGCATGTTCATGATGTAACCCATCGTCGCTGCGATCAGGCCGTTCTTGTCCCGAAAGTAGTGACTGATGATGCCGTTCGACACACCGGCCAAACGGGCAATCAGCGCAATGCTGGCGTCCCCCAGTCCGACCTGATCGACCGCCTGCAACGTGGCTTCGATCAACTGCTGGCGGCGGATGGGTTGCATACCGACCTTGGGCATCTTGCTATCTCCTCAGGCCCAGCGAGCAGACGACAGGCGGCTGACTCGGCGAAGGCCAGTCTATTTTGTTTTGATTGAACGTTCAATCAATAAAGAATAAGCTCTGCGACAATTTGTGCCATTGACACTCTTTCAAGCGATCAATGAGGCACGGATTGACACCCCAGGAAATCGCGTAACCCCCGGAATACAAGGCGTTGACGGGCATGAGCGATGCGAAATGCAGATTCTGCCGTACGGCCGCCGGCCTGCGACAGGCCCTTGGAGCGGGCGGGGTGATCTGTGACGAATGCGCGCACCTCAGTTGGGGCGTGGCATTTTCAGCAGGCCACCTGTCTGTTTTTTTGCAACGTATCGATTCGGGATCACGGTTTCCAGGGTGCTTTTATAACACCTGATGCAGTGGGGATATTCCACCAATTGCTCGGGAAAGACTGATTAGCCTCCACAGCCGCACTGCCCGGAGCATTCGTGCAATGAGTTCTGCCTCACTTACCAAGCCCCCCGCCGAGAGGGTACGGGTCAACCGCGTGGTGTTCTTCACCTCCGCGCTGATGATCCTCGTTCTGACTGCCTTGTTGATCGCTGTACCCGAAACCGCCGGCCAGGTGCTGGGCGTGGCCCAGAAATGGCTGACGCGCACCTTCGGCTGGTACTACATGCTGGTGATCTGCAGTTACCTGCTGTTCGTCGTCTACCTGGCCTTCTCCGACTACGGCAAGCTCAAGCTTGGCGGCAAGGACGACCAGCCCGACTTCAGCTACGGCGCCTGGGCCGGCATGCTGTTCTCCTCCGGTATCGGTATCTCGCTGCTGTATTTCGGCGCCTCCGAACCGCTGGACCACTACTTCAACCCACCGGAAGGTACGCCTGCCAGCCTCGAGGCCGCGCGCCAGGGTTTGCAGCTGACCTTCCTGCACTGGGGCCTGCACGGCTGGGCGATCTACGCCCTGGTCGGCCTGGCCGTGGGTTACTTCGCCTACCGCCACAATCAGCCGCTGGCCCTGCGCTCGGCGCTGTACCCGCTGGTCGGTGAGCGCTGGGTCAAGGGCGCTGCGGGCAATGCCGTAGACATCTTCGGCATGTTCGTCACCCTGCTGGGCCTGGTCACCAACCTGGGGATCGGCTCGATGCAGGTGGCCTCGGGCCTTGAATACCTGTTCGGCATGGACCACAGCAAGACCAACCTGCTGGTAGTGATCCTGGTCATGGCGGGCGTTGCCACCGTGGCAGCGGTCTCGGGTGTGGAAAACGGCATCCGCCGCCTGTCCAACCTGAACATCATGCTGTTCAGCGGCCTGCTGATCTTCGTCCTCCTGGGCGGCTCGACCCTGCACCTGCTCAACGGCTTCGTGCAGAACGTCGGCGACTACCTCAACGGCATCGTGCTGAAGACCTTCGACCTCTATGTGTATGAAGGCGAGGCCGGCAAGTCCGAGCGCTGGCTGGGCCTGTGGACCGTGTTCTACTGGGCCTGGTGGATCTCCTGGGGCCCATTCGTCGGCATGTTCATTGCCCGAATCTCCAAGGGGCGTACCGTGCGCCAACTGGTCAGCGGCGTGCTGCTGATCCCGTTGGGCTTCACCCTGGCCTGGCTGTCGATCTTCGGCAACACCGCGCTGGACCTGGTGATCAACCACGGTGCCGTGGAGCTGGGCAAGACAGCGCTTGAACAGCCTTCGATGTCGATCTACCAGTTGCTGGAATACTTCCCGGCGGCCAAGATCGTGATCGGTGTGGCGGTGTTCGTCGGCTTCGTGCTGTTCCTCACCCCGGCCGACTCCGGCGCGGTGATGATGGCCAACCTTTCGTGCAAAGGTGGCAAGGTCGACGAAGACGCCCCGCACTGGATGGTGGTGTTCTGGTCGGTGATCATCACCCTGGTCACCATCGGCCTGCTGTTCGCCGGTAATTTCGAAGCCATGCAGACCATGGTGGTGTTGGCGGGGCTGCCGTTCTCGGTGGTACTGGTGCTGTTCATGTTCGGCCTGTACAAGGCCATGAAACAGGACGTCGCCGTCGAAGGCGAGCGCGCCGAACTGGCTGCCCGTGGCCGCCGCGGCTTCAGCGAGCGCCTGAGCCAGCTGGATCTGCAGCCGACCCAGGCCGTGGTGCAGCGTTTCATGGACAAGCAGGTCAGCCCGGCACTCAAAGAAGCTGCCGCGCAGTTGCAGACCCTGGGCTTTGAGGTGGAAACCCGTGTTGGCCAGTCGCGCAACATGATGGGTCTGCGGGTGATGATGGACGAGGGTAACCCGTTCGTTTACGAAGTGAGCCTGGACGGCTATATGGCCGCGCCGAGCGAAGCGCCGGTGGAAGGCGAGCCGGAAGTGCGCCAGCGCTTCTACCGTGCCGAGGTGTACCTGCACGACGGCAGCCAGGAGTACGACCTGATGGGCTTTGCTCCGGAGCAGATCGTGCGTGATGTGCTGGACCAGTTCGAAAGCCACCGCCAGTTGCTGGGGCGTGTGTACAGCTGATCGCCCTTGAGGCAAGCAAAAAAACCCCGCTCATCTGAGCGGGGTTTTTTTATGTCTTTAAGGTTGTGCGATCCCTTGTAGTAGCTGCTTTGTTTCGCCTTAAGGGCGCGCAGCGGCCCAGAATTCCAGGCTGGGTGCAGTAGTTGTGGCGGGCTGTTTAGCAGCCCTTTCGCGAAACAAGGCCGCTCCTGCAAAAGCGATATCATCGGTTGGCGTAACGGCCGTTCTTGCCATGCCCTGGCATCGCCAGATTGCTGCGCACGGCAATCATCTGCTTGAGTCGGATCAGCTCGATGCCCTGACTCTTGAGCTTCGGCAACTCGCGCTCCAGCACTTCCAGGGTCTGTGGATAAGGGTGCCCGATCAGCACCGCCGAGCCCTGCTTGCGTGCCAGGGCGATACTTTGTTGCAGTTGTCCGGTAATTGCCTCGGTTGTGCGCACGTCATCGAGGAACACATCCCGTGAAACATGCGCCAAGCCTTGCGCCTGAGCTTCGGCCGCAGCGACCGTGGCCGCGCTGGTGCGGCTGTCGACGAAGAACAGGTGCCGGCGTTGCAGTTCACCCATCAGCCAGGCCATCGGCTCACGCTGGGCAGTCATGCGGCTACCCATGTGGTTGTTGATACCGGCAGCGTACGGGACTTTGGCCAGGGCTGCGTCCAGGCGTCGTGCCAGCTCTTCGATGGGGATGCCCGGGTGCCAGGCGTAGGGCCCGGTGGCCGGGTCCATGGGCATGTGCAGGATCACCGTCTTACCGGCCTTGTGCGCCTGGCGGGCAAAGTCGGTGGCATGTGGAGTGTCGGGCATGATCGCCATGGTCACCGGCCCGGGCAGGGCGAGCGTACGGTTGTCACGCTCGGTGCTCTGGCCCAGGTCGTCGATGATGATGCTCAGGTAGGCCTTGCCGGCCGGCGCCGCTTGCGCGACCCCGGCCATCAGGCAGAACAGCAGACACAGCAGATAACGCATGGGGTGGATCAGTCGCCCTTGGTGATGTTCAGGCCCTTGAGCAGGCTCAGGGCCTGGCTCAGCTGGTAGTCACTGTCCTGCGGGCGCTCCTGGCGCTTGCTGCTGCCGGTCGGGCGGTCGGCGCCGCCGTTGCCGTTGCCCAGGTGGCCCTGCAGGTCGGCTTCCTTGAAGGTGTCGTTGTCGCTGGCGTCGGCGGTCAGCTTGGCCGGGCGTACTTCGATGTCAGGGACGATGCCCTGGGCTTGGATCGAGCGGCCGTTGGGGGTGTAGTAGAGCGCGGTGGTGAGCTTCAGCGCACGGTCATTGGCCAGTGGCAGCACGGTCTGTACCGAGCCCTTGCCGAAGCTGTCGGTACCCATCAGCACGCCGCGTTTGTGGTCTTGCAGGGCACCGGCGACGATTTCCGAGGCCGAGGCGCTGCCGCCGTTGATCAGCACAACCAACGGTACGCCTTCGCTGGCGTCGGCCGGGTCGGCGGAGAAGCGCAGCTCGGAGTTGGCGATGCGGCCCTTGGTGTAGACGATCAGGCCCTTGGTCAGGAAGTGGTCGGCCACTTCCACTGCCGCCTGCAGTACGCCACCGGGGTTGTTGCGCAGATCAAGGATAACCCCGCGCAGCTTCTTGCCGTTGTCCTTGCGCAGCTTGGCCAGGGCCTTGCCGACTTCGTCACCGGTCTTGACCTGGAACTGGGTGATGCGAATGTAGCCATAGCCGCTTTCCAGCAGTTGGCTCTTCACGCTCTTGACCTGGATCACCGCGCGGGCGAGGGTCACGTCGAACGGACTGCCGCCGTCGCGCACCAGGGTCAGGGTGATCTTCTCGCCTATCTTGCCACGCATCTTGTCGACCGCTTCGGTCATGGTCTGGCCGCGGGTCGGGGCGCCGTTGATCTTGACGATCAGGTCGCCGGCTTGCACGCCGGCACGCGAGGCCGGGGTGTCGTCGATCGGCGACACGACCTTGATATTGCCGTCCTCCTGGCCCACTTCGATACCGAGGCCGCCGAATTCGCCGCTGGTGCTTTCCTGCAGCTCCTGGAAGTCCTCAGGGCCGAGGTAGGCCGAGTGTGGGTCAAGGTTGCTGAGCATGCCCTTGATGGCGTTTTCCAGCAGGGTCTTGTCGTCCACAGGTTCGACGTAGGCGGCCTTGATGCGGTCCATGACCTCGGCAAAGGTTCGCAGCTCTTCCAGCGGAAGTGGCGCCTTGGCGGTCACCTCGGTGGCCGGCACTGCGGCAGCCTTGGCTGGCGACGCTTTCGCCGGCTCCGCGGCACTGGCCAGGGGCGCACCGATCGCCAGAGCGATGGTCAGGGCCAGCTGGGTAAGGCGAGGCGAGTGCAGCATGTCGAACGAACTCCTGATCCTGTAAACGCTCCCTGCGGAGCATCGGTGCAGCGCCTGGTGCTACACCGTATGTAATGTGTCAGCCGCGGCACCACTGCGAAGGGTCGGTCGGCCGGCCCTGCTGGCGGATGGCGAAATACAAGCCTGCACTGTCCTGGCCACCGCTGTCGCCAACGGTGGAAATGGCTTCGCCGGCCTTGACGATGTCGCCGGCACTCTTGAGCAGGCTCTGGTTGTGGCCGTACAGGCTCAGGTAACCATTACCATGGTCGAGAATGACCAGAAGTCCAGCGCCACGCAACCAATCGGCAAACACCACGCGCCCGCCGTGCACCGCATGTACCTGGGTGCCAGGGCTGGCGCTGATCATCACGCCGTCCCACTTGGCCCGGACATCATTGCCGCGTGCATCACCGAAGCGTGCCAGCAATCGACCATTGACCGGCCAGGGAAGTTTTCCCCGCGCGGCAGAAAATGCACCGCCGTAGCTGGCACCGTCACTGGAAACCAGCGGGCCGAGGGTAGTGCGGGCCTTTTTCGGCGGCTCCGCTTCTTCTTTGTCTTTGTCCGCACGGGCGGCCAGGGCCTCCTGCTGGCGGCGCTTCTCGGCTTCCTGCTGGGCGAGCAGGGCTTTCTTGCGCGCTTCTTCGGCTTCGCGGGCCTGGCGGGCCAGGGTTTCCTCGATGGTCTTGAGCACCTTGGCCAGGTCGGCCTGGTCCTGTTGGCGGGCCTGCAGCTTCTGGTCGCCGTCTTTCACGTCGCTGTTGAGCTTGGCCAGTACCTGCTGGCGCTTGCTGCGCTCGGTGTCCAGCGCCTGGCGGCGGGTGTCGAGGTCGGTGCGCTGGGCCAGCAGCTGTTCCTGCTGGCGGGAAATGTCCTGCTCGACATTGGCCAGCTGGCGTAGCGTCTCGTTGAACGCCTTGAGCTGTTCGAGGCGCGCTTTGCTCAGGTAGTCGTAATAGGACAGGGTGCGAGCGAATTTCTCTGGGTTCTGCTGGTTGAGCAGCAGCTTGAGGTATTCCTCGCGGCCGTTGTTCTGGTAGGCCGAACGGGCCTGGATGGCAATCAGTCGTTGTTGTTCAACGCGGGCGCTCTGGAGTTTTTTTTTCTCGGTATCAAGGCGCTCCAGCTCGCCCTCGGTCTTTTTTAGTTCTTGTTGCAGGGCCTCCACCTGCTTCTCCAGGTTACCGATGTCGGTCTCGGTGGCCTTGAGGTCTTTTTGCACGCCGGCTTTTTCTTCCTGGAGCTTGCCCAGCGTCTTCTTGAGCTCGGCGATGTCCTGGCGGGTGGCGTCCAGTTGCTGCTGGGTCTGCGCGCGCTCATCGGCAAAGGCCGGGCTGAGCAGGCAGGACAGGGCTAAAGGGATCAGGGCGCGTAGCATGGGGTTTGGCGTACCAAGGATGGAGACTGGCCTAGTATGCCCGTGCGGGCAGGCAAAAAAAACGCCTCGCTGCCGGGGCAGCGGGGCGTTTGTCCGGAATTCATGTGCAATGGGCCTGCAAAGTGGCCCCGGCACACCGAATCAGGCGTCTACCAGGATCGAAGTACCGGTCATTTCTGCCGGTTTTTCCAAGCCCAGAAGCTTCAGCATGGTCGGCGCTACATCAGCCAGCACGCCACCTTCGCGGACTTTCACTTTGCGCTTGCCGACATAGATGAACGGCACCGGCTCGCTGGTGTGCGCCGTGTGCGCCTGGCCGGTGCACGCGTCTTCCATCTGCTCGACATTGCCGTGGTCGGCGGTGATCAGGGCTTCGCCATCGACCTTTTCCAGCGCCTCGACGATGCGCCCGACACAGGTATCCAGGGCTTCGACGGCTTTTACTGCGGCCTCGAACACGCCGGTATGGCCGACCATGTCGCCGTTGGCGTAGTTGACCACGATCACGTCAAAACGCTGCTGCTCGATAGCCTCGACGATGCGGTCGGTCACTTCAGGTGCGTTCATTTCAGGCTGCAGGTCGTAGGTGGCAACCTTCGGCGACGGGATCAGGATGCGCTCTTCGCCTTCGAACGGCTCTTCGCGGCCACCGGAGAAGAAGAACGTGACGTGCGCGTACTTTTCGGTTTCGGCGATGCGCAGCTGGGTCTTGCCGTTCTTCGCCAGGTACTCGCCGAGCACGTTGTTCAGGCTGGACGGAGCGAAGGCTGCAGGCGCTGCGATTTTAGCCGAGTATTGGGTGAGGCCGATGTAGGCCGCCATTTTCGGCTGGCGCGCACGCGGGAATTCGTTGAAGTCCGGCTCCACGAAGGCACGCGACAGCTCGCGGGCGCGGTCGGCGCGGAAGTTCATGAAGATCACGGCATCGCCGTCCTCGACCTTGACCGCCTCGCCAATGCGCGTGGCTTTGACGAATTCATCGTTCTCGTCGCGGGCGTAGGCTGCTTCCAGGCCAGCGAGTGCGGTGTCGGCGGTGTAATCGGCAACGCTGTCGACGATCAGGTTGTAGGCGGCGCTGACGCGGTCCCAGCGGTTGTCGCGGTCCATCGCGAAGTAGCGGCCGATCAGGCTGGCGATGCGGCCCTTGCCGAGCTTGGCGAAGGTCGCGTCGAGCAATTCGATCGACGACTGCGCACTGCGAGGCGGGGTGTCACGGCCGTCGAGGAAGGCGTGCAGGTAGATCCTTTCGGCCCCACGCTGGGCGGCCAGCTCGGCCATGGCGATCAGGTGGTCCTGATGGCTGTGCACGCCACCGTCGGACAACAGGCCGAGGATGTGCACGGCCTTGCCGGCGCCCACTGCCTTGTCCACCGCGCCGGTGAGCACCGGGTTCTCGAAGAAATCACCATCGCGGATGGCCTTGGTCACCCGGGTGAAGTCCTGATAGACGACGCGCCCGGCGCCGAGGTTCATGTGGCCGACTTCGGAGTTGCCCATCTGCCCGTCCGGCAGGCCGACATCCATCCCGGAGCCGGAAATCAGGCCATGCGGCTGGGTGGCGCGCAGGCGGTCATAGACCGGCGTGTTGGCGGCGAAGATGGCGTTGTATTCGGGGCTTTCGCTGTGGCCGAATCCATCCAGGATGATCAGCACCAGGGGTTTGGGCGTACTCGTCATCAATCAAACTCACGGTTGTTCAAAGATGATAAAGACACGCATTTTAGGGCAAATGCGCCATCAGGGGCTAATAATCGTCCGGTTGCCCGACCGACGCGGGCAGCCCGGCAACATGAAGGTACCTTTACCACCGACCCTTCGGGCTTTGGTGGCACTGGGGGGCTGTGTATACTGGCCGGCATTTTCAATCGCCTGGAACACCGCTGATGGTTGCTCACCTGATTCAATTCGCGACAGATCACTACATCCTGGTGGCGATCTTCGTGGTTCTGCTGGTCGCACTGCTCGTCAATGAACTGCGCCGTGGCGGCCAGAGCCTGAGCAACGGCCAGCTGACCGCGCTGGTCAATGCCGACAAGGCGCTGGTCATCGACATTCGTACGTCCAAGGAATATTCCGCCGGCCACATCGTCGGTGCGCTGAACATTCCGCAGGACAAAGTGGCCAACCGCATGGCCGAGCTCGAGAAGCACAAAGAGAAGACCCTGATCGTGGTCGACGCGATGGGCCAGCAGTCCGGCGCGGTCTGCGGCGAGCTGATCAAGGCCGGTTACACCGCCGCCAAACTGAGCGGTGGCGTTTCCAGCTGGAAAGCCGATAACCTGCCCCTGGTGAAGTGATATGAAGCCTGTCATCGTCTATTCCAGCGACTACTGCCCCTACTGCATGCGCGCCAAATACCTGCTCGAGAGCAAAGGCGTAGCCTTCGAGGAAATCAAGGTCGACGGCAAACCGCAGGTTCGTGCCGAGATGAGCCAGAAGGCCGGCCGTACTTCGGTGCCGCAGATCTGGATCGGCAGCACCCACGTCGGTGGATGCGATGACCTCTATGCCCTGGAGCGCGCCGGCAAGCTCGACGCGCTGCTGGCGGCCTGATTTGCACTGCATTCAAAAACATTAGGATAAGGATCTGCCATGACTGACCAACAGACCAACGGCGCTGCTGCAGAAGACAACAGCCCGCAGTTCTCCATGCAGCGCATCTATGTGCGTGACCTGTCGTTCGAAGCCCCGAAAAGCCCGCAGATCTTCCGTCAGACCTGGGAGCCGAGCGTTGCCCTGGACCTGAACACCAAGCAGAAGGCACTGGAAGGCGACTTCCACGAAGTGGTGCTGACCCTGTCGGTGACCGTCAAGAACGGCGACGAAGTAGCCTTCATTGCTGAAGTTCAGCAGGCGGGTATCTTCCTCATCAAGAACCTCGATGCTTCTTCGATGAGCCACACCCTTGGCGCGTTCTGCCCGAACATTCTGTTCCCGTACGCCCGCGAGACCCTGGACAGCCTGGTGACCCGTGGTTCGTTCCCGGCCCTGATGCTGTCGCCGGTGAACTTCGACGCCCTGTACGCGCAAGAAATGCAGCGCATGCAGGAAGCTGGCGAAGCACCGACCGTGCAGTAATTCTGCCGGCAACAAAAAAGCGCCTCTCGGGGCGCTTTTTTGTTGCCTGTACCGGCCCTTTCGCGGCGGTTCGACGCCTCGAAAAGCCCGCTCCCACAAGTTGAAACATGTGCAGGCCCTGTGGGAGCGGGTTCACCCGCGAAAGGGCCAGCACAGGCTATAGATCAGCTCCCGGCAAACCCATTCTGCCGCCAGGCCTCGTACACCGTCACCGCCACTGTGTTGGACAGGTTCAGGCTGCGGCACCCAGGCCGCATCGGCAGGCGCAGGCGCTGTTCGGCCGGCAGGCTGTCCAGCACCTCAGCCGGCAGGCCTCGGCTCTCTGGCCCGAACAGGAACGCATCACCGGGCTGATAAGCCACTTCGTGGAAAGGATGCGAGCCCTTGGTGGTGAAGGCGAACAGGCGTGGGTTGCCCAGGCTTTCCAGGCATCCGGCCAGGCTTTCGTGGCGCTTGAGCGTGGCATACTCGTGGTAATCCAGCCCCGCACGGCGCAGGCGCTTGTCGTCCAGTTCGAAGCTGATCGGCTCGATCAGGTGCAGGGCGCAACCGCTGTTGGCGCAGAGGCGGATGATGTTGCCGGTATTCGGCGGAATTTCTGGTTGAAAAAGGATGACGTGAAACATGCACGGCTCCAAACGTGAAGATGACGAGCATTCTACCCCCGATCCCGACCTGCGTTCGAAGGCCTGGCCGCGCATGCTGCTTTCCCTGGCGCTATTCGGCGTGCTGGTGGGGCTGATGATCGGCCGCCTGACTGCCCCGGATGAGCGTGTGCTGGAGCAGGTCGCGGTGGTACAGGATGGCCTGGACCTGTGGTTCAACGAAGAGCCCAGGCTGCATGGTGAGAACGTCGAAGGGACCGTGGCCGTGCTGTTCGAGGCCGAGGGCAAGGCGCAGCGTGGTCAGTTGGACCTGCAGGGCAAGCCGGTCGGCTGGCGTTTGCAGAAGAGCGACAAGGGGCTGTTGCTGACAGTGATTGCCGCACGCCCCCTGCACGGTGAATGGGCCGGTGCAGAGGACGCTGGACGTTGGCGGGTGCAGGTGAAGCTGCACGAATAAAAGAGGGGATATCCCGGCCTGCCTGTACCGAGGTCCCCAAAAGGGGTTACAGCGAATTAAAGGGGGGATGGCCCGGCCTGCCTGTACCGAGGTCCCCAAAACTGGCGTTACTGCGAATAAAAGAGGGGTCACCCGGCCTGCCTGTACCAGGGCCCCCGAAACTGGATATGTATTAGCTACTGCAGGGGGCGTGCCAGTTTTTAAAAGCCCGCGAATACTGGGCTTTCAGGGTGATTTGGCCGTATTTTGAGGTGATTTGTGCCTTGGGGAGGTGCATCGGGCACAGGATCGGTGCATGGGAAGGCTGAAATGGCTGGGGCCGCTTTGCGGCCCTTTCGCGACACAAGGCCGCTCCTACAGGGGATCGCGGTCTCTTGTAGGAGCGGCCTTGCGTCGCGAAAGGGCTGCTTAGCAGCCCCAGGGATCTTGCAGGTGAACAGCTAGATCAGTGGTCCTCACCCTCGTCTTCATCCCCGCCGTCCACGTTCATCCCCAGCTCCTTGATCTTGCGGGTCAGGGTATTGCGGCCCCAGCCCAGCAACACCGCCGCATCACGCCGCCGCCCTGCGGTGTGCTTGAGCGCGGTCTCGATCATGATCCGTTCAAAGCTGGGCACCGCGCTGTCGAGCAGGTTCGACTGCCCGCGTGCCAGGGCCTGGTCCGCCCATTGGCGCAGAGCCTGTTCCCAGTTGGTCACCGGCGCTGCGTCCTGCGGCAGGTTCAGAAGCTCCGGCGGCAGGTCGCCGATCAGCACTTCACGGCTGGAGGCCATCACGGTGATCCAGCGGCAGGTGTTTTCCAGCTGGCGCACGTTGCCCGGCCACGGCAGGTTGCGGATGAATTCTTCGGTTTCCGGTTTGAGCAGTTTCGGCTCGACGGCCAGTTCCTGAGCGGCACGCCCGAGGAAGTGGCGGGCCAGCGCCGGGATGTCTTCGCGGCGGTCGGCCAGGCGTGGGATATGGATGCGGATCACGTTCAGGCGATGGAACAAGTCCTCACGGAACTTGCCGGCCGTTACCAGCGACTCCAGGTTCTGGTGGGTCGCCGCGATGATACGTACATCGACCTTCACCGGCACATGGCCGCCAACGCGATAGAACTCGCCATCGGCCAGCACCCGCAGCAGGCGGGTCTGGGTGTCGGCCGGCATGTCGCCGATCTCGTCGAGGAACAAGGTGCCGCCGTCGGCCTGCTCGAAGCGACCGCGGCGCAGGTTGGCCGCACCGGTGAAGGCGCCTTTCTCGTGGCCGAACAACTCCGACTCCATCAGGTCCTTCGGAATGGCCGCCATGTTCAGGGCGATGAAGGGTGATGCGGCGCGAGGGCTGTGGCGATGCAGGGCGTGCGCCACCAGCTCTTTGCCGGTACCGGACTCGCCGTTGATCAGCACGGTGATGTTGGAATGGCTCAGGCGGCCGATGGCGCGGAAGACTTCCTGCATCGCCGGCGCTTCGCCGATGATTTCCGGGGTGCGGGCCAACGCCTGCGGTACATCGAGGCCCTGCTGTTCCTGGGCGTGCTGATTGGCACGTTTGACCAGTGACACTGCTTCGTCGACGTCGAAGGGCTTGGGCAGGTACTCGAAGGCGCCGCCCTGGTAGGACGCCACGGCGCTGTCCAGGTCGGAATGGGCGGTCATGATGATGACCGGCAGGCGCGGGTGCTGCTCGCGGATCTGCGCCAGCAGGTCGAGGCCGCTGGCACCAGGCATGCGAATGTCGGAAATGATCACATCCGGCTGCTGGCGAGCCAGGCGGCCCATGACACCATCGGCACTGTCGAAGCTCTGGGTGGTCATGCCTTCCTGTTGCAGGGCTTTTTCCAGGACCCAGCGGATGGAGCGATCATCATCGACGATCCATACGGTTTCACTTCGGCTCATGAGGCGGTGGCTCCTTGTTCCAGGGGCAGGAAGATCGAGAAGGCGGTGTGCCCTGCGTGGCTTTCACACTCGATCAGGCCCTGGTGCTGGCTGATGATGTTCTGGGTAATGGCCAGGCCGAGCCCGGTACCGTCCGGGCGCCCACTGACCATGGGATAGAAAAGCGTGTCCTGCAGTTCCGCGGGGATGCCCGGGCCGTTGTCGATGATCTCGATACGTGCTGCCAGGCGATGGCGCACATGGCCGATGGTGAACTGGCGCACCGCGCGGCTGCGCAGGGTGATGCGGCCCAGGCGCAGCTCGTTCTGCGAGCTGATCGCCTGCATCGCATTGCGCACGATGTTGAGCACGGCCTGGATCATCTGCTCGCGGTCGATCAATACGTCCGGCAGGCTAGGGTCGTAGTCGCGCACCAAAGTGATGCAGCCTTGGCTTTCTGCCTCGACCAGGCTGCAGACTCGTTCCAGCACTTCGTGGATGTTGGTCATGGCCAGCGACGGCAGTTTGTTCGAGCCGAGCATGCGGTCGACCAGGTTACGCAGGCGGTCGGCTTCCTCGATGATCACGTTGGTATAGTCGCGCAGCCCCTCTTCGGGCAGCTCGCGGGCCAGCAGCTGTGCTGCGCCACGGATGCCGCCAAGCGGGTTCTTGATCTCGTGGGCCAGGCCACGCACCAGCATCTTGGTGGTTTCCTGCTTGCTCAGCTGGGCTTCTTCCTTGGTGATGCGCAACAGGCGATCTCGCGGGTGCACTTCCAGCAGCAGCAAGGTATTGCCCTGGTGCAGGATTGGCGTCACTGCATAGTCGACGGTGATGGTCTGCCCGGTCAGCGAGGTCAGTTGTGCTTCACGCTTGGTAAATGGGTGCGCCTGTTCCACGGCCTGGCGCAGCGAATTGAGCGCCTCGGTCGATTCGGTGAACAGCTCACTGATGAACTGCCCATGACTGCGCTGGCCACTGACCGCCAGGAGCATCTCCGCAGCCGGGTTCATGTACTCCAGGCGCAGCTCGGCATTGAGCAGCAGCGTGGCGGTGGTCAGGTTGTCCAGAAGCAGACGGTGCTGTGCATCGCTGATGGTCATAAGGCGTCGGTGACCTCTTTTGGCGCTTGTCAGGCATGGCACGGCCATGGCCGGGCGCGCGGTGGATCCGCTGGTGCCAGTCTCTTCCCAAGAAACTGCAAGAAACAAACCAAGGCTCCGAAAAGAAGCGGATTTTGCTGATAAAGGCCTGAATATGCGCAGATTCGGACCAGAATGCCCTGATTTATCGATTCTTGTGACCTCTTTTGGGCTGCACTGAAGGGCGCCAGTCCTTCAGGTGCACCAATATAGAGCATAGAGATCTCAGGATTTATCGCACAGTTGGCCGGTCGCGCGAATCAGCGCTCGCTGGGTCAGGTGGTCCACGGGGCGCTTGGCTACGGCATCCGCCACCATGGCGGCGCAGTGTTGCGGTTTCTGCTGTTCAAAATCGGCCAGTTGCTTGAGCAGCAAAGTCTGCAGCTGATCAAGCTGGGGGCGGATCTCCTGCTGCAGGTCGCTGCGTGGTGTGTCTGGCGCAGCACCCAGGCGATGCCAATGGAAAAGCATTGTGTACTGCACCAGCTTGTTGGCCTCGATCTGGTCGGCGAAGAACGCCTCGGCTCGTTCCTGGGCCAGGCCATGTGCGGGTGCGGCTGCACGAACATTCGAAAGCACCTGCTGTTCACGCGGGCTTGCCTGGACCGGTTGGCGCTTGTCCCACTTGTGCAAGGCGACGGCTTGCGCCAAGTCTAGGCGGCGCTCGATAGTCTCAAGCAGCGGGCCGAGGGCAGGGTGGCTGGGTTCTGATGCCGCGCAGCCGGTCAGAGCAAGGGCGGCGGCTGCAACGAGGGGTAACGAGCGCATGATGAACCTCCGTGGAGTGAAGGTCCGAGTGTGCAGAAGCTGGCGCGTCACGCGGGTAGGAGCCTTCCGAAATTACTGAAGGCAGAAACAGAAACGGCCTCCCGAAGGAGGCCGTCTTGATCAGGTCATCGACGCCAGGCGCCGATCAGATCAGCAGCTGTAGTACAGCTCGTATTCCAGCGGGTGCACGAAGGTGCGGACCTTGATTTCTTCTTCGCTCTTCAGCTCGATGAAGGCATCGATGAAGTCGTCGGAGAACACGCCGCCCTTGGTCAGGAACGCACGGCCTTTATCCAGCTCTTCCAGGGCTTCTTTCAGGCTGCCGCATACTTGCGGGATGTCCTTGGCTTCTTCTGGTGGCAGGTCGTAGAGGTTCTTGTCGGCAGCATCGCCTGGGTGGATCTTGTTCTGGATGCCGTCCAGGCCAGCCATCAGCAGGGCCGCGAAGGCCAGGTACGGGTTGGCCGATGGGTCCGGGAAGCGTGCTTCGATACGGCGGGCTTTAGGGCTGCCGACGTAAGGAATACGGATCGAGGCGGAACGGTTGCGAGCCGAGTAGGCCAGCATTACCGGGGCTTCGAAGCCTGGAACCAGGCGCTTGTACGAGTTGGTCGACGGGTTGGTGAAGCCGTTCAGGGCCTTACCGTGCTTGATGATACCGCCGATGAAGTACAGAGCGGTTTCGGACAGGCCGGCATAGCCTTCACCGGAGAAGGTGTTCTTGCCTTCTTTCCAGATCGACATGTGTACGTGCATGCCCGAGCCGTTGTCGCCGTACAGTGGCTTCGGCATGAAGGTGGCGGTACGGCCGTAAGCGTCGGCAACGTTGTGCACGACGTACTTCAGGGCCTGTACTTCGTCAGCTTTCTTCACCAGGGTGTTGAACTTGACGCCGATTTCGTTCTGGCCGGCAGTCGCCACTTCGTGGTGGTGAACTTCAACGGTCTGGCCCATTTCTTCCAGAGCGTTGCACATGGCGGTACGGATTTCGTGGTCGTGGTCGAACGGCGGAACCGGGAAGTAGCCGCCTTTCACGCCTGGACGGTGGCCTTTGTTGCCGCCTTCCACGTCAGCGTCAGACATCCACGAGCCTTGCTCGGAGAAAATCTTGAACATCGAGCCGGAGATGTCCGACTTGAACTTCACTTCGTCGAAGATGAAGAACTCCGGCTCCGGGCCTGCGAATACGGTGTCACCGATGCCGGTGCTCTTCAGGTACTCTTCGGCGCGCTTGGCGATCGCACGTGGGTCGCGATCGTAGCCCTGCATGCTCGACGGGTCGACGATGTCGCAGGTGATGATCAGGGTCGGTTCTTCGGTGAACGGGTCCAGAACGGCGGTCTCGTCGACCGGCATCAGGATCATGTCGGAAGCTTCGATGCCTTTCCAGCCAGCGATGGAGGAACCGTCGAACATCTTGCCGACTTCGAAGAAGTCTTCGTCCAGGCCATCACGCGCCGGCATGGTCACGTGATGCTGTACGCCCTTGGTGTCCGTGAAACGCAGATCAATCCACTTGACGTCATGATCTTTGATGAGTTGAACCGACTTCGACATGTTGTCCTCCGGAGGGTCTAGAGCGCGGTGGGCCGCTGCTCTGGAAAAAGGGTGTTGCCGGGCGCGGATAGTCGGCCAAGCTTACCTGCCTCACAAGGGAGCAAATTGCATGCCAGTGCCCGAAAATGGCGAGGGCGAGATAAAAGGGGGCGTTTGCGGGCATTTGGTGGGCTGGCGGCCCAGAAAAATGCACCCTTAGGAGGCAGTAAAACTGCATAAGGCACCAAATTGGTGCGCGGCTTGCGAGCTGTGCTTTCTTTAAGGGCCCTTTCGCGGGCAAGCCCGCTCCCACAGGGCAGTGATGAACCTGTGGGAGCGGGTTTACCCGCGAAAGGGCCGGTACAAGCGCCGCCAATCTCGCCTCCCGCACTTATCTGAAAGCTTCTGATCAAAAGTTGGTCAAAACCTGAGCAATTTCCGATATAATTCGCGCCCCTCATTTTCGGCAGGCCCTGCGCGCGCTGTTAACCAATGAAACTTATCGTCAAAGTCTTCCCAGAAATCACCATCAAGAGCCGGCCGGTGCGCAAGCGTTTCATCCGCCAGCTCGGCAAGAACATCCGCAACGTGCTCAAGGACCTCGATCCTGAGCTCGCGGTCGATGGTGTCTGGGATAATCTCGAGGTGGTCACCCGCGTCGAGGACGAAAAGGTCCAGCGCGAGATGATCGAGCGCCTCACCTGCACCCCGGGTATCACCCACTTCCTGCAGGTCGAGGAGTACCCGCTGGGCGACTTCGACGACATCGTCGCCAAGTGTAAGCAGCACTTTGGCCACCTGCTGGCTGGCAAGCGCTTCTCGGTGCGCTGCAAGCGCGGCGGCCACCACGACTTCACCTCGATGGACGTCGACCGCTACGTCGGCAGCCAGCTGCGCCAGCAGTGCGGCGCCTCCGGCATCGACCTGAAGACGCCTGAGGTCGTGGTGCGCATGGAAATCCGCGATCAGCGCCTGTACGTGATCCACAATCAGCACAACGGCATCGGCGGCTACCCGCTGGGTGCCCTGGAGCAGACCCTGGTGCTGATGTCCGGTGGTTTCGACTCCACCGTGGCGGCCTACCAGATGATGCGCCGCGGCCTGATGACCCACTTCTGCTTCTTCAACCTCGGCGGCCGTGCCCACGAGCTGGGCGTGATGGAAGTCGCCCACTACCTGTGGAAAAAGTACGGCAGCAGCCAGCGCGTGCTGTTCATCAGCGTGCCGTTCGAAGAAGTGGTTGGCGAGATCCTCAACAAGGTCGACAACAGCTACATGGGCGTGACCCTCAAGCGCATGATGCTGCGCGGCGCCGCGCACATGGCCGATCGCCTGCAGATCGAAGCGCTGGTCACCGGCGAGGCGATTTCCCAGGTTTCCAGCCAGACCTTGCCGAACCTGTCGATCATCGACTCGGCCACCGACAAGCTGGTGCTGCGCCCGTTGCTGGCCAGCCACAAGCAGGACATCATCGACCAGGCCACCGAAATCGGCACCGCCGACTTCGCCAAGCACATGCCGGAATACTGCGGAGTGATCTCGGTGAACCCGACCACCCATGCCAAGCGTCACCGCATGGAGCACGAAGAAAAGCAGTTCGACATGGCCGTGCTGGAGCGCGCCCTGGAGCGTGCCAAGTTCATCTCCATCGACCACGTGATCGACGAGTTGGGCAAGGACATCGAAGTCGAAGAAGTGGCCGAGGCGCTGCCAGGCCAGATCGTCATCGACATTCGTCACCCCGATGCCCAGGAAGACGAACCTCTGGCACTGGACGGTATCGAAGTCCAGGCTATGCCGTTCTACGCCATCAACAGCAAGTTCAAGCACCTGGACCCTACGCGCCAGTACTTGCTGTATTGCGACAAAGGTGTGATGAGCCGTTTGCACGCACACCACCTGCTCAGTGAGGGACATGCCAATGTGCGTGTTTATCGTCCGACATAAGACGCCAGGGCTGTATGGCGGCAGCATCCGCCATCGCCCTCCCGACCGCCGGGCCCGCTGAGCCTTAAACAGTACATATTGGCCGCCTACAATGGGCGGCAACCGAATCCTCTGATCGAGATACACTTGTGATCGAAAATCTGCGTAACATCGCCATCATCGCCCACGTTGACCATGGTAAAACCACTCTGGTCGACAAACTCCTGCGTCAGTCCGGCACTCTGGAGCGTAACGAGCTCAACGACGAGCGCGTCATGGACTCCAACGACCAGGAAAAAGAGCGCGGTATTACCATTCTGGCGAAAAACACCGCCATCAACTGGAACGGCTACCACATCAACATCGTCGACACCCCCGGCCACGCCGACTTCGGTGGCGAGGTTGAGCGTGTAATGTCGATGGTCGACTCCGTGCTGCTGCTGGTCGACGCCCAGGACGGCCCAATGCCGCAAACCCGCTTCGTGACCAAGAAGGCCTTCGAAGCCGGCCTGAAGCCAATCGTCGTGATCAACAAGGTTGACCGTCCGGGCGCGCGTCCTGACTGGGTTCTGGACCAGATCTTCGACCTGTTCGACAACCTCGGCGCTACCGACGAGCAGCTGGACTTCAAAGTGGTCTACGCCTCGGCCCTGAACGGCATTGCCGGTCTGGACCACACCGCCATGGGCGAAGACATGACTGCCCTGTACCAGGCTGTCATCGACCACGTTCCAGCGCCAGCTGTTGACCGTGACGGCCCGTTCCAGATGCAGATCTCCGCACTGGACTACAACAGCTTCCTGGGTGTGATCGGTGTTGGCCGTATCGCCCGTGGTCGCATCAAGCCGAACACCCCGGTTGTCGCCATCGACGCTGACGGCAAGAAGCGTAACGGCCGTATCCTCAAGCTGATGGGCCACCACGGCCTGCACCGCGTCGACGTCGAAGAAGCCCAGGCTGGCGACATTGTCTGCATCAGCGGTTTCGATGAGCTGTTCATCTCCGACACCCTTTGCGACCCGACTGCCGTTGAAGCGATGAAGCCGCTGACCGTTGACGAGCCTACCGTTTCGATGACCTTCCAGGTCAACGACTCGCCGTTCTGCGGCAAGGAAGGCAAGTTCGTCACCAGCCGTAACATCAAGGACCGTCTGGACAAAGAGCTGCTGTACAACGTTGCCCTGCGCGTTGAAGAAACCGACTCCCCAGACAAGTTCAAGGTCTCGGGCCGTGGCGAGCTGCACCTCTCGGTACTGATCGAAACCATGCGTCGCGAAGGCTTCGAACTGGCCCTGGGCCGTCCGGAAGTGATCATCCGTGAAGTGGACGGCGTTAAGCAGGAACCGTTCGAAAACGTCACCATCGACATCCCTGAAGAATCCCAGGGCAAGGTCATGGAAGAGATGGGTCTGCGTAAAGGCGACCTGACCAACATGGTCCCGGATGGCAAAGGCCGTGTACGCCTGGAATACAACATCCCGGCTCGTGGTCTGATCGGTTTCCGTAACCAGTTCCTGACCCTGACCAACGGTGCAGGCATCCTGACTTCGATCTTCGATCGCTACGACGCTGTGAAGTCCGGCCACATGTCCGGCCGTCAGAACGGCGTACTGGTTTCGGTCGAAACCGGCAAGGCGCTGACCTACTCGCTGGAAACCCTGCAGGCGCGTGGCAAGCTGTTTGTCGAGCACGGTCAAGAGATCTACAACGGTCAGATCATCGGCCAGAACAGCCGCGACAACGACCTGGGCGTCAACCCTACCAAGGGCAAGAAGCTCGACAACATGCGTGCTTCGGGTAAAGACGAAGTCATCGCCCTGGTTCCACCTGTTCGCTTCACCCTGGAACAGGCTCTGGAATACATCCAGGAAGACGAGCTGTGCGAAGTAACGCCGAAGTCCATCCGTCTTCGCAAGAAGATCCTGGACGAAAGCGAGCGTACCCGCGCCGCCAAGAAAGCCAAGAACAGCTGATCTAGTTCTGGCTGAATGAAAACGCCCCCGGTCGAAAGGCCGGGGGCGTTTTTGTTTGCCTGCAGAATTTGTACTGACTGTGCTGGCCTCTTCGCGGCGGTTCGACGCCTCGGTAAACCCGCTCCCACAGGTACTGCACAGGCATTGGGGATTGCGCAAACCCTGTGGGAGCGGGTTTATCGAGGCGTCGAACCGCCGCGAAGAGGCCGGAACAGGCTGATGATCAGCGGCCAACCACCTTGGGCTTATAGGCACAATACCCCGGCCGCGGCCCGACCTTGGGGTGGTTGCGGCAGGTATCGGGGCGTTTGTCATAGATGGTGCACAGCCGGCTCTTGCGATCCAGGTACATGCAGTCATCGTTGCTCATCCGGGTCAGGGTGAAGATCCCCGACTTCTGGTTGAAGCGCTCGATGATGCCTTCCTTCTGCAGGCGCTTGGCCACGTTTTTAGGCGGTTCGTCTTTTTCGAACTCGTCCACCACGCCAATGCGGATCAGATCCTTGATCTTCACCTCCACCGGCAGGGTGCAACAGGTCGAATGGCAGCCATGGCACATGTTGCTGGTATAGCGCTGCCAGGTCTCCAGGCGGTCGACTTCGGCCGCGGCGATCAGGGTCGTTTTCATCGTTATGGGGGTGAATCACGGTCTTGGGGCGCGCGATCATACCGGAATTGTTCAATTTATGAACAACCTTTTGACCGAATGCGCAAAGGTTCATGAAAACCACGAACACTGGCTGTCGCTCTTGGTCGAAGCGTCTAGGCTCAACAATCTCCCTCCGCTTTCGTCAACTTGCCCGAGGATGCCGCATGTCCCAGGAACCTAAAGCACGTGACGCCGAAGTCGCGGATTTTCGCGCTGCCGTACTGGATAAGCTGACCTACGCGGTCGGCAAGGACCCGGAGCATGCCTTCGACCACGACTGGTTCGAGGCCATCGCCCTGGCAGCACGCGATCACATGGTCGACCACTGGATGGACCATACCCGCCAGGCCTACCGACGTAGCCAGAAGCGGGTCTACTACCTTTCCCTGGAATTTCTCATTGGCCGGCTGCTCTATGACAGCCTGAGCAACCTCGGCTTGCTGGACATCGCCCGCGAGGCATTGGAAGGCCTGAACGTCGACCTGGAGCGCATTCGCCTGCTCGAGCCGGATGCCGCACTGGGCAACGGCGGCCTGGGCCGCCTGGCGGCGTGCTTCATGGAGAGCATGTCGACGTTGGGTATTGCTGCCCACGGTTACGGTATCCGCTACGAGCACGGGCTGTTCCGTCAAGCCATGGTCGATGGCTGGCAGCAGGAGCAGACCGAGAACTGGCTGGACTTCGGCAACCCCTGGGAATTCGAGCGCGCCGAGGTGATTTACCCGATCAGCTTTGGTGGCAGCGTCGAAACGGTGCATGACACCCACGGCAAGCAGCGTCAGGTGTGGTGGCCGGGGGAAACCGTGCGGGCGGTAGCTTACGACACACCAGTGGTTGGCTGGCGCGGAGCCAGCGTCAATACCTTGCGCCTGTGGCGGGCGCGGGCGCTGGAAGAATTGCACCTGGAGCGCTTCAATGCCGGTGACCACCTCGGCGCGGTTGCCGAAGTCGCGCGGGCCGAGAGCATCTCGCGGGTGCTGTACCCGGCCGATAGCACCGAAGCCGGCCAGGAACTGCGCCTGCGTCAGGAATACTTCTTCGTTTCGGCCTCGCTGCAGGATCTGCTTCGCCGCCACCTGAACATGCACGAGAACCTGCTCAACCTGCCGGACGCGGCAGCCATCCAGCTCAATGACACTCACCCGTCAATCGCCGTTGCCGAGCTGATGCGCCTGCTGGTCGACCAGCACGAAATTCCGTGGGACACCGCGTGGGAGCTGACGGTCGGTACCCTGGCCTACACCAACCACACGCTGCTGCCCGAGGCCCTGGAAACCTGGCCGGTGGCGCTGATGGAGCGCATGCTGCCGCGGCACATGCAGATCATCTACCTGATCAATGCCTACCACATCGACAGCCTGCGCGCCAAAGGCCTGCACGACTTCGACGTGCTGCGGGCCGTGTCGTTGATCGAAGAAGACAACGGCCGCCGGGTACGCATGGGCAACCTGGCGTTCCTCGGCTCGCACAGCGTCAATGGTGTGTCGGCGCTGCACAGCAAACTGATGAAGAGCACGGTGTTCGCCGAGCTGCACAAGCTTTACCCGCAGCGGATCAACAACAAGACCAACGGCATCACCTTCCGCCGCTGGCTGTACCAGTCCAACCCGCAGTTGACCGAGATGCTGGTCGAGGCGCTCGGGCCGGACCTCAAGGACGACCCCGAAGGGCGCCTGGCCGGGCTGGTGCCGTTCGCCGACAAGGCCAGCTTCCGCAAACAGTTCGCCGCTCAGCGCCTGCACAGCAAGCGCGCCCTGGCCAGCATCATCCAGGACCGGATTGGCGTCACGGTCAACCCGGAGGCGCTGTTCGACGTGCAGGTCAAGCGCATTCACGAATACAAGCGCCAGCTGCTCAACCTGCTGCACACCGTGGCGCTGTACCAGGCGATGCGCAACGACCCCGGCACCAACTGGGTGCCGCGGGTGAAGATCTTCGCCGGCAAGGCGGCGGCCAGCTATCACCAGGCCAAGCTGATCATCAAGCTGGCCAACGACATCGCCCGGGTGGTCAACAACGACCCGACCGTGCGCGGCCTGCTCAAGGTGGTGTTCCTGCCCAACTACAACGTCAGCCTGGCCGAAAGCATCATCCCGGCGGCGGACCTGTCGGAGCAGATCTCCACGGCCGGTTACGAGGCGTCCGGCACCAGCAACATGAAGTTCGGCCTCAACGGCGCGCTGACCATCGGCACGCTCGATGGTGCCAACGTCGAGATGTGCGAACAGGTGGGGGCGGACAACATGTTCATCTTCGGCCTGACTGCGCAGCAGGTGGAAGCACGCAAGCGGGCCGGTGATTTCGGTGCCAACGCCGCTATCGCTGCGTCGAATCGCTTGAGCGATGTGCTGCAGGCCATTCGCAGCGGGGTGTTCTCACCTGACGACCCTTCACGCTACGCCGGGTTGATCGACGGGCTGGTGGCCTACGACCGTTTCCTCGTTTGTGCCGATTTTGATGCCTACTGGGATGCCCAGCGACGCGTCGAAGAGCTGTGGCACACGCCGCAGGAGTGGTGGCGCATGGCGGTGCTGAACACGGCGCGGATGGGCTGGTTCTCCTCGGACCGGACCATTCGCGAATATGCCACCGAGATCTGGAAGGCTTTGGATTGATGAGCCGCGCGCCGTCATTGTGGGAGCGGCCTTGTGTCGCGAAAGGGCTGCGTAGCAGCCCCACGATCAATGCAACTCAGCTGAAACCCCGGGGCCGCTACGCGGCCCTTTCGCGACACAAGGCCGCTCCCACAGAGTCTGTGCAGGTGGCCGAGTGTGTGCAAGGCAACCGACCATTGGCCGAGCACTGGCTGAACTCAACGCCGGAAGTCGAGTCTCTTTGCTCGCTAGGCTGCAACTCTCCCTGTAAACTGCGGGGGTTTTTCTCCCCCAATCCTTTCGGAGCCATACATGTCCCGCGTTACCCTGAGTCGCTATCTGATTGAGCAGACCCGCAGCAACAATACCCCTGCCGATCTGCGCTTCCTGATCGAAGTGGTGGCGCGTGCGTGCAAGGAAATCAGCCATCACGTGTCCAAAGGCGCCCTCGGCGGCGTGCTGGGCAGCATGGGCACTGAAAACGTGCAGGGCGAAGTCCAGAAGAAGCTGGACGTGATCTCCAACGACATCCTGCTCGAAGCCAACGAGTGGGGCGGCCACCTGGCCGGCATGGCGTCCGAAGAAATGGACAACGCCTACCAGATCCCGGGCAAGTACCCGAAAGGCGCCTACCTGCTGGTCTTCGACCCGCTGGACGGCTCGTCGAACATCGACGTCAACGTCTCGGTCGGCACCATCTTCTCGGTACTGCGTTGCCCTAGCCAGTACCTGAGCCAGAACGAAAGCCTGAACGAAGAAGCGTTCCTGCAGCCAGGTACCGAGCAGGTCGCCGCCGGTTACGCCATCTACGGCCCACAGACCATGCTGATCCTGACCCTGGGCAACGGCGTCAAGGGCTTCACCCTGGACCGCGAGCTGGGCAGCTTCGTCCTGACCCACGAGAACATCCAGGTTCCGGCAACCACCGCCGAGTTCGCCATCAACATGTCCAACCAGCGTCACTGGGAAGCCCCGGTGCAGCGCTACGTGGGCGAACTGCTGGCTGGCGAGACCGGCCCGCTGAAGAAGAACTACAACATGCGCTGGATCGCCTCGATGGTGGCCGACGTGCACCGTATCCTGACCCGTGGCGGTCTGTTCATGTACCCGCGTGATGCCCGTGAGCCGAGCAAGCCGGGCAAGCTGCGCCTGATGTACGAAGCCAACCCGATGTCGTTCATCATTGAACAGGCCGGTGGCGCCTCTACCAACGGTTACGATCGCATCCTCGACATCAAGCCTGAAAGCCTGCACCAGCGCGTGTCGGTGATCCTCGGCTCGAAGGAAGAGGTCGAGCGCGTCACCGCCTACCACAAGGAGTAAGTCATGCTCGCACCTTGGCAGCCGTTGCTGGAGTGGTGGTTCGGTTGGGGCACCAGCCCCCAGGCCGTGGCTGACGAGAAGAGCACGCTGTGGTTCGGCAAGCAGCACGACGCTGACGCCCAGGCGCTGTTTGGCGACCTGGTCGAGCACGCCCTGGCGGGTGGGCTCGACGAGTGGCAGCAGAGCCCTCAAGGCTGGCTCGGCTTGCTGATTCTGCTGGACCAGCTGCCGCGCATGCTCTACCGCGACAGGCCGCGCGCTTTCGAAGGTGATCGGCGTGCCCAGGTGGTGGCCATGCAGGGCCTGCAGAAGAACTGGGATTACCAGTTGCTGCCGATCCAGCGGGTGTTCGTGCTGCTGGTGCTGGAGCATGCCGAGGTGCTGGACTGGCAGAACCTGTGTGTCGAGCGTTACCAGGTGCTGCTGGAAGAACAGCCGGAGGATAACCGGCGGTTGTTCGAAGGCTTCCTCGATTACGCCGAGCAGCACCAGCGGGTGATTGCCCGGTTCGGGCGCTTCCCGCACCGAAACCTGGTGCTGGGGCGGCCGAGCACCAGTGAAGAGATGGACTTCCTGCTGGAGCCTGGGTCCAGGTTCTAGTGCCAGTGGGGCTGCTTCGCAGCCCTTTCCGACCGGTCCGGCGCCCCGGCGAGGCCGCTCTACAGGTAATCGCGGTCTCTTGTAGGAGCGGCCTTGCCGGGGCGCCGGACCGGTCGGAAAGGGCCGCACAGCGGCCCCAGCGGTTTCAGATCCGGAAACTGCCCACCAGATGCTTCAACCGCTCGACCTGATGCTCCAGGTCGGTGCAGGCACGCAAGGTGCTCTGCAGGTTGTGCACCCCTTCCTGATTCAACGTATTGATCTCGGTGATGTCGACATTGATCGACTCGACCACGGCCGTCTGTTCTTCAGTGGCGGTGGCCACCGACTGGTTCATGCCATCGATCTCGCCAATGCGCTGGGTCACGCTGCCCAGGCGCTCGCCGGCCTGGTTGGCAATGCCCACGCTGTGCTCGCTGTGCTGGCGGCTTTGGTTCATGGTGCTGACCGCCACTTGCGCACCGGCCTGCAGCTCTTCGATCAGGCGCTGCACCTGCTGTGCCGACTCCTGCGTACGGTGCGCCAGGTTGCGTACCTCGTCGGCAACCACGGCAAAGCCACGCCCGGCCTCGCCCGCACGGGCTGCTTCGATCGCGGCGTTGAGCGCCAGCAGGTTGGTCTGTTGGGAAATACCGCTGATCACATCGAGGATCTGGCCAATGTTGGCTGTGTGGGCATTGAGTGTTTCGATGTTGCCGCACGAATCGCTGATTCGCGCCGAAAGCTGGTTCATCACATCGATGGTGCGCCCGACCACTTGCTGGCCATCTTCGGCCAGGCCGCGTGCTTCGCTGGAGTGCTGCGAGGCCAGTGCGGCGTTCTGGGCGATTTCCTGGGCGGCGGCGCCCAGCTGATTGATCGCTGCCGCCACACTGCTGGTGCGGCTGGACTGCTGGTCGGCATTGTTGATCGAGGCATTCGAAGCGCTCACCACCTTGGCGGCCACGGCGTTGACCTGGCCGGTGGCCGAAGCCACTTCGCGGATCGACTCGTGAATACGCTCGACAAAGCGGTTGAACGATTGGCCGAGGCTGCCGAACTCATCGTGGGCATGGATGCTCAGGCGTCGGGTCAGGTCGCCTTCGCCTTCGGCGATGTCATGCATGGCGCGGCCCATCAGGTGCAGCGGCTCCATCAGCACACGTATCAGCAGGCCGAGCAGGGCAATGATCACCACCACTGCGATCAGGGTGGCGACGATGGCTGAGGTGCGTAGTTCGCCCAGCATGGCGAATGCTGCATCCTGGTCGAGTACCAGGGCCACGTACCAATCCGCCGACGGCACGCCGTCGACGTGGGTGAAGCTGATGAACTGCCTGCGGCCATCGATCTCGACTTCCTTCAGGCCGCTGCCAATTTGCGGAGTGCCCTGCGGATAGACATCGGCCAGGGTTTTCAGGGCTAGCTCGGCCTTAGGGTGGATGAGGATCTTGCCTTCGCCGTTGACGATGAAGGCATGGCCCTGGCCGTCGAAGTTCAGGGCGTTGATCAGGTTGCTGATGGTCTGCAGGTCGGTGTCGACGCCGCTGACACCCACCAGTCGGCCTGCTTGCTGCACCGGGGTGGCCAGGGTGATCACCAGCTTGCCGGCGGATGCCGAGATGTACGGTTCGGTGACGATGGTCTGGCCGCTGGCGCTGGCCGCCTTGTACCAGCCACGAACGCGCGGGTCGTAGTCGGCTGCGCGGTTGCCAACGGGTACCGACTGCATGCTGCCGTCCTGGCCGCCGAAATAGGTGAGCTGGAAGTTCTTGCCGTACACCGGCAGGGCCAGGCTGCGGTCAAGGCTGGCTTTGCTCGGCCCATCGACAGCGATTTGCTGGGCCAGCGAGTCGAGCAGCTGGATACGGCTGTCGAGCCAGTTGCGGATGTTGCCGGCGGTGAGGCTGCCCAGGTCCTGCAGGTTGGTCTGCGTGTCACTGCGCAGTGACTGGCGCTGTCGATAGTCGTTGAACAGCACGAAACAGGTAAAAGCAACGGCCACCACGAGGGCGGCGGCCAGCAGGATCTTGTGGCTGAACTTGAGGTTCTTGGTCATTTTTCTGGTCTGCACAAGGCAAGGCATAGGAGGGGGCTGCGGCAACTCGCCACAGCGTGCTCGCTGTGTCGTCGCGGTGCGGGAAAACATTAATCGTTTGCGCAGGGGAAGCCGACCAACGGCGTACAACGAAAGGAGGGTAGCCAGGGAACCAGGGAGGGATTTTCCCGTCGAAGCTCACTGCAGGCCACTCGCCTGTGTCTATTTTCCAGGAGTGTCCCTTCATGTCGTTGCGTTCCCTCGCCCTGTTGTCCTTGTGCGTCGTCCTGACTGCGTGCAGCAAGATCAATCAGGAAAACTATTCCAAGCTCAAGGCCGGCATGAACAAGGCCGAGGTCGAGCAACTGCTCGGCACGCCCACCGAGTGCTCCGGCGCGTTGGGCATGAGCAGCTGCACCTGGGGGGACGAGAAGAGTTTTATCAGCGTGCAGTACGCGGCCGACAAAGTGCTGATGTACTCCGGGCAGGGCCTCAAATGAGGCGTCTGCATCTGCTGCTGGGGCTGTGCCTGGTCATGCTGCTGGGTGGCTGCGCCACCTCCGCCAACGACCCGCTGGTACCGAAGACCGCTGGTAATGTCGACCTCAAGCGCTATCAGGGCAAGTGGTACGAGCTGGCGCGCCTGCCGATGAAATACCAGGCCGAGTGTGCGCAGTCTGAAGCGCATTACAACCTCAAGCCCGATGGCTCGTACGGCGTGCTCAACCGCTGCCGCACGATGGGGGATGAATGGCTGCGCGCCGAGGGGCACGCCAATATCCAGGAGCCGGGCCATACCGACAGGCTGTGGGTCGAGTTCGACAACTGGTTCACCCGCCTGGTCCCGGGCGTGGCCAGGGGCGAGTACTGGATACTGTACGTGGACGATCACTACCGCACGGCGATCGTCGGCAGCCCGGACCGCAAGTACCTGTGGATCCTGTCGCGCACACCGACACTGCCAGTGTGGGAGCGCGAGAGCCTGATGGCCAAGGCCCGCCAGCAGGGCTATGACACCAGCCGGCTGATCTGGCGTACACCAGACAAGCAGATCGTGCAGATGCATTGAAAAGACGGGGGCCGCTATTGCGGCCCCTCTGCATTCAGCTCAGTAGCGCTCGCAACACTGCGGCAAACGCCTGGCGGCTTTCCTCTTCATGGGCATGCTGCCCCTGACGCACCACCCACTGCCCGTTGACCATCACGTCGCGCACCTGACGATCCCCGCCAGCGAACAACCAGCGGTTGAGAATCCCGTCCCCCTCGGCCATGGCGATATACGGGTCCTGCCCATCCAGCACCAGCCAGTCGGCCCGTTTGCCCACCGCGAGCTCGCCAATCGGCTGCCCCAGCGCCTGAGCCCCGCCGACCAGTGCCGCGTCGTACAGCGTGCGCCCGACCATCGGCTGATCGCCGCGGTACAAGCGATTGCGCCGTTGGTCTCGCAGGCGCTGACCATATTCCAGCCAACGCAGCTCCTCGACCACGCTCAGCGACACATGGCTGTCCGAGCCAATACCCATGCGCCCGCCCTGAGCGAGGAAGTCCACTGCCGGGAAAATACCATCGCCCAGATTGGCTTCGGTGGTCAGGCACAAACCCGCCACCGCACCGCTGCGCGCCATGGCCGTGACTTCATCCGCTTCAGCATGGGTGGCATGCACCAGGCACCAGCGCGGGTCCACATCGACATGTTCATAGAGCCACTGCAGCGGCCGCAGCCCGCTCCAGGCCAGGCAGTCATCGACTTCCTTCTGCTGTTCGGCGATGTGGATATGAACCGGGCATTGCTGATTGCTGGCAGCCAGCACGTCGGCGATTTGGCCGGGAGTGACCGCGCGCAGCGAGTGGAAGCACAAGCCCAGCTGTTGCGCGGGCTGCGCGGCCAGCACCGGCGCCAGTTGAGCCTGCAGTTGCAGGTACTGTTTGGTGGAGTTGATGAAGCGCCGTTGCCCTTCGTTGGGTGCCTGGCCGCCGAAGCCTGCGTGGCTGTACAGCACCGGCAGCAAGGTCAGGCCGATGCCGCTGCTGGCTGCGGCCGCACTGATGCGTCGGGACAGCTCGGCGGGGTCGGCATAGGCCTTGCCTGCCTGGTCATGGTGCACATAGTGGAATTCGGCCACCGAGGTGTAGCCGGCCTTGAGCATCTCGATATACAGCTGGCGCGCAATTACCTGCAGTTGTTCCGGGGTGATCTTGCCGACCAGCCGGTACATCAACTCGCGCCACGTCCAGAAGCTGTCGTTAGGGTTGCCCGCGACTTCCGCCAGCCCCGCCATGGCCCGCTGGAACGCATGCGAGTGCAGGTTGGGCATGCCTGGCAGCAATGGCCCGGCCAGGCGTTCGGCGCCGTCGGCCGAGGCGTCGGCTTCGATCCGGCTGAGCAAGCCGTCACTGGACACTTCGAAGCGGACGTTACTGGCCCAGCCAGTGGGCAGCAGGGCGCGTTCGGCGAAATAGGCGGACATCGGCAAAAATCCTGTTATTGTTTAACTTGTATATACATATACAGGCGTTTGCCTGCCGGGTAAACTGCGGCAAGCTACCGCTCATTCCATTGCCTAAGGACTCAACGCCGTGCCGACACCTCCTGTCTCCGCGCTGGTTGCCCAGATGGGCGAGGGCCCGGCGCCGCTGTATGCCCGGGTCAAGCAGATGATCATCCAGCAGATCGAAAACGGCAGCTGGCCGCCGCATCACCGGGTGCCTTCGGAGAGCGAACTGGTCAGTGAACTGGGCTTCAGCCGCATGACCATCAACCGTGCCTTGCGTGAACTCACCGCTGAAGGCCTGCTGGTGCGCATGCAGGGTGTTGGCACCTTCGTCGCCGAACCCAAGTCCCGCTCGGCGCTGTTCGAGGTCAACAACATTGCCGACGAGATCGCCGGCCGTGGCCACCAGCATAGCTGCCAGGTGATCAAGCTGGCTGAAGAGGCCGCCGGTTCCGAGCGCGCCCTGGCCCTGGACATGCGTGAAGGGCAGCGGGTATTCCACTCGTTGATCGTGCATTACGAGAATGGCGTGCCGGTGCAGATCGAGGATCGTTATGTCAACGCGGCCATCGCCCCCGACTACCTCAAGCAGGACTTCACCCGGCAGACGCCTTACGCCTACCTGTCCCAGGTTGCGCCGCTGACCGAGGGCGAGCACGTGGTCGAGGCAATTCTTGCCGAGCCCGAAGAGTGTCGCCTGTTGCAGATCGAGCGCGGCGAACCCTGCCTGCTGATCCGCCGTCGCACCTGGTCCGGTCGCCAGCCAGTGACCGCTGCGCGGCTGATTCACCCCGGTTCCCGTCACCGCCTTGAAGGACGTTTCAGTAAATGACTCAGTTGCAGTTGCTGCGTGCGCAGGATTACCCGCGTATGCCCTGGAAAAACGGTGGCGGCTTCACCGAGGAGATCACCCGCGACAACGGCGAGGGGCTCGATGGCTTCGGCTGGCGCCTTTCGATTGCCGATATCGAGGAGTCGGGCGGGTTTTCCGTGTTCGCCGGTTACCAGCGGATCATCAGTGTGCTGCAGGGCGATGGCATGCGTCTGCTGGTCGACGGCCAGGCCAGCCGGCCATTGCTGCCGTTCGATGCGTTTGCCTTCAGTGGCGAGAGCCAGGTCAGTTGCAACCTGCTCGGTGGGGCGATCCGCGATTTCAACCTGATCTACGCGCCGCAGCGCTATCGCGCGCGCTTGCAGTGGTTTGACGGTACCAGCCGTTTGTACAGCTCGGCGTCGACGGTGTTGCTGTTTGCTGCCAGCGGGCAAGTTGAAGTGGCAATTGCTGGGCACGATATGCAGCGGCTTGGGTTGTATGACTGCCTGCGGGTTGAGGGCAATGATGAATTGCTCGGGCTGGATGTACAGGGGCGGTTCTGCCTGATCGAGCTTATTTCACATTGAGATAGCTGGGGCTGCTGCGCAGTCCTTTCGCGACACAAGGCCGCTCCTACAGGTGAATGCAATTTCCTGTAGGAGCGGCCTTGTGTCGCGAAAGGGCCGCAAGGCGGCCCCAGTGCATTCATGAATTCGGAGGAGTGGTCCGACATTTTTGGTTGTCCATGCTTGTACATACAAGTAAAGATGTGTTTGTATATCGACCACGACACATCTGCCCGCGGACAACCGCCGAGGACCTTCCCGTGACCGACAACAACAAATACCGTGACGTTGAAATCCGTGCCCCACGTGGCAACAAGCTGACCGCCAAAAGCTGGCTGACCGAAGCGCCACTGCGCATGCTGATGAACAACCTCGACCCGCAGGTCGCGGAAAACCCGAAAGAGCTGGTGGTGTATGGTGGCATCGGTCGCGCCGCGCGCAACTGGGCCTGCTACGACAAGATCGTCGAAACCCTGACCCGCCTGGAAGACGACGAAACCCTGCTGGTGCAGTCGGGCAAGCCGGTCGGCGTGTTCAAGACCCACAGCAACGCCCCGCGCGTACTGATCGCCAACTCCAACCTGGTGCCGCACTGGGCCAACTGGGAACACTTCAACGAACTGGACGCCAAGGGCCTGGCCATGTACGGCCAGATGACCGCCGGCAGCTGGATCTACATCGGCAGCCAGGGCATCGTCCAGGGCACCTACGAAACCTTCGTCGAAGCCGGTCGCCAGCACTACGGCGGTAGCCTGAAAGGCAAATGGGTACTGACCGCCGGCCTCGGCGGCATGGGCGGCGCCCAGCCGCTGGCCGCAACCCTGGCCGGTGCCTGCTCGCTGAACATCGAATGCCAGCAGAGCCGCATCGACTTCCGTCTGGAAACCCGCTACGTCGACGAGCAGGCCAAAGACCTCGACGACGCCCTGGCGCGCATTGCCAAGTACACCGCCGAAGGCAAGGCGATCTCCATCGCCCTGCACGGCAACGCCGCCGAAATCCTGCCAGAGCTGGTCAAGCGTGGCGTGCGCCCGGACATGGTCACCGACCAGACCAGCGCCCACGATCCGCTCAACGGTTACCTACCTGCCGGCTGGACCTGGGAACAGTACCGTGACCGCGCGCAGACCGAGCCTGCTGCTGTGGTCAAGGCTGCCAAGCAGTCGATGGCCGTGCACGTGCAAGCCATGCTCGACTTCCAGAAGCAGGGCATCCCGACCTTCGACTACGGCAACAACATCCGCCAGATGGCCAAGGAAGAGGGCGTGGCCAACGCGTTCGACTTCCCAGGCTTCGTCCCGGCCTACATCCGTCCGCTGTTCTGCCGCGGCATCGGCCCGTTCCGCTGGGCGGCGCTGTCCGGTGAAGCCGAGGACATCTACAAGACCGACGCCAAGGTCAAGGAACTGATCCCGGACGACGCCCACCTGCACCGCTGGCTGGACATGGCCCGCGAGCGCATCAGCTTCCAGGGCCTGCCGGCACGTATCTGCTGGGTTGGCCTGGGCCTGCGCGCCAAGCTGGGCCTGGCCTTCAACGAAATGGTCCGCAGCGGCGAGCTGTCGGCGCCGGTGGTGATTGGCCGCGACCACCTGGACTCAGGTTCCGTGTCCAGCCCGAACCGCGAGACCGAAGCCATGCGCGACGGCTCCGACGCAGTATCCGACTGGCCGCTGCTCAACGCCCTGCTCAACACCGCAGGCGGCGCCACCTGGGTTTCGCTGCACCATGGCGGCGGCGTGGGCATGGGCTTCTCCCAGCACTCGGGCATGGTCATCGTCTGCGACGGTACCGATGAAGCCGCCGAGCGTATTGCTCGCGTACTGACCAACGACCCGGGGACCGGTGTGATGCGCCACGCCGATGCCGGTTACGACATCGCCATCGACTGCGCCAAGGAGCAGGGCCTCGACCTGCCAATGATCACGGGCTGATCGCTGCGCTTTGAGTGATACTGAACAACAAGAGGGGCCTGCGGGCCCCCGACAGAATTGGAGTAGCGAAGTGACCGAACTGACCCTCAAGCCCGGCACCCTGACCCTGGCCCAGCTGCGCGCCATCCATGCCGCGCCCGTGCGCCTGCAGCTGGACGCCAGCGCCGCGCCGGCCATCGACGCCAGCGTTGCCTGCGTCGAGCAGATCATTGCCGAAGACCGTACCGCCTACGGCATCAACACCGGTTTCGGCCTGCTGGCCTCGACCCGTATCGCCAGCCACGACCTCGAGAACCTGCAGCGTTCGCTGGTGCTGTCCCACGCCGCCGGTATCGGCGCGCCGCTGGACGACGCGCTGGTGCGGCTGATCATGGTCCTCAAGATCAACAGCCTCAGCCGTGGTTTCTCCGGTATCCGCCGCAAGGTCATCGATGCGCTGATCGCCCTGGTGAACGCCGAAGTCTACCCACACATCCCGCTCAAGGGCTCGGTAGGCGCTTCTGGCGACCTGGCACCACTGGCGCACATGTCGCTGGTATTGCTCGGTGAAGGCAAGGCGCGTTACCAGGGCCAGTGGCTGCCGGCTACCGAAGCCCTGGCCATCGCCGGCCTCGAGCCGCTGACCCTGGCCGCCAAAGAGGGCCTGGCCCTGCTCAATGGCACCCAGGCATCTACTGCCTACGCCCTGCGTGGCCTGTTCCACGCCGAAGACCTGTATGCCGCCGCTATCGCCTGTGGTGGCCTGAGCGTCGAAGCTGCGCTGGGTTCGCGTTCGCCGTTCGATGCACGCATTCACGAAGTGCGTGGCCAGCGTGGCCAGATCGACACCGCCGCGTGCTTCCGTGACCTGCTGGGCGACTCCAGCGAAGTGTCGCTATCGCACAAGAACTGCGACAAGGTCCAGGACCCATACTCGCTGCGCTGCCAGCCGCAGGTCATGGGCGCCTGCCTGACCCAGATCCGCCAGGCTGCCGAGGTGCTGGGCATCGAGGCCAACGCCGTGTCGGACAACCCATTGGTGTTCGCTGCCGAAGGTGACGTGATTTCCGGTGGCAACTTCCACGCCGAGCCGGTGGCCATGGCCGCCGACAACATCGCCCTGGCGATCGCCGAAATCGGTTCGCTGAGCGAGCGCCGCATCTCGCTGATGATGGACAAGCACATGTCCCAGCTGCCGCCATTCCTGGTGGAAAACGGTGGGGTGAACTCCGGCTTCATGATCGCCCAGGTCACCGCTGCCGCCCTGGCCAGCGAGAACAAGGCCTTGTCGCACCCGCACAGTGTCGATAGCCTGCCGACCTCGGCCAACCAGGAAGACCACGTGTCGATGGCCCCTGCCGCTGGCAAGCGCCTGTGGGAAATGGCTGAGAACACCCGTGGCGTGCTGGCCATCGAATGGCTGGGTGCGTGTCAGGGGCTGGACCTGCGCAAAGGCCTGAAGACTTCGGCGAAGCTGGAGCAGGCGCGCCAGGCGCTGCGCCGTGAAGTGCCGCACTATGACCGTGACCGCTTCTTCGCGCCGGACATCGAGGCAGCCGTCGAGCTGCTGGCCAAGGGTAGCCTGACCGGGCTGCTGCCTGTTGGTGTCCTGCCTAGCCTCTGACGCCCCTGGGGCCGCTTCGCGGCCCATCGCGGGCAAGCCCGCTCCCACAATGAGTACCGCAGCCTTCAAGGTTTGTGCAGTCCCTGTGGGAGCGGGCTTGCCCGCGAATGGGCTGCAAGGCAGCCCCCATCGACCTCACGACCACAAAAACAATTTAAGGACGTGACATGCAACAAGCTCAAGGTCTAAAGCGCGGGCTAACGGCCCGCCACATCCGTTTCATGGCCCTCGGCTCTGCCATCGGCACCGGCCTGTTCTACGGCTCCGCCTCGGCCATCCAGATGGCCGGCCCGGCTGTGCTGCTGGCCTACCTGATCGGCGGCGCTGCGGTGTTCATGGTCATGCGCGCCCTCGGCGAAATGGCCGTGCACAACCCGGTGGCCGGCTCCTTTGGCCACTATGCCACCACCTACCTCGGCCCCATGGCCGGCTTCATCCTCGGCTGGACCTACGCCTTCGAGATGGTCATCGTCGCCATCGCCGACATCACCGCCTTCGGTATCTACATGGGCTTCTGGTTCCCCGAAGTGGCCCGCTGGATCTGGGTGCTGGGCATCGTCTTCGTGATCGGCGGCCTCAACCTGTGCAACGTCAAGGTCTTCGGCGAAATGGAATTCTGGCTGTCGCTGCTCAAGGTAGGCGCCATCGTGGCGATGATCCTGGCCGGCCTCGGCATCATGGCTTTCGGCTTCAGCCAGGTGAGTGGCGAACATGCCGTGGGCATCAGTAACCTGATCGAGCATGGCGGCTTCATGCCCAATGGCATCGGCGGCCTGATCGCCTCCTTCGCCGTGGTGATGTTCGCCTTCGGTGGCATCGAGATCATCGGTGTCACCGCCGGTGAAGCCAAGGACCCGCAGCGCGTCATCCCCAAGGCGATCAACGCCGTGCCCCTGCGCATCCTGCTGTTCTACGTGCTCACCCTGTTCGTGCTGATGTGCCTGTACCCGTGGCCGCAAATCGGCAGCGAAGGCAGCCCGTTCGTGCAGATCTTCAGCCACCTGGGCATTGGCTCGGCTGCTGCCGTGCTGAACATCGTGGTGATCTCGGCCGCGATTTCGGCAATCAACAGCGATATCTTCGGTGCCGGCCGCATGATGTATGGCCTGGCCCAGCAAGGCCACGCGCCGCGCAGTTTTGGCAAGTTGTCCAAGCACGGTGTGCCATGGATGACCGTGGTGGTGATGGGCGCGGCGTTGCTGGTCGGGGTGTTGCTCAACTACCTGATCCCGGAAAACGTGTTCCTGCTGATCGCATCCATCGCTACCTTCGCCACCGTTTGGGTGTGGCTGATGATCCTGGTCACCCAGGTGGCCATGCGCCGCAGCATGAGCCGTGAAGAGGCGGCCCAGCTGAAGTTCCCGGTACCGTTCTGGCCCTATGGCCCGGCCATGGCCATTGCCTTCATGGTGTTCATTTTCGGTGTGCTCGGTTACTTCCCGGATACCCAGGCGGCCTTGCTGGTCGGTGTGGTCTGGGTGGTGTTCCTGGTGGCGTCCTACCTGCTGTGGTGCAAGCCGCGCGCAGGCAAGCACGTCCCGGTCGAGCTGCACCGCTAGTCAAGGAGATTGCACATGAGAACCCTCTGGCAGCACTGCCACGCGGCAACCATGGCCGAGGGCCGTTACTCGATCATCGAGGATGCGGCCATCGTCACCTGTGCCGGGCTTATCGAGTGGATTGGCCCGCGTGCCGAGTTGCAGCCGTTCGACGTTGACCGCACGGTGGACCTGGGCGGCGCCTGGGTCACCCCAGGGCTGATTGACTGCCACACCCATGCGGTGTTCGGTGGCAACCGCAGCGGCGAGTTCGAGCAGCGCCTGCAGGGCGTCAGCTATGCCGAGATTGCCGCCCAGGGCGGCGGTATCGCCAGCACCGTGCGGGCCACCCGCGCGGCCAGCGAGGATGAGCTGTTCGCCAGTGCTCGCCAGCGGGTCCAGGCGTTGATGCGTGATGGCGTGACCACCCTTGAGGTCAAGTCCGGCTATGGCCTGGACCTGGCCAACGAGCGCAAGATGCTACGCGTGGCCCGGCGCCTGGCCGACGAGCTGCCGCTGGCGGTGCGCGCCACCTGCCTGGCAGCCCATGCCTTGCCGCCGGAATACGCCGGCCGGGCGGACGACTACATTGCGCACATCTGTGACGAGATGCTGCCAGCTTTGGCCGCTGAAGGCCTGGTGGATGCGGTGGACGCCTTCTGCGAGCACCTGGCGTTCTCCCCGGCACAGGTCGAAAAGGTGTTCATCAAGGCGCAAGAACTGGGCCTGCCAGTGAAGCTGCATGCCGAGCAGCTGTCTTCGCTGCATGGTTCCAGCCTGGCAGCACGCTACCAGGCGTTGTCGGCCGACCACCTGGAGTTCATGACCGAAGAAGACGCGATTGCCATGGCCGCCGCCGGCACGGTCGCCGTGCTGTTGCCGGGTGCCTTCTATTTCCTGCGCGAAACCCAGCTGCCGCCGATGGATGCGCTGCGCCACCACGGCGTGAAGATTGCCTTGGCCAGCGACCTCAACCCAGGTACCTCGCCAGGCTTGTCGCTGCGCCTGATGCTGAACATGGGCTGCACGCTGTTCCGCATGACCCCGGAAGAGGCTCTGGCCGGCGTCACCTTGCATGCTGCCACGGCACTTGGCCTGGGTGACAGCCACGGCTCGCTGGAGGTCGGCAAGGTCGCCGACTTCGTCGCCTGGCAGATCGCCCGTCCCGCTGACCTGGCCTACTGGCTGGGCGGCGACTTGCCCAAGCGCGTGGTGCGCAAGGGCAACGAGATATCCAACTGAGCGAGGCAAGATGGACAAGGTACTGAGTTTCCAGCAGGGCCGTTTGCCCCTGTTGATCAGCATGCCCCACGCAGGCCTGGAACTGACCCCGGCCGTGCGCAATGGCCTGGTCGAACCGGCACGCAGCCTGCCCGATACCGACTGGCATATCCCGCGCCTTTACGACTTCGCCCGTGAACTGGGGGCCAGCGTAGTGGCGGCGGAGTATTCGCGTTTCGTGATCGACCTGAACCGGCCGGATGACGACAAGCCGCTGTACGCTGGCGCGACCACTGGCTTGTACCCGGCCACGCTGTTCGAGGGCGAGCCGCTGTTCAAGGAGGGCCAGGTGCCTTCCGCCGATGAGCGCAAAACCTACCTGGAGCAGATCTGGCGGCCGTATCACCAGACCATTCAGGATGAGCTGGCGCGCCTGCGCGATGAGTTCGGCTACGCACTGCTGTGGGATGCCCACTCGATCCGCTCGCTGATCCCGCACCTGTTCGACGGCAAGTTACCGGACTTCAACCTGGGTACGTTCAATGGTGCCAGCTGCGATCCGGAACTGGCTGAACGGCTGCGTGGCGTTTGTGCGCAGGCACCAGCCTACAGCCATGTGCTGAACGGGCGCTTCAAGGGCGGTCACATCACCCGGCATTACGGTAACCCGCAGAATCACATCCACGCAGTGCAGCTGGAGCTTGCTCAAAGCACTTACATGGAAGAGCGCGAGCCATTCGCCTATCGCGAAGAACTTGCGCAGAACACCCAGGAGGTGCTGCGCAAGTTACTCGAAACGACATTGTCATGGGGGCGTGAGCGCTACGGTCGTTAATCACGGTCATTCACTCGAAGAGCGTGGCTTGCGATCAGGGTCGGCGAAGGCGGTGAGTTCGAGGATCAGATGGGATTCGCGGGCTTGCCGACTTTTCTCGAGGGCATTGAATGCTTCAGTCAGGGTATCCAGCGGACGCTCAGGGTCTCTCTCCTGCAATTCAATTACCTGGGCCCTATAGTTGCTTTCTATCTGCGCGAAACGCTCCGCATGAACCTGGCGCAAGTGCTGGACCCACACTTCATTGGCGCCGGCAAAGCGCAGGAAGCCCTCGCCGTGTTCACCACGCTGAACCTGCAACTCGGCATCGATCAACTCCTCGATACTGGGATTGATTGCATAGAGCAGCCTGTCGACAGGCTGGCCTAGCTGTAGCGGACCGTTGAGTTCGCGCAGGTAGGTCAGGCGCACCTCGGCGACATCCCGGTCGCCGGCTTCGCGCGTGGCCACTTCATCTACCGTATGCAGGCGATACAGACGGCGAAGTTCACGGTAAAGGTTGGCCTCGTTGTCCGCGCCGTCGAAATCCAATTGCTCGCTGGCAATGTAGAACTCGATCTTCTTGAAGGTCAGCAGCGCGCCGTCATAGCAGGTGCGGCTACCATCTTCCTTTGTCAGGGCTTCACTGGCCTGGATATTGAAGAGTGCCCGCTCGTCAGGGTGGAGCAATGCTCTGACCAGTACCTTCCGTACCCGTACGCAGAACTCCACGCGGGTGTCCTCACTGCGGTAGGTGGACGCGTTTTTCAGGCGGCCCACCAGGGCGAGCAGGTCCTGGACATCACCCGATTGTTCAAGTTGTTCCCAGGTGTCGCGCAATGCCTCGTTCTCAACCTCTGATGCCAGAAGCCAGTCCGTGAGCCTGGGAATATCGTCGATGAGCGAGCTCGAAGAGGCGTCGAGGAACTCGTTGAGCAGCGCTTCGTCCCATTCTTCAGGGGCATCGAGCCTTATCGTGAAGCTGCTGCGGCTTTCCGATGATGCACGTGCGCGATGAACCGTTTCCGCTGACAATGGGTTCCCGTGGAGACCCAGTGTGCTGACGAGCTCGTCGTTATCGAGGTTCTGCCAGATGCGGGTAGGTAGCTCGGTGATCTGGTTATCGCTCAGATCCAGCATTTCCAGTGGTAGCAGGTCATCAACCCAGGTTGGCCATTGGTCAAGGCGCATTTCGTTGAGGTCGAGACGCCGGATGCGCGTGAGTGTGCGTGGTGCCTGGGTTATCGTGCCAACACGGTTGTTGCTGAGGTCCAGTATTTCGAGCCTGCCCAATGGTGCCAATGCATCCATGAAGGCCTGGTTGACCTCCAGCCCGGTGTTGCGCAGTGCCAGGTAGGTGAGCTGGGGGGCCTGCCGTAGAGCCGTCGGCAAATCCTGTTGTGCGCGCACGTAATTTTCCAGAGTCAAGCTTGTCATCTGCGGGAAGCGACTGAGCAGGTCTTGTAGTTGCGCGGTGGTACCGCTGATATTTTCGAGGCTAAGGTTGCTGATCCGCTCGGTGAAGAACGCGGGTAACCGAGCTGGGAGCAGTTCCAATGCAATACCTGACAGGCGCAGCGGGATGCTAAGCCGACGGAGTTCCTGGCTACTCCAGAACTGCCTGAGTGCCGTAGCGATCCTCATTCTGCCGGCCAGCACTGCCTGACTGATTGTTGTGGCCGAGGAGGAGGCATTGACGTAGTTGTCCATATGGTCGTACAGCTGTTGACGCCGTTCGAGATGCCGAGCCAGAAGGTCACGGAAGTCATCAGGCTGGTCCCACTCCAAGTGCGCCCCAAAACCATTCTGGTCGAGCATCACTGCCAGCATATGGTCATGACTGATGGCGTTGCCTTGCAGGAGCACTTGGAGATGTTCGTTAAGGCCGTGAACGCTCTCCAGCAGGAAGTGGGGCAGCAACGTGATCTGGTTATTTTGAAGGGAAATCTGCCGCATGCGTGAGGCGGTGCTGTAGGGCAGTCCATCTGGCCAGTGTTCCAGCTGCATGTTGTTGAGGCCCAGGTAATCCAGGCTCAACCGGCTGAAGTCGGGTGGGCTGTCGTCGGATAAACGATTGCCACTGATGTCCAGGTGTCTAAGGTCGGCGAGGCCCACGAGGCTTTCGATATCTGCCGTGGAAATCTGGATGTTCTGGTGGGTCAGGCTCAACGCTTGCAAAGAGGGCAACTGCTCTGCGATCAGCGGCAAGCTGAACAAGAACGGTGAAGGCGTCGCTTCTTGCCGGTAAGCGCGGCTGATCTCGAGTGTTCTCAGGTTGGCGAATTGCCGCAGCATGCTGTTCAAGCGCGGCGTGTGTTCACGCACGCTTTCATAGCGTTCAGGTTGGGTTTCGAGCAGTTGCAGATCGCTGACGGCTGTGGTGAAAAATGTGGGTAAATCAAGAGGAAAGTCCAGCAGCGACAAACGCTCCAGGCGCAGCGGCGTAGTCAGGCTGCCATGTGCTGCAAAGGCGTGATCATACCAGTATTGCGTGATCGCATTTGCCAACTGGTCGAAGTCGGCAGCGCTGTGATCCGGCAGTACGGCCGCCCTCTGCCGCCAGTTGCTCAGGCTGGACTGCAATTGGCGGCGTTGTTCCAGCAGGTTGTCGAGCTGGTCGTTGATGGCTGTGCGGTCGAGATTGCGACCTTCCAGTACAGCCATAATTTGTTCAGCAAAGCGCGGCTGGGGGGCGTACAGGCTGACTTGCCTGATCCTGGCGAGCAGCGTTTGTCGCGAAATACTGCTGTTGCGCGTGCGATTGCCGCCTAGGGGGTAGCCTATACGGCCGTTGGCCAGGCGCATTGGCGATCGGAAATCGGGGGGTACCTGCTGCATACCCAATACCTTTCTCAGCGCTGGGCGCGGCAACGGGTCGGCTTGCTGAACCATCGCTTTGAGTGCGTGCCCATCGTCGATTCCGAGCGCCGCGCGCTGTGTTTCGCTGAACGCTTCGAATAATGCGCCATACAACGAGGCGTGGGCGTTCAGCGGTGCCTCGGGGCTTTCGCTGCGTATGACTATATAGCCGGCGTGAGCACTGATTATCGTTGTGCCTGGTAAAGCATCGACGGGGCCGGTGCTGATACTTTGGCTGGGTGAGTACATGCGCTGTTTCAGGGTAATGCTGATATCCGTTGGCCAACCGGGCAATCGCTCAAGGGTTTGGAGTGCCAGGCAATCGGTGTCCCAATTGCGCAAGCGGTCCAGGTACAGCCCTTCGTAAGCTCGATTGAGCCTGATCTGCTGCTGCAGCAGGCGTACTTCATCGGCCAGGCGCCTCGGGACCTTGCCATTGCCCAGCTCACCCAGTTCGCTGGCGGTGGCATTACCCAGCAGTTCGTCGATAACGGGGAAAGGGAGCTTCGGATAGCGCGTACGGATCATTTCGGCACCACGCCCCTCGCTTGCGGGAAGACGCTGATACTGTTGCTGGAAGTCGCGCTGGATCTCTCCAGGTAATGCCAAGGGGTTGGCCCGCTCGATGGCCTGGTACAGCTTGAAGCGGGCAAACGTATCGTCCAGCTGCCCAGGCAAACGCTGGTTGTCGCAGAGCACTTTGCGCAGGGTATCCTCATCGACGTCGCTTATGCGCAAAAGGCGTCTTGCGGTATCGCCTTCGATTTGCTCGTGGCGTACTCCCGAACGGCCCAGCAGTTCATTTACCTGCCATTGCTCGGGTCGGTCCAATGGATGTAGCCAGATGTCGGCGCCGTTGTGACGCAGCGGCGGCTGATAGGCATCCGGACGGGTCGGATGTTCGATGCGGTAGCCTTCGCCTGCGGCCGACCGCGTGACCGAGTAAGCCTGGCCGTCGATTTTCAGCCAGCTTCTGCCTTGATGATGGCGCAGTCCCAGGTTGTCGGGTTGAAGAGTCTCGGGTATGTCGATTGGTTGGGCGTAGGGTGCAAGGTCGGCGCGCCACAGCTTGGTCTTGCCCTCGGGAAGCTCCACATCGTCGAGCTCTTCGATGAATGAAGGTGTTTCCACTGGAATGGGCTCGGTCAACGGTGCTGGCTCGGCTGCTCCGCCGACAGCAGCGCCCACACCGCCTCCGACGGCTTTTATGGCCAGGGTGAACGCTGCCATCTCCGCCACGTTGGCCACCACGTCCAGCAGGTATTGGTAAGCCTGCTGTTGATCGTCATGTGCCCAGCTTTCGATACCCTCGTAGACCTCATAAGCCAGTTGCAAGGCGCATACACCCAGCATGACCTCGCCGACGACGGGTAGGAAGAAACCGGCGATATTGAGCGCAGTCAGGGCTTTTTGCAGCAAGTGCTCCCGATAAGACACCGCAGTGATGGTATCGATCAGGGTCGTCGGAATGGCGTGGAAGGCTGCGTCTTCTTCATGGCGGAAGACTTTCTCCGTAACCAAACCCTGCAACAGGGGGCCGCTCAATTGAAGTGCTTGCAGGTGCAACACCGCGTGAGGGTCTGCGGTACGTTCATGAGTACCTTTCACCGTCAGCGTGTAAGGCTTCAGCCTGTCCAGCAATTTGGTCTGCAGGAGGGCCTTGTCGCGTTCCTTCATGCAGTGTTCGAGGTATTCGGTTCTGTCGAGCAAGCGATCACGCAGCCATAGCTCGGCTTCTGTCTGTGATGCGAACTCTTTCAGCGGTGTCTCGGCGTCGCCAGGAATGTAAAGCGCCACCGAGGCTTTCCCTCCGCTTGGCCTGTATTCGAACAGGCGCAGGCGCGTCAGTTGCACATCCCACAACGAAAGGACACTGAACGTGAGGGTGGGTGACTGCACCGGAGCGTCCAGAGGCAGTGCCAGGGCTGCCTCATAGAGGCTGTGGCTGATGTTGTTGTGTAGCCGGGCAAGGTGCAGGCTTTGCGTGAAGAGGCAGCGTTCGAGCGCGGCAATTTTTTCGTAGGTCGCCTGGTTGGTCGCGCCGGTCTTGATGTCGCTGTAGTGAATGGAGTGCAGTTTTGCCTGGTACTTGCCACCGATGTCCAGCTCGCGGCACAGGCGGGCAAAACGCTCGGGTGCGATGTCGAGGGTATTGGGGATTGGTACCGTGCCCATGAAGCCTTTGGAGTCGAGGATGACCGACTTCTTGAGCAGGGCGTTGGCGTTATCCATCCCTCCGGGCTCGGCTGCACTGGCTTCGAAGTTTCGCAGCGCAGTTTCCAGCAAGGAATGGGTGGCCTGTTTGTAAGCCCTTATGTCTTGTCCCGGTTGCTGGTCGAGGTGCCTGACGTCCAGCAGATAGTGGGTGCAGACATCCAGCTCGAAGCCGAAGGTGTCTTTGATGGCGGTGTTCAACAGTTCGCTGGCGAATGCTTTCAGGCCCGGCAGGTTCTTGTACAGGGCCTGTACTTCAACCGTGGCGGCCTGCACGCGCGCATGCTCGGTTGCCAGTGCCTTGGCAATGGCAGGTTCAGCCTGGCAAGCCTGTTGCAGTTTATCGGCATTGCCGCTGATCACCTGTTTCATCAGGGCATGGCTAGATGGCGGCGCGGTTTTCATCCATTCGGGGGTTTTCTCTGCGATCAGCGCGTACGCGATACTGTTTTCTTTATCCATGGTCATGATGAACCTATAAGCAGTGGAAGGCTCAGTGACTATGTCCATACGCTTGGCCAGCATGCGGTAGATATGTTTATTCGGTGATTGAGCGAACTTTGACGCTCTGCAGTACGAGGGCATGCTCAAAGCGCAATTCAGGTTTATGATGCCCAACGGCAGACTTAATCCTCACACGGAGTGCGCGATGCAGACCCTCTACCCGCAGATCAAACCCTACGCCCGGCACGATCTGGCCGTAGAAGCGCCGCATGTGCTGTATGTCGATGAAAGCGGCTCGCCGGAAGGTCTGCCCGTGGTGTTCATCCACGGTGGCCCAGGCGCGGGTTGCGACGCCCAGAGCCGTTGCTACTTCGACCCCAACCTGTACCGCATCATCACCTTCGACCAGCGCGGCTGTGGCCGCTCCACGCCGCACGCGAGCCTGGAGAACAACACCACCTGGCACCTGGTCGAGGACCTGGAACGCATCCGCAAGCACCTGGGGATAGACAAATGGGTGCTGTTCGGCGGCTCGTGGGGCTCGACCCTCGCTCTGGCCTATGCCCAGACTCACCCCGAGCGCGTGCACGGCTTGATCCTGCGCGGCATCTTTCTGTGCCGCCCGCAGGAAATCGAGTGGTTCTACCAGGCTGGCGCCAGCCGCATGTTCCCGGATTACTGGCAAGACTACATCGCGCCGATCCCGCCGGAAGAGCGTGGTGACTTGGTCAAGGCCTTCCACAAGCGCCTGACCGGCAACGACCAGATCGCCCAGATGCACGCGGCCAAGGCCTGGTCCACCTGGGAAGGCCGTACCGCCACGCTGCGCCCCAACCCGTTGGTGGTCGACCGCTTCTCCGAGCCGCAGCGCGCGCTGTCGATTGCCCGCATCGAATGCCATTACTTCATGAACAACGCTTTCCTGGAGCCAGACCAGCTGATTCGCGACATGCCGAAGATCGCCCACCTGCCGGCGGTGATCGTTCATGGTCGCTACGACGTCATCTGCCCGCTGGACAATGCCTGGGCGCTGCACCAGGCTTGGCCGAACAGCGAACTGAAGGTGATCCGTGATGCCGGCCATGCTGCCTCTGAGCCTGGTATCACCGATGCCCTGGTGCGTGCAGCCGACCAGATGGCCCGCCGTCTGCTCGACCTGCCGCTGGAAGAAGCATGAGGGGCTTGTTGCAGCGCGTGCGTGGCGCACGCGTAGAGGTTGGCGGGGAAATTGTCGGTGCAATCGACCAGGGTTTGCTGGTGCTGGTGGCGGTCGAGCCTGAAGATACTCGCGAACATGCCGACAAACTGTTGCACAAGCTGCTCAATTATCGGGTGTTCAGTGACGAGCAGGGCAAGATGAACCTGTCACTCAAGGATGTCGGTGGCGGTTTGCTGCTGGTGTCCCAGTTCACCCTGGCGGCCGATACCCGCAGCGGGATGCGCCCGAGCTTCTCGACCGCGGCGCCACCGGCGCTCGGGGCCGAATTGTTCGACTATCTTTTGCACAAGGCGCGTGGCCAGCATACGGATGTGGCAAGTGGGCGCTTCGGTGCCGATATGCAGGTGCACCTGGTCAATGATGGCCCAGTGACATTCTTGTTACAAATATGAGGTCAAAAAACCCTTTGTTTATAGGAAAACAAGGGGTTTTGTACGATAAATAGTTGGTCCGGCCTGATGCGTTGTAACGCATCCTGCTGGATAATCGCGCGCTGCGTGAGCCTGCGTTCGCAGGTTCGTTTCACTCTGACTCGAGCATTGTCTGGACCTGTTTGGGGAATCATTACGCCCTCATGGGGTCCGAACAGTGCTCGCCAACCCGGCATTTGTCGCTGGCCGTTGGTTTCATGATCTGTTTTCGGCGAGGGTTGCTCGTGATTGTTAGTCCCCAAAAAGCATCTAGAATCCCCGGCACCGGGCTGCGCAAGGCCCTGATGGCCAGTGTGGCACTGGTCGGCCTGATGAGCGCGGGCCAGCTGTGGGCATTCAATCTTGACGATGTTGCAGCCAAGGCAAAGGATCTGGCCGGCCAGAAATACGAAGCACCAAAAAGCAATCTGCCGGCTGCGTTCCGCGACATGAAGTTCGCGGACTACCAGAAGATTCACTTCCTGCAGGAAAAGGCCGAGTGGGCCAAGGACAAGACGCCGTTCAAGCTGTCCTTCTACCACCAGGGCATGCACTTCGACACCCCGGTGAAGATCAACGAGATCACCGCTACCAATGTCGAGGAAATCAAGTACGACCCGAGCCGCTTCGAGTTCGGTGACGTGCCGCACGACCCGGAAACCGTCAAGAACCTCGGTTACGCCGGTTTCCGCGTGCTCTACCCAATCAACAAGGCCGACAAGCAGGACGAGATCATGACCCTGCTGGGGGCCAGCTACTTCCGCGTGGTCGGCAAGGGCCATGTGTATGGCCTGTCGGCCCGTGGCCTGGCCATCGACACCGCGCTGCCGTCGGGTGAAGAGTTCCCGCGCTTCACCGAGTTCTGGGTCGAGAAGCCCAAGCCGGCCGACAAGCACCTGGTGATTTACGCCCTGCTGGACTCGCCGCGCTCCACCGGCGCTTACAAGCTGATCCTGCGCCCAGGCACCGACACCGTGGTCGACGTTCAGTCGCGCGTGTTCCTGCGTGACCAAGTCAGCCGCCTGGGCATCGCCCCGCTGACCAGCATGTTCCTGTTCGGCCCGAACCAGCCGTCCAAGGTGCTGAACTATCGCCCGGCCCTGCATGACTCCGAAGGCCTGTCGATCCATGCCGGCAACGGTGAGTGGCTGTGGCGCCCGCTGAACAACCCGAAACACCTGGCCGTGAGCAACTTCAGTGTCGAGAACCCGCGTGGTTTCGGCCTGATGCAGCGTCAGCGCGCCTTTAGCGACTTTGAAGACCTCGACGACAACTACCAGAAGCGCCCAAGCGCCTGGATCGAGCCGAAGGGCGACTGGGGCAAAGGCACCGTCGACCTGGTGGAGATCCCGACTGCCGACGAAACCAACGACAACATCGTTGCCTTCTGGAGCCCGGAGAAGCTGCCTGAGCCAGGCAAGCCGTTCGAATACGCCTACCGCCTGCACTGGACCATCGACGAGCAGCAGTTCCAGGCCCCTGACCTGGGCTGGGTCAAGCAGACCCTGCGCTCCACTGGTGACGTCAAGCAGTCCAACCTGATCCGCCAGCCAGACGGCAGCGTCGCCTTCCTGGTCGACTTCGCCGGCCCGGCGTTGGCCGCCCTGCCGGAAGACACCGCAGTGCGCAGCCAGATCAGCGTTGGCGACAATGCCGAAGTGGTCGAGAACAATCTGCGCTATAACCCGGAGACCAAGGGCTGGCGCCTGACCCTGCGTCTGAAGGTCAAGGAAGCCAACAAGTCCACCGAAATGCGCGCTGCGCTGGTGCGTGACGTGCCGGTCGAGCCGGCCAAGCCTGCTGCTGAAACCAAGCAGGAAAAGGCTGCGGCCAAGCACGCCAAGCATGAGAAGACCGCCAAGGCGGAGCCAGCCAAGGCCGAACAACCTGCCGCCGATGCGGCGCCCACCAACGGGACCCCGGCCACCACTGAAAAAGTGCTGACCGAGACCTGGAGCTATCAGTTGCCTGCCGATGAGTAACTCAAGCGCAAGGCCAGAATCGCTTGGCGAATACCTGGCCCACCTCCCACTGAGCGATGAGCAGCGCGCGGAACTCGCCAGCTGCACGTCGTTCGGTGAGCTGCACCAACGCCTGGCGGCCAACCCGGCCGCCAACGCCACCGAGGCCGTGCAGGCCTCGGTTGGCACCCGCCTGACCGTGGGCAGCGCTGCCGAGCTGGAAGACGCCGAGATGCTCGGTGTCGACGGCAGCGGCCGCCTGTGCCTGAAGATCGCGCCGCCGATCAAACGCACCAAAGTCGTGCCCGAGCCTTGGCGCACCAACGTGCTGATCCGCATGTGGCGGCGCATGACCGGCCGCCCCAATGCCCCGCAGCCACCCAAGCGTGAACTGCCGGCGGCGCGCTGGCGTACGGTCGGCTCGATCCGCCGCTATATCCTGCTCACCCTCATGATCGGCCAGACCATCGTCGCCGGCTTCTACATGAAGGGCATCCTGCCGTACCAGGGCTGGTCGTTCGTCGACCTGGACGAAATCGTCAAGCAGCCGCTGTGGGACACCGTGGTGCAGGTCTGGCCGTATGCGTTGCAGACGTCCATCCTGGTGCTGTTCGGTATCCTGTTCTGCTGGGTCTCGGCAGGTTTCTGGACCGCCCTGATGGGCTTCCTCGAGCTGCTCACCGGGCGTGACAAGTACAAGATTTCGGGTAGCAGTGCAGGCAACGAGCCGATTGCACCCGAGGCGCGTACCGCGCTGGTGATGCCGATCTGCAACGAAGACGTGCCGCGTGTGTTCGCAGGCCTGCGGGCGACTTTCGAGTCGGTGGCTGCCAGCGGCAACCTCGACCGCTTCGACTTCTTTGTGCTCAGCGATACCAACGACACCGACATCGCCGTGGCCGAGCAACAGGCCTGGCTGGACGTGTGTCGCGAGACCAAGGGCTTTGGCCGCATCTTCTACCGCCGTCGCCGCCGTCGCGTTAAGCGCAAGAGCGGCAACCTCGACGATTTCTGCCGTCGCTGGGGTGGCGAGTACAAGTACATGGTCGTGCTCGACGCCGACAGTGTCATGAGCGGCGAGTGCCTGAGCAGCCTGGTGCGCCTGATGGAGGCCAACCCGGACGCCGGCATCATCCAGACCGGGCCGAAAGCCTCGGGCATGGACACCCTGTATGCGCGCATGCAGCAGTTCGCCACCCGCGTTTACGGCCCGCTGTTCACTGCCGGCCTGCACTTCTGGCAGCTGGGCGAGTCGCACTACTGGGGCCATAACGCGATCATCCGCATGAAGCCGTTCATCGAGCACTGCGCCCTGGCGCCGTTGCCGGGCAAGGGCGCGTTCGCCGGGGCCATTCTCTCCCACGACTTCGTCGAAGCCGCGCTGATGCGCCGCGCCGGCTGGGGCGTGTGGATTGCCTATGACCTGCCGGGCAGCTACGAAGAATTGCCGCCGAACTTGCTCGACGAGCTCAAGCGCGACCGCCGCTGGTGCCACGGCAACCTGATGAACTTCCGCCTGTTCCTGGTCAAGGGCATGCACCCGGTGCACCGTGCGGTGTTCCTCACCGGCGTGATGTCGTACCTGTCGGCGCCGCTGTGGTTCCTGTTCCTGGTGCTGTCTACCGCACTGCTGGCGACCAACACGCTGATGGAACCGCAGTACTTCATCGAACCGTACCAGCTCTACCCGCTGTGGCCGCAATGGCATCCGGAGAAGGCCGTGGCGCTGTTCTCCACCACCATCGTGCTGCTGTTCCTGCCCAAGCTGCTTAGTGTCATCCTGATCTGGGCCAAGGGCGCCGTCGAGTTTGGCGGGCGCTTCAAGGTCACCCTGTCGATGCTGATGGAAATGCTGTTCTCCATGCTGCTGGCGCCGGTACGGATGATCTTCCACACCCGCTTCGTGCTGGCCGCGTTCCTCGGCTGGGCGGCGACCTGGAACTCGCCGCAGCGTGACGACGACTCCACCCCGTGGAGCGAAGCGCTGCGCCGCCATGGCCCACAGACCCTGCTGGGCTTCGCCTGGGCCGGGTTGGTGGCGTGGCTGAACCCGAGCTTCCTGTGGTGGCTGGCGCCGATCGTTGGCTCGCTGGTGCTGTCGATCCCGGTATCGGTCATCTCCAGCCGCACGCGCCTGGGCCTGGCAGCCAAGGACGAGAAGCTGTTCCTCATCCCCGAGGAATACGCCACGCCGCAAGAGCTGTTGGCGACCGACCAGTACACCCACGAAAACCGCTGGCATGCCCTGCATGACGGCTTCGTGCGTGCGGTGGTCGACCCACGGCAGAATGCCCTGGCCTGTGCCATGGCCACTGCCCGTCATGGTCAGGCTGCGCCGATCGAGGCGCTGCGTGCAGAGCGCGTGGCCAAGGCGCTTGAAACCGGGCCGAAAGGGCTGGACCTCAATACCCGCCTGGCCTTGCTCAGCGACCCGGTGGCCTTGAGCCGCCTGCACGAGCAGGTCTGGGCGCAGCACAATGCGGCGTGGATCGATGTGTGGCGTGCCTCGATCAAGAACGACCCGCATTCGCCGCTGCTGCCACTGCACCCGGAGAATGAAGGCCAACCGGCACTCGTCGGCGCCTGATAGGGCTTGGGGCCGCTTTGCGGCCCTGTCGCGACACAAGGCCGCTCCTACAGGGATATGCATTTCCTTGTAGGAGCGGCCTTGTGTCGCGAAACGAGGGTGAAGCCCTCGCCAGCAATGTCCCTGCATATTGGATTTTGGCCAACAAAGTCCCCCCCGGCTCTAGGTCCCAGGGCCGCCATGCGTTAGCATCCCTCTCCGATAATGCGCATCTGCCGGTACGGCTGTGCCAAGACAATAAGATTCGCTTCTTTTCTTGCTAGGGGACTTGGTGATGATCAAGAAATACCTTTCGCGACTGCTGGTCGGTGTCACCGCCCTGGTCGCAGTAACTGCGGCCCAGGCCGGCGCCATCGATGAAGCGGTCAAGCGCGGCACCCTGCGGGTGGGCATGGACCCAACCTACATGCCGTTCCAGATGACCAACAAGCGCGGCGAGATCATCGGCTTTGAAGTCGATATCCTCAAAGCCATGGCCAAATCCATGGGCGTCAAGTTCGAGGCTGTTTCCACCGCCTATGACGGTATCATCCCGGCCCTGCTGACCGACAAGTTCGACATCATCGGCAGCGGCATGACCCTGACCCAGGAACGCAACCTGCGCCTGAACTTCAGCGAACCCTTCATCGTGGTTGGCCAGACCCTGCTGATTCGCAAGGAGCTGGCTGGTGAGATCAAGTCGTACAAAGACCTGAACAACGAGAAGTACCGCCTGACTTCCAAGCTCGGTACCACCGGCGAGATGGTTTCCAAAAAACTGATCGGCAAAGCCAAGTACCACGGCTATGACAACGAGCAGGAAGCAGTGATGGATGTGGTCAACGGCAAGGCTGACGCCTTCGTCTACGACGCACCGTACAACGTGGTGGCGGTCGAGAAGGCCGGTGCCGGCAAGCTGCTGTTCCTCGAAGAACCGTTCACCTACGAGCCGCTGGCCTTCGGCCTGAAGAAAGGCGACTACGACAGCATCAACTTCATCAACAACTTCCTGCACCAGATCAAGCATGACGGGACCTACGATCGTATTCACGACAAGTGGTTCAAGAACAAGGACTGGCTGAAGGAAATGGAATAAGGCCCAGGCCACAAGCCCGGCTTTTGACCCCGACGCGCAGGCAAACCCTGCGCGTTCGCATTTACGGAAGTACCCCACGTGATCAAACACAAGAAAGCCCAGTGGCCCTGGCACGGGTTGACCGCCCTGGTCCTGGTGGGCCTGGCGTTCAGCCTGTACATGGCCACCTCGATGATTTCCTACGAGTGGCGCTGGAACCGCGTACCGCAGTACTTCGCCTACAAGGCCGAGGAAGTACAGCGTGCCGCTGGATACGGCAGCGTGCAGGAGATCGTCGTTTCCGGTGACACCGCGCGTGTCACGCTCAAGGACGAAAACGGCGACGAGCAAGTGCTGGACGTGGCCAAGGACAGCCTGCAACTGAGCCGCGGCGACGACGTCGCTGAAGGCGATCAGGTCGGCGTTACCCGCCACTGGGCGGCCGGCCCATTGGCCTGGGGCCTGTGGACCACCTTGTGGATCTCGGTGGTGTCTGGCGCGCTGGGCCTGGTGATCGGCCTGTTCGCCGGCTTGTGCCGGTTGTCGAACAACCCGACCTTGCGTGACCTGTCGACCGTTTATGTCGAACTGGTGCGTGGCACACCGTTGCTGGTACAGATCTTCATCTTCTACTTCTTTATCGGCACCGTGCTCAACCTGTCCCGCGAGTTCGCCGGGGTGGCCGCGCTGGCACTGTTCACCGGCGCTTATGTGGCAGAAATCGTCCGCGCTGGCGTACAGTCGATTGCCAAGGGGCAGAACGAGGCGGCGCGCTCGCTGGGCCTGAACGCTGGCCAGTCGATGCGCCACGTGATCCTGCCGCAGGCGTTCAAGCGTGTGCTGCCGCCGCTGGCCGGGCAGTTCATCAGCCTGGTCAAGGACACCTCGCTGGTGTCGGTAATCGCCATCACCGAATTGACCAAGAGCGGCCGTGAGGCCATCACTACGTCGTTCTCGACCTTCGAGATCTGGTTCTGCGTGGCAGGCCTGTACCTGCTGATCAACCTGCCGCTGTCGCATATCGCCAGCCGGCTCGAGCGGAGGCTTGCGCAAAGTGATTGAAGTCCGTGATCTGCTGAAAGTCTTCGACACCCGTGGCCATGTGGTACGGGCTGTGGATAACGTCACCACGCAAGTCGCCAAGGGCGAAGTGGTGGTGGTGCTCGGCCCGTCGGGTTCGGGCAAGTCGACCTTCCTGCGCTGCCTCAATGGCCTGGAGCATTTCGACGAAGGCCATGTGGCCATCGACGGCCTGCAGCTGGCCGACCCGAAGACCGACATCAACGCCTACCGCCGCGAAGTCGGCATGGTGTTCCAGCACTTCAACCTGTTCCCGCACATGACCGTGCTGGAGAACCTGTGCCTGGCGCAGAAGGTGGTACGCAAGCGCAACAAGGCCGAGCGTGAAGCCAAGGCGCGAGCGTTGCTGGAGAAAGTGGGTATTTCGCAAAAGGCCAACGAGTACCCGTCGCGGCTCTCGGGTGGCCAGCAGCAGCGAGTGGCGATTGCCCGTGCGTTGGCGATGGACCCGAAGGTAATGCTGTTCGACGAGCCGACCTCGGCGCTCGACCCGGAGATGGTTGGCGAGGTGCTGGACGTGATGAAGACCCTGGCCCAGGAAGGCATGACCATGGTCTGCGTCACCCACGAAATGGGCTTTGCCCGCGAAGTGGCGGACCGGGTGCTGTTCTTCGACCATGGCAAGTTGCTGGAAGATTCGGCACCAGCCGCGTTCTTTGCTTCGCCGAAGGACCCACGCGCGCAGGCGTTCCTGCGCCAGGTGCTTTAACCGCACCACCCTCTTCGCGGGTAAACCCGCTCCCACAGGTACTGCACCGCGCCAAGGCCAGTGGAGAACCCTGTGGGTTTACCCGCGAAGAGGACGGTTCGGTCTTAAAGGCTGAACCGCCCCACCATCCCCCGCAATTGCCGCCCCAACTGCTCCAGCTCCCCGCTCGAAGTGGCCGTCTGCTCACTGGCCGCACTGGTCTGATCAGACACGTCACGCACATTCAGCACACTTCGGTTGATCTGCTCGGCCACCACGCTCTGTTCCTCGCTGGCCGTGGCAATCTGCTGGTTCATCCCCTGTATGCTCGAAACCGTATCGGTGATCTGCCCCAAGGCCTGCCCGGCCCTGCGGCTCAGCTCCACGCTCTGCTCGGTCAGTCGCTTGCTGTCATCGAGCAGGCGGGTAACCTCATCCGTGCCGCTGTGAAGGCTGTCGATCAGTTGCTCGATTTCCTCGGTGGACTGCTGGGTGCGCTGCGCCAGCCCGCGCACCTCATCGGCGACCACGGCAAAACCACGGCCCGCTTCGCCCGCCCTGGCGGCTTCGATTGCCGCGTTCAATGCCAGCAGGTTGGTCTGCTCCGACACTGACTTGATCACGTCGAGGATGCTGCCGATGCGCTGGCTTTCGCTGGCCAGGTGCTGCATGGCGCCCAGGCAATCGTCCATCTGCCGCGCCAGCTGTTCGATGCGGCCGATGGCTTCGGCTACCACCTGGTCACCCAATTGTGCTTGCTGGTCGGCGTTTGTCGCCGCCAACGAGGCGTGTTCAGCATTCTGCGCAACCTCTTGTACCGTGGCGCTCATCTGGTTCATGGCTGTGGCCACCTGGTCGGTCTCCTCGCGCTGCTGGTTGATGCGCAGCTTGGTGTCCTCACTGCTGGCTGCCAGCTGTGAGGCGGCCAAGGAAAGTTGGCCGACCCCCTGGTCGATCCCTCCGATCAGCTCGCGCAGACTCACGGTCATCTCGCCCATACGGGTCTGCAACTGTCCCATCTCGTCGCGGCGCTGTACCGGTTCGAGCTGGCTCAGATCACCTTTGGCAATACGCGCGGCCAATGCCAGTGTCTGGCGCAGCGGTTGAGTGATCTGCTGGGTGATCAGCCAGCCAGCGACGATGCCCACGACAAGGGCCAGCAGTGCCACGCTGGTGAGCAAGGAGCGGGCGGCGATGGCCTCGTTGTCGCGTTGCTCAATCTTTCTTTCGGCCAGCTCCAGGCTGACCGCCCTGAGCTCGTTGCCCATCTGCTCCATTTCATTCTGAAGTTGTTCGACCTGCAGAGCCGTGCGGCGATACTGGTCCAGGCTGGTGCGGTACTTGCCCAGCTCGATGCCTGGCTGTTCTGTCAGCGTGCGCGGCAGGCCTAGCGGGGCAAGGCCCTTGAGCAGCTGGCCGAGGCTGGTATCGGCGGCGTTCAAGGCGGTATCGCCGACCTTGGCGAAGTCCGTGAGCGGCACGAAGGTGTAGGCTGGCACCAGGCTCTGCTGGTTGGCGGTATCGACTTGGCGGCTCAAGGTATCCATCAGGCCCAGCACGCCGCCCTGGCTGTCAGCAGGCATTTTCAGCAGGGCCTGGGTCTGCAGCGCGTCGATGACGTCGTTCAGTTTCTGCTCTTGCTCCTGCATGCCTGTGCGAAGCGCGCGACGCTCGTCGACGCTGCGCTGCAGGGCGGTGAAGTTTTCGCGAAGGCGCTGCAGCAATTGCAGTTTCTGGGACAGCATCTGACGTGACTCATCGACGCTGCTGCGCTGCTGCAGGGTGGTCAGCAGGGCATCCAGCTGCTGCAGAATACCGGCGATCTGCGCCTTGCTGGCGTCGTCCGCCAGTACTCGATAGGTGATGCGCTCGGCGCGCAGGTCTTTGACCAGATCATTGATCTGGCCGATCTCGCTGAGTTGTTCCGAGCGGCTGATGGCGCCGTCCAGGGCGCGCCAGCCGCTGACCGTGGTGGCCAGGGTAAGCGTGAGGACCACGGCGAAGCCCAGGGCGAGCTTGGCGCCGACACTGATGTTGCCGAGCCTGTGATTGAGGTAGCCGAACATGGCAGGTCTCCGTCCAGTTGGTAGGGATGGGGTGCTGGCGTAGTGCCGGCATCTCATCCCTGCCAATCGGCGGAAGGCCTGTAGGACTTGACCTGAAACTTATGTAGGAAAATTCAGCGCAGACAATGAGGTATCAGAGCCGGAACCGCCCAACCAGCCCTTGCAGATGAGTACCCAGCCGAGCCAGCTCGACGCTGGAGCTGGCTGTCTCCTCACTTGCAGCGGAAGTCTGGTCGGAAATATCCCGAACATTCATCACGCTGCGGTTGATCTCTTCGGCGGTAGCACTCTGCTGCTCGGCCGCTGTGGCGATCTGCTGGTTCATGGCCTGAATCGAGGAAACCGTGTGGGTGATGGTTTCCAGCGAGCTACCGGCGCGGCGGGTCAATTCGACGCTGCTGTCGGTCAGCTGACGGCTGGCGTCCATCACGCTGGCCACGCGCTGGGTGCCGCTTTGCAGGCCGGCGATCAGTTCTTCGATTTCTTCGGTGGACTGCTGGGTGCGCTGGGCCAGGCTGCGCACCTCGTCAGCCACCACCGCAAAGCCACGCCCGGCCTCACCCGCACGCGCCGCTTCGATGGCGGCATTGAGCGCCAGCAAGTTGGTCTGCTGGGCCACCGACTTGATCACGTCGAGCACGCTGCCGATCTTGTCGCTCTCAGCCTTGAGCTGGTTCATTGCTTCGCTGGAGTTGACCACCTCGCCGGCCAGGCGCTCGATCTGCGCGACCGCCTCGCTGACCACACGATCACCCTCGCGCGCCTGCTGGTCGGCCATGGCTGCGGCTTCCGAGGCCTGCTCGGCATTGCGCGCCACTTCATGCACGGTGGCGGCCATTTCGTTCATCGCGGTCGCTACCTGGTCGGTCTCGACCTTTTGGTTGTTGACCCCGGCGCTGGTCTGCTCGGTGACTGCCGACAGCTCTTCGGCGGCGCTGGCGATCTGCGTGACGCCATCGCCGATGCCGCCGATCAGCTCGCGCAGGCCTTGGGTCATGCGCTGCATGCTGGCTTGAAGCTGGCCGAGTTCGTCGCGGCGGGTCGAATGCAGGTCCTGGCGCAGGTCGCCGTTGGCCACGCGCTCGGCGGCAGCCAGTGTCTGGCGCAAAGGGATGATGATCTGCCGGGTGATGGCCCAGGCTGCGAGCAGGCCCAGCACCAAGGCCAGTGCGGTAGCACTGCCGAGCATGATCTTCGCCTGGCGCGTGCCGGCATCGCGGACTTCGGTCTGCGAAATGGTCATTGCCTCGCTGGTCTGCAGCAGTACCGAGCCTTGATCGGTCATGCGTTGCAGCGCCTGTTCGCTGGCGCCTTGGGCCGTAGCGAACTGGTTCACGGCATCGCGGTAGGCGGCCAGTGCGGTGGCTGAATCGTCAAGGCTAGCGGCGTATTCAGCCGGCAACCTGGTGGGCAGTGCCTTGAGTTCGGTGAGGGCCTGGTCGATGGCTGTCAGTGCAGTCTGCTGGTACTCGGCGTTGCCGCTGTAGGTGTAGCCACGCACCTGGAAGCGAGCCTGTTGCACCAGTGCACTGACTTCCACGGCATGCTGATACTGGGTGATGTCGCCGCCCTGCAGCAGGCGCTGCTGCACCCGGTTGATCAGCTCGACGGCCTTGTCAGCGCTGTCACCCAATACGCCGCGAGCGGCGTCGCGGCGTTGAGCGGCTTGCTTGAGGTCATTGAAGGCCTGCAGGTACTGGCTGACGGCAGCTTGTTGCTGTTGCAGGCGCTGACGGTCAGTGGGTTGCTCGATCTGCCCGAGCATGAAGGTGATCTGGCGTTCGAGGTTGCCCAGGGCCTTTTCCAGCTCTGCGATGGCCGCATCGTTGCGGTCACGCTGGTAGTGCTGGCGGGCTATGCGCAGCTCCTGAGTGTACTGGTGGATCACCGAAATGTTGCCCAGCTTGTCGCCTCGTTCGGTGACGCTGTCCAGGCCTTGCCAACCGGTGAAGGTGATGGCCAGGGTCAGCAACAACACCAGACCGAAGCCCAGTCCCAACTTGCGATTGACGCTTACATTCCCCAGCGATTGGGAAAACCATTGGTACATGTTTGACTCCCCGGCAGTGTGGCAGCACTGATTATTGTAGTGTTGCCAACACCATCGGCTTGCGCCGGGGAAACTTGATAGGGGGAGGTTGACCCGCTCGTCAGAAAATCCTTGAGAGCAAGGCAGTTACAGCAGTTTCCACACGCAGAATGCGATCACCCAGCTGAACGGGGGCCAGGCCAGCCTTGCCGAGCAAGTCCACTTCGTAAGGGATCCAGCCACCTTCGGGCCCGATCGCCAGGGTGACTGGCCCTTCGACTGCGCGTGGGCAGGCCGGGTAGGGGCCAGGGTGGCCGACCAGGCCGAGGGTGCCATCGGCGATGGCAGGCAGGCGGTCTTCGACGAACGGTTTGAAGCGCTTCTCGATGATCACCTCGGGCAGCACCGTGTCACGGGCCTGTTCCAGGCCGAGAATCAGGTTCTCGCGAATGGTTTCAGGGTTGAGAAAGGGCGTTTGCCAGAAGCTTTTCTCGACCTTGTAACTGTTGACCAGGATCAGCCGCGGCACACCCAGGGTCGCCACGGTCTGGAACAGCCGACGCAGCATCTTCGGCCGCGGCACGGCCAACACCAGGGTCAGCGGCAGCTTGGTCGGTGGCTGCTGGTCGAAGGCGACCTCGAGCTCGGCTTCGTGCTTTTCCAGGCGCAGCACCGTGGCTTTGCCCATCAGGCCGTTGATACGGCCCACGCGCAACGTGTCGCCCACCGCGACGCGGTGAATGTCCTGCATGTGGGTAAAACGCCGATCAGCGAGGACGACGCGGTCGGCCGAGACGAAGTCGGCCTCTTCAAGGAGTAACAGGTTCACGGTTGGGTCGCTGGCGGCTGGTCGTTATGGTCGTTGGTGGCTTCGTCGTCAGCATGGCTGCGCTTGCGGATCAGGCTGCCGCACAGCACGCCAATTTCGAACAGCAGCCACATCGGCACTGCGAGCAGGGTCTGCGAGAAGATGTCCGGCGGGGTGAGGATCATGCCGACCACGAAGCAGCCGATGATCACATACGGTCGGACCTTTTTCAGGTACTTCACGTCGACCACGCCGATCCACACCAGCAACACCACAGCCACCGGGATCTCGAACGCGACACCGAAGGCGAAGAACAGGGTCATGACGAAGTCGAGGTAGTTGGCGATGTCGGTCATCATCGCAACGCCTGCCGGGGTGGCAGCGGCGAAGAACTTGAACATCAGCGGGAACACCAGGAAATAGGCGAAGGCCATGCCGGCGTAGAACAGCAGGATGCTCGACACCAGCAACGGAATGGCGATGCGTTTTTCATGGCGGTACAGGCCTGGCGCGATGAAGCCCCAGATCTGCTGAAGAATGAACGGGATCGCCAGGAACAGCGAGACGATCATGGTCAGCTTGAACGGCGTCAAGAACGGCGAGGCCACGTCGGTGGCGATCATCGTCGCATTGGCTGGCAAGTGATCACGCAGCGGCGCCGACACCAAGGTGTAGATCTGCTGGGCGAAGGAGAACAGCCCGGCAAAGATCAGGAAGATGACCGCCACGCAGCGCAGCAGGCGGGTACGCAGTTCGGTCAGGTGCGAGACCAGCGGCATCGGCTGGTCGTGTTCCGGATTTTCGCTCATGGGGCTCGCGGCGGTTGAGGCTGTTCGGGCGGTTCAGGCGTGGTCGTCGGCGCTGCCGGTGCTGGCGTTGGCGCAGCGGTAGGCTGGGTGGCGACTGGCGGCTGTGCCGGCGGCAGCTGCGGGTTGAGGATGCGCTTGGCTTCCTCTTCCATCTGCAGGATGTGCTCGTTATGCAACTGGCGGCGAATGTCGTCGGCGCCGATTTCGCGCTCGACCTCCATCTTGATCGCATTGAAGCTGCGTTTCAGCCGCCCGATCCACAGCCCCGCGGTACGCGCGGCGCCAGGCAGGCGCTCGGGGCCGAGCACCAACAGGGCGACCAGGCCGACGAGCAGCAGCTCGCTGAAGCTGATGCCGAACATGGGTCAGTCTTTCCGCTGCGGCTCTTGGACCGGCTGGGCCTGGCCCTCGATGGTGTGGCCCTGTGGTTGCTGGGCAGTGTTCTGCACGGGGGGGACTGGCTGGGCTGGCGGCGGGGTCTGTTCGGCCGGCTTGTTTTCTTCGTCGTTCATGGCCTTGCGGAAGCCCTTGATTGATTCGCCCAGGTCGCTGCCGAAGTTCTTCAGCTTCTTGGTGCCGAACACCAGGACCACGACGACCAGCAGGACGATCCAGTGTTTCCAGTCAAAGATACCCATTTCGTACTCCTGAAAATTATCAGTGAACCTTCTGGGGCTGCTTTGCAGCCCTTTCGCGACACAAGGCCGCTCCCACAAGGTCCGTGTTACGCCGGTCCCTTGTGGGAGCGGCCTTGCGTCGCGAAAGGGGCGCACAGCGCCCCCAGAAATACATCAGGCAGATGGCTGCCGTGCCGCCTTCTCATCGTGCCCGGACAGCCCGAAACGGCGCTCCAGTTCATCTAGCACGGCTTGCGGGTGCTGGCCCAGCGCGCTGAGCATGACCAGGCTATGGAACCACAAGTCTGCGGTTTCATAGATGACATCACTGTAATCCTTGCTCACGGCGGCGTCTTTGGCCGCGATGATGGTCTCGACCGACTCTTCGCCGAGCTTTTCGAGGATCTTGTTCAAGCCCTTGTGGTACAGGCTGGCCACGTAGGAGCTGTCGGGAGCCGCTTGTTTGCGCTCTTCCAGCACTTCGGCCAGGCGGTTTAGGGTGTCGCTCATGTCAGTGTCCTGCGCTGTAGATGGCATCCGGGTCTTTCAGAACCGGGTCGACGGTTTTCCACTGGCCGTCCTCGTAGACGCGGTAGAAGCAGCTTTCACGGCCAGTATGGCAAGCGATATGACCCAGTTGCTCGACCATCAGGATGATCACGTCGGCATCGCAGTCCAGGCGCATTTCATGCAGCTTTTGCACATGGCCGGACTCTTCGCCCTTGCGCCACAGCTTGCCACGGGAACGCGACCAGTAGATGGCACGTTGCTCGGCGGCGGTCAGCGCCAGCGATTCGCGGTTCATCCAGGCCATCATCAGCACGCGTCCGGTCTTGTGGTCCTGGGCGATCGCCGGTACCAGGCCATCGCTGTTCCACTTGATCTCGTCCAGCCAGTCTTTCATCGTCGACTCCAAAGCGGGCCCGTCCTGTACCGGGCCCTTTGCGCTAGTGTGCCAGCCAGCAGCGCGGCTGGCTATTGGCGCACGATCAGGTAAAGGCCTGCGGCCAGCATCAGCCACGCTGGCCAGGCGGCCGGGGCGGCCAGGCTGGCGGCGTCGGCGGCTCCGGTGGCCAGTACCGCACCACCACCGAGCAAGCCGGCGCCGAGCAGGCGCAGTGCCCAGCGGTCGCCCTGGCGACGGCGCTCCGGCAGTTGCGGGTCTTCCAGATGCGGCTGCGACAGGCGCTCAAGCAGGTCGCGGGCCATACCGGCCAGGTGCGGCAGCTGCTCGACCTGGCCATGGATGTTGCCGAACACGGCCTTGGGGCTCATGCGTTCGCGCATCCAGCGTTCCAGGAACGGCTTGGCGGTGCTCCACAGGTCCAGGTCCGGGTACAGCTGACGGCCGAGGCCTTCGATGTTGAGCAGGGTCTTCTGCAGCAGTACCAGCTGTGGCTGGACTTCCATGTTGAAGCGCCGTGCGGTCTGGAACAGGCGCATCAGCACCTGGCCAAAGGAAATATCCTTTAACGGTTTTTCGAAGATCGGCTCGCACACGGTGCGGATTGCCGCTTCGAACTCATTGACCTTGGTGTGCGCCGGTACCCAGCCCGAGTCGATGTGCAACTGGGCAACGCGGCGGTAGTCGCGCTTGAAGAAGGCGATCAGGTTGCGCGCCAGGTAATCCTGGTCCTCGGCGGTGAGGCTGCCGACGATGCCGCAGTCGATGGCGATGTACTGCGGGCTCCACGGTTTGACCGTGCTGACGAAGATGTTGCCCGGGTGCATGTCGGCATGGAAGAAGCTGTCGCGGAACACCTGGGTGAAGAACACCTCGACACCACGCTCGGCCAGCATCTTCATGTCGGTGCGCTGGTCGGCCAGGGTCGCCATGTCGGTCACCGGCACGCCGTAGATGCGCTCCATCACCAGCGCTTTCGGCCGGCACAGGTCCCAGTACACCTGGGGTACGTACATCAGCTCGGAACCTTCGAAATTTCGCCGCAGCTGGCTGGCGTTGGCCGCCTCGCGCAGCAGGTCGAGCTCGTCGTAGATGGTCTTTTCGTAGTCACCGACGATTTCCACCGGGTGCAGGCGGCGGGCATCGGCCGAGGCGCGCTCGGCAGCCTTGGCGATGAGGAACAGCCAAGCCAGGTCCTGGGCGATTACCGGCTTGAGGCCCGGGCGTACCACCTTGACCACGACCTCTTCGCCGCTCTTGAGGCGGGCGGCATGCACCTGGGCCACCGAGGCCGAGGCCAGCGGCTCGACGTCGAAGCGGCTGAACACTTCGCCGACCTTGGCGCCGAGCTGATCTTCGATCATCGCCACGGCTTGTTTCGGGTCAAACGGCGGTACGCGGTCCTGCAGCAGCATCAGCTCGTCGGCGATGTCGGTGGGCAGCAGGTCGCGGCGCGTGGACAGCAACTGGCCGAACTTGATGAAGATCGGCCCCAGGTCCTGCAGCGCCAGGCGCAGGCGTGCACCACGGCTGAGTTCGGAGGGTTTGCGCGGCAGCCAGCGCCATGGCATCAGCAGGCGCAGGCTGGCCAGCCACCAGGGCAACAGGGGCTGATCGAACAACAGGTCATCGAGACGGTAGCGGATTACCACACGCTGGATGCGAAAAAGACGGCGGACGGCGAGCAGCTTCATGCGTTATCGCTGGTATCAAGGGATCGGGAGAGGCGCTGCAGGCGCGCCTCGAGGCGTTCGATATCGAGCTTCAGGGTGTCGAGCTGGCTGAAAGCGGCTTCGGCTTCGCGCTGGCCCACCAGGGTGCGTGATTCCTCTGCCAGGTATTCCGACAGGTTCTGGCTGAACCGTGCCAGGCCTTGGCGGGTCCAGCGTGCACGCAGGCGGATGTGGCCGGCGAGCATCGCCGTGGCGACCGGGCCAAGCCAGCGCTGCAGTTCGTGTTCCCAGTCCAGCTCCAGGTCTTGCAGCACGCCGAACAGGTCGAGCAGCACGGCGCTGTCGCCATGCAGTTCGACCTGCGGGCTGTGCAACACGGCAGTCTTGTCCCTGGCCACGGCCAGTTGCACCAGGCTGCCGGCTGGGGCGCGCAGGCTGCAGTCGACCTCGCCCTCCCAGTGGGCGGCAAGCATAAGGCCTTCTTCATCGGGGAGGATGAACACCTGCAGGGCCGGTTGGCGGCAGTCGATCTCGATGACCTTGCCTTCCAGCGCGGCCAGGCGCGGCAAAGCCGTGCTGTCCATGCGCAGGACGCGGTTCAGGCCATGTTCGACACTGGCGAGCAGCCCGGCCAGCAACATCAGGGCTTGATTCCCCGGTGCACGGCGACGATACCGCTGGTCATGTTGTGGTAGGTGACGCGGTCGAAACCGGCCTCGACCATCATGCTTTTCAGGGTTTCCTGGTCGGGGTGCATGCGGATCGACTCGGCGAGGTAACGGTAGCTCTCGGAGTCATTGGTGATCAGCTTGCCGGCCAGCGGCATGAAGGCGAACGAGTAAGCATCGTAGGCCTTGGACATCAGCTTGTTGGTCGGCTTGGAGAACTCCAGGATCAACAGGCGCCCGCCCGGCTTGAGCACGCGCAGCATCGAGCGGATGGCTTGGTCCTTGTGGGTGACGTTGCGCAGGCCGAAGGCGATGGTCACGCAGTCGAAGTGGTTGTCCGGGAACGGCAGCTTTTCGGCGTCGGCCTGGACGAACTCGATGTTGCCGGCCACGCCGCGGTCGAGCAGGCGGTCTCGGCCGACCTTGAGCATCGAATCGTTGATGTCGGCGAGCACCACCTGGCCCGTCGGGCCGACCAGGCGCGAGAACTTGGCGGCCAGGTCGCCAGTGCCGCCAGCGATGTCCAGCACGCGGTTGCCGGCGCGCACGCCCGACAGCTCGATGGTGAACCGCTTCCACAGGCGGTGCATGCCGCCGGAGAGCACGTCGTTCATCAGGTCGTACTTGGCGGCCACAGAGTGGAACACTTCGGCGACTTTCTTCGCCTTCTGGCTTTCAGGGACGTCCTGGTAGCCGAAATGGGTGGTGGGTTCGGCGTGGTCGCCTTTGCGCTGGTCGTTCATATCGCTTCACCGGAAAAAATTACCGCCATTCTAGGGCGAACGGGCGGATTTGTCTTGGCGGGGTGTGCCTTGGGGCAGGGGCGGGCATAATGCAGATTATGTCTACATACCCAGGAACACCCGCATGACCCAGATCAGCGTCGAACGCAAACATTCCCTCGGCCGCGAGGCTGCCCGCGCCAAGGCCGAAGCGCTGGTCGACAAGCTCAGCCGCGAATACGACCTCAAGGCCACCTGGAACGGTGACCGGGTCGATGTGGCGCGCAGCGGCGCCAACGGCAGCGTGCACATTGGCGAGGACAGCATCCGCGTCGAACTGAAGCTCGGCATGATGCTGTCCATGATGGGCGGCACCATCAAGGGCGAGATCGAACGGGCGCTGGACAAGGCCCTGGCGTGAAGATTGCCGCCATTTGACGTCTACTGTGATGCAGGCGGGAACGGAATGATGTCTGCGATCTGGGCCAGGCGCAGGTCGCCCCGGTAGATGGCGATACGTTCCTTGGCGTTGGGCGCCAGTTCCAGGCTGGCGTCACGGCTTTTTTCACGAGGGTCCCGGAATTTAAGGTGCCCTTTGACGAAATCATGGGCTTTGGCATCCGGGCTACGGTAGTGGAAGTGTGCTTCCCACAGCACTGCACGCGGTGCTTGAATGTCCCTGATCTCATAGACATCAAGGTAGTCGTTGGCGTGGCGAAGCGGCCTGCGGAGCACGCTCGGTGCGATTGAGACTCGCCGCTGCTCCAGCAGATAGCGTAAGGCCGTGCTGTCCGGATGCCGGGTGTTCAGGTAGGCGTTGGTGAGCAGTTGCTGCTTCCTCTCGCCGACCCGTGCCGTCGCCTGGCGTAGCTGGCTGACCAGGTCACTGTCGATGGCGGCCAATCGCTGTGACAACTCCTCCATGTCGTTGATTGGCCAGTCCAGGAAGTCATTCAGGCTATTGGGCTGGTCTGCATAGCGTGCCGCGAAGGCGATTTTTTCATCGACCTGCGCCAACAGCTGCCTGGCATCCAGGCGAAGCTGCGCAATGTCGGGCTCGTCAGTTCGCGGCTCGGCAGCCTGTTCATGCCATTCGTCACCGCTTCGTTCGTAATTGCCCGCCGGTTGCTGGTTGATCGGGTTGCGTTGGACCGCGTGGTCGCCTTGTGCCTCCACCAGCGCCGGACGGCGCCCTACGCGGATCACTGTACGCTTGCCTGGCGTGGCACGGTGCAGTGCCCGTGGTGGTGGTGGCAGGATGCCTTTCTCGAGGTCGGCCAGCGCAGCGCTCAGTTGTGCCTCGGTCGTGTTGGACACTTTGGTCAGTTCGTTGATGTACTCATCCAGGATTGCCCGGTCCAGCGCCGGATCGCTGAAAGATTGCATGTAGTGGGCCTTGTCGAGGATCGCGCGATACCTGCGCAAGACGTCGTCCAGCACCTCGGCCTTGTCTTCGGAAGACCCCTCGGCCATGGCCAGGCCATCGTGGCTCCAGATCGTTCGGCTCAATTCGTTGTTGCTGAGTACCTCCCGCAATGGCAGCAGGTTGTCGGCCGCTTCAGGCGTCAGCACTGTCTTGTCCACGGTCAGGTAGGCCAGGTCGCTGAGTAGCTGCGCGCGTATCACCAGCGTCGAGTAGGTACGCCGCTTGATGACCCGGTCGAGTTTGCCGGCTTTGTCCGCATAGTCGACCTTGGGGTTTTCCAGTGCTTCCGGTATGGCCCGGTCCAGCCGCTGGCTGACCACGAGCAGTCGGCGCGTGGCCTGGAGTGAATCGCGCACGCTGGTTCGATAGGCGACATAGCGTTGTAGCTGCTCGGCACCCTGCGGCAACCGGTGCAGCCCATTGGCCTGCGCGACCAACTGTTCATGGTCGACCTGTTCCAGCAGGCGGCGGCACAACAACATGTCGTTGTCGATGGCGGCCTCGAGCCACGTGCTGTACCGCCTGGCGTTGGTGCCGGTGATGTCGAGCCTGAGGAAGCGTGGTTCGCTCAGTTCCATGAAAGTGCGCACGTTCGCCTCCAGCAGCACGCCCTGCTTCTCCAGGAACAGCGAGGAAGCCCTGAGCTCGGTGGCAAGCTGCCTGCGTCGGGCCAGCAGCTCCTGTTTGTGCAACACCAGTGCCGCTGGCGGGTTTGCACGTTCTTGCGCAGGCAGGGCCAGGAACGCCAGGCTGTATTCGGTGGCGAGATCATCATAGTCGGTGAGTTGCTGGCGGTTGCGCTCCATCAAGGGCTCCAGCTTCGCCAGTTCCTGGGAATTGTGGGAAGCGGTTTCGCGAAGTTGGGTATAACGCTGTTGGTTTTCAGCATTAATGGCCTTGCTGGTCCTGGGCATGCCTCCAGCGAGGTTCAGGTTGATTGCCCATTCGCCATTCCAGCGTGCCAGCCAAGGGCCTCGGCTGCGTTCACGGCCAACGATGTGATAGTTGTCGGGCGTGCCCTGCCATTGTGAAGCCCACTCGTCGTTGCTCTGGTCGGGGCCGACGATCTGTATGCCGCCCCAGGTCTCTTGTACTTCGTATGCCGCCCCTTGTAGCTTCACGAAATGGCGGCCGGCGATTTCATACAGACCACGCAGGCGTCCCTCGGATAGCGGTGTGAGCCCCTCCAGCGAGCGACTGGCCTGAAGCTTGACCAGCGACTGGCGAGCTGACGGTGACAGGTTGCCCACGCGCTGATTGTCGTGCCAGCTGTAAAGCCGCACTGGTGCGGGGCTATGTACCTGCGCCGGAGTTTCTTCGCTGGTAATTTCCCGTTCGGACGGTTCAACGAAGCGAAGTTGCGGCGTCGACGGGTGATCGGCGACAGTGGGCGCACCGCGGTGGGTCAGGAGCATTGCCAGGTCGGTCAGCAGATCGGTCGCTGCCACGATCCGTGCTTCGTCGGTTCCGTTGGCCAGCGCCGACAGGTCATCCTTGGCGGCCGAGAGCGCCAGCATCAGCCACGTCAGGCTGGCCAGGGGGCCGTGCCAGAGCAGGCTGACGGTGTTGAACAGCGACCATGCAACCTGGCTGACCAGTGCCGACTTCTCTTGCGCGTTGGACAGGCTGCTGCGCGACGCAGCCAAGCGCATGGCTTCGATCCTGGCATCGAACAACTGGGCGTCCAGATCGGTAGCCCACGGGGCGAACCGGGCCGTGACCGGCTGCCTGAGCTGCTCGATGAGCTTGTCCACCACCAGGCTTTCACCACCCAGCAGGCCGGCCAGCGCTTCCAGCGTTGGGTGCAGGTGGGGGTGAGTGAAACCGCCGTTACCATAGACCTCGCGTACGTTGTCATTCAGCCAGTCCAGGATACTCTGCTGCAACTCACCTTCGCGGCGGATGGCGGCCATCATCTGATCGAGACCGGTGAACTGCAGCAGGTTCTGGTCGGCATAGAACGGTCGGTACAGCACCCAGCCATGGCTGGCGGGGAGCTTGATCAGGAACATGCCGTGGGCTCTGTCACTGACCGAAGTGCCGGGGGCACACAGAAAGGCCAGGGGGGCGATATGCAGTGGCTGGGCATCATTGCTGCCTTGGCAGAACGCCAGCAGCGCATCGCTCGCGGGTTCGCTCAGCTGCCCCTGGATGTTGGCCTTGAGGGTACTGAACAGCAGGTCGCCTCGCCATTCCCTGGCGTATTGCCGGATCCGCTCTTGCCTGCGTGGTTCAACAGCGACGATAGCCTCCAGGTAATGGGGGTACTGGCCGCCGACGTCGACTTCGTGAATCAATGCCCTGATCTGTTCGAGGCTCAGCCATGCGTGGGTGTTTGCGCCGCCGGGAACGGTGACGCCGGTCATCACTTCGCCAGCGCCCAGGTGTAATCGGGAGATGGCCAGGTTGGTCAGGGTTTCGTTGCGCAAGTGCAGCGACTGCGAGCCTTGGACGCTGCTGCCGATGATGGCCTGTGAAACGCTGATGAGTACCTGGTCGGGGTCATGCTGTGCAATTGTCGGGTAACGGCTTTGCAGTTGCTCGCGCAGGCGGCGGTTGGCGTAGCGCTGGAGGTCGTCGATATCGCCGAGTGATGTCAAACCCTTGGACTGCCCCTGGCGTGCGGCAAGCTTGAGCAATGATGTGTGGTAGGCATAGCGGCTGCCGGCATCGGCGCTGGATAGCCAGGCCGGCAGGCCGACACTGGGCAGGCCTTGTGCCGAGTGTGCCTGGTTCAGGAAGTACACGCTTGGGTCAGTCAGCTGGTGCAGATGGTCCTGCAGTTCGCCGACCGAGGTCAGGTGCCCAAGGCGCAAACGCCTGATGTCACCGAGCATGGTGTTGAGCAACTGCCTGGCCTGGAAGGCAAATGGGTCTCCCACCACGGCGGACTGGGCCCAGGACAGCCCATCGAACTGATAACGCTGCGCCAGTTCTTCCTCGAGTGCGCTGGCAAAGGCCGGCAGGTCGCTGAAGCTGCGAACCCTGCCACCTGGCTTGCACCACAGGACCCGTCCTTGCGGGCTTTGGGTGGTGGACAGCAGCAGATCCGGCAGTGTCACAGGCCGGTTGTTGTCTGCCGTCGTCAGATTCACGTTCACCGCGCAGATGGAAAAACCTTCGGGAATATCGGCGAGCAGGGCGTACAGGGTGGCCCTTTCAGCTGCGCTCAGCCCCTGATTCTGCAGGTTGCAGAGCAGTGCGGCCTGGATCGTGTGCTCAAGCCAGCGCATGCGGCTGACCTGGCTGGCTTCGTCGAGGCCGTTCCAGAAACCGATCTGGGCTTGTTGGAACCGTTCCAGGCATGCACCCACCACGCTCTCCAGGCCTTCGTTCAGCCTGGCCAGGTTCAAGGTGATTTCGGGATGTCTGGCCTTGTCCGTACCTTGCTCCTGTGCGTGAAACACCCGAGGTGGGGCGATGCTTGGCAGGTCCGCGGCGGTCAACTGAAGGCGGCTGCCTGCGAGGAGGTGATCCAGCAGAACATCCAGCAGCGCACGCTGTGGAGTAACACCGTCCAGAGAGGGGAGGATGACGAAGTCATCGAGCGAGGTCAGCTGTGGGTGGTTACCGCGTATCCATGGGTAATGGTCGATGAGCACCCTGAACCCTTCGTGGGACAGAACATCGCGCAGCCTCGGGCGTTCTGCGAAACAGGCTGCAACCTTTTGCTTGAAAGTTTCTTCGCGGGCGGTAGGGGTGTCGGTCATGGCATCGGCTGCGGTCAAGTGGAGGTGGCGACGCTAGCGTGTCGGTGCGCGCTGCCCGCGGTAGATGATTAGGGCAAGCAGGAGCTTAGGGTGAGGTTTCTAATTTTCTTCCCTACCTTGTGCACAAGCCCAACCTCCATGGGCGGTTCCTCCCTCCACTCATGAGCATGAGGTACAGAACATGGCCAAAGTGAATGTGAAGAAGAAAGACGACGCCCAGAGCACCTTGGGCGAGGTGCGCGGCTACGCGCGCAAGATCTGGCTGGCGGGCATCGGCGCTTATGCGCGGGTCGGTCAGGAAGGCTCCGACTACTTTCAGGAACTGGTGAAAGCCGGTGAAGGTGTCGAGAAACGCGGCAAGAAGCGCATCGACAAAGAGCTGGATGCCGCCAATAACCAGATCGACGAAGCCACCCAAGAGGTCAGTCGCGTACGCGGCAAGGTCGAAATTCAACTCGACAAGATCGAAAAAGCTTTCGACGCACGGGTAGGTCGCGCCTTGAATCGCCTTGGCATTCCGTCTAAACATGACGTTGAGGCGTTGTCCATCAAGCTTGAACAGCTGCATGAGCTGCTCGAGCGCGTCGCGCACAAACCATAAGGAGAGCAGGATGGCTGGCAAGAAGAATTCCGACAAAGAAGGCAGCTCCTGGATCGGCGGGATCGAGAAGTACTCCCGCAAGATCTGGCTGGCGGGGCTGGGTATCTATTCGAAGGTCGACCAGGACGGGCCGAAGCTGTTCGACTCGCTGGTGAAGGATGGCGAGAAGGCCGAGAAGCAAGCCAAGAAAACCGCTGAAGACGTGGCTGAAAGCGCCAAGTCCTCGACCACTTCGCGTGTGTCTGGCGTGAAGGACCGTGCACTGGGCAAGTGGAGCGAACTCGAAGAGGCCTTCGACAAGCGCCTGAACAGCGCCATCTCCCGTCTGGGCGTACCGAGCCGCAACGAGATCAAGGCCCTGCACCAGCAGGTCGACAGCCTGACCAAGCAGATCGAAAAACTGACCGGCGCCTCGGTCACCCCGATCTCCTCGCGCTCCGCAGCGGCCAAGCCGGCGGCGAGCAAGGCAGCGGCCAAACCACTGGCCAAGCCAGCAGCCAAAACGACGGCGGCTAAACCTGCAGCGAAAACTGCAGCGGCCAAGCCTGCAGCCAAACCAGCGGCCAAGCCAGCGGCAAAACCGGCAGCCAAGCCTGTTGCAGCCAAGCCTGCTGCAGCGAAGAAGCCAGCGGTGAAGAAGGCCCCGGCCAAACCTGCGGCCGCCAAGCCGGCAGCACCGGTGGCCAGCGCCGCTCCAGCCGCAACTGCAGCCCCGGCGCCGACTGCGGCCCCGGCCAGCAACCCGCCTTCGGCTCCGGCCAGCACCGGGTCTCTGCTCTGATAGCGGTGTAACGCCCTTCGCGGGTAAACCCGCTCCCACAGATATAGCGCCGGATCAAGCATCAGCGCTGTCCCTTGTAGGAGCGGGTTTACCCGCGAAGGCGGCGGTGCAGCAATACATCTCCTACCGGCTTACCCCTCCAGGTACCGCACCGCCAACTCCTCGGCAGCCGCCCGTGCCTGCTCCTGCAGATGCGGCGCCACCAGCATCATCACCTGATACACCACGATCCCTACATCGCCCTCGCGCCCCAGCACCCGCTGGTAGTCCAGCGAGAACATCAAGGTCAGGGTGATTTGCTCCACCAGCTGCCCCAACGCCTGTGTCTCACTGACCACTTGCCCCTGGCCCTTGAGGCTGGCCAGCAGTGCCGCCAGCGTGCGTTTGAGCGCATTGATCAGACTGCGCATGCCCCGTGCCAGCTTGGGCAGGCGCCCGGTCAGGTTGGACAGGTCCTGGAACAGAAAGCGGTACTGCGCCATGCGCTCGACGATCAGGTGCAGGAACAGCCAATAATCCTCGGCCTCCAGGCGCACCTCCAGCGGTGGGTCGAGCAACGGCATCAGCGCTTCCTCGAAGCGGTCGAACAACCCGTGGATCAAGGGTTCCTTGCCGTGAAAGTGGTAGTACAGGTTGCCCGGGCTGATGCCCAGTTCGTTGGCGATCTCCAGTGTCGATACATTCGGTTCGCCCTGTGAGTTGAACAGCTGCAGGGCGCATTCAAGGATACGGTCGCGGGTCTTCATCCAGTCGGCTTGCTCATCGGGTCAGGACATAGGTGCCTGGCGCAGGGCCCAGCGGTGGATAGGTCGCGTTGCCCAGCTCCGTGCGTGGCGCCTTGAGCGGGCCGGAACGTGGCGTGATCCACTCCAGCCACAGCGGCCACCAGCTGCCGTCGCGGCGCTGTGCGTCATGGAACCAGGCGCGTGGGTCGCTCGAGAGCTTGGGGTTTTCCAGGTAATACGCCTTGGGGTTGCCGGGTGGGTTGATGATGCTCTGAATGTGCCCGCTGTTGGCCAGCACGAACTGCCGGTCGCCACCGAGCAGCAAGGCCGAGCGATACACCGCGTCCCATGGCGTGATGTGATCGTTGCTGCCAGCGACGGTGAAGCTGTCGAGGTCGACCTGCTTGAGATCGATCGGTGTGCCGCACACCTCCAGGCCTGCGGGGTGGGTCAGCGGGTTGACCTTGAAGAAGTCCAGCAGGTCGCCATGCAGGGCGGCTGGCAGGCGTGTGCTGTCGGCGTTCCAGTAGAGAATGTCGAAGGCCGGCGGGGTCTTGCCGAGCAGGTAGTTGTTGACCCAGTAATTCCAGATCAGGTCGTTGGGCCGCATCCAGGCAAAGATCCGTGCCACCTCGCCGCCGTCCAGCACACCGCGCTGGTAAGAGCGACGCTTGGCCGCCTCGATGGTCTGTTCGTCGGCGAACAGGCTGGCAGGGCTGTCGAACTTGCTGTCGAGCAGGCTGACCAGGTAAGTGGCGCTACGTACCCGGCGTAGTTGGTGCTTGGCTTGCAGGTGGCCCTGCAGCGCGGCCATGGTCAGCCCGCCAGCGCAGGCCCCCATCAGGTTCGGGTCGCGGTTGCCGCTGATGCTGCGGCAGGCGTTGAGCGCTTCTTCCAGCGCCTGTACATAACTCGAAAGGCCCCACTCACGGTGGCGTGGGTCGGGGTTGCGCCAGCTGACCATGAACACCTGCAGGCCGTTCTTCAGCATGTACTGGACGAAGCTGTTGGTCGGTTGCATGTCGAAGATGTAGAACTTGTTGATCTGTGGCGGCACCACCAGCACAGGCCGGGCATGCTGTTTTTCGCTCATCGGCTTGTACTGGATCAGTTCCAGCAGCTCGTTGCGAAACACCACGGCGCCGGGGGTGGCAGCCAGGTTGCCGCCGACCTCGAAGGCGCGCTCATCGACCTGACGCGGCAGGCCGTCGTTGTGGCGCAAGTCGTCGAGCAAGTGAGTAAAGCCCCGCACCAGGCTCTGTCCGCCGGTGTTGAACAGCTCCTTGACCGCCAGCGGGTTGAGCAGCGAGTTGCTCGGTGCCAGGGCGTCGTTGATCAGGTTGAACAGAAAATGCGCACGGGCCCGGTCATCGTCGTCCAGGTGGCTTTCCTCGATCCACAGGCGGGTCTGTTTCTGCCAGGCCAGGTAGGCCTGCAGGCCGCGCCGGTAGAACGGGTTCTGGCTCCACGTAGGGTCGGTGAAACGTGCATCACGCGCGCTTGGCTGATAGGGCGTGTCGCCGAGCATCACCCGGCCCAGCTGGCCGCCCAGAGCCATCAGGTGGCGGGCGGTGTGCAACGGGTTGAGCAAGCCGTGGCGGCCTACGCTGCGCAAGGTGGAAATCAGGTCGCGACCGCGCACGCCAAGGATGGCGTTCTGCACGTTCATGCTGGTGGCGGGGAGCGTTGACGTTCCTTTGGCCGGCTTTTCTTTCATGGCAACAACTCCCTTGTCAGGCCACGGTCGTACTCATCAGTCGTGCCCTTGCAACAGCAAGCAACAATTCAGCCACCAGAGGCCGGACTGGGATGCATGACCGCGCGCTGACGTTCTTGCTGGAGAAACTTCATGATGATGGGGGCGACGGCCTCGGCCCGGGTGATCAGGAACAGATGGCCGTCGTCGATAATGTGTAGCTGGGCATTGGGAATTCGCCAGGCCAGCAGGCGCATGTTGATCAGCGGGATCAGCGGGTCGTCGTCGCCGGCCAGCACCAGGGTCGGCTGCTGGATCTTGTGCAGCCAGTGGATGCTGGTCCAGCCCAGCCCCGCGAACAGCTGCCAGTAGTAGCCCAGCTTGCCGCCCGAGCGCACCTTGGCCGCATGGTGCATGGCCAGCTCCGGGTCGCGGCGAAAACCGCCGCCATAGATCATCGGCGCGATACGGATGACATGCGATGGCTGCACGTAGCGCCTTGGGCTGGCCATCATCCACAGCACCTTGGGCTTGCCCGGCACCATCACCGCACCTGCGGCGGTGGCTGCCAGCACCAGCTTCTTGCAGCGTTCGGGGTAGTCATGGGCGAACTGCTGGGCCAGGGCGCCGCCCCAGGACACGCCGATGACATTGACCTGGCCATAGTCCAGGTAGTCGAGCATGCGTGCGGTCAGCTTGGCCAGGCCGGGAAAGCGGTAAGGGTGGCGTGGGGTGGACGAGCCCCCCACGCCGGGGACGTCGAAGGCGATGACTTCCAGGTCCGGGTCCAGTGCCTCGATGAACGGGAACACCAGCTCCAGGTTGGCGCCGATGCCGTTGAAGATCAGCAGCGGCGTCAGGTGCGGCTTGCCCGGGCGCACCGCGGTACGGATGGATTGGTCGTCCAGCTCGACGGTGCGGAATATGTAGGGTAGCGGCATGCGCGTGGCTCTGTGGCTTGATAATGCACCGTGGCACGCTCCGCGCGCCACGGCATTGCGACTCAACGCTCGTGGACGTAGGTCCCCGGTGCAGCCTCGCCAGCGGCATAGGCGCGGTTGCCCATGCGCGTCGGGGCCTTTTTCAGCTCGCCGGCGCGTTCGCCCAGCCAGGTTTGCCAGTGCAGCCACCAGGAGTCGGCATGCTTGTCGGCGTTCTCCTGCCAGGCCACCGGGTCGCCCGGGCGGTCCGCGCCGGTCATGAAGCGGGCCTTGGGGTTGCCTGGCGGGTTGAGGATGCTCTGGATATGGCCGCTGTTGGACAGCACGAACTCGATCTTGCCGCCGAACAGGTGCGCCGAGCGGTAGCACGACTGCCAAGGGGTGATGTGGTCGGAGGTGCCGGCGACGCTGAAGATGTCGCACTGGACTTTCTTCAGGTCGATGGCAGTACCGCACACTTCCAGTGCATCCGGGCGGATCAGCGGATTGTTCTTGAACAGCTCGATCAGGTCGCCGTGGAAGGCGGCGGGCAAGCGCGTGGTGTCGTTGTTCCAGAACAGGATGTCGAACACCGGTGGCTCGTTGCCGAGCAGGTAATTGTTGACCCAGTAATTCCAGATCAGGTCGTTGGGCCGCATCCAGGCGAACACCTTGGCCATGTCGCTGCCTTCGAGCACCCCGGACTGGTAAGAGTGGCGCTTGGCAGCCTCGAGCGTCTGCTCGTCGACGAACAGCGCGACCTCGGTGTCCATGGTGGTGTCCAGCACGCTGACCAGCAGGGTCAGGGCGTTGACTTTCTGCTCACCCAGCGCGGCGTAGTGGCCGACCAGGGCGGTGCAGGTGATGCCGCCGGAGCAGGCGCCGAGCATGTTCAGGTCCTTGCTGCCGGTAATCGCCAGTACCGCGTCGACCGCTTCCTTGAGGGCATCGATGTAGGTAGACAGGCCCCATTCACGCTGGGCCTTGGTCGGGTTGCGCCAGCTGATGATGAAGGTCTGCTGCTGCGAACGCAGGCAGAAGCGCGCCAGGCTCTTTTCCGGGCTCAGGTCGAAGACGTAGAACTTGTTGATTTGCGGGGGCACCACCAGCAGTGGGCGGGCATGCACCTGTTCGGTGATGGGGCTGTACTGGATCAGCTCCAGCACATCATTGCGGTAGACCACGGCGCCTTCGCTGGTGCCAAGGTTCTTGCCGACCTCGAAGGCCTCCATGTTGACCTGGCTGGGCATGCCGCCGTTGTTGACCACATCCTTGGCCAGGTTGGACAGGCCGTCCAGCAGGCTCTTGCCGCCGGTTTCGAAGAAGCGCTTGACCGCCGCCGGGTTGGACAGGGTGTTGGTCGGCGCCATGGCTTCGGTCATCAGGTTGATGACGAACTGCCCGCGGCTGATGTCCTGGGGCGACAGGTCGCTGTTGCCGATCCACTCCTGCAGCTCCTTGCGCCAGGCCAGGTAAGTCTGCAGGTAGCGGCGGTAAAGCGGGTTCTTGCTCCAGGCCGGGTCCTGGAAGCGGCGATCGTCGCCTTCCGGGGCGAGACTGGACTTGCCCAGCAGCACGTTCTTCAGCTCCAGGCCGAAGTGCGCCACATGTTTGGCACTGTGCAGCGGCTGGCGCACGGCCTGACGCAGCACGGTACGCGCAGAGCTCAGCAGGTCCTTGCGGCGGATGCCGATGACCGGGTTCAGCCCCAGGGTGTTTTCCGAGGCTTGCCGCTGCAACTCATCGTTGTTCTTGTTACTCATCTACGACGCTCCGTTGTCCTGAGACGAGTACCGGATTGCTGTGGCGCAATGCACAGCGGACAGCCCGGTACTACTACTCGGGTGACCAGTGATAAGGAACAGCGGTGCTGCGGGCCGGATGCATTCGGCGATGAGCTGCGGGGGATTCTGCGTGTGAAGACAGCCTGCTTTCGCTCGCGACCTCTACATACCGGCCAGTGCCTGATTGCCCTCTAGGCGATGCAGGGAACTTGCCAGCTCCATTGGTTACCCGACTTTCATGTAATGCGCAAGACAACCCGTTGAGGAGTTGTCTGTAAGGCATTCAAACAGATGAGATTAGAAAATGCGCTCTAAAGCCTGGGAAGCTTGAGCTAGAGCATGAGTTTGACCACCGATTCGGCCGGGTCGCGGGACTTGCCGGCCTTGTGCAGTTCATCGAGGTACTCGGCCCATAGCTGCTCCTGGCGCAGGCACAGTTGCTCGAGGTACTCCCAAGTGAACAGGCCGCTGTCATGGCCGTCGTCGAAGGTGAGTTTCAGTGCATATTGGCCAGCAGGTTCCAGGCCGGCCAGGCCGACGTTGATCTTGCCAAATTGCAGGATGGGATTGCCGTGGCCCTGGACCTCGGCGGAAGGCGAGTGCACGCGCAGGAATTCGGCGGGCAGGTGATAGACCTCGCCGGGGGCGTAGGTGAGGCTGAGGGTCTTGGAGGCTTTGTGCAGGTTGATGGCGGTGGGCAGGCGGGCCATGGTCTGGAGTCTCTTGAGAGCTGATGGTGCAAGCTTCGAGTGATTCAGGCCATTGTGCAAGGGGGCTGCTGCGCAGCCCTTTCGCGACACGAGGCCGCTCCTACAGGAATTAGCTTTCCCTTGTAGAAGCGGCCTCGTGTCGCGAAAGGGCCGCAAAGCGGCCCCCTGCGGTCTTACAGGATGTAGCGCGACAGGTCTTCGTTCTGTGCCAGCTCACCCAGGTGGCCATTCACATACGCCGCATCGATGAGAATCGGTGCTTCGTCGTGGGTGCTGGCCAGGTCACCGGCACTGAACGACACCTCTTCGAGCAGGCGCTCGAGCAGGGTGTGCAGGCGGCGGGCACCGATGTTTTCGGTCTTCTCGTTGACCTGGTAGGCGATTTCGGCCAGGCGCTTGATGCCGTCGGCAGCGAACTCGATGTTCAGGCCTTCGGTCTTCAGCAGCGCACTGTACTGCTCGGTCAGCGAGGCATGTGGCTCTTGCAGGATGCGCTCGAAGTCTTCCGGGGTCAGCGCCTTGAGCTCGACACGGATCGGCAGGCGGCCTTGCAGCTCCGGCACCAGGTCGCTTGGCTTGCTCAGGTGGAACGCGCCGGAGGCGATGAACAGGATGTGGTCGGTCTTGACCATGCCCAGCTTGGTGTTGACGGTGCAGCCTTCGATCAGCGGCAGCAGGTCGCGCTGCACGCCTTCACGGGATACATCGGCACCGCCGACGTTGCCACGTTTGGCCACCTTGTCGATTTCGTCGATGAACACGATGCCGTGCTGCTCGACCGCTTCCAGGGCCTTGCCCTTGAGCTCTTCCTCGTTGACCAGGCGGCTGGCTTCCTCGTCGCGCACCATCTTCAGTGCTTCCTTGACCTTCAGCTTGCGGCTCTTGCGCTTGCCCTTGCCCATGTTGGCGAACAGGCTTTGCAGCTGGTTGGTCATCTCTTCCATGCCGGGTGGCGCGGCGATTTCGACGCCCATGTTCTCGGCAACTTCGATCTCGATTTCCTTGTCGTCCAGCTGGCCTTCGCGCAGGCGCTTGCGGAACAGCTGGCGGGTGTTGGAATCGGTGCTGGTCTGCGCGGCTTCCTCGCTGAAGCTGCTGACCCGCGCCTGCGGCAACAGGGCGTCGAGGATGCGGTCTTCGGCGGCGTCTTCGGCGCGGTGGCGTACGCGGACGATTTCCTGCTCGCGCAGCATTTTCAGCGCAGCATCGGCCAGGTCACGGATGATCGACTCGACGTCGCGGCCGACGTAGCCGACTTCGGTGAACTTGGTTGCTTCGACCTTGAGGAACGGCGCGTTGGCCAGCTTGGCCAGGCGGCGGGCGATTTCGGTCTTGCCGACGCCGGTAGGGCCGATCATCAGGATGTTCTTCGGCGTCACTTCGGCACGCAGCTCGGCAGGAAGCTGCATCCGCCGCCAGCGGTTGCGCAGGGCGATGGCGACGGCGCGCTTGGCGTCGTCCTGGCCGATGATGTGGCGGTTGAGTTCGTGGACGATCTCGCGGGGGGTCATGGACATGATCAATACGGTCCTGAGGCGGAGTGTTCGGCGTGGAAAAGTCCCGCTACGAGCGGGACGCCAGAACAACTGATCACTCGGCCAGGTCCTGCTCCTCGATGGTCAGGTTGTGGTTGGTGAACACGCAGATGTCACCGGCGATGTTCAGGGCAGCCTCGGTGATTTCCCGGGCCGACAGGTCGGTCTTGTTCAGCAGGGCGCGGGCTGCGGCCTGGGCATAGCCGCCACCGGAACCCATGGCGATCAGGCCGTCTTCCGGCTCGACCACGTCACCGTTGCCGGTGATGATCAGCGATGCATCCTTGTTGGCCACGGCCAGCATGGCCTCCAGGCGGCTCAGGGAGCGGTCGGTACGCCACTCTTTGGCCAGCTCGACGGCTGCACGCACCAGGTGCCCGGAATGTTTCTGCAGTTGGGCTTCGAAGCGCTCGAACAGGGTGAAGGCATCGGCGGTAGCACCGGCGAAACCGGCGATCACTTCGCCGTTGTACAGGCGACGGACCTTCTTGGCGTTGCCTTTCATCACGGTGTTGCCGAGGGATACCTGGCCGTCGCCGCCCATGACGACTTTGCCGTTACGGCGGACAGAAACGATGGTGGTCAAGGGGAGAGTCTCCACGCAGCGGGGCAAAATTGCCTGATGCAGACTCATATGGGGGTGGGGGGGAAGATTTCAACCGCGGGGGATGAATGGTTGCCAAAGGGTAACGGCTGAATATGAACAGTGTGGGAGCGGCCTTGTGTCGCGAAAGGGCTGCGTAGCGGCCCCAGGATCTCGGCAACATGCATGGATTGCTGGGGCCGCTTTGCGGCCCTTTCGCGACACAAGGCCGCTCCCACAGGGGTTACTCAGGCCTCGTGGCAGACGTGCCCATCGACCAAGGTATAACGCACGGCAGCCGGCAGGCAGTGGCCGATGAATGGGCAGTTTTCGCCGCGCGACAGCCATTGCTCACCAGCAATCGTCGAGGCCTTGGGATCGAACAGCACCAGGTCGGCCGCGCCGCCGACTTTCAGTTCGCCGGCCGGCAGGCGCATGGCCTTGGCCGGGCCGCTGCTCAGGCGGGCGAGCAGGGTTGGCAGGTCGAGCAGGCCGTCCTCGACCAGGGTCATGGCCAGCGGCAGCAGCAGTTCGACGCTGCTGATGCCCGGTTCGGTGGCGCCGAACGGTGCCAGCTTGGCATCGCGCTCATGGGGCTGGTGGTGGCTCGAGATCGCCTGAATGACCCCCGATTTCACCGCTGCGCGCAGGCCGTCGCGGTCGGCGGCGGTGCGCAGTGGCGGCTGCACGTGGTACAGGCTGGAGAACTCGCGCAGCGATTCGTCGGTGAGGATCAGCTGGTACAGCGCCACGTCTGCCGTCACCGGCAGGCCCAGCTGCTGGGCCTGCTCGATCAGCCGTGCACCACGGGCGCTGGTGATCTGGGTGAAGTGCGCACGCACGCCGGTCTGTTCCACCAGCAGCAGGTTGCGCGCCAGGGCCACGGTTTCTGCGGTCTCGGGAATGCCGGGCAGGCCGAGGAAGCTGGCCATCGCGCCTTCGTGGGCCAGGCCACCCTGGGCCAGGTCGCGGTCCTGGGAGTGGAACACCACGGTCAGGTCGAAGGTGGCGGCGTATTCCAGGGCACGGGCCAGGGTACGGTTGTTGGGGATTTCCTTCAGGCCATTGCCGAAGGCTACGCAACCGGTGTCGCGCAGGGCAACCAGTTCGGCCAGCTGTTCGCCTTCAAGGCCCTTGGTCAGGGCACCGATCGGGTAGACCTTGCTGTTGGCGGCTTCGCGGGCGCGGTCGAGGATAAGCTCGGCCACTGCCGAGGTATCCAGCACCGGCTTGGTCTGCGGCGGGCAGCACAGGCTGGTGACGCCACCGGCCACGGCGGCGCGGGTTTCACTGGCGATGGAGCCCTTGCGGCTGTAGCCAGGCTCGCGCAGGGAGACGCCGAGATCGACCAGGCCGGGCGCGGCGATCAGGCCGTCAGCGGCGATGGTACGGCTGGCGCTGAAACCGGCCGGGGCGGCGCCGATGGCGGCAATGCGCCCGCCGTCCAGGTGCAGGTCGGTGACCTGGTCCAGGCCGCTGACAGGGTCGATGACCCGGGCGCCAAGAATACTGATGGTCACAGGGCGTTCTCCTGGTCGAATTGACGTTGCGCGTTCTGCCCGCTCATGGCCATGGACAGCACGGCCATGCGCACGGCGATGCCGTAGGTGACCTGGTTGAGAATCACCGAGTGTTTGCCGTCGGCAACCGCCGATTCGATCTCCACGCCGCGGTTGATCGGACCTGGGTGCATGACGATGGCATCGGGCTTGGCGCCGGCCAGGCGCGCGGTGGTCAGGCCGAACAGGCGGTAGAACTCGCCTTCGCTGGGCAGCAGGCCGCCTGCCATGCGCTCACGCTGCAGGCGCAGCATGATCACCACGTCGACGTCTTTCAGGCCTTCGGCCAGGTCGGTGTAGACCTTCACGCCATACTGCTCGATGCCGATCGGGATCAGGGTTTTCGGGCCGATCACGCGGATGTCCGGGCAGCCCAGCGCTTTCAGCGCAAGCATGTCGGAACGGGCCACGCGCGAGTGCAGGATGTCGCCGACAATTGCTACCGAGAGGTTCTCGAAGCTGCCCTTGTGGCGACGGATGGTCAGCATGTCGAGCATGCCCTGGGTCGGGTGCGCGTGGCGGCCGTCACCGCCGTTGATCACGGCGACGTCCGGGCACACGTGCTCGGCGATGAAGTGCGCGGCGCCGGAATCGGAGTGGCGCACGACGAACATATCGGCGGCCATGGCTTCCAGGTTGCGCAGGGTGTCGAACAGGGTCTCGCCCTTGCTGGTCGAGGACGTCGACACGTTCAGGCTGATCACGTCGGCCGACAGGCGCTGTGCGGCCAGTTCGAAGGTGGTGCGGGTACGGGTCGAGTTCTCGAAGAACACGTTGCACACGGTCTTGCCGCGCAGCAACGGGACTTTCTTCACGGCCCGGGCGCCGACTTCAAGGAATGAGTCGGCGGTGTCGAGGATCTCGGTGAGCAGTTCGCGGGGCAAACCGTCGAGCGAGAGGAAATGGCGTAGCTGGCCCTGATCATTGAGCTGCAGCGGGCGCTTGGCGTCGATTGGCGTCATCGCGAGGGGACTCTTAAAGGGCGGAAGCGGTGGCGAGGTCCTGGCGCTCGAGGGCGAGCGGTGCGGGTCCGGTCAATTTTACCCGTTCATGGGCGGCCAGCGACAGGGTGGCGCCGAGCACATTGGGGCGAATGGGCAGTTCGCCGGCATCCAGGTCGAGCAGGCAGACCAGGGTAACGCTGGCCGGGCGGCCGTAATCGAACAGTTCGTTGAGTGCGGCGCGGATGGTGCGGCCACTCATCAGCACATCGTCAATCAGCACCAGGTGCTGGCCTTCGACCTCGAACGGCAGCTCCGACGGGCGCACCTGGGGGTGCAGGCCGTTCTGGCTGAAGTCATCGCGATAGAACGACACGTCCAGCGTGCCGAGAGGGGTCTGGTCGGCCATTTCCTGCTGCAGGGCCTGGGCAACCCAGACACCGCCAGTGCGGATGCCGATGAAGCGCGGCTCGGTGATGTTGCGGCGGGCCAGATGGGCGCGAAGGTCGACAGCCATCTGCCGGATCAGGTCGGCGGGATTGGGTAGGCTCATTGCGTATCTCCTGGGGCGCCGGGGGCGTTGTGGTTGCCCCGACGTAAACGCGGAAAGATCAGGTATTGGCCTCCAGCCAGCCTTGCAGCAGCAGGGCGGCGGCAATGGCGTCGACCGGGTTATCACGGTAGCTGCCGTGGCGGCCGCCACGGGCCATCTGCTCGCCCTTGGCTTCGAAGGTGGTCAGGCGTTCGTCGTGGGTGTGCACCGGCAGGTTGAAGCGGCCATTGAGGCGGCGGGCAAACTTTTCGGCGCGCTCGCTCATGTCGCTGGGCGTGCCATCCATGTTCAGCGGCAGGCCGACGACAATGGCATCGGGCTTCCATTCCTTGATCAGCTTCTCGACCTGATTCCAGTCCGGCACGCCGTTTTGCGCCTTGAGCACGCAAAGCTCGCGGGCCTGGCCGGTAATCACCTGGCCGACGGCCACACCGATCTGTTTGCTGCCGTAGTCGAAGCCCAGCAGTAGACGTAGTTCGGCCATCAGGCGTGCCCCGCCTGGCTGGTCAGCAGGCTGAGGTTGATGCCCAGGCTGCGGGCTGCAGCGCCCAGGCGCTGTTCGCTGGCCATGGCGAAGAGGATGTCCGGGTCGAACGGGCAGTTGAGCCAGGCGTTGTCGGCCAGTTCAGCTTCCAACTGGCCCGCTTCCCAGCCGGCATAACCGAGGGTGATCAGGCTTTTTTGCGGGCCGGCACCTTCGGCGATGGCGAACAGTACGTCCTGCGAGGTGGACAGCGACAGGCCCTGCAGCTCGACGGTTGCCTGATAGCTGCATTCGCTGCTGTGCAGGACAAAACCGCGGTCGGTCTGCACCGGGCCACCCTGGTAGATGGGGACCTGCAAGGTGCTGGCCGGCGGGACCTCGTTCGGGCGCAACTGCTCGAGAATGTCGGCCAGGTTCAGCTCCTGTGGTCGGTTGACCACCAGGCCCATGGCGCCATTGGCGTTGTGCTCGACGATGTACGTGAGGGTCTGGGCGAAGTTCGGATCAGCCATGTGCGGCATGGCGATCAGGAACTGATGCTTGAGGTAGCTCGGGCTGAGGTTTTTCATGGGGGATAGTGTGGCGCCAGGTAGCGAGGCTGACAAGGTGCTCGGCTTGGCTGTTTTGGGGCTGCTGTGCAGCCTTTCCGACCGGTCCGGCGCCCCGCCAATTTCAGATCAGTTACTGGACAGGCGGTCGCCGCGGGCAAAGCGCCAGGTGCGGATGATCTCCAGCCGGTCGAACTCGGCCAGGTCCCCGGTAAACGGCGCAAATGGCGCCGCCAGCCGCACGATGCGCTGCGCCGCCTGGTCCAGCACAGGCTGCCCGGACGACTCCAGTACCAGCACCTCATACAGCGAGCCATCGCGGTTGATCGACACCATCATCCGCAAATTGCCGTAGATCTGCTGCCGGCGTGCCTCGTCGGGGTAGTTCAGGTTACCGACCCGCTCGACCTTCTTGCGCCACTCTTCCTTGTACCAGGCGCCCTTGTCGCGCATGGTCGAAGCCGCATTCAGGCGGTGAATGCGCGGGCGCTTGGCGTACATCTGCTGTTCGTTGGAAAGCTCCGCTTCAAGGCTGGCGATCTGGCTCGACAGTTGTGAGCTGTCAAAGTCTGGCGTGGCCGCCGCCTGCTTTGGCTGTGGCTTGCTTTCCTTCGGCTTGGGCTCGATCTTCTGCGCTTTCGGCGCCTTGGTCGCCACCGCGGACTTCTCTGGCGTGGGCGGTGGGGCTACTTCGGGTTTGGCAGCAGGGGGCGGAGTGACCTTGTTGATCTTGCTGTCCTGGAACGGCGCCACCTCGGTGGTGGTGGGGACCGCTTTCTTTTCCAGGGTACCGCTGCCCTGCTGGTTGTCCTGAGCCTGGTAATCAGCCTTCTTCGGCGCTTTCTCGCTTTTGAAGGTGGCCAGGGTGATGTCCATGGTCTGGCGGATTTCAGCCGGTTTGACCACGGTAAAGCCGACGCCAAGGATCAGCGCCAGGTGCACCAGGGCAGCCAGGAACAGGGTAAAGCCAAGCCGGTCCACCGGGCGAATGCGCGGTGGCAGCAGGTCGGCGGGGATGTCGGCAGGCAGCGTCATCAGGTATCCAGCAACCGCAGGGCGGGGCAGCAGCTCAGTCGAAAAGGACCGGCATCATACCCCACTCCGCGCATTTGCTTCGCGTCGGCGGTCAGCGCGCCTTGAGCTGGCGATCAATGGCATCCATCAGTTTGCCACCGATATCGGTGTTGAAGGCGGCGTCGATCTCGCGGATGCAGGTGGGGCTGGTGACGTTGATTTCGGTGAGATAGTCGCCGATCACGTCCAGGCCAACGAACAGCAGGCCCTTTTCACGCAGGGTCGGGCCGACCTGGGCGGCGATCCAGCGGTCGCGCTCGCTCAGCGGGCGGGCTTCGCCGCGACCACCGGCGGCCAGGTTGCCGCGGGTCTCGCCGCTGGCCGGAATGCGCGCCAGGCAGTAGTCGACCGGTTCGCCGTCGATCATCAGGATGCGCTTGTCGCCGTCCTTGATCGCCGGCAGGTAAGCCTGCGCCATGATCTGCTGGGCGCCCAGTGCGGTCAGGGTTTCCAGAATCACCGACAAGTTGGGGTCGCCCGCCCGGTGGCGGAAGATCGAGGTGCCACCCATGCCGTCCAGCGGCTTGAGGATCACGTCACCGTGCTCGGCGGCGAACTGGCGGATGATGTCCGGGCGGCGGCTGACCAGGGTCGGCGGCGTGCACTGCGGGAACAGCGTGGCGAACAGTTTTTCATTGCAGTCGCGCAGGCTCTGCGGGCGGTTGACCACCAGCACGCCTTCGGCCTCGGCCTGTTCCAGCAGGTAGGTGCTGTAGACGAACTCCATGTCGAACGGCGGGTCCTTGCGCATCAGGATCACGTCCAGGTCGGCCAGCGGGCTGTCCTGCTCGTCACCCAGCTCGAACCAGCGCGCCGGGTCGGCGAACACGTTGAGCGGGCGCATGCGGGCGCGGGCCTTGCCCTGCGCCTGGTACAGGTCGCGCTGCTCCATGTAGAACAGTTCCCAGCCGCGGGCCTGGGCGGCCAGCAGCATGGCCAGCGAGCTGTCCTTCTTGTAGGAGATGGACGCGATCGGGTCCATGACAATGCCGAGGCGAACGCTCATGGGGTGGTTCCTCTTGGCGGCCCGTGGCCGCAGTGAATCGATGGAAAAGTGGCTCAGGGTGGCGCTGTGAGCGCCGTGGGTCAAGGGGGCGGCAGATGGAACGGGCCCCCGGAGTGTGCTAAAAATGCCCTCAGCTTCAAGCTGCAAGCCATCGGTGGCTTGCTGCCCACACTGTGCAGCGATGGTAGCGCGACTTATGGAACAGCCCCTGAAGGTGATGGTGATCGACGATTCCCGCACGATCCGCCGCACCGCGCAGATGTTGCTCGGCGAAGCGGGCTGCGAGGTGATCACCGCCAGTGACGGCTTCGATGCCCTGGCCAAGATCATCGACCACCAGCCACAGATCATCTTCGTCGACGTGCTGATGCCCCGTCTGGACGGTTATCAGACCTGTGCGGTGATCAAGCACAACAGTGCCTTCAAGGACATCCCGGTGATTCTCCTGTCGTCTCGCGATGGCCTGTTCGACAAGGCTCGCGGCCGGGTGGTCGGTTCCGACCAGTTCCTGACCAAACCATTCAGCAAGGAAGAACTGCTCGACGCGATCAGGGCCCATGTACCTGGTTTCGCCGCGCCCGAACAACCCGCACCCTGACCGCGCCGCGCTGGCGCGGCCTTCAATTTCCTGATGGGGAAACAGCATGGCCCGAGTTCTGATTGTCGACGACTCGCCGACAGAGATGTACAGATTGACCGAATGGCTGGAAAAGCACGGTCACCAGGTGCTCAAGGCCAACAACGGTGCCGACGGTGTGGCCCTGGCCCGCCAGGAGAAGCCGGATGCGGTGCTGATGGACATCGTCATGCCTGGCATGAACGGCTTCCAGGCCACCCGCCAGTTGAGCAAGGACCCGGAAACCAGCGCCATCCCCGTGGTGGTGGTAACCACCAAGGACCAGGAAACCGACCGAATCTGGGCCACGCGCCAGGGCGCCCGCGACTTCCTGACCAAGCCTGTGGAAGAAGACGCGTTGATCGCCAAGCTCAAAGAAGTACTGGGCGCTTGACCACCCGCCCGCAGGGGGCGTCGCTGACCGCCTTCGAGCTGTTGCTGGACATCGACCGGCGTTGCCGCCTGCTGGTGGCCGACCAGCCGCCGCAGGATACCCGCCTGCAGCAATGGAGCGGCATCGGTTTTCGCATTGCCGGGCAGTGGTTCGTCGCCCCAATGGGCGAAGTCGCCGAGGTGTTGCGTGAACCGCGCAGCAGCCGTGTGCCTGGTGTGCAGCCGTGGGTGTGTGGCGTGGCCAACCTGCGCGGCCGGCTGTTGCCGGTAATGGACCTGAGCAGCTTCTTCGGCCTTGGCCCTGCTGCGCCAGGCAAGCAGCGGCGGGTGCTGGTACTGGACCATGAGGACCTGTTCGTCGGCCTGCTGGTCGACGAGGTGCTGGGCCTGCAACATTTCGCCCTGAGCAGCCTGGAGCTGTCGCCACCGCAGCCGCTGCTGCGAGCTGCCGCCCGCTTCGTGCAGGGGCACTTCCCGCGGGAACGCAACTGGGCGATCTTCAGCCCCTTCGCCCTGGCCCAGGCGCCGGGCTTTCTTGACGTGGCGCTATAGGACTTTCGAACGTGAACAAGCCGGCCACCCCAGTCGCCCCCGCCAGCATGACCCCGCGCACACGCAGCATCGTGCAGATCACCGTGCTGTTCGTGATCCTGATTCTGTCGATCATCCTGTTGTTCGCCAACTTCGCCTACCTCAACACCCAGGCCAATCACGACAAGCAGTACATCGGCCACGCTGGCGAGTTGCGAGTGTTGTCCCAGCGCATCGCCAAGAATGCCACCGAGGCGGCGGCGGGCAAGGCCCTGGCGTTCAAGCTGCTGTCGGATGCGCGCAACGATTTCGAGCGGCGCTGGAGCTACCTGCGCGAAGGCGACAAATCCACCGGCCTGCCTGCCGCGCCCGCTGCGGTGCGCGATGAAATGGAAGCCGTGCGCCAGGACTGGGAAAACCTGCGCAAGAACACGGACACCATTCTTGCCAGCGAACAGACCGTGCTGTCGTTGCACCAGGTGGCGGCGACCCTCGCCGAAACCGTGCCGCAGCTGCAGGTCGAGTACGAGAAAGTGGTTGAGATCCTGCTGCAGAGCGGCGCCCCGGCCAACCAGGTGGTGGTAGCCCAGCGCCAGTTGCTGCTGGCCGAGCGCATTCTCGGTTCGGTCAACACGGTACTGGCTGGCGATGACACAGCGGCCCAGGCTGCCGATACCTTCGGCCGGGATGCCAGCCGCTTCGGCCAGGTGCTCGAGGGCATGCTGGGCGGCAACCCGGCCATCCAGGTGACCCGCGTCGAGGACGCTGATGCCCGCGCCCGCCTGGCAGAAATTGCCGAGTTGTTCCAGTTCGTGGCCGGTTCTGTCGATGAAATCCTCGAAACCTCGCCCGAACTGTTCCGCGTACGCGAAGCGGCCGGCAATATCTTCAGCCTGTCGCAGACCTTGCTCGATGAGGCCTCGCACCTGGCCAACGGTTTCGAAAACCTGGCCAGCGGCCGCACCCTCGATACCGTCGGTGGTTACGCGCTGGGCCTGCTGGCGCTGGCATCGATCATCCTGATCGGCCTGGTGATGGTACGCACCACCCACCGGCAGTTGCATGAAACCGCAGAAAAGAACGAACGTAACCAGCAGGCGATCATGCGCTTGCTCGATGAGATCGAAGAGCTGGCCGACGGCGACCTGACCGTCACCGTGTCGGTGACCGAAGACTTCACCGGTGCCATCGCCGACTCGATCAACTACTCCGTCGACCAGCTGCGCGACCTGGTGGCCACCATCAACCACAGTGCCGAGCAGGTTGCCGCAGCCGTGCAGGACACGCAGAACACCGCACGCCAGCTGGCCAAGGCCTCGGAACACCAGGCCGCACAGATCAGCGAGGCGTCGGAAGCGGTCGGTGACATGGTCGAATCGATCGACCGGGTTTCCGCGCATGCCTATGAGTCGGCCAAGGTCGCCGAGCGCTCGGTGGCAATCGCCAACAAGGGTAACGAGGTGGTGCACAACACCATCAACGGCATGGACAACATCCGCGAGCAGATCCAGGACACCGCCAAGCGGATCAAGCGCCTGGGCGAGTCTTCCCAGGAAATTGGCGACATTGTCAGCCTGATCGATGATATTGCCGACCAGACCAATATCCTCGCGCTGAATGCGGCGATTCAGGCCTCGTTGGCGGGTGAAGCTGGCCGCGGCTTTGCCGTGGTCGCCGACGAGGTGCAGCGCCTGGCCGAGCGCTCGTCCTCGGCGACCCGCCAGATCGAAGCGCTGGTGCGGACCATTCAGGCGGACACCAACGAGGCGGTGATCTCCATGGAGCAGACTACCGCCGAGGTGGTGCGCGGTGCGCGCCTGGCCCAGGATGCTGGCGTAGCGCTGGCCGAGATCGAAGGTGTATCGCAGAACCTCGCCGAACTTATCCACAGCATCTCTGACGCAGCCCAGTTGCAGACATCGTCTGCCGGGCAGATTTCCCACACCATGGCGGTGATCCAGCAGATCACCGCGCAGACCTCCGCCGGCTCCGGCGCCACCGCCGACAGCATTCGCCACCTGGCACGGATGGCCAGCGAGATGCGCCGCTCGGTCTCCGGTTTCACCCTGCCGGCACCCGCCGAGCGCCGCTGAGGAAAAGCCATGGCTTCTGCCGCCGCAAGCCCCGAGCGCCACGATACCGTAGCCTTGGCCTGGACCCGCGCCGCCATCTTCGATTGCCTGAGCCAGGCCCGTCAGGCCCTGGAGCGCTTTGCCGGTGAAACCGACGATTTGTCGATGCTGGCCTTTGTGGTGGATAACCTGCACCAGGTGCATGGCTGCCTGCGCATGCTTGAGCTGCGCGGTGCCACGCGCCTGGCCGAAGAGCTGGAGCTGCTGGCCAAGGCCTTGGCCGAGGGCCAGGTGAGCCCCCGCGGTGACTGCTTGGGGCCGCTGTTCCGCGGCCTGGAGCAACTGCCGTCCTACCTGGAGCGGTTGCGCGGTGCGCGCCATGACCTGCCACTGGTAATGCTGCCGCTGCTTAACCAGCTGCGCGCCTGCCGTGGTGTCGAACCCTTGGCCCAGGCCAGCCTGATCAGCGGTGCTGCGCAGCGCTTTGCCGGCTCCGATGACCTGGCCAACCTCGACCTGTCGCTGGGCAACTGGCGCGAACAGATGCAGGCCGGGCCCGGGCGCGACGCCTTGCGCTCGGTGGTCAGTGCATTGTGTGACGACCTGGTACGGATCAAGGAGCGGCTGGACCAGTTCGTGCGCGGCGACCGCCAGCACAAGGAAGACCTGGAGGCGCTGCTCGCGCCCCTGCGGCATGTGGCCGACACCCTGGCAGTTCTGGGTTTCCAGCAACCTCGACGGGTGATCATCGACCAGGTGCTGGCGCTGCAGAACCTGGCCCAGGGCGAGCGCGAAGTGGACGACGCGGTATCGATGGATGTGGCCGGTGCCCTGTTGTATGTGGAGGCCACGCTCAACGGCATGGTCCTGCCGGAAGAAAGCGGGCAGGGCGGCCTGCCCGGCTCCGACCTGGCCGAGATCCGCCAGCTGGTGCTGAACGAGTCGCTATCGGTGTTGCAGCAGGCCAAGGACCTGATCGGCGATTGCCTGGAGTCCGGCTGGCCGAGGCAACGCCTGCAGCCGCTTCCGGGGCTCTTGCAGCAGGTGCGCGGCGCCCTGGCGATGCTGATGCTGCCGGCCGCTGCCGAAGTCTTCGCAGGGTGCGCGGGCTATGTGCAAGGTTGGTTGCAGCACCTGGAAGTGGAGCCGCCGGCGGACGAGCTGGCCCACCTGGCCGAGGCCCTCAGCGCCGCCGAGTGCTACCTGCAATGGAGGGTCGCAGACCCGCTGGCCGATGCTCAACCGTTCCTCGACATGGCCCGTGCCAGCCTGACGGCACTGGGCGTGCAGTGCACCCATGCTGGCCCTGCCGGCGCACAGGACGGTAGTGATGGCGTCGATGACGAATTGCGTGAGGTGTTCCTCGAAGAAGCCGGCGAATTGTTGCCAGAGATCGAACGGCACTGGTTGCGCTGGCGCGCCGACAACCGTCTGCGCGACGCCCTGATCGAAGTGCGCCGAGACCTGCATACGCTCAAGGGCAGCGGGCGCATGGTGCATGCCGAGGCGGTCACCGAGCTGGCCTGGGGAGGGGAGCACCTGCTCAACCGTGTGCTGGAGGGGCGCATCGCCCTGACCACTGAGGGCGCGGTTGCACTGCAGCAGGTGTTCGTTCACTTGCCGGACCTGCTGGCCGACTTTGCCGCTGGCCAGTTACCGCAGTTGACCGAGATCGAACAGCTGGCGAGTCACCTGCACGCCCTGGCCGAGAATGACACGCCCGTCAGCGCCGACATCGATGGCCTCGACCCGCAGCTGCTGGATATCTTCCGCAACGAAGCCCAGGGCCACCTGGCCAGCCTCGAAGGCTTCCTGCAGGGCGCAGGCGATCAGGGCAGCGAAGTCAGCGACAGCCTGCAACGCGCCCTGCACACCCTCAAGGGCAGTGCAGCCATGGCCGGGGTCATGCCGATCGCCGAACTGGCCACCGCCTTCGACCGCCTGGTACGCGAGTATCGGGGCCACCAGCTACCGTTGCAGGCGGCGGAGATGCAATGGCTGCAAACCGCTCATGGCCTGTTCCAGCAGGGCTTGCTGCAGTTGGGCAGTACGCCGCTGGCCGCCATCCCGGGGGCGGCCCAATTGATCGAGCAGGTCGGCGAAGCAGTGGATTTGCGCCTGGCCAATCTGCATGCCGAACACCAACAGCCCCGCCATGGCAAGCGCGACCCACAGTTGATCGCCAGCTTCCTGGCCCAGGCCATGGATATCCTGCTGGATGCCGAATCTTTACTGTCGCGCTGGCAGCAGCAGCCAGGGCAGCGCGAACCCCTGGATACATTGCTCGATGAGCTGACCAGCCTTGGTCACGCCGCGCACCTGGCCGACTTGTGGCAGATGGATGCAGTCTGCGAGGCGCTGCTCGACCTATACGGCGCAGTGGAGGAGGGCAGCCTGGGCGCCAGCCCGCGCTTCTTCGCAGTTGCTCAGCAAGCCCACGAAGCCATGCTGGACATGCTCGACGAAGTGGCTGCAGGGCAGGACGTCAGCCCGCGACCTGATTGCGTGGATGCCTTGCGCGGTCTGCTGGATGGCGCCCTGGCGCCGGATGCCACTGGCCTGGTGAGCCGCGACACCGTTACGCCACTGTCTGATCTGCCGGCGCTGGCTGATGAGGCGGAAAGCCCGGGCGACAAGGAGCTGCTGGAAGTCTTCCTCGAAGAAAGCTCGGACATCGTCGAAAGCGCCGCCGCCGCCCTGGCACGCTGGCAGGCCGACCCGCGCAACAGCGTCGAGGTGGAGAACCTGTTGCGTGACCTGCACACCCTCAAGGGTGGTGCGCGCATGGTCGAGATCACCGCCATCGGCGACCTGGCCCATGAACTGGAATTTCTCTACGAACTGCTCGCCGCCGGGCGTTTGCCGCCGAGCGGGCCGCTGTTTGCGCTGCTGCAGAACTGCCATGACCGGCTGGCGCACATGCTCGACGCGGTGCGCCTGGGCCAGCCGTTGCACGCCGCTACCGCGCTGATCGACTACATTCGCAACTTCAGCAGCGCCGCGCTGACCGACAGCGCTGCCGGTCAGGCCCCGGCCGACACCGCCCCGGCCGAAATACCGGCTGCGGCACCGGAGCGGGCGCCTGGCGACATGGTCAAGGTCGACGCCGAACTGCTCGACGATCTGGGCAACCTGGCCGGCGAGCATTCGGTGATTCGCGGTCGTATCGAACAGCAGGTCAATGACGCCCAGTTCGCCCTCAACGAGATGGAAACCACCCTGGAGCGCATGCGCGACCAGCTGCTGCGCCTGGACATCGAGACCCAGGGGCGGATCAGCAGCCGGCAGGCGTTCGAGGGGGATGCCTACGAAGACTTCGACCCGCTGGAAATGGACCGCCATTCGCAGTTGCAGCAATTGTCGCGGGCACTGTTCGAGTCGGCCTCCGACCTGCTCGACCTCAAGGAAACCCTGACCCAGCGTGCCCAGGAGGCGTATAGCCTGCTGCAGCAGCAGGCGCGGGTGAACAGCCAGTTGCAGGAAGGCTTGACCGCGACCCTGATGGTGCCATTCGAACGCCTGGTGCCGCGCTTGCAGCGGGTGGTGCGCCAGGTGGCCAGCGAACTGGGCAAGCAAGTCGAGTTGGTGGTCGGCAACGCCGAGGGCGAGCTGGACCGCAGCGTGCTCGAACGCATGGTCGCGCCCTTGGAGCACATGCTGCGCAATGCCGTCGACCATGGTCTGGAAGCCCGCGAGGCACGCCTGGCCGCAGGCAAGCCGGAGCAGGGCACCATTCACCTGAACCTGCTGCATGAAGGCGCCGACATCGTCATCGAGATGACCGACGATGGCGCCGGAGTACCGCTGGAAGCGGTGCGGCGCAAGGCGATCAAACGCGGCCTGCTGGACCCGCAGGCACAGCTGAGCGATCACGAGATCCTGCAGTTCATCCTGCGCCCGGGCTTTTCCACGGCCGAGAAGATCACTCAGATTTCCGGGCGCGGCCTGGGCATGGACGTGGTGCATGAAGAGGTCAAGCAGCTGGGCGGTTCGATGACCATCGAGTCGGCCCTGGGCAAGGGCGCACGCTTCCTGATCCGCTTGCCGTTCACCGTGTCGATCAACCGCGCCTTGATGGTGCATCTGGGCGAAGAGCAGTACGCCATCCCGCTCAACACCATCGAGGGCATTGTGCGTGTACCGCCGGCCGAACTGGCCGCCTGTTACCAACTGGATGCCCCGCGATATGTGTACGGCGGCCATGAGTACGCTTTACGTTACCTGGGCGAGCTGCTGCAAGGTCTGCCGCGCCCCGTGCTGCTGGGGCAGAGCGTGCCTTTGCCGGTGTTGCTTGTGCACTCCCAGGAGCAGTCGTTCGCCATCCAGGTGGACAGCCTGTCGCCGAGCCGTGAAATCGTGGTGAAGAGCCTCGGCCCGCAGTTTGCCGCGGTGGCGGGGCTGTCGGGTGCGACCTTGCTCGGTGATGGCCGGGTGGTGCTGATCCTTGACCTGCTGGGGCAGCTGCGTGGCCAGCAGCGGCGGTTGGCCCGCTTGCCTGGTGGCAGCGGGGTGCAGCGCACCTTGTTCGGCCCGGCACCGCGGCGGGCTACGCTGGTGATGGTGGTGGACGACTCGGTCACCGTGCGCAAGGTCACCAGCCGGCTACTGGAGCGCCATGGCATGAACGTGATGACCGCCAAGGATGGTGTCGATGCCATGGCCCTGCTGGAAGAGCACCGGCCGGACGTGCTGTTGCTGGACATCGAGATGCCGCGCATGGACGGTTTCGAAGTGGCCACTCGCATTCGCCGCGACGAGCGCCTGAAAGACCTGCCGATCATCATGATCACTTCACGCACCGGGCAGAAGCATCGCGACCGGGCCATGGCCATTGGCGTCAACGATTACCTGGGCAAACCTTATCAGGAGTCGGTGCTGCTGCAGAGCATCGCCCACTGGAGCCATAGCCATGCTTGAACTGATTGCAGGGCAGCGCAGCAGCCTTACCGGCCTGCTGTTGCCGTTGGGCGACCGCACCTTGGTGTTGCCCAACGTCGCAGTGGTCGAGCTGATCGGCCAGCGTAACCTGGTGTGCGATCCGGGCGACCCGGCCTGGCACCTGGGCTGGATCGACTGGCGCCAGCAACATTTGCCGCTGATCGGCTTCGAGGCAGCCTGTGGTGGTGAAACACCGTGCGGCGAACGGGCGCGGATCGTGGTGCTCAATGCGCTGGGGGATACCGGCCTGCGTTATCTGGCCGTGCTGCTGCAGGACATCCCACGCTCGTGCAAGCTCGATAATCAGCTCAATTATGTAGATGTGCCGCTGGGCAGCCTGGAACTGGCCGCGGTGCAGGTGGGGGAACAAGTGGCGCGGGTGCCGGACCTGGTCGGGCTGGAACGGTTGGTGCGTGACGCGGAACTGCAACCTGCCCTTGGGTAGGATGCACGGGCTGATGGCCCTTTCGCGGGTGAACCCGCTCCCACAGGTATTGCACTGCCTTTGAAGCTTGTGCAATTCCTGTGGGAGAGGGTTTAGCGAGGCGTCTAACAGCCGCGAAAGGACCGGAACAGGAACCCAGCTCGGATCAGGAGGTCTGTGTTTGCATGTACTACGGTGAACGCTTCAATGCCTGGACCCACCTGGTCGGTGCTGTCCTGGCCTGTATCGGTGCCATCTGGCTGATCGTCGTCGCGGGCCTGCAGGGCGACCCCTGGAAGATCGTCAGCTTCTCAATCTACGGCAGCACCTTGCTGTTGCTCTACAGCATTTCCACGCTCTACCACAGCACCCGAGGGCGGGCGAAGGTGATCATGCGCAAGCTCGATCACCTGTCGATCTACCTGTTGATCGCTGGCAGCTACACGCCATTCTGCCTGGTCAGCCTGCGCGGGCCCTGGGGCTGGAGCCTGTTCGGCGTGGTCTGGGGGCTGGCGGTGATCGGCATGCTGCAGGAGATCAAGCCGCGCTCGGAGGCGCGCATCCTGTCGATCATCATTTATGCGGTGATGGGCTGGATCGTGCTGGTGGCGGTCAAGCCATTGCTGCAAAGCCTCGGTACCGCCGGCTTCGCCTGGCTGGCGGCCGGCGGCGTGTTCTATACCGTGGGCATCATCTTCTTCGCCTTCGACAGCCGCTTCCGCCACTGGCATGGCATCTGGCACCTGTTCGTGATTGCCGGCAGCCTCATGCACTTCGTGGCGGTGTCGCTGTACGTGCGTTAGAAATCGCCCCACAACTGCTGAGCCACCGATAGCGCCACCACTGGCGCGGTCTCGGTGCGCAAGACCCGCGGGCCGAGGCGTGCAGCATGGAAGCCTGCGGCCTTGGCCTGCTCGACTTCCGCGTCGCTCAGGCCGCCTTCCGGGCCGATCAGGAAGGCCAGCGTTGCCGGTTTGTCATGGCTGGTCAGCGGTTCGGCGACCGGGTGCAGGACCAGCTTGAGGTCGGCGTCGCTGCCCTTGAGCCATTCGGCCAGGGTCACTGGCGGGTGAATGACCGGCAAGGTCGAACGGCCGCATTGTTCACAGGCACTGATCGCCACCTGGCGCCAGTGGGCCAGGCGCTTGTCGGCACGCTCGTCCTTCAGGCGCACTTCACAGCGTTCACTGACGATCGGGGTAATTGCGTTGGCGCCAAGCTCGGTGGCCTTCTGAATCGCCCAGTCCATGCGCTCGCCACGGGACAGGCCCTGGCCGAGGTGCACGTGCAGCGGCGAGTCGGGCTGGCCGGCGAGGGCCTGATCGAGGCTGACGCGCACGGTCTTCTTGCCGACCTCGAGCAACTGGCCGAGAAATTCCTGGCCACTGCCGTCGAACAGTTGCACGGCGTCGCCAGGGGCCATGCGCAGGACGCGGCCGATGTAGTGGGCCTGGGCTTCGGGCAAGTCATGCTCGCCAAGGCTCAGGGGGGCGTCGATGAAGAAGCGGGACAGTCTCATGGTTCAGCTCGGAATATGGAAGGGACATCGTCCCCTGTAGGAGCGGCCTTGTGTCGCGAAAGGGCTGCGAAGCGGCCCCAGGTTGTCAGCTTCGCAGCAGAAATTGCCGGGGCCGCGTTGCGGCCCTTTCGCGACACAAGGCCGCTCCTACAAGGGATGGCGCAAGTGCCGGGACTCAGCCTGGGTCGCGGAAGTCGGGGTGGAAGTTGGCCGGTACGGCGACACTGACGCTGTCGCGGGTGGCGATGTCGATGCCTTCGCTGGCCACTTCGGCCAGGAAGTCGATCTGCTCCGGGGTGATCACGTACGGCGGTAGGAAGTACACCACGCTGCCCAACGGGCGCAGCAGGGCGCCGCGGGTCAGGGCGTGCTCGAACACTTTCAGGCCTCGACGCTCCTGCCACGGATAGGCGGCCTTGGTGGCCTTGTCCTGGACCATCTCGATAGCCAGGGCCATGCCGGTCTGGCGAATTTCGGCGACGTGGGCATGATCGGCCAGGTGCGCAGTGGCGCTGGCCATGCGCGTGGCCAGGGCCTTGTTGGCCTCGATCACGTTGTCCTGTTCGAAGATGTCCAGCGTCGCCAGGGCTGCGGCGCAGGCCAGCGGGTTGCCGGTGTAGCTGTGCGAGTGAAGGAACGCGCGCAGGGTCGGGTAATCGTCGTAGAAGGCCTGGTACACCTTGTCGGTAGTCAGGCAGGCAGCCAGCGGCAGGTAGCCACCGGTCAGGGCCTTGGACAGGCACAGGAAGTCTGGGCGGATGCCGGCCTGCTCGCAGGCGAACATGGTGCCGGTACGGCCGAAACCGACGGCGATCTCGTCGTGGATCAGGTGCACGTCATAGCGGTCGCAGGCTTCGCGCAGCAGCTTGAGGTACACCGGGTGATACATGCGCATGCCACCGGCGCCCTGGATCAGCGGTTCGACGATCACGGCCGAGAGGGTTTCGTGGTGCTCGGCGAGGGTCTGCTCCATCGCAGCGAACATGTTGCGCGAGTGCTCTTCCCAGCCCATGCCCTCGGGGCGCAGGTAGCAGTCCGGGCTTGGCACCTTGATGGTGTCCAGCAGCAGTGCCTTGTAGGTTTCGGTGAACAGCGGCACGTCGCCTACCGACATCGCGGCAATGGTTTCGCCGTGGTAGCTGTTGGTCAGGGTGACGAAGCGCTTTTTCGCCGGTTTACCGATGTTCTGCCAGTAATGGAAGCTCATCTTCAGCGCCACTTCGATGCACGACGAGCCATTGTCGGCATAGAACACCCGGTCCAGGCCGGCTGGTGTCATGGCCACCAGGCGCTCGGACAGCTCGATCACCGGCTGATGGCTGAAGCCTGCGAGGATCACGTGTTCCAGCTGGTCGACCTGGTCCTTGATGCGCTGGTTGATGCGCGGGTTGGCGTGGCCGAACACGTTGACCCACCAGCTGCTCACGGCATCCAGGTAGCGCTTGCCATCGAAGTCTTCGAGCCATACGCCTTCACCACGCCTGATTGGGATCAGCGGCAGTTGCTCGTGGTCTTTCATCTGGGTGCAGGGGTGCCACAGGACCTTGAGGTCGCGTTGCATCCACTGATCGTTGAGGCCCATCGGCGCTTCTCCTGGCTTTACTGCCTGCTTTGACCGCGTAAGCCTAAGCAAAGCCAGGGGGCAGGACAACCGCTAGTGGTCAATGACGGCTGGTGCGGGTCCATTCCAGCTTGCGGATGTGGACGGTGCCGGCCTGTGAAGTGGAAATGGTCAGGCGCCGAAATGGCCCGCAGCCGCAGGCACTCGACCTCCTGATCGAAGGCGATCTCAACGTCGCTGTGCTCGCCAATCACCAGCTCGGTGCCGTCTTCGCCTTTGAAGGCTTCATGCAGACCGGTCCATGACGTGCCGTTGGAACGGATTTTCAGGCCTGAGGGGGTGAGTAAGGTCTGGTTGTGCCACAAGAATTGCCTGTCTACCTGCGCAAAATGCTCCTCATAGGTCATAGTGCAGCTCCTTTTGTCGGTTTTTTCAGCTACCTCCGTCAGCTTCGCCTAGTGGCCAGAGGCCTGACTACTGACAAAAATGCCAGTTGCCAAAGGCACTTGATGTCGCTGTGCTGGCAGGGTCCGAATACCTGACGTATTCTTAGCGCATCGTCTCTCGGGGCATTCCTGCCTCTTCTCATCCCTGCAATTTCAACTCGGAGTTCGCCGACATGGCTGCTGCTTGGGTGCGCCTGTGCGCGTTGGTATTGATCGGTGTGTCCAGCGGCGCCGCGCTGGCAAAGGACAAGACACCGTCGGCAATCGTGGTCGGTGGCGGCCTGGCAGGGCTGACCGCAGCCTACGAGCTGCAAAACAAAGGCTGGCAGGTCACCCTGCTTGAGGCCAAGTCGGGCATGGGTGGGCGTTCGGGCCTGGCCACCAGCGAGTGGATCGGCAATGCCAAGGCTCAGCCGGTGCTCAACCAGTACCTTGACCGTTTCAAGCTTGAAACACTGCCGGCGCCAGAGTTCGTGCGTACACCGGGTTACCTGATCGACGGTGAGTACTTCAGCGGCACCGACCTGGCCACCAAGCAACCAGCTACCGCCGAGGCGCTCAAGCGTTACGAGAAGACCCTCGACGACTTGGCCCGCTCGATCGACGACCCGCTCAACCCGCAGGCGACCAGCACCCTGTTCGCCCTCGACCAGATGAACGTGGCCACCTGGCTCGACAAGCTGCAACTGCCGACCACCGCGCGTCAGCTGATCAACCAGCAGATCCGCACCCGTTACGATGAGCCATCGCGCCTCTCGCTGCTCTATTTCGCCCAGCAGAACCGCGTCTACCGTGGGGTCAGCGACCGCGATCTGCGTGCCGCGCGGCTGCCTGGCGGCAGCCCGGTGCTGGCGCAGGCATTCGTCAAGCAGCTGAAGACCATCAAGACCAGCTCGCCAGTCACCGCGATCGTGCAGGACAAGGACGGTGTCACGGTCAAGGTCGGCAGCACGGACTACAAGGCCGATTACCTGGTGATGGCGGTGCCGTTGCGGGCGCTGGCCAAGATCCAGATCACCCCTGGCCTGGACACTCAGCACGTGGCAGCGCTGCGAGGGACCAACTACGGCTGGCGCGACCAGCTGATGCTCAAGTTCAAACAGCCTGTATGGGAAAGCCGCGCACGCATGTCGGGCGAGATCTTCAGTAACGCCGGCCTCGGCATGCTGTGGATCGAGCCGGCGCTCAAAGGCGGCGCCAATGTGGTGATCAACCTGTCGGGCGACAATGCGCGCCTGCTGCAGGCCTTTGGCGACAAACAGATGGTCGACCAGGTACTGATCCGCCTGCATGCGTTCTATCCACAGGCCCGTGGCGCATTCACCGGTTACGAGGTCAAGCGTTACAGCGTCGATGCTGGCACCGGTGGTGCTTACCTGGCTTATGGCCCGGGGCAGATCAGCAAGTACTGGCGCCTGTGGGAGCGCCCGGTGCAGCGCATCACCTTTGCCGGTGAGCACACTGATGCGCTGTATCCGGGTACCCTTGAAGGGGCTCTGCGCAGTGGCCAGCGCGCTGCCAGCCAGGTGCAGGACCTGCTCGCTGGCAAGTCGTTCGACCCGGCCAAGGCCGCAACCGTTGCGGCAGCGGCGACGGCGGGCGCAGCGGTGGCGAAGAAAGACAGCGGCGGGTTCTTCTCGCGCCTGTTTGGTGGCGCTGACAAGCCTGAAGTGAAGGCTGCGCCGGTTGCCAAGGTCGAGGAAGTCGCACCGGCTCCTGCTCCTGCAGCTGCCCCTGCTACCCCCGCACCTGCAGAAATCGCCAAGGAAGAGCCGGCCAAGCCCGCCGCGACCAAGGCAGCACCGGCCAAGCATGCACCGGCGCACAAGCCTGCGGCAAAACCTGCGGCCAAGCAGGCGCACAAGGCGGTCGAGACAAAAAAGGCCACGGCCAAGTCCGCGCCTGCCAAGAAGCCTGTGACCGATAACCAGGCCAAAGCAGACTGATACCAGCACTGGCCTCTTCGCGGGTAAACCCGCTTCCACATGTCGCAGCACTTGTGGGAGCGGGTTTACCCGCGAAGAGGCCGGCACTGGAAACGTCTAACTCTCCGACTATTGTTAATGTTTCCTTAATAGGAAACTCGCACACTAACTATCGGATTTTTAGATAATCCAAAGCAATTTTTTAATCTTTTATTCGATACGTTACGCGTTAGTCTGTGCACAGCTTTCACGGGGAACCACGTCATCATGCAACTGCGCAATTCACCTTCTCGCTATGGCGTGGTCAGCATCGTCCTGCACTGGGGCGTTGCCTTGGCAGTTTTCGGCTTGTTTGGCCTGGGGCTGTGGATGGTCGGTCTCGACTACTACGACCCGTGGCGCAAGGCCGGCCCTGACCTGCACAAGAGCATCGGCCTGGTATTGCTGGCGGTGATGTTGTTGCGCGTGGTCTGGCGTTTCATCAGCCCGCCACCACCGGCACCGGCCAACCACGGGGCACTGACCCGCGTGGCGGCCAAGCTGGGGCATCTGGCACTGTACCTGGGGCTGTTTGCGGTAATGATCGCCGGATACCTGATTTCCACTGCTGACGGAGTCGGCATCCCGGTATTCGGCCTGTTCGACGTGCCGGCGCTGATCAGCGACCTGCCTGATCAGGCGGACCTGGCCGGCGTCATTCATCTGTGGCTGGCATGGGGCTTGGTGATCTTCGCCGTGCTGCACGCCCTGGCCGCCCTGAAACACCATTTCATCGACCGTGACGCGACCCTGGCCCGCATGCTGGGCCGCAAAGCTTGACTCTCAACCTCAATTGCATAGGAAGGAAGTAAGGATGTTGAAAAAGACTTTTGCCGCTCTGGCGCTCGGTACCGCTCTGTTCTCCGCCGGCCAGGCCATGGCTGCCGAGTACAAGATCGACAAGGAAGGCCAGCACGCGTTCGTCGACTGGAAGATCAGCCACCTGGGCTACAGCTTCATCCATGGCACCTTCAAGGACTTCAGCGGCGACTTCTCCTGGGACAGCGCCAAGCCTGAGGCCAGCAAGATCAACGTCGACCTGAAGACTGCCAGTGTCTGGTCGAACCATGCCGAGCGTGACAAGCACATCGCCAGCAAAGACTTCCTGGACGTCAGCAAGTATCCGGATGCCAAGTTCGTCTCCACCGCCGTCAAATCGACCGGTGCCAAGACTGCGGACGTGACCGGCGACCTGACCCTGCACGGCGTGACCAAGCCGGTGACCTTCAAGGCCACCTTCAACGGTGAGGGCAAGGACCCGTGGGGCGGCGAGCGCGCAGGCTTCAACGCTACTACCACCCTGAACCTGAACGACTTCGGCATCAAAGGCCCAGGCCCGACTTCGCAGACCCTGGACCTGGACATCAGTGTCGAAGGTGTGAAGCAGAAGTAAACATTGCTCAGGCAATAAAAAACGCCGCCCATTGGGCGGCGTTTTTTTATGCCTGATGCTCAGCTCAGCCCTTGCGGGTGAGCAGTGCAGGGCGCTCGCCGCGAGGGCGGCTCGGCAGGTCGTCCAGTTGCTCGGGCGTCGGGTAACGATCGAGCTTGGATTCCTTGCGGATGATCACCGGCTGGTGCTGTTCGCGGGTGCTGCGTACTGCTGGCTCCTGGCGAGAGGCATCGTCACGGCCGGCCGAGCGGTTACGGCCACCGCCATTGTTGTCGCGACGGGCACCGCCACCATTGTTGTTGCGCGGGCGCTTGTCGCCGCTGGCGCTGCGCTGCTGGCCGCCCGCATTGCGGCCCTGGCCTTGGCCGCCGCCGTTGTTGCTGCGCTGGCCGCTGCCTTGGCTTTGGCCCTGGCCTTGACCTGCGCCGCCTGGACGGCGGTTGCGGCCTTGGCCTTTACCGTTCTGGTAAGGGCTGACGTAGTCGGCGCGGTTACCGAAGTTGTCGATATCGTCGTCCAGGAACTCTTCCGGATCACGGTCGGCAGATGCTTTCGCTGCAGGGGCGTTGCTGGCCTGTTGCTGCTGGCGCGGCTTCTTGTCACGCGGCTTGCGCGGTTGCTGCTTGTCGCCGGACTTTTCCTTGTCCGCCGGCTTGTCTGCAGCCTGCTGCTTGGCCTTGCCTTTGTCCTTGCCCTTGTCCTTGCGGCCGCCATTGGCGTCTTTGCTGCCTTCGCCACGGGCCTGCTGCTGGTTGCGACCACCGCGGCCGCTGTTCTGCTGGCGCTCGCGCACCTCAGGCTTTTCGGCCTCTACCTGGCTGGCATCGAAGCCCATCCAGTCGCCATCGGGGATCTTCTGCTTGGTGACCCGCTCGATGCTCTTGAGCAGCTTCTCTTCATCCGGCGCGACCATGGAGATGGCTTCGCCCGAGCGCCCGGCACGGCCGGTACGGCCGATGCGGTGCACGTAGTCTTCCTCGACATTCGGCAGCTCGAAGTTGACCACGTGGGGCAGCTGATCGATGTCCAGACCACGGGCGGCGATGTCGGTGGCCACCAGCACGCGCACATTGTTGGCCTTGAAATCGGCCAGTGCCTTGGTGCGGGCGTTCTGGCTCTTGTTACCGTGGATAGCGGCGGCGGTCAGGCCGTGCTTTTCCAGGTACTCGGCCAGGCGGTTGGCGCCGTGCTTGGTGCGGGTGAACACCAGCACCTGCTCCCAGGCACCCAGCGTGATCAGGTGCGCCAGCAAGGCGCGCTTGTGGCTGGCCGGCAGGCGGTAGACGCGCTGTTCGATACGCTCGACGGTGGTGTTCGGCGGGGTGACCTCGATGCGCTCCGGGTTGTGCAGGAGCTTGTCGGCAAGGTCGGTGATGTCCTTGGAGAAGGTTGCCGAGAACAGCAGGTTCTGGCGCTTGGCTGGCAGGCGGGCGAGGACCTTCTTGACGTCATGAATGAAGCCCATGTCGAGCATGCGGTCGGCTTCGTCGAGGACCAGGATTTCCACGTGGGCCAGGTCGACCTTGCCTTGGCCGGCCAGGTCGAGCAGGCGCCCCGGGCAGGCGACGAGCACGTCGACACCCTTGGCAATGGCCTGGATCTGCGGGTTCATGCCAACACCGCCGAAGATGCAGGCGCTGACCAGTGGCAGGTCGCGGGCGTACACCTTGAAACTGTCGTGAACCTGGGCGGCGAGTTCGCGGGTCGGGGTCAGGACCAGTACGCGAGGTTGGCGCGGGCCGTGCCGTTGGGACTTGTCGGGGTGGCCGGCCGGGAACAGGCGCTCGAGGATCGGCAAGGCGAAGCCGCCGGTCTTACCAGTACCGGTCTGTGCGGCAACCATCAGGTCGCGGCCTTGCAACACGGCGGGAATGGCCCGCTGTTGCACCGGGGTCGGCTGGGTGTAGCCCGCTGCCTCGATAGCGCGGACAAGAGCCTCGGAGAGACCGAGGGAAGCAAAGGACATGGGCAATCCTGTTCTCGTGGGGGCTGGGCCCGTTGGGATGTTCTGCCTGGCGCGACGGGCATCCAAGGGATGCGATCGCGTCCGGTCCAGCTGGGCTTTCACTGCACATCCGGGAAGCGGAGGGTGGACGCAAAGGTGCGTCAATGCCGATCGGGATGCCTGTTGCGAGGCCGAGCGTCCGGGCGTGAGCCGGGCGGGAAGGCCCGAGTATAACAGAGCTAGCGCAGCGTGCTGCTTTCCTGCTGCTCAACGGCGCCGACAAGATCACCAGCGTCGCCGATGTAGTGTTCGATAATCGCCTCGAATGCCGGTTCCTGCTTGAAGCGGCGCAGCTCTTCGGTAAACGCCAGCGCCAGTTGTTCGCGCCCGGGTTTGCGTGCCAGGCCCAGATATTGCGGCTGACGGCTGATGACAAGGGGCAGCTCTTCCACTTGCTGTTCGAGGCCAAGCTGATGGCGCAAGTAACGCCCGACCATGCGGTCGGTGACCAGCAGATCGATGCGCCCGCGTATGAGCTTGCCGAAATTGGCTTCGTGGCTCGGCGCGGTTTCGCGGCGAAAATCTGTGGATTCGTTGAATGCCGTGTCGTAGGCGTAGCCCGGCGAAGTGCCGACGGTCAGGCCGGCAAGGTCATTCAGCTGGTGGATGGCATGGCGCCGGTCACTGGCCTGAAACAGCACGAACTCGACATCGGACATGGGCTCAGCCGGGTAGACCAGGTACGTTTTACGCGACTCGACCTGAAAAACGTCCATCACCCCGTCAGCAAGCCCTTGCTCCACCAAGGCCAGGCAACGCTTCCACGGCAGGAGCTGCCAGTCCACCTCCACACCCAGGCGGCGGAACACTTCGGTGGTGACTTCGTAATCAATCCCCCTGACCCGGTCGCCATCACGGTACACATACGGTGCCCAGTCGTCGCTGACCAGGCGCAGCCGCTCGCCCAGCGCCATCGGGCTCAGGCAGGCGAGCAGCAGGGTGCACAGCAGATGGGCGATGTGTGGCATGGCGCGAGATTACGTGCTCACCAAGGGCAAGGCCAGTGAAGATAGCCCCCCCTCGAGTGGCAGCATCAGCGATGGGAGGAACGCAGCAGGTGTGCCTCGATATCCTTGCGTCGGCCGCCCAGTGACAGGCGCAGGCTTGGGTGGCGCAAGCACTGGCGCAACTGCTCGGGTTCGATGCGCCCGTAGCGTTCGTTGAGGTTCTCCAGTGCCTTGTCCCACCATGCCGTAGCACAGGCGCGATCGAACTCGTTGGGGTACGGGTAGCAGCCATATAGCAGTTCGCGCACGAACTGCCGCTCCCGGCTGGGCATGGTCAAGCTCAAGGCCTTGTAGCACAGGCGTTGCAGGGTTGGTGGGCGTGGCAGCTGGTCGTTGACCAATAGCACATCGGCAAGGGCCGCTGCGCCCAGTGGGTCATCGCCGTGCTTATGCAGCCAGGCCTGGATCTTGGCGCGGAACTGGGCCTTGCGGCTCCAGTAGTGGTGAATGACGTCGGTACATTCGGCCAGCTCCAACTTGCGATAAGCGGCCACCGCCAGGCAGAACTCTTCCAGGGTGTAGGCGGTGCGGACCAACGGATAGAACTCGTCCATCATGGCAATGGAGCGGTCCAGGACATCGATGTCCTCGGCGCACAGCCCGATCACGCCCGAGTTGACCAGTGGCATCTGGCAGTCAGCCAGGCCGCGCGATTCGAGAATGCTGAGCAGGTTCGTGTACAGCAGGCACTTCTGATTTTCGCCGTAGCGCGCGCCGATGGCGTTGCATAGCAGAGTGCCGGGTTTGACCCGCTGGAACAGCTGCAGTGGCGACTTGCGGAAGAAGGTATCGGTGTCGATCAGCACGGCCTGAGGATGTTGCTGTAGCACTTGGCGCATCAGCACATGCTTGCTGCGGAAGTGATAGCCGTGGGGCTTGTTCCAGGCGTTGCGAGTAGCCTCGTCGAGCAGATGGACAACCACCGGCAGTTTGCCGTAAGGCTCGGCATTGTCGGTATAGACCTGGATGTCGATGGCTGGGTTGGCACTGTTTCCCAGATGCGCGAGGGCGCTGACGATGCTGAAACAGGCTTCCTGGTGATAGGTGGCCGGGCCGAATGCCAGGTACACGAGCTGGTGACGTGATGGCAAGAAATGTTGCATTGCAGAGGACACCTGTCAGAACCAGTAAATAATCAAGGCCCTAGTCTACGACTAAAGCCTCAATTGTTTCTGAATCTGTTGCTGTCAAAAAGTTTCAGCGTGGCAGCTTCAGATTGTTCCAGATCGCCAGGCTCGCTTCGGCCTGGTTAAGGGTATAGAAGTGCAGGCCTGGTGCGCCGCCTTGCAGCAGTTGCTCGCACATGCGGGTGATGACTTCTTCGCCAAAGGCCTGGATGCTGGCGGTATCGTCGGCATAGGCTTCCAGTTGCTTGCGGATCCAGCGCGGGATCTCGGCGCCGCAGGCATCGGAGAAGCGTGCCAGTTTGCTGTAGTTGGTGATCGGCATGATGCCGGGCACCACCGGGATGTCCACACCCATCTTCTGTGCGCGTTCGACGAAGTAGAAGTAGCTGTCGGCGTTGAAGAAATACTGGGTGATGGCGCTGTCGGCACCGGCCTTGACCTTGTGCACGAAGTTGCCCAGGTCGACCTCGAAGTTGCGCGCCTGTGGGTGCATTTCCGGATAGGCGGCAACTTCCAGGTGGAAGTGGTCGCCGGTTTCCTGGCGGATGAACTCGACCAGGTCGCTGGCATAACGCAGTTCGCCACTGGCCATGCCCATGCCCGAAGGCAGGTCGCCACGCAGGGCGACGATACGCTTGATGCCGGCAGCCTTGTACTCGGCCAGCAAGGCGCGCAGCTCGTCCTTGGTGTCGCCGACGCATGACAGGTGCGGTGCGGCTGGGACCTTAACTTCGTTTTCCAGCTGCAGCACGGTGTTCAGCGTGCGATCGCGGGTGGAGCCACCGGCACCATAGGTGCAGGAGAAGAAGTCCGGGTTGTACGCGGCCAGCTGGCGGGCAACGCCCATCAGCTTTTCGTGACCGGCGTCGGTCTTGGTTGGGAAGAACTCGAAACTGTAACGGCGTTCTTGGGACATCTGGCGTTCCTCGAGCAGCAAGCCTCAAGCAGCACGCTGCAAGTAAAAGCCAGATCGGTGATGGCCGATCTGGCTTGGGCATCGTTCAGGTTTGGCATTGAAGCGGTTAGCTTCAAGCCTGCCGCTTAGTAGCGGTAGGCGTGCGGCTTGAACGGGCCTTCGACGGTCACGCCGATGTACTCGGCCTGTTGCGGGGTCAGCTGGGTGACCACGCCACCGAAGCCGCGGACCATTTCCAGGGCCACTTCTTCGTCGAGTTTCTTCGGCAGCACTTCCACGGTCAGGCGCTCGGCCTTCTTGGCGGCTGGCAGTTCGGCGAACTTCTGCTCGAACAGGAAGATCTGCGCCAGCACCTGGTTGGCGAACGAACCGTCCATGATGCGGCTTGGGTGGCCAGTGGCGTTGCCCAGGTTCACCAGGCGGCCTTCGGCCAGCAGGATCAGGTAGTCGTCGTTCTGCGGGTCGAAGGTGCCAGCGCCGGTGCGGTGGATCTTGTGGACCTGCGGCTTGACCTCTTCCCATGCCCAGTTCTTGCGCATGAAGGCGGTGTCGATTTCGTTGTCGAAGTGGCCGATGTTGCAGACCACGGCACGCTTCTTCAGGGCCTTGAGCATGTTGGCGTCGCAGACGTTGACGTTACCGGTGGTGGTGACGATCAGGTCGATGCGGCCCAGCAGGTCGGCGTTGATGCCGGCTTCGGTACCGGTGTTGATACCGTCCTTGAACGGCGAAACGACTTCGAAGCCGTCCATGCAGGCCTGCATGGCGCAGATCGGGTCGACTTCGGTGACCTTGACGATCATGCCTTCCTGGCGCAGCGACTGGGCCGAGCCCTTGCCCACGTCACCGTAGCCGATCACCAGGGCCTGCTTGCCCGACAGCAGGTGGTCGGTGCCGCGCTTGATGGCATCGTTCAGGCTGTGACGGCAGCCGTACTTGTTGTCGTTCTTGCTCTTGGTGACCGAGTCGTTGACGTTGATCGCCGGGACTTTCAGCTCGCCCTTGGCCAGCATGTCCAGCAGGCGGTGCACGCCGGTGGTGGTTTCTTCGGTCACGCCGTGGATCTTGTCCAGCATGGCCGGGTATTTCTTGTGCAGAATTTCGGTCAGGTCACCACCGTCGTCCAGCACCATGTTGGCGTCCCAAGGCTGGCCATCTTTCAGGATGGTCTGCTCGATGCACCACTCGTACTCTTGCTCGGTTTCACCTTTCCAGGCGAACACCGGGATGCCGGCAGCAGCGATGGCGGCAGCGGCCTGGTCCTGGGTGGAGAAGATGTTGCACGACGACCAGCGGACTTCGGCGCCCAAGGCGACCAGGGTCTCGATCAGTACGGCAGTCTGGATGGTCATGTGGATGCAGCCGATGATCTTGGCGCCCTTGAGCGGTTGCTCGGCTTGATACTTGCGGCGCAGACCCATCAGTGCGGGCATTTCCGATTCGGCGATGATGACTTCCTTGCGGCCCCAGTCGGCCAGGGAAATGTCGGCGACCTTGAAGTCGGAAAAACCAGCAGGCGTGTTTACAGCGCTCATGAGAGCCTCCATTCGTAGTGTGCGAATGGGCGCCGTTGTGCGTTGAGCGTCCGCTTCAGCGGACAACGCCCCAACCGAGCCTGACAGGCCGAGCCTGCTGCAGCGCCCCTCGGATGGGTGGCGGGATGGCCGCCACTGCGGGCAGCCATGAGAATCGGCAGCGATTATAGCCGTGGCTGTGTGACACACCCAAGGCTTTCTGTCGATTTATCGCGACGATAGTCGATGTTCAATGGAGCGCTGGCGGCCGCTCTGCCATCATTACTTCACGTTAGCCAAGCAGGTCAGGAGTACAGATGAACTTTCACACCCGCAAATGGGTAAAACCCGAAGACCTCAACCCCAACGGCACGCTGTTCGGCGGCAGCCTGCTGCGCTGGATCGACGAAGAAGCGGCAATCTATGCCATCGTCCAGCTGGGCAACCAGCGCGTGGTGACCAAGTACATGTCGGAGATCAACTTCGTCAGTGCCTCGCGCCAGGGCGACATCATCGAACTGGGCATCACTGCCACCGAGTTTGGCCGTACGTCGATCACCCTCAAGTGCGAAGTGCGCAACAAGATCACCCGCAAGAGCATCCTGACAGTCGACAAGATGGTCTTCGTCAACCTGGGCGACGATGGCTTGCCGGCAGCCCATGGGCGAACCGAGATCAAGTATGTCCAGGATCAGTTCCCGGACTCCGCGGTCGAGTGACTATTCTGGGGCTGCCTTGCAGCCCAATCGCGACACAAGGCCGCTCCTGCAGAAGCACGCAATCCATTGTAGGAGCGGCCTAGTGTCGCGATTGGGCCGCAAAGCGGCCCCGGCATGCTCAAGGCTGTGTGCTGACCTTGCGCACCACCCGGCCAATGCTCAAGCCCTGCACCAGGATCGATGACAACACCACGATGTAGGTGATCGACAGCAGCAGGTCACGTTCCTCGCCCAAAGGCAGCGACAGCGCCAGGGCCACCGAAACCCCGCCACGCAGCCCACCCCAGGTCAGTACCCGTACGGTGCCTTTCGGCACGGGCCGCCAGCGCCGCAACAGCACGATCGCCGGCGCCACGGTCAGCAGGCGCGACAGCAGCACGGCCAGTGCCAGCACGCCGCCCGCCGCCAGGTGCAGCCAGTTGAACGGCAGCAGCAACAGCTCCAGGCCGATCAGGGCGAACAGCAGGGCATTGAGCATGTCGTCGATCAGTTCCCAGAAACCGTCCATGTAGCGGCGGGTCATGTCGTTCATCGCCAGGTTGCGCCCCAGGTTGCCGATGATCAGGCCGGCGACCACCATGGCGATCGGCGCCGAAACGTGCAGCTCGTAGCACATTGCCGAACCGCCGATCACCAATGCCAGGGTCAGCATGACCTCGACCTGGTACTGCTCGACGCTCTTGATCATGCGGTAGGTGGCATAGCCGATCACGCCGCCGAACAGCACGCCGCCAATGGCTTCGCGGGCGAACAGGAGGGCGGTGTCTGAGATGCTCGGCGTTTCGCCCAGCTGGATGATGCCCAGCAGCACGGTAAACACCACGACAGCGGTACCGTCGTTGAACAACGATTCACCAACGATGGTGGTTTTCAGGGGTTTGGAGGCGTTGGCGGTACGCAGTGCGCCCAGCACGGCGATCGGGTCGGTCGGGGAGATCAGTGCGCCGAACAGCAGGCAATAGATCAGTGGCACCTGCCAGCCGAACAGGGCAAACACCCAGTGCGACAGGTAGCCGATCACTACGGTGGCGATCAGCACACCCAGGGTGGCCAGCAGGCCGATCGGCCAGCGGTAGCTGCGCAGGTCGCTGAGGTTGACGTGCAGTGCGCCGGCGAACAGCAGGAACGCCAGCATCCAGTGCATCAGCAGGTCATTGAAATCGATCTGGTTCATCAGGCCTTCGACGCGTTCTTCCAGGCCAGGAAAGCCGATCAGGCTCAGGCCCTGCAACATCAGGGAGAACAGCAACGCCGTGACCATCACGCCGATGGCGGGCGGCAGGCCGATGAAACGGTAATTTACATAGGTGAGGAGGGTGGTGAGGCAGATAAACGCGGCAACTAATTCAAGCATCCCGATTCCTGTGACAATGGCTTCCAAGTCGTTACCCGAATGACTCGGGCAGTTCTTTGATGATCTGGCAAGGGTCTCGGGACACAGGATTTGACCGGGATTGTTGGAATCGTTCCGGGTATTCACTGCTAGAGGACGCATTATGGCGGCCAGGCGCATGCCACAACATTTTCAGCGCCTGTGAGATCGAGCGCCGCCCGCGCGGCGCATCGCGGATAAATCCGCTCCCACATTTGTTGCAACGTGCCGAACCTGTTACGCCATGGTTGCCAGCCCTGGCGCATGACTTGAGGCTTGCAAACCGGCTGACAACCATGGCCTGACAGGCATGGCCACGTTGCAACAAATGTGGGAGCGGATTTATCCGCGATGCGCCGCGCGGGCGGCGCTCGGTCTCAAGGGCGCTGAATCTCCATCGGCGAACACATCACAGGCAACTCGCCCCCCAACGCTATATATTCATCCCTCAAAAACGTCACAAGGACCCAAAGGCGTGCTGGCAACTTCCCTGGTATTGGTCGCCGCCCTGCTGCACGCGACCTGGAACACCCTGATCAAATTCAGCGGCGAGCGCCTGCTGGTGATTGCCAGCATGGATGTAGTGGCGCTGGTGTTTGCCGTGCTCGCCGTGGCCTTCACCGAGTTCCCGCCTGCCGGGATCTGGCCTTGGCTGCTGGCGTCGGCGCTGGCCGAACAGGTATACCGGTTTCTGCTGATCCAGGCCTATCGGGTCGGTGACCTGGGGCTGGTCTATCCTCTGATGCGCGGGCTGTCGCCGCTGGTGGTGCTGGGGCTGACCCTGGCGTTTGCCGGTGAGTCGCTCAGCCAGCAGCAGATCATCGGCATCCTGCTGATCCCATGTGGCATGGCTTGCCTGTTGTGGCAGGGCGGCGGGGGCGACCGGTTGCCTTGGTCGATGTTGCCGGTGGTGGCGTTGATCGGTCTGTGCATCGGCTGCTACACCTGGTTCGACGGCCAGGCGGTGCGGTTGTGGGGTAAACCCTGGGACTACCTGGTGTGGTTGACGCTGCTCAGTGCCTGGCCATTCCCGCTGCTGGCCGGCGTGGCGCGGCGGGCGCCGTTCGTGCTGTTCTGGCGTACACAGTGGCGGCTGGGGCTGGCGGTGGGCTTTTGCGTGCTGTTCAGCTACGCACTGGTGCTGTGGGCCATGCACCTGGGCTCGGTGGCCGAAGCGGCGGCCTTGCGCGAGTTGAGTGTGATCCTGGTGGTGCTGCTGGGCATGCGCTACCTCAAAGAACCTTTTGGCGGGCCGAGACTCCTAGCTTGCGGGCTGGTCCTGGCGGGCATGCTGGTGATGAAGCTCTAACCCATTTTCGAACAAGGAGTCATGAGCATGACCGTTGCCCTGTGGTGCATCCTGATCGCGCTGCTGTTGAACCCGCTGTGTGCCTTGATGGCCAAGGTGAGCAGTGGTCGTTTCGGCCTGAAGGACAATCATGATCCGCGCGCCTTTCTCGACACCTTGTCGGGCCTGCCACGGCGTGCCCATGCTGCGCAGCAGAATGGCTACGAGGCCTTCCCGGCTTTTGCTGCGGCAGTACTGGTGGCGGATATCGTCGGCAATGCCGAGCAGGTGACCCAGGATGTGCTGGGGGTGATGTATATCACCAGCCGTTTGCTGTACATCATCTGCTACCTGGCCGATTGGGCTGCTTTGCGGTCGCTGGTGTGGTTTGCCGGGCTGGCGATCATCGTGGCCTTCTTCGTGGTATCGGTCTGATACCGAGTCGCCTGATTCGCGGGTAAACCCGCTCCCACAGGGTCTCCACAGGCCTGGAGATCTGTGCAGTACTTGTGGGAGCGGGCTTGCCCGCGAAGCACCCGGCAAATATCAGAGCACTTTCGGCACTTCAGGCAGCGGCTTGCCTTTAGGCCACAACATCCAGATCTGCCCCTGCTGTTTCATGTTGCCCGCCAGTTCACCGGCCTCAGGCCCGGTCCCCCAGAACAGGTCCGCTCGCACTTCGCCAGCAATAGCCCCACCGGTATCCTGAGCACCCACCGGGCGCACCACCGGCGTGCCGTCGGGGCGTGTGGTCGACAGCCACAGCAAGCTGCCCAGGGGGATCACCTTGCGGTCGATGGCCACGCTGTAGCCTGCTGTCAGCGGCACGTTCAGCGAACCGCGCGGCCCTTCGTTGCTGTCCGGGCGGGCACTGAAAAACACGTAGCTGGGGTTGCTGGCCAGCAGTTCCGGTACGCGCTGCGGGTTGGCCATGGCCCAGGCGTGGATGCTGCCCATGGTCACGTCTTCTTTTTTCAACTGGCCTTGCTCCACCAGCCAGCGGCCGATTGGGCGGTAGGGGTGGCCGTTCTGGTCGGCATAGCCGAGGCGCAGCTGGCGACCATCTTCCAGCTGGACCCGGCCTGAGCCCTGGATCTGCAGGAACTGCAGGTCCATCGGATCGGTCAGCCAGGCCAGCACGGGCGCCTTGACGCCGTCGCGGCTGATCACCTCGGCGGTGTCGTAGGGCTTGAGCACGCGACCGTCCAGGCGGCCACGCAGGCGCTTGCCCTTGAGTTCGGGGTACACGCTGGCCAGGTCGACCACGATCATGTCATCGGGTACGCCATAAACTGCCACGTGTGCCGCTTCGGTGCGCTTCAGGCTGCCAGGGTAGACGGGCTCGTAGTAACCGGTGATCAGGCCGTTGGCGTTGTTATCGGCCGAACGCAGGCCATAGACCTGCAGGTTCTGCTCCAGGAAGGTACGTACTTGGGCGGCGCTGGCCGTGTTGCTGCCGGCTGCTTCGCAGGTGGCGGCCCACACCGGGTCGCGTTTGAGCTTCTCGCAGCCGCTGCGCCAGGCATAGAAGCCGGCCATCAGGTCTTCATCGCTGACCGCAGGCAGGTCTTTCCAGGTGGCCGGGGCATAGGTGGCGATGGCGTGAGGCTCGGGCTTGGCGTTCTCGCCGCCGTTGCAGCCGACCAGCAAAGCGAGTGCCGGGAGTGTCCAGGCCAAATGGCGCAGGGCAGATTTCATCAGTGGGTACCTATGGCTGGCGAACATGAAGATTCGCCCTTGTGTTTTATGTGGCTATTGGTCTTTGCCTGACAGGCGGCGATACTGGCCGCCCCTTTGCGTAGGCTGAAGTGACCGTGATGTTCAAGCGATTGACCGTAGTACTGCTTGCTGCCCTTGCCCTGACGGCCTGTGACCGGGTCGACCCGAACTCGCCGCTGGGCAAGCGCAAGGCAATCTTCAAGGACATGCTCAAGACCAGCGAAGACTTGGGTGGCATGTTGCGCGGCCGGTTGCCCTTCGATGGGGTGAAGTTCGCCGATGGCGCATTGAAGCTCGATGGCCTGGCCCACGCGCCGTGGCAGCATTTTCCCCAGGTGCGCGATGAGGGCGACAGTAGCGCGCGAGCGGAGGTGTGGGAGCGGCAGGCGCGTTTCCATGACCTTGCCCGGCAACTTGAGGGCGTGACCGGTGAGCTGGTCGACGTGACGCGGGCCCAGCCGTTGGATGCGGCGCAATTGAAGGCACCGATGGACAAGGTCGAGGCGGCGTGCAAGGCGTGCCATACCGAATTCCGCAATCATTGATCGCCTGCGTCAACAGGCGATCAGGCAAGATCAGCGGTCCAGGTCGTCCACGGCTTCCTGCAGTTCTTTGCGGGACTCGGCAAGCTTGTCCTTGCGCTTGTTGATCTTCTCCGCGTCGCCTTTTTTCTCGGCCTTTTTCAGGTCTTTCTCGCGCTGTGCCACTTCGTGACGAGCATCGAGCACTTTCTGCTCGCGCTCTTTGCGCAGGCTGGCGTCGGTGCAATTGTCAACGCCACGCAATGCTTCCTCGAGCCCTGCCACCTGGTCGCTGTTGCCGTGGTCGCGGGCGATTTTCAACTGGTTCTCGATGGCACTGCGCTTGGCGGCGCAACCGGTCAGGCCCGCGTCGGGCTGGGCGGCTTGGGCAACACCGGCAGCGAGTCCAAGTGTGGTCAACAGAGCCAGGGTGGAAATCAATTTCATCAGAGCCTCCTTGAGGGGGCGGGGCAGCAAAAGATGGGGCAAATCCTGCCTTGCTTTTGACGATTTAGGAACCCTTGTTGGATATTTCTGGGGTAATCGTGGCATTTACCTACAGCGGATTTTGTTAAAACTCATTGCCTCTCACGGGTGGCAACGTCAGGAAACCCCTCGATGCCGCTTTCACTCAGTTGCTGAGCCAGGGCCTGCACAGGCTGCTCAGCAAAAAAAGCTTGTAGCTGGCTGGCGCGGCTTGCGCCAATACCGGGCAAGGCTTGCCATTGCGCAGATGAGCGCCTGGCGAGGGCTGACCAATCGCCTTCGAGTGGTGAATTGCGCGGAATCGGCACGCCCAGACCGCTGATCCACTGGGCGAACGGCCTGCTGCGGCCGGCCTCGAAGCTTCGTTGCAGGCGCCTGGCGCTGGTTTCGCTGATGCCAGGTAGCTCAGCCAGTCGTTCGGCGTCCAGCGCCAGCCAGTCTGCCAGCGACGTTACCAGCCCGGCCTGTACCAGTCGTCGCCAGGTGGCGGGCCCAGTGCCCGGCATGGCCAGGCCTTGTTTGCCACTGAGCCAGGTGAGGCGGGCAACGAACTGTTCTTCGCACTGTTCACCAGCCTGCCAGCAGGTCAGGGGGCCGTATTGATCCAGCGCAGGCGTTGTTACGGTACGGCGTTCGGTGGCACGGTGCACAACTTGCTCGAAACGCGGAATGGTCAACCCCGCCAAGCTGATGGCTACCTGATCACCCGGGCTAATGTCGAGAGCCTGCCAGCGAGCCAGGGAGCCCAGGCTCACCTGGGCGATGCGCCGGTCGTCGAGTTGCACCGGCTGCAGCTTCAGGATGGGTGTGATTCTGCCCGTGCGGCCGATGCGAAAGTGCACGTCACGTACCTCGGTCAATGCTTGGCTAAAGGGATATTTCCAGGCCGCAATCCAGTAAGGTGCATTGGCCTGCCAACGTTCGGCGGATGGCCGTGAGTTCTGGCGCAGGATCACCCCGTCCGTGGCAAAGGGCAGGGCAGTGCGATACCAGTGCAGGCGCCAGTGTGCAGCCTCGTCAGCACTGTTGATTGCCACGCTGAAGCGTTGACTGTCGGGGAAGCCCAGCGTAGCCAGCTGCGCTACACGCTCGCCTTGATCGCTCGGCCCATGCGGCCAATCCCAGACGAACAGTGCAATGGCTGCGCCTTGTTCATGGCCCAGCTGCTTGCGCGCCAACAGCCCCGCGACAGTGGCGCGAGCGTTGACGCTGCCGGCCTGCGCTTGCACATGTTCAGCCAGGCGCATGTAAAGCTCCCCTTGCAGGGTCAGGTCCAGCGGGCTTGGCAAGTGCCGGGTTATGCCTTCTAGCGCATCGATATGCCGACTCCAGTCATGGCCCTGGGTGCCGTCACCGCGACTGAGCAGCTGGACCAACCTGCCTTTCCGATAGACCAGGGTCACCGCGACGCCATCGATCTTCGGTTGCAGCCAGACACCTGTCTTGCCGTCCATCCATTTGGTCACGGCCTGTTCGTCCGGCAGCTTGTCGACGCCGGTGTGGCGGATCGGGTGGGCAATCGGCCCGCGTGCGCTGGCCAGCGAATCCAGCTCGCCCTCCAGTGCGAAACACCCTTGCAGATGCAGCAGGCGTTGTCGGCTCTGGTCATAGACTTCGTCGGGCACCAGGGATGCGCCCAGGCGGTGGTAGTGGTCATCCCACTGGCGAACCGTCGCGCGCAGGCTGGTGACTTCCGCACGCGCCCGTTCGGCCGACCAGCTTGGGCAGCCAGCGGCTTGCGCGTTGTACGATAGAAAAATCAGGAACAAGAGCAGCAACGGCATGGCCAGCATCCTTGCTTGGCGGAGGGGAAGCCTCAGCCTAGGCAGCGGGAGCGAGCGTTGCGTCGCGCAGTTGTCAGCCGATATGTCATGAAAAAGCCCCTGCCGATCACTCGGCAGGGGCTTTCATTTACCGCTGTAGGAAAATTACAGGCCGGCAGCGTCACGCAGCGACTGGGCGCGGTCGGTGCGCTCCCAGGTGAAGGTGGTGAAGGTGTCGTCGCCGACAGTCTTCTGCTGCGGTTCGCGGCCGAAGTGACCGTAAGCAGCGGTTTCCTGGTACATCGGGTGCAGCAGGTCGAGCATCTTGGTGATGGCGTACGGACGCAGGTCGAAGCACTCGCGCACCAGCTGGATGATCTTGTCGTCGGAGACCTTGCCGGTGCCGAAGGTGTTGATCGAGATGGAGGTCGGCTGGGCCACGCCGATGGCGTAGGACACCTGGATCTCGCAACGCTCGGCCAGGCCAGCGGCAACGATGTTCTTGGCCACGTAGCGGCCGGCGTAGGCGGCGGAGCGGTCGACCTTGGATGGGTCTTTGCCGGAGAACGCGCCACCACCGTGACGGGCCATGCCGCCGTAGGAGTCGACGATGATCTTGCGGCCGGTCAAGCCGCAGTCACCCACCGGGCCACCGATGATGAAGTTGCCGGTCGGGTTGATGTGGTACTGGGTGCCCTTGTGCAGCAACTCGGCCGGCAGGGTGTGCTTGACGATCAGCTCCATCACCGCTTCCTGCAGGTCTTTTTGCGAGACTTCAGGGTTGTGCTGGGTCGACAGAACGATGGCGTCGATGCCGACTACCTTACCGTTCTCGTAGCGGCAGGTGACCTGCGACTTGGCGTCCGGGCGCAGCCACGGCAGCAGGCCGGACTTGCGTGCTTCGGCCTGGCGCTCGACCAGACGGTGCGAGAAGCAGATAGGCGCTGGCATCAGCACGTCGGTTTCGTTGCTGGCGTAGCCGAACATCAGGCCCTGGTCGCCCGCACCCTGGTCTTCCGGCTTGGAGCGGTCGACGCCCTGGGCGATGTCCACCGACTGTTTGCCGATGATGTTCATCACGGCGCAGGTGGCGCCGTCGAAGCCGACGTCGGAGCTGTTGTAGCCGATGTCGATGATGACCTTGCGCACCAGCTCTTCCAGGTCGACCCAGGCAGAGGTGGTGACTTCGCCGGCGATGATGGCGACACCGGTCTTGACCAGGGTTTCGCACGCAACGCGGGCGTATTTGTCCTGGGCGATGATGGCATCAAGGACCGCGTCCGAAATCTGGTCGGCGATCTTGTCCGGATGCCCTTCGGACACGGACTCGGAGGTGAAAAGGGAGTATTCGCTCATCTCGACGGGTTCCTAAAATTTACCGATGGTGAGTGTCGCCAGCCGTCCGCTGAAAATGGCGGACCTGGATCTGGAAACCGTTACGCAAGCCCACATAGAGGCTGTCCCCGGGGGCCAGCCCGGCTGCAGTGGCCCAACGGGCCAGGTCGTCCTGCTCGAAACCGAGCCAGAGGTCGCCGCAGGCTTCCCGCGCCCAACCCTGGTCATGGCTGCACAGTTCGGTGACCAGCAGGCTGCCGCCCGCCTTCACCCGTTTGGCCAGCTGGCGCAGGGCCAGGGCCGGGTCGCTGAAATGGTGCAGGACCATGTTCAGCACAACGCAGTCGGCTTCCACATCCGTTGCACCCAGTGCATCGGCCAACTGCAGGTTTACATTACTCAGACGTTCGCGTTCGCAGACCTGTCGTGCCAGCTCGAGCATGGTCGGGCTGTTGTCCAGGGCAGTGACCTTGGCGAAGCGCCGTGCCAGGTCTGGCAGGAAGCCGCCATCGCCAGGGCCGACTTCCAGCGCGCTGGCGGCCGGCGCGAAGTTCAGCTTGTCGAGCAGCGCCAGCAGGCTCTCGCGATATTGCGGCAAACCGGCGATCAGGTCTTGCTGGGCGCGGAATTTCTCTTCCACGCGCAGGAAGAAGTCCTGGCTGGTGGCGGCGCGGCGTTGCTGCACCTGAGCGATGCGTGCCTGGACATCTTCCGGCAAGGTCAGGTCGTCGACCTCGTCGAGCAGGGCCATGTGCAGACGCCCGCCGAAGCGCTGGCTATCGGGCAGGGCGCGGCGGTAGAAGATCGCATTGCCTTCGCGTCGCGTGGCCACCAGATCGGCCTGGGCCAGCACCTTGAGATGGTGGCTCATGCCTGACTGGCCGACGTCGAAGATCTGCGCCAGCTCCAGCACGCCGAACGAATCACTGGCCAGGGCGCGCAACACGTTCAGACGCAGCTCATCGCCACTGGCCTTGCACAGGGCGGCCAGTGTGTCGCTTTGCTGAGGGATCGGTTGCGCGCGAAGGTTCATGGGGCGGCAGTCTAGACAGGCAAGGCTGCCCCCGCAAGATCAATATCAAAAAGTTTTGATATTGGCTGATGGGCGGGTGAGCCTGGCGGTTTTTTCGCCGTAATGCAGGCCAATCACAGGAAAATCCCCCAACTGCGACCATCCGTCATTGCCCCCGGCCCCCGCAGTGGGCGAAAATGGCCGCCTTTTTTCGTAACACCACCTCTTTCAAGCCCCAGGAGATAAGCGATGCCCAGCCGTCGTGAACGTGCCAACGCCATTCGTGCCCTCAGCATGGATGCCGTGCAAAAGGCCAACAGCGGCCACCCAGGTGCCCCCATGGGCATGGCGGATATCGCCGAAGTGCTTTGGCGCGACTATCTGAAACACAACCCGAGCAACCCGAAGTTTGCTGACCGTGACCGCTTCGTGCTGTCCAACGGCCACGGTTCGATGCTGATCTACTCGCTGCTGCACCTGACCGGCTACGACGTCACCATCGATGACCTCAAATCGTTCCGCCAGCTGCACAGCCGCACCCCGGGCCACCCCGAGTTCGGCTACACCCCAGGCGTAGAAACCACCACTGGCCCGCTGGGCCAAGGCCTGGCCAACGCCGTGGGCTTTGCTCTGGCTGAGAAGGTCCTGGGCGCCCAGTTCAACCGTGACGGCCATAACATCGTCGACCACAACACTTATGTGTTCCTCGGCGACGGCTGCATGATGGAAGGCATCTCCCACGAAGTCGCCTCGCTGGCCGGCACCCTGGGCCTGAACAAGCTGATCGCCTTCTACGACGACAACGGCATCTCCATCGATGGTGAAGTGCACGGCTGGTTCACCGACAACACCCCGGCGCGCTTCGAAGCGTACAACTGGCAGGTCATCCGTAACGTCAACGGCCACGATGCCGACGAAATCAAGATGGCCATCGACACTGCGCGCAAGAGCGACCGTCCGACCCTGATCTGCTGCAAGACCATCATCGGTTTCGGCTCGCCGAACAAGCAGGGCAAGGAAGACTGCCACGGTGCACCGCTGGGCAACGACGAAATCGCCCTGGCCCGCAAGGAACTGAACTGGAACCACGGTCCGTTCGAAATCCCGGCCGACATCTACGCCGAGTGGGACGCCAAAGCTGCCGGTGCCAAGGCCGAAGCCGACTGGAACCAGCGTTTCGACGCGTACGCCAAGGCCTTCCCGGAACTGGCTGCCGAGTTCAAGCGTCGTGAAAGCGGCGAGCTGCCGGCCGATTTCAGCGAGAAGGCCCAGGCCTACATCAACGAAGTGGCTGCCAAAGGTGAAACCATCGCCAGCCGCAAGGCCAGCCAGAACGCGCTTAATGCCTTCGGCCCGATGCTGCCTGAGTTCCTCGGCGGTTCGGCTGACCTGGCCGGTTCCAACCTGACCCTGTGGAAAGGTTGCAAGGGCGTCGAAGCCAACGATGCCAGCGGCAACTACGTGTTCTACGGCGTGCGCGAGTTCGGCATGACCGCGATCATGAACGGCGTTGCCCTGCATGGCGGCCTGGTGCCTTACGGCGCGACCTTCCTGATGTTCATGGAATACGCCCGCAATGCCGTGCGCATGTCGGCGCTGATGAAGCAGCGTGTGATCCACGTCTACACCCACGACTCCATCGGCCTGGGCGAAGACGGCCCGACTCACCAGCCGATCGAACAGCTGACCAGCCTGCGCAGCACGCCGAACCTGGATACCTGGCGCCCAGCCGACGCGGTCGAATCGGCCGTGTCCTGGAAAAACGCCCTGGAGCGCAAGGACGGCCCATCGGCGCTGATCTTCTCGCGTCAGAACCTGCAGCACCAGGACCGCGACGCCCAGCAGATCGCCGACATCGCCCGTGGTGGTTACGTGCTGAAAGACTGCGCCGGCGAGCCTGAGCTGATCCTGATCGCCACCGGTTCCGAAGTGGGCCTGGCCGTGCAGGCGCAAGCCAAGCTGACCGAGCAGGGCCGCAAGGTGCGCGTGGTTTCCATGCCTTGCACCAGCGTGTTCGATGCTCAGGATGCTGCCTACAAGCAGTCGGTACTGCCGGTCGAAGTTGCAGCGCGCATCGCCATCGAAGCCGCCCACGCTGACTTCTGGTACAAGTACGTTGGCCTGGAAGGTCGTATCATCGGCATGACCACCTACGGAGAGTCGGCTCCGGCCGCTGCACTGTTCGAGGAATTCGGCTTCACCCTGGAAAACATCCTGGGCACCGCCGAAGAACTGCTGGAAGACTGATTCTGACTGTGCGAGGCGAGGGCGTTGCCCTCGTTTCGCGATACAAGGCCGCTCCTGCAAGGTATGGCGTACACCGTACCCTGCAGGAGCGGCCTTGCGTCGCGATGGGCCGCAATGCGGCCCCAATAGCCATCATGCGTTAGCGAGCCACCAATGCCCCACCCGCGTCCTTACAAAGTTGCACTCAACGGTTATGGCCGCATCGGCCGCTGTGTCCTGCGCGCACTGTTCGAGCGGGGGGCAAAGGCCGGTTTCGAGATCGTTGCGCTGAACGACCTGGCCGATCAGGCCAGCATCGAATACCTGACACGCTTCGACTCCACCCACGGGCGTTTCCCCGGCGAGGTGAAGGTCGATGGCGACTGTCTGCATATCAATGGCGACTGCGTGAAAGTCATGCGCAGTGCCACCCCTGAAGGCATCGACTGGGCCGACCTGGGTGTCGACCTGGTGCTGGAGTGCTCTGGTGTCTACCACACCCGCGCCGATGGCCAGCGTTTCCTCGATGCCGGCGCGCCGCGCGTGTTGTTCTCGCAGCCCATGGCCAGCGAGGCCGATGTCGATGCCACGGTGGTCTATGGCATCAACCAGGGCTGCCTGACCGGCAGCGAACGCCTGGTGTCCAATGCCTCCTGCACCACCAACTGCGGCGTACCGCTGCTGCGCGTGCTGGACCAGGCATTCGGCATTGAGTACGTGCAGATCACCACCATCCACTCGGCGATGAACGACCAGCCGGTGATCGACGCCTATCACCACGAAGACCTGCGCCGCACGCGTTCGGCCTTCCAGTCGGTGATCCCGGTGTCCACTGGTCTGGCGCGCGGCATCGAACGCCTGCTTCCGGAACTTGCCGGGCGAATCCAGGCCAAAGCGGTACGCGTGCCGACCGTCAACGTCTCGTGCCTGGACATCACCCTGCAGACTGCCCGCGACACCAGTGCGGCCGAGGTCAACCGGGTGCTGCGCGAGGCCGCGCAGAGCGGCCCGCTCAAAGGCCTGCTGGCCTACACCGAGCTGCCTCACGCCAGCTGTGATTTCAACCATGACCCGCATTCGGCCATCGTCGATGCCAGCCAGACCCGCGTTTCAGGCCCTCGCCTGGTGAACCTGCTGGCTTGGTTCGACAACGAATGGGGGTTCGCCAACCGTATGCTCGACGTTGCCGAACATTATCTGCACGTCGTCCACCCAACCCGCAGCAAACAGCCCTGAAGGACTGCATTCATGACCGTGTTGAAGATGACCGACCTCGACCTGCAAGGTAAGCGCGTACTGATCCGCGAAGACCTCAACGTGCCTGTGAAGGACGGTGTGGTAACCAGCGATGCGCGTATCCTGGCAGCGCTGCCGACCATCAAGCTGGCCCTGGAAAAGGGTGCGGCGGTAATGGTCTGCTCGCACCTGGGCCGCCCGACCGAAGGTGAGTTCTCTGCCGAGAACAGCCTCAAGCCGGTTGCCGACTACCTGAGCAAGGCCCTGGGCCGCGAAGTGCCGCTGGTTGCCGACTACCTGGGCGGCGTTCAAGTGAACGCAGGTGACCTGGTGCTGTTCGAGAACGTGCGCTTCAACAAGGGCGAGAAGAAAAACGCCGACGAGCTGGCACAGCAGTACGCCGCCCTGTGCGACGTGTTCGTCATGGACGCGTTCGGCACCGCTCACCGTGCCGAAGGCTCCACCCATGGCGTGGCCAAGTTCGCCAAGGTCGCTGCCGCCGGTCCACTGCTGGCGGCCGAGCTGGACGCGCTGGGCAAGGCCCTGAAGGCCCCGGCCAAGCCAATGGCGGCCATCGTCGCCGGCTCCAAGGTGTCGACCAAGCTGGACGTGCTGAACAGCCTGAGCAGCGTCTGTGACCAGTTGATCGTCGGTGGCGGCATCGCCAACACCTTCCTGGCCGCTGCCGGCCACCCGGTTGGCAAGTCGCTGTACGAGCCTGACCTGGTCGAAACCGCCAAAGCCATCGCCGCCAAGGTCAGCGTGCCGCTGCCGGTCGACGTCGTGGTTGCCAAAGAGTTCGCCGAAACTGCCGAAGCGACCGTCAAGGCTATCGCTGACGTAGCTGCCGACGACATGATCCTGGATATCGGCCCGCAGACTGCCGCCAATTTCGCCGAGCTGCTGAAGTCGTCGAAGACTATCCTGTGGAACGGCCCGGTCGGCGTGTTCGAGTTCGATCAGTTCGGCAACGGCACCAAGGTGCTGGCCAAGGCCATCGCTGAAAGCGCTGCGTTCTCCATCGCCGGTGGTGGCGACACCCTGGCCGCTATCGACAAATATGGCGTCAGCAAGGATATCTCCTACATTTCTACCGGTGGCGGTGCCTTCCTCGAGTTCGTCGAAGGCAAAGTGCTGCCAGCCGTGGCGATCCTGGAAGAGCGGGCAAAAGCCTGACAATGGTGGCGCCTGGCAAAGGGAGCGGCCTGATGGTCAAACAATTGCCTGTGATGATCCTGGCCGGCCTGCTGGGCGCCTGCTCCAGCGGGCCGTCGTCGGATGCCGACCCGGCGCAGCCGCCCAAGGGCGGTTGCTACCAGTCCGAGTGGCAGGCCGAGACTGTGCCGGTCATCAGCAAGCGCGTAGGCCCGGAAGGCCTGGAAAAGTATGACGAAGAACACCAGCGCCAGGCGCCGGGTTGCCCTTGAAGCGAATAGCGGCACCGAGCGTTTCGTCGGGGCAGGCAACCAAGCGACCGCTATGTGGTCATCTAGAGGATATGTAATGAAAGCGCTGCTGGCCTCGATGGCCCTGGCGACACTGGCAGGATGCTCGCTGATACAACCTGCACCTTCCGCCCCGGCGGACAACTGGACCCGCTGGGTTTGCGACACCCAGACCGAAGTGCTGTGGCGCTTCGCGGATGCTCAACGGGACCAGGTTGACGTACGCCTCGGCGGCGGCGACCAGGTCTACAGGCTCAAGTCCGAGCCGGGCGCCTCTGGCGCGCTGTACAGCGATGGCGTGCTGGCCTTCCACACCAAGGGCGAAGAAGGCCTGGTGTACTGGGTGGCAACCAACGATCTGATTGGGCGGGGCTGCAAGGCACCGTGACTGGCCGGGCCGCACAGGCGGCCCACACTACTTGAACAGCAACCGCCCCTGCGGCAGGCTTGCACGAAACAAACGACGCTTGTCGGGAGAGAGATACACAATGGCACTCATTAGCATGCGCCAGATGCTGGACCACGCCGCCGAGTTCGGTTACGGCGTTCCGGCTTTCAACGTCAACAACCTCGAGCAGATGCGCGCCATCATGGAAGCGGCTGACAAGACCGACTCCCCGGTGATCGTCCAGGCTTCGGCCGGCGCCCGCAAATACGCCGGTGCCCCGTTCCTGCGCCACCTGATCCTGGCCGCCATCGAAGAATTCCCGCACATCCCGGTGTGCATGCACCAGGACCACGGCACCAGCCCTGACGTGTGCCAGCGTTCCATCCAGCTGGGCTTCAGCTCGGTGATGATGGACGGCTCGCTCGGCGAAGACGGCAAGACCCCGACCGACTACGAGTACAACGTCCGCGTTACCCAGCAGACCGTGGCCATGGCCCACGCCTGCGGCGTTTCGGTGGAAGGCGAGCTGGGCTGCCTGGGTTCGCTGGAAACCGGCATGGCCGGTGAAGAAGACGGCATTGGTGCCGAAGGCGTGCTGGACCACAGCCAGATGCTGACCGACCCGGAAGAGGCCGCCGACTTCGTCAAGAAGACCCAGGTGGACGCCCTGGCCATCGCCATCGGTACCAGCCACGGTGCTTACAAGTTCACCAAGCCACCTACCGGTGACGTGCTGGCCATTGACCGCATCAAGGAAATCCACAAGCGCATCCCTAACACCCACCTGGTGATGCACGGTTCTTCCTCGGTACCGCAAGAGTGGCTGGCGATCATCAACCAGTACGGCGGCGACATCAAAGAAACCTACGGCGTACCGGTCGAAGAGATCGTCGAAGGTATCAAGCACGGCGTGCGCAAGGTCAACATCGACACCGACCTGCGCCTGGCCTCTACTGGTGCCATGCGCCGCCTGATGGCTCAGAACCCAAGCGAGTTCGACCCACGCAAGTTCTTCGGTGAAACCGTGAAGGCCATGCGTGACGTGTGCATCGCCCGTTACGAAGCTTTCGGCACTGCCGGCAATGCCTCGAAGATCAAGCCGATCTCCCTGGAAGGCATGTTCCAGCGCTATCTGAAAGGTGAGCTGGCCGCCAAGGTCAACTGATCCACAGGTCCAGCCCTGAAAAACCCGCAGCGATGCGGGTTTTTTTATGCGTCGAAAATGCTGCAAGGGTACCGTTAGTCGGCTACCGTGAAACTTATTCACTGATAGCGATCTGATTGCATTGCTTGTCGGAACCGCAGGTCTAGAGTATTAATCGGATCCAATAGCACGTCGAAGTCGGTCAAACAAGAGAAGCAGCATGGATGGCGCTTACCCTCAACCACTGGATGGCAAGTCGGTTCTCCTGGTGGTAGACGATTACCCGGAAAACCTCATTAGCATGCGGGCCTTGCTGGCGCGCAACGATTGGCACGTATTGACCGCAAGCTCGGGGATGGAAGCCTTGGGTACGTTGCTTGAGCACGAGGTCGATCTGGTGCTGCTCGATGTGCAGATGCCCGAAATGGACGGTTTCGAAGTGGCGCGCCTGATGCGCGGCAGCCAGCGAACCCGGCTAACCCCGATCATATTCCTCACCGCCAACGAGCAGTCCGATGCTGCCGTGCTCAAGGGTTATGCCAGCGGTGCTGTGGATTATCTGTTCAAACCGTTCGACCCACAGATACTCAAGCCCAAGGTGCAGGCACAGCTGGACCAGCAGCGTAACCGGCGCATGCTGCAGCGGCTGACGCGCGAGCTGGAAGCCGCCCGGGCGTTCAATGCCTCGATCCTCGAGAATGCCGCCGAAGGCATCCTGGTGGTGGATGCCGAGGGCGTCATCAGCTTTGCCAACCCGGCGATCTCGCGCTTGATGCATACCCCGGTCGAGCAACTGCAGGGTGCCAACCTGCTCGATCTGCTGCAGTTGGCCAACGCCACCCTGTGGAGCGAATCCGAGTTCCACAACGCCTACCTCGCGCGGCAGATCGTGCGGGTTCATGATGCCCACCTGCGCCTCCCAGGTGGGCAGCTGGTGCCTGTGGCACTGTCATGCGCGCCGTTGCCGGCGGAGCAGCAGGCCATGGTGGTCACGGTGCTGGACATGTCGGTGGAGCGCAACCTGCATCAGCAACTCGAATACCAGGCGGTGACCGACCCCTTGACCGGGCTGCTCAACCGCCGCGGGTTCTACCAGGCCGCCGAAGGCGTATTGCTGCGCGGCGAGCGCTCGAACAAGGTTCAGGCCCTGATGTACATGGACCTGGACGGCTTCAAGCGGATCAATGACTCGTTGGGCCATGAGGCCGGAGACAGGGTGCTGCGCTGGGTGGCCGAGCAGATCAAGGACTGCCTCGGCAGCGAGGCGCTGCTGGCGCGCATGGGCGGTGATGAGTTCACCGCGCTGTTCGACGGCTTGCCCTACCCGGAACAGGCCGGGCGCCATGCCGAGAAGCTGCTCGAGCGGGTGTCGATCCAGCAGCAGGTGGAGGGGCTGGATGTGTGCCTGGGGGTCAGCATTGGTATCGCCACCTATCCCGACTGTGGCGGCAATGTCGAAGGCCTGCTGCGCGCCGCCGACACGGCCATGTACGCAGCCAAGCAGGCCGGTCGCCAGCAGTATCGCTTCTATGATCAGGAACTCAACGGTCGCGCCCGCTCACGGCTGATGCTTGAGGACAGCGTGCGCAATGCCATCGAGGCCCAGGATTTCAGCCTCGTGTACCAACCCCAGGTGGCCTTTGCCGATGGCCAGCTACGAGGTTTCGAGGCCCTGCTGCGCTGGCAGCATCCGAGCGTTGGCGATGTGCCGCCAGGGCTGTTCATACCCTTGCTGGAGGAAGCACGGCTGATCAACCGTCTGGCCAGCTGGATCTATCGCCAGGGGGCCGCGCAGCGTCAGGCCTGGTGCCAGTGTTTCGCCCCAGAGCTGGTGTTGGGTATCAGCCTGAGCCGGGCGCAGTTTTCCATGCCTAGCCTGGTCGATGAATTGCAGCGGGTGATTCAGGATTACCAGCTCGACCCGGCGCAACTTGAGGTCGAAGTGGCCGAGACCTCGCTGATGTACAACATCGACACGGCGATCAAACAGATTCACCGCCTGCGCGAGCTGGGCGTGCGTGTGGCACTGGACGATTTCGGTGCTGGCGACTGCTCGCTGCGCATGTTGCGCGACCTGCCTATCGACACGTTGAAGCTGGACCGCCATCTGGTGGCGCGCCTGCCGGACTCGGCGGCGGATACCGCGTTGGTGCGCAGCGTCATCGGCCTGTGCGCGGACTACGGCATCACCGTGATCGCAGAGGGTGTTGAAACACAGGCCCAGGCTGCGTGGCTGAAGGCAAACGGTTGCGCTTACGTGCAGGGCTTTCTGGTCGCGCACCCGATGACGGCTGTTGATGCCACTGGCTTCCCGGCGATTTTTCCCTGGCTGCGGCCGTGATTGGCTAGAATCGGCATTCGTTACGCCGAATGCCATGCCATGACCGTATTACGCTATTTGCAAGCCTACCCACCGCACCTGCAGGAGCAGGTGCGGCAGATGATCGACAGCGACCGCCTGGGCGAGTACCTGCAGCGCCGCTACCCCGGCCGCCATGACGTGCAGAGCGACAAGGCGCTGTACGGCTATGCCCAGGACCTGCGCCAGCAATACCTGCGCAGTGCGCCAAACCTGGACAAGGTGCTGTTCGACAACCGCCTGGACCTGACCCACAGGGCCCTGGGGCTCAATACTGCGGTATCGCGGGTGCAGGGCGGCAAGCTCAAGGCGAAGAAGGAAATCCGTATCGCCTCGCTGTTCAAGGAGGCGGCGCCGGAGTTCCTGCGCATGATCGTGGTGCACGAGCTGGCGCACTTGCGCGAGCGCGATCACAGCAAGGCGTTCTACCAGCTCTGCCGGCACATGGAGCCGGCTTACCACCAACTGGAATTCGACCTGCGCGTCTACCTGACCTATCGGGAGTTGCCGGGCAACCTGTAAGGATCACGCAGCATGGATGTGAGCAAGACCAAGAGCAGTTTCTACCGCCGCCTGTACGTGGCCTGGCTGATCGACAGCCAGACCGCCACCAGCGTGCCGGCGCTGATGGAGGCCACCGGCATGCCGCGGCGCACGGCACAGGACACTATTGCCGCACTTGCCGACCTGGATATCGTCTGCGAGTTCGAGCAGCAGGAAGGTGCGCGCAACCATGCCGGGCATTACCGCATCCATGACTGGGGGGCGATCGACAAGCAGTGGATCATCCGCCACCTGCGGCAGATCAGGGAAGTACTGGGGTATCCGTGACCTTGCGCATGCCGATATGCGGGATGTCGTCTTCCAGGTATTGCTCGCCCACCACCTCGAAACCGTGCCGGGCATAGAAACCCTGCAGATGTGCCTGGGCCGACAGGTAAACCGGCGTCCCAGGCCAGCAGTGGCCGGCTGCTTCCAGCCCTTTCATCAGCAACGGATGCCCGAGTTTCAGTTCGCGCGCGTCAGGTGAAGTCACTACCCGCCCGATGACCACATCGCCACCCTGCAACTGCGGATCGAGCAGGCGCAGGTAGGCCACCAGCTTGTCATCCTGCCAGCCCATCAGGTGCAGGGTGTCGCCCGCCAGGTCCTGGCCATCGACTTCCTGATAGGCACAGCGCTGTTCGACCACGAATACGGCGGTACGAAGTTGCAGAATGGCGTAGAGCTCATGTTTGTCGAGGTCGGAGTGATGCTTGCAGAGCCAGTGGATGGACATGGTGGTAACTCCTGAAATTGATGACGGATCATCGCAAATTTTCCAGTCACGGCCAAAATAGAGGCTAAATGACATTATTGTCCGCTGCCCCACACAGCGGCCTTTGTGTACTCTCATCTGCGATTCGCCTTCCACAGCGTGTGCCTCCCACTGCAAAAGGACTTCTGCATGCGGCCACTGCTTTGCGCGTTAGGTTTGTTGGGTGCGCTCCTGGCAGCACCTGCATTTGGCCAGGACAGGCTGCGGCTGGTAGCCGACAACTGGCCACCGTTCACTGACAGCGGGATGCCTGGCGGCGGTCTGGCTACCAGCCTGGTCACCACGGCACTGGCCCGCGCCGGGTATGCCAGCGGCTACGAGGAAGTGCCGTGGGCGCGGGCATTGATGGGCATTGGCGACGGGCGCTATGACGTGCTGATCAGCGCCTGGTATAACGATGCGCGTAAACAGATCGGGCAGTTTTCCGAGGGCTACCTGAGCAATCGCATTCGCCTGCTCAAGCGCAAGGGCGACACGTTCCGTTACAAGCATCAGGCTGACCTTTATCCCTACAGCATTGCGGTCGTGCGCGACTATGCCTATTCACCGGCGTTTGATGGCGATACTCGCTTGAATAAGGTGGAGGTGCGCGATTTCTCTACCGCCGTGCGCATGCTGGCAGCCGGAAGGGTGAACCTGGCAGTTGAGGACGAATACGTGGCGCGCTACAACCTGCAGCGCGAGCCGCAGCAGGTGCGCGATGGCGTGACGCTGATGGAGCCGCTGCTGGGGGAAAATAGCCTGCATATTCTGGTCAGCCTGAAGCACCCTGATCACCAGCAGATCGTCGAACGGTTCGAGCAAGCTATCGCGGCGATGAAAGCTGATGGCAGCTATGCAAGGCTGCTACACCAGCATGGCTTCTGATCTCGACGCTCTGTTCCGGCCTATTCGCGGGTTTACCCGCGAATAGGCCGGAACAGGAATAACTCAGGCTGACGGTGCCTCTTTGATCAGGTGTGCAGCCAGCGTGCGCAAAGGCCCCAGCTGCCGGCAGATCAACGCCAGCTGCGTCTGCACCAACCGCTGATGTTCATCCAGCTCTTCCGGCATTTGCTCCAGGGCATTGGCCAGCGCCTCTTCGGCGTCACTGTGAATCGCTACTGGCAGCCGCGCCGCCAGGCCATTGGCAATTTCGTCCAGGCTATTGGCCACGCTTTGCCCGGCGCCATCGATCAACTGCTCCTGCACCTCTGCCGGCAAGGCTGTATCGCGATGCGCGCCCAGCCCTGACAGGTAACTGAGCAAGGTATGCGACAGCACCAGGAAGCGGAAACCGACATCGGCTTCCTTACGGAAATGCCCAGGCTCCATGAGCATGTTGGCCAGTGTGGTCGACAGCGCCGCATCGGCGTTGTGGGCGTTGCGCCGGGCCAGGCGGTAGGCGAGGTCGTCGCGCTTGCCGTGGGCGTATTGCTGCATGATCTGGCGCAGGTAAACGCTGGCGCAGGCCAGGGTGTTGGCCAGCGCCTTGTTCAGCCGCCGGCCCTGCCAGTCGGGGAGGAACAGGAATACTGCGAGGATGGCGATCAGGCTGCCGACCAAGGTGTCGAACAGGCGCGGCAGGAACAGGCCATAGCCATCGCCGATCTGGTTGAAGCAGAACAGCACCATCAGCGTGATTGCAGCCGTGGCCAGGGTGTAGCGGGTGGTGCGGTTGACGAAGAACACCACGCCCGCAGCCACGGCGAACAGCGACTGGATGACCGGGTTGGGGAACAGGTCGAACAGCGCCCAACCGACGGTCAGGCCGACCGCCGTGCCGAAGATCCGCTGCACCAGCTTGCGCCGGGTGGCGCCATAGTTGGGCTGGCAGACGAACAGTGTGGTGAGGATGATCCAGTAGCCTTGGGTCGGGTGGATCAGGTGCACCATGCCGTAACCGATCGACAGCGCCAGTGGCAGGCGCAGGGCGTGGCGAAACAGCAGCGAGGTCGGCGTCAGCTGGGTGCGCAGGCGCGTCCATACGTCCTTCAGGGTGCGTGGCGAGCGGTCGAGCAGGCTGCTGTCGCTGGCATCGGCCAGGCTGTCGGGGTTGCTGGCGGCGCTGAGCAGGCGGTCGAGGGTCGCCAGGTTGGCGGCCAGGGCACGCAGCGAACGCAGCAGGCCACGCCAGGCCGGGTTGCTCTGGATGCGCAGGTGTTCAAGCGAGGCGTTGAGGTCTTCCAGTGCCTCGGCGAAACCTGTGGCCAGCACGAAAGGCTGGCGCAGGCGGATCGAGCGGGCCAGCTCCTGGCAGGATGCGCCTTGTTTGCGCAGCAGGCGTTGGCAGCGGAACATCACATCGCTGTGGAAGAACGCTTCGTTCAGGGCGTTGTAGGGGTAGTGCGAGGCGCTGACCCGTTCGTGGATGTCCTGGGCCAGGAAGTACAGCTTGAGGTAGCGGCTGACCTTGGAATTCGGCTGGCTGTTGCCGACCCGGTGCAGGATGATTTCCTTGGCCGCGTTGAGCGCCGCCACCACTTTGCCATTCTGCTGGGCCAGCGCCAGGCGCTGGGCCTCGACATCGAGGTTGCGGATCGGCTCGAACAGGCTGGCCTTGAGCTTGAGGTAGCTGCCAAGTTCGAAGAACAGCTTGGCCAGGCTCTGCTGCACCGGCTGGTTGGAAAACAGCGCCTGCCACAGCACTGAGAGCAAGCCGTACCAGGCCGCGCCCGCCACCAGCAGCATCGGCTCGTGCCAGAAGTCGGTGACCATTCCGCCACGCTGGTCCACGCCGATCATGGTGTACACCGAAGTGATCAGCGTTGCCGAAGCAATCGCGCCATAGCGCTCGCCAAGGGCGCCGAGCATGGTCAGGCCAAACGCGGCCAGCGCCAGGGCGATGACGAAGATCCACGGGTAGGGGAACAGCAACTCGACCGCCAGCGCGGCGATGGCAAAGCAGGTGAGGGTAACGGCCAGGGCGCTGAGGCGGCCTTGCCAGCTGTCATCGGTCTCGGCCAGGGCGCTGGCGATGATGCCGAGGAACAGCGGAATCAGCAGCGCCATCTCGTTCTGGTACCAGCACAGGGCCAGGCTGCCGGTGAGGGCGATGGTGACCCGGATGCTGTAGCTGAACTTGTCTTGGCCCCACAGGCGACGCAGTGACTGACGGAACGAACTCGATGACATGATGGCCTGCTAGGCAGTGATCGAATGAATGCATTGCAGCACGGCCAGCAAGAAGCGTTCCGTGCTGCTGAATGGATTCTACTCTACACGAACTGCGCAGCGGCGTTGGCGGATGCCCAGGCCCACTGGAAATTGAAACCGCCCAGGTGGCCAGTGACGTCGAGCACTTCGCCGATGAAATACAGGCCGGGGCTTTTCAGCGATTCCATGGTCTTGGACGACACTTCGCGGGTGTCCACGCCACCGAGGGTGACTTCCGCGGTGCGGTAGCCTTCGGTGCCGGCCGGCACCACCTGCCAGTTCGCCAGTTTTTCGGCGATCTGCGCCAGTTCCGCCGGGGTGTACTGCTTCAACGGCCGGGATTCGAACCACTGCTCGGCCAGCAGGTTGGCCAGCTTGCGGGTGAACACCTCGCCCAGCACGGTCTTCAGTTCGGCGTTGGCGCGCTCGGCTTGCACCTGCTGCAGCCAGGTCAGTGCATCGCGATCTGGCAGCAGGTTGATCTCCACCGTGTCGCCAGCCTCCCAGAACGACGAGATCTGCAGGATCGCCGGGCCACTGAGGCCGCGGTGGGTGAACAGCAGGTTCTCGCGGAAACTGGTGCCATTGCAGCTGGCGGTGCAGTCCAGCGAGGTGCCCGACAACTCGGTGCACAGCGCCTTCAATTGGGGCTCGGTGATGGTGAACGGCACCAGCCCGGCGCGGGTCGGCAGCAGGGTGTGGCCAAACTGACGGGCCACCTGGTAACCGAAACCGGTGGCACCCAGGGTCGGGATTGACAGGCCGCCGGTGGCGATCACCAGCGATTGGCAGGCGAACTGGCCGCCACTGGTCTGCAGCAGGTAGCCGGTTTCGGTCTTCTCGATCTGTTCGATGCTGGTGTGCATGCGGATCTCGGCGCCGGCGTCGTCGCATTCGGCCAGGAGCATGTCGAGGATGTCGCTGGCCTTGTTGTCGCAGAACAGCTGGCCGAGTTTCTTCTCGTGGTACGGCACGCCATGCTTGGCTACCAGCTCGATGAAGTCCCATTGGGTATAGCGAGCCAGGGCCGACTTGCAGAAGTGCGCGTTGTGCGAGAGGAAGTTGCCCGGCTCGGTGTACATGTTGGTGAAGTTGCAGCGGCCGCCGCCAGACATGAGGATCTTCTTGCCGGGCTTGTTGGCGTGGTCGAGCAGCAGCACCCGGCGGCCACGGCGGGCGCTGAGCTGGGCGCACATCAGGCCGGCGGCGCCGGCGCCGAGGATGATCACGTCGGTGGAGTGCACGGTGTTACCTCTTCAGAATTGCCGGGGCTGCTTTGCAGCCCTTTCCGACCGGTCCGGCGCCCCGGCAAGGCCGCTCCTACAGGGGATCGCATATTCCTGCAGGAGCGGCCTTGCCGGGGCGCCGGACCGGTCGGAAAGGGCCGCGAAGCGGCCCCAAAATAGGTCAGACGATACGGACTTTCAGGGCGCGGCCCTTGATCTTGCCGCTGTTCAGCCGCTGCATGGCCTGCTTGGCCAGTGCCCGCTCCACAGCAACAAAGGCCTGGAAGTCGAAGATGGCGATCTTGCCCACCTGCTTGCCCGGGATCCCGGCATCACCAGTCAGCGCGCCCAGAATGTCGCCCGGGCGCAGCTTGTCCTTGCGCCCGGCGGCGATGCACAGCGTGCTCATCAGCGGCAGCAGTGGCGCGCCGCCCTGGTTCTTCAGGCTATCCAGCTGGTCCCAGCGCAGCGGGCTTTTCTGCAGGTCTTCAATGGCCTGGGCACGGTGGCCTTCGGCCGGCGCCACCAGGCTGACCGCGACGCCTTTCTCGCCAGCACGGCCGGTGCGGCCCACGCGGTGCACATGGATCTCGGCATCACGGGCCAGCTCGACGTTGATGACCATGTCCAGGCCATCGATATCCAGGCCGCGGGCCGCCACGTCAGTGGCTACCAGCACCGAGCTGCTGCGGTTGGCGAACATGGTCAGCACCTGGTCGCGGTCACGCTGTTCCAGGTCGCCGTGCAGGGCCTGGGCGACGATGCCCTTGGCGGTCAGGTGGGCAACCACGTCCTCGCACTGCTGCTTGGTGAAGCAGAACGCCACGCACGATTGCGGGCGGTAGTGGCCAAGCACACGGGTGACGGCATCCAGGCGCTGCTGCGGGTCGATCTCGATGAAACGCTGCTCGATCTGGTTGTCGGCGTGCAGGCTTTCAACCTTGACCTGTTGCGGCTTGCGCATGAAGTCGGCAGCCAGCTGCTCGATGCCGGCCGGGTAGGTGGCCGAGAACAGCAGGGTCTGGCGGCGCGACGGGGTCTTGCCGATGATGCTGGCGATAGCGTCGAAGAAACCCATGTCGAGCATGCGGTCGGCTTCGTCCAGCACCAGGGTGTTCAGGCCGTCGAGCACCAGGGTGCCTTTGTCCAGGTGTTGCTGGATGCGCCCCGGCGTGCCGACGATGATGTGCGCACCGTGTTCCAGCGAGGCAATCTGCGGGCCCAGCGACACGCCGCCGCAGAGGGTGAGGATCTTGATGTTGTCCTCGGCGCGCGCCAGGCGGCGCAGCTCCTTGGCCACCTGGTCGGCGAGCTCGCGGGTGGGGCACAGCACCAGCGCCTGGCAGCCGAAGTAGCGCGGGTTGATCGGGTTGAGCAGGCCGATGCCGAAGGCGGCGGTCTTGCCGCTGCCGGTCTTGGCCTGGGCGATCAGGTCCTGGCCACGCAGGATGACCGGCAGGCTCTGGGCCTGGATCGGCGTCATCGAGGCATAGCCGAGGGCGTCCAGGTTGGCCAGCATGGCAGAGGACAGCGGCAAGGTGGCAAAGGCGGTGGATTCGGTGGTCACGAGGCGGGCCTGCGGTGCGAAGCGAAAAATGCCGCACAGTCTACCAGCCTCATGGCCATTCGCCCTACGACTCCATGTGTTGTTCCGGACGACGGGCACGCCTTCCGTCCGTCGGCGACAGTTGCAGGAAGATCGCCGCCGCCAGCATGGCCATCACCCCGATGGTCACAAAGGTCAGCTGGAAGGCGCCCAAGGTGGTCTCCACGCCTTCGGCACTGCCCGCTGCGGTGAAACCGCCGAGCAAGGCACCGGCGCAGGCCACGCCGAGGCTCAGCGACAGCTGTGCGACCACCGACAGCAGGCTGTTGCCGCTACTGGCGCTGGCGTCGTCGAGGTCGATCAGGGTCACCGTGTTCATCGCCGTGAACTGCATCGAGTTGACCGCACCGAGCAGGGCCAGCTGCACCAGCAGCACGGCATAAGGCGTCTGTTCATCGACCAGGCCCAGGCTGGCCAGCAGGATGCCCAGCAGCAAGGTGTTGCCGGTCAGCACGATGCGGTAACCCAGGCGCTCGATCAGTGGCCGGGCGACGGACTTGGCGATCATCGCCGAGGCGGCCAGCGGAATCATGCTCATGCCGGCCTGGGCCGGCGAATAGCTCAGCGCTACCTGCAGCAACAACGGCACCAGGAACGGCAGGGCGCCGCTGCCCAGGCGCGAGAACAGGTTGCCGAGGATGCCGATGGCAAAGGTACGCACGCGGAACAGGCTGGGCGAGAACAGCGGCTCTGGGTCGCGGCCGGCGCGCAGCCAGTAGGCGGCCAGGCAGGCCATGCCGGCGAACAACAGCAACATCACCCGCAGGTGTGGCAGGTGCAGCTCGCCCAGGCCCTCCATGGCGATGGTGATCAGCACCATCGCGGCGCCGAACAGGATGAAGCCGGGGCCGTCGAAGCGGGTGCGCTCGACCCCGCGCAGGTCGGGGATGAACTTCCATACCGCATAGCAGCCCAGCGCACCGACTGGCAGGTTGAGCAGGAAGATCCAGTGCCAGCTGAGGATTTCCACCAGCCAGCCGCCCAGGGTCGGGCCCAGCAGCGGGCCGAGCAGGCCGGGGATGGTGATGAAGCTCATGATCCTCACCAGTTCGGTACGCGGGTAGGCGCGCAGCACCACCAGGCGCCCGACCGGCAGCATCAGCGCACCGCCCAGTCCCTGCACGATGCGGGCGAAAATCAGGAAACCGAGGCTGTTGGCCGTGGCACACAGCAGCGAGCCGAAGCTGAACAGCAGGATGGCGCTGAAGAAGATGCGCTTGGTGCCGAAGCGGTCGGCAATCCAGCCAGAGGCGGGGATCAACAGGGCCACGGTGAGCATGTAGGCGATGATCACGCCCTGCATGCGCAGCGGGTCTTCGGCCAGTGAGCGGGCCATGGCCGGCAGGGCAGTGTTGAGAATGGTGCCGTCCAGGGACTGCATGAAGAAAGCGATGGCCACCACCCAGGGGATCCAGCGGGCGGTGGTGGGGTCCAGCGGTGCTCGATCTGGCATGACGTCCTCTTTTGTCTGTGCCGGCCCTATCGCGGCTAAAGCCGCTCCTACAGGAATCGCATATCCCCTGTAGGAGCGGCTTTAGCCGCGATAGGGCCGGTAATGCCAATCACAATGTCAGGGTCAGCCCTTTGACCAGCGCCCCCGGCAGATGGCTCGACCCGGTACTGCGCTGCCCGTAGGTGCTGGTCGACAGGATCATCTCGCGCTCCTGGGTCAGGTCCTCCAGCTGGCTGCCAAGCAGGCTGTACAGGCTGTCATCGAAGCGCATGGTGCTCACCGGCCCCTGGATCTCGCCGTTTTCCACCCAGAACGTGGCGAAGCGGGTCAGCCCGGTCATGCGTGCGGCTGGCAGGTCAGAGTAGTTCAGGTACCACAGGTTGCTGATGTACAGCCCGGTGCCCAGCCGCTCAAGGACCTGCTCGCTGGGCAAGCTGCCCGGTGCCAGGCTCAGCGCGCACGGCGACTCGTAGCTGTCGGCACCATTGGCCAGCAGCTCGAATTCCGCTGCGCTGCGGGCACTGACCAGCCGCTGCAACGCTTTACCCTGCTGAATCAACGGTACATCCAGGCGCGGCGAGCCCTCGTCGGAGAATGCCGGGCTCAGCGAGCCGCTGACCTGCTCGCTGAAACTGACCAGCGGGTGCAGTTGCGCATCGCCGTTGTACAGGCGCTGCAGGGCACTGTTGCCCGTGGCCAGTGCCTGCGCGGAGAAACCGCCCCAGCAGAGCATGCCGGCGATTTCGTCCATGGCCGCAGGCGCCAGGTAGGCACGGTAGCTGCCAGGTTTCAGGGTAACGGCCGGGCGGCCGAGGAAACCCAACTGCTCCCGAGCCTGGCGCAGGCGGGCGGTGAAATCGTCGGCGCTCCACTGCTGGCCGGCATAGTTGGCTTTCACGGCCTGGCCATTGCTGTGGAACAGGCTCCAGTCGAAGTTGAAGCTGTTGGCCTGGTGCCAGCCAAATGCTCCGAACGAGCTGGCAAAGCCTCGGCAGATCGGGCCGGCGGCGTAGATGCCAACCAGGTCCAGGTCGCCAGCCTCACGGTCGAGCAGAGCCAGTACCTGATCCAGCTCGGGCAGCGGTTGATCCTGCTGGCTGAGGTTGTGCCAGGCGTTGTCGTCCAGGCGCAGGTACGGGTCGACGGCCAGCAGCGGCAGAGTCTGGCGCAACTGCTCCAGGGCTGCGCTCAGGCGTTGCAGGTCAAGCTGTGCGTCACCACTCAGGGTCACCTGCTGTTCTGCCTGGCGGCCGTCACGGATCAACCGCAGTTGCGCGCTGGCCTGGCTCACCTCGCCGGCCTGGCGCACCTTGGCGTGGTTGAAGCGCACGAACTGCGACTGCTCGGCACTGAAGCCCAGGGTGAACTGCTCGCCAGGTTGCAGGGCATCTTGCACGGCGGCGACCAGGGTCTGGAAAAGGTGTTTCATCAGGCGTCCCCTCCGAATACGTCGATCTGGCGGAATACGCAGGCGGGCGAGGCATGCCCGACCCGCACCACCTGGTTGGGTTCGCCCTTGCCGCAGTTGGGCGTGCCCAGGACCTGGAAGGTGCTGCGGTCGCCGACCGCCGCCAGGTTGCGCCAGAACTGTGCGGAGATGCCACGGTAGTTGGGGTTCTTGACGATGCCCTTGAGCTCGCCGTTTTCGATCAGTTGGCCCCATTCGCAGCCGAACTGGAACTTGTTGCGTGCATCGTCGATGGACCACGAGCGGTTGGTGCGCATCAGGATGCCGTGCTCGATGCCCTGGATCAGCTGGTCGAGAGGCTGATCGCCGGGCTCGATGTTGAGGTTGGCCATGCGGTCGATCGGCGCGCGGTTCCAGCCGCAGGCGCGGCTGTTGGCAACTCCGTCCAGGCCCGAGCGGAACTGCGACAGCGCACCACCCAGCGGGCGCAGCAGCAGGCCATCGCGGATCAGGAACTGCTTGCTCGCTGCTGTGCCGTCATCATCGAAGCTGTAGCTGGCCAGTTCTTCGCCAATGGTCGGGTCGAAGGTCACGTTGAGCAGGCTGGAGCCGTACTGCAGGTGGCCGAAGTCACTGGCTTTGACGAAGCTGGTGCCTGCGTAGTTGCGCTCGTCGCCGAGGATGCGGTCCATCTCCAGTGGGTGGCCGATGGACTCGTGGATCTGCAGCATCATCTGGTCGGGCATCAGCAGCAGGTCACGCGGGCCGCTTGGGGTGTTCGGCGCCAGCAGCAGCTGCAGCGCCTGGTCGGCGACCTGACGGGCGGCGCCGACCAGGCCGCAGCGTTCGATGATCTCGAAACCGCCTTGCTGGCCGAAGTTGTCGCGGCCCAGGCTGCGGCTCTGGCTGTCCTGGCCGTCGCTGGCGGTGACGCTCAGGCCCGGGAACAGGAAGCGCTGGGCATGGCGCAGCTCGGCGCCGGCCGAGTTCAGGTAGGTCTGCTCGACCAGACTCAGGCCCAGGCTGGCCTGCCAGTCCACCAGGCGGGTGTCCTTCGGCACGCTGGCCGATTCAGCGGCGAGCAGGCCAAGGCAGTCGGCCAGGTTTGGCACGGGTTGGTCAAAATTGGGCGAAACATGGTCGTGGCGGGCGCTGGTCACCGGCTGCTCGCGCAGGTCGAGCAGGCTGTGCCGGGCAACCTGCCGGGCCAGTGCCTCGGCCTGCTCCAGTGCCCTTTGCAGGCCGGCCTGTGACAGGTCGGCGGTGGCCGCATAGGCCTCCACGCCATTGACCCGCACCGTGAGCATGGCGCCCTCGTCCTGGCTGAAGTGGGGTGGTTCGGCCACATTGCGGCGAACCGAAAGCGCCTGGTGCGACTGTTTCACATGGCGCAGGGAAAACAACTCGGCCGTGCTGCGTAGCGCGGCAAAGCGCTGGCGCAGCAGGGCGCTGGAATCGAACATGCACAAGCCTCCGTTTTCACGGTGGCTCCCCCTAGAACCACCCGTCTTGCATGGCAAGGCACGTGTCGTCGCGCGCCTCGAGCAATGCCAGCTCATTATGGCAGCCAGGAATTTCCCAGGTCAGGAAATAACGTGCGGCCTGCAGTTTGCCGAGGTAGAAATCGCGGTCGACGGGGTTGCCCTTGAGCAAGCCTAGTTCGGCGTGGATGGCTTGTTCCAGCCAGCGCCAGCCGATTACGCAGTGGCCGAAGGCCTTGAGATACAGGGCAGAGTTGGCCAAGGCACCGGCGATCTTGCCCTGGGCCAGGTCGCCGAGCAGGGCAAGCGTTACCGACTGCAGGCGGTTGACCAGTTGCTCCAGTGGTTGGCGCAGGGTGTCCAGGCCCGGATGATGGCTGGCGCGTTCGGCGGTGGCGGCGATCAGCCGGATCAGTTGCTTGAGGCCTGCACCGTTGTTCTGCGCCAGCTTGCGGCCCAGCAAGTCAAGTGACTGGATGCCCTCGGTGCCTTCGTGGATAGGGTTCAGGCGGTTGTCGCGGTAGTACTGCTCCACTGGGTACTCGCGGGTGTAGCCGTGGCCGCCGAGAATCTGGATTGCCAGTTCGTTGGCCTTGAGGCAGAAGGCCGAGGGCCAGGACTTGACGATCGGGGTCAGCAGGTCGAGCAGCTCCTGGGCCTGTTTGCGTACGTTCTCGTCGCTGGCAGTATGGGTGTCGTCGAACAGTCGCGCAGCGTACAAACCCAGGTCGAAGGCGCCTTCCACATAGGCCTTCTGCGCCAGCAGCATGCGTTTTACATCGGTGTGCTCGATGATCGGCACGGCCGGGCTTTGCGGGTCCTTGTTGTCCGCCAGGCGGCCTTGTGGCCTTTGGCGAGCGTATTCCAGCGAATACAGGTAACCGGCGTAACCGAGCATCACTGCACCCATGCCAACACCGATGCGCGCCTCGTTCATCATCTGGAACATGCACGCCAGGCCCTGATGCGGCTGGCCGACCAGATAGCCGACGCACTGGCCGTTGTCGCCAAAGTTCAGCGCGGTGGAGGTGGTACCGCGCCAGCCCATCTTGTGGAACAGTCCGGCCAGCAGCACATCGTTGCGTGGGCCACGGCTGCCGTCGTCGTTGACCAGATACTTAGGCACGATGAACAGCGAAATACCCTTAACACCAGGCGGTGCGTCCGGCAGCTTGGCCAGCACCATGTGCACGATGTTTTCCGACAGCTCGTGGTCGCCGCCAGAGATGAAGATCTTGTTGCCCTTGAGGCGATATGTGCCGTCGCCCGCGGGTTCGGCGCGGGCACGGATATCGGCCAGCGAAGAGCCTGCGTGTGGTTCGGTCAGCGCCATGGTGCCGAAGTAGCGGCCGTCGATCATCGGCTGCAGGTAAAGGCGCTTCTGCTCGTCGGTGCCGAAGCTCTCGATCAGGTTGGCCGCGCCCATGGTCAGGAACGGGTAGGCCGTGGTGCCGGCATTGGCGGCCTGAAAGTGGGCGAAGCAGGCCTGCGAGACCAGGCTGGGCAACTGCATGCCACCAACTTCGAAATCGCGGTTGGCGTTGAGGAAGCCGGCTTCGAGGAACGCGTCGACGGCGGGTTTCACTTCAGGGATCAGCTCGGCACGGCCGTCTACGTAGCGCGGCTCGTTCTCGTCGGCTTTGCGGTTGTGCGGAGCGAAGAACTTCTCGGCGATGGTACGCGCGGTGGACAGCGCCGCGTCGAAGGTTTCGCGGCTGTGTTCGGCGAAGCGCGGGCGCTGGGTCAGGGCCTCGGCGTCGAGGACTTCGTAAAGTTCGAAGGCGAGGTTGCGGGGGCTGAGCAGGGTCTCGGGCATGGGGGCGGTCCTTGAGCGGGCGTCAGCCGAGTCTAGGTGGTGGGGCAGGGTGGAGGGAGGTTAATAGGTTTGGGTGATATGGCTATAGAAAGGGTGGGGGCATACAGGTGCCTGTCTTGGTTGTTTCAGCGCCTATGAAATCCAGCGCCGCCCGCGCGGCGCATCGCGGATAAATCCGCTCCTACATCTGTTGCAACGTGCCGAACCTGTTGCGCCATGGTTGCCCGCCCTGGCGCATGAATTGAGCCCTACAAACAAGGCTGACAACCATGACCTGACAGGCATGGCCGCGTTGCAACAAATGTAGGAGCGGATTTATCCGCGATGCGCAGCGCGGGGGAGGCGCTCGATCTATCAGGCGCCAACCATCTCAAGACATGCGCCCATAAAAAAGAGAGCCGAAGCTCTCCTTTTTCATCAGCAGCCCCTGGCGTTAGCCAATGGTCATCAGGCTGGCGTTACCGCCCGCCGCCGCAGTGTTCACACTCACCGCGCGCTCGATCACCAAGCGCTCCAGCGCAATCTGGTGGTCGCCGCTGGACAGCCCGTGTACACCGACAATCGCCCCGGCACGCTTGGCCACCTGCTGGCACACGCCACGCAGCTGATCCGAGTCGCCATGGTGGATGACAGCGTCGAACGCCACTTCATCCTTGTTCCAGTCTGCCACCAGCTTGACCTTGGCCTGCAGTTCCTTCGGCAGGCGGCCGCGCAGGGATTTGCCTGGCTCGCCGTCAGCCCACACCGCCGAGCTACCGACGGCCAGCACGGCTGCGAACTGCGCCAGCAGGTCGGCCTCGTTGTCTGCCAGGCACAGCACGTGCTCGCGCGGCAGGATGGTGTAGGTGTTGCGCTCGCCGGTCGGGCCGGGCAGCAGGCGGGCGATGCCGCTCTGCGATTGGCCGGCGAACTGGTTGCACAGTGCGGCCAGTTCGGCCTGCTGGTTGCTCTCGGCCCAAGCCTTCAGGGCGTGCAGCGGCTTGATCAGTTGGTCGTGCAGGGCACGGTCCGGCTGGCCTTCACCATCCTGCTGCTGGAAGTGACGGCCAATGGCGTCGGCCGGGCGGGTCGACAGCAGGCGGTACAGGTACAGCGGGCCGCCGGCTTTCGGACCGGTGCCGGACAGGCCTTCACCACCGAACGGCTGCACGCCCACCACGGCGCCAACGATGTTGCGGTTGACGTACATGTTGCCGGCGTTGGCGGTTTCCACCACCTTGGCGATGGTCTCGTCGATGCGGGTGTGCACGCCGAGCGTCAGGCCGTAGCCGGAGGCGTTGATCTGCTCGATCAGCTGGTCGAGGTTGCGACGGTTGTAGCGCACCACGTGCAGCACCGGGCCGAAAATCTCACGCTTCAGCTCGTCGAAGCTGTCCAGCTCGATCAGGGTTGGCATCACGAAGGTGCCACGCTTGATCTCGGCTGCATCGGCGATTGCGACTTGGTAGACCGCGCGGCCTTTCTCGCGCATGCCCTGGATGTGCTTCTCGATACCAGCCTTGGCTTCGGCGTCGATCACCGGGCCAATGTCCACGGCCAGGCGGTCCGGGCAACCCAGGCGGCTCTCGGCCATGGCGCCCTTGAGCATTTCGATCACGCGGTCGGCGGAGTCTTCCTGCAGGCACAGTACACGCAGGGCCGAGCAACGCTGGCCGGCACTGTCGAAGGCCGAGGACACCACGTCGATCACCACCTGCTCGGTCAGCGCCGAGGAGTCGACGATCATTGCGTTCTGGCCGCCGGTTTCGGCGATCAGCGGGATCGGCCGGCCCTGGTTGTCCAGGCGGCCAGCGACGTTGCGCTGCAGCAGGCGGGCGACTTCGGTGGAGCCGGTGAACATCACGCCTTTGACGCGCTCATCACCGACCAGGCCGGCGCCGACAGTTTCGCCGCGACCTGGCAGCAGTTGCAGCACGCCTTCCGGAATACCGGCTTCCAGCAGCAGGCGCACGGCCTGGGCAGCGATCAGCGGGGTCTGCTCGGCAGGCTTGGCCAGCACCGGGTTACCGGCAGCCAGGGCTGCGGCTACCTGGCCGGTGAAGATCGCAAGCGGGAAGTTCCACGGGCTGATGCACACCACCGGGCCCAGCGGGCGGTGGGCGTCGTTGCTGAAGTCATTGCGTGCCTGCACCGCGTAGTAGCGCAGGAAGTCCACGGCTTCGCGCACTTCGGCGATGGCGTTGGCGAAGGTCTTACCGGCTTCGCGGATGAGCAGGCCCATCAGCGGCTGGATTTCGGCTTCCATCAGGTCGGCGGTGCGTTCGAGGATTGCAGCACGCTCGGCCGGTGGGGTGGCCTGCCAGATCGGCGCGGCGTTCAGTGCACACTGGATGGCATTGTCGACGTCGGCAACGGTGGCTTCCTGCACGTGGCCGACCACGTCGCGGTGGTCCGCCGGGTTGAGTACCGGTACGGCAGCAACTTCGCTGGCGGCGCAGGCCAGCAGTGGGGTGGCTTTCCAGTCGTTGTTGGCAGTGGCCAGCATGGCGCAGGACAGCGACGCCAGGCGGTGTTCGTTGGCCATGTCGATGCCGGCCGAGTTGGCGCGGTCGCTGCCATAGAGCTCGCGCGGCAGCGGGATACGTGGGTGCGGCAGGCCGATGCTGCCTTCCTGGGTGCCCATGCGTTCGATGCTGGTGACCGGGTCGGCGACCAGTTCCTGGATGGAGATCGAGTGGTCGGCGATACGGTTGACGAACGAGGTGTTGGCGCCGTTTTCCAGCAGGCGGCGGACCAGGTAGGCCAGCAGGGTTTCGTGGGTGCCGACAGGGGCGTACACACGGCATGGACGGTTCAGTTTGCCGTCGGCGATCTTGCCTACAACCTGTTCGTACAGCGGTTCGCCCATGCCGTGCAGGCACTGGAACTCGTACTGGCCCGGGTAGTAGTTCTGGCCGGCGATGTGGTAGATGGCCGACAGCGTGTGGGCGTTGTGGGTGGCGAACTGCGGGTAGATCGCCTCCGGCACGGCCAGCAGCTTGCGGGCACAGGCTACGTAGGATACGTCGGTGTACACCTTGCGGGTGTAGACCGGGTAGCCTTCCAGGCCTTCGACCTGGGCGCGCTTGATCTCGCTGTCCCAGTAGGCGCCTTTTACCAGGCGGATCATCAGGCGGTGGCGGCTGCGCTTGGCCAGGTCGATGACGTAGTCGATCACGTACGGGCAGCGTTTCTGGTAGGCCTGGATAACGAAGCCGATACCGTTCCAGCCAGCCAGGGCCGGCTCGAAGCACAGGCGCTCGAGCAGGTCGAGGGACAGCTCCAGGCGGTCGGCCTCCTCGGCGTCGATGTTCAGGCCGATGTCGTACTGCTTGGCCAGCAGGGTCAGCGACAGCAGGCGTGGGTACAGCTCTTCCATCACGCGCTCGTACTGGGCGCGGCTGTAGCGTGGGTGCAGGGCCGACAGCTTGATCGAGATGCCCGGGCCTTCATAGATGCCGCGGCCATGGGACGCTTTGCCGATCGAGTGAATTGCCTGCTCGTAGGACGCCAGGTATTTCTGTGCGTCATGCTCGGTCAGTGCGGCTTCGCCAAGCATGTCGTAGGAGTAGCGGAAGCCCTTGGCTTCGAAGCGGCTGGCGTTGGCCAGGGCTTCGGCGATGGTCTCACCGGTCACGAACTGCTCACCCATCAGGCGCATGGCCATGTCGACGCCCTTGCGGATCATCGGTTCGCCGCTCTTGCCGATGATGCGGGTCAGCGAGGAGGTGAGGCCGGCTTCGTTATGGGTGGATACCAGCTTGCCGGTCAGCAGCAGGCCCCAGGTGGCGGCGTTGACGAACAGCGACGGGCTGTTGCCCAGGTGCGGCTGCCAGTTGCCGTTGCTGATCTTGTCGCGGATCAAGGCGTCGCGGGTGCCTTTGTCAGGGATGCGCAGCAGGGCTTCGGCCAGGCACATCAGGGCAACGCCTTCCTGGGACGACAGGGAAAATTCCTGCAGCAGGCCCTGGACGATGCCGGCACGGCCGCCAGCACTCTTCTGATTGCGCAGTTTCTCCGCGATGCCGGCGGCCAGCTTGTTGGTGGCTTCGGCCAGCGGGGCGCTCAGGCGCGCCTGCTCCAGCAGCATCGGCACCACTTCCTGCTCGGGGCGGCGGTAGGCGGCGGTGATTGCGGAACGCAGTACCGACTGCGGCAGGATGCTTTCGGCAAATTCGAGGAAGCATTGGTGGGCGTGGTCTGGCTGCACTTCACCAGCGTCATCGGCCAGGTTGTTGGCGTGACCGTTGAGTTCGGTCAGGGTTGCGCCACCCTCGAGCTTCTCCAGGTAATTGAAGATCGCTTGCTTGATCAACCAGTGCGGCGTGCGGTCGATGGACTGCGCAGCTGCTTTGAGTCGCTCACGGGTCGGGTCGTCAAGTTTGACCCCAAGGGTGGTCGTCGCCAATTTTCTTATCCTCATTATTGCCACGGTTGTGGCTTAAGCTGCGCCAAGATTAGCTGTAGCCGTTTTCGGGTGCAACCAGGTGCAACCCGATTTTTTTAAGGAAAAGGTGCAACTCGTCTGGTGATATTTCCTACAGGCTAAAAAGAAACCATTACGGTGCATTTTCTTATGGGAAACGCCGTTTTTGCTCCAAAAAGAAGCAAAAAACAGGTTTTTTCCGAAACTGCACGGCGGGGTGCAACTTGCAAATGAAAAATGGTTGCACCGACTTTGCGTTGTTGCATAGCATTCGCCGCCTGGGTGCAACCGTCTTGAAGGCGGTTGCGCATGAGATAAAAACAAACGCCAGGGCACACACATGGGCAATCCACTAACGATCACGTTCGTGATCTACATCGCGGCAATGGTGCTGATCGGCTTCGCGGCCTATCGCGCCACCAACAACCTTTCCGACTACATTCTCGGCGGGCGCAGCCTGGGCAGCGTGGTCACCGCGCTCTCTGCCGGTGCTTCCGACATGAGCGGCTGGCTGCTGATGGGCCTGCCGGGCGCCATCTACTTTTCCGGCCTCTCCGAAGCCTGGATCGCCATCGGCCTGACCGTCGGCGCCTACTTGAATTGGTTGTTCGTCGCCGGCCGTCTGCGCGTGCAGACCGAGCACAATGGTGATGCGCTGACCTTGCCGGACTACTTCTCCAGCCGCTTCGAAGACAACAGCGGCGTGCTGAGGATCATCTCGGCGATCGTCATCCTGGTGTTCTTCACCATCTATTGCGCCTCTGGCATCGTTGCCGGTGCTCGCCTGTTCGAAAGCACTTTCGGCATGCCGTACGAGACCGCCCTGTGGGCCGGTGCTGCAGCAACCATCGCTTACACCTTCGTCGGCGGTTTCCTGGCAGTGAGCTGGACCGATACCGTGCAAGCCTCGCTGATGATCTTTGCGCTCATCCTCACGCCGGTGATCGTGCTGATCTCCACCGGTGGCTTCGATACCACCTTCCTCGCTATCGAAGCGCAGAATCCGGCCAACTTCGACATGCTCAAGGGTGCAACCTTCGTCGGCATCATCTCGCTGATGGGCTGGGGCCTGGGTTATTTCGGTCAGCCGCACATCCTGGCGCGCTTCATGGCTGCCGACTCGGTGAAGTCGATCGCCAAGGCTCGCCGCATTTCCATGACCTGGATGATCCTGTGCCTGGGCGGTACCTGCGCCGTAGGCTTCTTCGGTATCGCCTACTTCTCTGCACACCCTGACCTGGCGGGCCCGGTCACCGAGAACCATGAGCGCGTGTTCATCGAGCTGGCCAAGATCCTGTTCAACCCATGGATCGCCGGTGTGCTGCTGTCGGCCATCCTGGCAGCGGTCATGAGTACCCTGAGCTGCCAGTTGCTGGTCTGCTCCAGTGCCCTGACCGAGGACTTCTACAAGGCCTTCCTGCGCAAGAATGCTTCGCAGGGTGAACTGGTCTGGGTCGGCCGCCTGATGGTGCTGGCCGTGGCCCTGATCGCCATTGCCATGGCTGCCAACCCGGAAAACCGCGTGCTGGGCCTGGTGGCCTACGCCTGGGCCGGCTTCGGTGCTGCCTTCGGGCCGGTGGTGCTGATCTCGGTACTGTGGAAGGGCATGACCCGTAATGGTGCGCTGGCCGGCATCGTGGTCGGTGCGCTGACAGTGATCCTGTGGAAGCAGATCGATACCTGGGGCTTGTACGAAATCATCCCGGGCTTCCTGCTGGCGAGCATCGCCATCATCGTGGTGAGCAAGCTGGGCAGCCCGTCGCAGGCGATGGTGCAGCGCTTCGAAACCGCTGATGCGGCGTACCACGCCGACAAGTAATTGCCGTTGAATCGGCGGCGCCTGCTTCGCGGGTAAACCCGCTCCCACAGGAGCTGCGCAGCACTTGAGTGCCGTGGAGTCCCTGTGGGCGGGTTTACCCGCGAAGCAGGTGCCGCCGATCAGCAGTCCGGACCTGACTCCGCCCGCAAGGCAAGGTAAACTTGCCGCCTTCGCAGGAGTTGCCATGAACTATCGTCACGCCTTCCACGCCGGCAACCATGCCGACGTCCTCAAACACATCGTGCTGACCCGCCTCATCGCCCTGATGTCGCGCAAGGAGCAGCCGTTCGCCTACATCGACACCCACGCAGGCCTCGGCCTGTACGACCTGCAAGGCGACCAGGCGACCCGCACCGGCGAATACCTCGAAGGTGTCGCACGCCTGTGGAACCGCGATGACATCCCGGCCATGGCTGCGGACTACCTGCGTATCATCAAGCGCCTGAATGCCGATGGTGAGCTGCGCTACTACCCGGGTTCGCCCGAGCTGGCCCGCCGCCTGATGCGCGAGCAGGACCGTGCACTGCTCAACGAAAAGCACCCCGAAGACGGGCCGCTGCTCAAAGAGAACATGAAGAAAGACCCGCGCGTGGTCGTGCACTTGGGTGAAGGCTGGCATGTGCCACGGGCTTTGCTGCCCGTGCAGGAAAAGCGCGCAATCATGCTGATCGACCCGCCTTTCGAGCAGGCCGACGAGCTCAAGCGCTGCACCACCTCGATGAAAGAGGCGATCGGCCGCATGCGCCAGACCGTCGCAGCCATCTGGTACCCGATCAAGGACCAGCGCTCGCTGACCCGCTTCTATCAGGACCTGACCAGTACCGGCGCGCCAAAGCTGCTGCGGGTCGAGCTGTATGTGCATCATCAGGACAGCCCGCAGGGCCTCAATGGCTCTGGCCTGGCAATCGCCAACCCGCCTTGGGGGCTGGAGGAAGAACTGCGCGAATTGTTGCCCTGGCTGGCCAAGGAGCTGGCGCAGACTGCCGGCAGCTTCCGCATGGACTGGCTGATCGCCGAATAGCCGGCAGTGCGAGCCCTTGTAGGAGCGGCCTCGTGTCGTGAAAGGGCTGCGAGGCAGCCCCGGCGGTTTCTGCTGCGAAGCTGAAATCCGGGCCCGCTTCGCGCCCCTTTACAACCGGTCCGGCGCCCCGGCAAGGCCGCTCCTACAACGGCCGCGCAGCCTGCGATGTTTGCGTTATAATCTCGCCCTTTAGCCGCCACCCGCCCATGAGGCCGCTGGCGCATCTCTACCGAATGAAGAGGCTAATCCCTTGGCATTGACGATTCTTGGCCTGTCCGGCGCCCTTAGCCATGACCCTTCCGCGGCCCTGTACATCGACGGCAAACTGATTGCCGCCGCCGAAGAAGAGCGCTTCGTGCGTGACAAGCATGCGAAGAACCGCATGCCCTACGAGTCGGCGAAATTCTGCCTGGAACAAGCCGGCATCAAGCCATCCGACGTCGACGTGGTGGCCATTCCGTTCGCCCCGATCAGCCTGTTCGGCAAGGCCCGCTGGCACTACGCCAAACGCTACTGGTATGCCCCGGACCGCGCCCTCGACGCGATCCTGATGGGCAATCGTCGCTACAAGCGCTACCGCAAGAAGATCGTCTGGTGCCTGGAGCAACTGGGCTTCGACCCGAAAAAGGTCAAGATCGAGCCGGTCGAACACCACCTGGCACACGCTTCCAGCGCTTACCACTGCTCGGGCTTCAAAGAGAAGACCGCGATCCTTGGCATCGACGGCAAGGGTGAGTACGCCACCACTTTCTTCGGCTACGGCGAAAACGGCAAGATCCACAAGATCAAGGAATTCTTCGATCCGGATTCGCTGGGTGGCCTGTACGGCGCGATCACCGAGTTCCTCGGTTTCGAAATGCTCGATGGCGAGTTCAAGGTCATGGGCATGGCGCCCTACGGCGATGCCAGCAAGTACGACTTCTCCCGTCTGGCCAGCTTCGAAAACGGCGAGCTGGTGATCAACACCGAGTACGCCAACGTCATCGGCCTGCGCCGCTATAAAGAGAAGGGCAAGGGCTTCTACTTCTCGCCGAAGCTGATCGAATGGCTGGGGCCCAAGCGCGAAGGCGACATCGCCGACGAGCCGTACATCCACTACGCGGCCAGCATGCAGGCGTTGTTCGAGAAACTGGCGCTGCAGATGATCGACCACTACCTGGGCGACACCCTGCGTGAAACCGGCAAGCTGGCCTTCGCCGGCGGCTGTGCGCTGAACGTCAAGCTCAACCAGAAGATCATTGCCCGCCCGGACGTGAAAGAGCTGTTCGTTCAGCCGGCTTCCGGCGACGCCGGCACTGCGGTCGGTGCGGCCGCCTATGTGTCCCACGCCCGTGGCGTGCCGGTCGAGAAGATGGAGCACGTCTACCTCGGCCCTTCGTACTCCAATGAAGACGTGATCGCCGCCTGTGCCCGTCACCCGGACCAGCCGAAGTGGCGCAAGCTCGACAACATGCCGCAGCAGATCGCCCAGATCATGGTCGATGGCAACCCGGTGGCCTGGTTCCAGGGCCGCATGGAGTTCGGCCCGCGCGCGCTGGGTGGCCGTTCGATCATCGGCTGCCCGAGCGTCGAAGGTGTGGCTGACCGCATCAACCACCAGATCAAGTTCCGCGAGCGCTGGAGACCTTTCTGCCCGTCGATGCTCGACACCGTCGCCCCGCAGATGATCAAGGTCGACCACCCGGCGCCGTTCATGACCTTCACCTTCGAAGTGGCTGAAGAGTGGAAGACCCGTGTGCCGGAAGTGGTCCACGAGGACGGTACCTCGCGTGCCCAGGTGCTCAAGCGCGAGTACAACCCGCGTTACTACGACATGATGAAGGCGCTGGAAGACCTGACCGGCAACGGCGTCTCGCTGAACACCTCGCTGAACCGCCGTGGCGAGCCGATGATCTGCTCGCCGACCGATGCGCTGAACATGTTCTTCGGTTCGGACCTGCAGTACCTGATCATGGAAGACATCCTGGTCGTGAAGGACGGCGCAGCCGCCTATGACCAGCCGCTCTGAAGCGCGGATCCTGCAGTTCTGCCATGGCTATGACGGGCCATTCCTCGATTGTGCCCGTCAGTACGCCAGCCTGTTCCAGGGCAGCGGCTACAAGGTCACCACTGTGTTCCTCACTGGCGCCGCCGACCCGCAGGTTGCGGCCGGCTGTGCGTCGGACGAGGTGCTGTTTCTCGAATTCAGCTCCAAGGCCGTGCGTGGTCTGAAACTCGGTGCGATTCGTGCCCTGCGGCGCATCGCGGCCGAGCGCAATTTCAGCTTCTGCATCGCTCACCGTTTCAAGCCGATCTATGTCGCGCTGCTGGGCACCGGCTTGCCGGTGATCGGTGTGCACCATGCATTTGGCGACTACGAACGCAAGGGCCGGCGGATTTTCGCCAACCTGTTCAGCAAGCGCCTGAGCCTGCTGGGCGTGTCGGATGCGGTGCGTGACGACATGCGCCGGTGTCTGCCGCAGTGGCCTGCCGAGCGTATCCAGACGCTGTACAACCGTATCGATATCGACGCCCTGCAAGCGGCCCTGGTACCCCGTGCCGAGGCCCGTGCGGCGTTGGGCCTGGATGCCCAGGCATGGGTGGTCGGCAATGTCGGTCGCCTGCACCCTGACAAGGATCAGGCGACTCTGCTGCGTGGCTTTGCCGAGGCGCTGCCAGGCCTGCCTGCCGGCGCACGCCTGGCCATCCTTGGCAAGGGCCGCCTGGAGGCCGAGCTCAAGGCGCTGGCTGGCGAGCTTGGCATTGCCGGGCAGGTGGACTTTCTCGGCCAGGTGGCGGATGCCCGTCGTTATTTCCAGGCCTTCGATGTGTTTGCCCTGAGCTCCGACCATGAGCCGTTCGGCATGGTCCTGCTTGAAGCCATGGTCGCCGGCGTACCGGTGCTGGCCACGGCTTGCGGCGGTGCGCGCGAAGTGGTCGAAGGGGTTGGCGTGCTGTTCCCACTGGCCGATGCCGCGCAACTGGCGCAGGCCCTGCGGCACATGGCTGCGCTGGATGCACAGCAGCGTGAAGCCTGTGCCACGCATATGCTGCGGCGGCTGCACGAGCGTTTCTCCGACCAGGCTGTGCGCGAAGCGTTCTGGCAGTTGCCACAAGTTCGTGAGCTGGTGGGGAAGGCTTGATGCTCAATCATGTTCAAGCCATCCGCGAGCGCGGCTGGCGGGTCATCGACGCGACAGCCTACGCAGAGGCGTGGGCGCGCTTTGGTGGCAGCGTAGCGACGCACCCATTGGTGGTCGAGCAACTGGCGGACCTGGCACAGATTCCCGTGCGCTATCTGGGCTGGTACCAGGCGGGTGAGCTGACCGCGGCCATTGCGACCTGGGGCCGTCATCTGGCGCTTTCCAAGGACGTGCTCAAGCGTGCGGGCAAGAAGGCCCTGTTCGACCTTGGCAATGCCGAGATCATCCTGCCGGCGGCGGCTGATGCCGGCGCGCCGTTGCGCCATGCCGCACGCTACCTGTCCGAACTGAACCAGGGCCGTTTCAGAGGCCTCAAGGTGCAGAAGGAGCAGCTGGCCATGGCCCGTGCCCATGAAGACCTGTCGAAGAAGTTCCGCTACAACCAGCGCCGCGAATTGCGCCTGCTGGAAGAAGCGGGTGGCGTGGTGCGCCCGATCAGCGACTTCAGCGCGCAGCAGATCGCTGCCATGTACTGCGACCTGTTCCAGCGCCGCTGGGGCTTCCCGGCCACCGGTGCCGAGCGCATGGCCGATGTGCTGGAGCGCCTGCGTGAACTGCTGATCGGCTCGGTGCTGATGCTCGATGACAAGCCGATCGCCATTCAGCTGGTGTATCGCGTCGAGGCACCCGAGTGGATCAGCGTCGAATACATCAACGGCGGTGTCGACCCGGAAACCAAGGCCTTCAGCCCGGGTAGTGTGCTGAGCTTCCTCAACACCCAGGCAGCCTGGGAAGATGCCCGTGCGCGTAACAAACCCCTGCGTTTCTCGTTCGGCCGTGCCGACCGGGAGTACAAGGACCGTTGGTGCAACCCTGTGCCGGTATTCCAGGCGTGAGCCGCAAGCAGCAGTTACTCAAGCGCCACCGGCGCAACAAGCGCCTGGGTTTGCTGGCCAGCCTGGCCGTGCTGCTGGCGCTGGGCGTCTTCTCCTGGTGGTGGCTGCCGCTGTTGCTGTTGCCGCTGCTCTGGGCTGCGCACGAAGCCTGGTTCGCCGATCACCTGTTCTATGCGCCAGGCGAGGATTACGCCTACCGCTTCGGCGAACTGAGCCACGAAGCGCCGGCTGTGCTGCGCGATGGGCTGCTCAAGGTGGACACGGCGTTGCAGGGTGATGAAACCCTGATCCTTGAAGTGCGGGTGAAAAGTGGCTGGCTGGGGCGCTTCCTCGATCCACATGTAGAGCTGCGCGGCGGCGAAGCTGATGATCGGCAAACGTTCGAACGCGGTGTCGATGGGCTGCGCTTCCTCAACCTCACCGGGATGGCGGCACCTTTGCAGGCGGGCACGCTACATCTGCGCGGGCGATATTGCCGGCTGCAGGGTGAGCCACGCCTGTGGATAACCCCCAGCGTCGAGCTGCAGCGCCGCCGCGTGATGGTCATCGCGCCGCATGCCGATGATGCCGAGCTGGCTGCTTATGGCTTGTACAGCCAGGCGGACGAAACCTGGGTGGTGACCCTGACTGCGGGTGAGATCGAGGCCGAGCACTATCAGCAGATGGGCCTTGGCAAGTCAGAGGCTGCCCGCTTGAAGGGCCGCCTGCGCGCCTGGGACAGCATCGCCGTACCGCGTTGGGCTGGTGTGCCAGAGTCCCGCTGCGTGCAGTTAGGGTATTTCTGCCTGCAGCTGCCCGCCATGCAGGCGGCCCCTGATCAGCCTGCCGCGTCCCGTGAAGCGGACATGGTCGATATTCGCCCGTTCCGCCAGTTCAACCCGTTCCCGCTGCCGGCCGACCGCGATGGTGCGCCAACCTGGCACAACCTGCTGGCTGATCTGCGGGCCCTGCTGGAAATGGCCAGGCCCGAAGTGCTGGTCATGCCGCATCCGCAGCTCGATCCGCATCCTGATCATGTCTGTGCCCAGGCAGCAGTCATGGAGGCCTTGCAAGGCCTGGCCTGGCAGCCGCAGACGCTGCTGTGCTACGCCAACCACCTGCATGACAACGACCGCTGGCCAATGGGCGACAGCGGCGATGGCGTGGCCTTGCCGCCGCAACTGAGCGCCGAGCAGGCTTGGGCGCCGTGCGCGTTGCTGCTGGATGTAGCTACCCAGCGTGACAAGGCCATGGCCTTGGGCATGATGCACGACCTGCAGCCCCGGGCGCCGTTCAAGCGTCGCCTGCGCCGGTTGTTGCAGCGCTGGCTGGCAGGGCGTCGAGCGTCGCCTTACGGAGAGAACGAGTTCTTCCGCAAGGCCGTGCGCCGGCACGAATTGTTCTGGCGGCGTGAGCTGTAAACCTGACCGCGATGGCGCATAGCGCCCAAGGAAAGCAATGAAGATCCTATTTCTGGTACAGAAGGAACAGCGTGCGATCCTCGATCGCCTGTACGACGGCGTCGCGGCCAACTGTGAATGCGACCTGCGCTGGCTGACCAGCGAAGACCAGCGCAACCTGCGCCGTTATTTCAAGCGTGAAGTGCAGGTCGAGCGTTATGACCGCATTGTCTTTTTCCTGCGCTTCAAGCAAGAAATCCGTCAGGTCGCCTTCATTCGCACGGTGCCGAACCTGGTCATTCTGGAGCACGACGCCTACCAGAATTACATCCCTTGCAAATACACAGGCAAGTTCAGCGCGCATTACCGCAAGCTGCCGTGGGCACGGGTGATCAGTTCGGGCTACATGGTCAGCGAGCGCCTGCGCCAGGAAGGTTTCGACGCGGTGTTCGTGCCCAAGGGTTACGACGAGCAACTGCTGACCGATCAAGGCCGTGAGCGTGACATTGAACTGGCATTCGTCGGCAGCACCAACAGTGTCGCCTACAGCGGGCGCAAGGCGCTGCTCGATGAGTTGGGGCGGGTCGAAAACCTGGTGGTGACACGCACCAAGTCGGGTGAAGACTACTGCAACACCCTCAATCGCATTCGCTTTTTCGTCAGTGCCGATGTCGGCATGGGCGAGTACATGATCAAGAATTTTGAGGCCATGGCCTGTGGCTGCGTGCTGTTTGCCTATGATCAAGGAGAGGTAGAGAACCGCGCCCTGGGTTTGCAGGATATGCACAACGTGGTGCTCTACAGCGACATCCCGCAATTGCAGGAAAAGCTGGCCGTGCTGCGCAACGATCCCGACCTCGCCGCGCGAATTGCGGCCAATGGTCGCGATCTGGCAGTGACGCAGTTCAGCTTCGCCGCTGTCGGCGCACGAATCGTGCGGGAGCTTGAGCCTGCACTGCGCAAGCAGGCGCCAATAGGGTGGTTGGAAAGATTGCGTGCGGCGCTTGGAATTTGACGTGCGCGCTGACAAAAGCGGTATCCATTCAATGGTCGATGACACTATGCCTGCCATTACAATACCTGGCTGTTGCAATGAGTTCAGTGAGCCGGCGCACGTTCGGCTCTTAACGGTAAAACCAGCTGCCAGGGGGCGGGTGTGGAAATGAGCTGGCCTTTAGTTTCAGTTCTGGTGCCATGTTTCAATCATGAGCTTTACATAGAGGAGTGCATTAACAGCATCCTCAGCCAGGATTACGATAATTTCGAGGTGATCGTCGTCAACGACGGCTCCACCGATAGCAGTGCCGAGAGAATCGAAGCGCTGCGGCAGATCCACGGGTTCCAGTTCTACCATCAGGAAAACCAGGGTGTCAGCGCAGCGCTCAACAATGCGTTGAGCCATGCCCGTGGCGAGTTCGTGATCACCCACGATTCCGATGACGTGATGCTGGCCGGTCGCTTGCGCCGGCAGGTCGCGTACATGCAGGAGCACCCAGAAGTCGGCCTGCTGGGTGCCAGCGTGATCTACATCGACTCGACTGGTAAGCAGATCAAGAACAAAGGTGTGGTCGGCGGCCAGGTCCGGCGAATGAGCTTCGATCAGTTGCTGGCCGATGCCTACGCCGTTGGCGCGCCAGTTGCCATGTATCGGCGTGAAGCCATCGATAAGGTGGGGGGGTACGACCCGTCGATCAAGGTGCAGGATTTTCAGATGACCCTGCGTATTGCCGAGGCGGGGTATCAGGTCGACATCCTGCCGGACTGCGTGACCCTGTACAGGCGCCACGAAACCAACATTTCGAAGACCGCCTACAAAAGCCAGTTGGTGTACGACCTGAAGGTCATTGAGCCCTACATCAATAACCCCGCCTATGAGTCGGGGCGCCTGGCAATCATTAACAAAGCGCTGAAGGAATCAGTGGTGTTCGACAAGCCGTTTGCTCGGACCCTGTTCGCCAGCATTCCCGTGTATCGCTGGAACCGGGTGACCTGGAAACGCTTTAGGTATTTTGTCTTCAAGCATGTTAAAGCAAAGGATGTGAAGTGAGTCAGTTTTTACCGCAGCGTCTAAGCATTTGCTCTGTCGTGTCACAAGGCGCGGAGCAACTGCGGACGATATCTACCCATTTGGGTACCGCCGGCCTGGTGCTGGCACTCGGTCTGTTCTGGAGTGTTGCCGGAGTGATGCTGACTCCGACCATGAAGTTCTACAACTGGTTGCTGATTGCCTTTGTCTACCTGCCTTGCCTCTACCTGCTGGTGCGTCATTTTCACGAGTTCCGCTACACGGTACTGAACCGGCGGGAGTTGTGGCTGTTTCTGCTGCTGTTCGCCTGGTCACTGGTGTCGTTGGCATGGAGCCAGGATGCCGCGCGCTACCTGACCCACATCAAGCGCGAGCTGTTGTTTCTGATGCTGCTGCTTGGCTGGATCGTCTGGGGCCGCACCTTCAATCGCCAGCTACAGACCATGATGATTCTCTGGGGCGGGCTGGCGGGCCTGTATTCGCTGGCCGCCATCATTGCCTATCCACTGCGTGACATTGACCGGATGTACGGCTTTGGCGGCTTCATGGATAACCCCAACCCGGCGGCCTATACCATAGCGGCGCTGGTCGTGCTGAGCTGCACATGGTGGCCACAGCGCTTGCGCGGGCGGATTGTCTGGGGGCTGGTGCAGGCATGTTCGGTAGCGTTCGTGGTCTTGACCGCCAGCCGTGGCGCCATCGTGTCGCTGGCTGCCGTGGCCGGTGTCGTGCTCTTGCTGGGGGGCGGGCGTTTTTATCGCGTGCTTGCCGTGCTGGCGCTATTGGCTGGGGTGGCATTGGTCGCGTTCGAACCGTCAATTCTGATGCGCGGCGATTCCGAGCGCCTCGAATTGATGAAAAGTGCGCTGGCACTGATTCAGCAACGCCCCTGGCTGGGCATCGGGCTGAGCAGTACCTATGAGGTGTCGGCCGTAGGGGTCTTCAACCACTGCCACAACCTGATCCTCGATACCGCCGTGCAGTACGGGGTGATATTCACCGCGCTGTGGATCTGGCTGTGGCTATGGCTGGGCTATCGCGCGTGGCGCCATCGCACCGAAAGTCTGGGCATGGCGATCCTGATGATCTGGGTCTTCGCCACAGTGGCCATGCAGTTTGACGTGTTCACCGTATTCGGCCGCGCACGCGCCATGTGGATGGTCGTCTGGATGCCGTTCGTCCTGTCGCTGTGCCTGGGCAAGTCTGAGAAAGCCCCGAAAGCTGTTGGCTGACGATTAAGGTTTGCTGCTGGTCGCCAGATGCTCCTGGAGTGTATGGCGCTGCCAGCGGTGTTCACTGTGCTCAAGGTAACTTTCGAGAAACAGGTCCCCATTACGCTGCATCAGCCAAGCGTGGTCGTCCTTGTAGCGGCGCATGTGCTGAAAGTTACGCAGGCACAGGCTTTTGCGTAGCGGGCGGCGTAGGGTTTTCATATCGGCAATGTCGATCAGGCCGAGTTCGTTCTGCGGAGTCATCACGACATTGCCTAGGTGCAGGGAACGAAAGTAGATCCCCTGGTTATGCAACTTCGCGACGAACCGACCGAACTGTCGGAGCAGGTCTTCCTCCTTGAACCGTGCCGGATCGGCAATCAGCTGGCGCAGAGTCAGGCCTGGCAGTGGCTGATAGTGCACCACGTCGCGGGCGATATCGCCGATCCGATAGGTAGCAAGTACTTCGGGGCACGGAATGCCGCGATTACGCAGAACCCGCGCATTGTTGGCAAAGCGCTTGGCATAGGGAAGCAGTGCTGCCGATGAAATCAGCCGCTTGCGGCGAAACAGCTTCATGAAGTTGCCGTCGGTCAGGCGTAGCACCTTGTCGCCGAAAGCGTCTGCTTCTAGGACTTCGGCATCTCTGCGCAAGGCTTGGTAGTCAGAGTAGGCAAGTGCGCGCATGCGGGCTCCTTCGAAAATGGCAGCCATGATACCTCAGCAGGCTGCCGGAGGCTCAATGCCTGAGCGTGTGATAGTATTCGGGCTCTTTATATCGTATCGATGACCATGAGTACGCCAGAGAACCGCGAATCTTCCAGCCTGAAGATCTACTTCCGGCTGCTGAGCTATGTGAAACCCTATGTCGGCATTTTCCTGCTGAGCATTGTCGGTTTCGTGATCTTTGCTTCGACCCAGCCCATGCTGGCCGGGATACTCAAGTATTTCGTCGACGGGCTGAGCAACCCGGAAGCGGTGTTGTTCCCCACTGTCCCCTACCTGCGCGACCTGCAGTTGCTGCAGGCGGTGCCGCTGCTGATCATCCTGATCGCGGCATGGCAAGGCCTGGGCTCGTTCCTGGGCAACTATTTCCTGGCCAAGGTTTCCCTGTGCCTGGTGCATGACCTGCGCGTGGAGCTGTTCAACAAGCTGCTGGTACTGCCCAACCGCTACTTCGACAACCACAATTCGGGCCACCTGATCTCGCGGATCACCTTCAACGTGACCATGGTCACCGGTGCTGCCACCGATGCGATCAAGGTCGTTATCCGTGAAGGTCTGACAGTGGTGTTCCTGTTCGGTTACCTGCTGTGGATGAACTGGCACCTGACCTTGGTGATGGTCGCCATCCTGCCGGTAATCGCAGTGATGGTCAGCGTTGCGAGCAAGAAATTCCGCAAGCAGAGCAAGAAGATCCAGTCCGCCATGGGCGATGTGACGCATGTCGCGTCCGAGACCATCCAGGGTTACCGCGTGGTCCGCAGCTTCGGCGGTGAAGCCTACGAACGGCAGCGCTTCGGCAACGCCAGCCAGAGCAATACCGACAAGCAGCTGCACATGACCAAGACCGGCTCGCTGTACACGCCGCTGCTGCAATTGGTGATCTACACCGCCATGGCGGCGCTGATGTTCCTGGTGCTGTTCCTGCGGGGTGAATCCACTGCTGGTGACCTGGTGGCCTACATCACGGCGGCAGGCCTGCTGCCCAAGCCGATCCGTCAGTTGTCGGAAGTCAGTTCGACCATCCAGAAAGGCCTGGCCGGTGCCGAAAGCATTTTCGAGCAGCTGGACGAGGAGCCTGAGGTCGACACGGGTACCGTCGAGAAGGACCGTGTGGCAGGCCGCCTCGAAGTGCGCAACCTGAGCTTTACCTACCCTGGCACCGAGCGCGAAGTGCTGAGCGATATCAGCTTTGTCGCCGAGCCTGGGCAGATGATCGCCCTGGTCGGGCGCTCGGGCAGTGGCAAGTCGACCCTGGCGGCCTTGATCCCGCGCTTCTACCACCACGATCAGGGGGAGATCCTGCTCGATGGCGTGGAGATCGAAAACTATCGCCTGCGCAACCTGCGCCGCCATGTTTCCCAGGTGACCCAGCACGTCACCCTGTTCAACGATACCGTGGCCAACAACATTGCTTATGGCGACCTGGCGGGCGCCCCACGTGCCGATATCGAAGCGGCAGCCGCAGACGCCTATGCCAAGGAGTTTGTCGACCGCCTGCCAAAAGGCTTCGATACCGAAGTCGGTGAAAACGGCGTGCTGCTCTCAGGTGGCCAGCGCCAACGCCTGGCGATTGCCCGGGCACTGCTGAAGAATGCGCCGCTGCTGATCCTCGACGAAGCGACTTCGGCGCTGGATACCGAGTCCGAGCGGCACATTCAGGCGGCCCTGGATCATGTCATGCAGGGCCGCACCACGCTGGTGATCGCGCACCGTCTGTCGACCATCGAGAAGGCCGACCTGATCCTGGTGATGGACCAGGGTCGTCTGGTCGAGCGCGGCACCCATGCCGAACTGCTCGCAGCCAATGGCCATTATGCCCGGCTGCATGCCATGGGCCTGGATGAGCCGGCCAAGGCCGATATTACCTGACCCGCCTTGATCGGGGCCGTATCGGCCCCGATTGTCACGGGAATTTTCCAGGGTGTATCTGGCCGTAAAGCCGTCGCCTACCCTGTGCTAATATCCTGCCCCTGTTCATTATTTCCATATGGGTTGCCCATGAAGTTGTCCATGCCGCGTTTCGATCAAGCCCCGGTACTGGTGGTCGGCGATGTCATGCTTGACCGCTACTGGCATGGCGGTACCTCGCGTATCTCGCCTGAAGCGCCAGTACCGGTGGTCAAGGTCGATCAGATCGAGGATCGCCCCGGCGGCGCGGCCAACGTTGCCTTGAACATCGCCGCCCTCGGCGCACCAGCCGCGCTGATCGGTGTCACCGGCCAGGACGAAGCCGCCGACAGCCTCGCCAACAGCCTGCAGGCCGCTGGCGTACGTTCGGTCTTCCAGCGCATCGCGCACCAGCCGACCATCGTCAAGCTGCGGGTCATGAGCCGTCACCAGCAATTGCTGCGCATCGATTTCGAAGAGCCGTTCGCCACCGACCCGCTGTCGCTGGGTGCTGAAGTCGACACGTTGCTTGAAGGCGTCAAGGTCCTGGTACTGTCCGACTATGGCAAGGGCGCGCTGAAGAACCACCAGAGCCTTATCCAGGCCGCACGTGCCAAGGGTATCCCGGTGCTGGCGGACCCCAAGGGCAAGGATTTTTCCATCTACCGTGGCGCCAGCCTGATCACCCCGAACCTCAGCGAGTTCGAGACCATCGTCGGCCGCTGCGCCGATGAGGCCGAGCTGGTCGCAAAAGGCCTGCAATTGCTGCAGGACCTGGACCTTGGGGCGCTGCTGGTGACCCGTGGCGAGCACGGCATGACCCTGCTGCGCACCGGCCAGCCTGCGCTGCACTTGCCAGCCCGGGCGCGCGAAGTGTTCGATGTGACCGGTGCCGGCGATACCGTGATCTCTACCCTGGCGGCAGCCATTGCCGCAGGCGAAGACCTGCCGCACGCCGTGGCCCTGGCCAACCTGGCTGCAGGCATCGTGGTCGGCAAGCTGGGGACCGCGGCAATCAGCGCCCCGGAGCTGCGCCGGGCGATCCAGCGTGAGGAAGGCTCCGAGCGCGGTGTGCTGGGCCTGGAGCAACTGCTGTTGGCCATCGACGATGCACGGGCGCACAACGAGAAGATCGTCTTCACCAACGGCTGCTTCGATATTCTGCACGCCGGGCATGTCACCTACCTGGAGCAAGCGCGGGCACAGGGTGATCGCCTGATCGTCGCGGTCAACGACGATGCGTCGGTCAGCCGCCTGAAGGGGCCGGGCCGTCCGATCAACAGCGTTGACCGGCGCATGGCTGTGCTGGCCGGCCTCGGGGCGGTGGACTGGGTGATCAGCTTCCCTGAAGGCACGCCGGAAAACCTGCTGAGCCAGGTCAAGCCGGATGTGCTGGTCAAGGGTGGCGACTATGGTATCGATCAGGTGGTGGGTGCCGATATCGTCAAGAGCTATGGCGGCACCGTGAAGGTGCTGGGGCTGGTCGAGAACAGCTCGACCACGGCCATCGTCGAGAAGATCCGCAAGAACTGATCAAGCCTTGGGGCTGCAAAGCAGCCCCCAACAGCTACTTATGAAGTGAAGTGCGGGCGCGCTCCAGCAGTGCTCGCGCCTTGTCGCCAAAGCGCTGCAAATGCGAAGCCGGCGCCACCTTGCGCTCCACCAGCCCTTGCTGCTTGACCCAGTCCTTCCAGCGAACCCGCTCATCGGCCACCACCCAGCCTTCCTGCCTGGCAAAGCTCTCGGCCAGGTACAGCCCGCGGGTACTCGCCGGCACCAGCTCATCTTTTTTCAGCGTGTACAGCTCGGCCAACGGCTGCCCATCCTGTACCGGCATCAGGTACAGATCCGGCCGCTTGCGGTTGAGCCGCGCTACCAGCTGGTCGCCCTCCAGCCGCTCATCGACGTGGAACAGGCTGAGTTTCTTGGCTTCCCTGGGTACCTGCAGGCGCATGTCGTAGATCAGCTGCAGTGAAGCGGTCGGCAAGTGCACATAGGCCCGTGGCCGTTCCAGCAACATCAGATTGCCGCAGTGCACCGGGCGGGCAGCCCCCGACTCCGGCGTCAGCACGAAGGGCAAGGCTTCGCGGTAATGCAGCGCGGCGGCATAGGGTGCTGGCAGCCAGGTGTCGTTGAAGCGCCCGCTCAACCAGCCTTCCGGGGTCTCCAGCAAGCATTCTTCAGCCACTTCCTGGACGGCGGTGTGCAGCGGCAGGTTGAGCTCCTGGGCGGGGACATACCCGGAAATCAGCTTCAGTACCACGTCACCGCGGTCCTGGCGGCGTTGCCTCACCAGCACCCAGTAATCACGGTGCTGCCAATGCAGGGTCAGGCGCACGGAAACACCCAGGTTGGCCAGTTCGACCACGAAGCGCTGCTGGTCGGCCAGCTGGATGGCGCGCCGTCGCTGTTGGGTCTGGGCGAAGTTCAGGGGCATGCCGATGCTCTGGTAGACCAGGCCTTCGGGGGTGGCTTCGACATGCAGCGGCAGTGTCTTGAAGTTGCTCGGGTTCTTGCGGATCAGCGTACGCGCCACGAGGCTCCTCCTTGCGTCGGGTCAGTCTCCAGGCCCAGCTTGGCTGGGTGGCAACTCAATGCCGGCCCAGGATGCGGGCGACGGTGGCCACGTTGTGGGCCAGGTGCAACGGATTGATGGTGCCGACGATAGCACTGCTCACGCCCGGGTGGGCGAACAACAGCTCGAAGCTGGCCTGCACCGGGTCGACCCCTGGGGCAAGGCAGATATGCCCGCTGGCCAACGCCTTCTTCACCAGAATGGCCTTGCCGTGTTCGGCAGCGTAGTCCAGCACCGGGCGTTCTGCCTGCTCGTTGAGGTTGTAGGTGACCATGGCGCAATCGCCTTGTTCCAGCGCCTTCAGGCCACCGGCGACGGTCTTGCCGGAAAGCCCATAACCGAGAATCTTGCCTTCCTGCTTGAGTTCGGCGAGGGTCTGGTAGACCTCCTGCTGCTCGAGGATTTCCAGGTCATTGCCATCGGAGTGCACCAGCACCAGTTCGATACGGTCGGTTTCCAGGCGGCGCAGGCTGCGCTCCACCGAGCGGCGGGTGTGGGCGGCGCTGAAGTCGAAGCTGGACTGGCCGTTGTCGAACTCTTCACCCACCTTGCTGACAATCACCCACTCATCACGCTGGCCGCGTAGCAGCGGCCCAAGGCGCTCTTCACTGCGCCCATAGGCCGGGGCGGTGTCGATCAGGTTGATACCCAGTTCGCGGGCCTGGGCCAGCAGCAGGCGGGCTTCGTCATCGCCAGGGATGGTGAAGCCATTGGGGTATTTGACGCCCTGGTCGCGGCCCAGCTTGACCGTGCCCAGACCCAGCGGCGAAACCTTGAAACCGGTGCTGCCCAGGGGGCGGTGCAAGCCATGCAAGGTTGGCAAGGTCATGGCAGCAGTTGCTCCCAGGCTGGCACACCCAGGGCCGGGCGCGGCAAGCCGGCGAGGTCGGCCTGGGCCGTTGGGCGCACACCATCGCGCTCGAGGCTGGCCAGTACGCGGTCACTGAAGTCCGGTGCCAATGCCAGTTTGGTCGGCCAACCCACCAGCAGGCGCTGCTGCTCGGCGAGGAAGGCGTTGTCGGGGCGGACCAGGCCGGACTGCGCGGGCTCGGCGCGATCGACGCGCAGGGTCGCCCAGCGCACCTGGCTTTGATCGACCCAGGGCAGCAGGCTGGCGATTTCTTTCTGCGCCGCGGCAATCTGCGCGGCGGGTTCGCGGGCTACGCCGTCGGCCTCGGCGATATCGCCGCCAAGGTACCAGACCCACTGGCCATCCGCGGCAGGGTGGGTGGTGACGGTCACACGCGGTTTTGGTCCACCGCCCAGGCAGTGCGCATACAACGGCTTGAGGTTTGGCCCCTTGGCCAGGACCATGTGCAACGGCCGGGTCTGCATGGCAGGTTGCTGCAGGCCAAGGGCATGCAGCAAGTCTGCGGTGCCAGCACCGGCGCTGAGAACGATGCGCTGGGCGCGGATTTCGCGGGCGTCGACGCACAGGCCGACCAGTTCGTCGCCCTCGCGCAACGGTTCGATATGTTCGCCTGCGAGCAGGCTGTCACCGGCCAGTTCGGCCAGGTTGGCGAGCAGGCTGGGCACATCGACCACCAGTTCTGCCAGGCGGTAGACCTTGCCTTTGAAGGCGCGGTCCTGCAGGGCTGGCGGCAATTGCTCGCCTTTTACCTGATCGACCCGGCCACGCACGGCCTTGCTGGCGAAGAAGCTGGTCAGGTTACCGGCCAGGGTGCCTGGCGACCACAGGTAATGGGCATCCGAAAGCAGGCGGGTGCGGGTCAGGTCTAGTTCGCCGCTGCCACTGATCGCTTCGCGCCAGCGTCGCGGCATGTCGGCGATGGCTTCCGAGGCGCCGGTCAGTGCACCGTGCAAGGCATACTTGGTACCGCCGTGAATGATGCCCTGGGACTTGATGGTCTGCTCGCCACCAAGACTGGCGCGCTCCACCAGCACTGTCGAGTAACCCAGGCGGCGCAGGCGGGCATTGAGCCAGAGGCCAGCGACCCCGGCGCCGACGATCAGCACGTCAGTGGAAATGGCGGATGGCATGGCGGTACCTCGAAGACTGGGACAGCTGGCAAGTATACAGCCTGCCTCAGTGCCCGGCAGTCTTGGAGAACAGTTGAATCACCACCACGCCGCCGACGATCATGGCCATGCCCAGCATTGCCGGCACATCCAGCTTCTGCCCATAGACCACCAGCGCAGCCACGCTGATCAGCACGATGCCCAGCCCGGACCAGAGCGCATAGGCGATGCCCACTGGAATGCTGCGCACCACCAAGGTCAGCATCCAGAACGCGATCCCATAGCCGACCACCATCAACAGCAACGGCAACGGCGTGCTCAGCCCCTTGACCGCCTTCATGGAGGCAGTGGCGATGACTTCGGCGCAGATGGCGATGGCGAGATAGGTATAGGCGTTCATGGCAGGATCCTCCGGTTACTGGCTAGGCATTCTAGCGGTTGCCCAGATGCGGTAAAGTCATTACCTATCTTACTGGGAGATAGGTTGATGGCTGAGCAATGGAACCTTGAGCAGCTGCGTACTTTCCTGCGTGTTGCCGAATTGCGCTCGTTTTCCGCGGTGGCACGCGAACAGCGCAAGGCGCAGTCGGCCATCAGCAATGCCATCGCACTGCTTGAAACCGACCTGGGTGTCACGCTGTTCGAGCGCAGTAGCGGGCGGCAGCCAAAACTGACCGAAAACGGTACGGCGTTGCTCGAGGATGCCCGTGAACTGTTGCGTCAGTGCGAGCGCCTGGATGGCCGCGCGCTGGCGCTGATGCGTGGCCAGGAAGCACTGCTCAGGGTCGCCCAGGATGAGGCCATGCCTTATCAGCCGGTGATCGACAGCCTTGACGAACTGGCCAGCCGTTATCCCTATCTGGAGGTGCAACTGGCCAGCGGCGCCCAAGGCGACGTGGCGCGCAAGCTGGCCGAGCGGCGTGCCGACCTGGGGTTGTTCTTCCATCACGAGCGCATGCCGGCGGCGCTGGAGCGGCGTGCCTTGGGCAGCGTGGAAATGGTCACGGTGTGCGCGGTCGGCCACCCGCTGGCGCGCGAGGGCCGGGTTACCCGTCAGCAACTGGCCCGGCACCGGCAACTGCTGATCACCCCGCAGCAAAGTGGCTACCCTGGCGGGGAGGCGATCAGCCCGCACGTGTGGCGCGCCGACAGCTTCTATGCCATGGCCGAATTGCTGATGCGTGGGCTGGGTTGGGCCTGGTTGCCGCGGCATGTGGTGCAGTATCCAACCTACCAGGCGCACATGGTCGAACTCGACAGCGAATGGCGCCCGCCAGCGCTGGTGGCGGAACTGGCCTGGCGCCGCGATGAACCGCTGGGCCCGGCCGCGCAATGGTTGGCCGAGCGCTTTGCGGTGCACCTGCGCGCGATCGGGTAAACTCCGCCGCCATGAACAGAACACTCTATACCTTGCTGTTTCACTTGGGCCTGCCGCTGGTTGCGCTGCGCCTGTACCTGCGCGCTCGCAAGGCACCGGCCTACGGCCAGCGCATCGGCGAGCGCTTTGCCCGCAACCTGCCGGCCATGCGCCAGGGTGGGATCTGGGTACATGCAGTGTCGGTTGGCGAAAGCATCGCCGCCGCACCGATGGTGCGTGCGCTGCTCAAGGCCTACCCGGACCTGCCGATCACGCTTACCTGCATGACCCCGACCGGCTCCGAGCGCATTCGCGCGATGTTCGCCGATGAGCCGCGCGTCCAGCATTGCTACCTGCCCTACGACCTGCCGTGGGCAGCGGGGCGTTTTCTGGATCATGTGAAGCCCAGGCTGGGCATCATCATGGAAACCGAGCTGTGGCCCAATCACATTCACCAGTGCGCCAAACGTGGCATTCCGGTGGCCCTGGCCAACGCCCGTTTGTCCGAGCGTTCCGCCCGTGGTTATGCGCGTTTCGCCAACCTGACCCGCCCAATGCTCGCCGAGATGAGCCTGATTGCGGTTCAGACCGAAACCGAGGCGCAACGTTTTCGTGTTCTGGGGGCACGGGCTGAATGCGTGCAGGTAACCGGCTCGATCAAGTTCGACCTGAAAATAGACGATCAACTGTTGCCGCGCGCCAAGGCGCTGCGCGAACAATGGGGCGCAGGGCAGCGCCCGGTGTGGATCGCCGCCAGTACCCACGAAGGTGAAGACGCACTGATCCTGCAGGCGCATCAGAAGTTGCTGCAGGTACATGGTGATGCGTTACTGCTTTTGGTGCCGCGCCACCCCGAGCGCTTCGATGCGGTACATGCTTTGTGTGCCGCCCAGTTCACCACTGTGCGCCGCTCTGCCGGAACTGCGGTCGAAGCTCAGACCCGCGTATTGCTCGGCGACACCATGGGCGAGTTGCTGTTCCTCTATGCCCTGGCCGATATCGCCTTTGTCGGCGGCAGCCTGGTGGCCACGGGCGGCCATAACCCACTGGAGCCTGCGGCATTGGCATTGCCGGTGCTCATGGGGCCACATGTGTTCAACTTCCTCGAAATCAGCGCCATGCTGCGCGAGGCGGGGGCGTTGCAGCAGGTTGATGATGCCGACGGGTTGGCCGAGGCGGTGCGGCGCTTGATCGAACTGCCGCAGGATGCGCAGCGCATGGGCGAAGCGGGCAGGGCGGTGATGCGGGCCAACCAGGGCGCCTTGCAGCGCTTGCTGGATGGGTTGGGCACGCTCATCCGCTGATTTTTGTGTGGCCTTCTTCGCGGGTAAACCCGCTCCTACAGGTTCACCATTGGCCTCAGGCCCTGTGTGATACCTGTGGGAGCGGGTTTACCCGCGAAGAATCCAGCGCTCATCTCAAGGCCTGCGCTCGAAGTTCTTGGCTGCTGCGGCAGCCAGGTCCGGTGGCAGGAAGTCCTTGTCCGGGTTGTAGTCCGGTTTCAGATACTGCTTGAGGTCCTGCAGGTCCTGCGGGCTCAAGGTCCCGGCAGCCTGCTTCAGGCTCAGGTTGTCGAGAATGTAGTCATAGCGGCTGTTGTTGTAGTCACGCACCGAGGTGTACAGCTGGCGCTGGGCGTCGAGCACGTCGACGATGTTGCGGGTACCGACCTGGTAGCCGATTTCAGTGGCTTCCAGCGCACTCTGGTTGGAAATGATCGACTGCTTGCGCGCCTGCACCTGCTCCACATCGGTATTCACCGCACGGTGCAGGTTGCGGGTGTTCTCCACCACCTGGCGGCGCAGGCTCTCACGCTGCTGTTCACTCTGACTCAGGCGCTGATAAGCCTCGCGGACCTGCGAGCTGGTCAGGCCGCCGCTGTAGATCGGGATGTTCAGCTGCAGGCCGACGCTGGTCTGTTCCACATCGCCGCTGTAGCGCTGGCCGAACGGTGACGGGTTGGTGAAGCCCAGGCTGTCGTTGTCGCCTTTTTCGTACTTGGCCACCGCATCCAGGGTCGGTGCGTGGCCGGCCTTGCGCTGGCGCAGGGTTTCTTCGGCGGCGGCAACGGCGTGGTTGGTGGCCAGCAGGTTGAGGTTCTGGCGGCCTGCGGTTTCTACCCAGGCCTTGGCGTCGTTGGGGGTCGGCACTTTAACCGGTAGCGTGTGGACCACACCCTGGATCGAGCTGTATTCGCGGTTGGTCAGGGTGACCAGGGCCTCGAAGGCGTCCTGTACCTGGCGCTCGGCGATGATCCGGTTGGCCCGGGCGGTATCGTAGCTGGCCTGGGACTGCAGCACGTCGGTCTTGTCGGAAAGGCCGACATCGAAACGTTCGTTGGACTGGTCCAGCTGGCGCTTGAAGGCAGCTTCCTCGGCCTTGGTAGCCGCCAGGTTGTCCTGGGCGCGCAGTACCGAGAAGTAATCCTGCGCGGTCTGCAAGATCAGGTTTTGTTCGGTAGCCGACAATTGCAGGGCTGCCTGTTCGTTCACCGCTTCGGCGGCTTGCAGCTGGAACCAGCGATCGGCACGGAAGATCGGCTGCGCGAGGGTCGCGCTCCAGGTGTTGCCGCTGCGGTTGGCGGTGGCCGACGGCTGGTCGATCTTGGTGCGGGTGTTGAGCATCTCGGCACCGGCCGAGAGGTTGGGCAGCAAGCCGGCACGGGCCTGCGGCACGATTTCTTTCTGGGCGCCATAATCGGCACGGGCGGCTGCAAGATCGGCGTTGTTGTCGACCGCTTCCTGATAAACACTGACCAGGTCGGTTTTTACCGGAGTCGGCAAATCCGCTGCCCAGGCCACTCCGTTGGACGCACAAGACACGGCTATCGCCAGTGAAAGTTTGCGCAGCATAGAGGCAATCCTTGTACGAAATTTAATTACTGAACTGTTGAGTATCGAGCGACGGGCCAGTGTAGTGCCATGCGCATCCGCCAACAATCATAGGTTGCGCCTTTCATCTCCCCTGCGTTTTACCCGCTTGGCTTTGCCGACCACTCCAGTCTAGACTGCGCATGTTCTTGTCGGGGTGCCTTGAAGCAAAGGCTGAGATCGCAGAGGTGCGGATCCCGTTGAACCTGATCAGGTTAGCGCCTGCGTAGGGAACAAGATTGCTCGCCTTCCCGGGGAGCCTCTTGTGCCAGGTCCGGGAATGTCGCAGCTGCATGCAGCTTCAGGCACCCCCATATCCGGCACTGCATCCGTCAAGGGTGCGTCCGCGTCGTTCAGGTTCACCCCGACATTCCACTGCTAGGAAGCCGTCTGGAGAGCCTGTGATGACCAAACAAGAAAAAACGATCAACCTCAGCGAATCGGCGCAAGTCGATCAGCAGTCCGTGCAACCGTTTCCGCGTTCGCGCAAGGTCTATGTCGAAGGCTCGCGCCCGGACATCCGCGTACCCATGCGCGAAATCAGCCTGGACGACACCCCGACCGACTTCGGTGGCGAAAGCAATGCGCCGGTGCTGGTCTACGACACCTCCGGCCCGTACACCGACCCCAACGTCATCATCGATGTGCGCAAGGGCCTGGCTGACGTGCGTTCGGCCTGGATCGAGGCGCGTGGTGACACCGAGCGCCTGGGCGGCCTGAGCTCCGACTTCGGCCAGCAGCGTCTGAACGATGCGGAACTGGCCAAGCTGCGTTTTGCCCACGTGCGCAACCCTCGCCGTGCCAAGGCTGGCGCCAACGTCTCGCAGATGCACTATGCCCGCCAGGGCATCATCACAGCCGAGATGGAATACGTGGCCATCCGCGAGAACATGAAGCTGCAGGAAGCCCGCGCTGCTGGCCTGCTGAACGAGCAGCACGCCGGCCACAGCTTCGGTGCCAACATTCCGAAAGAAATCACCCCAGAGTTCGTCCGCCAGGAAGTCGCCCGTGGCCGAGCGATCATCCCGGCCAACATCAACCACCCGGAAGTGGAGCCCATGATCATCGGCCGCAACTTCCTGGTGAAGATCAACGGCAACATCGGCAACAGCGCACTGGGCTCCTCGATCGAGGAAGAAGTGGCCAAGCTGACCTGGGGCATCCGCTGGGGCTCGGACACCGTCATGGACCTGTCCACCGGCAAGCACATTCACGAAACCCGCGAGTGGATCATCCGCAACTCGCCGGTGCCGATCGGTACCGTGCCGATCTACCAGGCCCTGGAAAAGGTCAACGGCGTGGCCGAAGACCTGACCTGGGAGCTGTTCCGCGACACCTTGATCGAACAGGCCGAGCAAGGCGTGGACTACTTCACCATCCACGCCGGTGTGCTGTTGCGCTATGTGCCGCTGACCGCCAAGCGCGTCACCGGTATCGTCAGCCGCGGTGGTTCGATCATGGCCAAGTGGTGCCTGGCGCATCACAAAGAAAACTTCCTGTACACGCACTTCGACGAGATCTGCGAAATCATGAAGGCCTACGACGTCAGCTTCTCGCTTGGCGACGGCCTGCGCCCAGGTTCGATCGCCGACGCCAACGACGCGGCCCAGTTCGGTGAGCTGGAAACCCTCGGCGAGCTGACCAAGATCGCCTGGAAGCATGACGTGCAGTGCATGATCGAAGGCCCCGGCCACGTGCCGATGCAGCTGATCAAGGAGAACATGGACAAGCAGCTGGAATGCTGCGACGAGGCGCCGTTCTATACCCTCGGCCCGCTGACCACTGATATCGCCCCGGGCTACGACCACATCACCTCGGGTATCGGTGCGGCAATGATCGGCTGGTTCGGTTGCGCCATGCTCTGCTACGTCACGCCCAAGGAACACCTGGGCCTGCCGAACAAGGATGACGTCAAGACGGGCATCATCACCTACAAGATCGCCGCCCATGCTGCGGACCTCGCCAAAGGTCACCCGGGTGCGCAGATTCGTGACAATGCCTTGTCCAAGGCGCGTTTCGAATTCCGCTGGGAAGACCAGTTCAACCTCGGGCTGGACCCGGATACCGCGCGCGCTTTCCATGACGAGACCTTGCCGAAGGAATCGGCCAAGGTCGCGCACTTCTGCTCGATGTGCGGGCCGAAGTTCTGCTCGATGAAGATCACCCAGGAAGTGCGTGAGTACGCGGCCAAGATCGAGGCCGTGGACGTGACGGTCGAGCAAGGCATGCGCGAGCAGGCCGAGCGGTTCCGCCAGGAAGGCAGCCAGCTTTACCACAAAGTGTAAGAACGCTGGGGCCGCTTTGCGGCCCTTTCGCGACACAAGGCCGCTCCCACAGGGGCTGCGCAAGGCTGGATGCCTGCGCTGTTCTTGTGGGAGCGGCCTTGTGTCGCGATTCGAGGACGAAGTCCTCGCCAAGAACACCAACAACATTGCCGGCGAGCGCCAAAAATGACATCACCCAGCCAATTCTCCCCCGACCACCCGGTCCCCACCCACCAGCGCATCTTCGGCGCCCGTGACCTGTTCTCGCTATGGTTCTCCCTCGGCATTGGCCTGATGGTCCTGCAGGTCGGCGCCATGCTGGCCCCAGGCCTTGGCCTGGCTGGCGCAATACTGGCCATCGCCCTTGGCACCGGTGTCGGTGTGCTGTTGCTGGGTGCTGCCGGGGTCATCGGCAGTGACACCGGCCTGTCGGCCATGGGCACCCTGAAGCTGAGCCTGGGCCGCCATGGCGCGCGCTTGCCGGCACTGCTCAACCTGCTGCAACTGGTGGGCTGGGGTGCGTTCGAGATCATCGTCATGCGCGATGCCGCCAGTCTGCTGGGTGCCCGTGCGTTCGGTGAAGACAGTGCCTGGAACAGCCCGATGCTCTGGACCCTGTGCTTCGGTGGCCTGGCCACCTTGCTGGCGGTCAGCGGGCCGTTGGCGTTCGTGCGCAAGGTGCTGCGCGCCTGGGGTATCTGGCTGCTGCTGGGGGCGTGCCTGTGGCTGACCTGGAACCTGTTCGCCAAGGCCGACCTGACTGAGCTATGGAGCCGCGCCGGGGATGGTTCGATGTCGCTGGCGGTAGGCTTCGACATCGCCATCGCCATGCCGTTGTCATGGTTGCCGCTGATTGCCGACTACTCGCGCTTTGCCCGCAACGGCAAGCATGTATTCGGCGGAACCGTCGTGGGCTACTTCATCGGCAATACTTGGCTGATGAGCCTGGGCGTGGCCTATACCCTGGCCTTTGCCGCCAGTGGCGAAGTCAATGCGCTGCTGCTCGCCCTGGCAGGTGCCGGCATGGGTATCCCGCTGCTGTTGATTCTGCTGGACGAGTCGGAAAAGGCGTTCGCCGACATCCACTCGGCGGCTGTTTCCACCGGCGTGCTGCTGCCGCTGAAGGTCGAGCACCTGGCCTTGGCCATTGGTGTGCTGTGCACGCTGATCGCCTTGCTGGCGCCATTGGCCCAGTACGAGAACTTCCTGCTGCTGATCGGCTCGGTGTTCGCGCCGCTGTTCGGCGTGGTGCTGATGGACCACTACGTGATCCGTCGCCGCCGCCTGCCGGTACAGGTCGATGGTTTGCACTGGCAGGCGCTGTTGGCCTGGGTGGTGGGCGTGGCGGCCTATCACGTGATCGCCGCCAAGGCCCCGGAGCTGGGGGCTACCCTGCCAGCACTGCTGCTGGCAGGTGGTCTGCATGGTCTGCTGAGCTTCAGCCGCGGCCGGGAAACAGCTCAGGCTTGAGTACGCCGTTCAGGCGTGGGTAAGGGATCTTCAGCTCCACGTGGCCCATGGAGTAGGGCGCAATGGCATAGACCTCGTACTTCACCACTAGCGCGCCGTACGTCAGGGCGATGTGCGGCGAACGCTTGAAGGGCCAGGTCTTGACGAACTCGGCGTCCTTGTCCATGCCCACGCTGATCAGCCAGGCGCGGTGAGACTCTTCCACGGTCTTCCAGAAGGTCTCCTCCTGGCCTGGCACCAGCATGTCCTGCAGTGTCAGCACCTTGTCCAGCTTGCGCGAATAGTTGATGAAGCCGCGCCCCGGCATGCCGTGGGCGCCGCCGCTGTCGAGGTAGCTGGACAGCTCGATGATCACCAGCCCGTCATGCTGCTCGCGTACCTTGGCTTGCAGGTAGCTGCTGTTGCGTTTGTCGGCACTGGCCAGGTATTGCTGCTCGTAGGCCTGCAGGGTGCTTGGCGCGGTGCCATGCTGATTGTCTTCGGTCAGTTGCAGCAGGCGCTTTTCGACAATGGCATCGAGCTTGGGCTGAGCAGGGAAGTGGACGGTGTCGATGTTCACCAGCGGGCAGTCGCTTGCGCTGCAGCCGGGTTTGACGTGCTCCCAGGCATCACGCTTGACCTCGAGTGGGGTCCGGTAATTGGGTGCGAACAGGCTCTGGCAGGCACCCAGAGCGAGTGCCAGCACGGCCACGGAAGTCAGTTTGACAAGTGTCATGATGATCCTTGCAGAACAGGGAAAAGTCGGCCTTTGACCGTCTGCGCGGCCTTCAGTTCGCCACTAAGCTAACAGAGTGAAGGCGTGCTGTCCCGAGTGCGCGAACGGTTGCCGGAAAGGGGTGAAACGGGCAACCGTGCAGAGTAGGATGGCGCGATGCGGTAATTGAGGTAAATGAGGATTTCCATGTCAGACACGTTGAATTCGGTGCCCAAGGCGGTCGAGATCGTCAAGCGGGCCAACTGCTTCAAGGGCTTCTACCAGCTCGACAGGGTGCAGCTACGCCATGAATTGTTCGCTGGCGGCATGGGGCGTGAGATCAGCCGCGAGCTGTTCGTACGTCACGATGCGGTTTGTGTGCTGCCTTACGACCCGCTGCGTGATGAGGTGGTGTTGATCGAGCAGTTCCGTGTCGGCGCCCTGGGCAAGATCGAAAACCCTTGGCTGATCGAGATGGTCGCGGGGCTGATCGACAGGGAAGAAGAGCTGGAAGAAGTCGCCCATCGCGAAGCCGAGGAAGAAGCCGGGCTGGCAATAGGCGCCCTGTGGCCGATAACCCGCTACTTCCCTTCGCCAGGTGGCAGTGATGAGTACGTCCACCTGTACCTGGGCCGCTGCACCAGTGAAGGTGCCGGCGGGCTGCATGGCCTGGAAGAAGAGGGCGAGGACATCCGGGTACGGGTGTGGTCGTTCGACGATGCGCTGCAGGCGGTACGCGACGGGCATATCTGCAACGCGGCGACCATCATCAGCCTGCAATGGCTGGCGCTGAACAAAGACGAAGTCCGAGGTATGTGGAAGTGAACCTGCTGCGTGAGCGTTATCGGGTCGATCTGGCCGGGCTGCAAGCAGCCTGCGAGGCCAACTATGCCCGGCTCATGCGCTTGCTGCCCGATATGCGTACCACCCAGAGTTCGCGGCGCATCGGCATGACCCAGGGCGACCAGATGCTCGGTGTGCTGGTGCTTGATGTGCTGCTGGCCTGCCCCTATACCACCACCTTGCGGGTGCGCCAGGAGCACAGCCTGCCTTGGCTGCCAGTGCCTCACCTTGAGGTGCAGGTCTATCACGATGCGCGCATGGCCGAAGTGGTCAGCGCCGAGCACACCCGCCGCCTGCGCAGCATTTACCCGTACCCCAACGAGGCCATGCACCAGCCGGATGAGAAGGCTCAGCTCAATCTGTTCCTCGGGGAATGGCTCAGCCATTGCCTGGCCTGCGGCCACGAACTGGCAAGTGTGCGCTGAAATGTGACCTGGGTCGGCTGCGAGTGTTTGCTCGCAACCGTTCCAGCGCCATAATTCGTGCAGTACCCGTTCGAGGAGACGGCCGTTGCCGCACCCAGACCCTTCCCCTGCGCCCGTGCATGTGGTGCAACTGACCGATGCCCACCTGTTCGCCAACCCGGCGGGCACCTTGCTGGGCCTCAATACCCGTGACAGCTTGCGCCATGTGGTGGCCCAGGTGCGCCGTGAGCAGCCGCAGGTCGACCTGCTGCTGTGTACCGGAGACCTGTCCCAGGATGGTAGCGTCGGGTCGTATGAAGCGTTTCGTGAGTTGACCTGCGAGTTTGCCGCGCCAACCCGCTGGTTGCCAGGCAACCATGATGAAGCGAGGGTCATGGCCCAGGTGGCCCCGGCGCTGGTACAGGCCGTCACTGACATTGGCGCCTGGCGCGTGGTCATGCTGAACACGGCAGTGCCTGGTGCTACCCACGGGTTGCTCGAACCGGATCAGCTGTTGGCCCTCGATGATGCGTTGTCGTCGGCCGGTGAGCGCCATTGCCTGGTGTGTTGCCACCATCAGCCGGTGGATATCGGTTGTGCCTGGATCGCCCCGATCGGTTTGCGTAATGCCGATCAACTCCTGCAGCGCCTGCACGGTTATCCACAAGTGAAGGCATTGCTTTGGGGGCACATTCACCAGGAATGGGATGAAGAACGCGATGGCTTGCGCCTGCTGGCCACGCCGTCGACCTGCATCCAGTTCGCGGCAGGTAGCGAGGACTTCAAGGTCAGCGAAGAGCAGCCGGGGTATCGCTGGTTGCGCCTGCATGCCGATGGGCGTGTGGAGACCGGTGTGGAGCGAGCCGCTGATTTCGAAGTGAGGCTCGACTTCAACAGCTCGGGATATTGATGATTGTGGGACTGCGTAGCAGTCCCAGCTTTTTGAAGAAATTGTTGCGAAATTGGCCATCTGGCGCCAAAGCCCGGCGAACACGCTACACTGCGCGTCCCTGCGCCCACTCGATCGGGCGCGAAGCCAAAGATTCCGGGGGCAGCATGTCGGGTTCCATCCTCTATATCCATGGCTTCAACAGCTCACCGCTTTCCACCAAGGCGCGCCAGCTCGAGGCTGTCATGCGGCAGATGGGCCTGTCGCAGCAGTTGCGCGTCCCGAGCTTGCACCACCACCCGCGCCAGGCCATGGTCCAGCTCGAAGCCGCCATCGCCGAGCTCGGGGCGCCCCTGCTGGTCGGCAGTTCGCTCGGCGGCTACTATGCCACCCATCTGGCCGAGCGCCATGGGCTGAAAGCCCTGCTGGTCAACCCGGCAGTCACCCCGCACAAGCGCTTCGACGGTTATCTGGGTGCCCAGCGCAACCACTACACTGGCGAGACGTGGGAGCTGACCCTGGACCATGTGCAAGCCCTGGCCGAGCTGGAAGTCCCGGCACCGACCGACCCAGGCCGCTATCAAGTGTGGCTGCAGACAGCCGATGAAACACTGGACTACCGTCACGCCGAGCATTATTACCGGGCTTGCGCGCTACGCATCCAGGCCGGTGGCGACCACAGTTACCAAGGCTTTGCCGAACAACTGCCAGGCCTGCTGGCGTTTGCCGGTATTGCCCGGCAGCAGTATGCGGCACTCGATTTTTCTGTATTTTGATCTTTTTGCATTCACCAGACTGACGACGAGAACCCATGGCCAATCCCAGCGCTAGCGCCTATAACGCAGACGCCATCGAAGTCCTCTCCGGCCTCGACCCGGTGCGTAAACGCCCGGGCATGTACACCGATACCAGCCGGCCTAATCACCTGGCCCAGGAAGTCATCGACAACAGCGTTGACGAAGCCCTGGCCGGCCACGCCCGCTCGGTGCAGGTCATCCTCCACGCCGACCATTCGCTGGAAGTCAGTGACGATGGCCGTGGCATGCCGGTGGACATCCACCCTGAAGAGGGCGTGTCGGGCGTCGAGCTGATCCTCACCAAGCTGCACGCCGGCGGCAAGTTCTCCAACAAGAACTACCAGTTCTCCGGCGGCCTGCACGGCGTGGGTATTTCGGTGGTCAACGCCTTGTCGACCCAGGTGCGCGTGCGCGTCAAACGTGACGGCAACGAGTACCAGATGACCTTTGCCGATGGCTTCAAGGCCAGCGAGCTGGAAGTGGTCGGTACGGTCGGCAAGCGCAACACCGGTACCAGCGTGTACTTCAGCCCGGACCCGAAATATTTCGATTCGGCGAAGTTCTCCATCAGCCGCCTCAAGCACGTGCTCAAGGCCAAGGCCGTACTGTGCCCGGGCCTGTTGGTCAGCTTCGAGGACAAGGCTAGCGGCGAGAAGGTCGAGTGGCACTACGAAGATGGCCTGCGTTCGTACCTGGTCGACTCGGTCAGCGAGTTCCAGCGCCTGCCCGACGAGCCGTTCTGCGGCAGCCTGGCGGGTAACAAGGAGGCTGTGGACTGGGCCCTGCTGTGGCTGCCTGAAGGCGGCGACAGCGTTCAGGAAAGCTACGTCAACCTGATCCCTACCGCCCAGGGCGGTACTCATGTCAATGGTCTGCGCCAGGGCCTGCTCGACGCCATGCGCGAGTTCTGCGAATTCCGCAACCTGCTGCCGCGTGGGGTCAAGCTGGCACCGGAAGACGTCTGGGAGCGCATCACCTTCGTCCTTTCGATGAAGATGCAGGAACCACAGTTCTCCGGCCAGACCAAAGAGCGCCTGTCGTCTCGCGAGGCTGCGGCGTTTGTCTCCGGTGTGGTCAAGGACGCCTTCAGTCTGTGGCTCAACGCCCACCCCGAGCTGGGCATGCAACTGGCCGAGCTGGCCATCAGCAACGCTGGCCGGCGTCTCAAGGCCAGCAAGAAGGTCGAGCGCAAACGCATCACCCAGGGCCCGGCGTTGCCAGGCAAACTGGCCGATTGCGCCGGGCAGGACCCGATGCGCGCCGAACTGTTCCTGGTCGAGGGTGACTCTGCCGGTGGGTCGGCCAAGCAGGCCCGTGACAAGGAGTTCCAGGCCATCCTGCCGCTGCGCGGCAAAATCCTCAACACCTGGGAAGTGGACGGCGGCGAAGTGCTGGCCAGCCAGGAAGTGCACAACATCGCCGTTGCCATCGGTGTCGACCCAGGCGCGGCCGACCTGTCGCAGCTGCGCTACGGCAAGGTCTGCATCCTCGCCGACGCCGACTCCGACGGCCTGCACATCGCTACCTTGCTTTGCGCACTGTTCGTCCAGCACTTCCGCCCGTTGGTCGAGGCCGGCCACGTCTACGTCGCCATGCCGCCGCTGTACCGTATCGACCTGGGCAAGGAAATCTACTACGCCCTCGACGAAGCCGAGCGTGATGGCATCCTCGACCGGCTGGTAGCCGAGAAGAAACGCGGCAAGCCGCAGGTCACCCGATTCAAGGGGCTGGGTGAGATGAACCCGCCGCAGCTGCGTGAAACCACCATGGACCCGAACACCCGGCGCCTGGTCCAGCTGACCCTGGACGATGTGCAGGGCACCACCGAGATCATGGACATGCTGCTGGCCAAGAAGCGCGCCGGCGACCGCAAGAACTGGCTGGAAACCAAAGGCAACCTGGCTGAGGTCCTGGTTTGATTCGTCTGCTGGTCGCGGCCTGCCTGGCGCTGGTTGCCCTGCCGAGCCTGGCGGGCAACTGGCCGGAACTGAAGCTTGCCTCTGAGTACCCGATCGAGGGCATGCGCGGTGGCAACCTGTCCGGCCTGGCCGAGTGCCGGGGCGGGCTGTGGGGTGTATCCGATCGTGATGACGACCGCATCTACCGCTTCGACCAGCAGAGCCCCGTATGGCGTGCCCAGCCGCTGACCTTCACACCACCACCAGTGCCCGAGAGCGGCCTGCCGTGGGGGTTGAAGTCGCGTAGCTGGGCGGCGTCCTACGTGCGTGGTGGCGAACTGGATTACGAAGGCATCACCTGTGACCAGGCGGGCAACCTCTACCTGGTCAGCGAGGCCCATGCGGCGGTGCTGCAGTTGCCTGCCGAGGGTGAGCCGGCGTGGCTGAAGATTGACCCGGCGATGGTGCGTCAGGCCCGGGCCAGCGGCATGCTGCTCAACTTCAATGCCCTGTTCGAGGGCCTGGCAATTAACCCGGCGGGCGACCGCCTCTGGCTGGCAGCCGAGCGCGAACGGCGCGGCCTCGTGGCCATCGAGCGCCAGCAGTCGGTGTGGACCTGCGGGCGCAGTTGCGTGTTGCTGAGCGAAGCTGGGGTCGAAATGCAGCCGCCGCAGATGCCCAACCCCCGGGCGCTGTCCCGCGATTTCGCCGACCTCGCCTGGTTCGAGGGCAAGCTGTTTACCCTCGAACGCAACGCCTACCGCGTGTGCCGGCGTGATGCCACGAGCGGCAAGATCGAGCAGTGCTGGTCATTCGCCGCCGAGGCCCTGGTACCAGAGCGCCGCTACGACCAGCCGTACGGCCTGGCCGAAGCGTTGGTGATCGATGCCAAAGGCGCCTGGATCGGCCTGGACAACAACAATGGCGACCGTGCCGATGGCGAAAGCCGGCCGATCGTCTGGCGCTTTGAAGCGCCACAAGGCGGCTGGAGCGCCACTCCATGAGCCAGCCACCGGGCAAGCGCGCGGGCAAGGTACTGATGATCGTCGCCTGGGCGGCGGGGCTGTTCCTGGCCACACGCTTCTTCGGGCAATGGGAAGAACACGAGCGCAACCCGAACACGCAGGTGCAGTCGTCCCATGGCGACGGTTTCATCGAAGTGCGCTTGCTGGGTAATGGCCAGGGCCACTTCGTGGTGGACGGCGCGATCAACGGCCAGGTGGTGCATTTCATGCTCGACACCGGTGCCACCGACGTGGCGATACCCGAGGCGCTGGCCAAGGACCTGAACCTGCAGCGCGGTAGCCCGGTGGTGCTGAGCACCGCCAACGGCCGTACCGAAGGCTACCGAACGCGGCTGGGCACCCTGCAACTGGGCGATATCCGGCTACAGAATGTACGCGCCCTGGTGGTGCCGGGCCTGGACGGGCAGACCGTGTTGCTGGGCATGAGCGCCCTCAAACAACTTGAATTTACCCAGCGCGGCGGCACCATGCTGCTGCGCCAGAACCTGAAATGACGAGGCCCGCATGAGCGACTCACTGGAACTCAGCCTGGACGGCGTCGAACGCCGCTCGTTGGCTGACTTCACCGAACAGGCCTACCTCAACTACTCCATGTACGTGATCATGGACCGGGCCTTGCCGCACATCGGCGACGGCCTGAAGCCGGTGCAGCGACGCATCGTCTACGCCATGAGCGAGTTGGGGCTCGATGCCGACGCCAAGCACAAGAAGTCCGCCCGTACCGTCGGCGACGTGCTCGGCAAGTTCCACCCCCACGGCGATTCGGCCTGCTACGAAGCCATGGTGCTGATGGCGCAGCCGTTCAGCTACCGCTACACCCTGGTAGACGGCCAGGGCAACTGGGGTGCACCGGACGATCCGAAGTCGTTCGCCGCAATGCGTTATACCGAGGCACGCCTGTCGCGTTACTCGGAAGTGCTGCTCAGCGAAGTGGGCCAGGGCACCGTCGATTGGGTGCCGAACTTCGACGGCACGCTGCAGGAGCCTGCGGTATTGCCGGCGCGCCTGCCGAATATCCTGCTCAACGGCACCACTGGTATCGCCGTGGGCATGGCCACCGATGTGCCACCGCACAACCTGCGTGAAGTGGCCAGCGCCTGTGTGCGCCTGCTCGACGAGCCCAAGGCTACCATCGAGCAGCTGTGCGAACACATTCAGGGCCCGGACTACCCGACCGAGGCCGAAATCATCACCCCGCGTGCGGAAATCCAGAAGATCTACGAAAGCGGCCGCGGCTCTATCCGCATGCGCGCCGTGTACCGCGTCGAGGATGGCGACATTGTGGTTACCGCGCTGCCGCATCAGGTCTCCGGGGCCAAGGTGCTGGAGCAGATCGCCGCGCAGATGCAGGCCAAGAAGCTGCCGATGGTCGCCGACCTGCGTGACGAGTCGGACCACGAGAACCCTTGCCGCATCGTCATCATTCCACGCTCCAACCGCGTCGATGCCGACGAACTGATGCAGCACCTGTTCGCCACCACCGACCTGGAAAGCAGCTACCGGGTCAACGTCAACATCATCGGCCTCGACGGCCGCCCGCAGCTGAAGAACCTGCGCGCGCTGCTGCTGGAGTGGCTGGAGTTCCGCACCAACACCGTTCGCCGCCGCCTGCAGCACCGCCTGGACAAGGTCGAGAAGCGCCTGCACCTGTTGGAAGGTTTGCTCACCGCGTTCCTCAACCTGGATGAAGTGATCCACATCATCCGTACCGAAGAGCACCCCAAGCAGGCGCTGATCGAACGTTTCCAGCTCACCGAGATCCAGGCCGACTACATCCTTGAGACACGCCTGCGGCAGTTGGCGCGTCTGGAAGAGATGAAAATCCGTGGCGAACAGGACGAACTGCTCAAGGAGCAGGCCAAGCTGCAAGCGCTGCTGGGCAGCGACGCCAAGCTGCGCAAGCTGGTGCGTAGCGAGCTGATCAAGGACGCCGAAACCTATGGCGACGACCGCCGCTCGCCAATCGTCGAGCGCGCCGAAGCCAAGGCCTTGTCTGAAAACGAGCTGATGCCGACCGAGCCGGTCACCGTGGTGCTGTCGGAAAAGGGCTGGGTGCGTTGCGCCAAGGGCCACGACATCGACGCTACCGGCCTGTCCTACAAGGCCGGCGACGGCTTCAAGGCCGCCGCTGCCGGGCGCTCCAACCAGTTTGCCGTGTTGATTGATTCCACCGGGCGCAGTTATTCGGTGGCCGCGCATACCCTGCCATCGGCGCGTGGCCAGGGCGAGCCATTGACCGGCCGCCTGACGCCACCGCCTGGGGCGACCTTCGAATGCGTGCTGCTGCCTGACGATGATGCACTGTATGTGGTGGCTTCGGACGCCGGTTACGGGTTCGTGGTCAAAGGTGAAGACCTGCAGGCCAAGAACAAGGCCGGCAAAGGGCTGCTCAGCTTGCCCAACGGTGCCAAGGTCATGACCCCGCGCCCGGTGGCCGACCGTGAGCAGGACTGGCTGGCGGCGGTGACCACCGAAGGTCGTTTGCTGGTGTTCAAGGTTTCCGACCTGCCACAGCTGGGCAAAGGCAAGGGCAACAAGATCATCGGTGTGCCCGGTGATCGGGTTGCCAGTCGTGAAGAATTTGTCACCGATCTGGCGGTGATTGCCGAGGGTGCAACCCTTGTATTGCAAGCCGGCAAGCGTACCCTGTCTCTTAAAGCCGACGACCTCGAACACTACAAGGGCGAGCGTGGCCGGCGCGGTAGCAAGCTGCCACGCGGCTTCCAGCGGGTCGACAGCTTGCAGGTGGAAATGCCGGCATAATCCGACGAAATGTCTGGAACGGCAATTTCAACGCCGTTCCAGGCAGAAATGCTGGAGTCGAGCCGATATTTCGCGGATGATAGTGCCCCTGCGGTGCCGGCGTGGCCGTGTGCCCGATTGAATCTCTATCAGTATCACTGCGGTTTGCCTGGTAGCGACCGCCTGGATGGGTTGAATGAAATTCCTGCGCCTTCCATTTGCGCTGTTGATGACGGGTTTGCTGGGGCTGAGCGGGTGCAGCATGCACCAGCCGGTTGCCCTGTACCAACTCGACAGCGGTGATCCTGGCCAGCCTTCGCAGAGTGCGGGCATGGCCGTGGTGCTCGGCCCGGTCTCGGTTGCCGATTATCTGCAGCGCGAAACCTTCTTGCAGCGTCAGGCTGATGGCAGCCTGAGTTCTGCCACTGACGGTCGCTGGGCCGGTAGCCTGTCGGCGGACATCGATCAATTGCTGGTGCGTCAGCTGGCCTGGCGCCTGGACAGCCAGCGTGTGGTGCTGGCCCCGGCCAGCACTGGCTTCTCCCCGGACGTGCAGGTGCTGCTGTCGATCACCCGCCTGGACTCGGGCAAGAACCAGCCGGCGATTCTCGATGCGCAATGGCGCCTGCTCGACCGCCGTGGCCATGTGCGTGACAACCGTATCGTTCACCTTGAGCAGCCGCATGAGGGTAGCGAATCGTCCCAGGTCCAAGCCCAGGGGCAGTTGCTGCAGAAACTGGCCGAACAGTTGAGCGTGGCGGTCAAGCCGCTGGCCAATCAGCCTGCGGTTGCTGAAGAAGCACCCAAGAAACAGGCAGCACCGGTACAGGTCAAGAAAGAGCCAGAGAAGTCGAAGATCCCGATGGCTTCGCCGATTCGCACCGATATGGAAGTCTATCGGTTCTGATCGAGTAGCCACCCACAAAAAAGCCCGCATCTTCGCGGGCTTTTTTGTGGGTGGTGTCCCGTCCTGAATAAGGTTTACACCTCCCATCCCGAATTTCCGGAGAGTCAGATGGAGCAAGGTGTAAAGCGCACACAGAGAGATTACTCACTGTCTTTTAAATTGGCGGTGGTTGATCAGATTGAAAAAGGCGAACTGACCTACAAACAGGCCCAGGTGCGGTATGGCATCCAGGGTCGGTCGACGGTTCTGGTATGGTTGCGTAAGCACGGTCGGCAGGATTGGAGCCAGGGGGCCTCGATCCGCGACGAGAGGAGCTGCGCGATGTCTGACCCCAAAACGCTCACTCCAGAGCAGCGGATCAAAGAGCTTGAGCAACAGTTGGAACTGATGAGCCAGAAGGCCCAGTTTTTTGAGACGGTCGTTGATGTTCTGAAAAATGACTATGGTGTTTCGGTCGTAAAAAAGCGATCCGGCAAGTCCTCTCGCAAGGTCAAGTCGCAGGACTGAGCATTGCCAGGGCTTGTCAGTTTCTAGGCATCAGTCGACAGGCTTACTACAAGCGCAACCGAACTGCTGATGGCAAAGAGCGCCAGGCAGATCAGGTGGTTGAGTTTGTTCAGCAAGTCCGGATGCGCCAGCCTCGTCTGGGTACACGCAAGCTGCACTATCTGCTGCATTGCCAACCTGACAAACGGTTCCAAGTTGGCCGAGATAGGCTGTTCCAAGTCTTGGGAGAGCGCCGTTTGCTGGTGCTGCCTAAGCGGGCCTACCACAAGACAACACAAAGCTTTCATCGCTTCTACCGCCATCCCAACTTACTCAAGCCGGGCCCAAGCCAAGTCGTTCCGACAAGGCCGGAGCACGTCTGGGTTGCCGATATTACTTACCTGCCCGCACGTAACGGCCCGCTGTACCTGAGCCTGGTAACGGATGCGTACTCCAGGAAAATTGTTGGCCACCACGTCCATGAAAGCCTGCATGCCGAGTCAGTGGCGCAAGCCTTCAAGCAGGCATTACGAAAGCGACGTCGTCGCCAGCCATTAGTCCACCATTCGGATCGAGGCATCCAATATTGCTCGGCGCTGTACCAGTCACTGCACCAACGGCACGATGTTCAGTGCTCCATGACTGATGGGTATGACTGCTACCAGAACGCGCTGGCCGAGCGAATCAACGGAATCCTCAAGATGGAGCTGCTGTTGAGCAGCCCTGAAGATCTTGAGCAGGCGAGACAGATGGTTGACGAGGCAGTGCAGATCTACAACACAGAACGGCCCTATATGGCCCTGAAAAACAAAACGCCCGATGCAGTGCATCGGGCGTTTTGAGGCCTGTCGGCCTACCTGAACAGGTGTAAACCTATTTCAGGACTAGACATGGCTGAAATTGCTGGGGCCGCTCCGCAGCCCTTTCGCGACACAAGGCCGCTCCTACAAGAGACTGCGATCCCTTGTGGGAGCGGCCTTGTGTCGCGAAAGGGCCGCAGAGCGGCCCCAAGGATCTCAAATCAAGCCCGGCGCTCGTGCATCCGCGCCAGCTGGCGCTCCAGCATCGACGGGTAAGGCTCCATCAACCGCTCCACGCAGCAAGCGCCTTCAGGGCTGGCAATCGGCCGAATACGGGCGCGCTTGCGGATCAGCTCGTCATCACTGATCTGCCGCTCCACCAGCAGCAGGTTGCGGCTGTGCTGCGACAGCGCCAGGGCATCCTGGGCCTTCTCGGCCATCAGCAGGTCGACCTGCTCCAGCCCTTGCAGATCGTCGCCCAGGGCCAGGCCCAGCTGCAGTTGCAGGGTGATACCGCTGTCGGCCACTTCGATCTGCAGGGCATGGCCCAGCGCACGTAGCAGCTCGCCGCAGCAGATTGCGTTGGTCAGGTAATCCTCGCCGCAGTCGCGGCTGTGGAACAGCACCAGGGTGCTGCCATCGTTGAGGGTGTGGATTTCGCCCTCATACAGCGATGCAGCCTGCTCCAGGCAGCCACGGTAGCGCTCCAGCAGCTCGGTCAGGCGCGTGCGCGGCAAGCGACGCAGTTGCTCCTGGGAGCCCAGTTGAACGGCTAGCACGGCGGTATTCTGTGGCTCGTCGGATTCGACCACGGCAGGTTTGGGCGCCGGTTGCTCCTCGTCATCCAGCAGCCCGGCGAAGGCTTCGTCGTCATCCTCGTCCGCCTGGACCACGGCCCTGGCGCGCTGGGCCGGCTTGGCTGGAGCTTCGTCGTGCGGCGCGTCGAACTCGTCTTCGTACTCTTCCTCTTCCGGTTCCGGCTCGGGCGGAGGTGGCGGCGCCAGGCGGGCGTGCAGCTGGCGGGCGATGTCGCCGATCTCGTCCTGACGGTCGATGGCCGGGGTGTATGGGTGCGGGTCACGCAGCCACACCCGTAGCTGCAACAGCGGCAGGGTGATGTGGCGGCCTTGGCGCAGGCTCAGGCTCAGCGCCAGGGCCAGCAGGATGGCGGCGAGGATGCCCATGCTTTGCAGGCTGATCAGCATCGGCTGCTGGAACTGGCTCATGTCCAGGCTGATGCGCAGCTGACCGGCGGTCACGTCCTGGAACGTGATCTTGGTCTGGTACAGGCCTTCAGCTTCACCCAGCAGGCTGTTGCGTGGACGTTGACCGGCCTCGGCGAGGATGCGGTTGTCCACGCTGTAGATGGCCGCATGGGCCACCAGCGGGTTCTTCACCAGGTTACCCAACAGCACGTTGAGGCTGAGGATGTCATTGGACACCAGCAGCTCGGTTGCCGAGGTGGCGGTCTGGGTGGTCAGGCTCTGGCCGAGGGCGTCAGCCTGCTCGTGCATGGCCTGCTTGAACTGCAGGCCCATCACGCAGGCGTAGATCACCAGCGCCAGCGCCACCAGGAAAATGTTGGTGGTGGCGATGCGCAGTGCCAGGGGCACGCGACGTTGGCGCAGGGCTCGGAAGATCATGATGAAGAAGTTGTCGGTTTTGACGGGCGTGGGCCGGTTCACAGAGCTCGGCTCTTAATGGCATAAAAGTGTTGGGCAGTATAGCGAGCAGTGTTTTGTCGGCAAAGTAGAGTTGGCGCCCGATGGTCATGGAAAATCGGTAGAATGCGCATTTTTCATCGAAGTCGGAGCCAGGTTGTGCGCGAAATCGTTCTGATCAACATCACCGGTGAGGACCGTCCCGGTCTTACCGCCGCCATTACCGGCGTCCTGCTCCAGGGCGGTGTGAACATCCTCGACATCGGCCTGGCGGTGATGCACGGCACCCTGTCGTTCGGCATTCTGGTCGATATCCCCGACAACGAAGTGGCCACCAGTCTACTGCAAAGCGTGCAGTCCAAGGCCCACGAGCTGAACCTGCAAGCGCGTTATACGCCGATCTCCGAGGCCGACTATCAGCACTGGGCCGATGCCCAGGGCGAAGCGCGGCATATCGTGACCTTGCTCAGCCGCAAGATCACCCCCGAGCAACTGCAACGCGTCAGCGCAGTCATCAGCCAGTACGACCTGACCATCGAGCGCATCGAGCGCCTGTCGGCGCGGGTTGCGCTGGGTGCTCCGAGCGAGAAGGGCAAGGCGGCGCTGGAAATTTCCGTGCGCGGCGTGCCGAGCGACGCCCAGGCATTGCGTGCCGACTTCTTCGCGCTGGCCGAAGAGCTGAACATCGACATCGCGTTCCAGAAGGATGACCTGTTCCGCCGCAACCGCCGCCTGGCGGTATTCGACATGGACTCGACGCTGATCGAGGCTGAAGTCATCGACGAGCTGGCCAAGGCGGCCGGTGTGGGCGAACAGGTTGCCGCGATCACCGAGCGCGCCATGCGTGGCGAGCTGGATTTCCGCGCCAGTTTCAAGGAGCGCATGGCGCTGCTTAAAGGCCTGGATGTCGGTGTGCTCGACGAGATCGGTGCTTCCCTGCGCCTGACTGAAGGTGCTGAAAACCTGTTCGCCGAGCTCAAGCGCCTGGGCTACAAGACGGCGATCCTGTCCGGTGGCTTCTCGTACTTCGCCAAGCAGGTGCAGGCGCGCCTGGGCATTGATTACGTATTCGCCAATGAACTGGAAGTGGTCGATGGCAAGGTGACCGGCGTGGCCGTGGAGCCGATTGTCGATGCCCAGCGCAAGGCTGACCTGCTGCAGCAACTGGCCAACGAAGAAGGCCTGCAGCTGGACCAGACCATCGCCGTGGGCGATGGCGCCAACGACCTGCCGATGCTGTCGCTGGCCGGCCTGGGTGTGGCGTTCCGCGCCAAGCCGCTGGTGCGCCAGTCGGCCAAGCAGGCGATTTCCACCCTGGGGCTGGATGGCGTGCTGTACCTGCTGGGCCTGCGCGACCGCGACGCCCGAGGCTGATACGCCGGACAAAAAAAGGCCCTGCACATGCAGGGCCTTTTTTTTCGTCCAGGGTCAAGCCTGGGCAGGGTTAGCCAGCAGTTCACCCATGCGCACAGCCGAAGCTGCGCCCAGGTTTTCGGCCCATTTCACCTGCTCTGGTCCGAACAGCACGATCGCGGTCGAGCCCAGTTTGAAGCGGCCCAGCTCGGCGCCTTTCTCCAGGTGAATCGGTGCACGGCTGCTTTCGTCGTAGCGGAATGTCTTCAGCTCGCGCTTCGGCGGCGTGACCAGGCCGGCCCACACGGTCTCGATCGAAGCAACGATCATTGCGCCGACCAGCACCACGGCCATTGGCCCGCGCTCGGTATCGAACAGGCACACCACACGCTCGTTGCGGGCGAACAGCTCCGGCACGTTCTCGGCAGTGGTCTGGTTGACCGAGAACAGACGGCCCGGCACATAGACCATCTCGCGCAGGGTACCGGCCAGCGGCATGTGCACGCGGTGGTAATCCTTCGGCGACAGATAGATGGTGGCGAACTCGCCACCCATGAACGGCGCAGCCAGTGCAGGGTCGCCGCCGAGCAGTTCGAGGGCGCTGTAGCTGTGGCCTTTGGCCTGGAAGATACGACCGTGCTCGATCGGGCCCAGCTGGCTGACGGCACCGTCGGCCGGGCAGAGGATCGCGCCCGGCGTTTCGTCCAGCGGGCGGGCGCCTGGCTTCAGGGCGCGGGTGAAGAAGGCGTTGAAGTGCTCGTAGGCGGTGAGGTCTTCGACCAGCGCTTCGCTCATGTTCACCTGGTAACGCTTGGCGAACCAGGCGGTGAAGGCGTTCTTGAACCAGCGTGCACGGCACTCGGCGACACAGCCAGCCAGGCGCGACAGCAAGTGGTGCGGCAGCAGGTACTGGCTGAGGATGAACAGACGGGATTTCATTGTGTTGATTGTCCTTGAACTTCGACAGGCGTGTCCGGGTGGTTGCCCCATTCGCTCCACGAACCGGCATAAGCCTTGATGCGTGGGTAGCCGAGGGCCTTGGCCACCAGGTAGGTGAAACCGGAGCGGCGGTGGGTTTGGCAGTGGGTGATCACTTCTTTGTCCGGGGTGATACCCTTTTGCTGGAGTACTTCAGCGATGTCCGCGCGGATGCGCAGGTGATCGTTGAGGTCCATGCCGGCAGTCCACTCGAAATTGATGGCGCCGGGAATGTGCCCAGCCTTGGCGGCCAGGACCTTTTCACCGTTGAATTCCTGCGGGCCGCGGGCGTCCCAGATCACCAGGTCATCGGCGCCCAGGCGGCTTTGCAGGTATTCGCGGGTAGCGGTCGGTTCGCCGTGCAGATGCAGGTGCACGGGCGTGTTGCCAGGTGCTGGCACGTCGGTGGAGAGTTTGTCCGCCGACCAGGCCTGGATGCCGCCGTTGAGGTAGTGGTAGCGGGTATGGCCGATGACATCGAGCAGCCAGATGAAGCGGCCGGCCCAGCCGCCGCCTTCATCGTCGTACACCACGTAGACTGCGTCGTCGCGGTGGCCGAGCTCGCTGAACAGTTTTTCCAGGTCGGCCAGGGCCGGCAGCAGGCCGGGTGCCGGAGGCAGGCCAAGCTGGGTGCGCTTGCCCTCGACGAAGCGGGCGCCGGGGATATGCCCGCTGACATAGCGGTTGGCGCTGCTCAGGTCGACCAGGATCAGCTGAGGTGAATCCAGGCGCGGCAGCAGGTCTTCGGCTTCGATCACCAAAGGCAGGCCGGAAAAATCAGTCATCCACGTTCTCCAGTGTGGAAAGAGGGGCGATTGTAGCGCAAGGCTCAGGCGCCGCGGTTGGCAAACACCGCCAGCGCACGTTCGATACATTGCGAAGTCTTGCCGAAAGCCTGCACGCTGACATCGGCCAGCGGCTTGCCGCCCTGGTCGGCCACGGCCAGCATCAGCACCTGGTCACTGACCGCCAACGAACGCAGCAGCACGTGTTCGCTGCGGAAGAAAGCCCGTAGCGGCGCGGGTAGCAATGCCGAGAACTGGGCGTGATTGTCAGGCGTCAGGCGCAACTGCCCGGCCTTGCTCACGAGCTTTTGCAGCAGTTTGTTCTGCGCGACAGGCAAGGCCATGGCTGCGGCCTCCTTGGGCAGGCCGGCGGTTTGCTGCACGCGCAGATAGTCGCTGGCACGGTCCAGTGTCAGCAGCATGATGCGCTGCATGCCGCAGGCGAGCATGGCGTCGCGCGCCTGGGTCGCCAGGTGTACCGCGTTGGTGAACGGGCTTGGTTGGGCCAGCAACTCCTGGCACAGCTTGCGCCAGCGCCCGAGGTCTTCGCTGGAGGGGGGCGGTGGCGTCAGCATGTCCGGGTGCGGGCGGCGCTGGTGCCAAGGCCAGATCAGTGCTTCGGCCGGGTGGAACAGCGCATGCCTGGCGTGACGCCGGGCGCTGGCGGCAGCCTGTTGGTGCACCTGCTGTTGTACGTCTTCCAGTGAAGTCTGCAGATACAGTGCGGTCAGCTGCTGCCAGCGTAACAAATGAGGGTTGTCCCAACCGACCTGGGCTGCCAGGGCCAGGTTATTGGCCAGTAGTACGGTGTTGGCCGGCTCGTTGAACCAGCGGCGCAAGCCGGGTGCCTCGTCCAGGCGATGCTGCTGGCTGAGCAGGTCTTCTTCGCGGGCGATGCTAAGAACCATGGCCAGTTGGTCGCGTTCTTCGAGCAGCAGGCGATAGCCTTGGGTCACCCATTTGGGCAAGCGCCAGTGTTCGGCCATGGCCTGGCATAGAGCGAAGATACGCACGCCGAACAATTCCTGCTCCACGTCGGCTGCGATCTCGCCCTTGTGGATAACCCGCAGCTCCCAGGCGTCCAACAGCTTGGGGTGGGCCAGGGCCAGCGGCCAAAGAGGGGCGAGGAACAGTAGGCTGCCCCAGTGGATCTCCTGCCACAGGCGCGCCAGGCGGCTGGCGAACAGGCCGCTGGCCTGTTGCGCGGCGTGCTGGCTGATCAACAGAAATTGGCGCAGCACTGGCGGAATGTCGTCTTCCGGCAGGGCCGGCAGGCGCATCAGCAGTTCCTTGCTGCGTGCCAGGCCCAGGCGGTTGAGGGCGACCTCCAGGCTTTCGGCGGGCTCGGCCTGGCTGGCGTTGGCGGAGTGATTGGCCTCGCGCATCACCGACAGCACCAGGGCGGGGCTGTCCTGCATCAGTTCGGCGATGTCGCGCAACGAGCGGCGATTGTCGTTGATGGCGCTCATGACCCGGTCGTAACTCTGCTTCGGTACCGGTACACGGACACCGTCGAGCAGCTTGACCCAGGCTTCTACCGTACGCGGATTCTGAGTGGGCACCTTGGATTCCATTGGCATTTTGACATCAGTCCGAACTGGCTTTTCGCTTTTAGTGGCTATAGTCTGGCGCAGTTCTGCCGATAAGTAGAAGAAGAGTTTTAAAGCTCCCGTCCCTCACCCTGACCACGACAGCAAGTGCTTTGAACCTATGGCTAAAATTATCGGCATCATCGTCGTATTCGCGAGCGTGCTCGGCGGATATGTACTCTCCCACGGCAAGATCGCGGCGCTGATCCAGCCGTTCGAAGTGCTGATCATCGGCGGTGCAGCCTTTGGCGCCTTCATGCAGGCCAACCCTGGTTACATGACCATGCATGTAATCAAGAAGTCGATGAAGATGTTCGGCTCGCGCTTCTCCCATGCTTTCTATCTGGAAGTACTGGGCCTGGTATATGAAATCCTCAACAAGAGCCGTCGCGAAGGCATGATGGCGATCGAGAGCGATATCGAAGACGCCGCAGCCAGTCCGATCTTTGCCAAGTACCCGGCAGTACTGGGGGACGAGCGCATGACCGCATTCATCTGCGACTACCTGCGCATCATGTCCACCGGCAACATGGCACCCCACGAGCTCGAAGGCCTGTTCGACATGGAGCTGCTGAGCATGAAGGAAGAGCTCGAGCACCCGTCGCACGCGGTCACCGGTATTGCCGACGGCATGCCTGGTTTCGGTATCGTGGCGGCGGTACTGGGTATCGTGGTGACCATGGCGTCGCTGGGTGATGGCGACCAGAAGGCCATCGGCATGCACGTGGGTGCGGCGCTGGTCGGTACCTTCTTCGGTATTCTCGCCGCTTATGGCTTCTTCGGCCCACTGGCCAAGTGCCTTGAGCACGATGCCAAGGAGGAGCTAAACCTCTATGAATCGATCAAGGCCTCGCTGGTGGCCTCGGCTTCTGGCATGCCGCCTTCGCTGGCCGTCGAGTTCGGGCGCAAGGTGCTGTATCCGAAGCATCGCCCAAGCTTCGCCGAGCTGGAACAAGCGGTTCGCGGTCGCTGAGTCATGGAGAACAATCAGCCGATAATCATCAAGCGCGTCAAGCGCTTCGGTGGCGGGCACCATGGTGGCGCCTGGAAGATCGCCTTCGCCGACTTCGCCACGGCGATGATGGCGTTCTTCCTGGTGTTGTGGCTGCTATCCACGGCTACGCCTGAGCAGAAGATCGCCATTGCCGGCTACTTCAAGGACCCGATCGGTTTTTCCGAGAGTGGCACACCATACGTCATCGACCTGGGCGGTTCGCCGCAGATGGCGCCGGAAAAGACCATCAACCCGGAAGTGAAGTCCGAGCCTACGCCTGATACCAGCATTCAGCTGGACAAGGACCAGGTCGAGACCATGGCCGAACAGGTCGAGCGCGAGCGCCTCGAATTGCTGCTGCAGGAACTGCAGAACAAGGTCGAGGAAAACCCGCAGCTGCAGAAGTTCAAGGACCAGATTCTCTTCGAGATCACCCAGGACGGCCTGCGGATCCAGATCATGGATGCAGAGAACCGGCCGATGTTCGACATCGGCAGCGCACGCCTGCAGCCTTATTTCGAAGACATCCTGCTGGCCATGGCCGACACCATCAAGGCAGTGCCGAACAAGATCAGCATCAGTGGCCACACCGATGCCAAGCCGTACTCCGGCACTGGCGACTTCGGTAACTGGGAGCTGTCGGCCAACCGGGCCAACGCTGCGCGTCGTGCCTTGGTTGCCGGCGGCTACCCGGATGACCAGGTGGCGCGGGTAGTGGGCTATGCCTCGTCGTCGCTGTTCGACCGCAAGAACCCGTTCAACCCGGTCAACCGCCGTATCGACATCATCGTCCTGACCAAGAAGGCGCAGCGCAACATCGAGGGTGAGCAGGGTGCGCCCGACGCGCCAGCCCAGCCGGCACCGCCAGCGGGTGCAGCACCCGGGGCGGCAGCTCCGGCAGCACCGGCGGCTGGGGACGCCGCTGCCCAGGCCCCGATGCAGCCGCGTGAACTGCGCCAGAAGCTGAACATCTTCGAGGATGGGACCTTGAAGATGGACGAGCAGAAGGATCAGTAACCGCCTGGGCCGCTTTGCGGCCCTTCGCGGGCAAACCCGCTCCCACACATGAATCGCATACTTGTGGGTGCGGACTTGCCCGCGAAGGGCTGCAGAGAAACCCCAGAAAACTCAAAATCCCCGCCTGATCTTGGCCTTGAGATCGGCATGAAAGAAATCCGCATTATCCCGGTCGACACTCGACCTATGCTCCGCTGGCAGAATCATCGCCCGCTGAAACGTGCACTCATCGTGATAGGCCCGCACGAACAGGTCGATATGCTTACGTTCTCGCATCACTGGCCACCTGCCAAGGTGCTCGGGTGGCTCGCCGCACCTACAATGGTAGAAACTCACCCGCCGATTGGCTGCCACTGCCGCCTCCAGTAGCCGGACAGTCCACCAGTCATCGCATGTTTCTGTGGGTAGCAGGCCGATCCAGTGGGTTGCATCGTTTATCTGCTGGCAGGCGCTGCCATGCGCGTCTTCGCGAGTGTGCCCGTCGGCGCCAAACTCCACCAGCTGTGCGGTAATGCCCTCAAGTAGCAGGCGTTCGTTGAGGATGAAGGCGTCAAGCCGCTCTTCGTGGCGGTAACTGATAAAAACCGGCATCGCGGTTGCCCTCCCTGATAGAAGACATGACCTTCAGGGAAAGTGAGGGATAGGGCAAGAGATGGCAGAAAAACCGGAGGCGTCCTACGCGCCCCGGTAATATTTCCTACAAATCAGTAACTATCTTCCGGCAGGCTGGCAATGATCGAGCGGTAGCTGTTCATCCGCTGCGGCTTGATGCGGCCATCTTCAAGGGCCTTGAGCAGTGCGCATCCTGGTTCGCGATCATGCTTGCAGTCGCGGAAGCGGCATGTGCCAAACAAGTCGCGGAACTCGATGAAACCATCTTCCACGTCGTCTCGGCTGACGTGGCCCAGGCCAAATTCGCGGATGCCCGGCGAGTCGATCAGGTCGCCGCCGTTGGGGAAGTGATACAAGCGCGCCGTGGTGGTGGTGTGCTGGCCCTGGCCAGACCACTCGGACAGGTCTCCCACGCGGGTGCCGGCATCCGGCAGCAGGCTGTTCACCAGCGACGACTTGCCCACGCCCGACTGGCCGACGAACACACTGATGTGCCCGTCGAGCATCTGCTGCAGGCGTTGCATGCCGTCGCCGTGGTGCGCAGACACCTCCAGCAGCGGGTAACCCAGTTCGCGGTAGACCTCGAGCAGCGCATGCAGGCCCGGGCCGTTTTCGGCGTCGATCAGGTCGGCCTTGTTCAGCAGCAGCAGCGGGCGGATACCGGCATGCTCTGCAGCCACCAGGTAACGGTCGATCAGGTTCGGGTGCGGCTCCGGCGCCGGGGCGAAGACGATCACGATCAGGTCGACGTTGGCCGCAACCGGTTTGAGCTGGCCATGGTTGTTCGGCCGGCACAGTTCGGTGCTGCGTGGCATCTGGGCGACAATTACGCCAATGCCCTGGTTGCCGGCACGCCAGACTACGCGGTCACCCGTCACCAGCGCCGGCAGGTTGGCCCGCAGGTGGCAGCGGAATACCTGGCCGGCGACTTCGCCGTCCTGGGCTTCCACCTCGACCTGCACGCCGAAGTGGGCGATGACCAGGCCCAGTTGCTCCGGCCCCAGGTCGCCGCCCTCCAGCTCTTGCAGCACGTGCTGCTCGCGTTTGGCGGCGCGAGCGGCGCGTTCGTTCTGGATTTTTTCGATACGCCAGTTCTGGCGACGATTGAGCTGGCGTTTGGCCATGGACCTTCCAAGGTGGGGCAAGTTGAAAACGGCAGGCAGTTTAGCACGCCAGGCCACGGACCATTCTGGTTACCTTTGCGCCGCGCATGCGCAGGCTGACGTCGCTAGGCTAATATGACGGCCTATACGAGGAGCCCCTTCATGCAGAACCCACAGAACCTGATCTGGATCGATCTGGAAATGACCGGACTGGACCCGGACCACGACGTCATCATCGAGATGGCCACTATCGTCACCGACAGCGAGCTGAACACCCTGGCCGAAGGCCCGGTGATCGCCATCCACCACAGTGACGAAGTGTTGGCGCGCATGGACGAGTGGAACACCCGCACCCATGGCGCCTCGGGCCTGACCCAGCGCGTGCGCGACAGCAAGGTCAGCATGGCCGAAGCCGAAGCGCAGACCATCGCCTTCCTCGAGCAATGGGTACCGAAAGGCAAGTCGCCGATCTGCGGCAACAGCATCTGCCAGGATCGTCGTTTTCTCTATCGTCACATGCGCGGCCTGGAGAACTACTTCCACTATCGCAACCTCGATGTCTCCACCGTGAAGGAGCTTGCCGCGCGCTGGGCGCCGGATGTGCGTGACAGCTTCAAGAAGGGCAGCACCCACCTGGCGCTGGACGATATCCGTGAGTCGATCGCCGAACTGCGTCACTACCGCGAGCATTTCATCAAGGTATGAGCCGAAAGGGCGCAGATAATGTGCTCTCGCCCTCTTTTGGTGCCTACGGCAACTGGTTAGACTGCGCGCCTTTCCCGCACGGACCCGCGCCATGTTGTTGATGCTCTACCTGATCGCCATCACCGCCGAGGCCATGACCGGCGCCCTGTCCGCCGGCCGCCGCGGCATGGACTGGTTTGGCGTGGTGCTGATTGCCTGCGTGACCGCCCTGGGTGGCGGTTCGGTGCGCGACGTGCTGCTCGGGCACTACCCGCTGACCTGGGTGAAACATCCGGAGTACCTGGTGTTGACCAGCCTCGCTGCGCTGCTGACGATCTTCATCGCGCCGATGATGCGCCGTTTGCGCTCGCTGTTCCTGGTGCTGGATGCGTTGGGCCTGGTGGCCTTTACCCTGATCGGCTGCATGACCGCGCTGGAGATGGGGCAAGGCATGCTGGTGGCATCGATCAGCGGGGTGATCACCGGGGTGTTTGGCGGGATCCTGCGGGATATCTTCTGCAACGACATCCCGCTGGTGTTCCGTCGCGAGCTCTATGCCAGCGTGTCGTTCGCCGCGGCGTGGTTCTATCTGGGCTGCGTGTATTTCAAGCTCCCGGCGGAGCAGGCGATGCTTCTGACCTTGTTCGGTGGCTTCCTGGTGCGCTTGCTGGCGATCCGTTTCCATTGGGAAATGCCCAAGTTCCACTACAACGACCAGCAGTAACCTGAATGCAATCCTTGTGGGAGCGGCTTTAGCCGCGAACACCGGCGCAGCTGGTGCCATGCACCGCGTTGTCTGCTTCGCGGGTAAACCCGCTCCCACAGGGGGCGCGACGGCTTTGAAAGCAGAGTATGGCGGTGCCTAGTGGATGCCGTGCCGGTCCAGCGCCCACTCCACATGTTCGCGCACCAGCTCCGACTCATCTTCCCGTCGAGCCTTCAACGCCTCGATGACCGGAATCGTGGAAGGCGCATTTCCCAGCCCCACCGCCAGGTTGCGCAAAAACCGCTCATACCCCGCCCGGCGCAGCGGCCCGCCCTCGGTCTTGCGCAGGAACGTGCGCTCGTCCCACAGGAACATTTCAGCCAACTCGGCATTTTCCAGCCCGTGCCGCGGCTGGAAGTCCTGCTCCTTGCTGTGATTGGCAAAGCGGTTCCATGGGCAGACGATCTGGCAGTCATCGCAGCCAAATACTCGATTGCCCATCATGGAACGCAATTCGACCGGGATAGGCCCGCGCAACTCGATGGTCAGGTAAGAGATGCAGCGTCTCGCATCCAACACGTAGGGGCCAACAAAAGCCTTGGTCGGGCAGATATCCAGGCACGCCTGGCAGCGCCCGCAGTGTTCGCTGGTATGCGCCTCGTCCACCGGCAGCGGCAAGTCGACGAACAGTTCGGCAAGGAAGAAGTAGCTGCCGGCCTTGCGGTTGAGCAGCAGGGTATTCTTGCCGATCCAGCCCAGCCCTGCCTGTTCGGCAAGAGCCTTCTCCAGCACCGGGGCGCTGTCGACGAAGGCGCGGTAGCCGAACGGGCCGATCGCTTCCTGGATGCGGTCTGCCAGAAACTGCACGCGCTTGCGCACCAGCTTGTGGTAGTCACGCCCCAGGGCATAACGCGACACGTAGGCTTTTTCCGGCTGGGCCAGGCGTTGCGCCATCTGTGTGTCGCCGGGCAGGTAGTCCATGCGCAGCGACACCACGCGTACCGTGCCGGGAATCAGCTGGTCGGGGTGGGCGCGCTTGCTGCCGTGGGCGCCGAGGTACTCCATTTCGCCCTGGTAGCCAGCGTCGAGCCAGCGTTGCAGGTGCTGTTCGTGTTCGCCAAGGTCGACACCGGCGATGCCGACATGGGCAAAACCGAGTTCTTGGCCCCAAGTCTTGATGGATTGGGCCAGTTGGGCGAGGTCAGGAGTACAGACGGACATGGATGGGCAGGCAATACGGGCTCAGGTGCGTATAATTCTGCCAGACATTGGAGCCTTTGACCCCATGCCGCAGACCAAACACCCCAGCAATGCCCCGCAATTGCTCAGCAGCGTGACCGTCGCACGCCTGCCGACACGTCATGCGCATGCCCATAAAGGCGACTTCGGCCATGTGCTGGTCGTCGGTGGCGACCTGGGCACCGGTGGCGCGGTACTGCTCAGTTCCGAGGCCGCGCTGCGCTGTGGAGCAGGGCTGGTCAGCGTGGCGACGCGCCCGGAGCACGTCGTGGCCGGGCTGGCGCGCATGCCGGAAAGCATGTGCCTGGGCGTTGATTCGGCCAACCAGTTGGTCGGCGTGCTGGAGCGTGCCACGGTGTTGGTGGTGGGCCCCGGCCTGGGCCAGGCGGCCTGGGGCCGCAGCCTGTTGTCGGCAGTGGCCAACGCCGAGCGGCCACAGGTATGGGACGCCGATGCCCTGAACCTGCTGGCCCGCACGCCGCTGGCACTGCCCAGCGGCAGCATCCTCACCCCGCACCCGGGGGAAGCGGCGCGGCTGTTGGGCATATCCACCGAGGCAGTGCAGGCCGATCGCCCAGGCGCGGCGCGCAAGCTGGCACGCCGCTATGCCAGTGTCTGCGTGCTCAAGGGCGCCGGTACATTGGTGGCGAACCCCTCCGGCCAACTGGCGCTGTGTGAGCGAGGCCACCCGGCGATGGCCGGTGCCGGCTTGGGTGACGTGCTGACTGGTGTGCTGGCAGCGTTGTTGGCCCAGGGGCTGGACGCCTGGAGCGCGGCGGGCCTGGGGGTATGGCTGCACGCCTGTGCAGGCGAACGTCTGGGCGTCAAAGGTAGAGGCCTGGCAGCCAGTGATCTGGCGCCGGTCATTCGTGAGTTGTTGGAGGAGCATTCTGCGTGTCTGGCTTAACCCTGTTTCTGGCCGATGAAGCGGCCACGGTCGATTTCGGCGCAAAACTGGCCGAGGTGACCGGCGGTCGTGGCGTGATTTTTCTGGAAGGCGACCTGGGGGCGGGCAAGACCACGCTCTCTCGTGGCTTGATCCGTGGCCTGGGCCATACTGGTGCAGTGAAAAGTCCGACTTTCACCGTGGTAGAACCCTACGAAATCGGTGATGTGCGCGCCTTCCATTTCGACCTGTATCGCCTGGTCGACCCTGAAGAACTGGAGTTCATGGGTATTCGTGACTATTTCGAGGGCGATCCGCTGTGCCTGTTCGAATGGCCACAAAAGGGTGCGGGCGTTTTGCCAAAGCCCGACCTGACCATTACCATAAGCCCCCAAGCGGGCGGCCGCTCGCTTGACCTTACGCCGCAGGGGGCTCGCGGCGAGGCCTGGTGCACTGCACTGGCCGAACACTATAAACAGTAAGTGGGGTAGGTATGCGCATACGCGCACTGGTCGCTGTGGTTGGATTGCTGCTGACAGCGGTGACCGTTGACGCTCTGGCCGTCACTCAAGTCAAGAGCGTGCGCCTGTGGCGCGCGCCGGACAACACGCGGCTGGTCTTCGATCTGTCTGGCCCCGTGCAGCATAGCGTCTTCACCCTGAGCGCACCCGATCGCCTTGTGATCGACATCAATGGTGCGACCTTGGCCGCGCCGCTGAACGTGTCGACCGCAAATACACCGATCAGTAGCGTGCGCTCGGCGCAACGTACCCCAACTGACCTGCGTGTGGTCGTCGACCTGAAGAAATCGGTCACGCCCAAGAGTTTTACCCTGGCGCCGAATGCCCAGTATGGCAACCGCCTGGTGGTCGACTTGTACGACCAGGAAGCCGACGCCATCGCCGCCACGGCGCCGACCCCGCCGCCAACGCCGGTGCAAACCCCGGCGACCACGCCTGCCGTACCAGTGACCCCGGCCCAGCCTGCGATCAAGCTGCCGCCGGTGCCTAGCGGCAAGCGCGACATCGTGGTCGCCATCGATGCCGGCCATGGCGGTGAAGACCCGGGCGCTTCCGGCTCGCGCGGCCAGCACGAGAAAGACATCGTGCTGCAGATCGCCAAGGAGTTGCAGCGCCAGATCAACACCGAGAAGGGCTACCGTGCCGAGCTGACGCGCACCGGTGACTACTTCATCCCGTTGCGCAAGCGCACCGAGATCGCCCGCAAGAAGGGCGCCGACCTGTTCATTTCGATCCACGCCGACGCCGCACCGTCGCGCGCCGCATTCGGCGCCTCGGTGTTCGCCCTGTCCGACCGTGGTGCCACCTCCGAGACTGCGCGCTGGCTGGCCGACACGGAAAACCGTTCCGACCTGATCGGTGGCGCCGGCAACGTCAGCCTCGACGACAAGGACCGCATGCTCGCGGGCGTGCTGCTCGACCTGTCGATGACTGCCACTCTGAGCTCCAGCCTGAACGTCGGGCAGAAGGTGCTTGGCAACATGGGCCGCGTGACGTCGCTGCACAAGCAGCGGGTGGAGCAGGCAGGCTTCATGGTGTTGAAATCGCCGGATATCCCGTCGATCCTCGTTGAAACAGGGTTCATCTCGAACAACAACGAAGCTGCCAAACTGGCCACTGCCAGCCATCAGCAAGCGTTGGCGCGTTCGATTCATACCGGCGTACGCCAGTACTTCCAGCAGAACCCGCCGCCTGGCACTTACGTTGCCTGGCTGCGTGACAGTGGCAAGATCGCCCAGGGCCCGCGTGAGCATACCGTGCGCCCGGGCGAAACCCTGGCGATGCTCGCCGTGCGCTACCAGGTCAGCGTGACCAGCCTGCGCAGCACCAACAGCCTCAAGACCGATGAGCTGAAAGTCGGCCAGCACCTCGATATCCCCGCTACCACGCTGGCTGCGCAATGAGTGGTGGTTCGCGCATCCAGCTGCTCAGCCCGCGGCTGGCTAACCAGATTGCCGCGGGTGAGGTGGTCGAGCGCCCGGCGTCGGTGGCCAAGGAACTGTTGGAAAACAGCCTGGACTCCGGTGCTCGGCGCATCGATGTGGAAGTCGAGCAGGGCGGTGTGAAGCTGCTGCGGGTGCGTGACGATGGCAGCGGCATTTCCGCCGACGACCTGCCGCTGGCCCTGGCTCGTCACGCCACCAGCAAGATTCGCGAACTGGAAGACCTTGAAGGCGTACTGAGCCTGGGCTTCCGTGGTGAGGCCCTGGCATCGATCAGCTCGGTGGCGCGCCTGACCCTGACTTCGCGTACCGCCAGTGCTGGTGAAGCCTGGCAGGTAGAGACCGAAGGCCGAGACATGACCCCGCGTGTGCAACCCGCGGCACATCCGGTCGGTACCTCGGTGGAAGTGCGCGACCTGTTCTTCAATACCCCGGCCCGGCGCAAGTTCCTCAAGGCCGAGAAGACTGAATTCGACCACCTGCAGGAAGTCATCCGTCGCCTGGCCCTGGCCCGCTTCGATGTCGGCTTCCATCTGCGCCACAACGGCAAGAGCATCCTCAGCCTGCATGAGGCGCATGACGAAACAGCCCGTGCGCGACGGGTCGGTGCCATCTGCGGCCCGGGCTTCATGGAGCAGGCGCTGCCGATCGATGTCGAGCGCAACGGCCTGCGCCTGTGGGGTTGGGTCGGTTTACCGACCTTCTCGCGCAGCCAGGCCGATTTGCAGTACTTCTTCGTCAATGGCCGTGCGGTGCGCGACAAGCTGGTTGCCCATGCGGTGCGCCAGGCCTATCGCGACGTGCTGTTCAATGGCCGGCACCCGACCTTCGTGCTGTTCCTCGAGCTCGAGCCGAACGGTGTCGACGTCAACGTGCACCCGACCAAGCACGAAGTGCGCTTCCGCGAGGGCCGCTCGGTTCACGACTTCCTCTATGGCACGCTGCACCGTGCCTTGGCTGACGTGCGCCCGGAAGACCAGCTGGCAGCGCCTGCCGCCGTGCCTGAGGTGGCTCGCCCGACAGGCCTGCAGGTGGGCGAGTTCGGCCCTCAGGGCGAAATGCGCCTGGCCTCGCCGGTGCTTGAACAGCCGCAGGCCCCGCAGCATTCCATTTCCAATGGCGGCAGTGGCGCCGGTTACCAGTACCAGTACACACCGCGCCCGTCGCAGCCGCTGCCGGCCGCCGAGTCCCAGGCGGTCTACCGCGAGTTCTACAAGCCGTTGAACGAGGGCGCGCCAGCCGCATCGGCGCTGCCGGAAAGCCAAGGCGATATCCCGCCGTTGGGCTATGCCCTGGCCCAGCTCAAGGGCATCTACATCCTCGCCGAGAATGCCGTGGGTCTCGTGCTGGTAGACATGCACGCGGCCCACGAGCGCATCATGTACGAACGCCTCAAGGTGGCCATGGCCAGCGAAGGCCTCAGCGGCCAGCCGTTGCTGGTGCCGGAAACCCTGGCGCTGAGCCAGCGTGAGGCCGATTGTGCCGAAGAGCACAGCCAGTGGTTCCAGCGCCTGGGCTTCGAACTGCAGCGCCTGGGCCCTGAAACATTGGCGATTCGCCAGATTCCGGCACTGCTCAAGCAGGCCGAGGCCAATCGCCTGGTGCAGGATGTGCTCGCCGACCTGATGGAATACGGCACCAGCGACCGTATCCAGGCGCACCTCAACGAACTGCTCGGCACCATGGCCTGCCACGGCGCCGTGCGCGCCAACCGGCGCTTGGCCATTCCCGAGATGAACGCCCTGCTGCGCGACATGGAAAACACCGAGCGCAGCGGTCAGTGCAACCATGGTCGCCCGACCTGGACCCAGATGGGTCTGGACGATCTGGACAAACTTTTCCTGCGCGGTCGATGACATGAGCGGCAAGCCCCCTGCGATATTCCTCATGGGCCCGACGGCGGCCGGCAAGACCGATCTCGCCATCGAGCTGACCAAGGTCCTGCCTTGCGAGCTGATCAGCGTCGACTCGGCGCTGGTCTACCGCGGCCTGGACATTGGTTCGGCCAAACCTTCCAAAGAGATTCTGGCGGCCTATCCGCACCGGCTGATCGACATTCGCGACCCGGCCGAGAGTTACTCTGCGGCACAGTTTCGTGCTGACGCCCTGGAGGCGATGGCCGAAATCACCGCGCGTGGCAAGATTCCGCTGCTGGTCGGCGGCACCATGCTCTATTACAAGGCCCTGATCGAAGGCCTGGCGGACATGCCGGCAGCCGATGCCGCGGTGCGCGCAGAACTCGAGGCCCAGGCCGAGGCGCTGGGCCTTGCCGAATTGCATCGGCAACTGGCGGAAGTGGACCCGGAGTCGGCAGCGCGTATTCACCCTAACGACCCGCAGCGGCTGATCAGGGCGCTGGAGGTGTATCGGGTGAGTGGCGAGAGCATGACGGCTCATCGCCAGCGTCAATTCGCGGAAAGTAGCGGCGCAGACGCAGGCGCGGGCGGGCATTTGCCCTATACTGTCGCGAGTTTGGCAATTGCGCCTGCGGATCGTCACATTTTGCATCAGCGAATTGCGCTACGATTTTCGCAGATGCTGGAACAGGGCTTCGTCGACGAGGTCCGATCGCTGCGAGCCAGAAGTGACTTGCACGCCGGGCTGCCGTCTATACGGGCAGTGGGGTATCGGCAGGTCTGGGACTACCTCGACGGCAAGCTGACTGAGAATGAGATGCGAGAACGCGGTATCATTGCCACTCGACAGCTAGCCAAGCGGCAGTTCACCTGGTTGCGTGGCTGGCCTGATGTGCATTGGCTCGACAGCCTGGCCTGCGACAATCTGTCCCGCACCTTGAAATACCTTGGGGCCGTCTCCATATTGAGCTGAGTCCCTGCTGATAGCCGTCTATTCTTGCGAAGGGGCGGCCTGACTTATCAATTTTTCTGATTTTCTATTATTTATCCTTACAGGAGTGCGGCATATGTCAAAAGGGCATTCGCTACAAGACCCTTACTTGAACCAACTGAGAAAAGAAAAGGTCCCGGTATCGATCTATCTGGTCAACGGGATCAAGCTGCAGGGCTCGATCGAATCCTTCGACCAGTTCGTGGTACTGCTGAAGAACACCGTCAGCCAGATGGTCTACAAGCACGCTATCTCGACCGTGGTTCCTGCCCGTCCGGTTCGCCTGCCAAGCCCGTCCGATTCCGAACACGGCGACAGCGAGCCAGGCAACGCCTGATAGGAGCCTGCATTGTTCTTTGAGCGCCACGGTGGTGGTGAGCGGGCGCTGCTCGTTCACTTGGAAGGTCAGAACCCTGAGGCGCGCGAAGACCCGCAGGAGTTTCAGGAACTGGCACTGTCGGCCGGAGCCGACATCGTCTCGTTGGCCACGGTAGCCAGGCATCAGCCTACGGCCAAATACCTGATTGGCAGCGGCAAGGTCGAGGAATTGCGCGACCTGGTCAAAGCCGAACAGGTAGACCTGGTGATTTTCAATCACACCCTCACGCCCAGTCAGGAGCGCAACCTCGAGCGAGTTTTCGAGTGTCGCGTGCTTGACCGTACGGGGCTGATCCTCGATATCTTCGCCCAGCGGGCGCGTACCCATGAAGGCAAGCTGCAGGTCGAACTGGCCCAGCTCGACCACATGAGCACGCGGCTGGTGCGCGGCTGGACCCACCTTGAGCGGCAAAAGGGTGGTATCGGCCTGCGTGGCCCGGGTGAGACCCAGCTGGAAACCGACCGCCGCCTGCTGCGGGTACGTATTCGCCAGATCAAGGGGCGCCTGGAAAAGGTACGCAGCCAGCGTGAGCAGGCCCGTCGTGGCCGCAAGCGGGCGGATATCCCCTCGGTGTCGCTGGTCGGCTATACCAACGCCGGCAAGTCCACACTGTTCAATGCGCTGACCGAATCCGAGGTGTACGCAGCTGACCAGTTGTTCGCCACGCTCGACCCGACCTTGCGCCGGCTCGAACTGGCCGACCTGGGGCCGATCGTGCTGGCCGACACCGTGGGCTTCATTCGCCACCTGCCGCACAAGCTGGTCGAGGCATTTCGGGCTACGCTCGAAGAATCGAGCAACTCGGACCTGCTGCTGCATGTGATCGACGCCCATGAGCCTGAGCGCATGGAGCAGATCGAGCAAGTGCTGGCCGTGTTGGGTGAGATCGGTGCCGAAGGCTTGCCGATCCTCGAGGTCTATAACAAACTCGACCTGCTTGAAGATGTCGAGCCGCAGATTCAGCGCGATGCCGATGGCAAGCCGCAGCGGGTCTGGGTATCGGCCCGAGATGGACGTGGCCTGGAGCTGGTCGGCCAGGCGATTGCCGAGTTGCTGGGGGATGATCTGTTTGTCGGTACCCTGTGTCTGGAGCAGCGTTTTGCCCGCTTGCGCGCGCAATTCTTTGCCCTGGGTGCCGTGCGGAGTGAAGAGCATGACGAAGAAGGGCGCAGCCTGCTGAGTGTTCGGCTGCCCAGGGTCGAGTTGAATCGCCTGGTCAGTCGTGAAGGCATGGAGCCGCAAGTGTTTGTCGAGCAACACACTTTGCAATAAATGCTCGGTGAGGTCGCCGGGCAGCAGTGGCAGGCATTCTGTAGCATTGGACGGCGCGCCGTGGGCGCGTCTTTGCTTTATCAGATGGAGAGCGCTATGGCTTGGAACGAGCCGGGTGGCAACTCGAACAATCAGGATCCCTGGGGCGGCCGTCGCGGTGGCGGCGGTGGTGGCGACAAGAAGGGTCCACCGGATCTGGACGAGGCCTTCCGCAAGCTGCAGGACAGCCTGAACGGCATGTTCGGCAGTGGCAAAAAACGTGGCGGCGGTGACCGCAATGTCGGCAAAGGTGGTGGCTTCGGCCTGCTGGGCATCGGCCTGGCGGTGCTCGCCGCAATCTGGCTGTACAGCGCCGTGTACGTGGTCGACGAGCAGGAGCAGGCCGTGGTGCTTCGCTTCGGCAAGTACTATGAGACGGTCGGTCCCGGCCTGAACATCTACTTCCCGCCAATCGATCGCAAGTACATGGAAAACGTCACGCGCGAGCGTGCCTACACCAAGCAGGGGCAGATGCTCACCGAGGACGAGAACATCGTCGAGGTGCCGCTGACCGTCCAGTACAAGATCAGCAACCTGCAGGACTTCGTGCTCAACGTCGACCAGCCTGAGGTCAGCCTGCAGCATGCGACCGACAGCGCCCTGCGCCATGTGGTGGGTTCCACCTCGATGGACCAGGTACTGACCGAAGGTCGTGAGCAGATGGCCGTGGATATCCGCGAACGCCTGCAGCGCTTCCTCGACAACTACCGTACCGGTATCACCGTCACCCAGGTCAACGTACAGAGCGCGGCAGCCCCGCGTGAAGTGCAGGAAGCCTTCGACGACGTGATCCGCGCCCGCGAAGACGAGCAGCGTGCCCGCAACCAGGCCGAGTCCTACGCCAATGGCGTGGTGCCGGAAGCCCGTGGTCAGGCCCAGCGCATCATCGAGGACGCCAACGGTTACCGCGACGAAGTCATCGCCCGTGCCAAGGGTGAGGCCGACCGCTTCACCAAACTGGTTGGCGAGTACCGCAAGGCGCCAGACGTGACCCGTCAACGCCTGTATCTGGAGACCATGCAAGAGGTCTACAGCAATTCGAGCAAAGTCCTGGTCACGGCCAAGGATGGGCAGAACAACCTGCTCTACCTGCCGCTGGACAAGATGGTCGAAGGCAGCCGCAACGCGGCCGCGCCAAGCACCAGCGTCAGCCCGTCGGTCAACGATGCGGCCTCGCGTGCGGCGCAGGACCTGCAACAGCAACAGCAGCCGCTGCGTACTAGGGAGAGCCGCTGATGAGCAACCGATCGCTGATCGCCCTGATCGCCGCTGTGGTCTTGGCCATTGTGGCCTGGAACAGCTTCTACATCGTGTCCCAGACCGAGCGTGCGGTATTGCTGCGCTTCGGTAAGGTGGTCCAGGCGGATGTCCAGCCGGGCCTGCATGTGAAGATTCCGTACGTGAACCAGGTACGCAAGTTCGACGCACGCCTGATGACCCTCGACGCCCCGACCCAGCGGTTCCTGACCCTGGAGAAGAAGGCAGTGATGGTCGACGCCTACGCCAAGTGGCGCGTCAAGGATGCCGAGCGCTTCTACACTGCCACTTCCGGCATGAAGCAGATCGCCGACGAGCGTCTGTCGCGTCGTCTGGAAAGCGGCCTGCGTGACCAGTTCGGTAAACGTACCCTGCACGAGGTGGTTTCCGGTGAACGTGACGCGCTGATGGCTGACATCACCGCTTCGCTGAACCGCATGGCCAGCAAGGAGTTGGGTATCGAGGTCATCGACGTGCGCGTCAAGGCCATCGACCTGCCGAAGGAAGTCAACCGCAGTGTGTTCGACCGCATGAGCACCGAGCGTGAGCGTGAAGCCCGCGAGCACCGCGCCAAAGGTAACGAATTGGCCGAAGGTATTCGCGCCGATGCCGACCGTCAGCGCCGTGTGCTGCTGGCCGAGGCCTATCGCGAAGCGGAAGAGACCCGCGGTGATGGTGATGCCCAGTCGGCCGCCATCTACGCCAAGGCCTACACCCAGGACGCCGATTTCTATGCGTTCTACCGTAGCCTGCAGGCGTACCGCGAGAGCTTCTCGAGCAAGAGCGACGTGCTGGTCCTGGACGCGAAGAACGAGTTCTTCCGCTTCCTGGACAAGAGCAAGCCGTGATGCTCAGGCCCTGATTTTCGTGCAGGGGCGCCCCGCCTGGCAGCTAAAACACCAGGCGGGGTGCATCCTGAATGAAAAGGGGTGTATGATGAGGCAGCCGGGAAATTTCCCGGCTTTTTTGCGTCTGCAAGGTTGATTGGCAAAGCGCCAGTTGACGGATTGGTCAGCTCGCAAGGCAATTCGAGGGTATCGGGTACGGTGGCTGCGCTGGGATCAGTGCTGCCCGCTGCTGTGCGCGATACCGGCTTTACTGACGGCTCGCCTGCTGGCAAGCCGCCCGGACCAGAGGGGAAATGGCGTAATGGCAACGGTAGACCGCTGGCTGCTGCCAGATGGCATCGAGGAAGTACTGCCACCTGAGGCTGCGCGTATCGAGATCGCGCGCCGTCAGGTGTTGGACCTGTTCCAGAGTTGGGGCTACGAGCTGGTCGTCACCCCGCATATCGAGTACCTGGAGTCGCTGCTTACCGGCGCCGGCCAGGACCTGGATCAGCGCACCTTCAAGGTGGTCGACCCGCAGTCGGGCCGCCTGATGGGCTTCCGCGCCGACTTCACCCCGCAGGTGGCGCGCATCGACGCCCACACCCTGCGCCGCGAAGGCCCGAGCCGCCTGTGCTACGCCGGTAGCGTGCTGCACGCCCAGCCGCGTGCCCTGTCCACCTCGCGCAGCCCGATTCAGCTGGGTGCCGAGCTGTACGGCGACGCCAGCCCGACCAGCGATGTCGAAGTCATCAGCCTGATGCTCGCCACGCTGCAACTGACCGATGTTGCCGATGTGCACATGGACCTCGGCCACGTCGGTATCTACCGCGGCCTGGCCCGTGCCGCCGGCCTGTCCGGCGCGGTCGAACAGCAGCTGTTCGACGCCCTGCAGCGCAAGTCGGTCGATGAAGTGCAGGCGCTGACCGCCGACCTGCCCAAAGACCTGGGCAACATGCTGCGCGCCCTGGTCGAACTGTGCGGTGGCCGCGAAGTGCTGGCCGAAGCCCGCGTGCGTCTGGGGCGTGCCCCGGCCAGCGTATTGGCAGCGCTCGACGACCTGCTGGCGATCGCTGATCGCCTGGCGTCGCGCTACCCGGACCTGCCGCTGTACTTCGACCTGGGCGAGCTGCGCGGCTACAACTATCACACTGGCGTGGTGTTCGCTGTGTTCGTCCCGGGCGAGGGTCAATCGATCGCTCAGGGCGGCCGCTATGACGACATCGGCGCCGATTTTGGCCGGGCACGTCCGGCCACCGGTTTCTCCACGGATTTGAAGACCCTGGTCACACTGGGGCGAGCGGAGGTCGTATTGCCAACTGGCGGCATCTGGATGCCGGACAGTGGCGACGCGGCCCTCTGGCAGCAGGTCTGCCAGTTGCGCAGCGAGGGCCAGCGTGTGGTCCAGGCTCTGCCTGGCCAACCGTTGAGTGCTGCTCTCGAGGCGGATTGTGATCGGCAATTGATTCAGCAAGACGGGCGCTGGCAGGTTCTGCCGCTGGCCCAGTGAGTTTCTGCGTCGGCAACAGGCCGGCAACCAAGTTTGCGTGAATGAGGACCAATGTAATGGGTAAGAATGTCGTCGTCCTGGGCACCCAGTGGGGTGATGAGGGCAAAGGCAAGATCGTCGATCTGCTGACCGAACATGCTGCCGCCGTAGTGCGCTACCAAGGTGGCCACAACGCGGGCCACACCCTGGTGATCAACGGTGAAAAAACCGTTCTGCACCTGATTCCCTCGGGCATCCTGCGTGAAGGCGTACAGTGCCTGATCGGCAACGGCGTGGTCGTTGCCCCGGACGCCCTGATGCGTGAAATCACCAAGCTGGAAGAGAAAGGCGTACCGGTGCGCGAGCGCCTGCGTATCTCCCCGGCTGCGCCGCTGATCCTGTCGTACCACGTGGCCCTGGACCAGGCCCGTGAAAAAGCCCGTGGCGAAGCCAAGATCGGCACCACCGGCCGCGGCATCGGCCCAGCCTACGAAGACAAGGTCGCACGCCGCGGCCTGCGCGTTGGCGACCTGTTCCACCGCGAGCGTTTCGCCGCGAAGCTGGGTGAGCTGCTGGACTACCACAACTTCCAGCTGGTGAACTACTACAAAGAGCCGGCCATCGACTTCCAGCAAACCCTGGACGAGTGCATGGCCTACGCTGAACAGCTCAAGCCGATGATGCTCGACGTCACCGCAGAGCTGCACAACCTGCGCCGCGCCGGCAAGGACATCATGTTCGAAGGCGCTCAGGGCTCGCTGCTGGACATCGACCACGGTACTTACCCGTACGTCACCAGCTCCAACACCACCGCTGGCGGTATCTCCACCGGTTCCGGCGTTGGCCCGATGTACCTGGACTACATCCTGGGTATCACCAAGGCCTACACCACTCGCGTTGGTTCCGGTCCGTTCCCGACCGAACTGTTCGACGAGACTGGCGCCGCCCTGGCCAAGCGTGGCCACGAGTTCGGTTCGACCACCGGCCGTGCCCGTCGTTGTGGCTGGTTCGATGCCGTTATCCTGCGTCGCGCTATCGACGTCAACAGCATCTCGGGCATCTGCCTGACCAAGCTGGACGTGCTGGACGGCCTGGAAACCATCAACATCTGCGTTGGCTACAAGAACGAGAACGGTGCCGTCATCGACGCCCCTTCCGATGCCGACAGCTACATCGGCCTGGAGCCGGTGTACGAAGAGATGCCAGGCTGGAGCGAATCGACCCTGGGTGTGAAAACCCTGGAAGAGCTGCCGCAAGCTGCGCGTGACTACATCAAGCGCATCGAAGAGCTGGTAGGCGCGCCGATCGACATCATTTCGACTGGCCCGGACCGTAACGAGACTATCGTTCTGCGTCATCCGTTCGCCTGATCTGCCCTCCAGGCTGATCTGACGCCGCGGTCCTGAAAAGGATCGCGGCGTTTTCATTTGTGGTGTGGGGCTGGCGACCTGCTAGACCTTGGCACATTTCCCTGCTGTGTACGGCACAACCCTTGCTGTAAGAAGTTTCTGTAGATGCCATCAAAATAGTGGCGCCAGAAAACACGAGGGTTAGACCGTGTCTGCCATCCTTTCACTGTTACGAAGCCGCCTCTTGCGGCCTGTGTTTGTTGCCCTTGGTATCGCCCTTTTGGTGCAAGTGCTGGTTGCCGTTGCGCTGACCCGCAGCACCGTGACTGCCCTGGAGGCCGACCTGGGCGAGCGCCTTGGCAAAGACAGCCGCCAACTCGCTGGCGAGCTGGAGCAGGCCGGGCAGGATGTGCGCGGTGGGCTCGAAAGCCTTTCCAGCAGCACCCGTCAGCGCCTGAGCGCAGGCCTTTCCACGCGGCTGCAGGACGAACAGCAGCAACTGCGCGCAACTCTGGAGAAAAACCTCAAGGACTCGGCCAACGACATGGCCGAACTGCTGGCCTCGGTCGCCCCGCGGGCGATCTGGGATAATGACGTGCCGATGCTCTCGGACTTCGCCCGCCGCGCCCAGCGCAACCCCAACGTGCTTTTCGTGATCTACGACGACGCCCAGGGCCAGCACCTGACCCGCTACCTGAATCGGCAGAACCCGATCAACCAGGCGCTTATCGAGAAGGGCCAGGGCGAGCGTGCACTGGACAAAGTACTCGAGGCTGCACGCCGCGATCCGTCGGTGTATTTCGTCGAAGCCTCGATCAACCCCAACGGTGCCGAGATCGGCAAAGTCCTGATGGGTGTTTCCACCGCCGGCGTTGACCAGGAGCTCAAGGCGCTCGACCAGCGTTTCAATGCCCTGATCGCCAGCGGTGAGCAACTGGTCGGCGATAGCCTGGGCGCTGCCGCTGCCGACAGTGGCAAGGCTCTACGTGAGCGCCTGGAAACCGCACAGTCCAGCGCCACTGCAATGCAGGCCAACACCGCGCAGACCGTGCGTGATGCGGCTGCCGAGCTGCGCTGGCGCATTGGCCTGGGGCTGGTGGTGGTGGGCCTGGGCGTGCTTCTGGTGGTGGCCTTGGTGCTAGGTCGCAAGGTGCTGAGCAAGTTGCGCCTGCTGATCGCCGCACTCAATGACCTGGCTGCCGGCGAAGGCGACCTGACCAAGCGCGTGACCCTCGACAGCCGCGACGAGATCGGCGACATGGCTTCAGCGGTAAACCGCTTCGTCGACAAGCTGCAGCCCATCGTCCGCGAGGCGGGCGAGGTGGCCCAGCGTACCGGAGTCGAGATCGGTGCAATGGCCCAGCGCAACGCCGGGGCCGATGCTGCGGCGGCGATGCAGCGTGACGAAGTGGCTGCCAGCCTGCGCGACCTGTCGAGCATGGCTGACGAGGCCCAGGCCGAAAGTCATGCCATGCAGGCGGCATTGCAGCAGGTGGTGGACATTCGCCAGGCGACTGATGAGAACAGCCGTTCCTCGACGCAACTGGCAAGCCTGATCGAGAACCTTGCCGGGCAGGTCGAAACGGGCTCGCAGGTGATCGAGCGCCTGGCCAAGCAGAGCGAGCAGATCGAAGTGGTACTGACCGTCATCCATGGGATTGCCGAGCAAACCAACCTGCTGGCCCTCAACGCTGCAATCGAGGCCGCGCGCGCTGGCGAGACTGGGCGCGGGTTTGCTGTAGTGGCCGATGAAGTGCGGGCGCTGGCGAGCAAGACCCAAAGCTCTACCGGCGATATTCAGGCGCACATTGCCGCCCTGCAGAAAGGCGCCAAGGAAGCGGTTGCGACCATCGGCCAGGCCGGGCTCAAGGCCAGCGAAGGGCTGCTGGTGCTGCGTGACAACGAGCGTCGCCAGCAGTCGGTGCAGGCCGCAGTGGAGCAGGTGCATGCGGCTATCGGCCTGGCCACCCGTGCAGCCGAGCAGCAAGCCCACGGCGCTCAGGCAGTGCGTGGGCGAGTGGAAAACATCCATGCCCAGGCCGAGCGTTCGGCTGAGGTGGTAATGCAGACTACGGCCAGCAGCAAGGTGCTGGATGACTTGGCGGCCCAATTACGCGCCAGTCTGGGTCAGTTCAGGGCTTGAAACCTGCACGGTTTCTTGTGGGAGCGGCCTTGCCGGGGCGCCGGACCGGTCGAAAAGGGCTGCGAAGCAGCCCCAGGATCTCTGTGTCGAAGCTGAAATTGCCGGGGCCGCCCTGCGGCCCTTTCCGACCGGTCCGGCGCCCCTGCAAGGCCGCTCCTATAGCGAGTCATGTTGCTATGCTGTCGGCGACACATGACAAAGGGAGTTGCTCATGTCCGCCCAGCTGGTCGCCGCCCAGGCTGACCTCGATTTCCTACACAGTGACAGCGTACAGCTCACTGCCCCGATGACCGCCCTGCAAGCCTACTGCGCCATGACCTCGCATGTCCCGGGCTGGTTGGCCAAGGCCTTTCGCCTTCGCGACTTCATCTCACGTCGTTTCAACGTCGCCGATATCCACGGCTTCTCTCCCTGCGATCCAGCGCGTGTACCAGCTGTCGGCGAGCGCCTGGACTTCTTCACCATCGAGGCCATCAGCGATCAGCAACTGGTCCTGACTTCTCGCGATACGCACCTGGCGGTGATGGTCTGCATGGGCGTGGACGGGCAGCGCTTGAGCGTGACAACGTCGGTAAAGTGCTTCAATACCTTTGGACGCCTGTACATGCTGCCAGTCGGGTTAGCACATGGGGCGATCGTGAAGCGCATGCTGCGCAATATCAAAGGAAGTAGCCCAGGCCGCGAGGCAGCCTGAGCTTCGTTTTCACGCCTTGTTGAGATACATCCGTGTGGTCAGCAGGTAGACCGGCAACCCCGACACCACGATCAACAACGCTGCATAAGGTGCCGCTGCGGCGAACTCGACGTTAGCGGTATGCGCCCAGACCTCTGTAGCCAAGGTGGTCATGCCAGTCGGGCTGAGCAGCAGGGTAGCTGTAAGCTCCTTCATGGCATCGAGGAACACCAGAGCAAATGCCGCCGCCATGGCCGGGAAGATGATCGGCAGGGTCACCCGGCAGAACGCCGCGAAGCTGCTGGCACCCAGGGTGCGGGCCGCTTCTTCGAGGGTCGGTGAAGCCTTGTTCAGCGCGGTGCGTACCGGCGCCTGGGCCAGTGGCAGGAACAACAGCGCATAAGCCAGCAGCAGCAGCGCGGTGGTCTGGTACAGCGCCGGCACGTAGTGCAGCGAGAACACCACCAGCGACAGGGCGATCACCAGGCCGGGCAGGGCGTGCAGCAGGTACGGCAGGCGCTCGGCCCACAATGCCAGGCGCCCCTTGTAGCGCACCACCAGGAAGCTGACCGGTAGCGCCAGCAGCACGCAGAAGCCTGCACCGCCCAGCGACACCGACAGCGAGGTGAGCAGCGCCTTGCTTATCGCCGCCACCGGGAAGGCTGCCGACGACCCCACACTCAGCCAGTAACCCAGCATGGCCAGCGGAATACCGCTGCCGAGAATCGCCAGGCCCAGGCAGAACAGTTGCGCCAACGGCATCCAGCCACGCAGCCGCACCGGTTGCCCGCGACGCGCCACGCCCTGGCCGATACGCACATGGCGGGCCTTGCCGCGCACGCGCAGTTCCAGCCACAGCATCAGCAGGCAAAGTGCCAAGAGCACGGCCGAGAGCATCGCAGCGTTGGCGTTGCTGAACTCCAGCTCGAACTGCTGGTAGATCGCCGTGGTAAAGGTCTGCAGGCCGAGGATCGACAGTGCGCCGAACTCGACCAGCATGTGCAGGGCGATCAGCAGCGCGCCGCCAAGCATCGACGGCCATAGCAGCGGCAGGGTGATCTTGCGGAACACGCCCCAACGGCTGTAACCCAAAGTGCGCGCCGACTCTTCAAGCGAAGTGTCCAGGTTGCGCAGGGTCGCTGCCACCGGCAGGAACACCAGTGGGTATTTGGACAGTGCCATGACCAGGATCGCCCCGCCCAAGCCTTCAAAGTCCGAGCTCAGCGACACCCAGGTGAAGCTGCTGACGAACGACGGCACGGCGAACGGCAGGCACAGCACCACGCCCCACAGCCGGCGGCCGGGCAGGTTGCTGCGCTCGAGCAACCAGGCCAGGGCCAGGCCGACCACCATGCACGCCAGCGTCACCCCGGCCATCAGCATCAGGGTGTTGCGCATCAGGCCCCAGACGAACGGGCGCCAGAGCAGGTGCAGGGCTTCCCGCCAGCCGGCTTCCCAGGCTTTCATGGCGACGTACAGCAGCGGCAGCAAGCTCATCGCCACCAGGAACAGCACAGGCAGCACCACCCAGATCGAGGGGCGCTTGCGGCGCGGCACGAAACGTACCGGCACCGGCTCGGACAGGGCGGCAGTCATCAGAGCAGGCCGACCTCGCGTTCAAGCTCGATCGCTTCCTCGGCATTGCCCAGGTCGGCTGGCGAGATCTTCGGCGGGCGCAGGTCTTCGAATGGCTTCAGGCCGCGGTCAGAGACCATGCCCTTGTGCAGCGGGTACTCGGCGGTGGTCTGGGTGATCACGCGCTGGCCTTCTTCGCTGGCCATCCAGTTGAGCAGGGCCTGGGCTTCTTTCGGGTGCTTGCTGGCCTTGACCACGGCGGCGCCGGAAATGGTAACCAGGTTGCCGGCATCGCCATCGGCCAGGTAGTAGAGCTTGGTGTCCAGCTTGCCGCGCTCACGTTCAAGCGCATACCAGTAGTAGTTGTTCACCAGTACCGCGGCGACTTCGCCTTTTTCCACGGCCTTGAGGGCGACCATGTTATTGGTGTAAGCCTTGCCGAATGCTTTCAGGCCGGTCAGCCATTCTTCGGTGGCCTCACGCCCGTGCATCTTCAGGATGGCCACAGCCTGCTCCTGGAAGGCGCCGCTGGTCGGTACATAGCCTACGCGGCCTTCCCACTCCGGGTTGGCGAAGTCCATGACGGTGGTCGGCAGGTCTTTCTCATCGACCTTCTTCGGGTTGAACACCACGATGCGGGTGCGGGCGGTGATGCCCATCCAGGTGCCGTTGGCGCCTACGTACTCCTTGGGCATCATGTTCGCAGTGGCGTCATCGATCTTGGCCAGCAGGCCCAGCTCGCCCAGGTTGTTCAGAGGCGGCGACTCTTCGGTATAGATGATGTCGGCCGGCGAGCGGTCGCCTTCCTCGATGATCTGGCTGGCCAGCTGGTTGCTGCTGCCCTTGCGGATATTGATGTGGATGCCGGTCTTGGCCTCGTAGGCCTTGGCGATGGCTTCGCCGATTTCCTTGTGCTGGCCGTTGTACATGGTCAGGGTGACCGGTTCATCTGCCAGGGCGGCCGGAGCGCCGATCACCAGGCTCAGAACTGCGGCAGCCAGGGTACGCATCAGCGGTTGCGGGCGGATCGTCATGCGGGTACTTCCTCGCTTACGGCTACATATTCGGAAACAATGGTAAACGAAATCGTTTCTCAAGTGGCCGAGTGACGAGAAATTCATGGGCAGACCAAGGTTTAACCTGTAAAGGTTTGTCTGCAGTGCTGGCCTCTTTGCGGGCAAGTCGGGGCGCCGAACCGCCACTTCCGCAGGGGTTGTGGTGGCAATTGGGGGAGGGGATATAAAAATCGCAGGCAAGAAAAAACCCACTAGCAAGCTAGTGGGTTTTTGTATGGTGCCCAGGAGAAGACTCGAACTTCCACGACCGTTAAGTCACTGATACCTGAAACCAGCGCGTCTACCAATTCCGCCACCTGGGCAAAGCTTTACATCATCTGGAGAAGGCGACTATCGTTCGCTTTCACACAGTAGTAACAGATCCTTGGTCATCTGTTACTTGAAAATATTTGGTGCCCAGGAGAAGACTCGAACTTCCACGACCTTGCGGTCACTGATACCTGAAACCAGCGCGTCTACCAATTCCGCCACCTGGGCACACATTCGAGATTAAAAGATGCTTTACAGCGCCGTTCATCTCTACTACAACTTCGGGCTTGTCCGTCGTTGTGGTGCGCACTATACGGACGGTCCGTGGGGCTGTAAACCCCCCAGGCAAAAAAAATTTCAAAAAATTCAACTTGTTGATTCCGAAGGCCTATTCCCCCTCTCTATACACAGCAGCGGGGGCTGTCCAAGGCTGACATTTCCGGTTTCAATACACACATGCCAGAATTCCTATCTATATACCCCAAGGTGAACCCCTTCTGATGGCCGATTGGCAATCCCTCGATCCCGAGGCCGCTCGCGAAGCGGAAAAATACGACAACCCCATTCCCAGCCGTGAGCTGATCCTGCAGCGCCTCGCCGACCGTGGTGAGCCGGCCGCGCGCGAGGAGCTGGCGGCAGAGTTCGGTCTTCACGAAGAAGACCAGATCGAAGCCCTGCGCCGCCGCCTGCGTGCCATGGAGCGTGACGGCCAGCTTATCTATACCCGGCGCGGCACTTATGCCCCGGTAGACAAGCTGGACCTGATCTGTGGCCGCGTTTCCGGTCACCGTGACGGCTTTGGCTTCCTTATCCCGGATGACGGCAGCGAAGACCTGTTCCTCAGCCCGGCGCAGATGCGCCTGGTGTTCGACGGCGACCGCGGCCTGGCCCGCGTTTCGGGCGTCGACCGCCGTGGCCGCCGCGAGGGCGTGCTGGTTGAAGTTATCTCCCGCGCCCATGAAAGCGTGGTTGGCCGCTACTTCGAAGAAGGCGGCATTGGCTACGTGACCCCGGACAACCCGAAGATCCAGCAGGAAGTGCTGGTCACCGCCGGGCGTAACGGTGGCGCCAAGATCGGCCAGTTCGTCGAAATCAAGATCACCCACTGGCCCACGCCACGCTTCCAGCCGCAGGGCGATGTGGTCGAGGTGATTGGCAACTACATGGCGCCCGGCATGGAAATCGACGTTGCCCTGCGCAGCTACGACATTCCACATGTCTGGCCCAACGATGTGGTCAAGGAAGCGCGCAAGTTCCGCTCCGAAGTCGAAGAGAAGGACAAAGAGAAGCGCATCGACCTGCGCCACCTGCCGTTCGTCACCATCGACGGCGAGGACGCCCGCGACTTCGATGACGCCGTCTACTGCGAACCGCTGGGCAAATTGCGCATGTTCTCCGGTGGCTGGCGCCTGTACGTGGCAATCGCCGACGTATCCAGCTACGTGCGCCTGGGTTCGGCCCTGGACAACGAAGCCCAGCAGCGCGGCAACTCGGTGTACTTCCCCGAGCGCGTGGTGCCGATGCTTCCCGAGGAGCTGTCCAACGGCCTGTGCTCGCTGAACCCGCACGTCGATCGCCTGGCCATGGTCTGCGAAATGACCATGAACAAAGCCGGCCAGATGGTCGACTATCAGTTCTATGAAGGCGTTATCCACTCCCACGCCCGTCTGACCTACAACAAGGTCAGCAGCATGCTCGAACATGCCCGCACCCGTGAGGGCAAGGCGCTGCGCGAGGAGTACAAGGAGGTCCTGCCAGACCTGAAGAACCTGTACAACCTGTACAAGGTGCTGGTGGATGCCCGCCATACCCGGGGCGCCATCGACTTCGAGACCCAGGAAACCCGCATCATCTTCGGTGAGGACCGCAAGATCGCGGAAATCCGCCCGACCGTGCGCAACGATGCCCACAAGCTGATCGAAGAGTGCATGCTGGCGGCCAACGTCGCCACTGCAGCGTTCCTGCAGAAGCACGAAGTGCCGGCGCTGTACCGCGTGCACGATGGTCCGCCGCCAGAGCGTCTGGAAAAACTGCGCGCCTTCCTCGGCGAGCTGGGCCTGTCGCTGCACAAAGGCAAGGATCCTTCGCCGAAGGATTACCAGGCGCTGCTGGCGAGCATCTCCGGCCGCCCGGACTTCCACCTGATCCAGACCGTGATGCTGCGTTCGTTGAGCCAGGCGGTGTACAGCACCGACAACAATGGCCACTTCGGTCTGAACTACGAAGCGTATACTCACTTCACCTCGCCGATCCGTCGTTACCCGGACCTGCTGGTGCACCGCGCCATCCGCAGCGTCATCCGTTCCAAGGTCGATACCCCGCACGTCAAGCGTGCTGGCGCCATGAGCATCCCCAAGGCGCGTATCTACCCGTACGATGTGAATGCCCTCGAGCAGTTGGGCGAGCAGTGCTCGATGACCGAGCGCCGTGCCGATGAAGCCACGCGTGATGTGGTCAACTGGCTCAAGTGCGAGTTCATGAAGGACCGCGTCGGCGAGACCTTCCCGGGTGTGATCACCGCGGTCACCGGTTTCGGCCTGTTCGTCGAGCTGACCGACATCTACGTCGAAGGCCTGGTGCACGTCAGTGCGCTACCGGGTGACTACTACCACTTCGACCCGGTGCACCACCGCCTGTCGGGTGAGCGTACCGGGCGCAGCTTCCGCCTGGGCGACACCATCGAAGTGAAGGTCATGCGCGTCGACCTCGACGAACGCAAGATCGACTTCGAAGTCGCCGAGGCGACCCTCAGCGGCCCGATTGGTCGCAAGCAGCGCGGTGCAAGCGCAACCCCGGCTCCAGCCGCTGGCAAGGCCGACAAGGCCGAGCCGCAGCCAGCCATGGAAGCGAAAGCCACGCCTAAGCCGCGCAGCCGCAAGGGCGAGGCCTCCGAGGCGTACTTCCCCAAAGATGCCGTGCAACGCAACGCTGAAGTGCGCAAAAGCCGTGAGATGAAAAAGGCGTTGATGACTGACGCCCGCAGCAGCGCAGGCAGCAAGGCAGAGAAGGGTGGCAAGCCTTCGGGCAAGCCGACCAAGCATCGTAAAGGCCCGCCGAAATCCGGTGCGCCACGCAAGAGCAAGAGCAAGTCATGAGTCAGCTGGAAAAGATCTACGGCGTGCACGCCGTGCAGGCATTGCTGCAGCACCATCCGAAGCGGGTCAAGCAGATCTGGCTGTCGGAAGGGCGCAGTGAGCCGCGCATCCAGGCGCTGCTGGAGCTGGCCGCAGAAAACCGCGTGCCGGTTGGTCAGGCCGAGCGCCGTGAGCTGGACGCCTGGGTCGAGGGCGTGCACCAGGGCGTGGTTGCCGAGGTCAGCCCGAGCCAGGTGTGGGGCGAGTTGATGCTCGAGGAGTTGCTCGAGCGCAGCGAAACACCGCCTCTGATCCTGGTGCTGGACGGCGTGACCGATCCGCACAACCTTGGTGCCTGCTTGCGTACTGCCGATGCGGCCGGCGCCACAGCGGTGATCGTGCCCAAGGACAAGTCGGCAACCTTGACGCCTGTGGTGCGCAAGGTGGCCTGCGGGGCGGCTGAGGTGATTCCGCTGGTGGCCGTGACCAACCTGGCGCGTACGCTGGAGAAACTGCAGCAGCGTGGCCTGTGGGTGGTGGGTACCGCTGGCGAGGCCGAGCAGGAGATTTACCAGCAGGACCTGACCGGCCCACTGGTGATGATCATGGGTGCAGAAGGCAAGGGCATGCGCCGGCTGACCCGCGAGCATTGCGATTTCCTGGTGAAGTTGCCGATGAGCGGTAGCGTGAGCAGCCTTAACGTGTCGGTCGCGACGGGCGTCTGCCTGTTCGAAGCCGTACGCCAGCGTCAGGCCAAGCGCTGATTTTCAGCCTGTAACGGCGTCTTCGCGGGCAAGCCCGCTCCCACAGGGGGCGCACAATGCGTGAGCCCTGTGCAGTACCTGTGGGAGCGGCCTTGCCCGCGAAAGAGCCGGTAGCCTGTGAATATGTTTCAGGCTGTTCAAATAATCACCAATCACCTTGCTTGTGCGTCCCGCCTTCTCTACAATTGCGCCCCTTGCCGAGCTGGCAGGCGCTCATGTGCCTCCCCTCCGTGCAAGACATACAGTGTCATTCACTCCTTGTCTGACCAGATTCCCTGGCAGACTACTAACCCGTAAGGAGCATTCATGCGTCATTACGAAATCATCTTCCTGGTTCACCCGGACCAGAGCGAGCAAGTCGGCGGCATGGTTGAGCGTTACACCAAGCTGATCGAAGAAGATGGCGGCAAAATCCACCGCCTGGAAGACTGGGGCCGTCGTCAACTGGCCTACGCAATCAACAATGTTCACAAGGCTCACTACGTGATGCTGAACGTTGAGTGCACCGGCAAGGCCCTGGCCGAGCTGGAAGACAACTTCCGCTACAACGATGCCGTTATCCGTAACCTCGTCATCCGTCGCGACGAAGCCGTAACCGGCCAGTCCGAGATGCTGAAGGCTGAAGAAAACCGCAGCGAGCGCCGTGAGCGTCGTGAGCGTCCTGAGCATGCTGAATCCGCCGATGGCGACGACAGCAATGACAGCGACTCCAGCGATAACGCTGACGAGTAATCCACGGACCTTTAGAGGAGCCTATTAAATGGCACGTTTCTTCCGTCGTCGTAAATTCTGCCGCTTCACTGCTGAAGACGTGAAAGAGATCGACTTCAAAGATCTCAACACCCTGAAAGCTTACGTATCCGAAACCGGCAAGATCGTTCCAAGCCGTATCACCGGTACCAAAGCTCGTTATCAGCGTCAGCTGGCTACCGCTATCAAGCGCGCCCGCTTCCTGGCCCTGCTGCCCTACACCGACAGCCACGGCCGCTGAGACCGGGTCGTCGACAAGCAGTAAGGGATTAGCATGCGAGCGTTAGCAAGTTTCATCATGCGCGGTCGTGTGCAGGCCACCCTGGTGGTGGTCATCAGCGCGGTACTGCCGCTGCTGTTCTGGTTGAGTGCCGCTGCCGGCAGCCTTGTGCTGCTGCGGCGTGGGTTCAAGGATGCTTCAACGGTCATCGCCGGCGGCCTGCTGGCCGGGCTGGCCGTGTGGTTCATGGGCGATCCGATCACCTTCCTGGTGATTGCCGGTGCCCTGGGCCTGGCTGCGCTGTTGCGCGCCGAGCATCCCTGGAGCCGTGTGCTGGTCGCCAGTGCCGTGTTAGCCGTGGTTTTCAGCCTCGTGCTCGACATGGCCCTGGCGCAGACCTTCGATGTGCTGGTCAAGGCGTTTGCCGAAGCCATGCCGAAGATCGAAGGGGAGCCGGTGCTCTCCGGTGAGCTGATCCGCCCTGTGCTGGTCGCTTCCACAGCAGTGACGGTGCAATTGTTCAGCGTGTTGGCCTTGGTGCTGGCGCGTTATTGGCAGGCAGCGTTGTACAACCCTGGAGGCTTCGGCCGCGAGTTTCGCGAGCTGAAGTTGCCGAAACAGACCATGGCGGTCTTGGTGGCAGTGATGGTGGTGGCTCCGTTTATCGGGTCGCAGTTCATCATCCTGGCATCGGCGTCGAGCCTGGTTCTGGTGCTGGCCGGCATCGCCTTGATGCACGGGCTGGTGGCACAGGGGCGACTGGCCGGGTTCTGGCTGGTGGGCATGTACGTGACGTTGCCGCTGATCATGCAGCTGATCTACCCGTTGCTGATGGTCCTGGCCATTGTCGACAGCCTGATTGATTTTCGCGGTCGCAAGTCCCCTCCGGGGAAAGACTCCGCGAACGGTGAAGGTTAAAAGTTAAGAGGTTTTACCAAATGGAACTGATCCTGCTGGAAAAAGTCGCTAACCTGGGCAACCTGGGCGACAAAGTTAAAGTTAAGGCTGGTTACGGCCGTAACTTCCTGCTGCCATTCGGCAAGGCCACCGTTGCCAACGCCGCCAACCTGGCTGCGTTCGAAGAGCGTCGCGCCGAGCTGGAAAAAGCAGCTGCTGACCGTAAATCGTCGGCTGAAAGCCGCGCTGCCCAACTGGCCGAGCTGGAAGTGACCATCACTGCCACCGCTGGCGACGAAGGCAAGCTGTTCGGTTCGATCGGCACCCACGACATCGCTGACGCCCTGACCGCCTCCGGCGTTGAAGTGGCCAAGGCTGAAGTTCGTCTGCCGAACGGCACCATCCGTCAGGTTGGCGAATACGACGTAGCCGTGCACCTGCACAGCGACGTTGAAGCCACCGTACGTGTGGTCGTCGTAGCTGCCTAAGCTGCGCTGACTGGTGGTCCCTAACGGGATAGCCGGTTAACATCGGGCACGGTCCTGTTCATTCAGGCCGTGCCCTTTGTCTTTTTCATCCTCCAGAATTCTTTCGTGGCCATGAACGAGATCACCAACTCCGAACAGCTCGACCTGCAAACCGCTGCCCTGAAGGTGCCGCCGCATTCCATCGAGGCCGAACAGGCCGTGCTCGGTGGCCTGATGCTGGACAACAACGCCTGGGAGCGGGTGCTGGACCAGGTGTCGGATGGCGATTTCTACCGGCATGACCACCGCCTGATCTTCCGTGCCGTGCACAAGTTGGCTGACGCCAACCAGCCATTCGACGTGGTGACCCTGCACGAGCAGCTCGACAAGGAAGGCCTGTCGTCCCAGATCGGCGGCCTGGCGTACCTGGCCGAACTGGCCAAGAACACCCCGTCGGTAGCCAACATCAAGGCTTACGCCGCGATCATTCGCGAGCGGGCTACGCTGCGCCAGCTGATCAGCATCAGTACCGACATCGCTGACAACGCCTTCAACCCGCAAGGGCGCAACGCCGAAGAAATCCTCGATGATGCCGAGCGGCAGATCTTCCAGATCGCCGAGGCGCGGCCGAAAACCGGCGGCCCGGTGGGTGTCAACGAGCTGTTGACCATGGCCATCGACCGCATCGACACGCTGTTCAACTCCGACAGCGACATCACGGGTATCTCGACCGGTTATACCGACCTCGACGAGAAGACCAGCGGCCTGCAGGCTGCGGACCTGATCATCGTCGCCGGCCGTCCGTCGATGGGTAAGACCACCTTCGCCATGAACCTGGTGGAAAACGCCGTACTGCGCAGCGAAAAGGCCGTGCTGGTGTTCTCCCTCGAGATGCCAGGTGAATCGCTGATCATGCGTATGCTTTCGTCGCTGGGCCGTATCGACCAGACCAAGGTGCGTTCTGGCCAGCTGGATGACGACGACTGGCCGCGGCTGACCTCGGCGGTGAACCTGCTCAACGATCGTAAGCTGTTCATCGACGATACCGCCGGCATCAGCCCGTCGGAAATGCGTGCGCGCACCCGCCGCCTGGCCCGTGAGCACGGTGAAATCGGCATGATCATGGTCGACTACCTGCAGTTGATGCAGATCCCGGGTTCGGCTGGTGACAACCGGACCAACGAGATTTCCGAGATCTCCCGTTCCCTCAAGGCCTTGGCCAAGGAATTCAACTGCCCAGTGATCGCGCTGTCGCAGCTGAACCGCTCCCTGGAGCAGCGGCCAAACAAACGCCCGGTGAACTCCGACTTGCGTGAATCCGGTGCAATCGAGCAGGACGCCGACGTCATCATGTTCGTTTACCGCGACGAGGTGTACCACCCCGAGACCGAGCACAAGGGTGTGGCGGAAATCATCATCGGCAAGCAGCGTAACGGCCCCATCGGCTTTGTGCGCCTGGCGTTCATCGGCAAGTACACCCGCTTCGAGAACCTCGCCCCGGGCATGTACAACTTCGACGACGACGAATAAGCCCTGAGCCGCAATGGGTTCCCTGTGGGAGCGGCGGTTCGCCGCTGCGATTTACCCGCGAATGCGATGTCAGCCTCGCTGCCGCATTCGCGGGTAAACCTGCTCCCACAGGTGGGCCGTGTGCTCTTGCGATCCTAAAGAATCCGACAGCTATCGTCGGATTTGGTCAAAATTTGTGCTATATTCCGCGCCCGCGATTTCCCTGCACACCAGAACCGGTCACTGACATGCAAGCAGCCAAACCACTCTACGACTATCCCAAGTACTGGGCCGAATGCTTCGGGCCAGCACCTTTCCTGCCAATGAGCAGGGAGGAGATGGATCTGCTCGGCTGGGATTCCTGCGACATCATCATCGTGACCGGTGATGCCTACGTCGACCACCCGTCGTTCGGCATGGCCATCATCGGCCGCCTGCTGGAAGCCCAGGGTTTCCGCGTGGGCATCATCGCCCAGCCGAACTGGCAGTCCAAAGACGACTTCATGAAGCTCGGTGAGCCGAACCTGTTCTTCGGCGTGGCCGCCGGCAACATGGACTCGATGATCAACCGCTACACCGCGGACAAGAAGATCCGTTCCGACGACGCCTACACCCCTGGTGGCCTGGCAGGTAGCCGCCCGGACCGCGCCAGCCTGGTTTACAGCCAGCGCTGCAAGGAAGCCTATAAACATGTGCCGATCGTGCTCGGCGGCATCGAGGCTTCACTGCGCCGCATTGCCCACTACGACTACTGGCAGGACAAGGTTCGCCACTCGATCCTGATCGACGCCAGCGCCGACATCCTGCTGTTCGGCAACGCCGAGCGCGCGGTGGTCGAAGTGGCCCAGCGCCTGTCCAATGGCGAGAAGATCGAAACCATCACCGACGTGCGCGGCACCGCATTCGTGCGCCGTGACACGCCGCAAGGCTGGTACGAGATCGACTCTACCCGTATCGACCGCCCGGGCCGCGTCGACAAGATCATCAACCCGTACGTGAACACCCAGGACACCCAGGCCTGTGCCATCGAGCAGGCCAAGGGCGACCAGGAAGACCCGAACGAAGCCAAGGTGGTGCAGATTCTCGACAGCCCGAGCGTGACCCGGGAAAAGTCGGTGATCCGCCTGCCGTCGTTCGAGAAAGTGCGTAACGACCCGGTGCTCTACGCTCACGCCAACCGCGTGCTGCACCTGGAGACCAACCCCGGCAACGCCCGCGCCCTGGTGCAGAAGCATGGCGAAGTGGATGTGTGGTTCAACCCGCCACCCATTCCCATGAGCACCGAGGAAATGGACTACGTGTTCGGCATGCCCTACGCCCGTGTGCCGCACCCGGCCTATGGCAAGGAACGCATCCCGGCCTACGAGATGATCCGTTTCTCGGTCAACATCATGCGTGGCTGCTTCGGTGGCTGCACCTTCTGCTCGATCACCGAGCACGAAGGCCGCATCATCCAGAACCGCTCCCACGAGTCGATCCTGCACGAGATCGAGGAGATGCGTGACAAGGTGCCGGGCTTCACCGGCGTGGTCTCCGACCTTGGCGGCCCGACCGCCAACATGTACCGCATCGCCTGCAAGAGCCACGACATCGAGAAGCACTGCCGCAAGCCGTCGTGTGTGTTCCCGGGCATCTGCGAGAACCTCAATACCGACCACAGCTCGCTGATCGAGCTGTACCGCAAGGCCCGCGCCTTGCCGGGGGTTAAGAAGATCCTGATCGCCTCGGGCCTGCGCTACGACCTGGCTGTGGAATCGCCGGAGTACGTCAAGGAGCTGGTCACCCACCACGTTGGCGGCTACCTGAAGATTGCCCCGGAGCACACCGAGCGTGGCCCGCTGGACAAGATGATGAAGCCGGGCATCGGCACCTACGACCGCTTCAAGCGCATGTTCGAGAAGTTCTCGAAAGAGGCGGGCAAGGAGCAGTACCTGATCCCGTACTTCATCGCCGCGCACCCGGGCACCACCGATGAAGACATGATGAACCTGGCCTTGTGGCTCAAGGGTAACGGCTTCCGCGCTGACCAGGTGCAGGCGTTCTACCCGTCGCCGATGGCCTCGGCCACGGCCATGTACCACTCGGGCAAGAACCCGCTGCGCAAGGTCACGTACAAGAGCGAAGGGGTGGAGATCGTCAAGAGCGACGAGCAGCGCCGGCTGCACAAGGCGTTCCTGCGCTATCACGATCCGAAAGGCTGGCCGATGCTGCGTGAAGCCCTGCAGCGCATGGGCCGTGCCGACCTGATCGGGCCGGGCAAGCACCAGCTGATCCCGCTGCACCAGCCGCAGACCGACACCTACCAGAGCGCGCGCCGCAAGAACTCGACCCCGGCTGGCAGCCACAAAGTGGGCAAGGAGCAGAAGATCCTGACCCAGCACACCGGCCTGCCGCCACGTGGCAGCGATGGCAGCAAGCCGTGGGACAAGCGCGAGAAGGCCAAGGCCGAGGCGTTTGCCCGCAACCAGCAGGCGGCCAAGGAGCGCAAGGAAGCGGCCAAAGGTGGTGGCGGCAAGGGCAAGAAGCCGCGTCAGCCGGTCATCCCGCGTTAACTGATCCATTTTGGGGCTGCTGCGCAGCCCTTTCGCGACACAAGGCCGCTCCTACAGCGAAATGCATATCCCTTGTAGGAGCGGCCTTGTGTCGCGAAAGGACCGCAAAGCGGTCCCGGGATTTCAGCCGTCAATCAGGCTTCTGGTCGACCCACTTCGGCAGCACCGGCGACTCGAAGCGCTCCATTCCGTCCAGCAACTCATCCGCCTGCTGCGCCAGCAGCAACATGGCCCGATGCTGTGGCCGCACGAAGCCTTCTTCGACGATATGGTCGAGGAACCCGCCGAGTTTCTCGTAGAAGCCATTCACATCGAGCAGCCCCAGCGGCTTGGCGTGATAGCCCAGTTGCCCCCAGGTCCATACCTCGAACAACTCTTCCAGCGTACCCAGGCCGCCCGGCAGGGCGATGAACGCGTCGCTCAGCTCGGCCATGCGCGCCTTGCGCGCATGCATGCCGTCGACCACTTCCAGTCGGCTCAGGCCTTTGTGGCCGATTTCAGCATTCATCAGACTCTCGGGAATGATCCCGATCACTTCGCCGCCAGCAGCCATGGCCGCATCGGCGACAGTGCCCATCAGGCCGACTGCGCCACCGCCGTAGACCAGGGTCAGGCCGCGGCGGGCAATGGCTTGGCCAAGCGCAACGGCCGCTTCACGGTAGGCGGGGTTGGCGCCGATGCTGGCACCACAGAACACACAAACGGAACGTACAGACATCGTGCTTCTCCAGTCATATCGCTGACAGGGTAAAGCGAATTGTCTATCGTCTCCAATGCCGGCTTCACTCGGGGCGGGAGAATTCACAGCTGGCGCCCGTGGCCCCTTGGGCGTAGGCGGCGAGCAGGCTGTTCATGAAACTTGAAAGGGACATTGCGATTGCTCCTAAATGAGAGGTTGTCCCATCGTCTATTAAAAGGGCATGATGTGCCCTTAGATTGGTTGTATACAATCCATTGAACAATTCAACTGGCTGGCCACTTGACACCCCCTTGACCCATATCAGCAGGGGGCTGAACGGGTTCAGGCAGTCTCGCAATTGATAAAACCCTGCCAAGGAGATTCATGATGTTTGCGAAAGCTGTAGCGGTATCCCTGCTGACCCTCGCCAGCGCCTCTGTCTTCGCCGCCGAGTGCTCGGTGACTGTCGACTCCACCGACCAGATGTCCTTCAACACCAAGGACATCGTCGTCGACAAGAGCTGCAAGGAATTCACCGTCAACCTGACTCACTCCGGCAACCTGCCGAAGAACGTCATGGGGCACAACGTGGTCATCAGCAAGGAAGCTGACATGCAGCCGATCGCTACCGACGGTCTGGCCGCAGGGATTGAGAAGAACTACCTGAAGGACGGTGATGAGCGCATCATCGCTCATACCAAGATCATTGGCGCTGGCGAGACAGACAAGCTGACTTTCGATGTGTCCAAGCTGGCGGCTGATCAGAAGTACGGCTTCTTCTGCTCGTTCCCTGGCCACATCTCGATGATGAAAGGCACTGTCACGCTCAAGTAAGCATGCAGTGAAGACCGGGGCCGCATAGCGGCCCCGGTTGTTTTCACGGAGCGAACGGCAGTTCGCGCTTGTGCTGGGTCTTGCGGTAGGTGGCGACGATGATGTCGAACGCCTCCTGATCCACCGGCAGCCCATGCAGGAAGGCATCGATCTGCTGGTAGGTCACGCCATGGGAGGCCTCGTCCGGCTTGCCCGGCTCCAGGTCTTCAAGGTCTGCAGTCGGCACCTTCTCCACCAGCGACTCCGGCGCACCAAAGCTGCGCGCAATCGCCCGCACCTGGTTCTTCACCAGCCCGCTTAGCGGCGCCAGGTCGCAGGCACCATCGCCAAACTTGGTAAAGAAGCCCATCACCGCCTCGGCAGCGTGGTCGGTCCCGATCACCAGGCCCGCACGGGCACCGGCGATGGTGTACTGGGCAACCATGCGCGTGCGCGCCTTGACGTTGCCGACGACGAAGTCCACCAGGGTCGGCGAGCCATTCTTCAGTTCCACCACTTCAGCCGCCAATGCCCGCACTGCCGGGGCGATATCCACCGTGTGCACTTCATCGGCCTTGATCACCTCCAGGCAGGCCTGGGCATCGTGCTCGTCATGTTGCACCTGATACGGCAGGCGTACGGCGATGAAGGTGTAGGCCTTGTCGCCAGTTTCGGCGCGCAGCTCGCTGACGGCGCGCTGGGCGAGCAGGGCGGCGGTCAGCGAGTCGACGCCGCCGCTGATGCCCAGCACCAGGGTCTTGAGCCGGGCATTGGCCAGGCAGTCCTTGATGAACGCCACGCGCCGGGCGACTTCGGCCTGGAGCGCAGCGGCGTCGGCGAACGGCGGCTGTACCTTCAGCGCCTGGGCAATCTCTTGCTGAACCGCTTGCATGGGTTACTCCTTGCTGGGGACTTTGAATACGTGACGCATGTAGGCGACGAAGTTCTCGTCGCGGCACTGGGTCTTGGCGGCTTCGTCCGAGATCTTTGCCACCGGCGAGCCGTTGCAGTCGGTCATTTTAAGCACGATGTTCATCGGCGCCACACCCGGGATATCGCAGGTGAGGTTGGTGCCGATGCCGAAACTGACGTTGATGCGCCCGCGCAGGGCACGGAAGATTTCCAGCGAGCGGGTCAGGTTCAGGCCATCTGAGAACACCAGGGTCTTGGTCATCGGGTCGATACCCAGCTTCTGGTAATGGGCAATGGCCTTTTCCGCCCAGGCCACCGGCTCACCCGAGTCATGGCGCAGGCCGTCGAACAGCTTGGCGAAGTACAAGTCGAAATCGTTGAGGAAGGCATCCATGGTGATGCAGTCAGTCAGGGCGATGCCGAGCAGGCCGCGATACTCGCGGACCCAGCAGTCCAGTGCGGCGATCTGGCTGTCGATCAGGCGCGGGCCGAGCTGTTGATGGGCCATGATCCACTCGTGGGCCATGGTACCCAGCGGCTTGATATCCAGTTTCCATGCCAGGTCGACGTTGCTGGTGCCGACGAAGCGGCCTGGGAAGTCGTCGCGCAGCACCCGCACCACTTCCTCCTGCACGCGGCTGGAAAAGCGCCGGCGGGTGCCGAAATCGGCCACCTGCAGGTCGGCCAGTTCGTCATCGCTGGCGTGGGCGCGCAGCCAGTCGAACTTGCGATACAGCTGATCGCGGGCCTCGGCCAGGCGCATGCGTGGGTGCAGGTGGCGGTTGCGCACTTCGCTGATGATCGCCAGTAGCGGCACTTCGAAGAGGATCACGTGCAGCCATGGGCCTTTCAGGCGCAGGAACAGCTGGTCGTTCTCGATGCCGATGCGCACATAGCGCAGGTTGAAGCGGAACAGGCGCAGAAAGCGCAGGAAGTCGGGCTTGAGGAAGCTGATGCGTTCGAGGAAGGCCGGTTGGCCATCATCCAGGGTCAGGTCGCCAAGCAGGTCGAGCTGATGGCGGATCTCGCCAAGAAAGGGGCGCAGGTCCTCGCCGTTGCGGCAGCGGAATTCCCACTCGACGTCGGCGTCTGGGTAGTTGTGTAGCACGCCCTGCATCATGGTGAGCTTGTAGAAGTCGGTGTCGAGCAGGTTGTGCACGATGCGCTCGGCGAATGCGCTCTCGCTCATCAAAGGGGCTCCGGAAACGGCGAATGGTGAACATTGTGCCAGTCTTTTTGCCGTTGTTGTGTCTGGGCCGGCCTCTTCACGGCCGAGCCTGCAGCCCCAGAGGCCGCGTAATGGCCAAATCAGGTGTTTTTCCGTGCACCAGCTAGCCTTGAAACAGTGCCGCCTGTAGCAGTCGCGCACCAGCGGTGTGCACTTCGGTGACGTCCACTGTTACAGGGCGGTTGCACGTAAACACTTGCCAGGGTTGCAATGATGGCACTCGACGGTTGCTCCTTGTCTGTACGTGTGGTGGCGCCTGCCGCGTGGCAGACGGTTGCACGCTCAATAAAGAAAAGGCCGTCGGTCGCCTGGTGGCGACCTTCACAGTGTGTTTTCCCGGAAGACAAAACCGATGGCACGGCCCTTGCTCTGAGCACAGGGCTGAGAAGTTGTAGTGCCAACCAAAAAAAACTCTAGGAGCACCACCTCATGTCGCAGACGTTTTACAAGAAAGGTTTCCTGGCTCTGGCCGTAGCTACGGCACTGGGTGTTTCTTCGTATGTTCAGGCCGACGTCAAGATCGGCGTCGCGGGCCCCATGACCGGGGCTAACGCAGCGTTTGGCGAGCAGTACATGAAAGGTGCGCAGGCAGCGGCCGACAAGATCAACGCCGCCGGTGGCGTGAATGGCGAGAAGATCGTCCTGGTGAAAGGCGACGATGCCTGCGAGCCGAAACAGGCCGTGGCCGTGGCCAACCGCCTGGTAGACCAGGACAAGGTGATCGGCGTGGTCGGTCACTTCTGCTCCTCCAACACCATCCCCGCTTCCGAGGTCTATGACGAAGCCGGTGTGATCGCCATTACCCCGGGCTCTACCAACCCGCAGGTCACCGAGCGTGGCCTTTCCGCCATGTTCCGCATGTGCGGCCGTGACGACCAGCAAGGCATCGTTGCCGGCAACTACATCGTCGACGTGCTCAAGGGCAAGAAGGTCGCGGTGCTGCACGACAAGGACACCTACGGCCAAGGCCTGGCCGATGCCACCAAGGCGCAGCTGGAGAAGCGTGGCGTCAAGCCGGTGCTGTACGAAGGCCTGACCCGTGGCGAGAAGGACTTCAGCGCCGTGGTTACCAAGATCCGTGCCGCTGGAGCTGACGTGGTCTACTTCGGTGGCTTGCACCCAGAAGCCGGCCCGCTGGTGCGCCAGCTTCGCGAGCAGGGCCTGAAGGACGTCAAGTTCATGTCCGATGACGGCATCGTCACCGACGAACTGGTGTCCACCGCCGGCGGCGCGCAGTACGTCGATGGCGTGTACATGACCTTCGGCGCCGACCCGCGCCTGCTGCCGGAAAGCAAGGCAGTGGTCGAGGAGTTCCGCAAGGCTGGTACCGAGCCGGAAGGCTACACCCTGTATGCCTACGCCTCGGTTCAGGCCCTGGCCGCCGGCTTCAACGGCGCCAAGTCGAACAAGGGCGAAGACGCCGCCAAGTGGCTCAAGGCCAACCCGGTCGAAACCGTCATGGGCAAGAAGGAGTGGGACAGCAAGGGCGACCTGAAAGTCTCCGACTACGTGGTCTACCAGTGGGACAAGGACGGCAAGTACCACCAGCTGGAAAAACAAAAATAATAACGGCACCTGGCCCGGACGCCCGTCCGGGCCATTGCCCCTGCGGTACCTGTCCTTATTCGGAGACGTGCACGGTTCTGCATTGCTAGGGCCGCTTCATCCGTGGCTTGTCGTAGTCAGCGCTCGTGCAGTCTCGCTCAGGTGAGATTGCGTTATGGATGGTATTTTCCTGCAGCAACTGGTCAACGGCCTGACCCTCGGGTCGGTCTATGGCCTGATCGCCATCGGCTACACAATGGTCTATGGCATCATCGGCATGATCAACTTCGCGCACGGCGAGGTGTACATGATCTCCGCTTACCTCGCGGCGATCAGCCTGGCATTGCTGGCTTACTTCGGTATCGAGTCGTTCCCCCTGCTGATGCTGGGCACGCTGTTGTTCACCATCGTCGTCACGGGTGTGTATGGCTTCACCATCGAGCGCATCGCCTACAAACCCCTGCGTAACTCCACCCGCCTGGCACCGCTGATCAGTGCCATCGGCATTTCGCTGATCTTGCAGAACTACGCACAGATCAGCCAGGGCGCCCGCCAGCAAGGCGTGCCAACCCTGCTCGAAGGCGCCATGCGCATCGAAGTCGGCACCGGCTTCGTGCAACTGACCTACACCAAGATCTTCATCCTGGTGGCGGCGTTCGTCGGCATGGGCCTGCTCACCTACGTGATCAAGTACACCAAGCTCGGCCGCATGTGCCGCGCCACTCAGCAAGACCGCAAGATGGCCTCGATCCTCGGGATCAACACCGACCGGGTGATTTCCTACGTGTTCGTCATCGGTGCGGTGATGGCCGCCCTGGCCGGCGTGCTGATCACCCTGAACTACGGCACTTTCGACTTCTACGCCGGCTTCATCATCGGTATCAAGGCGTTCACTGCCGCGGTACTGGGCGGCATCGGCTCGCTGCCCGGGGCCATGCTCGGCGGGATCATCCTGGGTATTTCCGAGTCGCTGTTCTCTGGCCTGATCAACTCCGACTACAAGGACGTGTTCAGCTTCTCGCTGCTGGTGATGATCCTTATCTTCCGCCCACAAGGCCTGCTGGGTCGCCCGCTCGTGGCTAAGGTGTGAACATGTCGATTGCCAAAATTGCCTCTGCCTCTGAAACCAAAGGTTTCGATATCAAACGCAGCCTGCTCGAGACCATCGTCGCCGGCCTGCTGGCGCTCATCGTCTTTGGCCCGATCGTCGGCGTGGTGCTCGACGGCTACACCTTCAACGCCGAACCGCGCCGGGTGGCGTGGCTGGTCGGCGGGGTGATGCTCGGGCGCTTCCTGCTCAGCCTGTACGTGCAGACCGGCCCCGGGCGGCGCATGCTCGAAGGCTTCGACAGCGGCGGTTCGGGGGTGCACGTCAATGCCCCGAACTACAAGTCGCGGCTGCGCTACATCATTCCGGCGCTGATCGTGATCGCCATCGTGTTCCCGGTGTTCGCCAACAAGTACCTGCTGACCGTGGTCATCCTCGGCTTGATTTACGTGCTGCTGGGCCTGGGCCTGAACATCGTGGTCGGCCTGGCCGGGCTGCTCGACCTGGGTTACGTGGCGTTCTACGCCATCGGTGCCTACGGCCTGGCACTGGGTTACCAGTACCTCGGCCTGGGCTTCTGGAGCGTGCTGCCGCTGGCGGCCATTGCCGCCGCGCTGGCGGGGTGCATACTCGGCTTCCCGGTGTTGCGGATGCACGGTGACTACCTGGCGATCGTGACCCTGGGCTTCGGCGAAATCATCCGCCTGGTGCTGAACAACTGGCTGTCCTTCACCGGCGGCCCGAACGGCATGCCGGCGCCGTCGCCGACCTTCTTTGGCCTGGAGTTCGGCCGCAGGGCCAAGGACGGCGGGGTGCCGATCCACGAGTTCCTCGGCATCGACTACAACGCCAACCTCAAGTTCGTGTTCATCTACGCCGTGCTGTTCATGGTCGTGCTGGCGGTGCTGTACATCAAGCACCGGCTCACCCGCATGCCTGTAGGCCGGGCCTGGGAAGCACTGCGCGAAGACGAGATCGCCTGCCGCTCGATGGGCCTGAACCACGTGCTGGTCAAACTCTCGGCCTTCACCCTGGGTGCTTCCACCGCGGGCCTGGCAGGGGTGTTCTTCGCCACCTACCAGGGCTTCGTCAACCCGTCGTCGTTCACCTTCTTCGAGTCTGCGCTGATCCTCGCCATCGTCGTGCTCGGCGGCATGGGCTCGACCGTCGGCGTGGTGATCGCGGCGTTCGTGCTGACCGTGGCGCCGGAGCTGCTGCGCAGCTTCTCGGAGTACCGCGTGCTGCTGTTCGGCGTGCTGATGGTGCTGATGATGATCTGGCGACCGCGTGGGCTGATCCGCATCAGCCGTACCGGTGTGACCCCGCGTAAAGGAGTGGCGCCATGAGCGACGAAATCATTCTCTCGGTCGACAACCTGATGATGCAGTTCGGCGGCATCAAGGCGCTCAGCGACGTCAGCCTGAAGGTCAAACGCAACCAGATCTTCGCCCTGATCGGTCCCAACGGTGCCGGCAAGACCACCGTGTTCAACTGCCTGACCGGCTTCTACAAGGCCAGCGGCGGGCGCATCGAGCTGAACGTGCGCGGCAGCCACACCAATGTCATCCAGCTGCTCGGCGAGCGCTTCCAGGCGACGGATTTCGTGTCCCCGGCGCGCTTTGCCAACCGCCTGTACTACAAGATGTTCGGCGGCACCCACCTGGTCAACCGCGCAGGCCTGGCGCGAACCTTCCAGAACATTCGCCTGTTCAAGGAAATGTCGGTGGTGGAAAACCTGCTGGTGGCTCAGCACATGTGGGTCAACCGCAACCTGCTGGCCGGGGTGCTCAACACCAAGGCCTACCGCAAGGCCGAGAGCGATGCCCTGGACCACGCGTTCTACTGGCTGGAGGTGGTCGACCTGGTCGACTGCGCCAACCGCCTGGCCGGTGAGCTGTCGTATGGCCAGCAGCGCCGCCTGGAAATCGCCCGGGCCATGTGCACCCGGCCGAAGATCATCTGCCTGGACGAACCGGCTGCCGGCCTCAACCCGCAGGAAACCGAAGCCCTGAGCGGCATGATCCGCGTGCTGCGCGACGAGCACGACATCACCGTGGTGCTGATCGAACACGACATGGGCATGGTCATGAGCATTTCCGACCACATTGTCGTGCTTGACCACGGCAACGTGATCGCCGAAGGCGCGCCGCAGGAAATCCGCCACAACCCGACGGTGATCGCCGCCTACCTGGGTGCCGACGAAGAGGAACTGGTATGAGTGCACCCATTCTCGAACTGAAGGACCTGGATGTGTTCTACGGGCCGATCCAGGCGCTGAAAAAGGTTTCGATGCACATCAACGAGGGTGAGACGGTGAGCCTGATCGGTGCCAACGGCGCCGGCAAGTCGACCCTGCTGATGTCGATCTTCGGCCAGCCGCGGGCGGCGTCGGGGCATATCGTCTACCGTGGCACCGACATCACCCGCAAATCGTCGCACTACATCGCCTCCAACGGCATCGCCCAGTCGCCGGAAGGGCGCCGGGTGTTCCCCGACATGACCGTCGAGGAGAACCTGATGATGGGGACTATCCCCATCGGCGACAAATACGCCGCTGAAGACATGCAGCGCATGTTCGAACTGTTCCCGCGTTTGAAGGAGCGCCGCAACCAGCGGGCCATGACCATGTCCGGTGGCGAGCAGCAGATGCTGGCCATTGCCCGTGCGCTGATGAGCCGGCCGAAGTTGTTGCTGCTGGACGAGCCATCGCTGGGGCTGGCGCCGATCGTGGTCAAGCAGATCTTTGCGACCCTGCGTGAACTGGCCAAGACCGGCATGACCATCTTCCTGGTGGAGCAAAATGCCAACCATGCACTGAAGTTGTCGGACCGGGCGTATGTGATGGTCAACGGGCAGATCCGCATGAGCGGGACGGGGCAGGAGTTGTTGGTCAACGAAGAGGTGAGGAACGCGTACTTGGGCGGGCACTGAGTCGATTCTGGGGCCGCTTTGCGGCCTCGCGGCACAAGGCCGCTCCTACAGAATTGCGCGATCCCCTGTAGGGGCGGCCTTGCCGGGGCGCCGGAGCAGTCGGAAAGGGCTGCAAAGCTACCCCGTTCACGATGTGGACAACTTGTCGCGTATCTTTCTCGAGCCACTCTACGATCCCCTCGCAAGCCCTTGTTTCCACAGGCTGAATCTTTTCCACCATTAATGTGGAACCGCCTGTGGAAAACATGGTGGCACCTCGCTCCATCCCTTTATTTCCAAGGCCTGCAAGGGTCTGGTCATAATTTGATCAGTTGCCCTTTGTGGATGATTCCACAGGCATTTTCTGCGCAGGCCACGCCTCGCCGAAAGTGCATCAATACCTGTGGATAAATCTGTGGGAAAGCCTTGGACAGACCGCTGTAGCCAGCATGCTTGAAAGCGTTGCGCCATCACCGCGAAGATATCCACCGACCGCAACTCGCTGAAAGGGTTCCGCGCAGTGGACAAGTTGCCCCCAATCTGTGGGGAAAGCCTTGTGGATAACATGCGCATAGATGGCGCCGAGCCCTCTGCCGCAAGGGTTTGGCGCATATGAACAAAAAATGAACAGCGACCTGAACGGCTTGCTGCCGGCGCCCGGCGCGGGCATGCTGCAAACCTGCCGATGACAACCTACCGCGAGGAACAGAGCATGACGTCCACCGTATTCATCACTGGCGCGACTTCCGGTTTTGGCGAGGCCACTGCCCGGCGCTTCGCCGAAGCTGGCTGGAAACTGGTGCTCACCGGTCGTCGCAAGGACCGCCTGGATGCCCTGTGCGCCGAACTGTCGGCCAAGACCGAAGTACACGGCCTGGTACTCGACGTGCGTGACCGCAAGGCCATGGAGCAGGCCATCGCCAACCTGCCGGCAGGCTTCGAAAAAATTCGTGGCCTGGTCAACAATGCCGGCTTGGCGCTGGGTGTGGATGCGGCGCAGAACTGCAGCCTGGACGACTGGGAAACCATGGTCGACACCAACATCAAGGGGCTGATGTACACCACTCGCTTGCTGCTGCCGCGCCTGATCGCCCACGGCCGTGGCGCCTCGATCCTCAACGTTGGTTCGGTGGCGGGCAATTATCCGTACCCGGGTAGCAACGTGTATGGCGGGACCAAGGCGTTTGTCGGCCAGTTCTCGCTGAGCTTGCGCTGCGACCTGCGCGGCACCGGGGTGCGGGTGAGCAACATCGAGCCGGGGCTGTGCGAGAGCGAGTTCTCGCTGGTGCGCTTCGGCGGTGACCAGGCCAAGTACGATGCCACCTACGCTGGCGCCGAGCCGATCCAGCCGCAAGACATCGCCGAGACCATCTTCTGGATCCTCAATCAGCCGGCCCACATCAACATCAACAGCCTTGAGTTGATGCCAGTGAGCCAGGACTGGGCAGGGTTCTCGATCGACCGTTCGGCCAAGGGCTGAGCATTGTAGGGGCGGCCTTGCCGGGGCGCCGGCAAGGCCGCTCCTACAGGGAATGCCTCAAGCCAGGCGCTGCAAGCCTTCCAGGCAGGTTGCCAAGTGATAGGGGGTCGTCGAAGGCATATCGTGCCGGCTCACCGCCCCTTCACCATCCCGGCACTCATACCAGCCACCTGCATGCAGGAACTGCTGTTCCATCGCCTTCAACTGCACCAGCAGCTTCGCCTCATTGCCAGGGCGCAGCGCCAGCGCACGCAGATATTCTGCCTGTGCCCAGATCCGCTGAGTCGCATCGAGCACGTTGCCTTCCACATCGAGCGTGGCCAACACTGCCGCATTGTTCACCCCGCATAGCTCGGCATAGCCGAAGGCCTGGTCAATGGATGCATGCAGCGGTATCCCCCGCAGCAGCGGCGAGGTCTCCAGCAGGTAGAACCATTCGAACTGGTGCCCTGGTTCAAACCAGTTATCCACAGCGCCCCGTGGCTTTTCCAGCATCAGCCCATGCTGCGGTTCGATGAAGTGCGCCTGCAACGATTCGCAAAGCTTGAGCAGCGATTGCTGCACGTGCTCGTCCTCGCGTACTGCCAGCACCTGCAGGAAGGCCTCGGCCAGGTGCATTTGCGGGTTCTGCAGCGGGCCACTGCCGAGGTCGGCCCAGTCTTCGCCGAGGCTGGCTTCATACAAGCCATCATCCCGGGCGAACTGTTCGTCTACCACTTCCAGTGCGGCATTGAGGGTGGCCTCCACCAAGCCTTCGCCGACCTTGCCCCAGTAGTGCGCGCAGGCAAAGACGATGAAGGCGTGGGTGTAGAGGTCCTTGCGCCGGTCCAGCGGCTTGCCCTCGGCATCGATGCTGTAGAACCAGCCGCCATGCTCGGCATCGTGGAAGTGCTTCTGCAACGAGCGGAACAGCGCCGCCGCCCGCTCGGCCGCGCCCGGTTGTTCGATGCGGCAGCTGAACAGGTAAAGCTGACGAGCACAGGCCATGGCCCGGTAGCGCTGCACCGGCAACGGACGGTGCTGGGCGTCCAGCGCCTCGTAGGGCAGGGCCATATCGGCGTTCCAGCCCGGACCTTGCCACAGCGGCACGATGCGTTCGGCGAAGTGCTGGTTGAAGCGGGCCAGTTCGGGCAGGGTGGGGCGGGGGTTGGGCATGTTGGCGCTCGTCGCTTTCGGGCAGGGCGCCATGGTAGCAGAACTAGGGTTGTGGGTTGCCCAGCCCTTGCCAGTGGCGCGCGCCGACGAAGATGAAACGCAACTGCTGGGTGATCTTTTCCCGAGCGCTCAGCACCTGTGGATAACCCGGCTCGGGGCTGTCGATCAGCTCCGGCAGGGTGGCGAATACGGTCTTCACCACCAGGTCGGCCATCACCGCCAGCGCAGCGTTGTCCAGATGCTGCCAGCGCTTCATTCGCGCAAGGTCCGTGGCCAGGTCGTCGCTGATGTCCTGGCGCAGGCGGGCGATGGCCTGGCGCACGGCGTGCGAACCGCCGTACTGCTCACGGGCGAGGAACAGGAACTGGGCGCGGTGGGCGGCGACCACGTCGAGGAAGATCCGCACGGAAGCATCGGTGATGCCACCGAGTTCGAATTCGTTTTGCCGCACCAGGCGGATGGTCTGGCGGAATGTGGCGTCGACTTCGGCCACCAATGCCAGGCCCAGGGCGTCCATGTCTGAAAAGTGCCGATAAAAGCCAGTGGGCACGATGCCTGCGGCCTTGGCCACTTCGCGCAGGCTGACGCTGCCAAAGCCACGGCCGCTCTCCATGAGCTGGCAGGCGGCGTCCAGCAGGGCCTGGCGGGTCTGTAGCTTCTGTTCGGCGCGCGGCAGCATGGAGCGGGCTTCTGTGAGGGTGAGGCTGGGCACTCTAGATAAAAAAACAAAGCCCGGTCAATGGACCGGGCTGGGAGGGGAGCAAGCAGTGTGACAGAGGTTGTTCTTTTCGGTCATGGCGATCAGCTCACATGGCTGATTTCAACCAGACGATCCGAGCCACCTTCAGCCACGCGGCCAGAGCGTTCGATCAGGCGATCCGAGCCACCTTCGGCAACACGGCCAGAGCGTTCAATCAGGCGATCCGAGCCACCTTCGGCGACGCGGCCAGAGCGTTCGATCAGACGATCCGAGCCACCTTCGGCAACACGGCCAGAGCGTTCGATCAGACGATCCGAGCCACCTTCGGCAACACGGCCAGAGCGTTCGATCAGACGATCCGAGCCACCTTCGGCAACACGGCCACTGCGTTCGATCAGACGGTCCGAGCCACCTTCGGCGACGCGGCCACTGCGTTCAATCAAGCGGTCCGAGCCACCTTCGGCAACACGGCCACTGCGTTCGATCAGACGATCCGAACCACCTTCGGCAACGGTGTTCAGCGGTTGGGCGATTTCTGCGGCGCTGGAGCGCGATTCGGCGGTCAGGTGCTGATCGGCAGCTGGCAGGGCAAAGGCGTTGGCAGCAAGGATGGACAGGGTCAGGCTCAGCAGTGTGCGTTTCATGGTTCGGTGCTCCTCTCGGGGGCTGGAAAGTGGGTACGAAGCCAATGCTACGCCCGGTGCCGCCAGAGAGAAGTTCATACGGGTAATGGTAACAATCGACAGTATTGATAGCGTTCCTCGGTAGCTCTATCTCGGCTATTTCAGAGGCTGATAAGGCTATTTGCCATTAATGACGCGAGGTGGCGCAAGCCCCCGGCCAAGCGCAGAAGCCGAGCAAGAAACCCGAAAAAACTCGCTATCATGACCGTCTCCAATAAAACCCAGCGGGTTTTCATGAGTCCGAGATACTGAGTGCCATCGTTACGCCTGCTTTGTGCCATGCCGTCAGGAGAATCACGCAATGACGCGTCCCGCCAGAATCCTCATCTGGACCTTAACCACCCTGTTGACCCTGCTGGCGATCCTGGTGGTGATCATCGCCACCTTCGACTGGAACCGCGTCAAGCCGCTGCTCAACGAGAAAGTTTCCGAGGCATTGCACCGGCCATTCGCGATCAACGGCAACCTCGCCGTGCACTGGCGTACCGAGCCGGAGGAAGGTGGCTGGCGCGCCTGGGTGCCATGGCCGCACCTGATTGCCGAAGACCTGACCCTGGGCAACCCAGACTGGCTCAAGACGCCGCAGATGGTTGGCCTGGAGCGTGTTGAACTGCGCCTGGCGCCGCTGCCGCTGCTGTTCCAGCAAATCAGCATCCCGCGCATCGACCTGACCAAGCCCACTGCCAGCCTTGTGCGCCAGGCCGATGGCCGCGCCAACTGGAACTTCGACTTCGGGCCCAAGGACGACAACGAGCAGCCATCCAAGTGGCAGCTGGACATCGGTGCCATCGGCTTTGACCAAGGCAATGTCAGCTTCGACGACCAGACCTTGAAAACCAGCATGAAGGTGCAGATCGACCCGCTCGGAAAACCGATCCCCTTCAGTGACATCGTCGGCAAGGCCAGCGCCGAAAAGGCCGGAGGCGCCCAGGATTACGCGTTCGGGCTCAAGGCCGAAGGCCGCTACAAAGGCCAGCCGGTATCCGGCACCGGCAAGATCGGCGGCCTGCTGGCGCTGCAGGACGCCAGCCAGCCATTCCCGTTGCAGGCTGATGTGCGCATCGCCGATACCCATGTGGTGCTCGCCGGTACCCTGACCGACCCACGCAACCTCGGCGCGTTGGACCTGCGCCTGCGCTTGTCTGGTGCCAGCCTGGGCAACCTCTACCCGCTGACCGGTGTGACGCTGCCCGACACCCCGGCCTATTCCACAGATGGCCGGCTCAGCGCCAACCTGCATGCAGCCGAAGGCGCGACCTTCAATTACCAGGGTTTCAACGGCAAGATCGGCGACAGCGACATCCATGGCGACCTGGCCTTCGTCGCCAGCCAGCCACGGCCCAAGCTGTCTGGCAATCTGGTGTCCAACCAGCTGCTGTTCAAGGACCTGGCCCCGCTGATCGGTGCCGACTCCAATGCCGAACAGAAGGCCCGCGGCGGTGCCAGCAAGCAGCCGGCCGACAAAGTGCTGCCGGTGGAGGAGTTCCGCACCGAACGCTGGCGCGCCATGGACGCCGACGTCAGCTTTGCCGGCAAGCGCATCGTGCACAGTGAAAAGCTGCCATTCAACGACCTGTCTGCCCACGTGATCCTCGAAGACGGCCTGCTGCGCCTGGAGCCGCTGCGCTTTGGTGTGGCTGGCGGCAGCCTGGCATCCAACATCCGCCTGGACGGCCGCAACGTGCCGCTGCAGGGTCGCGCCCAGCTGACTGCGCGTGGCTTCAAGCTCAAGCAGCTGTTCCCGGGGTTTGCGCCGATGCAGACCAGTTTCGGCGAGCTTAACGGCGATGCCGACATCAGTGGCCGTGGCAACTCGGTGGCGGCGTTGCTGGGCACGGCCAACGGCAATTTGCGCATGCTGATCAATGACGGCGCCATCAGCCGCAGCCTGATGGAGATTGCCGGGCTCAACGTCGGCAACTACGTGGTTGGCAAGCTGTTCGGCGATGAAGACGTGAAGATCAACTGCGCGGCGGCGGACGTGGGGATCAAGGACGGCCTGGCGACCACACGGTTGTTCATCTTCGATACCGAGAACGCGATCATCTACATCAACGGTACGGCCAACTTTGCCAGCGAGCAGCTGGATTTGAAGATCACCCCGGAATCCAAAGGGCTGCGGTTGTTCTCGCTGCGTTCGCCCTTGTATGTGCGTGGTCCATTCGCCAAGCCAAGTGCCGGGGTGCAGGCGGTGCCGTTGGCGCTGCGCGGCGCGGGGATGGTTGCGCTGGGCGTGATTGCCGGGCCGGCTGCAGGGTTGCTGGCGCTAGTGGCGCCAAGCAGTGGCGATCAGCCTAATCAGTGCACGCCGCTGCTGGAGCAGATGAAAGCCGGCAAGGCGCCGGCTGCGGTGAAAAAGCAGAAATAGCAGGGGGCGCAAAGCGCCCCCAACAATTACAACCCTTGAAGCAGATCGGACATGTCGTCCGCGTGCTCTTCTTCCTGGGCCAGGATGTCTTCAAAGATGCGGCGGGTAGTCGGGTCTTTATCACCAATGTACTGAATGATCTCGCGATAGCTGTCGATGGCAATCCGCTCCGCCACCAGGTCCTCCAGCACCATCTCCTTCAGCGAGCTGCCGGCTACATACTGCGCATGGGAATTCTTGGTCAGGTTGTCCGGGTTGAAGTCCGGCTCGCCGCCCAACTGCACGATGCGTTCGGCCAGCTTGTCGGCGTGCTCGGCTTCCTGGTTGGCATGCTCCAGGAACTCGCTGGCCGCCACACTGGCCTTGATCCCGCTGGCCATGAAGTAATGGCGCTTGTAGCGCAGCACACAGACCAGCTCGGTGGCCAGCGACTCATTGAGCAGCCGCAGGATTTCCTTGCGGTCGGCATGGTAACCCTCGGTCACCGCACCTTGCTCGACATGCTGGCGGGCACGCTTGCGCAGGGTTTGCACATCGGTCAGTTCAACGTTGCTCATGATTGTCTCCAAACAGATCAGGACGGTGGGTCAAGGTAGGCGGGAGGTTCAGGCGCCGTGGGCGGCTTTGCTGTCCTCTTCTCGTTGCTTGCAGGTTTTGAAACCCTTGGCATCGACATGGCCGGTGGCGTCGAAACGCACGTAATACGGCTGCTGGTGGCCGTCGCGGTTGAGGATGTAGTCGTTGCAGGTACCCCCGTGCGGCAAGTCGATCACGTTCGACGGGCTTCCGCCGATGGCGATGACCTTCTGCATGGTCATGCCGTTTTCCACTTGCTTGACCAGCGGCTCGTCGCGGTAGGTGACATGGTCCACCGGGTTTTCCGGGTGGCTGCTGCAGGCGGCCAGGGCCGCGCTCGCCAGAAGGACTGCCAGGGTCTGCTTGTACATGGTCCCGCTCCTTGCAAAGGGTCTGTTCTGGTTTGGAACCGCGCGGCGCGTCAGGAGTTCGATTGCGATCGTCATCGAAGCGGCGCTAGTGTTGGCCGATCGTCCACGCAAAGGGGCTCAAGCCATGCAGCAGGAGTTGGCCACGCGATACCCATTGGTGCTGGTGCCGGGCATGCTTGGGTTCGTCCGGGTGCTGCTCTATCCATACTGGTTCGGCATTGTCCGGGCCCTGCGCAAGGGCGGCGCGCAAGTGTTCCCGGTGCAGGTCTCGCCGCTGCATTCCAGCGAAGTGCGGGGTGAACAGTTGCTGGCGATCATCGAAGACATCTGCCAGCGCACCGGTGCGGCAAAGGTCAACCTCATCGGCCACAGCCAGGGGGCGCTGAGCGCCCGATATGCGGCGGCCAAGCGGCCCGACAGGGTGGCATCGGTGACTTCGGTGGCGGGGCCCAACCATGGCTCGGAGCTGGCCGATCACCTTGAGCGTACGGCGCCTGGTGATTCACCCCAGGGGCGCATCCTCAAGGCCATCCTGCATGGCCTGGCGGTGTTGCTGGTATGGCTGGAAACCGGCTGGCGCCGCGACCCGCTGCCGGTCGATGTGCATGCTTCGCACCAGTCCCTGACCAGCGCCGGCGTGGCCTTGTTCAACCAGACTTATCCACAGGGGCTACCGCAGACCTGGGGCGGGGAGGGGGCGTATGAGGTGAACGGCGTGCGCTACTACTCCTGGTCCGGCACCTTGCAGCCCGGGCTGACCGACCAGGGGCGCAATCGGTTCGACGGCAGCAGCCGCTTCTGCCGGCTGTTCGCGCGCAGTTTCGTCAAGGAAAGGGGCCATTGCGATGGCATGGTCGGGCGTTTCAGTTCGCACCTGGGTCAGGTGATCGGTGATGACTTCCCGCTTGATCACTTGGACATCGTCAACCAGTCGCTGGGCGCCGTGGGCAAGGGCGCCGAGCCGCTGCGGCTGTTCACCGAACATGCGGCGCGGCTCAAGGCAGCCGGGCTCTAGCGGCGTACCGGCGTGGTCCAGCGCTCGGCCAGAATGACCCCGACCAAGGTCAGCAGACCACCGATCAGGTGATAGCTGGCCAGCTGCTCGCCGAGCACCACGGCGGCGATCACCGCGGTCACCACCGGTAGCAGGTTGAAAAACAGCGTGGTACGGCTTGGCCCCAGGCGATGCACGGCCTGCATCCACACCAACGGGGCGATCATCGAGGCGAGCACGCAGGCGTACAGCACCAGGCCGATGTTGTGGCCGTTCAGGCCGGTTTTTTCCGAGAGCAGGAACAACGGCAGCAGCACCAGGATGGCCACCAGCACTTGCAGGTACAGCAGCTGCAACGGTGGCAGGCGCAACTGCCATTTCTTCAACAGGAAGCTATACAGCGCGTAGGCCAGGGTCGCCACCAGCATCAGCAGGTCGCCGCTGTTCAGGCCTTGTTCCAGCAGGATGCCGGGCTGGCCGGCAGACACCACTTCGAGCACACCGACGAACGACACCACCGCACCTGCCAGGGCGCCATAGCTCAAGCGCTGGCCCAGCCAGGCGATGGACAGGGCCAGCGACATCAGCGGCATCAGCGAAAGGATGATGCCCATGTTGGTGGCGCTGGTGATGCCGGCGGCAAAGTACGCCAGGCTTTGGTACACGGCCATGCCCAGCACGCCGAGGATGGCCACCTTGCCCAGGTGCGGGCGGATGGCCGCACGGTTGCGCCACACGGCGGGCAGCAGGAACGGGGTGAACAGCGCGCCAGCCAGAAGCCAGCGGTAGAAGCCGATTTCGGCGGGGTGGATGGCACCGGCGGACAGCTTGGTGACCACGGTGTTGCCGGCCCAGATGAGGATGGCGGTGAGGGGGAACAGGTAATTCATGTTGCTGTGATTCTCTGAAGTGCCGCGGAGTGTACTGAGGGCGCTGTGCGCCCCTTTCGCGACACAAGGCCGCTCCCACAGGTGATGATCGATTGCAGATGTGGGAGCGGCCTTGCGTCGCGAAAGGCCTGCGCAGCAGGCCCCGATGGAGGGCTATTATCGGTTGTCTGTTCGCAAGCCTATACTTGCATCCAGACAACCTGCCCCGTGAAGCAGACAGCATGCAACGCAAATACCTCGACATCCCCCAGTTCGCCCAACTACCGGCCCCGGTGTACTTCCGCCACGACGAGTTCGGCGCCGACACCCACAGTGCGCCCCATCGTCACGCCTGGGGCCAGCTCAACTACACCGCCCACGGGGTGATGCATCTGGACGTAGCCGGCCAGCGCTTCCTGTCGCCCCCGCACTACGCCGTGTGGGTACCGCCGGGCACCGAGCACGGGTGCTACAACCCCCAGGCCATCGTCTACCGCTCGGTCTACCTGCAAAGCAGCCTGTGCGCGGCGCTGCCGGCGCAACCGTGCAGCCTGGTGATCAGCGACATCCTCAAGGCCATCCTCGGCGACTTTGCCCGCCGCAACCTGCGGGTGGCCCAGGACGAACGTGACCAGCGCCTGGTACAGGTGCTGCTCGACCAGTTGCTGCTGGCGCCGACCCAGACCTGCTACCTGCCCTTCGCCCGCAGCGACGGACTGCGCCAAGTGCTTGATGCCCTGGCGGCCGACCCTGGCGACAATCGCCCGCTGGCCGACTGGGCCGCGCGGGTGCATGTCAGCGAGCGTACCCTGGCCCGTCAGTTCCTGCGCGAGCTGGGTATCAGCTTTGGTGAATGGCGCCTGCGCCTGCGCTTCTTGCGCGCCATCGAGGCTCTGGAAGCCGGCCTGCCGATCCAGGCGATAGCCTTCGACCTCGGCTACAGCAGCGCCTCGGCGTTCATCGCCATGTTCCAGCGCCAGGCCCGCTGTACCCCGGAGCAATACCGGCGGCAGGCCCGGCAGGGGATGTAAGAATTCTTGTCTACACTCAGCCTGACCCCGTGCACAGGGCGCGGAGAAAGGAGACTACTCCATGAAAATGCTGCAAATGCCACTGCTGGTGTTAGCTGTATTGTTCAGCGCACAAGGATTTGCCGCCAACACGGCGCAACAGGAAAAGATGAAAACCTGCAACGCCGACGCCACTACCAAGGCCCTCAAGGGTGATGAGCGCAAGGCGTTCATGAGCACCTGCCTGAAGAAGGACGTGCCGCAGTCGCAGCAGGACAAGATGAAGACCTGCAACGCCGACGCCAGCACCAAAGCCTTGAAGGGCGACGAGCGCAAGGCGTTCATGAGCGACTGCCTGAAGAAGAAGTGACCTGCGCCTATGCCTGTGCCCTGAAGGCTGGCAGACTGCGGGCATTCCCGCCGTCTGCCGTCGAGGCTGTATGACTTTCACCCCCCGTCAGGTCACCCTGGCCAGCTTGATCATCGTCATGGCCGGGCTGCTGCTGGCCTTGCCCCTGAAGTTGCTGCCCAGCCTGCTCGCCGGCCTGCTGGTGTTCGAGCTGGTCAACATGCTCACCCCACGCCTGCAGCCGCTGATCGCCGGGCAGCGTGCGCGCTGGCTGGCGGTGGCGCTGCTCGGCACGCTGGTGGTCAGTGTCCTGACCCTGTTGATTGCCGGTGCCTTCAGCTTCCTGCTGCACGAAGCCGAAAACCCAGGCGCGTCGCTGGACAAGTTCATGGGCTTGGTCGAGCGCGCTCGCAGCCAGCTGCCACCCTTCATCGAGGCTTACCTGCCGGCCAGCGCGGCGGAGTTCAAGGTAGCCATCGGCGACTGGATCAAGAGCCACCTGAGCGACCTGCAACTGGTAGGCAAGGGCATGGCGCACATGTTCGTGACGCTGCTGATCGGCATGATCCTCGGCGCGATCATCGCCTTGCAGCGCATCCCCGACCTTTCCCGGCGCAAGCCGCTGGCTGCAGCCCTGTTCGAGCGGCTGAACCTACTGGTGCAGGCGTTTCGCAATATCGTCTTCGCGCAGATCAAGATTTCACTGCTGAACACGACGTTCACCGGCATTTTCCTCGTGGTGGTGATGCCGTTGTTCGGCGTGCACCTGCCGCTGACCAAGACGCTGATCGTGCTGACGTTCCTGCTTGGGCTGCTGCCGGTGATCGGTAACCTGATGTCCAACACCTTGATCACCATCGTCGGCCTGTCATTGTCGATCTGGGTGGCGGCGGCGGCGCTGGGTTACCTGATCGTGATCCACAAGGTCGAGTATTTCCTCAACGCGAAGATCGTCGGTGGGCAGATCAGCGCCAAGGCCTGGGAGCTGTTGCTGGCGATGCTGGTGTTTGAGGCGGCGTTCGGGCTGCCCGGAGTGGTGGCGGGGCCGGTGTATTACGCCTATCTGAAGAGTGAGCTGCGACGGGCTGAGCTGGTCTGACAGATCGCCGGGGCCGCTTTGCGGCCCTTTCGCGACACAAGGCCGCTCCCACAGGATCACCATGGCTGCTGGGCTGTAGGTAATCCTGTGGGAGCGGCCTTGTGTCGCGAAAGGGCTGCGCAGCAGCCCCAAAAATGGCTCAGGCCGCGCCGTAGCGTTTGCGCGCCTCGATAGCCAACCCGCTACCAATGCTGCCGAAGATGTTGCCTTCCACATGCCGCGCATTCGGCAGCATTGCCGCCACGCTGTTGCGCAACGCCGGAATCCCGCTCGAACCGCCGGTGAAGAACACCGTATCGACCTGGCCTGCACTCACGCCGGCCTTGCCCAGCAACTCGGTCACACTGCCGCGCACCCGCTCCAGCAGGCCTTCGATGGCTTGCTCGAACAGCTCCCGGGTCAGGTCCACACCCAGTTCACGTTCCACGCGGCTGAGGTCGACGCGACGGCTGACTTGCTCGGTCAGCTCGATCTTGCTGGCTTCCACTTCCATCGCCAGCCAGTGCCCGGCGCGCTCTTCGATCAGTTTGAACAGGCGATCGATGCCCAGCGTGTCCTCGATGTCGTAGCGCATGCTGCCCAGCGCCAGCTGCGACTTCTGCGAGTACAGGGCGTTGATGGTGTGCCAGGTAGCCAGGTTCAGGTGGTAGCTGGTGGGCATCAGCGCGCCGCTCTTCATTCGGCTGCCATAGCCGAACAGGGGCATCACGCCCTGCAGGCTCAGCTGCTTGTCGAAGTCGGTACCGCCGATGTGCACGCCGCCGGTGGCGAGGATGTCGCTCTGGCGCTCGGCCACCAGGTGGCGTTCGGGCGACAGGCGGATCAGGGTAAAGTCCGAAGTACCACCGCCGATATCGACGATGAGCACCAGCTCTTCACGGCTGATGCCCGACTCGTAGTCGAACGCCGCGGCAATCGGCTCGTACTGGAATGACACGTCCTTGAAGCCGATCTTGCGCGCTACCTCGGCCAGGGTGTCCTCGGCTTCCTGGTCGGCGGCCGGGTCTTCGTCGACGAAAAACACCGGGCGGCCCAGCACCACCTGGTCGAATTCACGACCGGCGGCCGCTTCGCCGCGTTTTTTCAGCTCGCCGATGAACATGCCAAGCAAGTCCTTGAACGGCAGGGCACTGCCCAGCACGCTGGTGTCATGCTTGATCAGCTTGGAGCCCAGCAGGCTCTTCAGCGAGCGCATCAGCCGGCCTTCGTAGCCTTCCAGGTACTCGTGCAGCGCCAGGCGGCCATACACCGGGCGGCGCTCCTCGATATTGAAGAACACCACCGACGGCAGGGTGATCTTTCCGTCTTCCAGGGCAATCAGCGACTCGACGCCCGGGCGGTGCCAGCCGACCGTGGAGTTGGAGGTGCCGAAGTCGATACCCAGAGCGCGGGCCGGCGATACGTCAGACATGGGAAAAAGCTTCCGGAGGCAAAACGGCCGCGCAGTTTATGCCAGTTGGCTACAGAATCAAGACCGATCGTCTGCCTCGAGGCAACCCCAAGCGAACCTTGAAAGGCTATGCTTGACCCCTATCTTCAGATGCAACACGCAAATTCACATTGGTGATCCAACGATGGACTTCAAAGACTATTACAAGATACTCGGCGTAGAGCCCACGGCGGACGAAAAGGCGATCAAGGCCGCGTACCGCAAGCTGGCGCGCAAGTATCACCCTGACGTCAGCAAGGAGCGCGACGCTGAGGACAAGTTCAAGGAGGCCAACGAGGCCTACGAGGTGCTGGGTGACGCGCAGAAACGCGCCGAATTCGACGAGATCCGCAAGTACGGCGGCCAGCATGGCCGGCCGTTCCAGGCCCCGCCAGGCTGGCAGAGCCGTGGCGGCGCAGGTGCAGCTGGCGGTGGCTTCGAGGGCGGCGACTTCTCTGACTTCTTCAGCTCGATCTTCGGTGCCCGCGGCGGTAACCCGTTCGGTGGCGGTGCCCGGCAACAACAACGCAGCGCCGGCAGGCGAGGGCAGGACGTGGAACTGGAACTGGCGATCTTCCTGGAAGAAACCCTGAGCAAGGAATCCAAGCAGATCAGCTTCCAGGTGCCGCAAACCAATGCGGCCGGCCAGCGCACCGGGTTCACCACCAAGACCCTGAACGTGAAGATCCCGGCCGGGGTCACCGACGGCGAGCGCATCCGCCTCAAGGGCCAGGGCGCGCCCGGTGTTGGTGGCGGCGCCAACGGCGACCTGTTCCTGACCGTGCGCATGGCACCGCATCCGCTGTTCGATGTCGAAGGCCATGACCTGATCATCACCGTGCCGCTGGCACCGTGGGAGGCTGCCCTGGGCACCAAGGTGGCGGTACCGACCCTGACCGGCAAGATCAACCTGACCATCCGCCCCGACAGCCAGAGCGGCCAGCGCCTGCGCGTACCGGGTATGGGCCTGGCCAACAAGAACGGCGAGCGCGGCAACCTTTACGCGCAGCTGAAAGTGGTCATGCCGCCAGCGTCCGACGCTGCTACCCGTGAACTATGGACCCAGCTTTCCGAGAAAGCGGCGTTCGACCCGAGGACACAATGGAGTAAGTGATCATGAGCAGCACCCTGATCGTTCAACTGGACATGCGTACCCTGTGTCAGGAAGCCGACATCACGGCTGACTACGTGATCGAGATTGTCGAACACGGCATTGTCGAACCTTCGGGGCGAACGCCGGAGGACTGGCTGTTCGACGATCAGGCGCCGCTCTTGGCCAAGCGCGCGGCGAAGCTGCATCAGGAGCTGGAACTGGAGTGGGAAGGGGTGGCGCTGGCGCTGGAACTGCTGCAGGAAGTGCAGCAGCTGCGCAGTGAGAACAGCATGTTGAGGCAGCGGCTGGGCAGGTTTACCCAGATGTAAGGCACCTCACAGGTCCTCTTGTGGGAGCGGCCTTGTGTCGCGAAAGGGCTGCGTAGCAGCCCCAGATTTTTGCCCCTCTGCAAGATTGCTGGGGCTGCTACGCAGCCCTTTCGCGACACAAGGCCGCTCCTACAAAGGACCGCATTTCAGGTTGGATCAGCACCTGGGTTCAGCACCAGTTGCATGAAGGTCAGGTCCAGCCAGCGGCCAAACTTCACCCCCACCTGCGGCATCTGCCCGGTCACCACGAAGCCCATCCGCTCATGAATGCGCACCGAAGCGGCATTGCCGCTTTCGATGGCCGCGACCATCACGTGCTTGCCGCACCCACGCGCACGCTCGATCAGCGCCTCCATCAGCACCGGCCCCAGGCCCTTGCCGCGCTGGTCACCGCGGACATACACCGAGTGTTCCACGGTCAGGCGAAAACCTTCGAACGGCCGCCAGTCGCCAAACGATGCATAACCCAGCACACCGCTCTCATCCACCGCCACCAGGATCGGATAGCCCTGTTGCGCCCGTGCTTCGAACCAGGCCTGGCGGTTGCCCAGGTCCACCGGGGTTTCGTTCCAGATTGCCGTGGTGTTGCGCACGGCGTCGTTGTAGATGTCGAGGATGCCCGGCACGTCGGCGGGCAGGGCGTCGCGGATTAGGTAACTCATGACAGCGTCTCGCAGGGTCGTTGGTGGCAGATTAAATGGTTACCAGCCCGCGCACACCTTCGGCTTGCATGTTTTCACCGCGGCCGCGCTGGATGATCTCGCCACGGGCCATGACCAGGTACTGGTCGGCCAGTTCTTCGGCAAAGTCGTAGAACTGCTCGACCAGCAGGATCGCCATGTCACCACGTTCGGCCAGGCGCCGGATCACCGCGCCGATTTCCTTGATCACCGAGGGCTGGATGCCTTCGGTCGGCTCGTCGAGAATCAGCAACCGAGGGCGGCTGGCCAGGGCGCGGCCGATGGCCAGCTGTTGCTGCTGGCCGCCGGACAGGTCGCCGCCACGGCGTTGCTTCATCTGCTCCAGCACCGGGAACAGCTCGTAGATGAATGCAGGCACTTCCCGCGCTTCGCGGGCCGGGAAACGCGACAGGCCCATCAGCAGGTTTTCTTCGACGGTCAGGCGCGGGAAGATCTCGCGGCCCTGGGGCACGTAGGCGATCCCGGCGTGGACCCGCTGCTGGGGCTTGAGCGTGGTGATCGGCTTGCCTTCCCACTCGACGCTGCCGTCGCGGGCTGGCACCAGGCCCATCAGGCAGCGTAGCAGGGTGGTCTTGCCCACACCGTTGCGGCCGAGCAGGCAGGTGACTTCGCCGACCTTGGCTTCGAAGGACAGGCCGCGCAGGATGTGGCTGCCGCCGTAGTACTGGTGCAGGGTGTCGATCTTTAGCATGTTGGGTTCCTGGGAATTCTTCGTTGCCTGTGCCGGCCCTTTCGCGGGTGAACCCGCTCCCACAGGGACCGCGCAGTTCTCGAGACCAGCGCCGAACCTGTGGGAGCGGGCTTGCCCGCGAAGAGGCCGGCGCAGGTATCCATGTCTAGCGGCCCAGATACACCTCGACCACCCGCTCATCTGCCTGCACCTGTTCCAGCGAGCCTTCCGCCAGCACACTGCCCTGGTGCAGCACGGTCACGTGGTCGGCGATGCTGCCGACGAAACCCATGTCATGCTCCACCACCATCAGCGAATGCGTGCCGGCCAGGCCCTTGAACAGCTCGGCGGTGAATTCGGTCTCGGCATCGGTCATGCCCGCCACCGGTTCGTCGAGCAACAGCAGTTGTGGCTCCTGCACCAGCAGCATGCCGATCTCGAGGAACTGCTTCTGCCCGTGCGACAGCAGGCCCGCCTGGCGTTGGGCCAGGGGCAGCAGGCGCAAGGTGGTCAGCACTTCTTCGATGCGCTGGCGCTGTTCGCCGCCAAGGCGCGCGGCCAGGCTGGCCCACACCGACTTGTCGGTCTTCAGTGCCAGCTCCAGGTTCTCGAACACGGACAATGCCTCGAATACCGTGGGCTTCTGGAACTTGCGGCCGATACCCGCCTGGGCGATCTGGTATTCGCTCATGCGGGTCAGGTCGAGGGTGTCGCCGAAGAAGGCGCTGCCGGTGTCGGGGCGGGTCTTGCCGGTAATCACGTCCATCATCGTGGTCTTGCCGGCGCCGTTGGGGCCGATGATGCAGCGCAGTTCGCCAACGCCGATGTACAGGTTCAGCGCGTTGAGGGCCTTGAAGCCGTCGAAGCTGACGCTGATGTCCTCAAGGCTCAGCACCGTGCCGTGGCGGGTGTCGAGGCCGGCCTTGCGGGTTTGGCCCAGGCCGATCGCTTCGCGGCCGTTGCCGAGGTTGTCGAATACCGGTTCAAGCATGAATTCGGGATGTACCGGGGGCACGCCTCTCATGGCTGGCTCCTTTTCTTCAACAGGCCGACCACGCCCTTGGGCAGGTACAGGGTGACGAGGATGAACAGCGCACCGAGGAAGAACAGCCAGAACTCTGGGAAGGCCACGGTGAACCAGCTCTTCATGCCATTGACCAGGCCGGCGCCGAGCAGCGGGCCGATCAGCGTGCCGCGCCCGCCCAGGGCTACCCAGACGGCGGCTTCGATGGAGTTGGTCGGCGACATTTCGCTGGGGTTGATGATGCCCACCTGCGGCACGTACAGCGCCCCGGCCAGGCCGCACAGCACGGCGCTGAGCACCCACACCAGCAGCTTGAAGCCACGTGGGTCGTAGCCGCAGAACATCAGGCGGTTTTCCGCGTCGCGCACAGCGGTGAGCAGGCGGCCGAACTTGCTCTGGGTCAGGCGCCAGCACAGGTACAGGCTGGCCAGCAACAGGCCGACGGTGAGCAGGAACAGCACCGCGCGGGTGCCTTGGGCGGCGATGTCGAAGCCGAGGATGGTGCGGAAGCTGGTGAAACCGTTGTTGCCGCCAAAGCCGGTCTCGTTGCGAAAGAACAGCAGCATGCCGGCGAAGGTCAGGGCCTGGGTCATGATCGAGAAGTACACGCCCTTGATCCGCGAGCGGAAGGCAAAGAAGCCAAACACCAGCGCCAAAAGACCAGGTGCCAGGACCACCAGGCATAGGGCCCAGGCGAAGTGCTGAGTACCGGCCCAGTACCAGGGCAGCTCGGTCCACGACAGGAAGGTCATGAACCCCGGCAGGCCGTCACCTGCCGCCTGGCGCATCAGGTACATGCCCATGGCGTAACCGCCGAGGGCGAAGAACAGGCCGTGGCCCAGCGACAGCAACCCGGCATAACCCCAGACCAGGTCCAGTGCGAGGGCGACGATGGCGTAGCAAAGGATCTTGCCGACCAGCGTCAGGGTGTAGGCCGAGACTTGCAGCGAGTGATCAGCCGGCAGCAGCGACAGCAGTGGCAGGGCCACCAGCAGCAGGACGACAACCGCGCCAATGGCCAGCGACAGCCGTGGCCCGGCCTTTTGCGTAGCGGTGACAAGCAGTGGCTGGTTCATCAGTCGATTACCCGTCCCTTGAGGGCGAACAGGCCTTGCGGGCGCTTCTGGATGAACAGAATGATCAACGCAAGGATGAGGATCTTGCCGAGCACCGCACCGATCTGCGGCTCCAGCAGCTTGTTGGCGATGCCGAGGCCGAACGCTGCCCAGAGGCTACCGGCCAGTTGCCCGACACCGCCGAGCACCACCACCAGGAACGAGTCGATGATGTAGCTCTGGCCCAGGTCCGGACCGACGTTGCCGACCTGGCTCAGGGCAACGCCGCCAAGGCCGGCGATGCCAGAGCCGAGGCCGAAGGCGAGCATGTCGACACGCCCGGTGGAGACGCCGCAGCAGGCGGCCATGTTGCGGTTCTGGGTGACTGCGCGCACGTTCAGGCCCAGCCGCGTGCGGTTGAGCAGCAGCCAGGTCAGCAGCACCACAGCCAGGGCGAAGCCGATGATCACCAGGCGGTTGTAGGGCAGCACCAGGTTCGGCAGCAACTGGATGCCGCCGGACAGCCAGGCCGGGTTGCTGACTTCGACGTTCTGCGCGCCGAACAGCAGGCGAATGGCCTGGATCAGGATCAGGCTGATGCCCCAGGTGGCCAGCAGGGTCTCCAGCGGGCGGCCGTAGAGGTGGCGGATCACCGTGCGTTCCAAGGCCATGCCGACCCCGGCGCTGACCGCGAAGGCCACCGGCAGGGCGATCAGCGGGTAGAACTCGATGGCGCCGGGGGCGTAGCGCTGCAGCAGCACCTGGACCATGTAGGTGCTGTAGGCACCGAGCATGAGCATCTCGCCATGGGCCATGTTGATCACCCCCAGCAGGCCGAAGGTGATTGCCAGGCCTAGCGCTGCCAGCAGCAGGATCGAGCCCAGCGACAGGCCGCTGAAGGCCTGGCCAAGCAGTTCGCCGATCAGCAGCTTGCGCTTGACCTGGGCGAGGCTGGTTTCGGCGGCGGTACGCACTCCGGGGTCGCTCTCGGCATCAGGTTGCAGCAGGGCTTCAAGGCGGGTACGGGCCAGCGGGTCACCGGTTTCGCCGAGCAGGCGCACGGCAGCCAGGCGCACTGCTGGCTCGCTGGCGCCCAGTTGCAGGTTGGCCAGTGCCAGGCCGAGGGCAGCATGCACGGCGGCGTCCGGTTCGCTGGCGAAGCGCCGGTCGAGGAAGGCCATCTGCGCCGGTTGCGCGCTCTTTTGCAGTTGCTGGGCGGCGGCCAGGCGGGTCGCGCTGTTGTCGCTGAGCAACTGGTGGCTGGCCAGGGCGTTATCGATCAGGCCGCGCAGGCGGTTGTTCAGGCGCACCTTGCGCGTGTCATCGGCGGCGATGCGGCCCTCGCGCAGGTTTTGCAGCAATGGCAGGCGTGCGGCATCGGGTTGCGCCGCCCAGCCTTCGAGCAGGCTGGCCTGCTCGGCGGGCTTGGCGGTGAGGAAGAATTCGCCCTCGCTGGCCTGGGTGGCCAGGGGTAGCAGCAGGAATAAAATGAGCAGGAGTCTGAGCATTCGGGCAGTCCTGAAAATCGGCGGTGGATTCATCGCGGATAAATCCGCTCCTACAGGTTCTGCGCAGCCCTTGTAGGAGCGGATTTATCCGCGATAGGGCTGCAAAGCAGCCCCAATGCACTCAGTTACCTTTCACTGCATAGTCAGGCCGCTTGTCGTTGCCCGGAATGAACGGGCTCCACGGCTGTGCCCGCAGGGGCTGCTCGGTCTCCCAGACCACGCTGAACTGCCCGTCATCCTGGATCTCGCCGATCATCACCGGCTTGTGCAGGTGGTGGTTGGTCTTGTCCATGGTCAGGGTGAAGCCCGACGGTGCCTTGAAGGTCTGCCCGGCCAAGGCTTCGCGGACCTTGTCGACGTCGGTGGACTTGGCCTTCTCGGCGGCCTGGGCCCACATGTGGATGCCCACGTAGGTAGCTTCCATCGGGTCGTTGGTCACCGCCTTGTCAGCGCCCGGCAGGCCCTTGGCCTTGGCGTAGGCCTTCCAGTCGGCGACGAACTTCTGGTTGACCGGGTTATCCACCGATTCGAAGTAGTTCCACGCCGCCAGGTGGCCCACCAGCGGCTTGGTGTCGATGCCACGCAGTTCTTCTTCGCCCACCGAGAACGCCACCACCGGTACGTCGGTGGCCTTCAGGCCCTGGTTGGCCAGCTCTTTGTAGAACGGCACGTTGGAGTCGCCGTTGACGGTGGAGATGACCGCCGTCTTGCCGCCCGCGGAGAACTTCTTGATGTTGGCGACGATGGTCTGGTAATCAGCGTGACCGAACGGCGTGTACACCTCTTCGATGTCCTTGTCGGCCACGCCCTTGCTGTGCAGGAAGGCGCGCAGGATCTTGTTGGTGGTGCGCGGATAGACGTAGTCGGTGCCCAGCAGGAAGAAGCGCTTGGCGCTGCCACCGTCCTCGCTCATCAGGTACTCGACGGCTGGGATCGCTTGCTGGTTGGGCGCAGCGCCGGTGTAGAACACGTTCGGCGACATCTCTTCACCTTCGTACTGCACCGGATAGAACAGCAGGCCGTTGAGCTCTTCGAACACCGGCAGCACGGATTTGCGCGACACCGAGGTCCAGCAGCCAAACACCACCGCGACCTTATCCTGGGTCAGCAACTGGCGGCTCTTTTCAGCGAACAGCGGCCAGTTGGAGGCCGGGTCGACCACCACCGGTTCAAGCAGCTTGCCGTTGACCCCGCCTTTGGCGTTGATCTCGTCGATGGTCATCAGCGCCATGTCCTTGAGCGAGGTCTCGGAGATGGCCATGGTGCCCGACAGCGAATGCAGGATGCCGACCTTGATGGTTTCGGCGGCCTGGATGCTCCAGCTCAGGCCCATCGCCGCGATTGATGCGCTGAGGGTAAAAGCCTTGATCAGACTGCGTCGCTTCATTTGGTCACTCCGATGTGAGGGTTGTGGTGCTGGCAGGTCGGAGATTGCAAAGGCTGTGCCGAGCGCCGGAAGGCTTGTCATAGAGCGTTTGTGCGACGAATCGGAGCGTTTGGTGCGTTCAACATGGTGCTTGCCGCTCTGGCCTGCACAGTATTGGGGCCTGGGGTGGGTGATCACTTTTGACAGACGATCGCTCCAGATCCCGTTCGCGCCTGTCGCTGGCGCACCTCTCATGGACCTCAATCGCCTGTAGGAGTCGGCTGTACCTGACATTTTTGCCAGTAGGCGCAAGGGTATGGCGTGGCTATCGTGTGCTGACCCGAACCCATATCCGGAGTTGATCAAAAATGAGAGGCACAACTTACAGTGCTGCAAAGCCTGTCATGTTCATGGCATCACTTCTGCCCATGCTGCTGAGCGGGTGTACGCAGGATGCACAACTGGCACAGGGCGAAAGTCCGGTGGTGGCAGCGGTTGCAAATGAACTGGGAGGCAGCCACTTCATCAAAGGCCATTCGGAACGCAATACCCAGGGTTATACGATCGAGAGCGGCACTCTTTCGGGGCCCCTCACGGACAGGGTCGACGGCTCGTTGGTCGTGGTCACTGACCAGGATGGGGCGATAACGGCGATCATTGACCGGCCCGGGCGGCGCGGTACGCTGCATGTCGATAAGGCGGGTGGGCGCCGATTTCTAGAAGAGCCGCCTTATGATTATATGAAGCCGGATACCGTGGAGGGGCTTGCAGAGTCCGCTTCCGCACCTGCTGCAAATACGCCTGACAACACAGAAATAATCGATGCCCTGGTACTTTTCTCGACCAAGGCGCTGGCAGTGCTGAATGCCGATCCAGTGGCATTCGCGCTGGCACAACTGGAAACGGCCAACCTGGGGTTGCGAAACTCACAGGTGGCAGGGGTGCAACTGCGCCTGGCAGGTGTTCGCGTGACCGAAACCGATCTCCCCGTCGATGGTACTGGCCTGAAACAAGTTCAAAGCATGTTGACACCACTGCGCCCGGACTATCAGCAGGATATCAACGTGGGTTACTTCGACGCCTCACCCTATGCCGGCATGGCCTACAAGCCTGGCTGGGACAGCCTCAATAGTATTCATTATCCGCTGGCATTTCGGCATGAAGTTGGCCATAACGCGGGGGGTGACCACTGTAACGAAGATGGCCGAGACGATTATCGCTTCGGCTACCAGACCGCAGGTGGCGCTCACACGTTCCTGTGCGGTAACAACGTGCCGTACTATTCGAATCCTCAAGTCACTTATGACGGCAGGCCTTTAGGTAATTCAAGAACCGCCGACATGGCCAGGCTCTGGCGTGAGCAGGCAGGTCGGTTGAGCGGGTACAGCCCTGAGTTCCAAGGCGCCCGACTGATCTATGTATCCGACCAGGCACAGGCGCGTGTGACCGTGGCACCTTCCCAGGCGAGGCTACGGGTAGGAGTGGTTGCACTTTCCAGTGACGTGGGCCCGACCGCACTGACCTTCGGTGGAGAAGGCACCACGACCTTGGCCGTAAAACTGACTGCAGAGGATGGGAGTGTGCGGTCCGTCAAATTCAGGGCACAGAGGGAAGTAGCGGGATGCCCCGGGTTCACCACCATGAACAGCTACGTTGTCTGCAATCCCGGCTCTGGTGGTGCGCAGTTGCTCCTTCGCTTCGCCCGTGAAGACAACCCGCAACTGCCCCCAGGTTGGTACAACGGCACAGTGAAGCTTGAAGCGCGTAATGCCGATGATCCGAACTGGTCGCTGCCAATCCTGGTGAGCCTGGCAGTGCACCGCTAAGGAGAGTGTGGCAGGAGCGCTCTTGCATCGAGAGCCCCTGCCTGCCAATCAATTATCCCGTGTATCACTCAGTATCACTTCAGGTACGACAGCAGGATCAACGCCCAGACGAACATGAACAACACCGCCGCAACGGTAGTCACCACTGTGAACGCCTCGACCACGTTCGGTACCAGGTAGATCAGCACCGCCCCCAGCAGCAGGCAGGTGCAGGAAAAGCGCTTGGCCCGCCGGGCGTTTTACCCGCTTGCACGCGTGTTACGAAGGGCTGCAAAGCAGCCCCCGAGGCCATTAGCCGTTACGCACGGCGGTGCGTGGATGACGGCGACTACGCACGAACTGGTAGGTCACTGCCAGCAGCAGGAACCAGATTGGCGTGACGATCAGCGCCGAGCGGGTATCCGCCTCCAGGCTCAGCAGCACCAGGATGAAGGCGAAGAACACCAGGCACACGTAGCACATGAAGCGCCCGCCCGGCATCTTGTAGTTCGACGCCTGATGAAGCGCCGCGCGGTGTTTGCGGTACTTCAGGTACGACAGCAGGATCAGCGTCCACACGAACATGAACAGCACAGCCGACACGGTGGTCACCAGGGTGAACGCTTCGACCACGTTCGGCACCAGGTAGATCAGCACCGCGCCCAGCAGCAGGCAGGCGCAGGAGAAGAACAGCCCGTTGGCTGGCACCGAGCGGCTCGACAGCTTCTCGAACGCCGTGGGTGCATCGCCTTCCTGGGACAGGCCGTAGAGCATGCGGCTGGTGGAGAACACGCCGCTGTTGGCCGACGAGGCCGCCGAGGTCAGCACCACGAAGTTGATGATGCTCGCCGCCGCCGGCAGGCCGGCCAGCACGAACAGTTCAACGAACGGGCTCTTGCCCGGTACTACGTCGCGCCATGGGGTTACCGCCATGATCGCGATCAGTGCCAGCACGTAGAACACGATGATCCGCACCGGGATCGAGTTGATCGCACGCGGCAGGGTGCGCTCGGGGTTCTTCGCTTCGGCAGCGGTGGTGCCCACCAGTTCGATACCGACGAACGCGAATACGGCAATCTGGAAACCGGCGAAGAAGCCCATCAGGCCATTGGGGAACATGCCGCCGTCGTTCCACAGGTTGGCCAGCTGCGCGGTGCGACCGCTGGGCGAGGTGAAGCCGGTGATGACCATGTACAGGCCGGTGGCGACCAGGCCGAGGATGGCGACGATCTTGATCAGGGCGAACCAGAACTCCATCTCGCCGAACATTTTCACGGTGACCAGGTTCAGCGACAGCAGCACCGCCACGCAGGTCAGCGCCGGTATCCACTGGGGCAGCTCGGGGAACCAGAATTGCGTGTAGGCGGCGATCGCCACCACGTCGGCAATGCCGGTGACCACCCAGCAGAACCAGTAGGTCCAGCCGGTGAAGTAGCCGGCCCAGGGGCCGAGCAGGTCGGCGGAGAAGTCGATGAACGACTTGTAGTTGAGGTTCGACAGCAGCAGTTCGCCCATGGCGCGCATGACGAAGAACAGCATGAAGCCGATGATCATGTAGACGAAGATGATCGATGGGCCCGCCAGGCTGATGGTCTTGCCCGAGCCCATGAACAGGCCGGTGCCGATCGCGCCGCCGATGGCGATCAGCTGGATGTGGCGGTTGGTCAGGTTGCGCTGCAGATGCTGGTCATCTGGCGTGGTGGGTTGAGTTTGCGTCATCAAGCTGCATTCCCTTGAAAGGTCAGTCTTCTTGTCAGAGGTAGCCGGTTAGGCTAACACGCTCGTGCCAGATAGGGGCGCGACAGATCGACTCGACTTTTGGGGTGCAACATTCTCCTGTACCGGCCTCTTCGCGGCTAAAGCCGCTCCTACAGGTATTGTGCTATCCCTGTGGGAGCGGGTTTACCCGCGAAGAAGCCAGTGCAGGTTAAGACTCAGGCGCTGGCCAGCACCCGACGGCGCCGGACCACCAGGCTATCCACCACCCACATCACCACCATCGACACCCCCACCAGCGGGAACATCACGCCCAGCACCAGCATGACCCCCACCGCTGCCTTCCAGCGCGGCAGGTCATGGCGCAGCGGTGGCACCCCCAGCCCACCTTCAGGCCGGCGTTTCCACCACATCACCAGCCCGCTCACCGAACCCAGCAGGATCATCAGGCATACCAGCAGAATGATGATCTGGTTCAGCGGCCCGAACATCTTGCCCTCGTGCAGCATCACGCCAAGCTCGGTAGCACGCGCCACCGGGCTGTAGTCCTGCCAGCGCACATCGGCCAACACCTTGCCGGTGTACTGGTCGACATGCAGGGTGGCATCGTTGCGCGGGTCGTCGGCGAACACTGCAATGGTGTACACACCCTCTGCAGTGGTCGGCGCGGTGATGCTGTAGCCCGGCTCCACCTGGCGCGCAGTGGCGATGTCCTGCACCTGCTGCAGGGTCACCTGTGGCGCGGCTGGCGCACTGTCCATCATGTGATGCCCGGCATGCTCGGCATGCGCGCCGGATTGCGGCATGGGGGTGTTCTCCATCGCCCACGGCACGGTCTGGCGATGGGCGTTGTTGAGCACGCGGGCCTCCTGGTCCGACTTGGGCACGTCGTTCCACATGGCCGCCGGGAAGCGGTTCCACAGATCGGCGTACTGTTTGCCCCACATGCCGGTCCAGGTCATGCCGCTGACCAGCATCAGCAACAGCAGGGCAGAACCCCAGAAGCCGGTCACCGCATGCAGGTCACGCCAGAACACTCGGCCTTTTGCCGCGAAGCGTGGCCACAGCACACCGGCACCGTTGCGCCCGCGTGGCCACCAAAGGTACAGGCCCGACACCACCAGCACGATGCCCCAGCCTGCGGCGAGCTCCACCAGGCGGTCACCGACCGTGCCGACCATCAGTTCACCGTGCAGGGCGCGGGCGATGGCCTGGAGGTTCTGCTTGCCGTCCTGCTCGCCAAGTATCTTGCCGCTGTACGGGTCGACGAAGACGTTCAGTTCGCGGCCAGCGTCATGCACCACGAATTGCGCGCTGCGCTCGGCATTGATCGGCGGCAGGTACTGGCCGACATGGCCTTGCGGGTAAGCCTGGCGCACTTCGGCCAGCATCGTATCGGCGCCCTGGCGATGGTGGCCGGCTTCGACCACCATCAGGTCACGGTACAGCAGCGGGTCGAGTTGCGGTTTGAACAGGTAGATGATCCCGGTGATCGCCAGCAGGATCATGAACGGGGCCACGAACAGCCCCGCATAGAAGTGCCAACGCCAGGCCAGGTTATAGAAATTGATGCGTGTTCCTCTCATGGGAACCTCCTGTGTGACCAGCAGATGGGCGCAACCCAAGTTGCGCCCGTTGTTGTTGTCAGAAGCTGAAATCGACCTTGGTCCAGAAGGTCCTGCCTGGCTCGTTCACCGGCTGTGGATCACTGGCCGGGTAGCCGAACCCGGCATTCCCGGCCAGGTTCAGGTGCTCGGCGTAGGCCTTGTCGAACAGGTTGTCGACCCCTGCGCTGAGCTTGAGGTTGTGGTTCACCTTGTAGGCGCCGTTGAGCGAGAACACGCCGAAGCCGGCGCTCTTGTCGAAGTCCTTGCCGACCACGTTGCCCTGGTTTTCGGCAATGCGGTTCTGCGCTGCCACCAGCCGCCACAGGGCACCGGCGCTCCAGCTGTCGCGGCTGTAGGTCAGGCCCAGGCGACTTTCCAGCGGTGGCATCTGTGGCAGTGCCTTGCCATCGCTGCTGTTCTTGCCCCAGGCATAGGCCAGGGTGGCGTCTGCCTTCCAGCGCTCGCTCAATTTGTAGGCCGCACCCAGTTCGCCGCCCATGATGCGGGCGTCAATGTTCTGCGCCTGCGTGCTGCTCATGCCCATCATCCCGGTGCGGTAGTCGAACAGGATGTAGTCACGAATCTGCCCGACGTAGCCCGATGCCCAGGCTTCCAGGCGCTCGTCGCGGTACTGGATACCGAAGTCGAGCTGGGTGGTCTTCTCGGGCTTGATGCTGTCGAAGGCATTCACCGAGCCGGCTGGGCCCTGGTCCGGGGAGAACAGCTCCCAGTAGTCCGGGAAGCGCTGGGCGTGGCCGAGGCCGATGTAGGTGGTGGCCGGCAGTGCTGCCAGGTCGTGCTCGTAGCGGACGAAGCCACTGGGCAGCGTGTCGGCGCGGGTGTTGCCGTTGGTGGCGCTGTCATCACGGAAGTCCCGAGCCGAGGCACGGTCCAGGCGGGCGCCGGTGATCAGGCGATCTTCACCGGTGGCGTACCAGGTCAGTTCAGCGAACGCACCGTAGTTGTGGAAATCGGCATCCTTTTCCCAGGGTTTGTCCTTGTAGGTGTCGATGCCCATGGCGCTGCGTGCGCGGTGCTCGTTGGTCTGCGCGTCGATGCCGCTGACCAGTTGCACGTCGGCCCAGCGCCAGGTGGCCTTGATGCGTGCGCCCAAGGTGCGGCGGTCGACGGCGGCGGCCATGGGGCCGGCCATCATGCCGGTGCCCGAGGGGGTACGCAGGCTGTAGTTGTCCATCACGTGGTCGGCGTAGTTGTAGTAGACCTGCGCCTCGACCTTGTCGAGCACTTCGCCGAGGTTGGACTTTTCAAAACGCAGGCCCAGGCTTTCGCGCTTGAACTGCGCGCCATCCATGCCACGGCCGGCATAGCGTGCCTCGCCGTCGCCCTTGCCTGCGGTGAGTTCAAGCAAGGTGTCCTGGTCGGGGGTCCAGCCCAGGGCCACGTCGCCGTTCCATTTCTCCCAGCGCGAAGGCACGGTGTCGCCGTTGCCGTCGTCGTAATCGTCCGAATGCGACTGGTTGCCGACGAAGCGCGCGTAGCCCTGGCTGTTGCCGGCGGCAGCGTCGAGCACCTTGTCGAAGCGGCCATTGGAGCCGGCCAGCAGGCTGGCGTTGACCCGGCTGCCGAGGGTGCCGAACTTTTCCGGCTCGCGCTCGAAGAGGATCGTGCCCGCTGAGCCGCCTGGCCCCCAGATCACGCTTTGCGGGCCTTTGATCACGGTGAGGCGGTCGTAGGTTTCCGGTGCGATGTAGGAGGTCGGGGCATCCATGCGGTTGGGGCAGGCGCCGAGCATCACGCCGCCGTTGGTGAGGATGTTCAGGCGCGAGCCGAACATGCCGCGCAGCACCGGGTCACCGTTGGTGCCACCGGCGCGGATGGCCGAGAAGCCGGGGATGGTTTTCAGGTAATCGGCACCATCGCTGGCCGGCACTGGCTGGCGCGGGTCCTTGGGGTTGGTGACCACGGTCAGCGGCGAGCTAGGCGCAAGCGCGGTGATTACCATCGGGCTCAGCTCGGCCTCGGGGCCTTCATGGCCAGGGTCGGCGGCCAGGGCCATGGGCGCGAGCAGCGAGCCGCACAGTGCGGCGAATGTCCCACGCAGGGAAGTGGCTAAAACAGGGGTGCAGCCGGACATAGTGATTCCAGTCGATCAGTCATGAGTGTGCGCGAAGCCTCCTGGCTCCGTGCGATAACGGTGGTGTCAGACGCTGATCGAGAGGGGCGGCGCGCGGCTGCGCGCACCGGGGAACACGGCCTGCCGGGCATGGCCCTGGCGCGTGGGGGCGGGGATGAGGGTAGGGGGAACTGCGCTGGCGACGCTGAGCGGGCTGAGGGTTTGCGGTAAGGCGGGGCAGTTGAACAGCAGGCTGCAATAGCCACACTTTTCCCACATTACATGCAGTTGGCCATCGTCGCCGTGGCCGTGATGGCTGTCGCTGGCATGGGCGTGAGCGGCCGGCATGGACATCGACATGTCCATCGGCATGCTCATGCCGGCGTGGTGGTCCATCGGCATCGATTGGGAAATCAATGGGCCGATGAAGATCATCCACATGGCGAACAGGCTCAGCCAGCCGCCACCGACGCGCCTGCGTTCAGGGCGGGTGGTACGGCTGAGGCTGTTGCGCGGCAGGCTCATGCTGGCGAGCGCTTGTCAGCGGGTATCAGTGCGCGTGTTCGTGGGCCTGGGGCTGGTCCGCTGGCGCCTGCTTCTGTACGGCCACGTCGACGGTGATGTCGCCGGCCTTCTCGAAGTGCAGGGTCAGCGGGAAGCGCTTGCCGTCGGTGAGCAGGCTGCGGTCCTTGGGCTGCATCAGCATCACGTGGTAGGCGCTGGGGGCGAAGGTCAGGTCCTTGCCAGCGGGCACCACCACGCTCTGCACCTGCTGCATCTTCATGGCGCCGCTGGCGCTCATGGCATGCTCGTGCAGTTGCGCGTCATCGCTGATCGGGCTGTCGACGCTCAGCAGGCGGTCATCGGCCTTGCCGTTGTTGTGCACGACGAAATAGGCGGCGACGTTAGGTGCGTTGGGCGGTAGTTGCAGCGACCAAGGGTGGGCGATGTGCAGGTCGCCCACAGTGTATTCATGTGCGTTGGCGTAGGCGCCGGGCAGCAGCAGGGCAGCCAGTACAAGAGCTTGCTTGAGCATGGTGAGTCTCCGATCTGTTCAGGTTCAGGCAGACAGCGTAATGAACTCAGACCAGGGGAGAGGCACGGGGATTGAGCGCAGGCCATAGCTGGCGCGGCGTGGGCTGGTAATCGATCAGCGGCGGTGCATGCCCGGCCAGCAGTGTGGGCGGGTTGTGCAGTTGCGGCGGGTAACCCGGCAGGGCCAGCAGCGGTGCAGCGCCCGAACAGCACCAGCAGTGCTGCATGTTGGAGTGCTGATCGCCTTGCGTGCCGAGGTCGATCTTGGCCAGGGCCTGGACATCGGGCTTGGCCTTGCCGGCCAGGCTGGAACAGAAAGCCCCCCACAGCAGCTGCTCTGCCGGGCCCTTGGGCGCGGCAGAAGACAGCGGCATGGCCAGCAGGTTGAACAGCACTGCAAGGCAGGCTATCCAGGCAATGTGCCGACGTGGGGGCATGGAGAGATCCGGTCAGGAATCGTGGGCGGTATTGTAAGGCGGAGTATAGGTAAAAATGACGGGGTGCGGTGAAGTGACGCAGGTGGGGCGGTTTGGGGCTGCGTAGCAGCCCCGGCAATGTTCAAGCCTTGTTGCGGCCCATCAGGCCACGTACGGTCTCCTGCAGGTCCGCTGGCAGCACCACGACCTTGGCATTGCTGCTGTTGGCCAGGTTCTCCATGGCGCCCACATAACGCTCACCCAGCAGGTACATGGCCGGCACGGTCTCGTTGCCCACCGCTTCCTTGACCAGCGAAATCGCCCGCGCCGAAGCTTCGGCCAGGTTGATCTGCGCCTCGGCATCCAGTTTGGCCGACTGCAGGCGCGCTTCGGCTTCGAGGATTGCTGCCTGCTTGGCGCCTTCGGCGCGGGTCACGTCGGCTTTGCGCTCACGCTCGGCGGCCGCCTGGCGCTCCATGGCCAGCTGCATGTTCTCCGAAGGCTTGATGTCCTGGATCTCCACCGAGCGCACGGTCACGCCCCAGTCTTCGGTCTGCTCGGACATCGCCTCGCGCAGGCGCGCCTTGATCTGCTCACGGCTAGACAGTGCTTCGTCCAGGTCCATGGCACCGACGATGGCGCGCAGCGAGGTCATGGTCAGGCTGGTGACGGCGAACGAGAAGTTCTGCACACCATAGGAGGCCTTTTGCGGGTCGACCACCTTGGCGAAGCACAAGGCGTTGGCGACGATCACCGCGTTGTCCTTGGTAATGATTTCCTGTTCCTGCACGTCGAGGATGATGTCTTTGGTCGGCAGGCGATAGGCGACCACATCCATGTACGGGATAACGATGTTCAGGCCGGGTTTGAGCGTGCTGTGGTAGCGGCCCAGGCGCTCGACGATCCACTCTTCGCCCTGGGGCACGATACGCACCCCCTTGAACACGGTGATCAGGACGAACAGGGCGATGGCGCCGACGACGATGAGACTGGTCATGATGCAAACTTCCTTTTAAATGCCAATTCAGGCCCGGACGACCCGGGCGGTGTTGCCTTCGATGGCGACGAGCCGCACGCGCTCGCCGGCGGGGATGTCGCCGTCGGCGACGCAGGTCCATTCCTCGTTGCCGAGCAGCGGCTTCTGGAAGCGCACGCGGCCTTTCTGGAATTGCGAGACGCTGCTGGTCAGCAGCCCGACTTCACCGATCACGCTGTCGGCAGTCCAGCGCACGTCGGGTTGCTTGCGCTTGAACAGCTTGAACCAGAGGAACGTGGTCACCGAGGAGAACAGCACCCACAGCAGCACCTGCATGTCCAGTTGCAGGGCGGGGGCGGCCAGGGCGATGAGCGAGACCAGCACGGCACCGATGCCGAACCAGATGATGAAGAACGTGGGCAGGACCAGTTCGAGCAGGATCAGGCCGATGCCGAAGACCAGCCAGATCCACCATTGCATTTCCATATGAGTGACGCCTTCCGAGGGGAGGGCAGAGTCTAAAGTGCTGAGTGGGCGAATGGCCACTCGGAAGTTTCTGAGCGTTTCGTTTCCGTCGAGGGCGGGATGAGTAGGGGATTTCGCCTCTTCAGGTCCGGCCTGCAGGAGCAACCAGCCAGTCTTCAACTCGTAACCCCGGAACTCGTTGGAATTCACGCAGGTTGTTGGTCACGAGCACCAGCCCCCGAGCTCGGGCATGGCCCGCTATCAGCTGGTCGAATGGACCGATTGGTGTGCCAGCCAGTGCCAGCTCTGCACGTAATTGCCCACTGTGCTCCGCAGCGTGGCTATCGTAATCGAGCACTTCAAGGCGGGCAGCGAAGCCTTCCACTATCGAAAGATTGTGCTCGGGGTGTGCTGACTTCTCTGCGCCGTACACCAGTTCCATCAACGTAACGGTACTGATTGCCATCTGACCGTGGTGGCGGTTGAAGGCTTCGCGAACCACTTGTGGCTTGTTCTTGATAGTGAAGATGCAAATGTTCGTGTCGAGCATGTACCTGAGCATTAGAACCCTTCGCGTTCCTGGTCGGCAGGTTGATCGCGGCTGGCCATGAAGTCCGTGCTTGCGTCATTGCTGTCAAACCAGCTGTCCCATGATTCCCCTGCAGGTGAAATGATGCGGGTACGGCCAACGGCAACGATGTCGACACGGGTTACTTCATCGGGAAGGGCGACGGATTTCGGCAAGCGGATGGCCTGGCTGCGGTTGCTTTTGAAGATTGCACCTTGCTCCATGATGGGCCTCCTTGGAAGCAGCAAACTGTGACTGAAGTTTAAGTTGGCGAGCGTATATGTCAACGGGATATACGTTCTCATGCCATTTCAAGCATAGCCTTCAACTTGGCCAGCAGCGGGCCTGTCTGGGTGAACTCAAGGTCAACTTCCGGTAGCGGCGGACGCTTCAGGACAAGTACCGGCACACCGCGGTCCCTGGCCACCTCGAGCTTCGGCTCAGTCGCCACGCTGCCGCTGTTCTTGCTCACCAGCACATCGATGCGACGTCGTTCAAACAGTGCCCGCTCGTCTGCGATCTGAAACGGCCCGCGTGCGCCGATCACCTCGCAGCGTTCATTGCCAGGGCAGGCTTCCAGGGCTCGCAGGGTCCAGAACTGCTCTGGCGGAATCTCCTCAAGATGTTGCAGCGGCTCGCGCCCAAGGGTGAACAATGGCCGCCGAAACGGCTTGAGTGCCTCGATCAGCGCAGCCCAGTCATCCACCTCACGCCAGTCGTCCCCCGCCTGCGCCTGCCAGGCCGGGCGGCGCAAGGCCCAGCAGGGGATGCCGGCTGCCTGCGCGGCGCTGGCAGCGTTACGGCTGATCTGTGCGGCATAGGGGTGGGTGGCGTCGATCAGCAGGGTGATGCCGGCTTCACGCAGGTAGGCGGCCAGGCCTTGCGCACCGCCATAGCCACCGACCCGCACCTGGCAGGCCAGGTCCTGCGGTACGCGGCCAATACCGGCCAGGCTGTAGATGTGCTCGGGGCCGAGCTGGCGGGCGATGGCCAGCGCTTCGGTGACACCGCCGAGCAGGAGGATACGGGGCGTCATTGCACACCGGCCTTGCCGACGATGCCGCCCTGGCGGTCGATGGCGAACACTTCGACGTGTACCTGTGCCGGCACCACACTGCGGGCAAAGGCCAGGGCATGGGCGCACACCGCATCGCCCAGGGCGATGCCTGCGGCGTGTGCCAGGGCCAAGGCTTGCTGGCTGGTGTTGGCGGCAATGATCGCCGCTTGCAGCTCGGCGTCGGCGCCGATGTCCGCTGCCCAGCCGGCCAGTTGCGGCAGGTCGATGCTCGAATGGCGGCTGTGCAGGTCCATGTGGCCGGCCGCCAGCTTGCTGATCTTGCCGAAACCACCGCACAAGGTCAGGCGTGGCACTGGCACTTTGCGCACGTGCTTGAGGACGGCACCGACAAAATCGCCCATCTCGATCAGGGCGATCTCCGGCAAGTTGTAGACCCGGCGCATGGTGTCTTCACTGGCGTTGCCGGTGCAGGCGGCGATATGGGTGTAGCCATTGGTGTGGGCGACATCGATGCCCTGGTGGATCGAGGCGATATAGGCCGAGCAAGAGAAGGGCCGGACGATGCCGCTGGTGCCGAGGATCGACAACCCGCCAAGGATGCCCAGGCGTGGGTTCATGGTCTTCAGCGCCAGCGCCTCACCGCCTTGTACATTAACCGTGACCTCGAAGCCGCCCGGATAGCTGCAGGCGTCGGCCAGCTGCTGCAAATGCTCGCTGATCATCCGCCGAGGGACTGGATTGATGGCGGGCTCACCCACCGCCAGCACCAGGCCGGGGCGGGTGACGGTACCGACGCCGAAGCCTGCGACGAAGCGAATGCCGGGTTGTTCCTGCAAGCGGATCTGGCTGTAGAGCAGGGCGCCGTGGGTGACGTCCGGGTCGTCGCCGGCATCCTTGAGGGTGCCGGCTTCGGCGCGCTCGCCGACCAGGCGGCAGAACTCCAGGCGCATCTGCACCACCTTGCCCTTGGGCAAGGTGATGTTCACGGCGTCGTCGCACTGACCGGTCAGCAGCAGCTTGGCAGCCGCGAGGCTGGTGGCGGTGGCGCAGCTGCCGGTGGTCAGGCCGCTGCGCAGGGGCGCGGGTTGCTCGTGGGTTTCTTCACGCATCGAGGGGTTTCACCACGTCGAGCAAGGTAATCGGCAACGCCTGGCGCCAGGTATCGAAGGCGCCCAAAGGCTGGGCCTGGGCGACATGGATGCGGGTAAGCTCGCCGCCATGCTGTTCACGGAAATGCGCCAAGGCCAGTTCGCTCTGCAGGGTGACCGCATTGGCCACCAGCCGCCCACCGGGGCGCAAGCGTTCCCAGCACAGGGGCAGCACGCCTTCGCGGGTGACGCCGCCGCCAATGAAAATGGCGTCAGGGCGTTCCAGCTCGGCGAGGGCTTCGGGGGCCTTGCCACGAACCAGTTGCAGGCCGGGGACACCCAGGGCATCGCGGTTGTATTCGATGAAACCCTGGCGGCCTTCGTCGGCTTCGATGGCCAGGGTGCGACAGGCAGGGTGGGCGCGCATCCATTCGATACCGATCGATCCACAACCGGCGCCGACGTCCCACAGCAGTTCGCCGGGCTGCGGCGCCAGGCGCGCCAGGGTAATGGCGCGCACGTCGCGCTTGGTCAGCTGGCCGTCATGGCGGAAGGCGCTGTCCGCCAGCCCGGGCACACGCGACAGGCGCACGGCATTAGGGCTGGCCAGGCATTCGATGGCCACCAGGTTGAGGTCGGCCACTTCAGTGGCGGGCCAGTCATCGGCGATGGCGCAAAGGTGCCGTTCGGCCGCGCCACCGAGGTGTTCCAGTACGTGCAGACGGCTGGGCCCGAAGCCGCGCTCGCGCAGCAGTGCAGCGATGGCCGCAGGGCTATCGCCAGCGTTGCTCAGCACCAGCAGGCGCTGGCCGCTGTACAGGTGCGCATTGAGCGCGGCCAAAGGGCGTGCGACCACCGACACCACGTGCACGTCCTGCAGTGGCCAGCCCAGGCGCGCGGCGGCCAGGGCGCAGGAAGAGGGCATCGACAGCACCTGCATTTCTGCAGCCGGCAGTTGCCGCGCCAGGCTGGCGCCGACGCCAAAGAACATCGGGTCACCGCTGGCCAGCACGCAGACCGGCTCACCGCGCAGGGCCAGTACCGGGGCGAGAGAGAACGGGGTTGGCCAGTCCTGTCGCTGGGCGCCGATGCAGCGCGGCAACAGGGCCAGTTGCCGCGGGCTGCCGATGATCCGCGAGGCGCCCAGCAGGGCGCGCCGGGCCTGTTTGCCCAGGCCGCTGAAGCCGTCTTCGCCGATGCCTACTACTGTCAGCCAGGGGGTCATTGCTACCTCTTTGGGATCTGGGGCTGCCGTGCAGCCCATCGCGACACAAGACCGCTCCTACAGGGTGCGGTGTTTCCTGCAGGAGCGGCCTTGTGTCGCGATGGGGCGCACAGCGCCCCCAAAATTTCTGCTCAATCGCTGTTGATGCTCGACCACCGGCTTTTCATGCCGCCGGACAAAGCAGGCATAATACCGCGCCTTCTACACTCAAGCGCATTTTCAGCGATTGCCGGACGCCCCTTTGACGCCAGCCAACACACCCGTAGCCTCACCCCGTCCCTCGGCCTGCCCGGGGTTGTGGCGCATCGTCCGCGCCCTTGACGGCGGCATCTGCCGTATCAAGCTGCCCGGCGGCCTGCTGCTGGCCGACCAGGCCGAGGCGGTGGCGGCGGCAGCCGAGCGCTTCGCCGGCGGAGTGATCGAGGCCACCAACCGCGGCAACCTGCAGATCCGTGGCATCGGCAGCGATCATGCCGGGCTGGTCGAAAGCCTGTTGGCTGCAGGCCTCGGGCCACGTGATGCGGCCAGTGATGATGTGCGCAACCTGATGCTCAGCCCGCTGGCCGGGCATGACCCGGCCATGCTGCTGGATGTACGCCCGTTGGCCGGGCAAATCCTCGACCTGCTGCAAGGCACGCCGCGCTTCCATCAGCTGTCGGCCAAGTTCGCCGTGCAACTGGACGGTGGTGAAGGCGTGGCGATGCTCGAGCACCCCCACGACCTGTGGCTCTCGGCACTGCGCCTGGAGCAGCGCGAATGGCTGGCATTCGGCCTGGCCAGCTGCCCTGCCGACGACCAGGTACTGGGTGCAGTGCCGCTGGAGCAAGGGCTGGCGCTGGTGCGCGCGGTGCTTGATCGTTTCCTCGATCTGGCCAGCCCGGAGCAGTCGCGCATGCGCCAGCTGCTGCAAGATTGCCCGGCCGATACGTTTATCAACGGCCTCGGCTTGCAGGTCCGCCGCGATGCGGCCGTGCTCGAATGGCAGCGCGAAGACAGCCAAAGCCCATGGCTGGGTGCCGTGACGCAACAGCAGGGCCTGGCGTTGGGCGTAGCGCCACCGCTGGGCCGGCTGTCGCCCGCCATGTTGCGTGGGGCTGCCCGGGTGGCCCGGCAATGGGGTGACGGCAGCCTGCGCCTGAGCCCGTGGCAAAGCCTGATGCTGACCAACATCGCCGCTGCCGGCCTCGAACAGGCCCGTGTCGAGCTATCGGCTCTGGGCCTGCTCTGCCAGCCTGCCGAGCCATTGGCGCGCATGGTCGCCTGCACCGGCAGCAGTGGCTGCGCCAAGGGCCAGGCCGAGACCAAGGCCGATGCCGTCGAGCTGGCAGCGCTGCTGGGCAGCGGCGCGCCTGCCAGCGTGCACCTGTCCGGCTGCCCGCGTTCCTGTGCCGTGGCCCATGTTGCCCCGGCCACTTTGCTGGCCCGTTCACCGGGCCGCTATGACCTCTATTTGCGTGACGCGCACCTGCCGGGCCTGGGTGCCCTGCGCGGCACCGACCTTACCTTGAATGAAGCAGGCGCCATGCTCGCCCTGCCGACGGAGCACCTTGATGATTGACTACATCCGCGATGGTCAGGAGATCTATCGCAATTCCTTCCGGATCATCCGCGAGGAAGCCCGCCTCGAGCGGATTCCCGCAGACCTGGAAAAGCTCGCCGTGCGCGTGATTCATGCCTGCGGCATGGTCGAGGCCATCGACGGTCTGCAGTTTTCCGCAGGTGCCGGCCGTGCCGGTCGTGAAGCCTTGGCCAATGGCGCGCCGATCCTCTGCGATGCACACATGGTTGCCGAAGGCATCACCCGTGCGCGCCTGCCCGCCAATAACCAGGTGATCTGCACCCTGCGCGACCCGAGCGTGCCGGGCCTGGCCAAGGACGCCGGCAACACACGCTCGGCCGTGGCCCTGGAGCTGTGGCGCCCGTACCTGGAAGGCAGCGTGGTAGTGATCGGCAATGCCCCGACCGCGCTGTTCTACTTGCTGGAGATGATCGATGCCGGTGCACCTAAACCTGCGCTGATTCTCGGTTTCCCGGTCGGCTTTGTCGGCGCTGCCGAGTCCAAGGCGATGCTGGCCGCCGACAGCCGCGGCGTACCGTTCGTGATCATGCAGGGCCGCCTGGGCGGTAGCGCGATGGCCGCTGCCGCGGTCAACGCCCTGGCCACGGAGGTGGAATGATGGCGCCGCGCGGACGTCTGCTAGGCCTGGGCGTAGGCCCCGGCGACCCTGAACTGATCACCGTCAAGGCGCTGCGCCTGCTGCGCGAGTCGCCCGTGGTGGCGTATTTCGTGGCCAAGGGCAAGCGCGGCAACGCCTTCGGTATCATCGAGGCGCACCTGCAGGCCGAGCAGACCCTGTTACCGCTGGTGTACCCGGTGACCACCGAGGTGCTGCCCGCGCCATTGTCCTACGAGCAGGTGATCAGCGATTTCTACGATGAGGCTGCCGTGCAGGTGGCCGAGCATCTGGATGCCGGTCGCGATGTGGCCGTGATCTGCGAAGGTGACCCGTTCTTCTACGGGTCGTACATGTACCTGCACGACCGCCTCGCCCAGCAGCATGAAGCCGAAGTGGTCCCGGGCGTCTGCTCGATGCTCGGCGGCGCCTCGGTATTGGGTGCGCCGCTGGTGTATCGCAACCAGAGCCTGTCGGTGCTGTCGGGCGTGCTGCCTGCCGAAGAGCTCAAGCGCCGCCTGGCAGATGCCGATGCGGCGGTGATCATGAAGCTTGGCCGCAACTTCCCCAAGGTACGCCAGGTGCTGGGCGAGCTGGGCCTGGACGGGCGCGCGCTGTATGTCGAGCGGGCGACCATGGCCAACCAGAAGATCGTGCCGCTGGATCAGGTAGACCCGCAGTCGTCGCCGTACTTCTCGCTGATCATCGTGCCGGGGGAAAAATGGCAGGGTTGAACAGTCAACAGGCACCGGCCATCGTCATTCTTGGGGCCGGCAGCCTGGCCACGGCGCAGCGTATACAGCAGCGTTATCCACAGGCGACGATTCATGGCCTGCGTGGCCGGGTCGAGGGCGCCGATCAGTATTACGACGGCTTCGGCGATACCCTGCGATCGCTGTACCAGCAGGCCACGCCGATCATCGCGCTGTGCGCCGCCGGTATCGTCATTCGCAGCCTGGCCAGCCTGCTCGATGAGAAAGGTGCAGAGCCGCCCGTACTGGCCGTGGCCGAGGACGGTAGCGCGGTGGTGCCGCTGTTGGGTGGCCTGAGCGGGGTCAACGTCATGGCGCGCGAACTCGGCGAGGCGCTGGGTGTGGCTGCAGCGATCACCACCAGTGGTGAACTGCGCTTCGGCACCTGCCTGCTCAACCCGCCAGAAGGCTATGCCCTGGCGGACCTGGAGCAGGGCAAGCGTTTTGTCTCCGATCTACTGGCCGGTGAAAGCGTGCGTATCGAGGGTGACGCGCCTTGGCTTGAGCAGGTTCAACTGCCGGCCAGTGACGCAGCCAGGCGTACCATCCATGTCGGCTGTGACGCACGCGAGGCCAGCCGTGATGAGCTGTTGATCCACCCGCGTTCCGTGGTGGTGGCTCTGGCTGCAGGCGGCCCCGGGCTGGCCGAGCAGGTGCGTGGCGCCTTGCGTGAGGCCGGCATTGCCGAGCCCTCGCTGGCTTGCCTGCTGGTCGCCGATCAGGCAATGGCCGAGCCGTCCTTGCACGAGGCCGCCGCGGAGCTGGGCGTTGTGCTGCGCTTCGCGGCAATGCACGGCACGCTGGCCAGCATGGTGGCCGAGGCTTTGCCCGAAGCTCGCCTGATCGAGCAGCCGGGCCTGGTCATCGCATCGGCCGCAGTGCCGGTCGACACGGCTCGCCTGGGTCGCAAGCGTGGCCGCCTGGCGGTGATCGGCCTGGGGCCTGGTGCTGCCGAGCTGATGGTGCCGGCGGTAAAAGCCGAGCTGGCGCGTGCCGAGGACATTCTCGGCTACGAGACCTACGTGCGCATGGCGGGGCCATTCCGTGACGATCAGGTGCAGCACTGCACCGACAACCGTGAAGAGATGCAGCGTGCCCGGCATGCCTTCGAGCTGGCAGCTCAGGGCCGTTCGGTGGTGGTGGTGTCTTCGGGCGACCCGGGAGTATTCGCCATGGCGGCGGCGGTGCTCGAAGCCCTGCATGGGGCAAGCGACCCCGCGTGGCACCGCGTCGACCTTGAAATCCTGCCGGGCGTCTCGGCTTCGCTGGCGACCGCCGCGCAAGCCGGTGCGCCGTTGGGGCATGACTTCTGCGTGATGTCGCTGTCGGACAACCTCAAGCCGTGGTCGATCATCGAGAAACGCCTGGACCTGGCAGCCCAGGCCGACCTGGTGTTGGCCTTCTACAATCCGATCTCCAAGTCCAGGCCACACCAGCTGGGCACGGCACTGGAGGTCGTGCGCCGGCACCGGGATGGGCAGACGCCGGTGGTACTGGGGCGCGACATCGGCCGGCCGGGGCAGACGCTGAGGGTAGTGACCCTGGCCGAGCTGACGCCGGAGATGGTCGACATGCGCACGATGGTGCTGGTCGGTTCGTCCACGACCTGCACCTTCGACCGTGCCAATGGCGAGCAATGGGTCTACACCCCGCGCTGGTACCCGGTCGCGCCTTGAGCTCAGGGGCTAGCTGACCAGGTAGCCCTTGATCCCGGTGAAGATGATCTGCGCCGCCAGGGCGCAGACGAACAGCCCCATCAGACGGCTGACGATCTGCAGGCCCTGGTCACCGAGCAGTTTCTCGATGCCGTGCGAAAGGTAGAGCACCAGGCCTACGGTGAAGCTGGCCAGCGCGATGCTGACGATGGCCAGCAGCTTGTCGTCCCAGTGTGGCTGGCCCACGCCCATCACCAGCAGTGCACCGATGGTGCCGGGGCCCACGGTGAGCGGAATGGTCAGCGGCACGATGGTCACGTCCTGCTGTACGTTGTCGGCCTGCACGGCCGGTTTGCCCTGGGCCATGCCCAACGCCGAGATGAACAGCACGCTGCCGGCACCGATACGGAAGGCGTCGGCGGTGATGCCGAAGATGCCGAAGATCACCCGCCCGAACAGATAGAGTAGCACGCTGGCCACCAGGGCGGCGAAGGCGACCTTCCAAGCCAGTTGTTTGCGCTCTTTGCTGGAGTGACCGCGCGTCAGGCTGATAAAGCACGACAGCACGAAGAACGGGCTGTAGAGCACCAGCATCTTCAGGTACACACTGAACAACTCATGGAGCATGGGATGATCCTTGAGGGATAAGGGTGGTGTGTAGGAGCGGCCTTGTGTCGCGAAAGGGCCGCAGAGCGGCCCCGGCAATTTCGGCAGCGAAGCTGAAAACCTGGGGCCGCTACGCGCCCCTTTCGCGACACAAGGCCGCTCCTACACTGAGCGACCGGTTTGGTTACGAGGTGTGCGCAGGGTCTGCCTTGGCTTCGCGTTGGTTGGCCCAGTACTGGATCAACTCGCGCAACTGCGACAGCTCCACCGGCTTGGCCATGTGCCCGTCCATGCCGGCCAGCCGCGCGCGTTCCTTGTGCTCTGCCAGTATATGCGCGGTGAGCGCCACCACCGGGGTGCGTTGGCGCTGGTTGCTGGTTTCCCAGGCACGCAGCTGCTGGGTCGCGGAGAATCCGTCCAGCACCGGCATTTCGCAGTCCATCAGCACCAGGTCGTAACGCTGCGCCTTCATCGCCTGCAAGGCCTCCTCGCCGTTGCTGGCGGTATCGGGCTCCAGGTTGAGCTTGCCAAGCATGCCGCGGATGACCTTGGTCGAGATGCTGTTGTCTTCGGCCACCAGTACGCGGAAGTCGTTCGGCAGCTCAAGCACACCAGGTGCGCCGGGCAGCGGTGCCGGGACGGCCTGCTCGCGGCCGCGCTGGGCCAGTTCTTCGGCCAGGGTGGTCTTCAGCGTATAGCCGGCCACCGGCTTGGCGAGAATGCGCTTGACCCCGGCGTTGCGCGCGATGACCTTGCTGGGCGCGTTGCTGATGCCGGTGAGCATCACCACCAGGATGTCGTGGTTCAGGCTCGGGTCTTCCTTGATCTTGGCCGCCAGCTGCATCCCGGTCATGCCGGGCATGTTCTGGTCCAGCAACACGGCGTCGAAGTAGTCGCGCAGGTGTGCCTTGGTGCGCAGCAGGGCCAGCGCTTCCTTGCCGGACGGCACTGCACTGACATTCATGCCCCAGGCGCTGCACTGCTGTACCAGCACCTTGCGACAGGTGTCGTTGTCGTCCACCACCAGCACCCGGGCGTCGCGCAGTGGGCCGTCGAGGTCTGCCGGTGGCTGCTCAAGGCGTGACGGGTCGAGCGGCAAGGTCAGCCACAGGGTATTGCCCATGCTGGTACTGCTCTTGATGCCGAACTCACCTTGCATCAGGCCGATCAGCTGTTTGGCGATGACCAGCCCGAGGTGGCCACCGAGCTTGTTGCTGGAGAGGAAGTGGTGGCTATGCAGTTCGGCCTGCAGCAGGGCTTCGCGCTCGGCAGCTGGCAGCGGCTCGCCACTGTCCTGCACGGCAATGCGCAGGCGTGGGATCTCGCCGCGCTGGTCCAGTGCCACCACCAGCAGGATCTCGCCCTGCGAGGTGTTCTTCAGGGCGTTTTCCAGCAGGCTCGACAGCGCCTGGCGCAGGCGCGTCGGGTCGCCACTGATGACCCGTGGTACCTGCGGCTGGGTGAAGCTGATCAGCTCGATGTTCTGCTGCTCGGCCTTGGCGCGGAAAATGTTCAGGCAGTCTTCGATCAGGGCGTTGAGGTCGAACTGCACGTCATCCAGTTCGATCTGCCGGGATTCGAGCTTGGAGATGTCGAGAATCTCGTTGATCAGTGTCAGCAGCTCGTTGCCGGCGCTGTGGATGGTCTGTACGTAGTCGCGTTGCTTGACCGACAGCGGAGTGCCGAGCAGCAGTTCGGTCATGCCTAGCACACCGTTCATGGGAGTGCGGATTTCGTGGCTGATCTTCGCCAGGAACTCCGCCTTGGCGTTGATCTCGGCATCGCTGGCAGCCAGGGCACGGCTGGCGCTGAAGCGTTCTTCGCTCATGCGCCGCAGGCGTTCACTGACGGCCAGGTTGAGCAGCAGGCCACTGGCCACCGTCAGGCCCAGAAGGATGCACAGCAGCCAGGGTGTCGAGGCACGAGTCAGGCCGAGCAGGGCGGGCAGCAGCACCAGGCCGCCAAGGTTGAACACCAGCATGGCGATGGTGAACAGCCGCGCAGGCGCATAGCCCTTGTACCAGTGGTAGCTGCTGGCCAGCAGCATGCTCACGCTGCCGATGGCCAGCAGGGCATAGGTCATCAGGTTGAGTGGCAGGGTGTCGACGAACAGCAGGATCAGCCCGCTGACCGCCGCGACCAGCATCTCGCCCTGCAGCATGCGGTTGAGCCGCGGTGAGTTGCAGGGTGAGAAGAAATGCTGGGTGAAATACAGCCCTGACAGCCCTGCCAGCACCAGGGTCAGGTAGGCGGCCGGGGTTTGTGCACTGTGCCACAGGTGCCACCAAGGGCCGCTGAGGTTGAGCAGGATCAGGCCGCTGAGCATCATCAGGCCGTGATACAGGGCCAGATACAAGGTGGTGCTGGAGCGGGTGTAGAGGAAGCGGATCAGGTTGTGCAGGATGAGCATCACCAGGCCGCCGAACAGCATGCCGAACAGCAATGGCTGGCTATGGTCGGACGCGGCTACCGCTGCGGACTCCAGGCTGATGGCCGGGCGCAGTTGGTGCTCCGAGACCAGGCGCAGGTAGATGTCCAGTGGATGCTGGCTGTTGGGCAAGGGTAAAACGTGGTCGCTGCCGCGCAGGGTCGGGCTGGCGTTGCCGGCCTGGCGCCCATGGTGCAGTTGGCGCAGCAGCCTGTCGCCATCCAGGGCATAGAGGTCGAGGCGGGACAGGTCGGGGGCGAAGATGCGCAGCAGTTGCTCCTGATCGCCCGGTTCCAGGCGGTAGTGCAACCACAGGGCCTGTTCGGCCGGTGCGGCATCGAGCTCGGCAAGGGTGGTTGGGCTGAACTGGCTGCGATAGCGGTCGGAGCGCACGTCGCTCAATTGCAGGTTGGCCTGTTCATCGAGCAGAACGGACCAGCCTCCGCCTTGTTCGGCCGAAGCGGGGAACAGGCAGAGCAAAGTCAGCAAGCTGACGATCAGAGCTGTGGCAATCCGAAGCCGACGCACTACGAGATCCCTTCCTAGCCGATGTGCCAGATACTAACTATGCGCGGCGCGCCAAGCCGAAGGCAAGGCCCCAGAGGGCCCTGTCGACGAGCCGGATACCGCAGACGCAAAGTGCCTTGGCGTGCTGCGGTAACCCGGTACAACTTACTGCTGGTGTTCACCGCGCTCGCGGGCAATGGCCCGGTAGCCGATGTCGGTGCGGTAGAAGCTGCCGTTCCAGCTCACTTCCTTGGCCAGGCGGTAAGCCTGTTGCTGGGCATCGGCAACGCTTGCACCCATGGCGGTGGCGCAGAGTACGCGGCCGCCGTTGGTGACGACCTGGCCGTCTTTGAGCGAAGTGCCGGCATGGAACACCTTGCCTTCGATCTTGGCCGCAGCTTCCAGGCCATTGATGACGTCACCTTTGGCGTAGTCGCCCGGATAACCGCCGGCAGCCAGCACCACGCCCAGGCTCGGACGCGGGTCCCACTGCGCTTCGACCTTGTCCAGGGCCTTGGCGAAGGCGGCTTCCACCAGCAGCACCAGGCTCGACTCCAGGCGCAGCATGACTGGCTGGGTTTCAGGGTCGCCGAAGCGGCAGTTGAACTCGATGACCTTAGGGTTGCCCGCCTTGTCGATCATCAGGCCGGCATACAGGAAACCGGTGTAGACGTTGCCTTCTTCGGCCATGCCACGCACGGTCGGCCAGATCACCTGGTCCATCACGCGCTGGTGAACGTCCGGGGTGACCACCGGGGCTGGCGAGTAGGCGCCCATGCCGCCAGTGTTCGGGCCGGTATCCTGGTCGCCGACGCGCTTGTGGTCCTGGCTGGTTGCCATTGGCAGCACGTTGTGGCCGTCGACCATGACGATGAAGCTGGCTTCCTCGCCGTCGAGGAACTCTTCGATGACCACGCGCGAACCGGCTTCGCCGAAGGCATTGCCAGCGAGCATGTCACGCACGGCGTCTTCGGCTTCCTGCAGGGTCATGGCGACGATCACGCCCTTGCCCGCAGCCAGGCCATCGGCCTTGATCACGATCGGTGCGCCTTTTTCCTGCAGGTAGGCCAGGGCCGGCTCGATCTCGGTGAAATTCTGGTAGTCGGCAGTCGGGATCTTGTGACGCGCCAGGAAGTCCTTGGTGAAGGCCTTGGAGCCTTCCAGCTGTGCTGCGCCCTTGGTTGGGCCGAAGCAGTCCAGACCGCGGCTGCGGAACAGGTCGACCACGCCGATCACCAGGGGGGCTTCAGGCCCGACGATGGTCAGGTCGACGTTCTTTTCGGCGAAGTCGGCCAGTTGCTCCAGGGCGCAGACGTCGATGGCGACGTTCTCGCACTTGGCTTCGATGGCGGTGCCGGCGTTGCCCGGGGCAACGAAGACTTTCTCGACGCGTGGGTCCTGGGCGACTTTCCAGGCCAGGGCGTGCTCACGGCCGCCGCTGCCGATGATCAAAACTTTCATGTCAAAACCTCGAATTCTGTTTGGCGCCGATCCCGTTTTCGTGTGGGAGCGGCCTTGTGTCGCGAAAGGGCCGCAAAGCGGCCCCGGCAATTTCTGCTGCGAAGCTGAAAATCTGGGGCTGCTGCGCAGCCCTTTCGCGACGCAAGGCCGCTCCCACAAACAAGGCCGGGGATCGACCCGGCATCTGATTAGTGGCGGAAGTGGCGCATGCCGGTGAAGACCATGGCGATGCCGGCTTCGTCGGCAGCAGCGATGACTTCGGCGTCACGCATCGAACCACCCGGCTGGATCACGGCGCTGATACCCACTTTAGCTGCATTGTCGATGCCATCACGGAACGGGAAGAACGCGTCCGACGCCATGACCGCACCCTGCACTTGCAGGCCGGCATGCTCGGCCTTGATCGCGGCGATGCGGGCGGAGTTGACGCGGCTCATCTGGCCGGCGCCGACGCCGATGGTCTGGCGCTGCTTGGCGTAGACGATGGCGTTGGACTTGACGAACTTGGCCACTTTCCAGGCAAACACCAGGTCGTGGATTTCTTGCTCGGTCGGGGCACGCTTGGTGACGATCTTCAGGTCATCGGCGGTGATCATGCCGATATCGCGGCTCTGCACCAGCAGGCCACCGTTGACGCGCTTGAAGTCCCAACCGGCAGCGCGCTCGGCTGGCCACTCGCCGCACTCCAGCAGACGCACGTTCTGCTTGGCCGCCACCACGTCGCGGGCAGCCTGGGAGATTTTCGGCGCGATGATCACTTCGACGAACTGGCGGTCGACGATGGCCTGGGCGGTTTCGCCGTCCAGTTCGCGGTTGAAGGCGATGATGCCGCCGAACGCCGACTCGGTGTCGGTGGCGTAGGCCAGGTCGTAGGCCTTGCGGATGCCGCCTTCGTCCTCAGGCACAACGGCGACGCCGCACGGGTTGGCGTGCTTGACGATGACGCAGGCCGGCTTGACGAAGCTCTTCACGCACTCCAGCGCGGCGTCGGTGTCGGCCACGTTGTTGAACGACAGTTCCTTGCCTTGCAGCTGGACAGCGGTGGAAATGCTGGCTTCGCCTTTCTTCGCTTCAACGTAGAACGCCGCGCTCTGGTGCGGATTCTCGCCGTAGCGCATTTCCTGGGCCTTGACGAACTGGCTGTTGAAGGTGCGCGGGAATTCGCTGCGTGCGGAGGTCGAAAGGGTCTCTTTGGCCTGGTCGATGGTGCCCATGTAGTTGGCGATCATGCCGTCGTAGGCAGCAGTGTGCTCGAACGCCTTGAGCATCAGGTCGAAGCGCTGGGCGTAGGTCAGGCCACCGGCCTTCAGGCCTTCCAGCACGCCGGCGTAGTCGCTGGCGTTGACCACGATGGCGACATCCTTGTGGTTCTTGGCAGCCGAACGGACCATGGTCGGGCCGCCGATGTCGATGTTCTCGATGGCGGTCGGCAGGTCACAGCCCGGCTTGGAAATGGTGGCTTCGAACGGGTACAGGTTGACTGCAACCAGGTCGATCGGCTTGATGCCGTGCTCGTTCATGATGGCGTCGTCGGTGCCGCGACGGCCGAGGATGCCACCGTGGATCTTCGGGTGCAGGGTCTTGACCCGGCCATCCATCATTTCAGCGAAGCCAGTGTAGTCGGCCACTTCCACCGCGTTCACACCGTTGTCCTTGAGCAGCTTGTAGGTGCCGCCGGTGGACAGGATCTCGACACCGAGCTGTTGCAGCTCACGGGCGAATTCGAGGATACCGGTCTTGTCGGAGACGCTGATCAGGGCGCGGCGGACTGGCAGGCGGGTAGTCTGGTCGGTCATTTCGGGTTCCAATAACGCGGTGGAGTCAGCAAAAAAGGCGTCTCTTCGCAGAGGCCGCCTTTTCTGATTGGGATTCTGGCTTACAACAAGTCGTACTGCTTGAGCTTCTTGCGCAGGGTGCCACGGTTGAGCCCGAGCATCTCGCTGGCCTTGGTCTGGTTGCCCTTCACGTAGTTCATCACGCTTTCGAGCAGGGGCGCCTCGACTTCGGAGAGCACCAGGTTGTACACGTCGGTGACGGTCGCGCCTTCCAGGTGTGCGAAGTAGTTGTGCAGCGCCTTCTCGACGCTGTCGCGAAGGGTCTGGCCCTCTTCGCTCGGCGTGTTGAGGTGCTGTTTGAGGTTGGCGTTGTCGCTCACGGGCGTTGTTCCACTCACTAATGTCTCAGTCATCATCGTCATGCGGCCACCCCTTGTCCGTCCTCTGTCTCAAGGCTCTGTCGACGTTCGCTGAAGTACTCGCGAACGTTGGCGCACTGCGCTTGTGTGTCTTCCAAAGCGTTGAACCGGGAGCGAAACTCCTTGCCGCCGGGTCGTGTTGCCAGGTACCAGCCAACGTGCTTGCGGGCGATACGTACGCCCATCACATCGCCATAGAAGGCATGCAGCGCGGCCAGGTGCTCCAGCAGGATACGTTCCACTTCGTCCAACTGCGGGGCCGGCAAATGCTGGCCAGTCCCCAAAAAATGTTCGATCTCGCGAAAGATCCATGGCCGCCCCTGAGCAGCCCGGCCAATCAGCAAGCCGTCGACCCCGGTGGCATCCAGCACCGCCCGGGCCTTTTCTGGCGAAGTGATATCGCCATTGGCGAAAACCGGGATCGACACCGCCTGCTTGATGGCAGCGATGGTGTCGTATTCGGCTTCGCCGGTGTACAGGTCGGCGCGTGTACGGCCGTGCACCGCCAGCGCCTGGATGCCGGCCTGTTCGGCGATCTTCGCCACGTTCAGGCCGTTCTTGTTCGCCCGGTCCCAGCCGGTGCGGATTTTCAGCGTCACCGGTACATCCACCGCGCCGACCACGGCGTGGAGGATTTCGGCGACCAGAGCTTCATCTCTCAATAAAGCAGAGCCTGCAGCTTTGTTGCAGACTTTTTTTGCCGGGCAGCCCATGTTGATATCGATGATCTGGGCGCCTGCCTCGACGTTGGCCCGGGCTGCTGCTGCCATCATCTGCGCATCACCGCCGGCGATCTGCACCGAGCGCGGCTCGGGATCACCTTCATGGATGCGGCGCAGGCTGGACTTGCGGCTGTTCCACAGGCTCATGTCGCTGCTGACCATCTCCGACACCACCATGCCTGCGCCCAGGCGCTTGCAAAGTGTACGGAAAGGCTGGTCCGTGACCCCGGCCATGGGCGCGAGGATCAGGTTGTTGCGTAGTGTGTATGGGCCGATGCGTACCGCCGACATAGGTGTTCCCTGTTGTGGGGCCGAATCATTGGAGTCCGAAAAAGGGTTGGCATGATACCCGCTCTCGGTGACCGGATAAAGAAGGATTTGGATAAATTCTGTACAGCTGTCGGCTTATGCCGTTGAGCTGCAAGTCGCACGCTTCAAGCTGCAAGAGGGGGCAGGCCGGCTATCGGGTTCTTGCCGCCTGTAGCTTGCAGCTTGCAGCTCATTCGGGGGAGCGGAAACTCAAGCTGTAGTTCACGGCCTTCGGGCCTGGGTCGAGAATATCCAGGGCGATGTGGATCGGTGTCTGGCTGGGCATCTCACCGCGCCCGGCCAGTTCGCCCGACAGGTACTCGCTGGGTTTGAAGCGACGGCTGGCAATCAACTGGCCGTTGAGGTCGGCGAAACGCAGCTCCAGCAGCGGGAACGGCTGGGCGAACGGTGCGCGGTTGTAGATGATCGCATCGACGATCAGCGCACCTTTGAAATCCGGGTGGCTGCGCACGACCAGGTTGCTGCTCTTGATCCGGCCGATATCGACGCGGGTCGGAACTTCGCAGCCCAGCATCGGGCACAGTTGCAGGAAGATCGGCCGGTACTGGTCCTGGCGGGCCAGCTCGTCGAAATGGAACCACACGTACTGGAAGGCCAGCAGGCCGGCGGCCAGCAGGGTCAGGAAACCCCACAGCAGGCGCTTGCCCCAGTTGGGCTGCGGTTTCTCCCAACCCAGTTGCAGTGGGTCGTCAACCACGTCGACCAGCGGCTCCTTGCGCGACGGGCGCTCGGGCCTGGCGGCAAAGCCGGGCTCCAGGCGTTCGCCGGGCATTGGCTCGAGCGGGTCGTCGTCGCGGGCCGACAGATGGAGGTCGGTGTCGTCGTCATCACGGGCGCTGAGGCCCTTTTCGTGGATGACATCGTCATCGGGTTCGTCGAACCGCTGTGCAGGCTCTGGCTCGGCAGCACGTTGCGTGGGCGGTTCGTCGTCCAGATCGAGGTCGAGGTTGCCACCGAGGGTCGGCTCGGTACGATCACCAGGCTCGGGCTCCAGTGGCTGCTCGTCCAGCAGCACCGGCGCCGGTTCGTGGGCCGCAAGCGGCTCATGGCGGTCGTCGGTAGCGGTGCCGAACAGTTCGTCGCCAGCCTCATCGGCTGCCGGTTCGTCGCGGCGGGCCTGCAAGGCATCGGCCTTGGCGTCCGCGCGCGGTTCGCCAGGCTCGCCACGGCGTTCCAGACGGGCGAGTTCCTGGTCCAGGTCGAGCTCATCAAGCGCCTGTGCGGTAATGGCCCAGTCTTGTTCCTCGACCGGCGGAGGCTCGCTGGCGACCGGTTCTGGCGCCGCGACCGGTTCGACCACCGCAGGCGGTGGCGACGCAGGGGCGACGCTGGCTCCGGCACGGTTTTGCTCCAGCAACTGCTTGGCCGCATTGAACACCTGCAGGCAGTGCCCGCAGCGCACGACGCCGCGAGCCACGCTCAACTGGTGATGGGTGACGCGAAAGCTGGTCTGGCAATGCGGGCACTGGGTGACGAAACTGTCGGTCATGCGGCAATCCGGGAGCTGTGCAGAGAAGTATTCTAGGCCCGCTTAGCGGCGCCGACCACTGATGCGCACCCAGCCGTCGCGCACGACGATCGGGTCCAGGTCGAAGTCGGCAGCGTAGGCTGCGGCCACTTCCTCACCCTGTTCGGCGAGGATACCCGACAGCGCCAGCAGGCCGCCTGGGCGAACCAGGCCGGACAACTGCGGCGCCAGCGAAACCAGCGGGCCGGCGAGGATATTGGCGACCAGCACGTCGGCCTGCATGGCCGGCATGTGCTCGGGCAGGTACAGCGCCAGCTTGTCGTCGGCGATGCCGTTGCGCTGGGCGTTGTCACGCGAGGCCTCGATGGCCTGCACGTCGATGTCGGTACCCACGGCCTCGCGAGCGCCCAGCAGCAGGGCGGCGATGGCGAGAATGCCCGAGCCGCATCCGAAGTCCAGCACCTGGGTGCCTTGCAACTGCTGGCCGTCGAGCCATTCCAGGCACAGCGCGGTGGTCGGGTGGGTGCCGGTGCCGAAGGCCAGGCCCGGGTCGAGCAGCAGGTTGACTGCGTCCTTTTCCGGGGCATCGTGCCAGCTCGGCACGATCCACAGGCGCTGGCCGAAGCGCATCGGCTGGAAACCGTCCATCCAGCTGCGTTCCCAGTCCTGGTCCTCGATCACCTCGGCCTGGTGCTCGGGCAGTTCGGCGCCGGTCAGCAATTGCAGGTGGGCGAACACCGCTTCAGGCTCGGCGTCGGCTTCGAACAGTGCCAGCAAGTGAGTGTGCGACCACAGCGGGGTGGTGTTGAGGTCGGGTTCGAAGATCGGCTGGTCTTCGGCATCCATGAACGTGACCGATACGGCGCCTACTTCGAGCAGGGCGTCTTCGTAGGTTTCGGCTTGTTCCGGGCTGATGGCCAGGCGTACTTGCAGCCAAGGCATGGCGGGCACCTTTGGTAAATCTGACAGGGGCAGCCCGAGGCTGCGCGAAGGCTGGCAGTTTACGCGAGTGCGGGGGGTTTGTAGAGCAGGCCGGACAGGCAGTGGAGGATGATCAGCGCTTGCACAGGAACCCAAGCAGTATTTATCCCTTGTCGCGCGCTTGAGGGCACTAATTTGTAGCTCCTCTTCAATGACTCGGGTGTCTGGACATGAGCGAAAACGATGACTTGCAACAGCGACTGTTCCAATGGAGCGAGGCCTTCACTGCCAGCCTGCAGTCTCAGGCCACTTTTATGGACGTTCTAGACGAACACCTGGCGGTCGGGTTTCAAACGCTGATGGGGGCAGCCATTACACCTGGCCAGCTTGCCGTTATGCGAGGGGCTGCTCTAAACCGAGAAGATGAAGCCTGGCGGGCTGAAATCGCAATCGACCAGCATGACGTGGCCGAGATCGTTATAGAGAGTGTGCGCAGCCGGTTGCTGCATGCCTATGAAGATTATCTGCTGCGGCACTGGCAGGGCAGGCCGAAAGACCTTGTCGACGTATCGTCCTATGACAAACGTATTGCGCAATTACTGAACGCACATTTGCAGCAGCTCGGTGAGTTTCTGGACGCAAACACGGAGATTGATGTTTTTCTCGACCTGCAGGCCAAGTGGTGGAGGCAGCAGCCCATGGAGGTGCTTCCTACAAGCGAGCGCTGACGCTGCGAGGGTCGTGTGCCCGCCGTGAGGGCCAATAAAAACCCCGGCACTGGGCCGGGGTTTTCATGCATCACGCTAACGCGATCACTCCTGGTTGGCCAGTTTGTGCTCGAGGTAGTGGATGTTCACGCCGCCTTTGCAGAAACCTTCATCACGCACCAGGTCGCGGTGCAGCGGGATGTTGGTCTTGATGCCGTCGACGACGATCTCGTCCAGGGCATTGCGCATGCGCGCCATGGCTTCGTCGCGGTCCTTGCCGTAGGTGATCAGCTTGCCGATCAGCGAGTCATAGTTCGGCGGAACCGAATAGCCGCTGTACAGGTGCGAATCGACGCGTACGCCGTTGCCGCCCGGGGCGTGGAAGTGCTTGACCTTGCCTGGGCTCGGAATGAACTTCTTCGGGTCTTCGGCGTTGATCCGGCACTCCAGCGAGTGGCCACGGATGACCACGTCTTCCTGGCGGAACGACAGCTTGTTGCCAGCGGCGATGCTCAGCATCTCCTTGACGATGTCGATACCGGTGACCATCTCCGACACCGGGTGCTCAACCTGCACACGGGTGTTCATCTCGATGAAGTAGAAACGGCCGTTCTCGTACAGGAACTCGAAGGTGCCGGCACCGCGGTAGCCGATTTCGACGCACGCATCGACGCAACGCTTGAAGACTTCCTGGCGGGCCTTCTCGTCGATGCCTGGGGCCGGGGCTTCTTCCAGCACCTTCTGGTGACGGCGCTGCAGCGAGCAGTCGCGGTCGCCCAGGTGGATGGCGTTGCCCTGGCCGTCGGACAGCACCTGAACTTCCACGTGACGTGGGTTGGTCAGGAACTTTTCCAGGTAGACCATCGGGTTGCCGAAGGCAGCACCGGCTTCGGTACGGGTGAGCTTGGCCGAGGCGATCAGGTCCTCTTCCTTGTGCACCACGCGCATGCCGCGACCACCACCGCCACCGGCGGCCTTGATGATCACCGGGTAGCCGACGTCACGGGCGATCGCCAGGGCGACCTCTTCGTCTTCCGGCAGCGGGCCATCGGAGCCCGGTACGGTTGGAACGCCCGACTTGATCATCGCGTCCTTGGCCGAAACCTTGTCGCCCATCAGGCGAATGGTGTCGGCTTTCGGGCCGATGAAGGCAAAACCGGACTTCTCTACCTGCTCGGCGAAATCGGCGTTTTCCGCGAGGAAGCCGTAGCCCGGGTGGATCGCGGTGGCGCCGGTAACTTCGGCGGCAGCGATGATCGCCGGGATGTGCAGGTAGGAATCCTTGGACGATGCAGGGCCGATGCAGACCGACTCGTCTGCCAGGCCCAGGTGCATCAGTTCACGGTCGGCGGTGGAGTGCACCGCGACGGTCTTGATGCCCAGCTCTTTGCAGGCACGCAGGATCCGCAGGGCAATTTCCCCACGGTTGGCGATCAGGACTTTTTCGAGCTTCCCAGACATCGTTGGCTCTCCGCGATTCAAACGATGGTGAACAGCGGCTGGTCGAACTCAACCGGCTGGCCGTCTTCCACCAGGATGGCGTCGATGACACCGCCGACATCGGCTTCGATGTGGTTCATCATCTTCATGGCTTCGACGATGCACAGGGTGTCGCCTTTCTTCACGGACTGACCGACTTCAGCGAAGTTCGGCGAGGTCGGCGAAGGCTTGCGGTAGAAAGTACCGACCATCGGCGAACGGATCACGGTGCCTTTCAGGGCTGGTGCAGCAGCAGCGGCTTCGGCGGCTGGAGCAGCGGCGGCAACTGGAGCTGCGACAGGCGCGGCAGCCATTGGCGCAGGTGCGTAGAACTGCTGGGCAGCCGGGGTCTTGCTGTGGCGGCTGATACGGACCGACTCTTCGCCTTCCTTGATCTCCAGCTCGTCGATGCCAGACTCTTCCAGCAGCTCGATCAGTTTCTTGACTTTACGGATATCCATTAATCATCAACTCCCAAAGGTTCGGTCAGGGGGCGAAATTTAAAAACGTATCTGAACGTTTCTCTCTAACCCCGGCCCACTGAGGCCAGGGTTTTCGTTATCAGGGCTGTGCGTTGGCAGCCAGTTGTTCCAGTGCAGACTCCAGAGCCAGGCGATAACCGCTGGCGCCCAGGCCGCAGATCACTCCTACGGCAACATCGGAAAAGTAGGAGTGGTGACGGAACGGTTCGCGTTTGTGCACGTTGGACAGGTGCACTTCGATGAATGGGATGCTCACCGCGAGCAATGCGTCACGTAATGCGACGCTTGTGTGGGTGAAAGCAGCCGGATTGATCAGGATGAAGTCCACACCCTCGTTGCGTGCAGCGTGAATACGTTCGATCAGTTCGTACTCGGCATTGCTCTGCAGGTACTGCAGATGGTGGCCAGCGGCGCGGGCACGCTGCTCCAGGTCCTGGTTGATCTGGGCCAGGGTCACGGCGCCGTAGTGGCCCGGTTCGCGAGTCCCGAGCAGGTTCAGGTTGGGGCCGTGAAGCACCAGTAGGGTTGCCATCTGCGGTTTCCTTGGATTTGTAGGGCAATTCGACACAGCGCGGCGAGTGTGCCGCAAAGCGACGGCAAGTGTCCAGTTCCCGGCAATAGCCAGCACGTTGCCCGAGGTTCGCGCGAAGTATGTGACCAAATAATTAAATCTGGTCACTCATTTGGAGAAAATTCCCCGCACGCGGGAAGTTATAGACCGAGTTTGCTGCGCACGCGCGTCAGAATCTGTGCAAATTCCCCGGCGTTTATCTCGCCAATCACCCGATCGGTGGTCATTTCGCTGCCGTTCGCCGCAAAGAACAGCAGTGCTGGCGGCCCGAACAACTGATAGCGGTCGAGCAGGGTGCGTTGTTCGGCGCTGCTCTCGGTGATGTCGAAACGCAGCAACTTGAAGGCGCTCAACTGGCCCTGTACCTGCGGTGCATTGAGCACCTCGTGCTCGATCACCTTGCAACTGATGCACCAGTCGGCGTACCAGTCCAGCAGCACCGGTTGGCCGGCGGCCTTGGCGTCGGCCAGGGCAGCATCCAGCGCGGCCGGTGTGGTCACGGTTTGCCAGGCGCTTGATGTTGCCGCCGTCTGGCTGCTGGCGCTTGCCACTACGGGGGCTGGCAATGGGCGCAGCGGATCACCCTGGCCATTCAGGGCGCCATACCAGCAGGCCAGGGCATAAACCAGCAAAGCCAGGCCCAGCAGTTGCGCCAGCCGTTGGCGCGGTGTTTTGACCACGAACTCCAGGGCACCGAGGAACAGGGCCACGCCAGCAGCCAGGAAGCCGACCAGCAACAAGGTTGCCGGCCCCGGTAGCACACGGCTGAGCAGGCCGATGGCCAAGCCCAGCAGCAACACGCCGATGGCGTTTTTCACGGTGTTCAGCCAAGGGCCGCTTTTCGGCAACCAGGTTGCGCCCCCCGTGGCAATCAACAGCAAGGGTGCACCCATGCCCAGGCCCAGGGCGAACAGCTTGAGCGCGCCGCCCACGGCATCGCCGCTGGCGCTGATATAAAGCAAGGCACCGGCCAGCGGCGCTGACACGCAGGGCGAGACCAGCAGGCTGGAGAGTACGCCGAGCACCGCCGCACCGAGCAGCGAGCCGCCCCTGGTGTGGTTGGCGACGTTGTTCAGGCGGTTGCTCAGGGCTTGTGGCAGCTTGAGTTCGAACAGGCCGAACATGGCCAGGGCGAACACCACGAAGAACAGCGCGAACGGCACCAGCACCCAGGCCGACTGCAGGCGTGCCTGCAGGTTCAGGCCGGCGCCGAACAGGCCCATCAGCGCGCCGAGCACGGCGAAGCTGGCGGCCATCGGCAGCACATAGGCCAGTGACAGGGCCAGGCCGCGCAGGCCGCCAACCTGGCCACGCAGGACCACTCCGGAGAGGATTGGCAGCATCGGCAGTACGCAGGGGGTGAAGGTCAGGCCGACTCCTGCGAGGAAGAACAGCAGCAGCGACTTCCAGTTCCAGCCCTGCTCACTGCCTGCCGGCAAGGCAATGCCTGCGGCGGCACCTTCGCCATCGATACTCAGTCGCTCGGTTTCGGGCGGGTAGCAAAGCCCCTTGTCGGCGCAGCCCTGGTAGCCCACCAGCAGGGTGAAGGCGCGGGCGTCTGTGCGTGGGATCTCGATGTCGAGCACACCGTGGTACACCTCGACGTCACCGAAGAACTCGTCGTGCTTGGCTTCACCCTTGGGAATGTTCGGCGTGCCCAGGGCAATGTCTGCCGGTTCCGTGCGGAAGTGGAAGCGGTGGCGGTACAGGTAGTAACCATCTGTGGCAACGAAGCGCAGCTTGAGCGTTTGCGCATCCGCCTGCACCAGGCTGAGCTTGAAGGCTTCGTGCACCGGCAGGAAATCGGCATTGTTGGACAGCGAAGCGGCGCCGAGGGTGGCGCTGGGGCGGTTGTCGAGCAGGCCCGAGGCGAAGGCAGGGCTGGCCAGCAGCAGGAACAGCAGGAAAAACAGGCGGCGCATGGCGGACTCGCGAGGTGGAACGTGCCCGCATGATAACGGAGTTGGCGCAGGTTGAAAGGGATGGCGACGCAAGGCTTCTTGCAACTTTGAAACATGCACCGTACCTGTGGGAGCGGCCTTGTGTCGCGAAAGGGCCGCAACGCGGCCCCAGCAATTTCAATTGTGATGCACAAATCCTGGGGGCGCTATGCACCCCTTTCGCGACACAAGGCCGCTCCCACAGCTTGCTAGACCCTGAAAGCCCGCACCGCCTTGCTCAGCTCTCCGCCCAGGCTCAGCAGTTGCTCACCCTGCTCACGCCCTTCACCAATGCGTTGCAGGTTGTCTTCGCCCAACTCGTGAATCCGCTCGCTGTGGTCCCGAATCTCGCTCACCGCACCACTCTGCTGCGCGGTGACATCGGCAATGCGCACTGCCGTATCGGCAATCGTGCGGATCGCGCTGACGATCTCATCCAGCGCGCCATCGGCGGCCTGGGCCTGGTCGGCAGTGGCTTCGGCATGTTCGAGCTGGGTGCGCATCCCTGCCACCGACTCCCGCGCCGCCTGCTGCAGGCGGTCGATCAGGGCCTGGATCTCACCGGTTGCCCCGGTGGTGCGCTGTGCCAGTGAGCGCACCTCATCGGCCACCACCGCAAAGCCACGGCCCATCTCACCCGCGCGGGCCGCTTCGATGGCAGCATTCAATGCCAGCAGGTTGGTCTGTTCGGCGATCGAACGGATCACCGTCAGCACGCCGCCAATGGTGGCCGACTCTTCGGCCAGCTGTTCGATCATCCGCGCGTTGCCCTGCACCTCGTCGACCAGCGCACGCAGCCCCGACAAGCTCTGGCCGATCACCGTCTGGCCCTGTTCCACCGCACGCCCGGCATCACGGCTGGCATCGGCGGCGGAGCTGGCGTCGCCGGCCACTTGCTGGATGGTCGCCTCCAGCTCGCCGAGCGCATCGCGAATCTGCCCGGTATCACCGGCCTGGCGCTCGGCGCCGTCATGCAGGGCGGCGCTCATGCCGGCCAGGGCGTGGCTGCTGCCGGCAACCTGCTCGGCGTTATGGCGAATGGTGCCGACCAGTTCCACCAGGTACTGGCGCAAGCGGTTGAGCGATTCCTGGATGTCGTGCAGCTCGCGATTGGTCTTGCCCAGCGCAATGGGTGCGGCGAAGTCGCCTTCGGCCCAGCGCGACAGGGCTGGGGCCAGGCTGGTCAGTGTTCGGGCCAGGCGCCGTTGCAAGGTGTCGATGAGCAGGGCGATCAGCAGGATCAGACCGATCATCAACCCCTGCATGATGCGTACTTCGCCGGCAATCTTCGCGTGCTGGCCGCGCACTTCCGGCTCCAGGCCGGCGATGGCCTGTTGCACGGCTTCCAGCCGCTGGTTGGTGCTGGCGGCCAGGGCCGTGCGCCGTTCAATCTGCTCGCGGGTGCGCTGCAGTTCGGCTGGGTAGCGGTTGAGCAGGCTTTGCAGCTCGCGCTTGAGGCCGACTGCCACGTCTTCCTGTTGCTCGCTGGCCTGGGATTCCAGGCCCATCATGGCGGCGAAGTCGTCGGCGTTGGATTCGGCGGCACGGGTGACGCCCAGCAGCGGCAGGCCATCGATGACCTGGGCCTGGGTGCGGATCAGTTGCAGCTCGCGCTCGACTTCGTCGGCCAGTTCGGCGCGGCCGCTGCTGACCAGTTTGTCCCGGGCCAGCGACAGGCGGCCCAGGTGCACGCTGGCGTCGAGCAGTGGCAGCAGGTAACGGCCGGCTTCGCTACTGCCGCTGTCGCGGGCATAGGCGGCCAGCTGTTCGAAGTTGGCCCCCAGCTCGCGTTCGGCCTGCAGCAGCAGGGCATGTGGGTCGCCGGCCAGCTTGCCAGCGGCGAGCAGTTCGTTGGCGGTGAAGGCCTGCAGGGTGTCGAGGCTCGGGCGCAGTTTGCCGGCGAGCGCTGGTGGCCAGTCGGTCAGTGAGGCTTCGAGCTGCTTGTTGGCCTCAACGGCAGCGGCGTGGCGCAGGGCGTCGCCACTGTCCAGATATGCCTGGATGTTGCGCGCTGTCTGGTTCTGGAACTGCTGCGACAGGCCCAGGTAGCGCTCCATCAGCTGATAGGGCCGCTCCAGGGCGCGTTGCGACCACCACAAGGTCGCAGCCAGGGCGATACACACGGTTACCAGTAAGAGGGTGTTGAAATTGGTCAGCCACTTCAGGCGCATAGCCGCGAACTTCCTGCGGGGGAGTGGAGGTAGGTGGCTGAAGTTATTGCGGTTTCATGACCGGGTGATGACGACATGGGGCTGGCGCCAAAAAAAGTGGCACTGTGCCGCTATCCCTTTTTCCTGTGCTGACTCTTTCGCGGGTAAACCCGCTCCCACAGGGATATTACAGAGTATGGGGCAGCGATCACGCTGTGGGAGCGGGTTTACCCGCGAAGAGGCCAGCACAGGTGGCAACAATCTAAGGCTCGACGCGGACCACGCAGTTACGCCCGGCATGCTTGGCCCGGTACAACGCTTCATCTGCGGTACTGGCCATGCTCAGCGCATCCAGTTCCTCGTCCAGCTGAACCACCCCGGCACTGAAAGTGCACTGCAGATCCTCGGGCTGCGCCGGGTAGAGAATTTCGGCAAAGCGCCGGCGAATATCGTCAAGCACCTTGTGCGCAGCTTCCAGCGAGGTGTTGGGCATGACGATGGCGAACTCCTCGCCACCATAGCGGCCAATGAAGTCGGTCTTGCGCAGGCGTTGCTTGAGGAACAGCGCCAGGCTCTTGATCACCCGGTCGCCCATCGGGTGACCGTGGCGGTCGTTGATCTTCTTGAAATGGTCGATGTCGAGCATGGCGAAGCTCAGCGGCTGCCGTTCGCGGCGGGCACGGTAGCTGCAGTCTTCGAGCAATTGCAGGATGTGAGTGTGGTTGTACAGCCCGGTCAGGCTGTCGCGGACCATGCGGGCCTTGAGGTGGCGCGCACGCGCGGCGCGGTTGCGCACGGTGGTGATCAGGTGCCGCGAGCGGATCGGCTTGGTCAGGAAGTCGTCACCGCCTTCGCTCATGGCATCGAGCTGCTTGTCCAGGTCGTCCTCGGCGGACAGGTAGATGATCGGTACGCTGACGTAACGGTCATTGTGCCGGATCACCTTGGCCAGCTCAGGGCCCGAGCACGTCGGCATGTACAGGTCGAGGATGATCAGGTCGGGCTGGAAGTCGGCAAGCTCCGCCATGGCGCCAATCGGGTCGTTCAGGCTGCGGGTCAGCATCCCGGCACTGGCCAGTACCCGTTCGGTATGCAAGGCCTGGGTGCGTGAGTCGTCGATGATCAGCACGCGCAAGGGGTCTTGCTGTGCGTGGCTGGTCATGGCTTCGAGTTTTTCCAGCAGGCTGGAGGCCTCCAGCGTACCGGTCAGAAACGCCTGGCCGCCAGCGCGCACTGCGGCCAGGCGGGTCGGCGTATCGGCTTCGTGCAGGCTGAAGAACAGTAGCGGTATGGGCTGTTCCTGGCCTTGCTGCGCCAGTGACGCCAGCGGCAGGCCAGTACCAGCGCCGGCGAAATCGACATCCATGACGATGGCTGCCGGAGGTTGCTCGGCCAACGAAGCCAGAAAGGCACTGGCGCAGGGCTGCGGCTGCGCGCTCAGGCCGAAGAACTCCAGCTGCTGGGCGAGGCGCTCGGCGCGCTCATGGTCGTGCAGCAGCAGGTAGACCGGTTTGCGCACAGGTGGCAACTCCAGCTGATCGGGCTGGTCGCCATGGCGCAGGCGCGTGCGCGACAGGCGCTGCAACAGCTGTTCGAGCTCCTGCGAAAGGCGCTCCTGGCTCGGCTCCGCGGCTTGGGTCATGTCCTGGCTACTTATTAGTGGGCTATGCAGGTTCGATGATGGCTGTATGCTAGCACTACTTTTTCTACTCGCACGTGCGCCGTATCAACAAAGGCTTGCGAACGAATATTCAGTTACTGACTCATTGGTCGCTTATGCGTAAGGCAGTGTCTGCTTTATAGTGCTGCGACGCGGGCTTGCCGTGGCACCCTGGCGCTGGCCTGTGGTCAAAGCCCTGAACCGTCGTGACTGATTAAGGACAAAGCCATGCTGGACTGGAAAAACCGCGAGGCCAAAGCCGAGCCCCGCGAGCGTGTCGATGGCCGCCGCGCCGCTGCCCGTAGCTATTTTGGCGGGCTCTGGAGCCGTGCCCTGGGGACCCTGATCGGGTTGTACCTGCTGGTGTGCATCGGTCTGGGCTGGTACTGGAGCGAGGAGCCGGCGTTGTTCCCGGTGCAGCAGAATGCCCAGGCTGCCGCTGAACGCAACGGCCAGCAGATGGTGGTCGGCTATACCACCATCGAAACCCTCAAGACCGTGGCCGGCACCCTGCTGAACAAGCCGGGCGGTTACATTTCCAACGACCGCTTCCCGCCAGGCCTGTGGATGGACAACATGCCGAGCTGGGAGTACGGCGTGCTGGTGCAGGTGCGCGACCTGTCCCGGGCCCTGCGCAAGGACTTTGCCCGTTCGCAGTCGCAGTCCACCGAAGATGCCGACCTGGCCAAGGCCGAACCGCGCTTCAACTTCGACAACAAGAGCTGGATCCTGCCGTCGAGCGAATCGGAATTCGAAGAGGGCATCAAGTCGCTTTCCCGTTATCAGGCCCGCCTTGCAGCTGGCGACAAGGGTGCGATCTTCTACACCCGTGCCGACAACCTGAACAACTGGCTGGGTGACGTGGCCACCCGCCTGGGTTCGCTGTCGCAGCGCCTGTCGGCCAGTGTTGGCCGGGTCAAGCTCAATACCACCCTGAAGACCGAGTCGGTGGTCGCCGGCCAGGCGCCGCAGGTGGATGAAGAGCTGGTGGAAACTCCGTGGCTGCAAATCGACAACGTGTTCTACGAAGCCCGAGGCCAGGCCTGGGCGCTGTCGCACCTGCTGCGCGCCATCGAGGTCGACTTCGCCGACGTGCTGGCGAAGAAGAACGCCACGGTCAGCGTGCGGCAGATCATTCGTGAACTGGAAGCCTCGCAGGAACCGCTGTGGAGCCCGATGGTGCTTAACGGCAGCGGCTTCGGCATGTGGGCCAACCACTCGCTGGTCATGGCCAACTACATTTCCCGGGCCAACGCCGCGGTCATCGACCTGCGCCAGCTGCTGTCGCAGGGTTGAGCATGGCCATCAGCGCCAGCGAGGCCGCCCACCGGGCGGCTTCCGACCGAGAACTGGTCGCCTGGGTAGACGCTGGCGACCAGGTGCTCGGTGCGCTGCCCAGGGCCGAGCTGCGAGAGCGCGGCCTGATCGGTCGCTGCACGTTCATTCTGTTGTTCAACAGTGCCGGTGAACTGTGCGTACACCGTCGGGCCCTGAGCAAGGCGCTGTATCCGGGGTATTGGGATGTGGCAGCCGGTGGCATGGTGGCAGCTGGGGAGGCGTATGCCGACTCGGCGGCCCGCGAGCTGGCCGAAGAGCTGGGCATCGATGGGGTCGAATTGCGCTTTCATGAGCGCTTCTATTTCGACCAGCCGGACAACCACTTGTGGTGCGCGGTGTATTCGGCGGTGTCGGACGCGCCATTGCAGTTGCAGCCGGAAGAGGTGATCGAGGCGAAATTCATGAGCGTTGAGCAGGCCGAGCAGGAAAGCCGGAGCATGCCGTATTGCCCGGATTCTCTGGCGGCACTGCAGCGTTACAAGGCTAGCTTGAGGTGACGCCGCGGACCGCTTTGCGGTCCTTTCGCGACACAAGGCCGCTCCTGCAGGTGAGCGCGTAAGCCTTGCAGGAGCGGCCCTGCGTCGCGAAAGGGCTGCGCAGCAGCCCCAAGGTCGCAAAACATTCGCAAAATGGCGCATTCCAGTACTTAGCAACGGCCTGATTTATCGTTACACTGCGCGCCCTTTTCGGGCTGTCGCAGGATCTTGCGGCAGTAGCGCCGCCCCTGCCAGAGTGGGGCTTCGCGGTCGGCTCCCGCCGACCAGTTTTTGTCCTCAGCACAGAGGAACAAAAGTGGCCAAGAAAGCTTCTTCCTTCGCCGCCCTTGGCGGTCTCGTTTACTCCACCGATGCCGGTCGGCATTGCCCCGACTGTGGCCAGCCGGTGGACGCCTGCACCTGCAAGCAGCAAGTCATCCCCGAAGGTGACGGCATCGCCCGTGTGCGCCGTGAAAGCAAAGGCCGTGGCGGCAAGACCGTGACTACCGTCACCGGTGTGCCGCTGCCGCTCGACCAGCTCAAGGAGCTGGCCACCACCCTCAAGCGCCGCTGCGGTACCGGCGGTGCGCTGAAGGATGGGGTCATCGAGATCCAGGGCGACCACGTCGAGCTGCTGATCGCCGAGCTGATCAAACAGGGCTTCAAGGCGAAAAAGTCCGGCGGCTGATACGCCCACGCGATTTTTTGCCCAACGCTTTCTAAACTCGTTGCCATGACCCGGGTCTACCCCAGGGCATGGACGAATCGTCATTTTCGGCTTTTACACTGCGCCCGCCTCCTTGTGGGGCAGTGTCTTCGACTTACCTATAGGGGACTTGAATGTCCGTACGACGCACACGCAAAGACGATGGTAGCCAATGGACCGTGGCCGACAGCCGCAGTGTTTATGGCATCCGCCATTGGGGCGCTGGTTATTTCGCCATCAATGAAGCCGGGCGCGTCGAAGTGCGCCCCAACGGCCCCGGCAGCGCGCCGATCGACCTGTTCGAGCAGGTCGACGAGCTGCGTCAGAGCGGCCTGTCGCTGCCACTGCTGGTGCGCTTCCCCGACATCCTGCAGGACCGCGTGCGCCAGCTGACCGGCGCTTTCGATGCCAACATCGCGCGCCTGGAATACCAGAGCCAGTACACCGCGCTGTACCCGATCAAGGTCAACCAGCAGGAAGCGGTGGTAGAAAACATCATCGCCACGCAGAACGTCTCGATCGGCCTGGAGGCCGGTTCCAAGCCCGAGCTGCTGGCAGTGCTGGCGCTGGCGCCGAAGGGCGGCACCATCGTCTGCAACGGTTACAAGGACCGCGAGTTCATCCGCCTGGCGCTGATGGGCCAGAAGCTCGGCCACAACGTATTCATCGTCATCGAGAAAGAGTCGGAAGTGGCCCTGGTGATCGATGAGGCCGCTGAGCTCAAGGTCAAGCCACAGGTCGGCCTGCGCGTTCGCCTGTCGTCGCTGGCTTCGAGCAAGTGGGCCGACACCGGTGGTGAGAAGTCCAAGTTCGGTTTGTCCGCCGCCCAGCTGATCTCGGTGGTGCAGCGCTTCCGCGATGCAGGCCTGGACCAGGGCATCCGCTTGCTGCACTTCCACATGGGGTCGCAGATCGCCAACCTGGCCGATTACCAGCACGGCTTCAAGGAAGCGATCCGTTACTACGGCGAATTGCGTGCACTGGGCCTGCCGGTCGATCACATCGACGTCGGTGGTGGCCTGGGCGTGGACTACGACGGTACCCACTCGCGCAACGCCAGCTCGATCAACTACGACATGGACGACTACGCCGGCGTGGTGGTGGGCATGCTCAAGGAGTTCTGCGACGCGCAGGGCCTGCCGCACCCGCACATCTTCTCCGAGAGCGGCCGCTCGCTGACCGCGCACCACGCCATGCTGGTGATTCAGGTCACTGACGTCGAGCGGCACAACGACGACGTGCCGACCATCGAGAACAAGGAAGCCCTGCCGGAAACCGTGCAATGGCTGGTCGACCTTCTGGGCCCGACCGACATCGAGATGGTCACCGAAACCTACTGGCGTGCCACCCACTACATGGGCGACGTGGCAGCGCAGTACGCTGATGGCAAGCTCAGCCTGGCGGAAAAGGCCCTGGCCGAGCAGTGCTACTTCGCCGTGTGCCGGCGCCTGCACAACTCGCTGAAAGCCCGCCAGCGCTCGCACCGTCAGGTGCTGGACGAGCTCAACGACAAGCTGGCCGACAAGTACATCTGCAACTTCTCGGTGTTCCAGAGCCTGCCGGACACCTGGGCCATCGGCCAGGTACTGCCGATCATCCCGTTGCACCGCCTGGACGAGGAGCCGATGCGTCGTGCGGTGCTGCAGGACCTGACCTGTGACTCTGACGGCAAGATCAACCAGTACGTCGACGAACAGAGCATCGAGACCAGCATGCCAGTGCACGCGGTCAACGAAGGTGAAGACTACTTGCTGGGTGTGTTCCTGGTGGGCGCCTACCAGGAAATCCTCGGTGACATGCACAACCTGTTCGGTGACACCGACTCGGTGAACATCTACCAGAACGCCGATGGCAGCGTGTACCACGCCGGTATCGAGACCCACGACACCATCGAAGACATGCTGCGCTACGTGCACCTGTCGCCGGAGGAGTTGATGACTCACTACCGTGACAAGGTGGCCAGCGCCAAGATCAGCGCGCGTGAGCGCACCCAGTACCTCGATGCGTTGCGCCTGGGCCTGACCCGCTCGTCCTACCTCTCCTCCTGATCGGCGAGGCCGCTCCTGCAAAAAATTGTATGGCTTTTTTTTGTGGGAGCGGCCTTGCGTCGCGAAATGAGGGCGAAGCCCTCACCGAATTCACACCCGGTAATGATCCTATCCCAAGGCTCAACCCCAGCGAGTCTACCTTTGGATGCAATGTTCAAAGGAGAGCGACATGGAATGTCCCAGCTCAAACCTATTGCGCCGCGGCCGCTGGTCCGAATCCGGACGCCTTTACCTCATCACCACCAACACACGAAATCGCCTTCCACTGTTCACTCATCTATACCTTGCCAGGACTGTTGTGCAGCAGTTGCGCAAAAGTGACGAAGACAAGGCATGCCGGTCTCTGGCCTGGGTGCTGATGCCTGATCATTTGCATTGGTTGATCGAATTGAGAGGCAGCAGTCTTAGTGAACTGATGTGCGCATTCAAGTCGCGAAGCAGCTGTGCGCTATACAGGGCGGGCGCTGACCGGCGTCATATCTGGCAGCCCAGTTTTCATGATCGGGCCCTTCGCCGGGAGGAGGATGTGAAAGCTGTGGCTCGCTACATCATCGCTAATCCAATTCGCGCCGGGCTGGTAAAGCATGCGGGTGACTACCCACATTGGGATTGTGTGTGGCTTTGAGTCTGCAGGTGAGGGCTGCGCCCTCATTTCGCGACGCAAGGCCGCTCCCACATTGATCAGCGTACGCAAGGCCTTGTGGGAGCGGCCTTGCGTCGCGAAAGGGCCGCAAAGCGGCCCCGGCTTCACTCAATCCAGCGCCCTCTTTCCTGCAGCCGCCACCCCACCAACCCCAATGTCACCGCCCGCAACGCCATGAACCCGAGGAACGCCAACCACAACCCATGGTTGCCAATCCCACTCATGAGCACGCCCAAAGGCAATGCAATCAGCACCGACAGCACCATCGCATTGCGCATTTCCCGCGCCCGGGTCGCGCCGATGAACAGCCCGTCGAGCAGGTAACTCCACACCGCGATCAACGGCAGCAGCGCCAGGTAAGGCAGGTACGGATAGGCCGCCTCGCGCACGCTATCGATATTGGTCTGCACGTCGATGAACAGGTGCCCGCCCAGCAGGAACACGCCGGCAAACACCACGCTGGTGATCAGTGACCAACCGCAGGCCACCACCAGTGACCGGCGCAAAGTATCTCGATCCCTGGCACCAATGGCATGCCCGCACAAGGCCTCCACGGCATGCGCCAGGCCATCGAGGGCGTAGGCAGTGAGCAGCAGCCCGTTGAGCAGCAGGGCATTGGCTGCCACCGTGGCCTCGCCCAGGCGCGCGCCCTGCACGGTAATCAGCAGGAACACCAGCTGCAGCGCCAGGCTGCGCAGGAAAATGTCTCGGTTCACCGCCAGCAAAGGCCGCCAGGCCTGCCAGTGCTTGAGCGCGGCCCAGGCGATCTGCCCGGGGTAGTGGCGCAAGGCTGGGCGGGTCAGGGCCAGGCCAAGCAGCGCGGCGCTCCATTCTGCGATCACCGAGGCCCGTGCCGAACCCAGTACGCCCCAGTTCAGGCCCAGCACGAACCACAGGTTGAGGGCGATGTTCAGAAGATTAGTGGTCAGCAAAATCGCCAGCGGCGCTCGAGCGTTCTGGGTGCCGAGAAACCAACCGACCAGTGCATAGCTGGCCAGCGCCGCCGGCAGGCCAAGCAGGCGCGTGTGGAAGAAGTCTTCGGTGGACTGCTGCAACGCCTCGCTCGGTTGCATGGCGTGCAGCGCCAGTTGGCTGAAGGGCAGGGCAAGCAGGCCGATCAGCAGGGCGAAGGCTGCGGCGAGCAGCAGGCCCTGCACCAGCACCTGGCGCAGCGCCGCGCCGTCGGCACGCCCGGCGGCCTGGGCGGCGAAGCCGGTGGCGCCCATGCGCAGGAAGCCCATCAGGCCGACCATGAAGGTGAACAGCGTGGCGCCCACGGCCACTGCACCGAGCTGGTGGGCGTGGGGCAGATGGCCGATCACGGTGCTGTCGACCAGGGCCACCAGCGGTACCGAAATATTCGAGAGGATCATCGGCGCGGCCAAGGCCCAGACCTTGCGGTGGGTGGGGCGGTGCTGCCAGTCGGTGGTCAGTTGCGACATTGCAATTCCTGAGGCTGCGGGGGCCGCTTCGCGCCCCAGTATTCGGCTGGGCGCATTGTAACGGCAAGGCAACCTATCCACGCGAACACGGTCTCACTTGCCGCATCGATGAAAGTGCCGAATGCGCCGTTGCGCTATAGTTGCTGCCCTCACGTACACGCTGCCGAAGAGTTCCCACTCCATGTTCAACAAAGGATTGTTGCTGGCCTGCGCGCTGGCCTTGCTCAGTGCCTGTGATTCCTCGACGCCGGGCAAACCCGCGCCCGCCGAAAAACCGGCAGCCAGCGCTGCGGTCGAGGCCTCGGCGCCCAAGCGCGAGGACCCTGCTGTCCTTGCCAAGCGTTACGAGGGGCGCGAGCTCAGCGTGCTGGACGTCTCGGAAGTGCAGCTCGACGGTGCCAGCACCCTGTCGATCAGCTTCTCGGCCCCGCTGGACGCCAAGCAGGACTTCGCCTCCAAGGTGCACCTGGTCGACACCGTCAAAGGCAAGGTCGACGGTGCCTGGGAACTCGCAGACAACCAGATGGAACTGCGCCTGCGCCACCTGGAACCGCAGCGCAAGCTGGTGCTGACCGTCGACAAGGGCCTGCTGGCGGTCAACGGCAACAAGCTCGACAGCGACTCGGTAAGCCGCCTTGAAACCCGCGACATGCAACCCACCGTCGGCTTCGCCAGCCGCGGTTCTTTGCTGCCCACGCGCCTGGCCGAAGGCCTGCCAGTGATCGCGCTGAACGTTGCCAAGGTCGATGTCGAGTTCTTCCGGGTCAAGCCTGAGATGCTCTCGAACTTCCTGGCCAGCTGGGGGCGCAACAGCAGCCTGTACTACTACCAGTCCAAGGAAACCCTGGACATGGCCGAGCTGGTCTACAGCGGCCGATTCGACCTCAACCCGGCGCGCAACACCCGCGAGACCGTGCTGCTGCCCATCGCCGGGATCAAGCCGCTGCAGGAGCCGGGTGTTTACCTGGCAGTGATGCGTGCCTCGGGCACTTACGACTATTCGCAGCCGGCCACGTTGTTCACCCTCAGCGACATCGGCGTGTCCGCCCACCGCTACCGTGACCGCCTGGATGTGTTTGCCCAGGCCCTGGAAGGCGGCAAGGCACTCAAGGACGTCAACCTCGAACTGCATGACGACAAGGGCAAGCTGCTGGCCCAGGCCAAGACCGATGGCGCCGGCCATGCCCAGCTGCCGATCACGGCCAAGGCCGACACCCTGATCGCCACCCAGGGCGTGCACACCACCCTGCTGCGCCTGAACACCGCGGCCCTGGACCTGGCCGAGTTCGATATCACCGGCCCCCAGGCCAACCCGCTGCTGTTCTTCATCTTCGGCCCGCGCGACCTCTATCGCCCGGGTGAAACGGTGCTGCTCAACGGTCTGCTGCGCGACCAGGATGGCAAGCCGGTGAAGGCTCAACCGGTGAGCGTGGAAGTGCGTCGCCCAGATGAGCAGGTCAGCCGCAAGTTCGTCTGGGAGGCCGACGCCAACGGCCTGTACCAGTATCAATTGCAACTGGCCACGGAGGCCCCGACCGGCCGTTGGCAATTGCTGCTCGACCTGGGTGGCGGCCGCAAGCAGGTGTACGAGTTCCTGGTCGAAGACTTCCTGCCCGAGCGCCTGGCACTTGAGCTCAAGGGCAGCGATACACCGCTGTCGCCTGAGGAGGATGCGCGCATCCAGGTCAATGGCCGCTACCTTTATGGTGCGCCGGCTGCCGGCAATCGCCTGAGCGGCCAAGCCTATGTACGCCCGCTGCGTGAAGCGGTGCCGGCACTGCCGGGTTACCAGTTCGGCTCGGTCACCGAAACCGAACTGAACCAGGACCTGGAGCTCGACGAAGTCACCCTCGACCAGGCTGGCAAGGCAGTGGTCGATATCGAAAGCCACTGGGCCGAAGCACGTTCTCCGCTGCAACTGACCGTGCAGGCCAGCCTGCAGGAGTCCGGTGGCCGGCCGATCACCCGCCGCCTCGAACAACCGATCTGGCCAGCCGAGCGCCTGCCCGGCCTGCGCGGCCTGTTCGACGGTGAGGAAACCGACAGCGACGGCCCGGTGGAATTCGAATTCCTCGTGGCCGACCGCGCTGGCAACAAGCTTGCCGCCAACGACCTGAAAGTGCGCCTGATTCGCGAGCGCCGCGATTACTACTGGAACTACTCGCAGAGCGATGGCTGGAGCTACAACTACAACGAGAAGTTCCTTACCCAGAGCGAGGAGACCATCAGCGTCAAAGCAGGCTCGACGGCCAAGTTGAGCTTCCAGGTGGAGTGGGGCCCGTACCGCGTCGAGGTGGAAGACCCTGAGACCGGACTGGTTTCCAGCGAGCGCTTCTGGGCCGGTTATCGTGCCCAGGACAACGCCGAAGGCGGCGCGGTGCGCCCGGACCAGGTAAAGCTGGCGCTGGACAAGCCCGCCTATGCCGATGGCGCTACCGCCAAGGTCACCGTGACCCCGCCAGCAGCTGGTAGCGGCTACCTGATGGTCGAGTCCAGCGATGGCCCGTTGTGGTGGCAGGAAATCGAGGTGCCCGCCGAGGGCAAGACTTTCGATGTGCAGCTGGACAAGCAGTGGGCACGCCACGACCTGTACATCAGCGCGCTGGTGATCCGCCCGGGTGAGCGCAAGGCCAATGCCACGCCCAAGCGCGCTGTCGGCGTGCTGCACCTGCCGTTGGCGCGTGCCGAGCGCAAGCTCGCGGTCAGCCTGCAGGCGCCGGAAAAGATGCGGCCCAAGCAGCCACTGACGGTGAAGATCAAGGCCGCCAATGCCGACGGCAGCGTGCCGAAGCAGGTGCATGTGCTGCTGTCTGCGGTCGACGTTGGCATCCTCAACATCACCGACTTCAAGACCCCCGACCCGTTCGCCAGCCTGTTCGGCCGCAAGGCCTACGGCGCCGACCAGCTGGACATCTACGGCCAGCTGATCGAAGCCGGCCAGGGCCGCCTGGCCAGCCTGGCCTTCGGCGGTGACGCGGCGATGGCCAAAGGTGGCAAGCGCCCCAATACCACGGTGACCATCGTTGCCCAACAAAGCCTGCCGGTGACCCTGAACGACCAGGGTGAAGGCGAGGCGACGGTCGATATTCCCGACTTCAATGGCGAGCTGCGGCTGATGGCCCAGGCCTGGACCGATGAACACTTCGGCATGGCCGAGGGCAAGACGGTGGTGGCTGCGCCGCTGATCGCCGAACTGTCGGCGCCGCGCTTCCTGGCCGGCGGTGACCGCACCAGCCTGGCGTTGGACCTGGCCAACCTGTCGGGGCGTGCCCAGCAGTTGAATGTCGAGGTCAGTACCGAGGGCCAGCTGAGCCTGACGGCCAGCGCCCAGCAGGCTGTCGCCCTGGCCGAAGGCCAGCGCAGCACGCTGCTGATCCCGGTACAGGCCCTGGGTGGCCTGGGGCAGGGCAAGGTGCAGGTGCGGGTCAATGGCCTGCAACTGCCGGGCGAGCCGGCGACCACCTTCGAACGCCAATGGACCCTGGGTGTGCGCCCGGCTTACCCGGCGGTGCTCAAGCATTACCGCGTGGCCCTCAAGGACCAGCCATGGACCTTGCCGGAAAGCGACCTGGCCGCCTTCGAGCCAGCGGGCCTGGAGGCCAGCCTGGCGCTGTCGAGCCGCCCGCCATTGAACCTGGCCGAGCAGATCCGCGCCCTCGAAGCCTACCCTTACGGTTGCCTGGAGCAGACCACCAGCGGCCTCTACCCATCACTGTACGCCGATGCCGCCAGCCTCAAGCGCCTGGGCATCAAGGGTGAACCGGCCGAGGTGCGCAAGCGCAAGATCGAGATGGGCATCGAGCACTTGTTGGGCATGCAGCGCTATAACGGCAGCTTCGGCCTGTGGAGCTCGGATGGTGAAGAAGAATATTGGCTGACCGCCTATGTCACCGACTTCCTTCAGCGTGCTCGCGACCAGGGCTATGGCGTACCGGCCGAGGCCTTGAAGAAAGCCAACGAACGCCTGCTGCGCTACCTGCAGGAACGCAACCTGATCGAAGTCGACTACAGCGAGAATGCCGAGCACACCCGCTTTGCCGTGCAAGCCTATGCCGCGCTGGTGTTGTCGCGCAGTCAGCAGGCACCGCTGGGCGCCCTGCGCAGCCTGTTCGAGCGCCGTGCCGATGCACGCTCCGGCTTGCCGCTGGTACAACTGGCGGTGGCGCTGGACGCCATGGGCGACAAACCCCGTGCCGAGCAGGCGCTGCAAGCTGGCCTGGGTATCAGCCGCAGCAAAGGCTGGATGGCCGACTACGGCAGCAGCCTGCGCGACCAGGCGCTGATCCTGGCGCTGCTGCAGGAGAGCAAGCTGGCCGGCAACCAGGTCGATCAGCGGCTGTTCGCCCTGTCGGACGAACTGGCGGCCAACCGCTGGTTGTCGACCCAGGAGCGCAACGCCTTGTATCTGGCAGGCCGTGGCCTGCTGGGCAAGCCGGAAGCGCCGTGGAAGGCACGCCTGGACAGTGCCGGTGAAGTGCGTGAGTTCAACAACGTCGAAGCAGGCATGAAGCTCGAAGGGCCGTTGCTGGCTTCGCCGCTGAGCGTGCAGAACGAAGGCAGTGAAACGCTCTATCAGCAATTGACCCTGTCGGGTTACCCACGTCAGGCACCTGTCGCAGGTGGCAATGGCATGGAGATCCGCCGTGAGTACCTGGGCATGAACGGCCAGGCGCTGGACCTGCATAACCTGCGCAGCGGCGACCTGGTACTGGTGCACCTGGCACTCAAGGCCACCGATCGCGTGCCGGACGCCTTGGTAGTCGACCTGCTGCCTGCGGGCCTTGAGCTTGAGAACCAGAACCTGGCGCAGAGTGCTGCCAGCCTGGATAACGCCAGCAGCGCGGTGAAGCAATGGCGTGAATCGATGCAGAACGCCAGCGTGGTGCACCAGGAGTACCGTGATGACCGCTACGTCGCAGCGCTCAAGCTCGACGGCTATGGCACCACGCACCTGTTGTACCTGGCGCGGGCGGTAACCCCAGGTACCTACCGGGTGCCGCCGCCACAGGTGGAATCGATGTACCGGCCGAACCTGCAGGCGGTGGGGGATGGGCAAGGCGAGATGACCGTGAAAGCCAGATAGAGCAGTTGCGCTTCTGTAGGAGCGGCCTTGTGTCGCGAACGGGCTGCGCAGCAGCCCCACGGATTCAGCGGCGTCGCCAATATTGCCGGGGCCGCTTTGCGGCCCTTTCGCGACACAAGGCCGCTCCTACAAAAGCCATGCCGTTCAATGTATGACCCAGCTCATCACCCACAGCCCCAGCACCAGCCAGATGATCCCGAGAATGATCGAGGCGCGCATGAAGGCGCGGATTGCCGAGTACAGCAGCATCAGGCCGATGATCAGGGCGAGGATGCTGACCAGCGAGGTGTCCATGCCCAACGTGCGCGCCAGGCCATCGATGAAATTGCCCCCGGCATTGGCCAGCAGGTTGAACAGGCCGCTCAGGGCATCGACGATGAAGCGGATCAACGACCCCAGTGCCTGGCCAAGCCACTCGAAAAAACCTTCTACATGCATAGTTGCTTCCTGATGAACGAATCGGCGAGTTTGCCGTTCCCAAGCCTTTGGCCATCACCTGGCCAGGTCGGTTCCCGATGCCAAGCTTAGCGCGGCCACGCACCCGAGCGGGAAGGGTTGTGCGCGCAGTGGCGATCAGCCTGCTGTTGCTGCTCGGCCTGCTGTGGCTGGCCGACCGCATCTGGCCGCTGCCGATGCCGGGCAACGACCTGGCACGGGTGGTGCTGGCCGAGGACGGCACGCCGCTGTGGCGCTTTGCCGATGCCGATGGCGTATGGCGCTACCCGATCACCCCGGAAGACGTTTCGCCGTTATACCTGCAGGCCCTGCTGACATACGAGGACCGCTGGTTCTACCGGCATCCGGGGGTCAACCCGCTGGCCCTGGTGCGCGCGGCCTGGCTCAACCTGCGCGGCGGGCGGGTGGTGTCTGGCGGCAGTACCTTGTCGATGCAGGTGGCGCGCCTGCTCGATCCACACGACCGCACCCTGGCCGGCAAGCTGCGGCAGCTGTGGCGCACCGCGCAACTGGAGTGGCACCTGTCCAAGCGCGAGATCCTGCAAATCTACCTGAACCGTGCGCCGTTCGGCGGCACCTTGCAGGGCGTTGCCGCCGCCAGCTGGGCTTATCTGGGCAAGTCGCCGCAACAGCTCACGCCGGCCGAGGCAGCTTTGCTGGCGGTGTTGCCGCAGGCACCGAGCCGCTTGCGCCCGGACCGCCATCCCGCGCGTGCCCAACGTGCCCGCGACAAGGTGCTGCAGCGCCTGGACGAGTATCAGGTGTGGCCAGCGCAACAGATCAAGGAGGCCGCCGAAGAGCCGCTGCTGCTGGCCCCGCGTCAGGAGCCTGCGCTGGCGCCATTGCTGGCTCGCCGGCTGAACACCGCCGACAGCCCGACCTTGATTCGCACCACCCTCGACGCCTCGCTGCAACGGCGCCTGGAAGACCTGCTGCTGGGCTGGCGCGCGCGCCTGCCGGAGCGCACTTCGGCGGCGATCCTGGTGGTCGAGGCGCAGACCATGGCGGTACGCGCTTACCTCGGCTCGATCGACTTGAGCGACGAGCGCCGTTTTGGCCATGTCGACATGGTCCGCTCGTTGCGCTCGCCAGGCTCGACGCTCAAGCCGTTTCTGTACGGCCTGGCCCTGGATGATGGCCTGATCCACTCCGAATCGCTGCTGCAGGATGTGCCGCGGCGTTACGGCGACTATCGCCCCGGTAATTTCTCGATGGGTTTCAGCGGCCCGGTGTCCGCCAGTTCGGCGCTGGCGCTGTCGCTCAATCTGCCGGCAGTGCAGTTGCTCGAAGCCTACGGGCCCAAGCGCTTCGCCGCGCAGTTGCGCATGGCGGGTGTACCGCTGGCGCTGCCGCCGCTGGCCGAGCCCAACCTGGCATTGATTCTGGGCGGTGCCGGTAGCCGCCTGGAGGACCTGGTCGGCGGCTATGCGGCATTGGCCCGAGGCGGCAACAGCGCACAGGTGCGCCTGCAACCGCAGGATCCGTTGCTGGAGCGGCGGCTGATGTCACCGGGAGCGGCCTGGATCATCCGGCGCATCCTCAGTGGCCAGGCGCGGCCCGACCGCGACCCGCATGCCGAGCTGGTGCAGCGCCCGCAACTGGCCTGGAAGACCGGTACCAGCTATGGCTTTCGCGATGCCTGGTCGATCGGCGTAGGGCCGCGCTACCTGATCGGGGTGTGGATTGGCCGCCCCGATGGTACACCGGTGCCCGGGCAGTTCGGCCTGGCCTCGGCGGCCCCGCTGATGCTGCAGGTGCATGACTTGCTGAGCAACCGCGACAGCCAGCGGGGTATCCGGGTGCCGGTGGAGCCCGTGCCCGCAAGCGTTGGTGTGGCTGCCATTTGCTGGCCGCTGGGCCAGCCCATGAACCGGCAGGACCCGAACTGCCGGCGCCAGCGTTTTGCCTGGACCCTTGATGGCACCACACCGCCAACCCTGCAGGCAGCCGATCAGCCGCTCGGCCTGGGGCTGCGCGAGCGTATCTGGGTCAATGCCCAGGGCCTGCGCGTGGATGGCAGTTGCCCAGGCGCCAAGGTACTCGACGTTGCCTTGTGGCCGGCACCGCTGGAGCCTTGGTTGCCCCGCGTCGAGCGGCGGGCGATGCGGCTACCGGCGGTGGACCCCAGTTGCCCGCCACAGGTACCGGCCAGCGCGCCGCCGCTGTCCATCGTTGGTGTGCGCCCCGGCGACAACCTGCGGCGCCCGGCCACCAGCAGCGAACCTTTGCAGTTGCACGTCTCTGCCCTCGGCGGTGGCGGGCGCCGCTGGTGGTTCCTCAATGGCCAGCCGCTCGGCGAAAGCGAGGGGCAAGACAGCGTGCTGGTTCGCTTTGAACAGGCCGGGCAGTTCGAGCTCAGTGCCTTGGATGAAAGTGGAGAAACGGCGCGAGTAGCGTTTCAGGTCAACGAGTAGGCGTTCGACGTTTAACGGGGCAACACCTACGCTTGCAGTGACGGGTAAGGCCGGCCGACGCCCCCGCTACCCAAGGGATTGTGGAGCGTCCTATGCGTCTTCTGCTGATGCCTCTTATGCTGTCGCCCTGGGCTAGCCTGGTGATCGCCGGGCCCTTGCCGGTGTTTCTCGATGGCCATGAATACGAGCGCCGCCTGCCCGGTGCGAACCTGCCGATCGAGGCCTACCGCCCGCTTGCCCCAAGCCTGCACCTGGCACCGCCCAGGGCTGCGATCGACACGTTGCCGCTGAAGACCCGCTTCGTGTTGCACAAGGTGCGCTTCGAGGGCGGTACGGTCTATCCGTTGAGTGAGCTGCGCGAGCATTATCAGCCATTGATCGGCCGCGAAGTGACGGTCGGCGAGTTGCAGCAGTTCACCGAACGCCTGACCCAGCGCTACCAGCACGATGGCTACCTGCTTTCGCAGGCATACCTGCCTGATCAGGATTTTGCCGATGGCCGCGTGCACATCGTGTTGGTCGAGGGGTATGTCCACGACGTGCGGCGTGACGGGGATATCGGGCCCGCTGGCGCTTATCTCGACCAGTTGCTGCAGCGCCTGCAGGCAGAGCGCCCGCTGACCCGAGCGACGCTCGACCGGTTCATCGGCCTGGCCCAGCGCATCCCCGGCGTGACGCTGCAGGCAGATTTGACCCAGGCCGAGCGCGGCGAGAGCGCCACGCGGCTTACCGTCAAAGCCTGGCGCAGGCCCTTCGATGCGGCGCTGACCCTCGGCGATGGCAGCCGCGACAGCCTGCAGGGGCTTATCAAGGTTGCCAGCAATGCCCAGACCCGCTTTGCCGAGCAGTTGACGGCCAGCGTGCTGCTGCCACCGGGTAATGATCACACCGAATACCAGCGTCTCGATTACAGCCAGCACCTGGATGCGCAGGGCAGCCAGTTGCTGTTATCGGCCGCGCGCTATCGCAGCGAGCCGCGCACGCCTGTGCGCCTGGAGCACGGTTCGCAGTTCTTCCAGCAGATTGAAAGCGAGCGTTATGCGATTGGGCTTGGCCAGCCGGTGATCGTCACACCAGATGAATGGCTGGCGGTGACTGGGCATCTTTATTCGGTCAGTGAGCATGACGAAGATCGCTCTGGTGGCCTGGGGCGCAACGACACCTACGTACGTGCGCTGTCGTTCGAAGGCGATTGGCGCAAGATCGAGCCCGGGCGGCTACGCATGGTCAGCGCTGGGGTGTATCAGGGGCTGGATTATCTGGGCGCACGCAGCGATGCCGATTACGACATGGACTTTCTGCGTTTTCGCGTCGCCGGCTTGCAGAGCGACCAACTGTTGCAGCGCTGGAAGGGCGTGCTGTCAGGCGCCTTGTACTGGACCGACGACCGGCTGCCCGACAGTGAACGTGCGGTTTTTGGCGGGCAGTACTTCGGCCATGGCTACCCGCAGGACCAGGCCGCTGGGGACAAAGGTTGGGGTGTGGCGTATGAGCTGAACTACAGCATCCGGCCCGGCGCTGGTTGGGTCAGGCTGGTGCAGCCTTATGCGCTGCTGGATGCTGCCCAGGCCTGGTACAACGGTGGGCCATTCGAAGATGCCAGGATGCGCTCGGCAGCCTTGGGTGTGCGGCTTGGGGATGGGCGATACGGCAATGTGGCACTGGAAGTGGCCAAGCCTCTGGCGGACGTGGCGTTGGATAGCATGAGCCGAAAGCCGCGTTGGATGGTGAACTTCAGCTACTTGTTGGAGTGAATGCAGCCTCCGCCGGCCGGCTGATCAGCCCCTTTGGAATTACCACCAGCCACCAGCCAGCGCTATCCCTTTGGGCGCTGGCTTGCCGGCGATTAGACCATTGGCAGTCATGCAAAGCTTGAACTCAATGGGTGGTAAACCGCTGATGCACAGGCGATGAACTTGGTGTCAACGCCAGCGCCAACTGGGTGCGGTTGTGCATGTGGGTCAAACGCAGCACCTGTGACACATACAGCTTTACGGTGTTCTCGGTGATCCCCAGTTCACAGGCAATCTGGTAATTGGTCTTGCCCTTGCTCACCAGCCTGGCGACTTCCAGTTGCCGTGGTGAGAGTTTCTCGAAGGCCGCCGGTAGATCGCCCTCTACCTCTTCTACGACATCCGTGGCGCGGCGGTGAACGCCCTGGCCGCGGGCTTTCTCCAGGTCCTGGTAGAGCTCATCGATGGAGCCGGCCAGGTCTTGCAGGCGCTGGTTGAGGTTGCCCAGGTCCTGGACGTTGGCCTTGCGTTCCAGCATCAATTGCTCCTGGCGGCGCAGGCCTTCGAGCAGTTCGTCGAGGTCCATGGGCTTCTGGTAATAATCGGCAAAGCCTTCGCGCAGGGCGCGGATCACGTCCTGCTTGTCGGCGCGGCCGGTAAGCATGATCGCTTCGAACATGCGCTGGCGCCCGGCAATGTCCTTCAGGGCACGAACCAGTTCGATGCCATCGCGACCGGGCATGTGCAGGTCGCACAACACCAGGCCGATGGCTGCGTCGCCAATGAAGCGCTCGATGGCTTCGTCGGTGGAGTGGGCCGCAACGCAGTGGTGGCCCTGGGCTTCGAGGAATTCACATAACTGTTCGACTATCAGCGGTTGGTCATCTACAACCAGGACCTTCACCTCACTGTATGGCTTGTTCACGATCAACTCCCTGTTCGTAAGCGGCCCTGCTCCCGGGCCAGACGCTCTGGCAGCTTAAAAATAGACGCTGCTCGCGATTCTGTACAAGGTTTGTACAAGAGATCGGACAACAGGGATGATCATTGGATCCATACAGCCGTGAGCAGAAAGCCCGCCAGTACGTAGGGGACAAAGGCTTGCTTGTCGCCCATTTGCTCGGTCAGGGTGGCCAGGCGCTTCTTCACTTTAGGGTTGAGCAGCGTCCACAGCCGCCTGCGGGTCAGCAGCCACAGCACCACGCTGACGCCAGCACCGATGAAGGTGCCGAGCACGTATTGCGGGCTGGTCGCCAAGGCCAGTGCGCCCATCAGCTTGACATCGTCGGCGCCAAAGCGGCCCAGCATGTAGCCTGGCAGCGTCAGTAGCATGACGATGGCCAAGGCCCAGCCGGCGTCGCTGGCATCGGCGCCAATCCAGCTGTGGCCAGTGGCGAACAGCCAGACCAGGGCGCCAGCGGCGGCACCCAGGGTCAGCAGGTTGGCGATCTGGCGCTCGCGGATATCTTGTTCAGTGCACAAGGCAAGCCACATCAGGAGAACAATGCTTTGCATCGGCAAGTCGCCTTTCCCGTTCGTTGAACACTTCTACCCGGTCAGTCAGGTTTCCCAATCAGGGTAGACGCGATCTGACGAACGGGCATGGTAGGGTGGCAAAAAGGTCGTTGTGGGAGTGGCCTCGTGTCGCGAAAGGGCCGCAGAGCGGCCCCATGCGATTGGTTTATTTCGCCCGGCCCGGTGGGTAGTTGCCGAGCACCTGGGCAACGGTCTTCTGGATTGCGCTGTTGCGCTCGTCGGGGCTAGGCGGGTAGTTGTTCATGATCTGCTCGGCGCTGCCGCGCCAGACCAGCTTGCCGTCACGGCCATCGAACATGTCGATCTGAATGGTTGCCACTTTGTAGTCGACGCTGCGGGTTTCGTTGTACATCGGGCCGCCCCAGTAACCGTTCCAGTACCCGCCCCAGGCGCCGCCATAGTTGGTGGTGATCTGTTGCTGGCGTTGTTCGACGATCAGGTAAGCGCGGACCGTGACATCAGGCCTGGCGTTGCCCTGGGCGGGGCGCAGGCCACGCTGGTCGAGCTGGTCGGCGACTGCCGCGCGGATGCGCTGTTCGGTCAGGTCGCTCTTGATGCGCGGATCGTCCGGGCGGTATTGCAGGCCCGGCTCCTGCCATGCCCAGCTGCGATAGGCGGCGAAATCGCGGCTGGCGTCGAAATCCTGCTGAACATTGTTGCTTGAGCAGGCGGCGAGCAACAACGCAAATGACAGTAGAACGAGGCGGCGCAACATGATGGTTCTCCGTTAGGCGTTAACTGGGAGGATAGCCGCTGAGCGCCTTGTGAACCGATTCGCGCAAGGCGGTCTCGCGATCGCGCGGCGAGCTTTTGTCGCTGCCGCTTTCAGCGCTGGCGCTCCACACCGGCTGGCCGTTGCGGGCATCGAACAGGTCGATGCGCACCACCATCACCTCCACTTCGTAGGTGCGCACGATCGGCACGCTGCCGTAGGCGCCGTAACCGTTGCGGTAGCCGCCGAAGCCGACACCACCATAGGGGTACGGGCCGTAGTAAGGGTCGTAGGTGTCATAGTCACGCACCTGGCGCAGGCGCCGCTCCAGGCGCATGTCGGCACTCACCAGCAGGTCGCCGGTGGTGCCCCGGGCAGGGCGCAGGCCATGTTGGTCGAGGGCGCCGCTGACGGCATCGGCAATTTGCGCCGGGTCGGCGTCGGCATTGCCGCTTGGCAGCTGGCCGCCGCGCCAGCTCCAGCTGCGGTAGTGCCCGTAATCGCGCGGCGCCGCCGGGTAGGCACTGGCGTCGAAAGTGTTGGCCGCTTGCGCAGGGGCGGGCGGCAATGGGCGGCTGCTGGCCACGTAAGGGTTGCTGGCCTGGCAGGCGGCCAGGGTGAGCGGCAGCAGGGCCAGGCACAACAGACGGTACGGCATGTATCCCTCCCGGAGGGGCGCAATCAGCAGGGGCGGCACATCCAGTGCAGGTAGCGGCCGAGCCCGGCGAAGCTTGGGTGACGGCGGTGGGCCAGTTCCATTTCCAGCAGGTCGAGCAGCTCGGCCTTGTCCTGGAATTCCTTGGGCATGTAGTCGTGGAAGACGCGCACGCCACTCTCGCTTTCGACTTGCCACATGGTTTCAAGTTGCGCCTTGAGCTCCCGTGGATCAAGCGGTTTTTGCGGGGTCAGGCTCTGCTTTTCACCTTCCAGGCGGTTACTGCGCAGCTTGCGGAAATGGCCCTTGAGCAAGTTGCGGTAGACCAGGGCGTCGCGGTTGTAGAACGCCAGCGACAGCCAGCCACCCGGGGCCGTCAGTTGATGCAGCACCGGCAGGATGCTGTGCGGTTCGGCCAGCCATTCCAGCACGGCGTGGCACAGCACCAGGTCATAAGGTTCGGTGAGCTGGCCAAGCAGCTCTTGCCACGGTGCCTGGATGAATGTTGCCGTTTGCCCCGCTTCTGCGAAGCGCGCCTGGGCACCTTCGAGCATCGGTGCGGCGGGTTCGGCCAGCGTTACTGCGTGCCCACGCTGGGCCAGCCACAAGGCCATGTGGCCCAGGCCGGCGCCAATGTCGAGCACCCGCAGCGGTCGATCGGGCAGGGCCTCGGCCAGGTCGGCCTGGAGCACAGCCAGGCGGATCGCGCCCTTGGCGCCGCCGTAGATCTTCTCGGCAAAGCGTGTGGCCAGTTCATCGAAGTGACGGTCGTTCATCGCGCGAAACGCCTCTCGCTATCGGCCAGCTTGGCCCGTACCACCTGCTCCATGTCCAGGCCCAGTTCGCTGCACAGCAGCAACAGGTACAGAACTACATCGCCGACTTCCTGGCCGGCGTGGGCCAGCTGATCGGCGGGCAACTGACGCGATTGGTCCTCGCTCAGCCACTGGAAGATTTCCACCAGCTCGGCCATTTCGACGCTGGCGGCCATCGCCAGGTTCTTCGGGCTGTGGAAGCCGCGCCAGTCGTTACTGTCGCGGATCTGATGCAGGCGTTCGGTGAGTTCTTGCAGGTTCATCGGGGGTCTCCTAAGGCTGCATAGCTTCTGCGCAGGCCCGATGCAAAGCAAGTGCAATCAGGGCGCTAGAGCACTGCCCAGCGCCCTGCCATGTGCAGCAACCCGCCATGCCCATCCAGCCGCAGTTCACCCGCTGGCCCCGCTTCGCTGGCACTCAGAACAACCTCCGATGGCAAACGCACTGGCTTGCGAAAGCCAACCTCGAAGCGATAGCCACTGTTCGGCATGTGCGTACGCAAGGCCGCCAACGCCATGGCATTGCTCCACATGCCGTGGGCGATGGCCTTGGGGAAGCCGAACAAGCGTGCGCTGAGGGCACTGAGGTGAATCGGGTTGTAGTCGCCGCAGACCTTGGCGTAGCGCCGGCCGATATCACCGTCGGCGTACCAGCGGGTAACTTCCGCCAGGGTGCCAGGCTCGTTCTCTTCGCTGTCGTTCTGCTGGCCATCGAGCTTCAGGCCACGCACCAGCATGCGGCTGGTTTCACGCCAGAGCAGGCCAAGGCCATCCTCGGCTTCGGTGACCAGGTCAAAGGTGCCGCCCTTGGCATGCGCCTGCAGATTGTCGGCGTACACAGCAAAGCGCAGCCCGTCGATGCCGCCCAGCGGGCGGAGCACGTCGATGCGGTTGTGCAGATGAACCAGCCCGAGCAACGGGAAGGGGAAGTCGTGGCCGGTCAGCAGTTGCAGTTGCAGGGTGAAGGCCATCACATGCGGGTAAGTGCCGGGCAAGCGGCCATCGTCGGTGAAGTGGCAGAGGCGGCGGTAAGCCGCGAGGTTGCCGGGCTGTACGCGGATGAAGCTGCGCAGGCCGCTGGTGGGCAGGGTATCGCCGCTGATCTTGCGTTTGCTGACGGCGCGCAGGTAGAGGCTGACGCGTGATTCCGTGCTGTGCAGGTCTTGCCATTGGCGGCTCATGTTCAGGCCCCCATCAAGGCCTGGCCGCAAACGCGCAGCACCTGGCCGTTGACCGCCCCCGAACCCGGCTGGCTGAGCCAGGCGATGGCCTCGGCGACATCCTGCGGGCGGCCGCCCTGGCCCAGCGAGCTCAGGCGCCGCCCGGCCTCGCGCAGGCCGATGGGCATGGCGGCGGTCATGTGCGTTTCGATGAAGCCGGGCGCCACGGCATTGATACTGCCGCCGCGCTCGGCAAGCTTCGCCGCCCAGGCTTCGGCAAAGCCGATCAGGCCGGCCTTGCTCGCGGCATAGTTGGCTTGCCCGCGGTTGCCGGCAATGCCGCTGACCGATGCCAGCAGGGTGATACGCGCGTTGTCGCCCAGCGCGCCACCGTCATGCAGGGCCTGGGTCAACAGCTGCGGGGCTTTGAGGTTGACCGCCAGCACCGCGTCCCAGTACTCCGGCGTCATGTTGGCCAAGGTCTTGTCACGGGTGATGCCGGCGTTGTGCACAACGATGTCGATGCCGCCTGGCAGTGCTTCGAGCAGCCTGGCCGGGGCATCGCTGGCGCAGATGTCCAGGCCCAGGGCCTTGCCACCCAGGCGCGCGGCAAGGGCATCGAGGTCCTGCTGGGCCTGGGGCACGTCGAGCAGCATCACCTCGGCACCATCGCGCGCCAGGGTTTCGGCAATGGCGGCGCCGATACCGCGTGCGGCGCCGGTGACCAGCGCGCGACGGCCACCGAGCGGGCGGGTCCAGTCTTCGACCTGGGCGGCACAGGCCTGCAGGCGCAGGACTTGCCCGGAAACAAAGGCACTCTTGGGTGACAGGAAGAAGCGCAAGGCACCTTCGAGCTGAGCGTCCGCGCCCGTTGCCACGTACAGTAACTGCGCGGTTGCGCCATTGCGCAGCTCTTTGGCCAGCGAGCGGCTGAAGCCTTCCAGAGCGCGCTGCGCGACACTGGCCAGCGGGTCGTCGAGGGATTCTGGCGCACGCCCAAGGATCACCACGTGGGCACAGGCTGCGAGGCTGCGCAGCAAGGGCTGGAAGAACTCGCGCAACTGCTTCAGTTGGTCGCTGTCGGACAGATGGCTGGCGTCGAATACCACGGCCTTGAGTTTCGGCCCCAGTCCGGCGACCCAGGCGGGAGCCTGCAGGCCGTCGCCATTGAAGCTGTACACCGCTTCGGTCAGGCGAGGGGCAATGGCCTCGACCTGGTTCGCCAGTGGCCCGCCACCCAGCACTAGCGCGCCCTCCACCGGACGCAGGCGGCCCGCCTGCCAGCGCTCCAGCGGTGCCGGGCGCGGCAGGCCAAGGGCATCGACCAGGCGGCGACCGAGGTTGGAGTTGGCAAAGCCGAGATAGCGATCGCTCATGTGCGGGTCTCCCTGAAGGCAAGCTTGCAAGTGTGGACCAACTTTGTGGCAAGGTCGTTCGAATGCGGTAAAAACACCTAGGCTGTACGGATCAAATTGTTTCCGGAGGAACAAGCGCATGCGTTCAACTCGCCGGGTCGCGATCCTGGGCGGCAACCGTATCCCCTTCGCCCGCTCCAATGGCGCCTATGCCACTGCCAGCAATCAGGCGATGCTGACCGCAGCCCTGGAAGGCTTGATCGAGCGTTATCGCCTGCATGGGCTGCGCCTGGGTGAAGTAGTGGCTGGGGCCGTGCTCAAGCACTCGCGGGACATGAGCCTGACCCGCGAATGCGTGCTTGGCTCGCGCCTGTCGCCGCAGACGCCGGCCTACGACATCCAGCAGGCCTGCGGCACGGGCCTGGAAGCGGCGCTGCTGGTGGCCAACAAGATTGCCCTCGGGCAAATCGACTGCGGCATCGCCGGTGGAGTAGACACAACCTCCGACGCCCCTATCGGCGTCAACGAGGGGCTGCGGCGTATCCTCTTGCAGGCCAACCGCGGCAAGACACTGGGCGAGCGACTCAAGCCGTTCCTGCAATTGCGCCCGAGTCACCTGATACCCGAACTACCGCGCAATGGCGAGCCCCGCACCGGGCTGTCGATGGGCGAGCATTGCGAGCGCATGGCGCAAACCTGGGCGATTGACCGCACTGAGCAGGACGCGCTGTCGCTACACAGCCATCAGCAACTGGCGGCCTCGTATGGCGAGGGTTGGCAAGATGACCTGCTGACGCCCTTCCTGGGCCTGACCCGTGACAACAATCTGCGTACTGACCTGACCTTGGAGCAACTGGCCAGGCTCAAACCATCATTCGACCGCAGCGGCTTGGGCACGTTGACGCCGGGCAACTCCACGCCGTTGACCGATGGCGCCTCGATGGTGCTGCTTGGCAGTGAACAATGGGCACAGCAGCAAGGCCTGCCAGTGCTGGCCTACCTGGTCGATGGCGAGACCGCCGCCGTGGATTTCGTCACCGGGCGCGAGGGATTGCTGATGGCGCCGGTGTACGCCGTGCCCCGTCTGTTGGCGCGTAATGGGCTGACCTTGCAGGACTTCGATTATTACGAAATCCACGAAGCCTTTGCTGCGCAAGTCTTGTGCACCCTCAAGGCCTGGGAGGATGCCGAATATTGCCGTGAGCGGCTTGGGCTGGACGCGCCGCTTGGGGCCATCGACCGCAGCAAGCTCAACGTCAAGGGCAGCTCGCTGGCGGCAGGGCACCCGTTCGCGGCTACTGGCGGGCGGATATTGGCCAACCTGGCGAAGTTGCTGGCAACGGCCGGAAAAGGGCGTGGCTTGATATCTATCTGTGCTGCGGGTGGGCAAGGGATCACAGTGCTCGTAGAGCGCTGAAACCGGACCCTGTGGGAGCGGCCTTGCGTCGCGAAAGGGCCGCAGAGCGGCCCCGGCAATATTTGCTGCGGTGCTGAAACCTGGGGCCGCTTCGCGCCCCTTTCGCGACGCAAGGCCGCTCCCACATGGAGCGAGCCTGACCTGAACACGAATCAACTGTTAGGCTTGTCTGCTCAGAACTACAAGAATTCGCTATGCAGACGATCGGACATCCCCGTGCCATTCCTGCCCTGGACCGGTTACCTCGGCCCGTCTATGCCCGCGCCGAAAGCCTTGGCGCCGGGTCCTGGACCACTCGCCACAGCCATGACTGGGTGCAATTTTCCTACGCTATCAGTGGCGTATTGGGCGTGTATACCGACGATGGCAGCTACTTCGCCCCACCGCAGTGGGGCGTATGGATACCGGCCGATGCCGAACATGAGGTAGTGACGTCCGGGCAAGCTGAAATGCGCAGCTTGTATATCCGCCGTGATGCGTGCCTTTGGGCGCCGGCGCAATGTCGGGTGCTGGAGGTGACGCCCTTGGCGCGGGAGCTGATCAAGCAGTTCTGCCTGTTGCCGGCTGAATACACGGAAGGCGACAGCGTCGAAGGGCGCCTGGTGGCGGTGTTGCTCGATCAGTTGCGCACGTTGCCCGAGGTGGGTTTCTCGCTTCCGCTGCCACGTCACCCAGGGTTGCTGGCGCTGTGCAATGGCCTGATCGCCGAGCCGGACCAGGTGCAGACCCTGCAGCAATGGGCGGTGCAACTGGGCTGCTCGGAAAAGACGTTGATGCGTTTGTTCCAGCGAGAGACCGGGTTGAGTTTCCGTAATTGGCGGCAGCGGATGCGGCTGCTGTCTTCGCTGGCGTTGCTGGAGGCGGGGGACAGTGTGACCGAGGCGGCGCTGGGCTGTGGGTATGATTCGACTTCGGCTTACATCGCAGCCTTCAAGCAATTGTTCGGGGCGACGCCTGGGGAACTGAAGTTTTGATGTTGCCAATACCGGCCTCTTCGCGGGCAAGCCCGCTCCCACAGGGATATCACATAGCCCAACGGCAGTGACACTCCTGTGGGAGCGGGCTTGCCCGCGAAGAGGCCGGTACAGCAGGACTCAGGTGCGGAAACGGCGCACCAGCGAATCCAGTTCATTGGACAGCCCCGCCAGGCTCTCGGAGTCCTGACGCGCCGCCTGTGCCAGTTCGGCCACCAACTGCGCATCCCCGTGAATCTGGCTGATATGGCGGTTGATGTCCTCGGCCACCTGGTGCTGTTCCTCGGCCGCCGTGGCGATCTGCGTGTTCATGTCGCGGATGATGTCCACCGACTCGCGAATCTGCCCGAAGCTGTCACGGGCCAAGCCGATGCGGCTGACCGACTGCTGCGACACTTCAAGGCTGGCATGCATCTGCTCGGCCACTTCCGAAGTGCGGCTGGCCAGGTTGCCCAGCAAGCCATCGATCTCGGCGGTAGAGTCGGCGGTGCGCTTGGCCAGGGCCCGCACTTCATCGGCCACCACGGCAAAGCCACGGCCCTGTTCGCCGGCCCGGGCCGCTTCGATGGCCGCGTTGAGTGCCAGCAGGTTGGTCTGCTCGGCAATCGAGCGGATGGTGCCGAGGATCGACTGGATAGCGTTGCTGTCGCGCTCCAGCTGCTGGATCGACTGGGCCGACTGCTCGATCTCCTGGCTCAGGCGGTCGACGCTGTTGACCGCCGCGTCGATCTGTTGCTGGCCTTCGCGGGCCTGTTGCTGGCCGCTGTCAGCCGATTGCGCGGCCTGGCTGCAGGAACGGGCAACTTCGTTGGCGGTGGCGACCATTTCGTGGAATGCAGTAGAGACCATGTCCACGGCTTCACGCTGGCGCCCGGCAGCCTCGGCCATGTCGCTGGAAACTCGGGTAGAGCTGCTGGAAGTGCTGAGGATCTTGCTGGCGGCCGAGCCGATATGCTGGATCAGGCTGCGGATGGCGCCCAGGAACTGGTTGAACCAGTTGGCCAGCTGCGCGGTTTCATCACGGCCACGCACGTCGAGGTTGCGGGTCAGGTCGCCTTCGCCCTGGGCAATGTCTTCCAGGCCGCTGGTGACGCTGTTGATCGGGCGCACGATGAGTTTGGCGAAGGCTGCGCCGACCGCGGCGAACAGTGCTGCCAGCACCACTGCAATGATGCCGATCAGCCAGGTCAGGCGGGTGGTGGTCTGCATCACTTCGCCTTGCTGGATCAGGCCGATGAAGGTCCAGCCCAGCTTCTCGTCAGGGTAGACGTTGGCCATGTAGCGCTGGCCGTTGATTTCGACCTCGACCAGGCCCTTGCCGGCCTTGGCCAGTTCGGCATAGCCATCACCGAAGCTGGCCAGTTGCTTGAAGTTGTGACTGGCATCGCGTGGGTCGACCATCACGTTGCCGTTGTTTTCCACCAGCATCAGGTAGCCGCTTTCGCCCAGTTTGATCTGCTTGACGATCTCGGTCAGGCCCTTGAGCGAAACGTCGATGTTGACCACGCCGCCCGGGTTGCCGAGCTGGTTGGCCACGGCGCGCACGGTGCTGATCAGCACGGCATCGTCGGCGGCCCAGTAGTAGGCACCGGTGCGCACGGTCTTGCCGGGGTTGGCCATGGCCAACTGGTACCACGGGCGTGGGCGCGGGTCGTAGTTGACGAACTTCTGCCCGGCCGGCCAGCCGACGTAGCCGCCATCGCTTACGCCGTAGGAAACATAGGCATAGCCTGGGTGAGACTCAGCCAGACGGGTGAAGAATTCCAGCAGTTGCTTGTCCTGATCGCCCAGCTCGTAGGACGGGTTGGCGCTCATGAATTTGTTCAGGTTGCCGCCGGTGGTCGCCACCATCGGTTGCGAAGCCAGGTAGGCGACGTTCTGGTCGATGCCTTGGAAGAAGATGTTCATCGCGTTGCTGACCTGGCGGATTTCCCGGCTGCTGCTGTCGAGGAAGCCGTCGCGGGCTTCACCGCGCAGGTTGATCACCACCAAGGTGGCCACGAGGACAATGGGCAAGCCGGCGATGACCGCGAATGCCCAAGTCAGTTTCTGTTTGATGTTCATCGACGCTCCCGGAATTTATTTTTTTGCACGCGAGGCAGGTACAACTACATCGGCAGCATCCGGGGAATTCTTAGGGAAAGTGCCCGTATTTATTGGGCGAAGTCGCATTTGGCGACTATTCGGTCGGCTTTGGGCTAATATGGCATACCAAAATAGTATGGCGGACTGATATCAGCACGCCATACGCCTTCATTGACAGCAGCTTGCGCCTTTGGCCAGGTCTTTCAGAATCGGGCAATCCGGCCGGTCGTCCCCTTGGCAGTGGGCGACCAGATCACCCAGGGTGTCACGCAAACTGACCAGTTCCTCAATGCGCCGATTCAGCTCATCGATGTGCTGCATGGCCAGCGCCTTGACGTCGGCGCTGGCCCGTCCGCGGTCCTGCCACAGGGTCAGCAGTTTGCCCACTTCATCCAGGGAAAACCCGAGGTCACGGGAGCGCTTGATGAAGGCCAGGCTGTGCAAGTCCTCGGCCTGGTACAAGCGGTAGCCACTGTCACTGCGCGTGGCCGGCTTGAGCAGGCCGATGGATTCGTAGTAGCGGATCATCTTGGTGCTGAGCCCGCTGCGGCGGGCGGCCTGGCCAATGTTCATCGGGCCTCCTGGGAGGTGCTGGTGGGTTTCCAGGTCTTCAGCCACAGGGCATTGCTGACCACGCTGACGCTGGACAGCGCCATGGCGGCGCCGGCCAGTACCGGGTTGAGATAGCCCAGTGCGGCCAAGGGAATGCCGATCAGGTTATAGATGAAGGCCCAGAACAGGTTCTGGCGGATTTTCGCATAGGTCTTGCGGCTGATTTCCAACGCCGCGGGCACCAGGCGCGGGTCGCCACGCATCAGGGTGATGCCTGCAGCCTGCATGGCCACGTCGGTGCCACCGCCCATGGCGATGCCGATGTCGGCGGCGGCCAGGGCCGGGGCATCGTTGATGCCATCGCCGACCATCGCCACCACGCCGTCCTTTTTCAGGGCGGCCACGGTGGCGGCTTTGTCGGCCGGCAGCACTTCGGCATGCACATCGTCGATACCGAGCGCGTCGGCCACCACCTTGGCGCTGCCGCGGTTGTCACCGGTCAGCAGGTGGCTGCTGATGTGGCGGGCGTGCAGGGCGGCGATGGCCTGCTCGGCACCGGGTTTGAGGCTGTCTCCGAAAGCGAACAGACCTAGCACGCGAGGAGCCGCGCCGCGTTCGATGAGCCACGACAGCGTGCGGCCTTCGGCTTCCCAGGCTTGAGCCTTGGCGGTCAGCTCGCCGGGTTGCAGGTTGCTTTCGTCGAGCAGGCGGCGGTTGCCCAGCGCCAGTTCGCGGCCTTCGACGCGCCCGGCAATGCCGCGACCGGTAAGCGACTGGCTGGCACTGACGGCGGGTACCTCCAAGCCTTGTTCGGTACAGGCGTCCAGCACCGCTTTGGCCAACGGGTGCTCGCTACCGCGCTGCAGGGCGCCAGCGAGACGATGCAGCTCGGCGCTATCAACGGCCAGTGCCTGGCTGTGGACCACGCGCGGGCTGCCGGAGGTGAGAGTGCCGGTCTTGTCGAATACCACGCGATTGACCGCATGGGCACGCTCCAGTGCTTCGGCATCCTTGATCAGTATGCCGTGGCGGGCGGCGACGCCGGTGCCGGCCATGATCGCTGCTGGCGTAGCCAGGCCCAAGGCGCAGGGGCAGGCGATCACCAGCACAGCGACCGCATTGATCAGCGCGGTTTCCAGCGGTGCACCGGCCAGCCACCAGCCAATCAAGGTGAGCAGTGCCAGCACCAGCACTGCCGGCACGAACACCTGGCTGACCCGGTCGACCAGCTTCTGGATCGGCGCCTTGGCGGCTTGTGCGTCTTCGACCAGGCGGATGATCCGGGCCAGCACGGTCTCCGTGCCCAGCGCCTGGGTACGCACCAGCAGCCGGCCTTCGCCGTTGATGGCACCGCCGGAGACGCTGTCGCCGGGTTGCTTGGGTACCGGCAGGCTCTCACCGCTGATCAGTGCTTCGTCAGCGTGGCTGCTGCCTTCTTCCACTGCGCCGTCGACCGGGAAGCGTTCGCCGGGTTTGACCAGGACCAGGTCGCCCAGGCGCAATTGGGCGATTGCCACGTCCTCTTCGCGGCCGTCGATGACGCGCACGGCACGTTCCGGGCGCAGCGCTTCGAGGGCACGGATGGCGCTGGCGGTCTGGCGCTTGGCCCGGCTTTCGAGGTATTTGCCCAGCAATACCAAGGCGATGACCACCGCCGAAGCCTCGAAATAAAGATGGGGTGCCATGCCGGCCGGGGCCTTGGCCCACTGGTACAGGCTCAGGCCATAACCCGCGCTGGTGCCCAGGGCGACCAGCAGGTCCATGTTACCGGCACCGGCACGCACGGCTTTGTAGGCGGCTTTATAGAAGCGTGCACCGAGAATGAATTGCACAGGAGTGGCCAGCACGAACTGCGCCCAGGCGGGGAGCATCCAGTGCAGGCCGAATGGCTGCACCAGCATCGGCAGCACCAGTGGCAGGGCCAGCAACAGCGCGGCAGCGACAGCCAGGCGCTCGTTGCGCAGTCGCCGTTGGGCATCCTGCTGATCATCCTTGGCCACTTGCGGCAGGCTGGCGCTGTAGCCAGCTTTTTCGACGGTGGTAATCAGCAGCGAGTCATCGAGCGCCTGCAGCACTTCAAGGTGGGCACGTTCACTGGCCAGGTTGACGCTCACCTGTTCGACCCCCGGCAACTTGGCAAGCGCGCGCTCCACTCGGCCAACGCAACTGGCGCAGGTCATGCCACCGATCTGCAGCTCCACGGTTCGGGTCGGCACGCCATAGCCGGCGCCGCGCACGGCTTCGACCAGGGCTGGCAGGCTATCGGCGGGGGCCTGGACCCTGGCTTGTTCGGTGGCGAGGTTGACGCTGACCTGATCAGCGCCGCTGACTTTACGCAGGGCGCGCTCGACACGGCCAGCGCAGCTGGCGCAGGTCATGCCGGAGATCGGCAGGTCGAACGTGGTAGATGCGGGCATGGCTCTCTTCCTTGGCAGGGCTTCAGCATCAGCATCAACCTTGCCACGCAGGGAAGGTCAATAGCCCAGGCTGGCGCGCTTCAACTCAAGGCCATTGTGGCCCATGGCAATACGGTATTTGCTGATCTGGCCCGCTTGCAGGTTGAGCCGCGTGCTGCGTTGATCCTCGATGCCGGGGGCACAGCCAGGCATTTGCCCGGGCAGCAGGCGCAGGCGCACGTCGACCGGGCCGGGCGGCAGGTTGAAGGACGTGGACTGTTCCTGGAATACGCGGCCGGAGAGCTGATCGTTGAGGTACACGCCGATCTCGCAGCTGGTTGCCACTTCCAGGCGCTCCCGGGAAATGATCAGCACGCTGTAGTCCGAGTTGCCCTCGGCATTGGCCGGTGGCACTGCTGCCAGCGCGGCCAACAGCCCGACGACGCCCACTGCTGTCCTGAACATGAAGAATCTCCTGCTTGCACAAATCGTCAAAGGCGCAGCTTGGCTGAGGTCCGCGCGGATTTCCAGCCCGGCCGTTTCACGCAGAACTTGACCTTGCCCCGATGGCAAGCTTGAAACTGGCTCAAACCCTGAAGGAGGCAGTACCCATGCAAGTGTTCAATGTTCAAGGCATGACCTGTGGCCATTGTGTGAAAGCAGTGACTCGCGCGGTACAGGAGCAGGATGCGCAGGCCAAGGTAGAAGTCGATCTGGCTGGCAAACAGGTGCGGGTACTGAGCGCGCTGGCGCCGGAACAGGTGCTGGCAGCGATCCGGGAAGAAGGCTATCAGGCCGAAGTGGTCTGAGCTGGCTTCATCGTCGGCAAGCCGTTGCCACGGGATGGCCTCTGGCTTGCTGGCGAACGGGATGCAAAGCGGCGCTATTTTATTGCAAATGTTTTCATGCCGAGGGTAGTCACAGCAGGTAGACTTGGCGGCTTGCTTAGCCTGCTATGGATTCCTGATGAACCTGCGAATGGTGCTGATTCTGGGCGCACTGAGTGCGTTCGGGCCCTTGGCGATCGACTTCTACCTGCCCGCCTTCCCGGCCATGGCGCAGGCGTTCGCCACCGATGAAAAACACATACAGGCCACCCTGGCGGCCTACTTCCTCGGCTTGTCGATCGGCCAGTTGGCCTACGGGCCGGTAGCCGACCGCTTTGGCCGGCGCAAGCCGCTGCTGTTCGGCGTGGCGCTGTTCACCTTGGCCTCGCTGGCCTGTGCCTATGCACCCAACCTCGATACCTTGATCGTGGCGCGCTTTGTACAGGCCCTGGGCGGTTGCGCCGGCATGGTGCTGTCGCGGGCCATTGTCAGTGACAAGTGCGACCCGGTGGCTTCGGCCAAGGTGTTCTCGCAGTTGATGCTGGTGATGGGCCTGGCACCGATCCTTGCGCCGATGCTTGGCGGGGTCTTGGTGAACGTGTCTGGTTGGCAGTCGATCTTCCTGGCGCTGAGCCTGTTCAGCGCTGCCAGCCTGTTGGCGGTTAGCCTGGGCCTGCCGGAGAGCCTGCCGGCGCACATGCCGCGCCAGCCGCTGTCAGGTGCATTGCGCCAATACCTGCGGTTGTTGGCCGATCGTGTGTTCATGGGGCACGCCTTGACCGGCGGTATCGCCATTGCTGGCATGTTTGCCTACATCGCCGGTTCGCCTTTCGTATTCATCAAGCTCTATGGTGTACCAGCGGAACACTACGGCTGGCTGTTCGGCACCAACGCTGCGGGCTTCATTCTGGTAGCCCAGGTCAATGCGCGCCTGCTGGCCAAGCGAGGCCCTGCGTTCCTGTTGGTGCGTGCAGTCTGGCTCTATCTCGCTGCGGGGCTGGTCTTGCTGGGCGTGGCAGCCTTGCGCCCAGCACAGTTGTGGCCATTGCTGGTGCCACTGTTCGTCTGCATTGCAAGCCTGGGTTGCATTATCCCCAACGCTTCGGCCTGCGCCATGAGCGGCCAGGGCGCTCGGGCAGGCAGTGCCTCTGCACTGATGGGTTGCGTGCAGTTCAGTGTAGCGGCCGGCGCGGCGTCGCTGGTCGGCGTGCTGCATGACGGTAGCGCAGTGCCCATGACCTTGGTGATCAGCTTGTGCGGGGCGCTGGTGGTCAGTGTCGCGCTGTTGACCCGGCGTTTGCAGGCCACGCGTCCGGCATGAGTGGGTGAGGTGCTTGCAGGCGGGTTTCCAGGGTCGCGACGAAGGCGCGTGCTTCGGCTTCGCTGCGGAAACTCACCACATGCTGGTCGAGCCTCACCTGCCAGGGGCAGTTGGGGTTGCGGTTCGACGCACAGACGACAATCTTCATCGTGGCATACCTCCGAATGAGGGAGAGAGCGGATCAAGTGTAGCGCCGCCATCCCTTGTCGCCACGGCCTGAATCGGTGTTCTGACTGGCGGTCAGGGCACATTCTCAAAAGCTTGTCTGCCCTTTCCAGGGGGAGTACCTGGATTGCTGTGGAAGCTTCGCTTTGATTTGCGCTATTTGAGGAAGCGCGCTGTCGGCAGAGTCGCTGCCCGCCCTGGGCTGTTCTTCCCCATGCCCTGTATTTTCCTTCCTGCGTCACGTTGTCGTGGCTTCAAGTACAGTTTTGACTCGCTTGAGGGTTGCCCCACCCAACGCCGCTTGAGCCTTTCGTGGTATGAGCTGGGTTGCCGGAAGGGGCGCGGGTGCGGCTTATACTGCCCTCTGAGCAGTTGGACTGGGGGCGATCAGCGTATCCAAGGCTGGCCTCTGGAAACCAGACGTGATCATGCGGGGAGATACAGGGACATGAATGCAGTCAGCAGTATCAGTCAGATTGCCGGCCTGATGGCCGACCCCAAGCGTAGCGCGATGCTATGGGCGCTAATCGATGGCACACCGCGGCCGACCGATGAGCTGGCGATGATGACCGGGCTTACCTCGTCTTCGGCCTGCGCTCACCTTTCGTTACTGTCTTCGGCGGGCCTGCTCAGGCTTGAGGCGCGCGGCCGCAAACGCTACTTCCGCCTCGCTACCCCGCAGGTGGGGGTAGCTGTCGAGGCGTTGGCCAGTGTCCAGCTGGCGTCGGAAAAAGGGTCGCGTACAGAGGTGCTGCAACTGCCGATGTCGATGCGCAGGGCACGCCGCTGTGGTGATCACCTGGGCGGCGAACTGGCGGGTGAGCTGTACCACCGGATGGTGGTGGCGGGCTGGCTGGAGGGCAACGAGCGGGAGCTGATGGTCAGCGACAACGGGCGAACGCAGCTGGCTGCCATAGGGGTCTACATCGACGCGCTGGCATCGCGGCAGCAGCACAGCTGTGTGATCTGCCATTGCAATGAGTGGAGCGACCAAGGGCCGCACTTGGGCGGCAGCCTTGGCCGGGCATTGCTCACACTGTTTCTGCAGTCTGGCTGGATACGCGAGCCCGAAGGCACGCGGGTATTGCAGATTTCCGCCGAGGGTGTGCAGCAGATCAACCGCATAGCCCGCGTGACGACCTTGCAGGTCGGTTAGCGGCTTCAGACCAGGCGCGCATCCAGGCTGTTTTGCGCCAGGCGGCGGGCCTGGTCTTCGGTCATGCCCAAGTGGGTGTGCAGGGCGTGGAAGTTCTCTGTGACGTAACCGCCGAAGTAGGCCGGGTCGTCTGAGTTCACCGTCACCTTTACGCCGCGCTCGAGCATGTCGAGGATGTTGTGCTGGCTCATATGGTCGAATACGCAAAGTTTGGTGTTCGACAACGGGCAGACGGTGAGCGGGATCTGCTCATCGATGATGCGTTGCATCAGGCGTTCATCTTCGATGGCGCGTACGCCGTGGTCGATGCGCTTGATCTTCAACAGGTCGAGGGCTTCCCAGATGTACTCGGGTGGGCCTTCCTCACCGGCGTGGGCCACGGCCACAAAGCCCTCGCTGCGGGCGCGGTCGAACACGCGCTGGAACTTGCTCGGCGGGTGGCCCATTTCCGAACTGTCCAGGCCGACGGCGATGAAGGCGTCACGGAAGGGCAGGGCCTGGTCGAGGGTTTTTTGCGCTTCGTCTTCACTGAGGTGGCGCAGGAAGCTCAAGATCAGGCCGCTGCTGATGCCCAGCTGCTCGCGACCGTCCTTCAGCGCCTGGTTGATGCCGTTGAGCACAACTTCGAACGGGATACCGCGGTCGGTGTGGGTCTGCGGGTCGAAGAACGGTTCGGTGTGGATAACATTCTGCGCCTTGCAGCGCTGCAGGTAGGCCCAGGTCAGGTCGTAGAAATCCTGCTCGGTGCGCAGCACGTCCGCGCCTTGGTAATACAGGTCGAGGAATTCCTGCAGGTTATTGAAGGCGTAGGCGCTGCGTAACGTTTCTACGTCGTTCCATGGCAGGGCAATCTTGTTACGCTCGGCCAAGGCGAACAGCAGTTCCGGTTCCAGCGAACCTTCAAGGTGCAGGTGCAGTTCTGCCTTGGGCAGGGCATTCAGCCAGTCATACATAAGGGGGATGTCTCAAATCAGGTACGGTTGCCGCCATTCTACAGGGCCTGGCCGGGCATTGCGCCCGGCCGGTCGGTATTCACCTCACCAGGTGAGCGGCTCGCCTTTGTAGTTGATGAAGCGCAGGCCACCGTGGCCGCTTTGTGCCTTGATCTGTTCGAGCATTCCACGAGTGCTGGTGAGTACGTCGATTTCGGCGTTTTCGCCGCCCATGTCGGTCTTCACCCAGCCTGGGTGCATGGCCAGCACGCAGAGGTCGGGGCGCTGCAATTCGACCACGAAACTGTTGATCATCGAATTGAGCGCAGCCTTGCTGGCCTTGTACAGGCAGATCTCGCCGCCGTCCGGGATGGTCACGCTGCCCAGGATCGAGCTCATGAACGCCAGCACGCCACTGCCCTCGCGCACTTGGCCGGCCAGGCGGCGGGCTACACGGATCGGCGCCACGGCATTGGTCATGAACAGGTCGCCGATGGCCTGGGCCTGTACGCTTTCCAGGTCTTGCGGCAAGGGGCCCATGACTCCGGCGTTGACGAACACCAGGTCGAACACCTGGCCTTGCAGGCGCTGCTTGAGGCTGTCGAGTTGCGCGGTGTCGTTCATTTCCAATTGCTCGACACGTACGCCGGGCACATTGGCAAGGCCGCCAGGTTGCTGCGCGTTGCGTACTGTTGCGGTGATGTTCCAGCCATCTTCGTGCAGGCGGTGCACCAAGCCGAGGCCGAGGCCGCGGGAGGCGCCGATGATGAGGGCAGTTCTTGAAGTTGCCATAGGAACATTCCTTTATCGGTGTAGGAAAAAGGAATTGAGCATACTGCAGAGTTACTGAATGCGCCTGTTTAACCATTGGTTAAAAAACGTACAGTGTCACTTGGCCGTTAGCTGGCGGGCGTCCGGCGTGTTGGCTAACGGGTTATCCACAGGCTGGTCCACAGTAAATGTGCGCAAGCACAGTGGAGACCGCGCTGTAACGGGGCTGACGCATTTGGGATAACTCGCCAAAGGTCAGTCGTTTACGGCTGTCATCAAACAGTGATCAAAATATGCTCAATGCTCTGCAGGCCTTGCAGGACGTAGGCTGTAAGGGAATGCCCCAAGCTTATCCACAGGCCGGCCCACAGTAGATGTGGGCAAGTTTCAGTGCGCTTCGAGGATGATCCGGCCGCGGCTCAGATCGGCCAGCTGCTGTTGCAGGGCAGGTTGATGCTCGGCACCCACGGCAATCTGAAGGTCGACGCCATTGGCAGTGAATTGCTCGTCCAGCACCAGGCCATCCACATCGGCCAGGCGCAGTTTCACCAGTGCCAGTTCGCTGAAAGAGCAACTGCAGTGGTATTCGCTACGTTGAATCAACAGGCGTTTCGGCGCTTGTTGCAGGCACTTGTTGGCGCCACCGCCATAGGCGCGAGCCAGCCCGCCGGTGCCCAGCTGAATGCCGCCGTACCAGCGGATCACCAGCACCACCACTTGGTCGCAGTCCTGGGCTTCGATTGCCGCAAGTATTGGCCTTCCGGCGGTACCGCCCGGCTCGCCATCGTCATTGCTGCGGTATTGCCCGCCGATCTTCCAGGCCCAGCAGTTGTGCGTGGCGGCCAGGTCGCTGTGGCGTTCGATGAAGCTCATCGCCTCGGCGGCACTGTTGATCGGGCCGGCGAGGGTGATGAAACGGCTCTTGCGGATTTCCTCGCGAAATTCGCAGAGGTCGAGCAGGGTAGAAGGCATAGGTGAACGTCAGGCACTCGGCTTGATGCCGCAGCCCTTGAGAATGATGTGGATAAGGTTGTTGCTGGCATCTTCCATGTCCTGCTTGGTCAAGCGGCTGCGGCCGGTGACCTCGCAGATCTGGGTGGCGAAGTCGGCATAGTGCTGGGTGCTGCCCCAGAGCAGGAAAATCAGGTGCACAGGGTCGACCGGGTCCATCTTGCCGGCTTCCATCCACGCCTGGAACACGGCGGCCCGGCCGCGGAACCATTCACGGTAGTCGGCGCTGAAGTACTCGGTCAGGCAGGTGCCACCGCTGATCACTTCCATCGCGAAGATGCGCGAGGCCTGCGGGTTGCGCCGGGAGAACTCCATCTTGGTGCGGATGTAGTGGCTCAGCGCTTCGCCTGGGTCGTCCTCGACGCTCAGGGCGTTGAAGGTGCTGTCCCACAGCTCGATGATGTTGCTCAGCACGGCGATGTAGAGGCCGAGCTTGTTGGTGAAGTAGTAATGCAGGTTGGCCTTGGGCAAGCCGGCTTTCAGCGCGATGGTGTTCATGCTGGTGCCTTTGAACCCATGGCGGGCGAATTCGTCTTCGGCGGCCTGGATGATGGCCTGTTCGTTCTTCTGGCGGATGCGGCCGGCGGGCTTGCCCGAGGCGGCGAGGCGATGCGCAGGGACTTCTAGGGTCATGGACGATTCCGGACGGGTCTGTGGCAACGAATGTCGGACAAGATTACCTGCCTGTGCTGGCGTGACAAGCCTTAGCGTCAGAAGCTGGCATCAGCGTGTCGCAGCCAGGCTTTCCAGGAAGCTTTCCAGCACCAGGTTCGGCCGCCGCCCTTTGCGGGTAACCCAGCTCAGGCTGAGGTCGTAGAAGCGTTGCGCCGGCTTGAGTGCACGCAGGCGACCTTGCTGGACCCAGAAGGTCGCGTAGTGGTCGGGCAGGTAGCCGATGTAGCGCCCGGTGAGGATCAGGAACGCCATGCCTTCGCGGTCCGAGGCGCTGGCGGTGCAGTTGAGTGCCTGGTAGTGCGCCTGGATTTCCGCAGGCAGCCGAAAGGTCGGCGCGATCGCCTCCTGGCTGTTCAGGCGCTCATCGTCGATCTGCTGGTTGTCGGCGTAAAACAAGGGATGGCCAACCGCGCAGTAAAGTTGTGAGCGTTCGCTGTACAGCGGTTGGTATTCCAGGCCGGACAGTGGGCTGGTCTGCGGTACCACGCCGACGTGCAGGCTGCCATCCAATACCCCTTGCTCGACTTGGCTGGGGGCAATCATGCGGATCTGGATGCGCACATCCGGACCGCGGTCCTTGAGTTCGGCGAGGGCATGGGTGATGCGCATGTGCGGCAGGGTGACCAGGTTGTCGGTCAGGCCGATGTTGAGCTCGCCGCGCAAATGTTGGTGCAGGCCGTTGACCTCGGTGCGGAAGGTTTCCAGCGCACTGAGCAACTGCAGGGCAGAGTGGTAGACCTCGCGGCCTTCTTCGGTCAACGAGAAACCGGCGCGGCCGCGCTGGCACAGGCGCAAACCCAGGCGTTGCTCAAGGTCGTTCATCTGCTGGCTGATGGCCGAGCGGCCGATCCCCAGCACGTTTTCCGCAGCCGAGAAGCCGCCGCACTCAACTACGCTCCGGTAGATTTTCAGCAGGCGGATGTCGAAATCGCTGACTTGTGCGAGGGGGTCGGGACGTCGGCTCATAAGTTTAGTCTTGCGCTACCTGAAGATTAGAAATGTAGGCTTTTTCAGACTTTATCCGCGTGCGAATTTAGCTGCAACAACATCCATCGTTGCCTAATCGTCTTCCGAGGAACCGCCGATGAACATGCCCGAAACCGCTCCCACCGGTATCGCCAGCCAGCTCAAGCTGGATGCCCACTGGATGCCCTACACCGCCAACCGTAACTTCCAGCGCGATCCGCGCCTGATCGTGGCGGCCGAAGGCAACTACCTGGTCGATGACAAGGGGCGCAAGATATTCGACGCCCTCTCTGGCCTGTGGACCTGTGGCGCCGGGCATACCCGCAAGGAAATCACCGAAGCGGTCGCTCGCCAGGTCGGTACCCTCGATTATTCCCCGGCGTTCCAGTTCGGCCACCCGCTGTCGTTCCAGCTGGCCGAGAAGATCGCCGAGCTGACGCCGGGTGACCTGAATCACGTCTTCTATACCAACTCCGGCTCCGAGTGCTGCGACACCGCGCTGAAGATGGTGCGTGCCTACTGGCGCCTGAAGGGCCAGGCCACCAAGACCAAGATCATTGGCCGTGCCCGGGGTTACCACGGGGTGAACATCGCCGGTACCAGCCTGGGTGGCGTCAACGGCAACCGCAAGATGTTCGGCCAACTGCTTGACGTCGACCATCTGCCTCACACCGTGCTGCCGGTGAACGCCTTCTCCAAAGGCATGCCGGAAGAGGGCGGTATCGCCTTGGCAGATGAAATGCTCAAGCTGATCGAGCTGCACGATGCGTCGAACATCGCGGCGGTGATCGTCGAGCCGCTGGCCGGTTCTGCCGGGGTGCTGCCACCGCCGAAGGGTTACCTGAAGCGTCTGCGTGAAATCTGCACCCAGCACAACATCCTGCTGATCTTCGACGAAGTCATCACCGGTTTCGGTCGCATGGGCGCCATGACCGGTTCCGAGGCCTTTGGTGTCACCCCTGACTTGATGTGCATCGCCAAGCAGGTCACCAACGGTGCCATTCCGATGGGCGCGGTGATCGCCACCAGCGAGATCTACCAGACATTCATGAACCAGCCGACCCCGGAATATGCTGTGGAATTCCCCCACGGCTATACCTACTCGGCTCACCCTGTAGCTTGTGCCGCCGGCCTCGCCGCGCTCGACCTGCTGCAGAAGGAAAGCCTGGTGCAGTCGGCTGCCGAACTGGCGCCGCACTTCGAGAAGCTGCTGCATGGCGTCAAGGGCACCAAGAACATCGTCGACATCCGTAACTACGGCCTGGCCGGCGCGATCCAGATCGCTGCCCGCGACGGTGATGCCATCGTGCGTCCTTACGAAGCGGCCATGAAGCTGTGGCAAGCCGGCTTCTATGTACGCTTCGGTGGTGACACCCTGCAGTTCGGCCCAACCTTCAATACCCAGCCACAGGAACTGGACCGCCTGTTCGACGCGGTCGGTGAAGCCCTGAACAAGATCGACTGATCTTTCCGATTTTGACGTAGGGCGCGTAGCCAATTACGCGCCTGCCTCAACCTTCTTTATCTGGAGTTTTGCATGAGCATTGTTCAGCACCTGATTCACGGCGAACTGGTTACCAAGGGTGAGCGCACCGCCGATGTCTTCAACCCCTCTACCGGCCAGGCAGTACGCAAGGTCGAACTGGCCAGCCGCGCGACCGTGCAGGAGGCCATTGACTCTGCCAAAGCCGCCTTCCCGGCCTGGCGCAACACCCCGCCGGCCAAGCGTGCCCAGGTGATGTTCCGTTTCAAGCAATTGCTGGAGCAGAATGAAGCCCGTATCTCGCAGATGATCAGCGAAGAGCACGGCAAGACCCTGGAAGACGCTGCTGGTGAACTGAAGCGTGGCATCGAGAACGTCGAGTTTGCCTGCGCGGCGCCAGAAGTGCTCAAAGGTGAGTACAGCCGCAACGTCGGCCCGAACATCGATGCCTGGTCCGACTTCCAGCCGCTGGGCGTAGTTGCTGGTATTACTCCGTTCAACTTCCCGGCCATGGTGCCGCTGTGGATGTACCCGCTGGCCATTGCCTGCGGTAACGCCTTCATCCTCAAACCATCCGAGCGCGATCCGAGCTCCACCCTGTTCATCGCCCAACTGCTGCTGGAGGCTGGTCTGCCGAAGGGCATCCTCAACGTGGTGCACGGTGACAAGGAAGCGGTCGACGCACTGATCGAAGCACCGGAAGTGAAAGCGCTGAGCTTCGTCGGTTCGACCCCGATTGCCGAATACATCTATGCCGAGGGCACCAAGCGCGGCAAGCGCGTGCAGGCCCTGGGTGGTGCGAAGAACCACGCGGTGCTGATGCCTGATGCCGACCTGGACAACGCGGTCAGCGCGCTGATGGGCGCAGCCTACGGTTCGTGCGGCGAGCGTTGCATGGCTATCTCGGTGGCGGTGTGTGTAGGTGATCAGGTTGCCGATGCACTGATCGCCAAGCTGGAGCCGCAGATCAAGGCGCTGAAGATTGGCGCTGGCACGTCGTGCGGCCTGGACATGGGCCCGCTGGTAACTGCTGCAGCCCGAGACAAGGTTGTCGGTTACATCGACGATGGTGTTGCCGCTGGCGCCAAGCTGGTGGTAGATGGCCGTGGCTTCCGTGTGGCAGGGAATGAAGATGGCTACTTCGTCGGTGGCACGCTGTTCGACAACGTGACCCCAGAGATGCGCATCTATAAAGAAGAGATCTTCGGCCCGGTGCTGTGCGTGGTGCGTGTGAACAGCCTGGAGCAGGCCATGCAGCTGATCAACGACCACGAGTACGGCAACGGTACTTGCATCTTTACCCGTGACGGTGAAGCGGCGCGCCTGTTCTGCGATGAGATCGAAGTGGGCATGGTCGGCGTCAACGTGCCACTGCCGGTGCCGGTTGCCTACCACAGCTTCGGTGGCTGGAAGCGTTCGCTGTTCGGTGACCTGCATGCCTACGGCCCGGATGGTGTGCGTTTCTATACCCGTCGCAAGGCGATCACCCAGCGCTGGCCGCAGCGGGCCAGCCATGAGGCATCGCAGTTTGCATTCCCTAGCTTGTAAGGGATGAGATGAAGCGGGGAGGCCGACAGGCCTCCCCGCTTTGTTTTTTAGCGATATTGAAGTTTCTTGAAATTAAGGGTTGACGGGGTTTCGAATCCCCTTATAATGCGCCCCACTTCCAGCGACATCGGAACGACAAACTCCTTGAGATTCAATGAGTTAGGTAGTTAAGGTGAGGTTGGAGGCGCTTCGATCGAGTGATCGATAGCGGGTGAGATGAAGGTTGACAGCGGTTTTAAACGCTGTATTATTCGCCTCCCGCTACGAGAGATCGCAGCGAGCCAAGTGTTTGAAGCTAAACGAGTTTCTCGCAAAAAACTTCAAAATAAACGCTTGACAGACTCTGAGGAAAGCGTAGAATGCGCGCCTCGGTTGAGACGAAAATCTCTTAACCAAACGCTCTTTAACAAATCGAATCAAGCAATTCGTGTGGGTGCTTGTGAGTACGGACTGATAGTCACAAAGATTATCAGCATCACAAGTGACCATGCGAGAAATCACATAGTCATTTGAGATTGCTGAGCCAAGTTTAGGGTTTCTTAAAAACCCAAGCAGTATTGAACTGAAGAGTTTGATCATGGCTCAGATTGAACGCTGGCGGCAGGCCTAACACATGCAAGTCGAGCGGATGACGGGAGCTTGCTCCTTGATTCAGCGGCGGACGGGTGAGTAATGCCTAGGAATCTGCCTGGTAGTGGGGGACAACGTTTCGAAAGGAACGCTAATACCGCATACGTCCTACGGGAGAAAGCAGGGGACCTTCGGGCCTTGCGCTATCAGATGAGCCTAGGTCGGATTAGCTAGTTGGTGAGGTAATGGCTCACCAAGGCGACGATCCGTAACTGGTCTGAGAGGATGATCAGTCACACTGGAACTGAGACACGGTCCAGACTCCTACGGGAGGCAGCAGTGGGGAATATTGGACAATGGGCGAAAGCCTGATCCAGCCATGCCGCGTGTGTGAAGAAGGTCTTCGGATTGTAAAGCACTTTAAGTTGGGAGGAAGGGCAGTAAGTTAATACCTTGCTGTTTTGACGTTACCGACAGAATAAGCACCGGCTAACTCTGTGCCAGCAGCCGCGGTAATACAGAGGGTGCAAGCGTTAATCGGAATTACTGGGCGTAAAGCGCGCGTAGGTGGTTTGTTAAGTTGGATGTGAAAGCCCCGGGCTCAACCTGGGAACTGCATCCAAAACTGGCAAGCTAGAGTACGGTAGAGGGTGGTGGAATTTCCTGTGTAGCGGTGAAATGCGTAGATATAGGAAGGAACACCAGTGGCGAAGGCGACCACCTGGACTGATACTGACACTGAGGTGCGAAAGCGTGGGGAGCAAACAGGATTAGATACCCTGGTAGTCCACGCCGTAAACGATGTCAACTAGCCGTTGGAATCCTTGAGATTTTAGTGGCGCAGCTAACGCATTAAGTTGACCGCCTGGGGAGTACGGCCGCAAGGTTAAAACTCAAATGAATTGACGGGGGCCCGCACAAGCGGTGGAGCATGTGGTTTAATTCGAAGCAACGCGAAGAACCTTACCAGGCCTTGACATGCAGAGAACTTTCCAGAGATGGATTGGTGCCTTCGGGAACTCTGACACAGGTGCTGCATGGCTGTCGTCAGCTCGTGTCGTGAGATGTTGGGTTAAGTCCCGTAACGAGCGCAACCCTTGTCCTTAGTTACCAGCACGTAATGGTGGGCACTCTAAGGAGACTGCCGGTGACAAACCGGAGGAAGGTGGGGATGACGTCAAGTCATCATGGCCCTTACGGCCTGGGCTACACACGTGCTACAATGGTCGGTACAGAGGGTTGCCAAGCCGCGAGGTGGAGCTAATCTCACAAAACCGATCGTAGTCCGGATCGCAGTCTGCAACTCGACTGCGTGAAGTCGGAATCGCTAGTAATCGCGAATCAGAATGTCGCGGTGAATACGTTCCCGGGCCTTGTACACACCGCCCGTCACACCATGGGAGTGGGTTGCACCAGAAGTAGCTAGTCTAACCTTCGGGAGGACGGTTACCACGGTGTGATTCATGACTGGGGTGAAGTCGTAACAAGGTAGCCGTAGGGGAACCTGCGGCTGGATCACCTCCTTAATCGACGACATCAGCCTGCTGATGAGCTCCCACACGAATTGCTTGATTCATGGTTGAAGAAGCACTTGATCAGAACTCAGAAATGAGCATTCAGGTCGAATGTTGATTTCTGACTTTTGTCAGACCGTTCTTTAAAAATTCGGATATGTGATAGATATAGACTGAACACCAGTTTCACTGCTGGTGGATCAGGCTAAGGTAAAATTTGTGAGTTCTGCTCGAAAGAGCGACGTGCGAATTTTCGGCGAATGTCGTCTTCACAGTATAACCAGATTGCTTGGGGTTATATGGTCAAGTGAAGAAGCGCATACGGTGGATGCCTTGGCAGTCAGAGGCGATGAAAGACGTGGTAGCCTGCGATAAGCTTTGGGGAGTCGGCAAACAGACTGTGATCCAGAGATCTCTGAATGGGGGAACCCACTCAGCATAAGCTGAGTATCTTGTACTGAATACATAGGTGCAAGAGGCGAACCAGGGGAACTGAAACATCTAAGTACCCTGAGGAAAAGAAATCAACCGAGATTCCCTTAGTAGTGGCGAGCGAACGGGGACCAGCCCTTAAGTTGGTTTGAGATTAGTGGAACGCTCTGGAAAGTGCGGCCATAGTGGGTGATAGCCCCGTACACGAAAATCTCTTATCAATGAAATCGAGTAGGACGGAGCACGAGAAACTTTGTCTGAACATGGGGGGACCATCCTCCAAGGCTAAATACTACTGACTGACCGATAGTGAACCAGTACCGTGAGGGAAAGGCGAAAAGAACCCCGGAGAGGGGAGTGAAATAGAACCTGAAACCGTATGCGTACAAGCAGTGGGAGCCTACTTTGTTAGGTGACTGCGTACCTTTTGTATAATGGGTCAGCGACTTATATTCAGTGGCGAGCTTAACCGAATAGGGGAGGCGTAGCGAAAGCGAGTCTTAATAGGGCGTTTAGTCGCTGGGTATAGACCCGAAACCGGGCGATCTATCCATGGGCAGGTTGAAGGTTAGGTAACACTGACTGGAGGACCGAACCGACTACCGTTGAAAAGTTAGCGGATGACCTGTGGATCGGAGTGAAAGGCTAATCAAGCTCGGAGATAGCTGGTTCTCCTCGAAAGCTATTTAGGTAGCGCCTCATGTATCACTGTAGGGGGTAGAGCACTGTTTCGGCTAGGGGGTCATCCCGACTTACCAAACCGATGCAAACTCCGAATACCTACAAGTGCCGAGCATGGGAGACACACGGCGGGTGCTAACGTCCGTCGTGAAAAGGGAAACAACCCAGACCGTCAGCTAAGGTCCCAAAGTCATGGTTAAGTGGGAAACGATGTGGGAAGGCTTAGACAGCTAGGAGGTTGGCTTAGAAGCAGCCACCCTTTAAAGAAAGCGTAATAGCTCACTAGTCGAGTCGGCCTGCGCGGAAGATGTAACGGGGCTCAAACCATGCACCGAAGCTACGGGTATCACCTTTAGGTGATGCGGTAGAGGAGCGTTCTGTAAGCCTGTGAAGGTGAGTTGAGAAGCTTGCTGGAGGTATCAGAAGTGCGAATGCTGACATGAGTAACGACAATGCGAGTGAAAAACTCGCACGCCGAAAGACCAAGGTTTCCTGCGCAACGTTAATCGACGCAGGGTTAGTCGGTCCCTAAGGCGAGGCTGAAAAGCGTAGTCGATGGAAAACAGGTTAATATTCCTGTACTTCCAGTTATTGCGATGGAGGGACGGAGAAGGCTAGGCCAGCTTGGCGTTGGTTGTCCAAGTTTAAGGTGGTAGGCTGAGATCTTAGGCAAATCCGGGATCTTAAGGCCGAGAGCTGATGACGAGTGCTCATTAGAGCGCGAAGTGGTTGATGCCATGCTTCCAAGAAAAGCTCCTAAGCTTCAGATAACTGGGAACCGTACCCCAAACCGACACAGGTGGTTAGGTAGAGAATACCAAGGCGCTTGAGAGAACTCGGGTGAAGGAACTAGGCAAAATGGCACCGTAACTTCGGGAGAAGGTGCGCCGGCGAGGGTTAAGGACTTGCTCCGTAAGCCCATGCCGGTCGAAGATACCAGGCCGCTGCGACTGTTTATTAAAAACACAGCACTCTGCAAACACGAAAGTGGACGTATAGGGTGTGACGCCTGCCCGGTGCCGGAAGGTTAATTGATGGGGTTAGCGCAAGCGAAGCTCTTGATCGAAGCCCCGGTAAACGGCGGCCGTAACTATAACGGTCCTAAGGTAGCGAAATTCCTTGTCGGGTAAGTTCCGACCTGCACGAATGGCGTAACGATGGCGGCGCTGTCTCCACCCGAGACTCAGTGAAATTGAAATCGCTGTGAAGATGCAGTGTATCCGCGGCTAGACGGAAAGACCCCGTGAACCTTTACTATAGCTTTGCACTGGACTTTGAATTTGCTTGTGTAGGATAGGTGGGAGGCTTTGAAGTGGGGACGCCAGTTCTCATGGAGCCATCCTTGAAATACCACCCTGGCAACTTTGAGGTTCTAACTCAGGTCCGTTATCCGGATCGAGGACAGTGTATGGTGGGTAGTTTGACTGGGGCGGTCTCCTCCCAAAGAGTAACGGAGGAGTACGAAGGTGCGCTCAGACCGGTCGGAAATCGGTCGTAGAGTATAAAGGCAAAAGCGCGCTTGACTGCGAGACAAACACGTCGAGCAGGTACGAAAGTAGGTCTTAGTGATCCGGTGGTTCTGTATGGAAGGGCCATCGCTCAACGGATAAAAGGTACTCCGGGGATAACAGGCTGATACCGCCCAAGAGTTCATATCGACGGCGGTGTTTGGCACCTCGATGTCGGCTCATCACATCCTGGGGCTGAAGCCGGTCCCAAGGGTATGGCTGTTCGCCATTTAAAGTGGTACGCGAGCTGGGTTTAGAACGTCGTGAGACAGTTCGGTCCCTATCTGCCGTGGACGTTTGAGATTTGAGAGGGGCTGCTCCTAGTACGAGAGGACCGGAGTGGACGAACCTCTGGTGTTCCGGTTGTCACGCCAGTGGCATTGCCGGGTAGCTATGTTCGGAAGAGATAACCGCTGAAAGCATCTAAGCGGGAAACTTGCCTCAAGATGAGATCTCACTGGAACCTTGAGTTCCCTAAAGGGCCGTCGAAGACTACGACGTTGATAGGTTGGGTGTGTAAGCGCTGTGAGGCGTTGAGCTAACCAATACTAATTGCCCGTGAGGCTTGACCATATAACACCCAAGCAATTTGAGCGTAAGCGCCAAATTGTGGTGGTGAAGATGATACGAACCGAAAGTTCGCAACGAACCACAACATCACATATCCGGATTCGCTGGGCTGTCCATCTGGACAATCTGGCTACAGAATTTCTTGACGACCATAGAGCATTGGAACCACCTGATCCCATCCCGAACTCAGCAGTGAAACGATGCATCGCCGATGGTAGTGTGGGGTTTCCCCATGTGAGAGTAGGTCATCGTCAAGATTCATTTCGCAAAACCCCTATCTGCGTATGCAGGTAGGGGTTTTGTCTTTCTGGATCCATGGCAGGCGTTAGTCGTCTCCCACATTTTGAGCTGAGACCACTAGAATAGAGCCGACGTACCTATTCAGAATCTCGAGATGCCCGATCCTGTCGAAACCCAAGCCCTAGAGCAGTTGCCGCTGGACGAACTGGTCGCCTGCCACGAGTGCGACCTGCTGATGCGCAAGCCGGTGCTGCAGCATGACGAAAAAGCCCAATGCCCACGCTGTGGCTACGAGCTGTATGCCCACCGGCACAATGTGGTCAACCGCAGCCTGGCCTTGGTGCTGACGGCCTTGCTGCTGTTCGTGCCAGCCAACTTCCTGCCCATCATGCAGCTGCACCTGCTTGGTCAGACTTCGGACGATACCGTCTGGAGTGGAGTGCTGGGTCTGTACAACTCGGAAATGCGCGGCGTGGCCGTGGTGGTGTTCCTGTGCAGCATGGCCATCCCCTTGCTCAAGTTGCTGTGCCAGCTGGCCGTGCTGCTGAGCATCCGCCTGAATGTCGGGCGCAGTTACGGGCTGCTGTTCTATCGCATCTATCACCACCTGCGGGACTGGGGCATGCTCGAGGTCTATTTCATGGGCGTGCTGGTGGCGATCGTCAAACTCGTGGATCTGGCCGAACTGACTATTGGCCTTGGCCTGTTCTGTTTCATCAGCCTGTTGCTGATCCAGGTCTGGCTCGAAGTGGTGATGTCGCCACACCAGATCTGGAGCGCGTTGTCGGGGGAGGATCTCCATGCGGGCGATTGATGCAGGCATTTTGGTCTGCAATGAGTGCCATGAACTGAACCGCCAGGATGCAGAAAGCGATTCGCAGACCTGTACGCGCTGCGGCGCCATCGTGCACGCGCGGCGACCCAACAGCATCATCCGCACCTGGGCGCTGCTGATTACTGCCTCGATTCTATACATCCCGGCGAACCTGTTGCCGATCATGACTGTGAGTACCTTGGGGCAGGGTAGCGGCGACACCATCATGTCCGGCGTCATCACCTTGCTCAAGCACGGCATGCTGCCAATTGCCGCCGTGGTGTTCATTGCCAGCATCCTGGTGCCTACCTTCAAGCTGGTGGGTATCGGCCTGCTGCTGTATTCGGTCCAGCGCCGTCAGCCGCTGTCGGCAAGGCAACGGATCCTGATGTACCGCTTCATCGAGTTCATAGGGCGCTGGTCCATGCTGGACATCTTCGTTATCGCCATTCTGGTGGCGGTGGTGAATTTTGGCCGTATCGCCAGTGTCGAAGCCAACCTGGGCGCTGTCGCCTTCGCTACTGTGGTGATCCTCACAATGCTTGCTGCTTTAACTTTCGATCCCCGACTGATCTGGGATAACACGGAGTCGGATGACGACCATGAGTGACATGCCAACGGCTAAAACCCGCCCAGCGTCGAACTGGTCGGCGATCTGGATCCTGCCGCTGATCGCGCTGATGATCGGTGGCTGGCTGGCCTGGCAGGCCTACCGTGATGCTGGCGTGGAAATCGAAGTGCGTTTCGAGACAGGCGAGGGCATTGTCGCCAACAAGACCGAGGTGATCTTCAAGGGTATGTCGGTTGGCAAGGTCACGAAGCTGGTGCTGGATGCAAAGGGTGAAAACCAGGGAGTGATCGCCACCATCGAAATGAACAAGGCCGCCGAACCGCACCTGACCAAGGGCACACGGTTCTGGCTGGTCAAGCCAAGTGTCAGCCTGGCGGGTATCTCGGGCCTGGAGACGCTGGTATCTGGCAATTACATCGCTGTCAGCCCGGGTGAAGGCGAGCCGACCAAGCGCTTTACTGCACTTAAGGTTGCGCCACCACTGTCCGACAGCGAGCCTGGTCTGCACCTCACGCTCAAGGCCGACCGCCTGGGCTCGCTCAACCGTGACAGCCCGGTGTTCTACAAGCAGATTCAGGTTGGCCGGGTAAAAAGCTATCGCCTGTCTGACGACCAGAGCACAGTCGAGGTCAAGGTATTCATCGAGCCGGCCTACGCCAGCCTGGTGCGCAAACACACGCGTTTCTGGAATGCCAGCGGCATCAGCATCGACGCTGACCTGTCGGGTGTGAAGGTACGCAGCGAGTCACTGTCGAGCATTGTTGCTGGCGGTATCGCCTTCGCCACGCCGGAGTATCGCAAGGACAGCCCGCCAACCGACCCGAGCCTGCCGTTCCGCTTGTATGAAGACTTCGATGCGGCCCAGGCAGGTATCCGCGTCAAGGTGAAGCTCAGCGACTATGAAGGCCTGCAGGCCGGTCGTACGCCGGTCATGTACAAGGGTATTCAGGTCGGTTCGTTGAAAACCCTGAAGATGGAAGACAACCTGGGCAGCGCCACGGCCGAGCTGACGCTGGACCCGTTGACCGAGGACTATCTGGTCGAGGGTACGCAGTTCTGGGTGGTCAAACCGTCCATTTCCCTGGCTGGTATCACCGGCCTGGAAGCGTTGGTCAAAGGTAACTACATCGCCATTCGCCCGGGCGAAAAAGGCGCCAAGCCGCAGCGCGAGTTCGAGGCCCGGCCCAAGGCGCCGCCGCTGGACCTGAAGGCTCCAGGCCTGCACCTGGTGCTGTTCGCCGATACGCTGGGCTCGCTGGAGATCGGCAGCCCGGTGATGTACCGCCAGGTCAAGGTCGGCAGCGTGCAGAGCTACCAGTTTGCTCGCAACAGCAACCGTATCCTGATTGGTGTGCATATCGAAAAGGAATACGAAAACCTGGTCAACGGCTCCTCGCGGTTCTGGAACGTCAGCGGTATTACCCTGACCGGCGGCCTGTCGGGCATCAAGATCAAGAGTGAGTCGCTGCAGACGCTCATGGCCGGGGGCATCGCCTTCGATACGCCCACGCCCAATGTTGCGCTCAAACGCCGTATCCCACGCTTCCGCCTGCTGGAAAGCCAAGAGGCGGTGAACCGCACCGGTACCCTGGTCACCATAAGGGTAGAGCGTGCCGATGGCCTCAAGCCTGGCACTCCAATCCGCTTCCGTGGCCTGGATGTCGGTAGCGTCGAGAGCGTGGACCTGACAAAAGACTTGCAGGCGGTACTGCTGCGAGCACGCATTACCGAGGCGGCTGATCGCATTGCCCGGGCAGGCACGCAGTTCTGGGTGGTCAAACCGGCACTTGGGCTGGTGCGTACCGAGAACCTCGATACCTTGATTGGCGGGCAGTACATCGAAGTGCAGCCGGCGGTGAAGGACAAGGGGCCGCAGCGTGATTTCATTGCGCTGGGCGAAGCGCCTGAAGTCGCAGGGGAGGAAGTGGGTCTGCCGTTGACACTGAGCGCACCGCGCCGTGGTTCGATCAAGCCGGGGGTGCCTGTTACCTATCGTGAAGTGGCGGTGGGCAAGGTGACCGGTTTCGAGCTGGGGCAGACCGCGGATCGGGTGTTGATCCACATTCTGATCGAACCGCGTTATGCGGCCCTGGTGCGCGGTGGCAGCCGGTTCTGGAACAGCAGTGGGTTCGGCTTCGACTGGGGGCTGTTCAAGGGCGCTACGGTACGTACCGAGTCGCTTGAGACGCTCATCGATGGCGGTATTGCCTTCGCCACGCCTGAGGGCGAGCAGATGGGCAATCCAGCGCGGCCACAGCAGACCTTCGCCTTGTTCGAAAAGCCGGAAGATGCCTGGCTGCAATGGGCACCGAAGATCCAGATCGCCAAGTGATTGTAGGAGCGGCCTTGTGTCGCGATAGGGCCGCGCAGCGGCCCCTGCATCAGTAGCTGCGAAGCTGAAATCCTGGGGCCGCTGTGCGGCCCTTTCGCGACACGAGGCCGCTCCTACAGGAGTGCGATGTATCAGCGAGAAATCACAGGCATAAAAAAACCGGCCCTAGGGCCGGTTTTTTCGACAAGAACGTCGCTTAGGCAGCTGCAGCTTCTTTCAGCGCCTTGATGTGGCCATTCAGACGGCCTTTGTGGCGAGCAGCTTTGTTCTTGTGGATGATGCCTTTGTCGGCCATACGGTCGATTACAGGCACAGCCAGAACGTAAGCGGCTTGCGCTTTTTCGGCGTCTTTTGCGTCGATGGCTTTAACTACATTCTTGATGTAGGTGCGGACCATGGAACGCAGGCTGGCGTTGTGGCTGCGACGCTTCTCAGCCTGTTTTGCACGTTTCTTGGCGGAAGGTGTGTTGGCCACCGTCGAGCTCCTCGAAAGACTTTAGGTAAATAGCAAACAAAATAGGCCGCGAATCATGCCGATGAGTCGACCGGATGTCAAGGCCACCTGCAGGGTTCCGCCGAGTGGTGCAGCAACAGGCGGGAAATATTCCTTTCTGCCGTGCTACCTGTAAACTCGGGATTTTTTGGCTCCCCTGCGAAGGCGCGGGAGTATCGCACATTCGGACGCTGTCTGGCAGCGCCCTCTGTCCCTGGCGTGAATCTTTTCGATGAATCTGCTCAAATCCCTGGCTGCAGTCAGCTCCATCACCATGATTTCGCGGGTGCTGGGCTTCGTGCGCGACACCATCCTGGCCCGTGTTTTCGGGGCCGGTATCGCCACCGACGCCTTCTTCATCGCCTTCAAGCTGCCCAACCTGCTGCGGCGGATCTTCGCCGAAGGGGCATTTTCCCAGGCGTTCGTGCCGATCCTGGCCGAATACAAGACCCAGCAAGGCGAGGAGGCGACGCGCACCTTCATCGCCTACGTCAGCGGCCTGCTGACCCTGGTGCTGGCCCTGGTCACGGCCGTCGGCATTCTCGCCGCGCCCTGGGTGGTATGGGCCACTGCCCCAGGCTTTGTCGACAGTGCCGAGAAGTACGCGCTTACCACAGACCTGTTGCGGGTGACCTTCCCTTATATATTGCTGATTTCGCTGTCCTCCCTGGCTGGCGCGATTCTCAATACCTGGAACCGCTTTTCCGTCCCGGCGTTCACGCCGACCCTGCTCAACGTGGCGATGATCATCTTCGCCGTGCTGCTCACGCCGTACTTCAATCCACCGATCATGGCCCTGGCCTGGGGCGTGCTGGCCGGTGGCCTGGCGCAACTGCTGTACCAGCTGCCAGCGCTGAAGAAGATCGGCATGCTCGTGCTGCCGCGCCTGAACCTGCGCGATGCCGGCGTATGGCGGGTGCTCAAGCAGATGCTGCCGGCGATCCTCGGGGTATCGGTGAGCCAGATCTCGCTGATCATCAACACCATCTTCGCCTCCTTCCTGGTGGCCGGTTCGGTGTCGTGGATGTACTACGCCGACCGCCTCATGGAACTGCCGTCCGGCGTGCTGGGCGTGGCCCTGGGGACCATCCTGCTGCCAACCCTGGCCAAGACCTACGCCAACAAGGACCGTGAGGAGTATTCGCGGATCATGGATTGGGGGCTGCGCCTGTGCTTCCTGCTGGTGCTGCCGTGTACCCTGGCCCTGGCGATCCTCGCCGAGCCGCTGACCGTGGCGTTGTTCCAGTACGGCAAGTTCAGCGCCTTCGACGCCGCGATGACCCAGCGCGCGCTGATTGCGTACTCGGTCGGCCTGCTGGCGATCATTCTGGTCAAGGTGCTGGCACCAGGCTTCTATGCGCAGCAGAATATCCGTACCCCGGTGAAGATCGCGATTTTCACCCTGGTCTGCACGCAGCTGTTCAACCTGGCACTGGTCGGCCCGCTGCAGCACGCCGGCCTGGCCCTGGCGATCAGCCTGGGCGCCTGCCTGAACGCGGGCCTGCTGTTCTGGAAACTGCGCAGCCAGCAGCTGTTCCAGCCGCAACCGGGCTGGGCGATGTACCTGCTCAAGCTGGTGCTGGCAGTCACCCTGATGGCAGCGGTGCTGCTGGTAGGCATGCACTATCTGCCGGCTTGGGAACAGGGCAACATGCTTGAACGGTTCCTGCGCCTGGGCGCGTTGATCGCAGCGGGTGTGGTGACCTATTTCGGTTGCCTGTACCTGTGCGGTTTCCGGCCCCGGCACTTCGCCCGCAACGCCCTGCATTGAGCTAGAAGGCGGGTCAGGCGTCGGTTTTTCGCATTCCACGCCACCCCTTGGCGCTGCTGCCTGTCACCAGCGCCCGGGTGTGGTTATAATCGGCCACTTTATGAGCAAGAAGCGCGTTATGCAGCTGGTTCGAGGTCTTCACAACCTGCGCCCCGAGCACCGGGGCTGTGTCGCCACCATTGGCAACTTCGACGGGGTTCACCGCGGCCACCAGGCTATCCTGGCGCGCCTGCGCGAGCGCGGCCAAGAGCTGGGCCTGCCGACTTGCGTGGTGATCTTCGAACCGCAGCCGCGCGAGTATTTCGCCCCGGACACTGCACCCGCCCGCCTGGCACGCCTGCGCGACAAGGTCGAGCTGCTGGCCGCCGAAGGCATCGACCGGGTCCTGTGCCTGGCGTTCAACCAGCGCCTGAGCGAGCTCAGCGCCGATGCGTTCGTCAAGGCGATCCTGGTTGACGGCCTGGGCGTGCGTCACCTCGAAGTGGGCGACGACTTCCGCTTCGGCTGCGACCGCGCCGGCGACTTCACCTTCCTGGTCGCTGCCGGCAAGCAGTACGGGTTTACCGTCGAAGCCGCCAACACCGTGATCCAGGACGGCCTGCGGGTCAGCAGCACCGAAGTACGCAAGGCTCTGTCCGAAGGCAACTTCGAGCTGGCCGAGCATCTGTTGGGCCGCCCATACCGTATTACTGGCCGTGTGCTGCACGGCCAGAAGCTGGCCCGCCAGCTCGGCACCCCGACCGCCAACATCCAGCTCAAGCGCCGCCGTGTGCCGCTGTCCGGGGTCTACCTGGCCAGCATCGAGATCGACGGCAAGGCCTGGCCGGGTGTCGGCAACATTGGTGTGCGCCCGACGGTGGCCGGTGACGGCCGCCCGCACCTCGAGATTCATCTACTGGATTATGCCGGCGATCTGTATGGCCGGCGCCTGACGGTGGAATTCCACCACAAGCTGCGTGAAGAGCAGCGATTCGCCTCCCTGGAGGCGCTGAAGTCGGCGATCGATGCGGATATCGCCGCCGCACGTGCACATTGGCACGCTCAACCGCTAACGAAGAGCCTGAAATGACCGACTACAAAGCCACGCTAAACCTTCCGGACACCGCCTTCCCCATGAAGGCCGGCCTGCCTCAGCGCGAACCGCAGATCCTGCAGCGCTGGGACAGCATTGGCCTGTACCAGAAGCTGCGCGAAATTGGCAAGGATCGTCCGAAGTTCGTCCTGCACGACGGCCCGCCCTATGCCAACGGCAAGATTCACATCGGTCATGCGCTGAACAAGATCCTCAAGGACATGATCGTCCGCTCCAAGACCCTGTCGGGCTTCGATGCGCCGTACGTACCGGGCTGGGACTGCCACGGCCTGCCGATCGAGCACAAGGTCGAAGTCACCCACGGTAAGCACCTGACCGCCGACCGCACCCGCGAGCTGTGCCGCGAGTACGCCGCCGAGCAGATCGAAGGGCAGAAGTCCGAGTTCATCCGCCTGGGCGTGCTGGGTGACTGGGACAACCCGTACAAGACCATGAACTTCGCCAACGAGGCCGGTGAAATCCGCGCCCTGGCCGAGATGGTCAAGCAAGGCTTCGTGTTCAAGGGCCTCAAGCCGGTGAACTGGTGCTTCGACTGCGGTTCGGCCCTGGCTGAAGCCGAAGTCGAATACGCCGACAAGAAGTCCCAGACCATCGACGTGGCCTTCCCGGTCGCCGACGAGGCCAAGCTGGCCGCCGCCTTTGGCCTGGCCTCGCTGGCCAAGCCAGCTGCCATCGTGATCTGGACCACCACCCCGTGGACCATCCCGGCCAACCAGGCGCTGAACATCCACCCGGAGTTCAAATACGCCCTGGTCGACACCGGCGAGCGCCTGCTGGTGCTGGCTGAAGAACTGGTCGAATCGTGCCTCAAGCGCTACAACCTGGAAGGTTCGGTGATCGCCACCGCCCCGGGCTCGGCCCTGGAGCTGGTCAACTTCCGCCACCCGTTCTACGACCGCCTGTCGCCAGTCTACCTGGCCGACTACGTCGAACTGGGCGCCGGCACCGGCGTGGTGCACTCGGCACCTGCCTACGGTGAAGACGACTTCGTCACCTGCAAGCGCTACGGCATGGTCAACGACGACATCCTCACCCCGGTGCAGAGCAACGGCGTGTACGTCGAGTCGCTGCCATTCTTCGGCGGCCAGTTCATCTGGAAGGCCAACCCGGCCATCGTCGACAAGCTGAGCGAAGTCGGCGCGCTGATGCACACCGAAACCATCAGCCACAGCTACATGCACTGCTGGCGTCACAAGACCCCGCTGATCTACCGCGCCACCGCGCAATGGTTCGTCGGCATGGACAAGCAGCCGAGCACCGGCGAGCCGCTGCGCGAGCGTGCACTCAAAGCCATCGAAGAGACCAAGTTCGTCCCGGCCTGGGGCCAGGCGCGCCTGCATTCGATGATCGCCAACCGCCCGGACTGGTGCATCTCGCGTCAACGCAACTGGGGCGTACCGATCCCGTTCTTCCTGCACAAGCAGACCGGCGAGCTGCACCCACGCACCGTCGAACTGATGGAGGCCGTGGCCAAGCGCGTCGAGCAAGAGGGCATCGAAGCCTGGTTCAAGCTGGACGCCGCCGAACTGCTGGGTGACGAAGCCGGCCAGTACGACAAGATCGCCGATACCCTGGACGTCTGGTTCGACTCCGGTACCACTCACTGGCACGTGCTGCGTGGCTCGCACGACATCGGCCACGCCACTGGCCCGCGCGCCGACCTGTACCTGGAAGGTTCCGACCAGCACCGCGGCTGGTTCCACTCGTCCTTGCTGACCGGTTGCGCCATCGACGGCCACGCGCCGTACCGCGAGCTGCTGACCCACGGCTTCACCGTGGACGAAAGCGGCCGCAAGATGTCCAAGTCGCTGGGCAACACCATCGAGCCGGAGAAGGTCAACAACACCCTGGGGGCCGACATCCTGCGCCTGTGGGTTTCCGCGACCGACTACTCGGGCGAGATGGCCGTTTCCGAGCAGATCCTGCAGCGCAGCGCCGATGCCTACCGCCGTATCCGCAACACCGCGCGCTTCCTGCTCTCCAACCTGTCCGGCTTCGACCCGGCCCGCGACCTGCTGGCCCCGGAAGACATGCTGGCCCTGGACCGCTGGGCGGTGGACCGTACCTTGCTGCTTCAGCGTGAACTGGAAGAGCACTACGGCGAGTACCGCTTCTGGAACGTCTACTCGAAGATCCACAACTTCTGCGTGCAGGAGCTGGGCGGCTTCTACCTCGACATCATCAAGGACCGCCAGTACACCACCGGCGCCAATAGTGTTGCCCGTCGTTCCTGCCAGACCGCGCTGTACCACATCAGCGAGGCGCTGGTGCGCTGGATCGCGCCGATCCTGGCGTTCACCGCCGATGAAATCTGGCAGTACCTGCCGGGCGAGCGCAACGAGTCGGTGATGCTCAACGGCTGGTACCAGGGCCTCAGCGAGCTGCCGGAAGGCACCGAGCTGGACCGCGCCTACTGGGACCGCGTAATGGCCGTCAAAGCCGCGGTCAACAAGGAGCTGGAAAACCAGCGTACCGCCAAGGTCATCGGCGGCAACCTGCAGGCTGAAGTCACCCTGTTCGCCGAGGAAGGCCTGAGCGCCGACCTGAGCAAGCTGGGCGATGAACTGCGCTTCGTGCTGATCACCTCGGCCGCCAGCGTGGTGCCGTTTGCCCAGGCGCCGGCCGAAGCCGTGGCCACCGAAGTCGAAGGCCTCAAACTGCAGGTGGTCAAGTCTGGTCACGCCAAGTGCGGCCGTTGCTGGCACTTCCGCGCCGACGTCGGCAGCCACCCGGAGCACCCGGAAATCTGCGGCCGTTGCGTCGACAACCTGACCGGCGAAGGCGAGGTGCGTCACTATGCCTAACCCTACGGCGGGGCGCTTCGGGCGCCTTGCATGGCTTTGGCTGAGCTTGCTGGTCCTGGTCCTTGACCAGGCCACCAAGCTGTACTTCAACAATGCCCTGACCATGTATCAGCAGGTCGTCGTCATCCCTGACTACTTCAGCTGGACCTTGGCCTACAACACCGGCGCGGCTTTCAGCTTCCTGGCCGATAGCTCTGGCTGGCAGCGTTGGCTGTTCGCCTTGATTGCCGTGGTGGTCAGTTCGGTGCTGGTCGTCTGGCTCAAGCGCCTGGGGCGCAACGAGACCTGGCTGGCCGTGGCGCTGGCGCTGGTGCTGGGTGGTGCCATCGGCAACCTGTACGACCGCATCGTGCTTGGCCACGTGGTCGACTTCATCCTGGTGCACTGGCACAACACCTACCGCTTCCCGGCCTTCAACCTGGCCGACAGCGCCATCACCGTTGGTGCGGTGATGCTGGCGCTGGATATGTTCAAGAGCAAGAAGTCTGAGGATCCGGTCCATGACTGACACCCGTATCGGCCAGAACACCGAAGTCACCCTGCACTTCGCGCTGCACCTGGAAAACGGCGACACCGTCGACAGCACCTTCGACAAAGCCCCAGCCACCTTCAAGGTCGGCGACGGCAACCTGCTGCCAGGCTTCGAGAGCGCCCTGTTCGGCTTCAAGGCCGGTGACAAGCGCACTGTGGTAGTGGCCCCGGAGAACGCCTTCGGTCAGCCCAACCCACAGAACGTGCAGGTCATGCCACGCTCCAACTTCGAAGGCATGGAGCTGTCCGAAGGGCTGTTGATCATCTTCAACGACGCTGCCAACACCGAGCTGCCGGGTGTGGTCAAAGCCTTCGACGACGACCAGGTGACCATCGACTTCAATCACCCACTGGCTGGCAAGACCCTGACCTTCGAGGTGGAAATCCTCGAGGTGAAGGCCCTGTAAGCCTGGAGCCGAGCATGCAAATCAAACTCGCCAACCCTCGCGGTTTCTGCGCAGGGGTCGACCGGGCGATCGAGATCGTCAACCGTGCGCTGGAAGTCTTCGGCCCGCCGATCTACGTGCGCCACGAAGTGGTGCACAACAAGTTCGTGGTGGAAGACCTGCGTAACCGTGGCGCCATCTTCGTCGAAGAGCTGGACCAGGTGCCTGACGATGTCATCGTCATCTTCAGCGCCCACGGCGTTTCCCAGGCTGTGCGCCAGGAAGCCGCCGGCCGTGGCCTGAAAGTGTTCGACGCGACCTGCCCGCTGGTCACCAAGGTGCATATCGAAGTGGCCAAGTACAGCCGCGATGGCCGTGAGTGCATTCTCATCGGCCACGAAGGGCACCCGGAAGTCGAAGGCACCATGGGGCAATATGACCCCAGCAACGGCGGCGCCATCTACCTCGTCGAAGACGAAGACGATGTTGCCCAACTGCAGGTGAACGACCCGGACCACCTGGCCTTCGTTACCCAGACCACGTTGTCGATGGACGACACCAGTCGCGTCATCGACGCCTTGCGTGCGCGCTTCCCGAACATTGGCGGCCCGCGCAAGGACGACATCTGCTACGCCACGCAAAACCGCCAGGATGCGGTCAAGCAGCTGGCTGGCGAGAGTGATGTATTGCTGGTGGTTGGCAGCCCTAATAGTTCCAACTCCAACCGCCTGCGTGAGCTGGCCGAGCGCATGGGTACCCCGGCCTACCTGATTGATGGTGCCGAGGACATGCGGCGTGTCTGGTTTGAAAAGGCGCAACGGGTAGGCATCACTGCCGGTGCTTCGGCCCCCGAAGTGTTGGTGCAAGGCGTGATCGAACAGCTCAAGGCCTGGGGGGCTACCGGCGCCGAAGAGCTGGATGGGCGTCCGGAGAACATCACGTTCTCCATGCCCAAAGAGCTGCGGGTTCGCTCGCTGATCTGAGTCAGGGGCCTGCGTACGATGAGTTTGTTTTTTCATTTGTGCGCAGGTCGACCTTGCCTGCACTTGATATCACTACTTCGTATTTGCAGCTCGCTGAAGAACCCTCACAAACTTTCAATGTCGCGCCTAGTCGCCCCACTGGCATTCCCAGGGCGCTGAATTTCACCTGTCCCTTGGTGTTTTCGACGATTCTCGTTGAACGCGTCAGCCTGTATTCGCGCAGCACTTGCTGATTATGTTCGAGCAGTACAACCCAGCCCTTGCTCCAATCTTTCTGCAATGGTCGCACAATCACGGCCTGGCTTTGCAGCATGGCGTGGCTGCGCGCGCTGCGCAGTGCATGGGCCAGGTCCCGGGCTGCGGCCGCTCTATGCAGATCATCGCTCAGCCTCGCGTAGGCCGGCATGCCAAGTTGCGTCAGCAAAGCGGCCATGGCCAGGGCGAACATCATTTGAATCAGTGTTACACCACGTTGCCTCACCGTGCATTCCTCCCTGGAAGTGCTTGGCTATAGCTTCACGGTCATGGGGCATGAGGTCCAGTCGACCAAGTTCCAGGCAATTGCAGGAAAAGGCGCAGGAGGTGCAGGGATGCACAAGAAACAGCGGGGCATGACGCTTCTGGAGGTGCTGTTGTCGGTCGTTGTGGTGGCTGTTGGCATATTTGCCTCGGCAGCCATGCAACTGAAGGCATTGCAAGCGACTGACAGTGCGCGCCGCGATGGGCAGGCGGCATTTGCGGTGCACAGCGAAAACGAGCGGGGCCGACCATGAAGCGCATGCAAGTCGGCTTCGGCCTGCTGGAGGTGATGCTGGCGCTGGCGATCGGGCTGATGGTGCTGGCGGCTGCTAGTCAGCTCTTTGCCACTGCCCATCAGGCATGGCGGCTTCAAGGCGCAGCGCTGCGCCTTCAGGATGATGCACGCCTGGCGTTGCTGCGTATGGCTCAGGATATCCGCATGGCAGGCATGTTCGGTTGCCTGCGACTGAACCCCGACGACTTCGAAGACCTGATTGCTCGGCAGGCATTTGCCCAGCCACTGGTGATTGGCCCGTCCAGCCTGGAGTTGGTGGTCGCCGAGCCATCAGAGCATGCAGGCGAGCCTGACTGGGCACTGCTGACTGATTGCCATACCGAAGCCCTCGTGAAAAATGATTTACCGTCGAAACCGGGCACGCTCATGGCCTTGCGAATCAGCCGTCATAGTTATGAGCTACGTGGTTCCACCCTGCAGTTCATCTGGAAAGGAAGGTCCCAGTCGCTGATCGAGCATGTACGCAAGTTACAGGTAACCCGCGTTGATACGCCCAAAGGGGGAAGGGTTGACCTGAAGCTGACGTTATTCGAACCGACGCTACAACTTGAGCAGCGCCATGAACTAAGCGTGGCCCTACGTAATCTGGAGTCCGATTCGTGAGCCGTCAACGCGGGATGGTTCTGCTGCTGTCTCTGGTGCTAAGCCTGCTGCTGGCCTTGCTGGCAGCCTCGGCTTTACGCGACGCGCTGATCGAAACCCGAATGACCGGCGCCATGACGGATGGCCTGCAGGCTTTTGAGGACGCGGACGCCGTGCTGCTAGCTGGCGTTGAGGCGTTAATGCGCGCGCCGCCAGGGAAGTGCAACGACTGCAAACCACCGCCACGCCCGCACGACCTGCAAGGCCAATGGCAAAACCACGAACGCGGTTACTTTCAGCTACAGAACCTGGGTGAAACCGACCGAGCCGCACACATGCCCGAGGGTGAGTGGGTCACCTTGTACCGAATAACAGCCGTCAGCCAGCAACTGGCAGCCCGGCAAGTCCTCGAAGCCGTCTACGCCATCCCGACCGCTCAACCACAAGCCCCCCAGCGCATTCTCTGGCGACAAAGACTGAGGCAAGACTGACATGCAGCAAGGTATCACCCTGATCGAGTTGTTGATTGTCGTGGCCGTGACCGGCATTCTGGCAGCCATTGCCTACCCCAGTTACAGCGACCAGCTCAGGCGAGCCGCACGCAGCGAAGTGGTTGGCCTGCTGCATGACGCCGCCTTGCGCCTGGAACGCCATCGCGTGCGCACCGGCCATTACGCCGAAGGCGACCCGCAGTTGCCCGCCGCCAACCGTCATTACCGCCTGCAGGCCCAGCGCGACAGCGATACCTTCACGCTGACCGCCCACCGGCTGCCCGATGGCCTGATGGCCGATGATCGCTGTGGTGACTTCCAGCTCGACCAGGCCGGTGTGCAGGGCAATCCGGGCGCCACTGAAAGCAGCGAGCGCTGCTGGGGAAGCTGAAGGTTGAATGATGCCCGTGCATCGCGGTTTTACTTCAGGTGTTGGATCGACAGATGAGCAAGCAAGTAGTGGTGGTCGGCGGCGGGGTGATCGGCCTGCTGACCGCGTTCAACCTGGCGGCGAAGGTCGGCCAGGTGGTGGTGTGTGACCAGGGTGAAGTTGGGCGCGAGTCTTCCTGGGCCGGTGGCGGTATCGTTTCGCCGTTGTACCCCTGGCGCTATAGCCCGGCGGTGACCGCTTTGGCGCACTGGTCGCAGGACTTTTATCCACAATTGGGCGAGCGCCTGGCCGCAACCACTGGCATCGACCCCGAGGTGCACACCACTGGCCTCTATTGGCTCGATCTTGACGACGAAGCCGAGGCCTTGGCTTGGGCCGAGCGTGAACAGCGGCCCCTCCGCGCCGTGGACATCTCGGCCGCCTACGATGCGGTGCCGGTGCTTGGCCCAGGCTTCAAGCACGCGATCTTCATGGCCGGTGTGGCCAACGTGCGCAATCCGCGGCTGGTGAAGTCGCTCAAGGCGGCGTTGCAGGCGCTGCCCAATGTGACCTTGCGCGAGCACTGCCAGGTCAGCGGCTTCGTTCATGAGAACGGCCGCGTGACTGGCGTACAAACGGCTGACGGTGTGCTCAAGGCCGATGAAGTGGTGCTCAGTGCCGGTGCCTGGAGTGGCGACCTGCTGCGCACTTTGGGGCTCGAACTTCCGGTAGAGCCGGTAAAGGGCCAGATGATCCTGTTCAAATGTGCCGAAGACTTCCTGCCGAGCATGGTGCTGGCCAGGGGGCGCTATGCGATTCCGCGTCGTGATGGGCACATTCTGGTGGGCAGTACGCTGGAGCATGCCGGGTACGACAAGACTCCGACCGAGGAGGCGCTGGCCAGCCTCAAGGCGTCGGCCATCGAACTGCTGCCTGAGCTCAAGGATGCCACGGTGGTGGCGCACTGGGCCGGACTGCGTCCAGGCTCGCCTGAAGGCATTCCGTACATCGGGCCAGTGCCTGGGCATGACGGTTTGTGGCTGAACTGCGGGCACTACCGCAACGGGCTGGTGCTGGCGCCGGCTTCGTGTCAGCTGTTCACCGACTTGCTGACCGGGGCCGAGCCGATCATTGATCCTGCGCCTTATAAGCCAGAGGGGCGTTTGGGCTGAGATTGCTGGGCCCGCTTTGCGGGCCTTTCGCGACACAAGGCCGCTCCTACAGGGATCGCAGTCTCTTGTAGGAGCGGCCTTGCCGGGGCGCCGGACCGGTCGGAAAGGGCTGCACAGCAGCCCCAATTTCACCAAGCTAACAGATCACTGCGATTGGCCAGGCCCTTGCTGCAGGTGCGTCTGGCTGCAATACCACTCATTACCTTGCTGCAGCGCCCGGTCATCGGGCAGGTGTACGCCACAGTGGGCGCAGCGCACCATCTTCAGCGGCGCGTCGAGCTTCGGCTCGGAGTGCGATTGCTGGCTGACTTTGAACTTGCGCCACAGCCAGAACGCGGCGGCGATCAGGGCGATCCAGAAAAGTAGGCGAACCATGGTGTCCAGCTTGTTGGTTGTAGAAGCCGACAGTCTAGGACGCAGCCATAAAAAAAGGGAGGCCTCAGGCCTCCCTTTCTCATTGCGCTTGGGTCAGTCGAACAGACCAAAGGTCATGTAGCTGAACCAAGAGCGGTCTTTCTCAGCTTCTTTCGGGCCTGCCGGCACGATCGGGTCGCCGTTCTCGTCCTTAGGCAGCAGCTCTTGCGGCATCTCGTCGCGCGCGTCCTGGAACTGCTTGACCACGTCCTGGTTGGCGCGGGTTTCGCCCGGCGGCAGCGGGGTCTCGGTCTCGATCAGGCCCAGGGTGGCCTTGGACAGCCAGCCGCGGCCGTCAGACTCGGTCTGCTTGGGCTGGAACTGGCCATCGACCAGGCTTGGGTGGTCCGGGTAGTTGAGCTTGAGGGTTTCCAGGCTGGTGGCAGCCAGTTCGTCCAGGTGCATCTTCTGGTACGACTCGACCATCACGGCCAGGCCGTCGCCGACCGATGGGGTCTCCTGGAAGTTCTCGACCACGTAGCGGCCACGGTTGGCAGCGGCCACGTAAGCCTGGCGGCTCAGGTAGTAATCAGCCACGTGGATTTCGTAGGAAGCCAGCAGGTTGCGCAGGTAGATCATGCGCTGCTTGGCGTCTGGCGCGTAGCGGCTGTTGGGGAAGCGGCTGGTCAGCTGGGCGAACTCGTTGTACGAGTCGCGCGCGGCGCCCGGGTCACGCTTGGTCATGTCCAGCGGCAGGAAACGCGCCAGCAGGCCACGGTCCTGGTCGAACGAAGTCAGGCCCTTGAGGTAGTAGGCGTAGTCGACGTTCGGGTGCTGCGGGTGCAGGCGAATGAAGCGCTCGGCAGCCGATTTGGCAGCCTCAGGCTCGGAGTTCTTGTAGTTGGCGTAGATCAGCTCGAGCTGCGCCTGGTCGGCGTAGCGGCCGAACGGGTAACGCGACTCCAGGGCCTTGAGCTTGTTCACGGCGCTGGTGTAGCTGGAGTTGTCCAGGTCAGCCTGAGCCTGTTGATACAGCTCGGCCTCACTGAGGTTCTCGTCAATGACTTCCTTATTGGAGGAACAGGCCGCGGTGAGCCCGAGGATGGCGATCAGCAGCAGGTGTTTCACTTGCATGGCGGCTTGCGTCCCTTTGACGGCCGCTGTCTTGGGCGGTGCCGTCCTGTTATGATGAGCGCCCCGGCCAACCCCGGGACAAAAGAAGCCGTATTTAACCACAAGCTCGCAGCCGAAACCAAAGGCTGTGCGCCCGCCGAATCGAGCATGTCCGAGATCATTCAACTTAGCGCAGAGGTCCCGTCCGAACTGGGCGGTCAACGCCTCGACCAGGTCGCCGCCCAATTGTTCGCCGAGTATTCGCGTTCACGGCTTACTTCGTGGATCAAAGAGGGCCGCCTGACGGTCGATGGCGCGGTCGTGCGCCCTCGGGACCCGGTCCATGGTGGCTCGCAACTAATCCTGGAGGCCGAGCAAGAGGCCCAGGGTGAGTGGATCGCAGAAGATATCGAACTGGATATCGTCTACGAAGACGACCACATCATGGTGATCAACAAGCCTGCCGGGCTGGTTGTGCACCCGGCTGCCGGGCATGCCAGCGGTACGCTGCTCAATGCGCTGCTGCACCACGTGCCAGACATCGTCAACGTGCCGCGCGCCGGCATCGTGCACCGCCTGGACAAGGACACCACCGGCCTGATGGTGGTGGCCAAGACCTTGCAGGCGCAGACCAAGCTGGTCGAGCAGATGCAGGCCCGTAAAGTCAGCCGCATCTACGAATGCATCGTCATCGGCGTGGTCACCGCCGGTGGCAAGATCGATGCGCCGATCGGCCGTCACGGTGGTATGCGCCAGCGCATGGCGGTCACCGACGGCGGCAAGCCGGCAGTCAGCCACTACCGTGTGCTCAAGCGCTTCCGCTCGCACACCCACGTGCGCGTGAAGCTGGAAACCGGCCGTACCCACCAGATTCGTGTGCACATGGCCCATGTCGGTTTCCCGCTGGTCGGCGACCAGACCTACGGCGGGCGCTTCCGCATTCCGCCGGCTGCCAGCCCAACCATGGTCGAGGCGGTGAAGACCTTCCCGCGCCAGGCGCTGCATGCGCGTTTCCTCGCCTTGGCTCACCCGATCACCGGTGAAATCATGAAGTGGGAATCGCCGTTGCCGGATGACTTCGTCTGGCTGCTGTCGCTGCTCAACCAGGACCGCGAGAGCTTTATCGGATGAACGGCCTGACGCAGTCGCTGCTGATCCCCGACTGGCCAGCTCCGGCCTCGGTTCGCGCCTGCGTCACTACCCGTGAGGGCGGGGTCAGCCTGCCACCCTATGAAACCTTCAATCTCGGCGACCACGTGGGCGATGACCCGGCCGCAGTCGTCGAGAACCGCCGTCGCCTGAGCGACGCATTCACCATCCAGCCAGCCTGGCTCAAGCAGGTGCATGGCTTGGTGGTGGCCGATGCCGACCCAGCCGTGGTGGCCGAGGCCGATGCCAGCTGGAGCAACCAGCCGGGCATTGCCTGCACCGTGATGACTGCCGATTGCCTGCCGGCGCTGTTCTGCGATCGCGCCGGTACGCGAGTGGCCGCAGCCCATGCTGGCTGGCGCGGGCTGGCAGGCGGCGTGCTCGAGGCTACCCTCGATCGCCTGGCGCTGGCGCCAGAAGAGGTGCTGGTGTGGCTCGGGCCGGCCATTGGCCCCAAGGCGTTCGAAGTCGGGCTGGAAGTGCGCGATGCCTTTACCGCCGTGCATCCTGAAGCGGCCAGGGCGTTTGTCGACGGCGAGCGGCCGGGCAAGCTGATGGCCGACATCTATGAGCTGGCGCGCATTCGGCTGGCCGCGCGTGGGGTGACGGCTGTTTATGGCGGTGGCTACTGCACGGTCAGTGATGCCCGCTTCTTCTCCTATCGCCGCACCCCTCAAGGTGGGCGCTTCGCCTCGCTGGTCTGGCTGGCCCCGCGCTAGCCTGTACTGGCCTCTCGCGGATAAATCCGCTCCTACACGGGAACGCGAAACCTGTAGGAGCGGATTCATCCGCGAATGCCCCAGCGCTGATCCAGAAAGCTGACCCCGGTCAACCCCGCTACGCTTGAATCTTCCAGAATCAGCCTTATCTATAAGGTCATCTCAGGCAGGTTTCTTCATAAACAGGCGCTGTCCATCGCTCCGACCTGCCCTTTAAAGGAAGGTACACCATGCGAATAGACCGTTTGACCAGCAAGCTTCAGCTTGCAATATCCGATGCCCAATCCCTGGCCGTTGGCATGGACCACCCCGCCATCGAGCCTGTGCACCTGTTGCAGGCACTGCTCGAACAGCAGGGCGGTTCGATCAAGCCGCTGTTGATGCAGGTTGGCTTCGACATCAACAGCCTGCGCCAGGCATTGGTGAAAGAACTCGACCAGTTGCCGAAAATCCAGAACCCCACCGGCGACGTGAACATGTCGCAGGACCTGGCACGCCTGCTCAACCAGGCTGACCGCCTGGCCCAGCAGAAGGGCGACCAGTTCATTTCCAGCGAACTGGTGCTGCTCGCTGCCATGGACGAGAACAGCAAGCTCGGCAAGTTGCTGCTCAGCCAGGGTGTGAGCAAAAAGGCCCTGGAGAACGCCATCAACAACCTGCGCGGCGGCGCGGCGGTGAATGACGCCAATGCCGAAGAGTCGCGCCAGGCCCTGGACAAGTACACCGTCGACCTGACCAAGCGCGCCGAAGAAGGCAAGCTTGACCCGGTGATCGGCCGTGACGACGAAATCCGCCGCACCGTGCAGGTGCTGCAGCGTCGTACCAAGAACAACCCGGTGCTGATCGGTGAGCCTGGCGTGGGTAAAACCGCCATCGCCGAGGGCCTGGCCCAGCGCATCATCAACGGTGAAGTGCCCGATGGCCTGAAAGGCAAGCGCCTGCTGGCGCTGGACATGGGCGCGCTGATCGCCGGTGCCAAGTACCGTGGCGAGTTCGAAGAGCGCCTCAAAGGCCTGCTCAACGAGCTGTCCAAGCAGGAAGGCCAGATCATCCTGTTCATCGACGAACTGCACACCATGGTCGGCGCCGGCAAAGGCGAGGGCGCCATGGACGCCGGCAACATGCTCAAGCCGGCCCTGGCCCGCGGCGAGTTGCACTGCGTTGGCGCTACCACGCTCAACGAATACCGCCAGTTCATCGAGAAGGACGCGGCGCTGGAGCGGCGCTTCCAGAAAGTGCTGGTGGAAGAGCCGAGCGAGGAAGACACCATCGCCATCCTGCGTGGCCTGAAAGAACGCTATGAAGTGCACCACAAGGTGGCCATCACCGACGGTGCGATCATTGCCGCAGCCAAGCTCAGCCACCGCTACATCACCGACCGCCAGCTGCCAGACAAGGCCATCGACCTGATCGACGAAGCGGCCAGCCGCATCCGCATGGAGATCGACTCCAAGCCGGAAGTGCTCGACCGCCTTGACCGTCGCCTGATCCAGTTGAAGGTGGAGTCCCAGGCGCTGAAGAAGGAAGAAGACGAGGCGGCCAAGAAGCGCCTCGAGAAGCTCACCGAAGAAATCGAGCGGCTGGAGCGCGAGTATTCCGACCTGGAGGAAATCTGGGCGTCGGAGAAAGCCGAAGTGCAAGGCTCGGCGCAGATCCAGCAAAAGATCGAGCAGGCTCGCCAGGAACTGGAGACCGCTCGTCGCAAAGGCGACCTGAGCCGCATGGCCGAACTGCAGTACGGGGTTATCCCGGACCTGGAGCGCAGCCTGCAGATGGTCGACCAGCATGGCAAGACCGAGAACCAGTTGCTGCGCAACAAGGTGACCGAGGAAGAGATTGCCGAAGTGGTGTCCAAGTGGACGGGTATCCCGGTGGCGAAGATGCTCGAAGGCGAGCGTGAGAAGCTGCTGAAGATGGAAGAGCTGCTGCACCAGCGCGTAATCGGCCAGGGCGAAGCGGTGACCGCGGTTGCCAACGCCGTGCGCCGTTCGCGTGCCGGGCTGTCCGACCCGAACCGGCCGAGTGGTTCGTTCCTGTTCCTCGGCCCGACCGGTGTGGGCAAGACCGAGCTGTGCAAGGCACTGGCCGAGTTCCTGTTCGATACCGAAGAGGCCATGGTGCGTATCGACATGTCCGAGTTCATGGAGAAACACTCCGTGGCTCGCCTGATTGGTGCCCCGCCAGGCTATGTCGGTTATGAAGAGGGCGGTTACCTGACCGAGGCCGTGCGCCGCAAGCCGTACTCGGTGGTGCTGCTGGACGAAGTGGAGAAGGCCCACCCGGATGTGTTCAACGTGCTGCTGCAGGTGCTGGAAGACGGCCGCCTGACTGACAGCCATGGCCGCACCGTGGACTTCCGCAACACGGTGATCGTGATGACCTCCAACCTGGGCTCGGCGCAGATCCAGGAGCTGGTGGGGGATCGCGAGGCACAGCGTGCGGCGGTGATGGACGCGGTGGGCTCGCACTTCCGTCCGGAGTTCATCAACCGTATCGACGAAGTGGTGGTGTTCGAGCCACTGGGCCGCGAGCAGATCGCCGGTATCACCGAGATCCAGCTTGGCCGCCTGCGCAGCCGCCTGCTCGAGCGCGAACTGTCGCTGAGCCTGAGCCCAGAGGCGTTGGACAAGCTGATCGCCGTGGGTTACGACCCGGTTTATGGCGCGCGTCCGCTGAAGCGGGCGATCCAGCGCTGGATCGAAAACCCGCTGGCGCAGCTGATTCTGGCTGGCAAGTTCGTACCAGGGGCGGCGATTACCGCCAAGGTCGAAGGCGACGAAATCGTCTTTGCCTGATCAAGGCTGCAAATGAGCCCCGCATCTGCGGGGCTTTTTTTTGTGTGATTTCCTGTGCCGGCCCCTTCGCGGGCAAGCCTGCCCCCACAGGATTACCTACCGTTTCAAGGCCTGTGCAGTACCTGTGGGAGCGGGCTTGCCCGCGAAGGGGCCGGCACAGGCCCAGTAAAATCGGGGCTTTCCGGGCTTGTTGGTTAACTTGCTGAAAATTTTGAATTTTTTGCTTGCATCATAAATCGAGTGCCCCTAATATACGCCGCGTTGTCAGGCACTAAGCGAATCACCAGCAACATCGGTGGCCGCAAAACAACTTACAAATCAGTAAGTTGAATGAAAAAAAGTGGTTGACAAGCAAAACGAAGAATGTAGAATAGCCGGCCTCAGCAGCGACAACGCGAAAGCGCAGAAGCTAAAGGGTCCGAAGCGAACACAGTCTTCGGAGTTGTACCGAAGTTCAGTTCCGCGATAGCTCAGTCGGTAGAGCAAATGACTGTTAATCATTGGGTCCCTGGTTCGAGTCCAGGTCGCGGAGCCAATCTCGGGGTGTAGCGCAGTCCGGTAGCGCGCCTGCTTTGGGAGCAGGATGTCAGGAGTTCGAATCCCCTCACCCCGACCATTTTCCGGGTCGTTAGCTCAGTTGGTAGAGCAGTTGGCTTTTAACCAATTGGTCGTAGGTTCGAATCCTACACGACCCACCATGTAGAAAAGGGCATCTCCAATGAGATGCCCTTTTTTTTGAAAGACCCGGGGTGTAGCGCAGTCCGGTAGCGCGCCTGCTTTGGGAGCAGGATGTCAGGAGTTCGAATCCCCTCACCCCGACCATTTTTGGGTCGTTAGCTCAGTTGGTAGAGCAGTTGGCTTTTAACCAATTGGTCGTAGGTTCGAATCCTACACGACCCACCATGTAAAAAGGGCATCTCAAATGAGATGCCCTTTTTCTTTGCCTCGATTTATCCTGCCAGATCCTTTGGCCTGCTTCGCAGGCCTTTCCGACCGGTCCGGCGCCCCGGTCGGAAAGGGGCGCAAAGCGCCCCCGGCGATCCTCAGTGCAGCTTCAGGCGCGGCTCTGTGCCCCGACCAATCTTGCTACCCAGCATCATCAAGGCCGTGCGGAAGAACCCATACAGCGCCATCTGGTGCATGCGGTACAGCGACACGTAGAACATCCGCGCCAGCCAGCCCTCCAGCTTCACGCTGCCCATCAGGTTACCCATCAGGTTGCCCACCGCCGAGAAGCGCGACAGCGACACCAGCGAACCGTAGTCCTTGTACTCGTAAGTCGGCAGTTCCTTGTTCTCCAATCGCGCCTTCAGGCTCTGCGCCAGCATTGAAGCCTGCTGGTGCGCGGCCTGGGCCCGTGGCGGCACATTGCGGTCGCTACCCGGTTGCGGGCAAGCAGCGCAGTCACCGAAGGCGAAGATGTTGTCGTCGCGGGTGGTCTGCAGGGTAGGGCGCACCACCAGCTGGTTGATACGGTTGGTTTCAAGGCCGTCGATATCCTTGAGGAACCCCGGTGCACGGATACCCGCCGCCCACACCTTGAGGCTGGCCTGGATCACTTCACCGTCTTTGGTCTTCAGGCCATCTTCGGTCACTTCACTGACGGCGGCGTTGGTCAGCACCTTGACCCCGAGTTTTTCCAGGGTCTTGTGCACCGGCACGCTGATGCGCTCCGGCAGCGCAGGCAACACGCGCGGGCCAGCCTCGATGATGGTGATGTGCATGTCCTTGGGCTGGATGCGGTCCAGGCCATAGGCCGCCAGTTCGTGGGCCGCGTGGTGCAGCTCTGCCGCCAGCTCCACGCCGGTAGCACCGGCACCGACGATGGCCACGCTGATCTGCTCGCTGGCCACATCGCCAGCGTGGGCACGCAGGTAGTGGTTCAGCAGCTGCTGGTGGAAGCGCTCGGCCTGCTTGCGGGTGTCGAGGAACAGGCAGTGCTGCGCCGCGCCCAAGGTGCCGAAGTCGTTGGTGTTGGAGCCGACGGCGATCACCAGGGTGTCGTAGCCCAGGGTGCGCGCAGGCAGCAGCTCGCGGCCCTCTTCATCAAGGGTGGCGGCCAGTTGGATTTGCTTGCCTTCACGGTCCAGGCCGCTCATGCGCCCCAGCTGGAAGTTGAAATGGTTCCACTTGGCCTGGGCCACGTAGTTCAGTTCATCTTCCGAGGAGTTCAGCGAGCCGGCGGCCACTTCGTGCAGCAGCGGTTTCCAGATGTGCGTGAGGTTGGCGTCGACCAGGGTGATCTCGGCCTGCTTGCGCTTGCCCAGGCTTTTACCCAGGCGGGTCGCCAGTTCCAGGCCGCCGGCGCCGCCGCCGACAATCACGATGCGATGAGTCATGGGAATATCTCATAAGGTTTACGGAATTCGTGGCCCCAAGGGCCGGCCGCAAACTGCGTGAGGGGAGGGCGAGCGCAAGGCAGCTCATAGCACCAGTCCACTCAGCAGGCGGCTGATGAGACCCAACCCGATGGTCACGGCCAGTACCAGCGCAAGGAGCAGCCAGGGCCGAAATGGCCGGCGCTCGACTTGGTGCTGGGGGGCTCGCAGATACTCATCGACACGACGCTGATCTTCCGGGTTCAGGCGGCTGGTCATGGTGGGCCTCGTCAGGTAGACGTTTGTGACTGCACGAACGCCACAGCGTTCATGCAAGCGCTTCAAACAAATGATAATGCTTTCTATCCCTGGCGCCGAGTTTACGCCATCGCAAAGACTCTCGGCACTGGATCAAAGACTGATCCCCACGTCGAAGACGATGCTGCGCCCCAGGTTACCGCGCAGGAAGTCCGGTGCATCGGGGTGGGCGAACAGTACACGGGCAAAGGTCGGCCCGACCAGCGACAGCGAACGCCAGCCCTGGCGCAGGTATTCGGTGGGTGGCGGGAAGTGGGTGTTGAGGTCGAGCACTTCGCGCTTGAGGCTGGCAAAGGCGATGATGTCCAGCTCGCTCAGGTCCAGCCCGCGCTCGCGGTAGTTGTGCGCCTTCTTGCGCAAGGTCGGCGCCAGGCGCCCCAGCAGCTCGGCGGCGGCGATGCGCCGGGGGCGGGCTTCGCGGCGCACCAGCTGGGCCAGGGAAAAGGCACTGCGCCGACGCTGCAGCTCTTCACGCCATTCGTCGTTGAGGCGGCGGCCTTCGTCGAGCACGAAAAACACTTCAAAGGCGGCATCGCGGAACAGCACATCCGGGGGCTCCTGGCCGGCCGGGGTGAAGTCCTCGCTGCGGTACGGGATGTTCAGCCCCTGCAACAGGCGCTGGCACACCCACCGCTCCCGCTCCCACTTGCGGGCGTTGGATAGAAAGGCATTGGCTTGTTCGGCCTGGATGGTAAGCAGGCGCAGGTAGTCTGAGTCATCCATGGGAACAAGCTTAGCCGCTAATCGATGACGGTAAGATGCTGTTTGTGCGTGGGAATCAGGCCAATGTCGGCCACCGCTGCGGGCGTTGGCGAGAATCGATGTAGACTCAGTTTTATCCACAGGCCAGACAGGGGCATTGTTCGGGTGATCAGCGCGCAGGTTTTATCCACAACCAGCCTGGCCATAGGTTGGCTTGGCTACGTGCCGTTGCTGATCTGGGCCGCCAGCCGCACGCGCTGGGTCGAGCTGGTGACCGACCGGCGCCGCCAGCACCTGCTGTTTGGTACGGTGTTCTGCCTGTTTGCCCTATGGCTGGTCAGGCGCGATTTCGATACAGGCGTGTCGTATCACTTCATCGGCATGACGGCGGTGACCTTGTTGCTGGACTGGCCACTGGCAGTGCTCGGTGGCTTCTTCGCCCAGCTCGGCTTGCTGGCGCTGGGGCGGCAGGACTTCGCGGCGCTCGGGGTCAACGGGTTGCTGCTGGTGGGGTTGCCGGTGCTGATCACCGAAGTGTGCGCGATCCTGGTCGAGCGGGCGCAGCCGCGTAACCTGTTCGTTTACATCTTCTGTTCAGGGTTCTTCCCCGCTGCACTGACGGTGCTGATTTGCGTGCCGGTGGCGTTGGGGGTGTTATGGCTGGATGGTCGCTTTGCGATGCCGGAGTGGCTCAGCGATTTTATCGGCTACCTGTGGCTGATGATGTTCCCGGAGGCGTTCATCAACGGCATGGTGATCAGTGCGCTGGTGGTGTTTTGCCCGGAGTGGCTGGAAACATTCAACCGTACCCGGTATCTGCAGGCGCCGTGGAAGGATGATGAGCGCTGAGTCGACGTGTGCGGTCGTTGTAGGAGCGGCCTCGCCGGGGCGCCGGACCGGTCGGAAAGGGTCGCGAAGCGGCCCCAGGATTTCAGCACACATGCAGAGATTGCCGGGGCCGCTTCGCGGCCCTTTCCGACCGGTCCGGCGCCCCGGCGAGGCCGCTCCTACAACGACCGTGCTCAGTTTAGTGCCGCGGCTCCAGCTCCCCGGAAAACAGCTCATCCTCGGCATCCGGCGCCACCGGAATCTTGTGCTCCTCCGCCGCCCAGGCCCCCAGGTCGATCAGCTTGCAGCGATCGGAACAGAATGGCCGGAACGTGTTTTTCTCGTTCCATTCCACAGGTGCGCCACAGGTCGGGCAATCGACGGTCAATGGCTGGCTCATGGCTGGCCTCCTCGTAAAGTCAGGTAAAAGTGGTGCAGGCGGTCAATCTGCTCGTGCAGTGCGGCCAGGTTGCCGTCATTGACCACCACATCGTCGGCATGGCCCAAGCGCTCCTCCCGGCCCAGCTGGGCCTTGAGAATGGCCTGCACCTGCTCGGCACTGGTGTTGTCACGTGCCAGGGTGCGCGCCACCTGCAACTCTTGCGGCACATCGATGACCAGCACGCGCTGGACCTTCTGGTGCTGGCCCGACTCGATCAGCAGCGGCGACACGTACACCGCATAGGGCGATTCGGCCTTGGCCAGGTAACTGAAGATCTCCTGCCCGATCAGCGGGTGCAGCAGTTGTTCCAGCCACTTGCGCTGCGCCGGGTCGGCAAAGATCAGCTGGCGCAAGGCCGCGCGATCAAGCTGGCCATCGTCCAGCAGCACGCCGGGGCCGAAGCGCTCGACGATGCTGGCCAGTGCCGGGCGGCCGGGTTCGACCACCCAGCGCGCCGCCTGATCGGCATCGACCAGGTGCACGCCAAGTTCGACGAAGCGTTCGGCGGCTGCGCTCTTGCCGCTGCCGATGCCGCCGGTCAGCCCGAGAATCCAGGGGGTGAAGGCCTTGGTGGTCATCACATTCCAAACAGTTGCAGGTAGGAGGCGTATATTTCATCACCCCAGAGCACAGCAATCCACCCCGCAATGGCCAGATAAGGGCCAAAGGGTATGGCAGTGCCGACGGACTGCCTGCGCACGCGCAGCAGGCACAGGCCCGCCACCACGCCGATCACCGATGACAGCAGCAAGGTCACCGGCAATACCTGCCAGCCACCCCAGGCCCCGATCAGCGCCAGCAGCTTGAAGTCGCCATAGCCCATGCCTTCCTTGCCAGTGACCAGCTTGAACACCCAGTACACCGACCACAGGCTCAGGTACCCGGCCACTGCGCCCCACAGTGCATCGGGCAATGGCACCACAGTGTCGAAGGCATTGACGATCAGGCCCAGCCACAGCGTCGGCAGCACCAGCACATCGGGCAATAGCTGCTGGTCATGGTCGATCAGACTCAGCGTCAGCAGGCTCCAGGTCAGCAGCAGCAGTGCCAGGGCCTCGGTGCTTGTGCCGGAATGCCAGGCCACTGCCATCGACAACAGCGCACAGGCCACCTCGACCAGCGGATAACGTGCACTGATCGGCTGCTTGCACGCCGAGCAGCGCCCACGCAACGCCAGGTAACTGATTACGGGAATGTTCTCCCAGGCGCGGATCGCGTGGTTGCAATGGGGGCAGTGGGAAGCGGGGAGGGACAGATTGAAGCGCTCGTGCTCGGTGGTCGGCAAGCCCAGCACCTCCTGCGCCTCACGCTGCCACTGGCGCTCGAGCATGATCGGCAGGCGATGCACCACCACATTGAGGAAGCTGCCCACCAGCAGGCCGAGCACAGCCGCCAGCGTGATGAAGTAGGCCGGCTGTTCGGCCAGCAAAGTCCATGAAGTCATGTTCAGATCAAGCTACCCAACTGGAAGATCGGCAGGTACATCGCCACCACCAGGCCACCGACCAGCAAGCCCAGGATCAGCACGATGGCCGGCTCCAGCAGGCTGGTCAACTGGTCCAGCGCCTGGCTGACCTGTTCCTCGTAATGGCTGGCGGACTTCGCCAGCATCTGGTCCAGCGTGCCGCTGGATTCACCAATGGCGGTGAGTTGCACTAACAATGGCGGAAACAGTGGTTCGTTGGCCATCGCCTGATTCAGCGCCTGCCCGTTGGCCATGCCCTGGCGCAAGCGCTGCACCGCCTGTTCGTGCAGATCGTCGCCGCAAGCCTTGGCCACGGTGACCAGCGCATCCAGCATCGGCACCCCGGCAGCATAAGACGTGGCCAGGGTGCGGGCGAAGCGCGCCAGGGCGGCCTGGCTCAACAGCCTGCCGAATACAGGAAGGCGCAAAGCCTGTGCAGTTATCCACAGCCGTGCTGGCGCATGCCTCTGATACAGCCGGGTAAAGGCGAATCCCAGGCCAACTGCGGTTATCAACAGCAGCGGCGCATAGCGCCCCAGCCCTGTGGACAAGTCGATCACCCACTGCGTGAAGGCCGGTAGCGCCGCATCGAAACCGGCAAACAGGCTTTCGAAGCGCGGAATCACCTCCAGCAACAAGATCGCCGAAACCCCCAAACCGGTCAGCAACAGCAGCAATGGGTAGAGCATCGCCTTGCGCACCCTTTTACGCAGTAGCTGGCGTTGCTCCAGCATCCCCGCCAACTGCTCCAGCTGCCGATCGAGCGTGCCGGCTTGCTCGCCCACACGAATGAGGTTGCAGTACAACCCATCGAACCACGCCGGATGGCGTTGCAGCGCATCGGCCAGCCCCAGGCCCGAGGCCACATCCCGTTTCAATTTATCCAGCAAGGTTGCCTGCCCCGTACTGCAGCCACTGCGGCCCATCACTTCGAAGGCCTGCAACAGCGGCACCCCGGCCTTGAGCAAGGTCGCCAGCTGGCGGCTGAAGCCCGTCGGGTCGGCCTTTTCCCGAGCCTTCGGCATACGCCATTCAAACCCGCCGGCCGCCCGCAGGCTGACCACGCGAATGCCCTGGCGCTGCAAGCCGGCCCGTGCATAAGCCAGGCTGCGCCCGCTGACCTGGCCGCTGACCGTGGCGCCACTGGCATCAGTGCCGCGCCACGAATAAAGATGCGTCGATGAGTTCATGCAAAGGTCCTTTTGTGCTCGTGCGACAAGCCTGGAAACAGCTTGCCGCGTCCATGAGCGGGCGTGCGTCCGTGATGCTCACTAGAGTAGTTCAGCGAAGATGACGCCCTGGCGGGCAGGGGTGACAAAAGGTGTCTGTTCAGGCCTACTGCGCCGCTGCCATCTGGGGGCGAGCCTGACCTCCACGAGTACACGTATCAAAAAGGAAATCGTTCATGAAAGGGCAACGCGGTATCACCCTGATCGAACTGATGATCGTCGTCGCGATCATCGGCATTCTGGCGACCATCGCCATCCCGATGTACACCAACCACCAGTCCCGCACCAAGGCTGCGGCCGGGTTGCTGGAAATCAGCGCGCTGAAAACGGCGATGGAAGTGCGCTTGAACGAAGGCAAGGATGTGAACAACGTGGCCGACCTGGGCGGCCAGCCGGCGACGGCGAACTGTGCGATTGCGGTGAGCAGCAAAGCGGCTGACGGGATTGGCACGATTGCATGCGCTCTGGTTGATGCGCCGGCCAATGTGGTTGGAAAGAGCCTTGCCCTGACGCGCTCGCCAACTGGCTGGACCTGCACTACCGATATCGAGGAAGACCTCGCGCCGAAGGGTTGCAAAGCGCCCTGAGGGGAGGGGAATAAGGCCGGGGAAACAGGGGTTTACGCGACGGGTGTGGCAGTGGTACGTTGCGCTACACGCCGGTGTAGCTCAGTCGGTAGAGCAGCGCACTCGTAACGCGAAGGTCGCAGGTTCGATTCCTGTCTCCGGCACCACATCCAGCTCCACTGCATTCCGCTGAATGCTTTGGAAGCCCTCTAAACCGGCCCTCTGGCCGGTTTTTTATTTCCACGACCCTCCGTCGGGAACCAACAAAATCCCCAATAACCGGGGGTATTTTTGGGGTACAGCGTCTTTCCTGAATGGAGAACGTACCCCTATGCCACGCCTAGCCATTCCGCTCAGCGACCTCAAATGCCGCACGGCCAAACCGCGTGATCGCGCCTACAAACTGTTCGACGGCGGGGGTATGTACCTGTACGTCACGCCCTGTGGCTCGAAGACTTGGCGGTTACGGTATTTCAAACCCAACGGCAAGGAAGGCACGCTGATTATCGGCAAGTACCCAATCGTTTCGTTGGCCGTCGCGAGGACCAAGCGCGATGAGGCCAAGGCACTGTTGCTCGATAACCTTGATCCGATGGAAGAAAAGCAGAAGGCCAAGATTGCTGCCCAGCGGGCGAGTCTTCTCTTTGAAACTGTCGCCTTGGAGTGGCATGTCGAAATGTCCCGGCGCTGGACTGAGGGGCACGCCAAGACGGTGCTGAGCAAGTTGCGTACCCATGTGTTTCCACTAATCGGCCAGCGGCCTATCGCCGGACTCGACACCCATGATCTCCTTGAGGTCACCCAGCGGATCAAGGATCGCGGCACCATGGATGTAGCGCTGCGTGTGCAGAACTATCTCTCCACGATCATGCGGGGTGCGAAGCGGGCGCGGCAGATCACTCAAAATCCGGCGCTCGATCTGGCCGGCTCGATTCAAGCGCCGCGTACCGTGCACCGTCCTGCACTCTCGCTAAACCGCCTTCCTGAACTGCTGGATCGGATCGACAACTACACCGGTCGCGAGCTGACCCGGCTTGCAGTGCTGCTGACGCTGCATGTGTTTGTGCGCTCCAGCGAACTGCGCTTCGCCCGGTGGGATGAATTCGACCTGCAACGGGCGATGTGGGAGATCCCCGATACCCGTAAGCCGATTGAAGGCGTCCGCTATTCCACACGCGGGACCAAGATGAGTGGGGACATTCAGATAGTGCCGCTGTCGCCTCAAGTCATCGAGATCCTTGAACGGCTGCGCAGCTTGAATCGCTTCTCTGAACTCGTGTTGCCTGGTGACCACAGGTACTGGAAACCCTTGTCGGAGAATACGGTTAACCAGGTGCTGCGCAATATGGGGTACGACACCACCAAAGACGTGTGCGGGCATGGTTTAAGGACCATGGCTTGTAGTGCCTTGCTCGAATCGGGGCTTTGGACGGATGCGGCGATTGAGCGGCAGATGAGCCATCAGGAGCGTAACCGCGTGCGCGCTGCGTACATCCACAAGGCCCAGTTTCTGGAGCAACGTCGGTTGATCATGGCGTGGTGGAGTAACTACATCGATGCCAACAGATCGGGCCATGTCACCCCGCATGAGTTTGCCCATCCGGTAGGCGACAACGTCACAGTCTTGCCAAATGGTCATGGCGCATTCAATCGCGGGTGAGCCTACGAGATCGGCGCTGGCTGCGCTTTCACGCAGGTCCATCCAAACAGGGCTGCAAAGCCGCCCTGTTTGGATGGACCTCACTTTGAAAAGCAAAAGCCACGACGTTGTCCGGGGGTACCACGGAATTCCACCGATGGATAAGCGCTTTTCACGTCCCCAAGAGCACTGAGTTTCGGCCCTTGACCGGGTTTATCCACAGGCGTAGAACTGGCCGTGCAAGCGCTGTCGATGACAGCACCCCAGGTGACCCGAACCTTCAAGGTCACGCCGCTCCTGCGGTGGTTCTCCCCAAGGGCGATTAGCATCCGGCAGCTCGCCCGGTCACTACCCATGTGATGGATGCTCTTACACATTTGGCCCTTGTGCGCCAGACACACCGTACCTCGCTGCCCTGCAGCAACCTATCCGCTTGGCCGAATATTGCGCCAACCTGTGCCCGTCTCTTTCTTCTGGAAAGAGACGGGCACTTCTACCACTGCTGCAGCCCTGATCGCACAAGGCTTTGCGGCAATCCCCCTCGTGACAATCGGCGTGACAAACGCCGATGTCACCAGCAACAGCGATGTAGATGATGGTGCCGCAGACCAGGGAATGGACTGCACCTGACTGACAGTCAGGCATGCCCCAGTCATCGCATTGCTGCTTGCACCCGGCTCAGGATCTTCAGGCGCTGGTCTCGTCAGCCATTGCTGCCTCCACCCGCCCACCGGTAACGGTGCTCAGGAGGCCAGATCATGAGTTGCCCTTGCTCCCGGTCGTAAGGAGTCGCCAGTCCCGCGTTAAAGGACATCCCCACAGGTCGCAGGGGCCTTGATCCCTGATAACACTCAGCATTCTTGGCGGGATGACGTGGGGCGAGGACTGGAGGGCGGAAGATGGGGTGACCGACATGGTATTGGTGGGTAGACGCGATCGCCGCAATTTCGGTAACGGCAGGCAATTCAGTTACGCAGGGTCGTAGGCGCTGGAGGACATGTTCGGCAGTGGTCATTACGGCATGGTCAAGGCGTACTGTGATCGGTCACAGGCATTCGAGCGTCTAGCTATATGCATTGCTTCCACTGTTAACGCGCCGGCCCTGCAAGCCAGTGAGATCACCCTGCACCGGCCTGATGACATCGGTGTCTATGGCATTACCTCTCATCTAAAGCCAAGGCTATCTGGACTCAGTAGTAATTTGATGGCAAATTGCAATCAGGTTCAGTGTGTCGTTTATATGGGCAAGGAAAAAGATGGCCAAACCTCGAGTTTTTATCTCGTCAACGTGTTTTGATCTGGGGCTGCTGAGGTCGGAGTTGCGACCTTTCATCTCGATGTATGGGTATGAGCCAATCATGAGTGAGTATTCTGACATATTATATGATCCGCGCTCTCATACTCATGTCAGCTGTGTTAATGAGGTTGTGAATTGTGATGTTTTGGTCCTAATTTTGGGCCAAAGGTTTGGTGGGACTGCTGTGGATGCAGCTCTAGAATGTCTCGATTTTGATGTGTTAGCAAAAACAAGTAGTACTTCAACTTTGTTTGAGCTTGCTGACTCAAAGTTCTCAATCACGCAGCTTGAAGTTTTGAAGGCGATTGAGAGTGGAATTCCAATTTATGCTTTTGTCGACGAGAAGGTATATCATGACCATCTGGTTTATGAAAAAAACAAAAGCAACAAGGAGGTTATTGATAGGATTAAGTTTCCATCAATTCAAAGGAATGAGACTGCAAAATATATTTTTGAGTTTATAAATTATTTGAGTCATAGAGTGCAAAACAATAGTATTACTCCATTTGCCAGGTTGGAGGATATTCGTAACAATTTGACAGCTCAATGGGCTCACTTGTTTCAACGACTATTGTTTGAGAGCAAAGAGCGCTCAAATGAAGTGAAGCGATACCAGGATTTCTCAGAGCGTCTAGAGGATTTGAAGACGGCAGTGCTGGCTTCTATTGCTACTCCGGATACTCGCGAGATTGCGAAGGCCGCCGTTCAATTTAGACATGTGGTGACATTCATCTGGGCTTTGCCTATGGAAGATCATATTAAGATTCTCAACGAGGCAAATACTTGGAGTGAAGTTCTTGAGTGTGCAGGTATTACTGACGTTAAAGTCGTAGGTTCAGGAAAGGGGCTTTGGAAACGTAGAGCTGTATGTTTACTGCGTGTTGATCGTGCGTATTACGAATATCAGTATAGTATTCGAGGGTATGAGAGGCTTGAAGATGAATGGAATGAGTTTGTTAATCTCAAAGAAGACGTACGCAAGGCTATATCTGAAGCATTTGTTGATGATAATGACCGGTCGAGATTACTGAAGCTTCATGAGGGGCCCTTTGAAGATATTGTTGAGTCTGAAGACATCCAAGATTTTAGCAGCGCGGTAAAAGAGGCTATTTGGTAGTTGAGGTTAGGTGTTGTTCAGGGAGGAATGCACCTAAAATCTCGTGACAAGCAATAGTATGAGTTTGTATGGTTTGAGCTTCCGGTTTTGAGTGGTATGGTTTAAGTTGTAAGTGGCATAAGTTTGATGTTTTCTATTCGTCGTTGCGTGGAGATATAATTAGATGGCTGGGGCTTACGCTGAAAGCCCATGAGGGTTTATCGCTAGCAGTGGAGTAGTTATAAAAGCGATGTCCTTGAAGAGCATGATAAGCCAACTTGCTTACTGGGCTCTTAAATCTTACTTCGGAAGTGCGTAAGTTGCATTCATGTGATATTCGAGGCGTTACGGTCAACGATTATCCGTTGTCCACTGAGAGTCAAGTGGTTTTGCAATAAGGCTGGAATAAATGATGGCTAAACACTTGTTAAGTGGCAAGATTTTTCTAGTCCTGAATGAGGGGGTGTTAGAATGTACTTATTGTTTCAAGGTTCTGCCAATTTTGATTGTTGATGCTCAGTCATGAAAACCGAATTTAAATAGGGGGTAATTTATGTCGTTGCCACCAGAGTTGCTATCTTGGGCAGATTTTCTTGCAAAAATTGGGCAGTTCCTTTTTGGGCTTTGTAGTTTGTTACTAGCTCTGTGGGCGGCCATCTATAAAAGCAAAGATTTTTTCAGGAGTGAGCTTTCAAAGAGACAGTTGGAAGAGTTAGGATCTATAAGAAGTTCTTTGCAGTCGGTTTTTTTTGATTTTTACTATATGCCTTCAATAAAACATACTATGGTGTCTATGGGGTGGAGTTTTGAAGATTTAAAGAAGCATGATTTGAAATTATGGGAGCAAATTGAAAGGTATAATAAGACTTCCACTGATCTTTTTTATAAGTTCATTGATAGCAACTATTATCTGTTTCCTGACTGGCTGGAGAAGGAGAGACTGGAGAGGTTCGGAAAATCGATGCGAACTTTTGTCCCATTCACACTATCTTCTGCAGTCGACAAAAGTGATGAGGTTCGAGGCTCATATTTCAATGAGATATTGAACATGAAGGAATACTTGGACGTGTCCCTAAAGAAGAGAGGTTGATGGTGCGTGGTGCCGGCGTGCTTTTATTGACGTAGCTCTCCGCATGTTTTTTTGGCTGGCGGTTTAGGTGTGGAGAAAATTTTTGATCTTCTGTAAAAGTGTGAGCGGTAAAAGTTTTCTAAGTTTTTGTACTTGGGTTTTTTCAATGTCTTAATAAAGGGCTGGTAAAAGTTTGCATGGCCAAATGCGCTTCCCCTCCAATATATTAGAAGGCTTTATCATGGAGCGACATTTATACAATAAAGATGAGCTCGTGGAGTTTGGGCCGTTTAATGGGGTCGCAATCTACTCGGCAAGGCCTACTAAGCTTACAGTTGGTGATAGTATTCAGGTTGTATCCGGGTCCGCCACTAATCCCAAGCGATACTATTATCATGGTGCTTATACTTACATTCGGGAGGTTAATAGCGATAAAGTTGGGCGAAGAAAATATATTATTGCTCCTCTTGTGCCCCTAGTTCCCCCTGTTGAAATAACTCGAGAGATGCTGCCGGAAGGGCATACGTTCAATACTTTCATCGGTAGTCAAACTACTTCCTTAAGCAATGTTCCGTTTGTTTATAGTGAGCTTTATCTGGAGTTAATAGATGCTAGTGGTCAGTACGCAAATGAGCTAGAAACTGATATCGAAAGAATTAGTGCGTCAGCAGGCAATAAGTCTCAATCTAATATTGTTCGTGAGGTTTTATGTCGCCTCGGTCAAGGGCAGTTCAAAAAAAATGTCACGCGTGTGTGGGGTTATAAAAATTGCGCGATCACTGGAATTGATTTGCCGGAAATGTTGATAGCATCGCACATAAAGCCTTGGGCGAAGTGTGCGGACGGTGAGCATTTAAATGGATGCAATGGAGTAATCCTTGCTAGTCATATAGATAAGTTGTTTGATGGTTTTTTGATTACTTTCAGGGAGCGCTGTGGTCGGTTTGAGCTCGATGCATCTCCAGAAATTAATAGTTTTATATTAACAAATTTCAAGCTTGCTCGGAAAACACTAAACTTAGGGAGTATTACTCCCTCCAATTATAGGGAGGTCTCAGAGTTCATGAAATTCCATAATTCCGAATTTGAGAGCCGAGCAGTCCAATTAGCTAAAAGTTGAAGTGTGGGAAAAGCGCCAAATTGACTCTGGCGAAAGAGACAATCACCATATTGGATTTTTAGAATTTCTAGGTGTAAGAGGTTAGGGCAATATGCTGGTTCAGCAGCGGATGAGGTACTCGCACGCCAGAACATAGCCGAGGTCTGGCTCAACCCGAATACTGGTGCTTACCAATCAGGATCATACTGATTTATGACCAGTCTTCAGGCCACGGGGAATTAGGGCATATTTCGAGATCAGCATTCCGCCGAGTGGGATAGGTTAATGGTGACGTATTCGGCGTGGATGAACATGCAGGAGCGGAGCCGCAAAGCTGAGTAAACTAGGGTGGCCACGGCTTATATTGGTTGGATGGTTGTGAGCTATTGGTCGTTTTCTGCTCGTCTAGCATTTGAAGCGAGTGGTTGTATCCCGCACTGGAACCAAGAATTCCCAGTTCGATTCCATTGAAGACTAAAACGAGCTGATTTGTTTATAGATACCCTATGAGGTAAGTTATAAAATCCACCAAATTCCAGCCCCGCGAAAACCGGGCCCTTATGATCAGCAACCGTCCGTCTGTCTCCGCACCACATATCAAGGCTTGCAGCGATGCAGGTCTTTTTTGTGCCTGGATGATTGCGAAGACTTCAGCCGCCTTCTGAAACAAATTGCCGAAAGCAGGTGGTTTGACCTTCCCGGCATACGGTCGAAATCCACGCCGCCGCCTCGCTATCTGGAATCTAGGAATACTCAGCTTCCGCAGGTTTTTGGGACTGTACACCCTGGGCTCCTCCCGTCGCTCCCCCCCTCACCAGCTCGGTTTCGAGCCCGCAATTTTCCATTTAAGAATCGGCAGCTTTTAAGATAACTGATCTCCAGAGCTTCGGTTTGGCCCAGTGTTTACGGGGAAGAAACTCAAAATTTTATAGATAATGATTTTGCCACTTGGGGATAATCCTAAAAAACAGCCCTGACGTCCGCCGACCTCGTTGAGGCTTATCTGTCCCGCCTGAGGGACATAAAGGCCCGCATTCTTCCTACAAAACGTCTCGCCTCAGAACAACCCACGCGCCCTTGCGCAAGCGGGCCCATAGGGATAAATTGCCCCAGTCGTCGAAGCATCGGCGATGCGACCTTGGCCGGTCGGAATCGAAAGGCGCAGCAGCGCCCAGTCTTCATCGCAGGCGCTTTTTTTGTGCCCGCGATGTCGCGTTATGGCGGTGGTGCGCGGGACACCTTCGGGTGTGCCGGGCTCCTTTCGTCCCGGTCGGCCAACCCGCGTACTGCTGCCACCTAAACTTGCTTGGCCGCGAGCGGTGGCAGTTCCACAACGAAAGGAACTCATGCATGACCACCAGAAATCCGATCAGGATCCTCGCATCCGTTCTCCGCCGCCGCCCCGCGCCGGCCCCCAAACCTCACCGCTTCTACCCGATCTGCGACCTGGCTCGCCCCACCTCCCAACCCAGGCAGGTGCCCCATGACTGACCAGGAACGCTTATCCACCATCCAAAGCTACGCCTGGACCCTCGAACTGCTCGGCGAAGCCTTGGTCCAGCACGATGAAGTGCTGGAGTGCGAACACAACCCTCAACTGAGCTTCCGCAACACTGCAGGTATTCACCAGGCAATCCGGATCATCAGCCGGCTGGCCAGTGAGCAATGCGGCAAGATGATCGATCCCAACGACGTGCGCGATCCAGCCGATTGAAGAAGGCACCGCTGCCGCCAGCCAAGCGCTGGCGCAGCTGCTAATGTCAGACCCCTCAACAATCAAAGCTGAGGTTCAAGATGATTTCGCACAAGGATGTCATCGCTAGAAACCGTGACGCCTGGAATGCCTCCGCCGACCACCACCGGCGCAGCGCTGAGTGGGCGCGGCTTGTCGATGCAGTGGCGGACAAAGGCTTTTCTTGCCTGGATTCGACCCTGACTGAACACCTGGAACAGGTGGGCGTATCGGGCAAGGCCGTTATCCAGTTGGGCTGCAACAATGGCCGTGAAGCGTTATCGCTGTTTGCCCTTGGCGCATTGGAAGTGGTGGGTGTCGATCAGTCTTCGGAATTTCTCAAGCAGGCGCATGAGCTGGCCGAGAGGTCCCAGTACTCGCCCGAGTTCGTTGAGGCCGATATTCACGAGTTGCCGGCAACGTTCAACGAACGCTTCGATGTCGCCTTGATCACCATCGGTGTTGTGAACTGGATGCCTGACCTTGGTGTGTTCTTCAGCAACGTTGCCAGGACGCTGAAACCGGGCGGGAAGTTGGTGATATACGAGACGCACCCGTTTCTGGAAATGCTCGATCCCGAAGCCAGCGACCCTTGGCGCATCAGCACTTCCTACTTCCAGACCGAGCCGCTGGTCGAGTCCGTCGCGATTGTTTACGAAGGTAAGGGTGAGGCGAATGGGCAGCAGTCTTACTGGCATATGCACCGGCTGAGCGATCAGCTCATGGGTGTCATCGGCGCGGGGCTGAGGCTTTGCGCATTCAAGGAGTACGCGCATTCCAATCGGGAAGATCTTTACGACGTCTACACGCAGGGAGAGGCGCAGATACCCATGTGTTATGCCCTGGTAGCAGAGAAACTGTGAGGCAGCAGGGGGCTGCTATGCAGCCCATCGCAGGCAAGCCAGCTCCCACAGGGTCGGCGGCGCGATCACGGGTGTTGTACTCTGGTTTCAGGCAGCCTGGCGCGCACTTCACGAAAAGTATGCAGGAGTAATACGGCGGCCAGGCCCTTTCTAAATCCGCTTCAACCCACTGTAATCGCCGCGTTCAACACCAACACCACGATCAAACCAACCACCGCCACGATGGACTGCACCACCGAGATGGTCTTGGTCGCTTCGCCCATGGTCATGCCGAACGACTCTTTCACCATCCAGAATCCTGCATGGTTGGCATAGTTGAAGAACAGCGAACCGCAGCCGATGGACAAGGCCAGCAAAGGCAGGTTGAGGCTAGGGTCTGCACCTGCAAGCGGCGCCAGCAAGCCGGCAGCCCCTACGATACCCACCGTGGCGGAACCGGTAGACACCGACAGCAACATCGCGATCAGCCACCCCAGCAGCAATGGCGGGAAGGCCGACTGCTGGGTGAGGTGCACAATGGCATCGCCAACCTTGGCGCTGGTCAGCATTTCCTGAAACGCCCCACCGCCGGCGATGATCATGATGATGGAGGCGATAGGCTTGAGGCTTTTGCCCAGCGCATCGCGCAGCTGTTCGGCGTCGCCGCCGCGCGCCAGCACCAGGCTCGCACCGGCGAACAGCACGCCCAGCAGCATGGCGATCAGCGGGTTGCCCAGGAAGCTGGCCATTTCCAGCATCGCATTGCCCTTGGGCAGCACCATCTCGGCCACGGCGTGCACCAGCATCAGGAGCGCCGGTAGCAACGCGGCCAGCATGCCGATCAATACGCCGGGGCGGGGTTGGTCGTCGGCTTTTTCAGTCAGGGTGAACTGGTCCAGCAACGCCTGGTCGGGCCGCGTGCTCATGCGCGGCGCAATGAACAGGCCATACAGCGGGCCGCCCAGGATCATTGCAGGCACAGCCGCAAGGAAGCCATAGAGCATGGTCGGCCCAACCGAGGTCTTGAGCACGGCGATGGCGGTCAAGGGGCCAGGGTGCGGCGGTACCATGCCGTGCATGGCGGCAAGCGCCGAAATCACCGGCACACCTACATACACGTACGCCGAGCCTTTGAAGCGAGCCTTGCCTTCCAGCTTGCGCGCCACGCTGAAGATCAGCGGCAGCATGATCACCAGGCCTACCTCGAAGAACATGGGGATGCCGATCACAAAGGCAACCAGCATCATCGCCCACGGGATCATGCGGTCCGAGGTGCGCTTGAGGATGACGTCAGCAACCTGCTCCGTGACGCCAGCGTCCGCCAGTATCTTGCCTAGCATTGCGCCAAGCGCGATCACTACCCCAACGGCCCCCAGGGTCTTTCCGGCGCCGGTAAGCAGGTGGGAGACGATGCTGCCTGGCTCCATACGGGTGGCAAAACCTACCCCGATGGACACCACCAGCAAGGCCAGCAGCGGGTGCATCTTGAGGCGCGACACGATGAGCGTCACCAGCACCAGGACGCTGATCAAGGCAGTCAGTAACAGCTGTATATCTAACGGAGTCATTCAACAAATCTCGGTTGGGCTGGCGCTCGATCTGCACTCGAATTTTGCTGGAGTGGCAGGCGCCTCTACGGGCAATGCCAAGCTAGGGGGACAGTTGCAGGTGCAGCTAGGGTTTCGCGGGAGAGAAAGCGGCGTTCCAAAAACTGCCGCTCGCAGGCTGTTGCCCTGAGAGGGAAGATTCGGAGCTGGGAGGAATGGAGCTGAGGCCGACGGACGGAGGTGCCGCGCCGGGTAAACGAGCATCGCTAGGCAGAGCGTTCATGGAGCGATTCACCTTGTTATTTGGTCATCTATATGAATCTGGCCAGAGTATTCGCGGTGCGACGGGACGCTGTCAAGCGCAGGTGGTCGTGTCTACAGCCAGGCATCGCCTTCCGGTGGCCTTTTGGCCACGGCGGGCAATACTTCTTCCTATACGCAGGCGTGTACCTGGTGGCGCGCGCCGCTGGGAGGTGTCTGGTGAACAAACTGACAATCGTGGGTGCCGGCCTGGTCGGCGAGGCGGCGGCGCAGATCATCGCCCGGGATGAGTTGTGCCGTGAACTGGTGTTGATGGATGTGCAGGGTGAAATGGCGCAGGGCAAGGCGCTGGACGTCTGGCAGGCGGCGGTCGAGTCTGGTTCTGATACCCGGGTTGTCGGCGGGTCCAAGGCCGAAATGCTGCAGGGTTCGGAGCTGGTGGTGATCACTGCGGGCGTGCCGCGCAAGCCTGGCCAGTCGCGCCAGGATGTTTTGAGCATCAACCTGCCAATTCTCGATGGCATCATGCAGGACATCAATCGTCATGCGCCGGCAGCGACGGTGCTGGTGGTGTCGAACCCGGTCGATGTGCTGACCTATCGGGCCTGGTCGCTCAGCCCGCTCGGGCGGGGCAGGGTGTTCGGCCAGGCCGGGGTGCTGGATACCGCGCGCATGAAGTGTTTCATTGCCGAGGAGACGGGGTTCTCTGCCCGGGATATCTCGGCGCTGGTGCTGGGCGGGCATGGCGACAGCATGGTGCCGCTGATGCGCTACTGCCAGATCGGCTCGGTGCCGTTGTCGCACTTCCTGTCTGATGAGCAGATCGAGCGGATTGTGGAGCGCACACGTAAAGGTGGCGGCGAGATTCTGGGCTTGAAAAAGCTCGGCAGTGCTTGCGATGCGCCGGGCGTGGCCATAGCACAGATGGTGGATGCGATCGGTAATGGGCGGCACCGCATTCTGCCGGCGGTTGCGATTCTTGAAGGTGAATATGGGCGCACCGATATCGCCATGGGGGTGCCCTGTGTGCTGGCAGAGGAGGGGATCGCTCGGGTGATCGAACTGCCCCTGGATGCGCAGGAGCAGGCGATGTTTGATCACTCGGCAGATCAGGTGGCGCGGGATATTGCGGAGATGAAGGCGTTGTGAGTGAGGACGTGCGGCTTATGCGGGCGAGAATTTGGGGCTGCTTTGCAGCCCTTTCGCGACGCAAGGCCGCTCCTACAACGATTGCGTAATGGCCTACCGGGGTCGTATCAGCGCCGGAATGGCGCGGACGTAAATCAACTCGCTCACCAGTTCCACCAGCGTCTGGGTGATCACGGCAGCCGCTGCCAGCCCACGTAGGCCCTCTGGCAATGCCAGCGCCAACGGCAACACCACCAGCGAGTTTCGCGTTGCAGCGCTGAAGGTCACCGAGCGTGCCTCGGTCACTGGCAGGCGCAGCAGCCGTGCCGAAACAAACCCGAGCAGCGGCGCTAGCAGCATGAAGCCGACATACACCGGGATCACCGGCAGCAACTGGTCGAAGTCCCGCAACACCACGGCAATCTGCGAACCGATCACCGCCACCAGCACCAATGCCATGGCCGGTACCGGCATCCATGCCCAGGCGTCGTTCCAGGCCGATACCGCGCGGGAGCGTCGGGCGCTGGCGCTAGTGAGCACGGCGAGGAGCATTGGCAGCACGATCAGCAGCATGAAGGCTTCAATGAACGGGGCGATGCTGATGGTGACACCGTTGCTGTCGCCGAGCATCAAGGCCAGGTACACCGGCAGTAGCAGCAACTGCACCAGCAAAAGTACGGGTGTGGCGGCAAGGGTCAGGCGCGAGTCGCCTTTGCCGATGTGGGTAAACACCACCACGTAGTCGATGCATGGCGTGAGCAGTACCAGCAGGGCGCCGATGAGAACCGCCGGGTGGTCGGCCAGGCCGCGCGTGAGGGCCCAGACCAGTAATGGCACGAAAATGAAGTTGGCGAGCAGCAGCGCGGCCATGAAGCGGCGGTTGCCCAACCCCTGACGCAGGTCGAGGAAGGGAATTTGCAGGAACATCGCGTACATCAGCACGGCGATGGCAGGGGTGACCAGACTTTGCAGGTGGCGGGCGCTATCGCTGGCCAGCAGGCCGAAGGCGATCGCTGCAAGTACTGCGGCAAAGTAGACCGGGATCTGGTGGGTTTCGAGTTGCTCTCTGGTCAAGACGGGGCCTGTGGCTTGTTGCGCTTAGGGTGGCACAGGTTAATACGTGACAATGGGGGCTGCATGCTTTGCATGCACCGGTAGGGGCCCAGGGTCACCCGCGAACAGTGGCGGGTGAGCCCGCTTCCATAGAGATTGCGCCAGCTCTGATGGCGTGAGCACGGCAAATCAGGCCGGATTGAGCCAATCGACATCGCGTTCGTGAATGATCAGGCTCAAGGTCCCTTGGCTTGCAGCCGGGTAACAAGCCAGAAAGCCCCCTACTGGGTAAAGATTGTGGAGTTCCAGTGGATGCCCGTCCGCGCTTGCCAGCTGAATTTCCCTGCGGCCGTCTTCAAGCTGCGTCAGGTCGAATGCCTCACCCGTCTGTGCATCGGTCAGCGTCCACAGGCTTGGGTCTTTTGCTTTGATCGGTTGTACGTTCACCAGGCCATCGTCGGTGGTGAACACACCTTCGCCAAAATGGGGGCCGCTGCGCAGATAGATGCGATAACCCGCTTCGCCATGGCGGAAGTACAGTAACAACGCCGCTGGCTGGGGGGCTTGCTCGAATGTGATCAGCCCGATCTCCTGGCCGTGATGCCAGTCCGAGTCGGTGCCGTTCAACATGCCGAGGGTGGTGGCACCTTCAACGGCGTATGCCGGCACCTGGTGCGGGCTCGCCAACGTGACGGGCCCGGTGGTCATGTGGCCCAGAACGTTGATCGGCGCCTCAGCGACCTGCAGAGTGGCGGTGAAAGATAATGCGACGTGGTCAGCCATGGCTGGCCTCCTTGAGAAAGTGGTAGTGATCAGCGGCGAGCCCAATCAACTCCGCGCTCGATGATGTTCAGGCGTAAGGATGTAGCAGGCACTGATCTGCGGGTGATGAGGTAGCCGCCTTCACCGTCAGCGATCAGGTTGGTGGCCAGGGCTTGCCCGCTTGCCGCGCATTCGAAGTTGAGGATGGCAAAGTCGTTGGCCAGGTCGGCGAGGGTGACGATTTGTCCTGTATGGGCCAGGCGCAGTAGCCATGGTGAAGGGGCGGCGCTGGCCACCGGGGCAACGCTGGCAACGCCATATTTGCTCTTGAACACAGCTTGCCCGTCATGCGCACCACCACGGATGTACAGGCGGTAGCCTTGCTCGCTGTGCCGGAAGTAGAAACGGGGGGTGGACATTTCGCCGGTGAGGTGGAAATTGACGTGCCCGGCTTCGCGGGCGGCATCCCAGGCTTCGTCCGGGCTGCTCAATACCCCGAGTGCCTGGGAAACATCCATCGAGCCCAGGCTTGAGTCGGGGTGGGGCACCTCGATGATGCCTGCTGCCGCTTCGCTAAGCACGGTAAGCGGATGGCCGTTGACCAGCAGCGTGGCAGTGAAGGATAGGTTTTTGTGGTTCGCCATGTGTAGCCTCCTGCTCGTTTTCAGAGGAGGCGGCAGGTTAGGCGGCCTGGTTCGCTCAGCCCATCCGGAAGCAGTTCCGGAGCCTGGCGGCAGGCATGAAAAAGCCCGGCACCAGGCCGGGCTTTTTCACATCAGGCTTTCGCCAATCAGTTGCCGTAGACCGGCAGCTTCTTGCAGATGGCCTTGACTTTCTCACGTACGGCGTCGATCACCGCTTCGTTGTTCAGGTCAGCCAGGATGTCGCAGATCCAGCCGGCCAGTTCGCGGCACTCGGTTTCCTTGAAGCCACGGGTGGTGACGGCTGGGGTGCCGAAACGCAGGCCCGAGGTGACGAACGGGGAACGTGGGTCGTTCGGCACCGAGTTCTTGTTAACGGTGATGAAGGCTTTGCCCAGGGCAGCGTCAGCATCTTTGCCGGAAATTTCCTGCTTGATCAGCGACAGCAGGAACAGGTGGTTCTGGGTGCCGCCGGAAACGACGTCGAAACCACGCTCGATGAACACTTCGGCCATGGCCTGGGCGTTCTTCACGACCTGCTGCTGGTAAGCCTTGAACTCAGGCTGCAGCGCTTCCTTGAAGCAGATGGCCTTGGCGGCGATCACGTGCTCCAGCGGGCCGCCCTGGGCGCCCGGGAAGACGGCGGAGTTCAGCTTCTTCTCGATGTCGGCGTTGGCACGGGCCAGGATCAGGCCGCCACGTGGACCGCGCAGGGTCTTGTGGGTGGTGGTGGTGACCACGTCGGCGAATGGCACCGGGTTCGGGTACACGCCAGCGGCAACCAGGCCGGCAACGTGGGCCATGTCGACGAACAGGTAGGCACCGACCTTGTCGGCGATGGCGCGGAAGCGGGCGAAGTCCAGGACCTGCGAGTAAGCCGAGAAGCCGGCAACGATCATCTTCGGCTTGTGCTCGACCGCCAGGCGCTCGACTTCGTCGTAGTCGATCAGGCCGTTGCCGTCGATGCCGTACTGGATGGCGTTGTACAGCTTGCCCGACGAGCTTACCGAAGCGCCGTGGGTCAGGTGGCCACCGTGGGCCAGGCTCATGCCCAGGATGGTGTCACCGGCCGACAGCAGGGCCAGGTAGACCGCGGCGTTGGCTTGCGAGCCAGCGTGCGGCTGGACGTTGGCGTAGTCAGCGCCGAACAGTTCCTTGGCACGGTCGATGGCCAGTTGCTCGACCACGTCGACGTATTCGCAGCCACCGTAGTAGCGCTTGCCTGGGTAGCCTTCGGCGTACTTGTTGGTCAGGACCGAGCCCTGGGCTTCCATGACTGCCGGGCTGGTGTAGTTTTCCGAAGCGATCAGCTCGATATGCTCTTCCTGGCGCAGGGCTTCTTGCTGCATGGCTTCGAAGAGCTCGGCGTCGTACTTGGCAATGGTCAAATCACGGCTGAACATGGCGGTCCTCAAGGATCGGGGTAATTTGGGGGGGCATTCTAACCGATTGATCCGCGCCTGGCATATGAACTGGCATCAAGTCGCGGACCAATGGGGCTCATGTTGCATCCCGCGCCGTGTCTGGGCTGGCTGGGGTTGGGAGTTGACCCGAAAGTCCGGTTTCAGAGGTGGAAGTCTCAGCATCGGACATGATCGTTGTGGGAGCGGCCTTGCGTCGCGAAAGGGCTGCGCAGCGGCCCCAAGGATCTATGCAGCGCAGCACAACTGACTGGGGCTGCTTTGCAGCCCTTTCGCGACGCAAGGCCGCTCCCACAAGGAGCGCGTCATCACTGGAACATGAACAGGGTTTCGTTGGCGAACTGCGCCTCGAACTGGTTGGCCGGCATCGGCCGCCCGAACAGGTAGCCCTGCACCTCGTCACAGCCATGCTCGCGCAGGAACTCCAGTTGCTCATGGGTCTCCACGCCCTCGGCGATCACCGCCAGGTTAAGGCTGTGCGCCATGGCGATGATCGCCCGGGCAATCTGCGCATCCTGCTCGCCTTCGGGCAGGCCGTCGACGAAGGTGCGGTCGATCTTCAGCACGTCGATCGGGAACTGCTTGAGGTAGTTCAGCGACGAATAACCGGTGCCGAAGTCGTCGACCGCGATGCTCAGGCCGAGGTTCTTCAGGCTGGCCAGAATCTGCAGCGCCTCGTTGACCTCGCGCATCAGGATGCTCTCGGTCAGCTCCAGCTCCAGGCACGCCGGCGGCAGGCCGGTTTCCTCAAGGATGGTGGCGATCCGCGTGCCCAGCTGGCCGTCGGAGAACTGCCGCGCCGAGATGTTCACCGACACCTTCGGCACGCGTACCTTGTTCTTGTGCCAGACCTTGAGCTGGCGGCTGGCCTCGCGCAGCACCCAGTCGCCGACATCCACTACCAGGCCCAGTTCTTCGATCACCGGGATGAAGTCCCCCGGCGGCACCAGGCCGCGGGTCGGGTGGCGCCAGCGCAGCAGCGCTTCGGCGCCGGTCAGGCGCTTGCCGTCACCGCTGAACTGCGGCTGGTAGTAGAGGATGAACTCGTTCTGTTCCAGCGCGTGGCGCAGGTCGCTCTCCAGCTCCAGGCGCTCCAGGGCGCTGGCGTTCATTTCGGTCTGGTAGAACTGGAAGTTGTTCTTGCCGCGCTCCTTGGCGTGGTACATGGCGGTGTCGGCGTTCTTCATCAGCTGGCTCAGCTCGTTGCCGTCCTGCGGGCTGAGGGCGATGCCGACACTGGCGGTGACGAAGAACTCGCGGCCTTCCAGCACGAACGGCCGCACCAGGCTGCCAAGAATGCTCTCGGCCACGTGGATGGCGCGGTTCAGGGCCATCTCGCGGGTGGCGCGGGGCTGCAGCAGCAAGGTGAATTCATCGCCGCCCATGCGCGCCACGGTGTCGTCATCGTCGACGCAGGCCAGCAGGCGCAGGGCCATGTCCTTGAGCATGCGGTCGCCCGCGGCGTGGCCAAGGGAGTCGTTGATCGGTTTGAAGCGGTCGAGGTCGAGGAACATCAGCACCACCCACGACTTCTGCCGCTCGGCCTGCTGCAGCGCAGTATGCAGGCGGTCCTGGAACAGCGTGCGGTTGGGCAGGTGAGTCAGGGCGTCGTAGTAGGCCAGGCGGTGGATGCGCTGTTCGCTGGCCTTGCGCTCGCTGATGTCGGTGAAGAAGCATACATAGCTGGCCAGGTCGCCTTCGTCGTCGAGTACCGCGGTAATGCCGACCCAGGCCGGGTAACGGTCGCCGTCGCGGCGCTTGAGCCACACTTCGCCCTCCCAGCTGCCGCGCTGGTGCAGTTGCTTGAGCACGTAGCGCAGGTGGCTTTCCTGCTGGTCCTCGACCACCAGCATGGCCGGCAGCTGGTCGAGCACGTCGCTGACCGCGTAGCCACTGACCCGGCTGAATGCTTCGTTGGCCTGCACGATGTAGCCGGCCGGGTCGGTGATGAGGATCGCCGAAGTGGAGTGTTCGAAAACCGTCGCGGCCATGCGCAGGTCTTTTTCCGCACGGCGTTGCTGGCTGATGTCGCGGCCCACGCCGAGCACGCCCTCGAAGCGTTGCTGGTCGTCCCACACCAGCACCAGGCGCAATTCGATGGGGATCTTGCGGCCATCGGCGCGTAGGCAGTCGAACAGGAACAGTTGCGTCGGCAGCTGGCTGCGCAGTTGTGCCAGTTGCTCGCTGTCGCCCATGGCCTTGCTGACCCGCTCCATCAGGCTGTAGATGCCGGTGAGTTGGGAGGGGTTGGCGATGATCGACTGCCAGCCGTTGTCGAAGATCCAGTCGGCCTGGTAGCCCAGCACGGCCTGTACCGAGGGGCTGAGGTAGTTGAGTTGCAGGCGGCTGTCGGTGGAGAAGATCACGTCGCTGATGCTTTCGGCGAGCATGCGGTAGCGCTGCTCGCTGTCGCGCAACGACTGGCTGGCCTCGATCTGCACGGTGACATCCTTGCCCACGCCGATGATGCGTGTGACCAGGCCATCTTCGTCACGGGTCAGCACCTGCTCGCGGATTTCGTAGCAGCGCCAGCCGCCGTCGCGGTGGCGGAAGCGCAACTGAGTGTGCAGCGACTGGGCGTGAGCACTGTCGCGCTGTTGCTGGCGCAAAGCCTGGTAGTGCGCGGCGTCTTCAGGGTGCAGCAGCAACTCCCAGAAGCGGTCGCCCATCTGTGCAAGCTCGGTGCGGTCGTAGCCGAGCGTCTGGCCGAGGTGGCGGTTGCTGAAGATCATCCGCTGGCTGTGCACGTCCTGCACGTACAGCTGGTCGGGCACGGTACGCACTACGTCGGACCAGAAGCTTTCGCGCTCCAGCAGCGACAACTCCACCTGCTTGCGGCTGGTGATGTCGCTGATGCTGAGGATCACCGCCTGGTAGTCGCGACGCTGTTGCGGCAGGCGCGCCATCAGCCACAGGTGCAGTTCGCCACCCAGCGGTGCCGGCAGGCGCACTTCCAGTTCCAGCGACGGGCGTTGCTCGATCAAGGCGTCGATCAGTTGCATGCCGATGCTGTCGCGGCCCACACCGCTGCCGTCGATCAGCCGTTGCCAGGCCCCTTCGTGGCACTCGACGTTGAGCAGCTGGCGCGCCACCTGGTTGATCTCGGTGATCTTCAGTTCCAGCAGCAGCGAGCGGCGCAGGTTAGGGTCCAGCGCCAGGCTCTGTTTGAGCCCGGCCAGGTTGCGCAGGTGATAGCGGTCGAGCTGGCCGGGCAGGCTCGACAGGTCGAGTACACACAACGCTACGCCCGTGCCTTCGAAGATTTCGTGGTAGCGCCGGCGGTCTTCCTGCAAGGCGCGCTGGCGGCGGCGCATATTGATCAGTGCCAGCACCGGCAGCAGGGCGCAGAACAGCGCCAGCAGGCACTTGCCGATCAGTGCCGGCAGCAGTTTCTGCTGGGCCAGGCCTGCGTCGAACAGGCCACGCAATTGCCAGGCGCTGTTGTCGATGAACGCGAGCATCACGCTTTGCAGCGGTTCACCGCTGGTCTGTACCGGGGCGTGGCGCTCCAGTACCTCGCCGCTGCGGCTGTTTTCCAGCAGCCAGAGCGGGTGCCCGGGGCCGTCCAGGTGCACGGTGAGCGCCTGGTAATAGTCAGGGGACAGGCGCAGTAGCCAGTATCCACGGTCCTGTTCGGCCGCTTGGCGCAACAGCAGGTAGATGGTGCGGTTATCCGCCGCGTTGGCGAAGTAGTAGTTGCGGCCCTGGTTCAGCCCGACCAGTTCGTCAATCAGTTGGCGGTCGGGGCTGCCGGCCAGGCTGTCGCTGCGCAGTTGCCCGGCATGGTCCAGCCAGGCCACGTCGCGCAAGGCGGGTAGGCGTTCGCGCAGGGTTGCCAACAGGCTCGGCAGGGCGGCGGGCGTCGGTGCTTTGACGTAGGGCTGGACCACATTCAGGGCCTGCTGGGCCTTGAGCGCCATGTTCAGGCTCAGGTGGTCGGCCAGTTCGGCACTGGCGTCCAGGTTCATCTGGCGCTGGTCGGCCTGGGTGTGGCGGAACTGCGAGAACAGTTGCCACAGCAGCAAACCCAGCAGGATCAAGGCCAGCAGGGCCAGCGCACCTTTGACCGAACCACGCAGCGAAGCGACTGGGGCCGTCGAAGCGGGGCGCAGCAGAGTCGGATGATTGAGATTGGTCAAGCGTTGGTCCTGCGATTGGGCTGGCGATGGCAGGGTGGGAACATGCACGGTGTATGCCGGTATCTGCACAAGCCTGGACCGCGGCGGCGCACTATAAAGCCGGACATCCGAACGGGCTAGCATGCCTGTGATTATGGCAATGTGCCAGCCCTGTTGTCCGCCACCGATGGTCGTGGTGCGGCCGGCCCGTTCGGCAAGACCCTGCATCCTGTGCGAGAATGCCGCCCGCTTCAATGACAACGCATCGGAGATGTTCGGTTTTGGTTACTCACTTTTCCACCAATGGCCTCGATTCCGCCTGTGGGCGCAGCAGTCAGACCCTTGTCAGCACTGCCGTGACCGCGGACGTATCCTGCAAATCGTGCCAGCGCTCGCTGGTCAAACCAGACGCGGCTGCGGCCTCGAAAAACAAGACGCCATCGCTGGCTGAACTGCGCAAGACCGCCAAGGGGGCGGTGCCGGCGGTAGAAGCAGCGCCAGCGGCCGTTGCCGTCAAGCCGGCAAGCAAGGTGGTGAGCACGCCTGCTGCAGCCAAGCCTGCCAAGGTTGCCGAGCAACCGGCCCGCAGTGGTGGTTTCAGCGTCAAGGCCGCTTATGCCGCGCGCCTGGCCGAGCAGGGCGACCGTTGCCGCCTGCCGCGGGGCAAGGCTGGCAAGCAGCGCCACGTCTGAGCCATCTGCGGCTGCCATGCCGGCCCTTTCGCGGGCAAGCCCGCTCCCACAGGTATTGCGCGAGGCCTGAGTCTTGAGCTGTACCTGTGGCTATACCGTTACAGCATGAGGCCTGAGTCCTGGGCTGTAGTGGTTCTACAGTTACTGCATAAGGCTTCAATCATGTGCTGTACCTGTGGGAGCGGGCTTGCCCGCGAAGGGGGCCGGCACGGGCAATAAAAGCCCCTTCTGGATCACACCGCTCCCACCCCACCGTCCGACCACCCTGTGCAACGCCGCGCGTTGGCGTAGAATGGTCGACTTTGTTCAATACACCCCGTAAACACATCCCCCTGGCCACACTGCCGGGGCGATCGTCGATGTCTTTACCTATCTGATTAGAGGGCTTGGTTTTGGCTCAATACGTCTACACCATGCATCGGCTGAGCAAGGTCGTGCCGCCGAAGCGGGAAATTCTCAAGAACATTTCCCTGTCGTTCTTCCCAGGCGCCAAGATCGGCGTGCTCGGCCTGAACGGCGCCGGTAAATCGACCCTGCTGCGGATCATGGCGGGCGTCGACAAGGAATTCGACGGCGAAGCCCGTCCGATGCCCGACATCAACGTGGGTTACCTGCCACAGGAACCGCAACTGGACCCGAACAAGTCCGTGCGTGAAGTGGTCGAGGAAGCCGTCAGCGTGATCAAGGACGCCCAGGCTCGCCTGGACGAGGTCTACGCTGCCTACGCCGAGCCGGATGCCGACTTCGACAAGCTGGCCGCCGAACAGGCCAAGCTCGAGGCCATCCTGCAGGCCGCTGACGGCCACAACCTGGAGCGTCAGCTGGACGTCGCTGCCGACGCCCTGCGCCTGCCGGCCTGGGATGCCCGCATCGAACACCTGTCCGGTGGCGAGAAGCGCCGTGTGGCCCTGTGCCGCTTGCTGCTGTCGGCGCCCGACATGCTGCTGCTCGACGAACCGACCAACCACCTGGACGCCGACTCGGTAGCCTGGCTGGAGCGCTTCCTGCACGACTTCCCGGGCACCGTGGTAGCGATTACCCACGACCGTTACTTCCTCGACAACGTCGCCGGCTGGATCCTCGAACTGGACCGCGGCGCCGGTATCCCGTACGAAGGCAACTACTCGGGCTGGCTGGAAGCCAAGTCGGACCGCCTGGCGCAGGAATCCAAGCAGCAGAGCGCCCACGAGAAGGCCATGAAAGAGGAACTGGAGTGGGTGCGCAAAGGCGCCAAGGCCCGCCAGTCCAAATCCAAGGCCCGTCTGCAGCGCTTCGAGGAAATGCAGTCGCAGGAATTCCAGAAGCGCAGCGAGACCAACGAGATCTACATCCCGGCCGGCCCGCGCCTGGGCGACAAGGTCATCGAGTTCAAGAACGTCACCAAGGGCTACGGCGATCGCGTGCTGATCGACAACCTGTCGTTCGCCATGCCAAAAGGCGCCATCGTCGGCGTTATCGGTGGTAACGGTGCCGGTAAATCGACCCTGTTCCGCATGCTGATGGGCAAGGAACAACCGGACTCGGGCAGCATCGAGATCGGCGAAACCGTGCAGCTGGCTTGCGTGGACCAGAGCCGCGAAGACCTCGACGGTTCCAAGACAGTGTTCCAGCAGATCTCCGACGGTTCCGACCAGATCCGCATCGGTAGCTACGAGATCCCGTCGCGTACCTACGTCGGCCGCTTCAACTTCAAGGGTGGCGACCAGCAGAAGTTCGTCAAGGACCTGTCCGGTGGTGAGCGTGGCCGCCTGCACCTGGCCCTGACCCTGAAGGAGGGCGGCAACGTCCTGCTGCTCGACGAACCGTCCAACGACCTCGACGTCGAAACCCTGCGTTCGCTGGAAGAAGCCCTGCTGGACTTCCCGGGCGCCGCCATCGTGATTTCCCACGACCGCTGGTTCCTGGACCGTGTGGCCACTCACATCCTGGCGTACGAAGACGACTCGAACGTGGTGTTCTTCGAGGGCAACTACACCGAGTACGAAGCCGATCGCAAGAAGCGCCTGGGCGATGCCGCTGCCCAGCCGCACCGTGTACGGCACAAGAAGCTGGCCCAGTAAGCCGGTTTTCTGATGCACAAGAATGGGGCCCTTAGCGGCCCCATTTTTGTGCCTGGCTGGAAAGTGCTGTTGGCCTCATTCGCGGGCAAGCCCGCTCCCACAGGTAAGGCGCTGTACCCAAGGTTTGCATGACACCTGTGGGAGCGGGTTTACCCGCGAAGAGGCCACCACTGAAGGGTGATTTTGTATACATTTATATAAAACGCACCAAATAATTTCAAAAAAACGACATTTCGCCCTATTCCGGTGCGATTGCTTCTTGGTACATTCCAGAAAAAACCAATAAGTCCAATCCTCTTGGTGAGATGTCTACCATGATCGAATCTGTCGACAATTTCCTTGCACGCCTGCAGCAACGCGACCCGGGCCAACCGGAATTCCACCAGGCTGTGGAAGAAGTGCTGCGCACCCTGTGGCCGTTCCTCGAAGCCAACCCTCACTACCTGCAGTCCGGTATCCTCGAACGCATGGTCGAACCTGAGCGTGCCGTGCTGTTCCGCGTGTCGTGGGTCGATGACCAGGGCAAGGTCCAGGTCAACCGCGGCTATCGCATCCAGATGAGCAGCGCCATCGGCCCTTACAAGGGCGGCCTGCGCTTCCACCCGTCGGTGAACCTGAGCGTGCTCAAGTTCCTGGCCTTCGAACAGGTGTTCAAGAACTCCCTGACCTCGCTGCCCATGGGCGGCGGCAAAGGTGGCTCGGACTTCGACCCGAAAGGCAAGAGCGATGCTGAAGTCATGCGCTTCTGCCAGGCCTTCATGAGCGAGCTGTACCGCCACATCGGCGCCGATTGCGACGTGCCGGCCGGTGACATCGGCGTTGGTGCCCGCGAGATCGGCTTCATGTTCGGCCAGTACAAGCGCCTGGCCAATCAGTTCACTTCGGTGCTGACCGGCAAGGGCATGACCTACGGCGGCAGCCTGATCCGCCCTGAAGCCACCGGCTACGGCTGTGTGTACTTCGCTGAAGAAATGCTCAAGCGCCAGGACCTGCGCATCGACGGCCGCCGCGTGGCCATCTCCGGTTCCGGCAACGTCGCCCAGTACGCTGCACGCAAGGTCATGGACCTGGGTGGCAAGGTGATTTCGCTGTCCGACTCCGAAGGTACCCTGTACGCCGAAGCCGGCCTGACCGATGCCCAGTGGGATGCGCTGATGGAGCTGAAGAACGTCAAGCGCGGCCGCATCAGCGAGCTGGCTGGCCAGTTCGGCCTGGAATTCCGCAAGGGCCAGACGCCGTGGAGCCTGCCGTGCGACATCGCGCTGCCGTGCGCCACCCAGAACGAACTGGACATCGAAGACGCCCGCACCCTGCTGCGCAACGGCTGCATCTGTGTGGCAGAAGGTGCCAACATGCCGACCACCCTGGCTGCCGTGGACCTGTTCATCGAGGCTGGCATCCTGTACGCCCCTGGCAAGGCATCGAATGCCGGCGGCGTGGCCGTATCGGGGCTGGAGATGTCGCAGAACGCCATGCGCCTGTTGTGGACCGCCGGTGAAGTGGACAGCAAGCTGCACAACATCATGCAGTCGATTCACCATGCTTGCGTGCATTACGGTCAAGAGGCCGATGGCAAGGTCAACTACGTCAAGGGTGCAAACATTGCCGGCTTTGTGAAAGTTGCCGATGCCATGCTGGCTCAGGGCGTGGTCTGATCCGAGACTGCTGGGGCCGCTTTGCGGCCCATTCGCGACGCAAGGCCGCTCCTACAAGGGACCGCGATCCCTGTAGGGGCGGCCTTGCGTCGCGAATGGGCTGCGAAGCAGCCCCAAGGCCTCAACCGATCTCGATTACTTCGATCATCTGATCCCCCGCCGGCCGCCGCCACAGCACTTCATCCCCAGGCCCGGCCCCGAGCAGCGCCCGCCCCAGTGGTGACCCCCAGTTGATCATCCCGCGTCCGGCATCCGCCTCATCTTCGCCCACCAGCTGCACCACCTGCTCCTGGCCCTGCTCGTCGACGAACCTGACCCGGCTGCCAATCTGTACCTTGCTGTGTGAAGTCGCGGCCGGCACCACCTGCGCGCTCTGCACCCGCGCGCTAAAATAACGCAAATCCCGCTCGGCATCGGCCAGGCGCTGCTTGTCGCCGCGCTCGCCCTCGGCCTGCAACTCGCTGCGCAAGGCATTCAGTTCGCTCACGCGTTGTTGCAGCTGGCGCAGGCCGCTGGCGGTCACGTAATTGGGCTGCTCGCTGACGCGCCGCTCTACCGGTTGGTCGGCTTGGGCGGCGGCCTGGTCTTCGTTGACGAATGCACGGCTCATGCAATGGCCTCCTTGTACTGGAGACCAGCATGGCAGGCTGGCGGTTTCAGTGGATGTCAGTTTGCGACGCAGGCGCCGTGAAAATCAGCGGCGGTAGGCACGGGCGGCGCCCTGGTCTTTCTCCTGCTGCCATTCGCGGTCACGCTCGTCCCAGAAGCGCTCATGGTACTGGCGCTGCTCCTCGCTGTTCTGCATCGCGTGGCATTGGCGGAAACCATCGTCCCAACCGGTTTCGTACTGGCGATTGTGCAGGTAGCGCGGTACGTCCTTCTTGAAGTCGCCAACCATCAGGCCAGCCGCCTGGCGGCCGCTGCTGCAACCGTCCTGGTAGCCGTCGGCGTAGGCGGGGGGATAACCGTGGTTGACCATCTGATCGTGGGTGGTTTCGCAACCCGCCAGCAACAACGCAATGCACAAGCCGAACCAGTACCGCGACATGACCACCTGGACCTTTGGGGAGATACCGGAAAGTCTAGGTGGCGATTTGTCGGGGAGCTGTCAAAACAGTGTCAAAGAGTCGGTTGGTTCACATCTGTCGGCCATCATGCGATCAATGTGGGAGCGGCCTTGCCGGGACGCCGGACCGGTCGGAAAGGGGGGCGCAGCAGCCCCCAGAATTTCTGCATTCAAGCTGATATCGCCGGGGCCGCTATGCGGCCCTTTCCGACCGATCCGGCGTCCCGGCAAGGCCGCTCCTGCAAGTGCCGTGTCAGTAGTGATACCACTTAAGCTCCAGCATCACTTCATTCTGCGCTGTCGCCAGGTGGCTGAACTGGCGCGAAGCACTCAACCTCAGCCCCAGGTTCTGGCTAATCTCCCACTGCTGGTTCAGGCTCACACTGCGCCGCACCTCGCCATTGGTGAAGTAATCGCCCTTGGCCTCCAGCGTCATGTTGCCCAGGCCGTTGCGCCACAGTAGCCCACCATTGAACCCTGTCGCCGGGGCGATGAACTGGGCGAAGTCGTTGTGGTGTTCGACCCGCAGCGTGCCCAGGGCAAAACCCAGCAAGCCATCGGCCAGTTGCCAGGTGCCGCCGGCGCCGCCATTCACATGGCTCACCAGCACCTCGTCGTCGTGTTTGCCTGGCACCCGCTCCAGGCCTCCGGCCACTTGCCAGGACCAAGGCTTGAGCAACTCGTTGCGCGGCGTCAGCGAGCGGATGGTGGCCAGGTCCAGGCGCTGTACCTGCCAGTCGTTGCCTTCGTACTGGCGCACCTTGAGTTGCAGGATCTCGATCTGCGCGCCCAGCGGGAAGCCATAAGCGTTGTCGTTGAGGTCGTGGTAGGCCATGCGCAGGCCATATTCGGCGTAGGCACGGTCTTCTCGGGTACCGACGCCCAGTTGCCAGATGCGCGAGTCATGGCCGTCCTCAGGCAAGCCAGGGCGTTCGATCTGCAACGCTGGCGGCGGGTTGCTATTGATCGCCCGCAGCAGCTCGAAGCTGCGTTTGGCCTGCCCAGGGTCACGCTCCTGGCCGTTGGCCCGGTAGCGCTCCAGGCGGTAAGCGGCATCCTGCACCAGCGCCTGGCGCTCGCGGGGCAGGGCTTTGAATTCGGCACTTTGCAATTGCGCGGTATCGGCACTGACGGCCAGTACCTGGCGCTTCTCGTCATGGTCCAGCGGCTCGGCGCGGGCCAGCAGCTCGCGTTCGCGTGACGGGCGGTAGGTCTCGCTGGCCACCAGGCCGGACTGCTTCACCGCTTTAACCGTGTCGGTGGGGATGGCGGTGAGCGGGAACTGCGAGGTCAGGTCCAGGCTCGGCCGCGCCACCTGCAACAGCTCCAGCAGCCGGTAGGAGCAGTTTTCGTCGAAGAAGAAATAATCGAACTGGATCTGCTTCAGCTCCCAGACATGCTCGACCATGCGCCCGGTTTCTTCCGGCGTCAGGTCCAGCTGGTATTCCCACAGGTCGCGGTTCTCCAGGCTGCGGTACTCGGAGAGCTTTTCCTGGTAAGGCATCAGCGCGAACAGGCCAGGGTAGCCACCCATCAGGCCCTTCCAGGCATACAGGATGCTGTTGTCGCTGCCTTCGATGTAGGCGCCAAAGTTGATCGCGTAACTCAGCAGCGTGGTGTCGTCGCTGCGGGTGGTGGATTGGTCGATGCGCAGCAGGGTATGGCCGAACATCGATGACGGGCTGTTCAGGTAGGCCGCCGGGAAAATCAGCGCCGCGCTGTGCGGGTCGATCGACTGGTACCAGGTTTTGAATTCCTGGCAGTCCGGCTGCGGCAGGCCTTGCAGGCCGAGCTGTTCACGCAGCCAGCGGGTACGCGCGGGGAATACGCACTGGGCGTGCTTGTCACCCAGGCTGGCAGGTGCATACAGCGCTTCGACGGTGGCCTTGAGCTCCTGGTCGGGGTGGTGTGCACCGTCCTCGGCGAGGAAGAAGGCGTCATCGTCCACATAGCTGCGCCAGCCACCGAGCTTGGCAGTTTCGTAGTGGCCCAGGGCAATCCAGTAAGGGGTGTTGGCCAGTTGCTGGATACGGCCTGGGTCCAGCACGGGCATGGCATATACGGGGGCGCAGGCAAACAGCGCCAGGGAAGCGAGGCGTTTGAGCATATCGGGCAACTACTTCTTAACGATGCCGAAAAAAGGCGAAACCCGCCCCGTGAGGGGCGGGAGCAGCTGCACTCAGGCCTCGGTGGCGTATTTGGCCAGGCGTGGGTCGTTCTTCAGAACAGCCAGGGTGTTGCTGTGGACTGTTTCGGCAGTCACGTCTGCGCTGCTGAAGATCTGGTTGAAGTGCTGGTGGGTGACCGAGGCGAAGTAGCCGCGATCTTCCGGCGCCACACCCAGGACCACGGCGTAGGTGGTCAGGGCTTCGCCCTGGCCCATGGCCATGTCTTCCGACAGCTCGTTCATCATGCCGTTCATGGCGAACCAGGACTTGCCGCCGTAGGTCAGCGAAGCCTTGGTCGAGCAGCCGTTGGTACCGGAGGTCATGCCGAAGGTGGCGTTGCCGGAGGTGCCGTTGGTGGTGGAAGCCAGGAAGTGGGCCGGCGTGCCGCGCTGGCCTTCGAACAGCATGTTGCCCCAGCCGCAGTTCGGGCCGCCCGGCGCTTCGGCGAGGGCGTTGAGCGAGACCACGGTGAACAGAGTACCCAGAAGAATCCGTTTCATAGCATTGTTCTCTTTGTCTTAACCAAGGGTCAGGGTTGTCTGGCAACGCGGTTGCCAGGTCGGGAAAGCGTTTCACCCACCCGCGCAGCTTGGAGTTTAGGCATGATCTAAAGGTTGCGTTGTTGATTGCGAAAAATTTGCTTGTCCATGACAGCGTCGCAGCTGCGACATAAAGTCCCGTGGAGCCTTGCAAGGCGCGCGCGGGCAGCGCCAGAATGCTGCGTATCTGCCCCGCCGAAGTAAGGAAACCCAATGCCCGATCCTGTCGCTGCGCGCCTGCGTCTCGCGCCTGAAGCCCTGACCCGGCGTTTCTCCCCCGAGCAGTTTGCCTTTACCAATACCGACGATCTGGAGCCGTTTCGCGGAGTCCTGGGCCAGGAGCGTGCTGTCGAGGCCCTGCAGTTCGGCGTGGCCATGCCGCGCCCTGGTTACAACGTGTATGTGATGGGCGAGCCAGGCACCGGTCGCTTCTCGTTCGTCAAGCGCTACCTCAAGGCCGAGGGCAAGCGCCAGCAGACCCCGGCCGACTGGCTCTACGTCAACCATTTCGACGACACCCGCGAGCCGCGTGCACTGGAGCTGCCTTCTGGCAGCGCGGCCGAGTTCATCAGCGACATGGGCGGCTTGATCGACAACCTGCTGTCAACCTTCCCGGCGGTGTTCGAGCACCCGTCGTACCAGCAGAAAAAGGGCGCCATCGACCGCGCCTTCAACCAGCGTTACGACCGTGCCCTGGATGTGATCGAGCGCGCCTCGCTGGAAAAGGACGTGGCCCTGTACCGCGATGCCAGCAACGTCGCCTTTACCCCGATGGCCGACGGCAAGGCGCTGGACGAAGCCGAATTCGCCCAGTTGCCAGAAGAAGTCCGCGAGCAGTTCCATGAGGATATCGCCCTGCTCGAAGAGCGCCTCAACGAGGAACTGGCCAGCCTGCCGCAATGGAAACGCGAGTCGAACAACCAGCTGCGTCAGCTCAACGAAGAAACCATCACCCTGGCCCTGCAGCCATTGCTGGCGCCGCTGTCGGAAAAGTACGCCGAGAACGCGGCTGTCTGCGCCTACTTGCAGTCCGTGCAGCTCAACCTGCTGCGTACCGTGGTCGAGCAGCTGGTTGAAGACAGCAAGACCGACGCGGCTGCGCGCAAGTTGCTCGAAGAGCAGTACGCGCCGAGCCTGGTGGTCGGCCACCACGCTGACGGTGGTGCGCCGGTGGTGTTCGAGCCGCACCCGACCTACGACAACCTGTTCGGCCGCATCGAATACAGCACCGACCAAGGGGCGCTGTACACTTCCTACCGGCAGTTGCGCCCAGGTGCGTTGCACCGCGCCAATGGCGGCTTCCTGATTCTCGAAGCTGAGAAAATGCTGGGCGAGCCATTCGTCTGGGACGCCCTCAAGCGTGCCCTGCAATCGCGCAAGCTGAAAATGGAGTCGCCGCTGGGCGAGCTGGGGCGTGTCGCCACGGTCAGCCTGACGCCGCAGATGATCCCGCTGAACGTCAAGCTGGTGATCATCGGTTCGCGCCAGCTGTACTACGCGCTGCAGGACCACGACTCGGACTTCCAGGAGATGTTCCGGGTGCTGGTCGACTTCGACGAAGACATGCCGATGGTCGACGAGAACCTCGAGCAGTTTGCCCAGCTGCTGCGCACCCGCACCAATGAAGAAGGTATGGCGCCGCTGACCAGCGATGCGGTGGCGCGCCTGGCCACCTACAGCGCACGGCTGGCGGAAAACCAGTCGCGCCTGTCGGCACGCATCGGTGACCTGTTCCAGTTGGTCAGCGAGGCCGATTTCATCCGCCAGCTGGCCAGCGACGAGATGACCGACGCCGGGCACATCGAGCGTGCGCTCAAGGCCAAGGCCACGCGCACCGGGCGTGTCTCGCAGCGGGTGCTCGATGACATGCTCGCCGGCATCATTCTGATCGACAGCGAAGGCGCAGCCATCGGGAAGTGCAACGGCCTGACCGTGCTGGAAGTCGGCGACTCGGCGTTCGGCATGCCGGCGCGCATTTCCGCCACCGTCTACCCGGGCGGCAGCGGCATCGTCGATATCGAGCGCGAGGTCAACCTCGGCCAGCCGATCCACTCCAAGGGGGTGATGATCCTCACCGGGTACCTGGGCAGCCGTTATGCCCAGGAATTCCCCCTGGCGATTTCCGCGAGCATCGCTCTGGAGCAGTCCTACGGCTATGTCGATGGCGACAGTGCGTCGCTGGGCGAAGCGTGCACGCTGATCTCGGCGTTGTCGCGCACGCCGCTCAAGCAGTGCTTCGCCATCACCGGCTCGATCAACCAGTTTGGTGAAGTGCAGGCGGTGGGTGGGGTCAACGAGAAGATCGAAGGCTTCTTCCGCCTCTGCGAGGCACGTGGCCTGACGGGCGAGCAAGGGGTGATCATCCCGCGCGCCAACGTCGCCACGCTGATGCTCGACGAGCGCGTGCTGCAGGCGGTGGAGAACGGCATGTTCCACGTCTATGCCGTGAGCCAGGCTGACGAGGCGCTGAGCCTGCTGGTGGGCCAGGATGCGGGCGAGCTCAACGAAGAGGGCGTGTTTACCGAGGGCAGCGTCAACGCCCGAGTGGTCGAGCGCCTGCGTGAGATTGCCGAAATGATCAGCGAGGAAGAAATCGAGAAGGCAGAAAAGGAACGCCTGGAAGAGGTGATTGCCCAGGCCAAACCGGCCTGAGTCAATAAAACGGCGCTGGCGGCCATGTGCTACCGTTCAGCGCCGGTTTTCCATCTTTCTGTGCTGTTCTTCTATGCTGGAACTTAAGGACGGTATCAGGGTTCAGGATGGAAACAGCCTGGTTTTCAGGCTGAACAGGGCTTATTGGAGGGGGACGCGGCCATGCGCAACCTCAGCCTTACTCGCCAGTGCCTGGGCCTGGTGACCCGTATCGAATGCAGCATCCGCCCACTGGCCGGCGACAATGGCATGTGGACCTTGCTGTTTGCCGCCGGCATGGCCGGTGAACAACCTTCGGCGATCAAGGCCCAGGGACCGTTCCATGGGCCGATGGTGGCCGAGTCCGTGCTCAGTGCCATCGTCGAGAGCCTGACCCTGCATGGGTACCAGGTAGCCGATGATCCACAGATCTGGTGCCTGCACTTGCAGGCTCAGCTGCGGCGGATCAACGGCGAGCGCTGCCGGAACCTGGGGGATTATCAGTTCCACCCTGAAACCTGAACACATTCCTGGCGGTGCGGCATCCAGCCGCAGGCTTTTGCTGTCACAGGTGGCTGGCTATACTCGCGGCCGATTTTCCAGTCACCTGACGAGTCCAAAACCCTCCATGGAACGTATTCTCGAAAACGCGATGTATGCCTCGCGCTGGCTGCTCGCTCCCATCTACTTCGGTCTGTCCCTCGGCCTGCTGGCCCTGGCGCTGAAGTTCTTCCAGGAAGTTGTCCACGTCCTGCCCAACGTCTTCGCCCTGAGCGAAGCCGACCTGATCCTGGTAATCCTGTCGCTGATCGACATGTCGCTGGTTGGCGGCCTGCTGGTCATGGTGATGATTTCCGGTTACGAGAACTTCGTCTCGCAGTTGGACATCGACGAGAGCAAGGAGAAACTCAACTGGCTGGGCAAGATGGACTCTTCGTCGCTGAAGATGAAGGTAGCCGCTTCGATCGTGGCGATTTCTTCCATCCATCTGCTGCGGGTGTTCATGGATGCGCAGAACATCTCCACTGATTACCTGATGTGGTACGTGATCATCCACATGACCTTCGTGGTCTCGGCCTTCTGCATGGGCTACCTGGACAAGCTGACCAAGCACTGACGGCTGGCGCACTCCTTGTAGGAGCGGCCTTGCGTCGCGAAAGGGCCGCAAAGCGGCCCCGGCAATATCTGTTGCGAAGCTGAAAAACCGGGGCTGCCGCGCAGCCCGTTCGCGACGCAAGGCCGCTCCTGCAGGGCGTGCGCAGCGTTCAACTGACGAGCGGCGTCAGGAATGCCTTGTGCAATCTCTGGATCCGTACAAAAAATGAGCACTCATGCGTGGTTCCCAAAGCGAGGTGCTCTCATGAACCTGCATCAGCTCAATACCGAGGCCAGGGCCGGCCATGTCGACGAAGTGAACCTGATCGCCATCGAAGGTGGCGACTATCTCCTCGAGGCCCGGGTCAAAGGCCATCCCCACCCCCTGTCCGATACCCGCGGTGAGCGCTTGCGCGTGCACTCGGTGGAGGATGCGCGCAAGTTGCTGCAGACCATCCCGATGGTGTCGATGAACCTCGTGCACTGGTCGGTGCAGGACGAGATGTGCGGCATGGGCACGCACCCGGAAGAAGACCTGAAGGTGCCGATTTCCCAGCGTTCGGCCTGGTAGCTGCTCGCGGCGCCCCAGTGTGCTAGGCTGCTCGCCCTTTTCATCAAGGGCGCGGCTGCACTGCGCCCTGCAGTGGAGCACGACAATGTCCGAACTCAACCTGTCTACCGACGAAACTCGCGTCAGCTACGGCATCGGCCGTCAGCTGGGCGGCCAGCTGCGTGACAACCCGCCACCAGGCGTGAGCCTGGAAGCCATCCTGGCCGGCCTGACCGACGCCTTCAACGGCGCCGATAGCCGCGTCAGCGAAGCCGACCTGTCGGCCAGCTTCAAGGTCATCCGCGACCTGATGCAAGCCGAAGCTGCCGCCAAGGCTGAAGCCGCCGCTGCCGCTGGCAAGGAATTCCTGGTCGAGAACGCCAAGCGTGACGGCATCACCACCCTGGCTTCGGGCCTGCAGTTCGAAGTGCTGACCGCAGGTGAAGGCGCCAAGCCGACCCGCGAAAGCAACGTGCGCACCCACTACCACGGCACGCTGATCGACGGCACCGTGTTCGACAGCTCCTACGACCGTGGTCAGCCGGCTGAATTCCCGGTTGGTGGCGTGATCGCCGGCTGGACCGAAGCCCTGCAGCTGATGAACGCCGGCAGCAAATGGCGCCTGTACGTGCCAAGCGAGCTGGCCTACGGCGCCCAAGGAGTTGGTAGCATCCCGCCGCACAGCGTCCTGGTGTTCGACGTCGAGCTGCTCGACGTTCTGTAATACCGCTAGGGCCGCTTTGCGGCCCATTCGCGGGCAAGTCGGGGCGCCGAACCGCCGCTCCGACTTGCCCGCGAAGTGGCCGGCGCTGCCAGCCTCAATTCCAGTCGGTTCCCCCAGGGCGCAATGCCCGTGCATAGCAGAACAGAAACAAATTCCGCACCAGCTCCTTGAGCACCACTGGCTCACTCGAATTCAGCCCGTACAGATCCAGGTCTCCCTGGTCGCGCAGTTCGTCCAGTGCTTCTTCTTCGAGCACCGCGCACACCTCACCGGTTTCCCGGTGGAGGATGCGCAGGTAAGGGTGGGGGCGGTCCAGCCAGGCGTCGATCAGATAAGTCATGGCTATTCTCCTTGGAAAGCGGTTCCAATGAGAATAATTCTTATTATCAGAATAGCAAGCGCCAATTGGCGGATTTTGTAATCAGACCTTACGCACGAATTCCGACTTCAGCTTCATGGCGCCGATGCCGTCGATCTTGCAGTCGATGTCGTGGTCGCCATCGCACAGGCGGATGTTCTTGACCTTGGTGCCGACCTTGACCACCAGGGACGAGCCCTTGACCTTGAGGTCCTTGATCACGGTAACGGTATCGCCATCCTGCAGGACGTTGCCGACCGAATCCTTCTTCACCACGTCATCGCTGGCGGCTTCGGCTTCGCCATTGGCCGACCACTCGTGGGCGCACTCCGGGCAGATCAGCTGGGTGCCATCCTCGTAGGTGTATTCGGAGTTGCATTTGGGGCAGGGAGGCAGAGTGCTCACTTCGGATCCTTAAAACAGACGGGCGGTTAAAAGCCCACATTGTATGAGGTTTTGCGCACGAAGTGTTTTTGTCCGGACAAAAGCATCGCGGGCAAGCCCACTCCCACAGAATTTGCGCGGCCATTGAGGCGTGTGCAGTACCTGTGGGAGCGGGCTTGCCCGCGAAGAATATGGCGACTCGGCCTGTCAGTGAGTACGCGCGACGGCAAACTCGCTCAGCTCGACCAGCGCATCCCGGTATTCGCTGGCTGGCAGTACTTCCAGGCAAGCGATGGCGCGTTTGACGTAGTCACGCGCCAGCTCGGCGGTGTACTTCAGGGCGCCCGAGGCCTCGACGGCTTCGCGAATCTGCTCCAGGTCCTCCAGGCCACCTTTCTGGATCGCCTTGCGCACCAGTGCAGCCTGTTCAGGCGTGCCTTCGCGCATGGTGTAGATCAGTGGCAGGGTAGGCTTGCCTTCGGCCAGGTCGTCGCCGACATTCTTGCCCAGGGCTTCGGCATCGCCTTCGTAGTCGAGCAGGTCGTCGACCAGCTGGAAGGCCACGCCCAGGTGGTCGCCGAAGGTGCGCAGGGCTTCGCGCTGCTCTTCGCTGGCTTCGGCCAGCGCTGCGGCGCTGTGGGTCGAGGCCTCGAACAACATCGCGGTCTTGCCGCGGATGACGTCCATGTAGACCTCTTCGGTGGTGCTGGCATCGCGTACCCGCGACAGCTGCAGCACTTCGCCCTCGGCGATTACCCGGGTGGCCTTGGAGAGGATCTGCATGACCGGCATCGAGCCCAGTTCGACCATCATTTCGAACGAGCGCGAATAGAGGAAGTCGCCCACCAGCACGCTTGGCGCGTTGCCCCACAGGGCATTGGCGGTGGAACGGCCACGGCGCATGCCAGACATGTCGACCACATCGTCGTGCAGCAGGGTGGCGGTGTGCAGGAATTCGATGGTCGCGGCCAGCAGGCGCAGGTCGGCGCCCTCGCGGCCCAGGGCCTTGCCGCACAGCAGGACCAGCAGCGGACGCAGGCGCTTGCCCCCGGCGGAGGTGATATAGTCGCCGATCTTCGATACCAGCGGCACGCGCGAGGTCAGCTGCTTCTTGATGATCTCGTCGACGGCGCTGAAATCTTCAGCTACCGCGCGGTAGAAGGTTTGGGGTTGCATCGGCTGCTCCAGTGAGGTTGCGCGGCATGCTAGGTCGCGGGTTCCGGTGTGTCAAGGCGCGGTGCCGGCCGCCCGGGGCCGGGACTTGCAAGCAAAACCTGGGTTGCGTACAATCGCGCACCCTAACTTCCTGGGCAGCACCTGCCTTACGCAATTGCACAGGGCCGTTCCAGCCCCATGCAGCCATGCCAGCCAATACTCATCATATAAAGCGCTGGGTGAGCAGGATTATCGGAGAAATACCATGTCTTACGCAGTAATCGTTACCGGCGGCAAGCAGTACAAAGTCGCTGAAGGTGAATTCCTCAAGATCGAAAAACTGGAAGTCGCCACTGGCGAATCCGTGACCTTCGATCGCGTTCTGCTGGTTGCCAACGGTGAAGAAGTCACCATCGGCGCACCAGTCGTCGCCGGCGCTAAAGTGGTTGCCGAAGTCGTTTCGCAAGGCCGTCACGACAAGGTTCGCATCATCAAGTTCCGTCGTCGTAAGCACCACATGAAGCGTATGGGCCACCGCCAGTGGTTCACCGAGATCAAAATCACCGGTATCCAGGCTTAATCGCCCGGTTCCCCTGAATTTATTTGGAGATTGAACCATGGCTCACAAGAAGGCTGGTGGTAGTACTCGTAACGGTCGCGACTCAGAATCGAAACGCCTTGGCGTGAAGATGTATGGCGGCCAGGTTATCAAGCCAGGCAACATCATCGTCCGTCAGCGCGGCACCGAATTCCACGCTGGCTACGGCGTTGGCATGGGCAAGGATCACACCTTGTTCGCCAAGATCGAAGGCGTGATCAAGTTCGAGAAGAAAGGCGAGTTCATGCGCCGTTACGTGAGCATCGTCGCCGCTTAATCGCGACGTCGCTCCAGAAGCCCCGTCATGCGACGGGGCTTTTTCGTTTGTGGTGAGCCTCTTGCAAAGCTGTTTGTATGGGCTGCCGGCGTGGGTTTCTACGGTCGTACGGGGCCGCCGCGCTCATTTTTGCAAGAGCCTCAGGTTTTTCAGTATTCAACTCGCCCGCAGGCGAGAGGCGGTTTCCAATGAAGTTTGTTGACGAAGTATCCATTCGGGTCAAAGCCGGTGACGGCGGTAACGGTTGCATGAGCTTCCGCCGCGAGAAGTTCATCGAGAACGGCGGCCCCAACGGCGGCGACGGTGGTGACGGTGGTTCGGTGTACATGGTGGCCGACGAAAACCTCAACACCCTGGTCGACTATCGCTACACCCGTCACCACGAAGCCCAGCGCGGCTCCAATGGCGGCAGCACCGACTGCACCGGCAAGAAGGGCGATGACCTGTTCCTGCGCGTACCGGTCGGCACCACCGTGATCGACGCCTCGACCCAGGAAGTGATCGGTGATCTGATCACCCCCGGGCAGAAGCTGATGGTCGCCCAAGGCGGCTGGCACGGCCTGGGCAACACCCGTTTCAAGTCCAGCACCAACCGTGCGCCGCGCCAGACCACTCCAGGCAAGCCGGGTGACCAGCGCGACCTGAAGATGGAAATGAAGGTATTGGCCGACGTTGGCCTGCTGGGCCTGCCAAACGCCGGCAAGAGCACCTTCATCCGTTCGGTTTCGGCGGCCAAGCCGAAAGTGGCCGACTACCCGTTCACTACCCTGGTGCCAAACCTGGGCGTGGTCAGCGTCGACCGCTGGAAGAGCTTCGTCATCGCCGACATCCCCGGCCTGATCGAAGGCGCTTCCGACGGTGCCGGCCTGGGCATCCGCTTCCTCAAGCACCTGGCGCGTACCCGCGTGCTGCTGCACCTGGTGGACATCGCGCCGCTGGACGAAAGCAGCCCGGCCGATGCCGCTGAAGTGATCGTCAACGAACTGACCCGCTTCAGCCCGTCGCTGGCCGAGCGTGAGCGTTGGCTGGTGCTGAACAAGTCGGACATGGTCATGGACGACGAGCGTGATGAGCGTGTTCAGGAAGTGATCGATCGCCTGGAGTGGGAAGGCCCGGTCTACGTGATCTCGGCTATCTCCAAGCAGGGCACCGACAAGCTCAGCCACGACCTGATGCGCTACCTCGAAGACCGCGCCGACCGCCTGGCCAACGACCCGGCATACGCCGAAGAGCTGGCCGACCTCGACCAGCGCATCGAAGACGAAGCCCGTGCCCAGCTGCAGGCCCTGGACGACGCCCGTACCCTGCGTCGCACTGGCGTCAAGAGCGTGCACGACATCGGCGACGACGACGACGCCTGGGACGATGATTTCGAGGACGACGAAGACGGCCCGGAAATCATTTACGTGCGCGACTGATCGGTTGCAGTACACTAAACGCCGCTCTCAGGAGCGGCGTTTTTGTATCCACGGTATCTACAGATTCGACATAGGTTGGAAGAAGATGCGAAGCAAGGTGACGGGCGCCAAGCGCTGGGTCGTGAAGATTGGCAGTGCCCTGCTGACCGCCGATGGCAAGGGCCTCGACCGCGGCGCCATGGCCGTATGGGTCGAGCAGATGGTCGCGCTGCGTGAAGCAGGCGTGGAGTTGGTACTGGTCTCCTCCGGGGCCGTGGCTGCCGGCATGAGCCAGCTGGGCTGGACTTCGCGACCGAGTGCGATGAACGAGCTGCAGGCGGCGGCCTCGATTGGCCAGATGCGCCTGGTGCAGGCCTGGGAATCGAGCTTCGGCGAGCATGGCAAGCACACCGCGCAAATCCTCCTGACCCACGACGACCTGTCCGACCGCAAGCGTTACCTGAACGCCCGCAGCACCCTGCGTACCTTGGTCGACCTGGGTGTGGTGCCGGTGATCAACGAAAACGACACCGTGGTCACCGACGAGATCCGTTTCGGCGATAACGATACCTTGGCCGCGCTGGTGGCCAACCTGGTGGAAGCCGACCTGCTGGTGATTCTCACCGACCGCGACGGCATGTTCGATGCCGACCCGCGCAACAACCCAGAAGCCCAGCTGATCTACGAAGCCCGCGCGGACGACCCGTCGCTCGATGCCGTGGCCGGTGGTACCGGTGGTGCACTGGGCCGTGGTGGCATGCAGACCAAGCTGCGCGCCGCGCGCCTGGCAGCTCGTTCCGGCGCTCACACGATCATCATCGGTGGTCGCATCGAGCGCGTGCTGGACCGGCTGAAGGCCGGCGAGCGCCTGGGCACGCTGCTGTCGCCTGAGCGCGGCATGTTGGCGGCACGCAAGCAGTGGCTGGCAGGCCACCTGCAAACCCGCGGCACCCTGGTGCTCGACGCCGGTGCCGTGCAGGCGCTGCGCGAAGCGCACAAGAGCCTGCTGCCGGTCGGCGTGAAGACCGTGCAGGGCAGCTTCCGCCGTGGCGAGATGGTGGTTTGCGTCGGTCCGGACGGCGTCGAAGTGGCCCGTGGCCTGGCCAACTACAGCGCGCTGGAAGCGCAGAAGATCATTGGCCAGCCGTCCGATCAGATCGAGGCTGTGCTGGGCTACATCGCCGAGCCGGAGCTGGTGCATCGCGACAACCTGGTGCTGGTATGAAGCGGCTCAAGCGGGCGCTCGCCCTGGCAGTATTTGCCCTGCCGATGCTGGCTGGGGCCGAGGAAATCGGCCAGGTTTCCACCGTGTTCAAGTTCCTTGGACCAAACGACCGCATCGTGGTCGAGGCCTTTGACGACCCCAAGGTCGAGGGTGTGACCTGCTACCTGTCGCGGGCCAAGACCGGCGGCGTGAAGGGTGGATTGGGGTTGGCGGAAGATCGCGCGGAGGCTTCGATTGCCTGCCGTCAGGTCGGGCCCATCAACTTCAAGGGTGATTTGAAGGATGGCGAGGAGGTGTTCAAGGAGCGCACCTCGCTGGTGTTCAAGACCATGCAGGTGGTGCGTTTCCTGGACAAGAAACGCAATACCCTGGTGTACCTGGTGTACAGCGACCGCATGATCGAGGGCAGCCCGCAGAATGCGGTAACGGCTATTCCGATTTTGCCTTGGGCTCATTGATAGCCTGGTAGATTGCCGGGAGGCCTTTGGCCTCCTTTCCGACCGGTCCGGCGCCCCGGCAAGGCCGCTCCTACAGGGAACGCATACCCCTGTAGGAGCGGCCTTGTGTCGCGAGGAGGGCCGCAGAGCGGCCCCAGGTTCCTCAGGCCAACTCTTCGGCCTGATCCTCACGCACAACCGCCTTCACCTCATCCAGCCGGCTGATGTACTTCCAGTCCGCCTCGTCGATGTAGATGCCATTCGGCCCGCTGCCACCTTCCAGGTCGATCGCCACGCGCGCCGATACCTGCGGCTTTACACTCGCCAGAATCGGCACGAAGCCCAGCTGCAGGCTGGTCTCCAGCAGTGCCGCCTGGTTGCGTTCGTCGATGTCCGCCGCCTCGTCGAGGTAGTACGGCAGGCGAATGCGCCCGGCCAGGTCGCGGTCCATCAAGTGCAGCAACAGGTACATGTTGGTCAGCGCCTTGATGGTCATGGTGGTGCCGTTGGACGCCGCGCCGTCGATGTCGGCGTGGATGATCGGCTGGCCATTGACCTTGGTGATCTCGAACGCCAGTTCGAACAGGTCCTTCAGGCCCAGCTGGTTGTGGTTGGCCGCCACCAGCCGCGCCAGGTATTCCTTGGCCTCTTCGTTCTTGTTGTCCTGATCGGCGCTCTGGGTCAGGTCGAACACCGACAGGGTTTCGCCTTCCTCGTACTGGCCAGCGCTGTGGATGATCTGGTCGATGTGCTTGAGCGCTTCCTTGTTCGGTGCGAGGACCACGCGGAAGCTTTCCAGGTTGGACACCTGGCGCTTGTTGATCTCGCGGTTGAACAGGGCCAGCTGGTGTTCGAGGCTGTCGTAGTCGCTGCGGATGTTGCGCAAGGTCCGGGCAATGTCGGTGACCGCGGCGCGGCGCGCCTTGGCCAGGGTCAGGGCCTCGTCGGTGCGGTGCGCGTAAGCATTCACCAGCAGTTGCAGGCGGCGCTCCATGTCATCTTCGCTGTCGAACTTGGCCACGCCCTTGAGGCGTACCTGGGCGTACAGCGCCTCGATCTGGTTGTCGACGCGTTGCAGGGCCTGCCAGCTGTCCTGGTAGTCGTTGAGCATCGGTAGCAGGTTGTCCATGGAATCGTCGACCGCTTCCATGAACGGCGTGCCGTATGGCAGGTCGGCCGGCAGCAGCTGGCGGCGGCGCAGGGCGTCTTCCAGGGTGCGCTGCTTGGATTCCAGGTCACCGATCTGGCGGCCGACCAGCTGCAGCTTGGCCGACAGCTGCTGGACGCGTTCGGTGAAGGCGTCGCTGGAGCGCTTGAGCTCATCCTGGGCGGCTTCCAGCTGCGCCAGTTGCTCCATCTTCTCCGGCTCTTCGGCGCTCAGGGTTTCGCTGCGGCGGTAGTCTTCCAGGGCCTTCTGGGCGTCCAGAACTTCCTGGTACAGCGCTTCGGTCTGAGCCTTGGAGGCGGTGCGGTCGGCGGCGACCTGCTGCTGGGTCTTGAGCTGCTTGAGTTCTTTTTCAAGGCGCTCTTTCTGGTCGCGCAGGGCTGCGCGGTCAGCCAGGGCCTGCAGCGCCGGTGGGTCGATATTGGAGATATCGATGGACAGACCGGGGGCTTCGAAGCGCTCGCCCTTGAAGCCGTCGAGCACGGCCTCCAGGGATTTTACCCACAGGTCGCTGTCGTCCAGCTCGATACCGCGGTCGCCCAGCGGCAGGCTGAACAGCGCGCCGTTGAACAGGCGCATCAGGCGATCGACGTCTTGCTGCGAGAACTCTTCGCGCAGGCGGGCGTAGCTGTTGTTGTCGGCGTGGTCGAGCTGCTGCTTGACCTGCTTCAGGCGTTTTTCCAGGTCGCGCACGCGCTCGTCGAGGTCTTCGGCGCTGAATTGGCGCGACTGCGCGAGGGCGCCGGCCAGTTCGTCGTGGGCGTCCTTGGCGGCCAGCAGTTGCTGTTCCAGAACCTTGACGTCATCGACCAGGGCGAAGCGGTGCTTGAGCACCGACAGCTCGCCGAGCCAGCGCTGGATGCCGGTGATTTCACGCTCCAGGCGCATCAGCTCCTGGGTGCCGCCACGCTGGTCGTTCTGCAGGCGGTCCTGCTCGCCACGGAAGTGCTCGGCCTGGATTACCAGCTCTTCCTTGCGCGCCATGGCGTATTCCTGCCAGGTACCCAGCAGGTTGTCGAGCAGCGGCGAAAGGCGGTGCAGCTTGCCGCGCAAGATGTCGCGCTGGGCCACACCGCCGGCCAGCGCCTCGACCAGCGGGCCGGCCGCGACCAGGGCGTTGTAGTCCTGCTCCATGCGGCGCACGTCGCGGAAGGCTTCTTCGCAGGCGGCGATGTAGTCGACGCTGCCCGAGCGCAGGCTGTGCTCGAAGGCGTCGAGGAACAGCTGCTTCAGCTTGGCGGCGGTGATTTCGCGCATGTGCAGCAGGTTGATGAACAGCGCGCGGAAGGTTTTCAGGCTCTGCTCGCTGGTCGAGCGCAGCGGGATCAGGGTCAGGTCCAGCGGGCACGAGGTGTGGCCGCCGACCAGCAGCCGGCGCAGTTCGTCGGGCTTGAGCTCATAGGCCTTCAGGCCCAGGCGCTCAAGGTTGGTGAACAGCTCTTTCTGGCGCAGGCAGGTGTCGTTCTTCTGGTAGTGAGCCAGGTCCAGCTCGCCCTTGTAGGCGAAGAACTGGTGGCCGAAACCGCCGCCCGGGCCGCGGCCGACCACGCCGATCACGTGCGGGCCGTGGGGCAGGTTCAGTTCGCAGAGGATGTACGAGGTGTCGCTGGCGAAGTAGAAGCGGCGTGACTGCTCCAGGCTGTACTTGCCGAAGCTCATGTCGGACATGCGCGCCAGGATCGGGAACTGCAGGGCGTTGATCGACGCCGATTTACCCAGGTTGTTGGCACCGTAGACCGACAGCGGGTGCTCCAGCGGGAACAGGCCGAGGCTGTAGCCGGCGGTGTTGAGCAGTGCGAAGCGGCGGATGCCGTAGCGTTCCTGGCTCATGCGTCAATCTCCTGTTGCTCTTCGCGGATGGCCCGGGCCAGGGCATCCTCTTCGCTCTCTTCGCCGTCGAACGGGGTGAGGTCGAGCGGGTCGTCGGTGCGGTTGAGTTGTTCCGGGCTTTCTTCTTCCACCAGTACCGGGGTTGGCAGCGGCAGGTCGCTGTGCAGGCTGGCAGCCAGGTCGCGGTCCTGCTGCACCGACAGGCACACGTCGAGGAAGCGGTGCATCGGTGGCAGGAAGCGGTAGATGCCGCCTTCTTCATGGGCAAAGCCGAGCTGGGTCATGCGGCGCATGATCTTTTCTTCCAGCTCGTCGACGGTCTGTACTTCGGCCTGCAGGAACAGGTCGCGGTACTTGTCCAGCAGCGATGGCAGCTCGTCGCGGCCGATGCTACCGCCGTCAAGCACGGCCATCGGGTCGCGGCCCTGGTCGGCCAGGTGTTCGACGATGATGAAGGTGAACAGCGACAGGCGCTGGGCGGTCTTGTTGACCTGCGCGGCGGCCTGCTCGGGGACGAAGTAGTAGAACCCGCGGGTGTCGCACACCAGCTCGAAGCCCAGGGCCTTGAACAGGGTGCGGTACTGGTCCTGGAAGTTCGACAGCTGGGCGTACATTTCCGGGTCGCGGCGGCTGACGTGGAAGCCCTTGAACAGCTCGCGGAAGATCGGCGCGAGCTGGGACAGTTCGGAAAGATCAAGATGCATTGGCTGGGCTCGCGTTGGTTTCAGGTTGCGCTTCGCGGCTGGACGTCAGGGCGAACGAGCGCAGGCTGACCAGGTGTTCGTGGGTGGTGTACTCGCGCCGCTCCAGGCGTTCACGCTTGAAGCGCTTTTCCCGCGACAGGCGCGAGAACCAGTACAGCAGTTCGTCGGTGGCGCCTTCGGGCTCCTGGTCCAGCAGCCAGACCATCAGGTCTGGCAGCGGCAGGGCGTCTTCGCAGCGTTCGAGCATCTCTTTGACCGTGCGCGGGGCACGCGGCAGCGGGCCTTTCTGGGTCTTGTGCGCCTTGGGGAACTTGGCCGGCTTGGGCTCGAAGCGGGCCAGGGCATAGACGTAGGCCTCGACCTGGCTGGCACTGCCGAGGAAGGTGCTTTGCGGGCGGGTGAACAGCGGCATGGCGGCTTGCGGCACGGCGTCGATGCCCTTGCGGCGGATCACCGACAGCGCCAGCGCGGCGCCGCGGGTCACGGCGTTGTGCCGGCGCGCTTCTTCACGTAGCGGCAGCAGCAGTTCGCGGGCGTGGCGCAGGGTCAGCTGGGCGCTGGTCTGCATTTCCAGGATGCGCGCGTGGGTGCGCAGCAGCATGTCATCATCGACCAGGTGGCCGAGGCGCGCCTGTTCGCCGAGCAGCTTCAGCAGCACGGTTTCGACCTTGCGCACGCCTTGTTCGAAGGCGCCGTCGGCGTTCACCAGCTGAATCATCGGCTCGACGTACTCGTCCCAGGTCGCCAGCACTTCAGCGTAGCGCTGGCGCAGCGGGATCTGGCGGTTGCTGGTCTTGGCCCGTTCGGCCACGGCGACCAGCGCCTGCTCGTCGTTGTCGAGCTTCTTCAGCACGTCGCGCACGCGCATGTCGAGCAAGCGCAGCTGGCGCGCCAGGTCGTCGCTGTCGCGGTTGTCGAAGGCATCCTGGATGTGCCCGGCCAGGCGCTCCAGGTGGCGCAGGTAGGCCTCGATCTCCAGGCACAGGCCCAGCCGGTGCTCGCGGCGCAGGTAGGCGAGGAAGTCGTGGATCTGGGCGTTGAGCTCGAAACGGTTCGGGCTCTTGGCCACCGGCACCAGGATATCCAGGCGGATCCACACGTCGAGCAGCTGGGTGATGTCCTGCGGCGTGCTTTCCACCTGCTGGCGGCCCAGTTGCTGGCGCAGCTCCACCAGGCTCAGGGTGCCCTGGTCGAAACGCTCGCACAGCGGCTCGATCAGGGCCCAGTGTTCGGCTAGGGCGCGCAGGACGCGCTTGGGTTCGATCATTGGCGTCTACTCGTTGCCAAGTAAAAAGGGGGCGATTGTACTTCATCCGGGGGGGAGGATTTCACCCCTTGGTCTGTAATGAGAGATGTTTGGCTTGAGGTTTATGCTGGATGTGAGGCCGAGCGCCACCCGCGCGGCGCATCGCGGATGAATCCGCTCCTACATCTGTTGCAGCGTGGCCACGCCTGTGAGGCCATGGTTGTCAGCCTTGTTTTAAGGCTCATGTCATGCGCCAAGGCAGACGACTTTGGCATAACAGGTTCGGCACGTTGCAACAGATGTAGGAGCGGATTTATCCGCGATGCGCCGCGGGGGCGGCGCTCGGTCGGACAGACCCTGCAAAAACCGAGGCTTACACGTTAGAATGTGCGACGTTTCAAACCCCGGACCCCCGAGCCTTGCTGACCGAACCCCGCCGCCGCGCCTACCTTTCCGCCATGCAAGTGGTGCATTGGCTGCCGCGTGCCGAACTGCCGTTCGCCGCACCTTCGCGCCCCGAGCTGCTGTTGCCGCAAGTACCGGTCGAGGAGGCCGATTTCGACATCCGGCCATCCGTGGCGGCGGCCAGCGAGGCGGCAGCCACGCCCCAGGCCCGTTCCGGCGAGCGCCCGAAAATCGAGATTCCGCGCCCTGGCAGCACGCCGAAGGCCGTTGCCAAGCCGGTCGAAGCCGAGCAGGAAGCCCCCGCGCCACGTCCGGCACCGGTACCGCCGCCGCGTTTCTCGTTGCAACTGCTGCGCGCCGGCAACTGTCTGTTGCTGGTCGAGCTGGCCACGGGGCAGCCTTTCCAGAGCCGCGATCCGTCCTACCTGCTGCTCAAGGACATGTTGCGCGCCGCCGGCTTGCCGGATGCGCCGCAGATCATCGGTGAGCCGGTGCGCTGGCCGCTGCTGGTGCGCGGCAACATGGACCAGGGCCCGGATGCAGCGCGTGATTTCGTCCAGGGCTTTATCCAGGCGCGCCTTGAAGAAACCCCCTGCAGCGTGCTGTGGCTGATTGGCCTGCCGGCCATGCGCTATGCCGCCAGCGCAGACGCTGAAGCCTATTACCAAGTACTGAAGGTCGACGTCCTGGGCGATGCCTGGGCTTTGCCGGGCCTTGAACTGTTGATGGACGAGCCGCAGCGCAAGGCGGACGTCTGGCAAGCGATGCGCCAGCTGATGGCGCGCTGGAAGAGCGTTGAATGAGTGACTCGATCAGTTTCCGCCCGATGACCGAGGCGGATCTGGATGCCGTGCTTAAGATCGAATATGCCGCGTTCAGTCATCCCTGGACTCGGGGCATCTTTCAGGATGCGCTCAAATCCTACGAAGTGTGGTTGATGTTCGATGGCCAGCAGCAGGTGGGCCATGGGGTGATCAATGTGATCATCGACGAGGCGCACCTGCTGAACATTACCGTGAAGCCGGAGAATCAGGGCTGCGGCCTTGGTCTGCGTTTGCTTGAGCACCTCATGGCGCGGGCCTATCAGCTCAATGGGCGTGAGTGCTTCCTCGAGGTGCGGGCCAGCAACCAGTCGGCTTATCGCCTGTATGAGCGTTATGGCTTCAACGAGATCGGCCGCCGCCGTGACTACTACCCGGTCGCCGGCGGGCGTGAAGATGCCTTGGTGATGGCCTGTACGCTGCTTGAAGACTGAGTAAACCAGTACTGGCCTCTTCGCGGGCAAGCCCGCTCCCACAGGTACAGCGCAGCACTTGAAATGTGTGGGGACCCTGTGAAGAGGCCCCCACAGCTACAGCGCAGCACTCGAAATGTGTGGGGGACGTGTGAAGAGGCTCCCACAGGTGCTGCCTCAGATTCGGGCCTGGTGCTTTCCTGTGGGAGCGGGCTTGCCCGCGAAGAGGCCAGCGAGTCGATCACAGCTCCCGCGGCACAACCTCGACCGGCTTGCGCAGGTCCCTCAGGCTTCGGGTCATCTCCCCGGTATTGCACTTGGCCGCCGCCTGCTCCGGCGTGTACTTGCGTATCGTGCGGAAAAACAGCTCGCAGGTCTGCTTCTTCTGCGTCACTTGCCATTTGCTCGAGCAGGCATCCAGGGTCATCTTCGGCTCGGCCCCCGGATTACGCCCCATCCCCGCCTGCCAGCAGGCTGCCGTAAGGTCCTGCCCCATCATCTTCAAGCCCGCCGCATCCGCCGCATCCTGATCGCCACCATGGCTGTCCTTATCCGCCGCATACCAGATGGCGCTGGGATGGTTAGACCCCAGCACCGGCACCTGCGCCCCCGGTTGCGGGCTGATGCTGACAAGGCCCAGCACGCCCACCTGCGGCCCGTACTGTTGCTGGATCCAGCTGCGCACCGGGGCGCCAAAGGCGACCATCGGCAGGGGTTTGGTGGCGCTTTGCAGGGTCATCTCGCGGACCATGCGTAGCTGGTAGTCCTTGAAGTAGCCGTAGGTGCCTGTCAGGGCATCACCCGCGCTGGCCGGGGCGGCAATCGGGGCGATGTCGATGATCGTCTGGTAGGCCGGGGTCTGGCTGGCATCGATGCCATTGAAGGTCAGCAGTTCGGCCCAGCGGTCGGTGGTGTTGGAGCGCAGGTAATCCTGGGCTTGAGTCAACGAATAGTCCGGCGGGAAGTGCAGCAGTTCTATACTGCGGCGGTTCTGCAGGGCCATGCCCAGCGGCAGGAACAGGTACCAGTCGTAGGACCATTTACCGTCCTTGTTCAGCTGGGTGGCACCGTCATAGGCCAACTCGCCACTGTCGAGCAGCTTGCGCAGGGGCTCGGCATAGTTGCCGGGTACATCGCTGATGGTGGCATGCAACCGGCCGTTGTCGCGGCCGACGTGCACCTTGGCGTTGGCATGGCCGTCGCGGCGTACGCTTTGGGTCAGGTAGTGCTCCACGGTCTGCTCCAGCGTCCAGTCGCGGTAACAGATCACGTGGCAGTTGTTGGGGAAGGCGAACAGACGGGTGACGCGCTGGGCATCGCCCAGGTCGATGCGTGCATCCGCCATGGTCAGGCCGCTGAAGGCGAGGGCGGCGAGGCTCGTTGCGACAGTCTTGTGCATGCTTAACTCCTTGTAAGTGGCCGCCCGGGGTGGCGGCCGCGCTCATACTGGAGCAGGGAGCGTGGGGATGAGAAGAGCAAGCGGGATGCTGCTGGCTGCAGGTGTGCTGTGGAGCACAGTGGTGTTGGCCGACGAGCGTGACCTGTGGATGTTCGCGCAGTGGGCAGGTGACCATCAGACCCGGCCGTTTCGCGAGATGCTGGTGGATGCTCGTCTATATGGTGTGGTGCCCATCCATCAGCTGCTGCGTTCGGCCTCGGACTGGAAGCTGTGCCATGCCTCGCCGTTCGCGGTGCCGCCTGCCAGTAACTGGCCGGCAGTGCGCTCCACCCTTTCGCTGATCAAGACCCTCGACGAACGGAACATGCTGCGCCAGTTCGAAGTGGTCTCCGCCTATCGCGATCCTGATCTCAATCGTTGCGCCGGTGGCGCCGTGGGCAGTGCCCATACCCGCGCTTTCGCAGTCGATATTCTGCTGCCGGCCTGGGCCGATCCCAATCCGCTGTGCCGCTTCTGGCAGCAGTACGGCCAGGCCTGGAACATGGGGTTGGGGCGCTACCCGAGCGGGCGTATCCACATCGATACCGCGGGTTATCGCACCTGGGGCGGTGATGGCAGCGCGGCCTCGTCATTCTGCAGCAAGCCCAGGTGAGTGAGGCAGGCCTGGCTTTCACTCTGCACCCATTCGGCAAAGCGCTGGCGCTTGCCGCCATCGCTTAGTGGCTGCGGGCTGAGCAGGTGATAGGCAGAGCCATCGCGCAGGAAACCGAATGGGGCCTGCAATTGGCCGCTGTCGAGCTCGTCGCGCACCATCAATGCCGAGGCGATGGCCAGGCCCAGGCCAGCGCTGGCGGCTTGTAGCGACAGGTAGAAGTGTTCGAAGTCGCTGCGTTCGTTGTGGGTTGCCTGCCGCCCGCTCAGGCGCAGCCAGGTAGGCCATGCGCTGGGGCGGGTGCTGCTGTGCAACAGGCGTTGGCCGTCGAGGTTATCGCAACGGGCGCGGCTGACAGGGCCTATCCATTCATCACAGATTTTCACGCTGTGCAGCGTCGGCGGCCAATGGAAGTCGTCGCGACGTAGCGCCAGGTCGACCCCGCCGCGGGCGAAGTCCACCGGGCCCCCGGCAGCCACCAGGTGCATTTGCAGGTCCGGGTGTGCGGCGTGAAAGCGCGGCAGGCGCGGGATCAGCCAGCGCATGGCGATGGTCGGCTCGCAAGACAGCACCAGCACATTGTTGCGTTCCTGCTGCTGCAGGCGCTGCACGGTGCCTTCGAGCTGTTCGAAGATCGCCTGGGTTGTGCCATGCAGCTCTCGGCCGGCGGGGGTGAGGAAGATCGCCCGGTTGCGCCGCTCGAACAGTTCAATGCCCAGGCTTTCTTCGAGCAGGCGCACCTGGCGGCTGACTGCGCCGTGGGTGACATGCAGGCGCTCGGCGGTGCGCACGAAGCTTTCGGTTTCGGCAGCGATATCGAAGTAGCGCAAGGCGGTGAGTGGGGGCAGTTTCATGGCATCCCTTTCAGCCTGACATGGCCTGTGGGGGCGGGCTTGCCCGCGAAGGCTCTATAAGGCTGCGCTTATCTGTCAGGAAAACTATCAGATTCTCTGCACTATAAATCGTTTTTGCCGCCTCATCACGCCATCGATAATCAGCGCATCCGTGCATTTTCATCGATTATCGAAGGCCCTTTCCAATGACCGAACTCATCGCTGTCGCCCTGTTCACCCTGCTTGCCGTCGTCAGCCCCGGCGCCGACTTCGCCATGGTCACCCGCAGTAGTTACGCCCAGGGTCGCAAGGCTGGCCTGGCTGCGGCGGTGGGTATCGCGCTGGGTGTGCAGGTGCATGTGCTGTACACGGTATTCGGCGTTGCGGTGATCATCAGCCAGAGCCCGGGTCTTTTCCTTGGCATGAAGGTGCTGGGCGCCGGTTACCTGATCTACCTGGGCTACCAGTCGCTGACCAATACTTCCCGCATCGACTTGGAGGGGGGAGGGCAGCAATCAGGTTGGCCGTCGGCACTGCGTACCGGTTTCCTGACCAACGCCCTCAACCCCAAGACCATGCTCTTCGTGATCAGTGCCTACACCCAGGTGGTGCAACCGGGTACAACGCTGACGCTGGATTTCGCCTATGGCGCATTCATGTCGTTCGCCCACTGGGCCTGGTTCAGCCTGGTGGCGGTGTTCTTTTCCAGTGCGCGATTGCGTGCGTTGATGATCGCAAGGCAGCGGCTGGTCGACCGGGTGATCGGTCTTGCACTGATCAGCCTGGGGCTGGCCGTGGCGGTCGCCGGGGTGCGCTGAGAGGGAGGGGATTTTTTACAGGCAAAAGAAAAGGGCTTACCTTGCGGTAAGCCCTTTTCAGGTTTGGTGGCTACACAGGGACTTGAACCCCGGACCCCAGCATTATGAATGCTATGCTCTAACCAACTGAGCTATGTAGCCGATGGCGCGCATTATTCCCTTGTGATGGACCTGTGTCAACACTCTTTTTCAAAAAAATTTGCACGCTTTCAAAAACTTAGCGGCCGAGCCCGGTTTTAGCGAACGATCAGCCACTGCCCGAGCACGTCGTAGAGCTGCAAATGCTGCTCGGCAGCGAGCGCGTCCAGGGTCTGGCCGGGGTGATCGAGGTTGAAGTCGCCGTTGATGCGTCGATAAGCGGTCTGCTCATCCATTAGCCAGACCCTTCGGCCTTGGGCGCTAGCCAGGCGTTCGATGACCTGGCCCAGGGGCATTTCGCTGGCATGCAGTTGGCCCGTGCGCCAGGCATCGGCAGTTTTCACATCGGCTTTCTGCACCGGGTTGATCCGCGCCTCGGTGAAGGTCACTCGCTCACCCGCCGACACCATGCGCTGGTCGCCGCCCAGGATGACCATGGCCTTGCCATTGAGCACCAGCAGTTCGTCATGATCGCCATGCCGCGCCACCATCAGGCGGGTGCCGAACACCTGGATACGGGCATCGTCCACCTGAACCTCCATGGCGCGCCCGTCGAGCACTACATCCAGGTACACCTGGCCTTGTACCAGGTGCAATTGGCGTGTGCGCCCGCGCAGGTCGACATTCATCGCGCTGGCGCTGTCCAGGTGCAAGGTCGAACCGTCGGCCAGGCGTGTACTGCGGCGCTCGCCGATATCGGTGTGCAGTTCGCTGGCCAGGCGCTGCATGAGGGGCCAATACAGGTAAGCCAGTGCGCAAAGCATTAGCAGGAATAGTACGGCCAGCGCTTTACCGAAGTAGCGGCGGCGGACCTTGAGCAAACGCGGGCGCGGCCGGGCAGGGGGGGCTTGCAACTGCTGCCAGCAAGCTTCCAGTTCGGCATAGGCGTGTGCATTCAGCGGATCCTGGCACCAACGGCCGAATGCCTGGCGTTCGCCTTCATCGCAGCCAGGCTGGCGCAGGCGCGAAAACCACTCCAGCGCTTCCTGCTGAGGATCGGCCTGAATCTGCGTGGCGGGCATCGGGCTCATGGGTCAGTGTGCTCGCATGAGGGCGGTTTCGCCCAACGATTACGGGGAAGTTAGGCTGAAGATGCTAAATATATTGAGAACCATTTACAAGTACGTGATGTCCGCCAAATAAAAAAGGTAGCTATGTATCTATTTGTTTCCTGATAATCGGATCCCAAACCTGCGGACGGAATTCAAGCCCATGGCCATCAGCAGCACCCCCACCGCCAGCACAGGTTCGGCGAACCAAGCTAATCCGCTGGTAATGCGCATCATCGCCTTCTGCGCCCTGGCGCACCTGATCAACGACCTTATCCAGTCGGTGCTGCCGGCGATCTACCCGATGCTCAAGGCCAATTACGACCTGAGTTTCGCCCAGATCGGCATGATTACCCTGACCTTCCAGATCACGGCCTCGCTGTTGCAGCCTTGGGTGGGTTTCTTCACCGACCGCAGGCCGACGCCCAACCTGTTGCCGCTGGGCACCCTGTGCACCCTGGTGGGGATCGTCATGCTGGCGTTTGTCGGCAGCTTCCCAATGATTCTGCTGGCGTCTGCGCTGGTCGGCATCGGTTCGTCGACCTTCCACCCGGAGACCTCGCGTATCGCGCGGCTGGCCTCGGGTGGCCGTTTCGGCCTGGCGCAGTCGACCTTCCAGGTTGGCGGCAACACCGGTTCCGCCTTTGGCCCACTGCTGGCGGCGGCCATCGTCATCCCGTTCGGCCAGACACACGTGGCCTGGTTCGGCGTGGCGGCGCTGTTTTTCTTTGCCGTGACCCTGATGCTGCGCCGCTGGTACAAGGAACACCTGAACCAGGCCAAGGCGCGCAAGGCGGTGCAGGCCACCCACGGTATTTCGCGCGGGCGGGTGATCGCGGCGCTGATCGTGCTCGGGCTGCTGGTGTTCTCCAAGTACTTCTACATGGCCAGCTTCACCAGCTATTTCACCTTCTACCTGATCGAAAAGTTCGACCTGTCGGTGGCCAGCTCGCAGCTGCATCTGTTCCTGTTCCTCGGCGCCGTGGCGGCGGGTACCTTCTTTGGCGGGCCGATCGGCGACCGTATCGGGCGCAAGGCGGTGATCTGGTTCTCGATCCTTGGCGTGGCGCCGTTCACCCTGGTGCTGCCGTATGCCGACCTGTTCTGGACTACCGTGCTCAGCGTGGTGATCGGTTTCATCCTGGCCTCGGCGTTTTCGGCAATCGTGGTTTATGCCCAGGAGCTGGTGCCGGGCAGCGTGGGCATGATTGCCGGGGTCTTCTTCGGGCTGATGTTCGGCTTTGGCGGCATCGGTGCGGCGCTGCTGGGCTACCTGGCTGATTTGCGCGGTATCGAGTACGTCTACGGGTTGTGCTCGTTCCTGCCGTTGTTCGGACTGTTGGCGGTGTTTCTGCCAAATACCGGTAAGCGCTGATATCGCTGGGGCTGCTGTGCAGCCCTTTCGCGACGCAAGGCCGCTCCCACAGGTATTGCACACCGTCAGGCTGACACGATGCCTGTAGGAGCGGCCTTGTGTCGCGAAAGGGCCTCGCAGAGGCCCCTGGGCAATTGACGACTCCGCCTGCCTTCGCCTAGAGTGCCGCCTCTCTTTTCAACTCACCTGCGTAGTAGCCACAGCAATGCGCCGTACCCAATCCCTCCCACACGCCCGCCAGCCTGCTCTTCAGGCCATGCGTCGTGCGTGGCCGAGCGATACGGTGCTCAAGCGTCGCCGCAGCGTGCTGTTCGCCTTCACCTTCTCGCCACACCAAGCCCTGAACTGACCCCGCGCCCTTGCGTCGCCCGCCTTCCCGGTGTGCGTGTGGGCGCCTGTATCTGCGCGTCTTTTCAGTTTTGCCTGGAGTGGTACATGAACATGCGTTTGCTGGCGGGCCTTCTGTTCGCCGTATCGGTAGTGGGCTTCAGCCTGGGGGCCAGCCTGCCGCTGGTGTCGTTGCGTCTGCACGAGGCCGGTGCCGGTACCCTTGAAATTGGCATCATCTCGGCTATCCCTGCCGCGGGCATGATGCTCTCGGCGTTCATGGTCGACGCCTGCTGCCGGCACCTGACCCGGCGCACCATCTACCTGCTGTGCTTCAGCCTGTGCACCGTGAGCATCGCCCTGCTCGATTCGGCGTTCGATTCGCTGTGGATGCTGGCCGTGCTGCGTCTGGGCTTGGGCATCGGCATGGGCATCGCGATCATCCTCGGCGAATCCTGGGTCAACGAGCTGTGCCCGGACCACAACCGCGGCAAGATCATGGCCCTGTACGCCACCAGCTTCACTGGCTTCCAGGTGCTCGGCCCGGCATTGATCGCGCTGATTGGCGCCGATAGCCCGTGGATCGTCGGTGTGGTCACCATTGGTTATGGCCTGGCCCTGCTGTGCATCCTGCTGACCGTGCCCAACGACCATGTGGAGCATGGTGATGAGGGCGAGAAAAGCTTCGGCCTGGCGGGCTTCTTCCGCGTGGCGCCGGCGCTGTGTGTGGCGGTGCTGTTCTTCTCGTTCTTCGATGCCGTAGTGCTGTCGCTGCTGCCGGTGTACGCCAGCAGCCATGGGTTTGCCGTGGCCGTTGCAGCACTGATGGTGACCGTGGTGTTCGCAGGCGACATGGTGTTCCAGCTCCCTCTGGGCTGGCTGGCCGACCGCGTCGAGCGCACCGGGCTGCACCTGGTGTGCGGGCTGGTGGCAATGGCCATCGGCATCGCCCTGCCGTGGCTGCTGCAGGTGACCTGGCTGCTGTGGCCGATGCTGGTGCTGCTGGGCGCGGTGGCGGGGGGTATCTACACCCTGGCGCTGGTGCTGATCGGTCAGCGCTTCAAAGGGCAGGACCTGGTCACGGCGAATGCCAGCGTGGGCCTGCTGTGGGGCGTCGGCAGCCTGGTCGGGCCGCTGGTGAGCGGGGCGGCGATGGATGTCGCACCGCATGGTTTGCCGATGGCGCTGGCGCTGATGGCGGGGCTGTTCGTGTGCTTTGCCCGGCAGTCGTATCGGCGGGTGGGGAAGTTGCGGGCGGTTGCTGACTGAGTTATCTGGGTTTTCCTGTACCGGCCCTTTCGCGGGCAAGCCTGCTGCCACAGGGGCGCAGGCAAGGCATACCAGAAATTAGCCGCGCAAGATCCGGGGTTTGCCCGATCAGCGGTTGGGCTAAGCTGGACCTGCCTCGCATCTACAGGAGCTACGGATGATCCTCGCCGACCTTTCGCCTGACGCCTACCGCGCAGCCACTGGCCACCTGGCTGCGCTGGACCCGGACTGGGCGCGGCATATCGAGGCGATCGGGCCGTGCCTGCATCAGGCGACGCCAGGGCGTGAACCTTATGAGGCGCTGGTGCGGGCAATTGCCTATCAACAGCTGCATGCACGGGCGGCCGAGGCAATCCTTGGGCGGTTGCTGGCGCTGTTCCCCGAGCAGGCGTTTCCGGCCCCGGAGCAACTGCTGGCGGTCAGCCCCGAGGTGATGCGCGGGTGTGGCTTTTCGGCAAGCAAGCTGGCGACCATACACGGCATCGCCCAGGCCAGCCTGGAGGGCGTGGTGCCGTGCCGGGAAGAGGCGCTGAGGCTTGCCGATGATGCCTTGATAGAGCGGCTGGTGGCGCTGCGCGGCGTCGGGCGCTGGACGGTGGAGATGCTGTTGATCTACAGCCTGGAGCGCTCGGATATCCTGCCGGTGGACGATTTTGGCGTACGCGAGGGATATCGCCGGTTGAAGGGGTTGGACAAGGCACCGACACCGGCGCAGATGCGCTCGCTCGGTGGTGGGTGGAGCCCCTACAGGACTGTGGCTGCCTGGTACCTGTGGCGGGCCTGAAACTGACGGGCTGGCTTTACTGGCCCTTTCGCGGGCAAGCCCGCTCCCACAGGATTATCACCAGCTTGCGGGCATGCGCTGTACCTGTGGGAGCGGGCTTGCCCGCGAAAGGGCCGGAACAGACGAAACAGAAAGCTGAGGTAAACCGCGATGCAAGCCTTCACAACTGACTCCCAACGCTGGCAAGCCGTCGAGTCCCGTGACACTTCTGCCGCTGGTCACTTCGTCTACGCCGTGCGCACCACTGGTGTGTACTGCAACCCCGGCTGCAAATCGCGCATGGCCAAGCGTGAAAACGTCGATTTCTTCAACGACGCCACCAGCGCCGAAGCCGCTGGCTACCGCGCCTGCCGCCGCTGCACGGCCAAAACCAGCGAAAACCGCCGCTCCGACCTGGTTGCCCGCGCCTGTCGCCTGCTGGAAAGCAGCGACACTCCACCCAGCCTCGACCAGCTCGGTGCGCAACTGTCTGTCAGCCCTTTCCACCTGCACCGTCTGTTCAAAGCCGAAACCGGCCTCACGCCCAAGGCTTACGCCAGCGCTTTTCGCGCCCGGCGCCTGCGCGAGCGGCTGGGCGATGGGCTAAGCTCGGTGACCGATGCCATCTACGATGCCGGCTACAACTCCAACAGCCGTTTCTACGAAAGCGCCGACCAACGCCTGGGCATGCGCCCCCGCGAGTTCCGCGCAGGTGGCGCTGGCGCGAGCATCCACTTCGCCATCGGCCAGTGCTCACTGGGTGCGATTCTGGTGGCCCAGAGCGAGAAGGGCATCTGCGCGATTTTGCTCGGCGATGATCCTGAGGTGTTGCTCGAACAATTGCAGGACCAGTTCCCCAAAGCGCACCTGATCGGCGGAGATGCCGGTTACGAGCGGCTGGTCGCCGAAGTTGTGGGCTTTGTCGAGGCGCCGGCACTGGGGCTGGCCCTGCCGCTGGATGTCCAGGGCACCGCCTTCCAGGAGCGGGTCTGGCAGGCTTTGCGCGAAGTGCCAGTAGGCAGCCGGGTCAGCTATACCGACATCGCCGAGCGCATCGGCGCACCGAAGGCTGTGCGCGCCGTGGCCATGGCTTGCGCGGCCAACCACATCGCCGTGGCTATCCCTTGCCACCGGGTGGTGCGCCGTGATGGCGACATTAGCGGCTACCGCTGGGGTGTGGAACGCAAACGGCAACTGCTGGCGCGAGAAACGGCACTCTCCTGATTGCCTGAAGCCGCGTAGAATCCCCCGCCAGATCGATGTGTAAAGAGGAACATTCGATGAGGCGAGTCAGCCTTGCCCGATTCTACCTGGCTGTGATGGCCCTGATGTTGTCGCTGGCTGCGCCGGCGTGGTCGGCACCGGCCACACCGGTGTCCAGCCTGGCTGCGGCGGAAGTACCGGTGCTGGAAGAAAATGCCAGCTACGAGCAACTGAGCGATCGGCTCGACCAGATCCGCCAGGGCGTCACCAGCAATGCCAACGACGACCTGCTGTCGCAGTTGCGCTTGTCCGCCGTGCAGGTGCAACGCCAGGCCGAGGCACTGGCCACCTTGCGCACCGCCGATGTGGAAAAACTCGACGACAAGCTCAAGGTACTCGGCCCGGTGCAGCCGGACGAAGCCGAAGCCCTTGCTCGCCAGCGCCAGCAGCTGGATGCCGAAAAGAAGGCGATGGTTGCCGAGCAAGAGCAGGCCACCAAGCTGACTCAATCGGCCCGTGATCTGTCCACGCAGATCGTCAACCTGCGCCGCAGCCAGTTCAACTCGCAGATCCTCAGCCGTGCAACCACGCCGCTGAGCCCGGCTTTCTGGCAAAGCCTGATCCGCCCCACCACCGACGATGTATCGCGCTTGCGCGATCTGCGCGAGGAGGCCATCGACGCTGTCGCCAGCGCCTTCAGTGCCAAGCATCGCTGGTTCTTCCTCACCAGCCTGGTGGCGGCGATCCTGGTCTGGACCGTGGTCCGCGGCCTGCTCGAGCGCCTGCTGGCCAGCATCATGGTGCATCGCCTGCCAGAAGGCCGCCTGCGGCGCAGTGCCCTGGCCCTGAGCGTGAGCCTGGCCACGCTGGGTACCATCTCCGGCTCTGTGTCGCTGCTGCGCTGGGGCCTGGAAAGCAGCTCTGAGCTGGGTTCCGACGTCGCCAGCCTGACCAATCACTTCCTCACCCTGGTGGTCTTCAGCGCCTTCATCACCGGCCTGGGCCGCGCCATGCTGATGTTGCAACGGCCGTCCTGGCGCCTGCCGCCGATTCACGACGAAGTGGCCAGTGCGCTGGGCTGGTTCCCCAAGCTGCTGGCCCTGGCGCTGATGGTCATGCTGACCATGGAGCGCATCAACAGCGTGATCGGCACCAGCCTGGCGCTGACCGTGGCCACCAATGGCCTGACTGCACTGGTGGTGGCGGTGATCTTCTCGGTGGCGTTGCTGCGCTATCGCCGTACCCTGCGCAAGCACGGCCTGGAGCGCCCGAGCGGGCTTGCCGGGCTGATCCCGTTCGTGACCGTGGTGTGGGTCGGGCTGATTGTGCTGGCACTGCTCGCCGGCTACCTGACCCTGGCCTACTTCCTCACCGCCAAGCTGCTGTGGATCAGCGTGGTGGCGGTGTGCGCCTACCTGCTCACCACCTTTCTCAGCGACCTCTGCGAAGCCTTGCTGTCGCCACGCCAGCCCGGGGGCCTGGCACTGGCCGCGACCCTGGGCCTGGCGCCGCGCCACCAGGCTCAGGCCAGCACCATCCTGGTCGGCATCAGCCGCACGGTGCTGCTGTTCGTGGCGGTGCTGCTGGCATTGATGCCTTCGGGCACCAGCCCCGGCGAGCTGCTGCTGAGCCTGGGGGACTGGGATGGCACCGGCGGCAAGCTGCTCGGCAACCTCAACATCGTGCCGCAGGACATCCTGCTGGCGGTGCTGATCTTCTTCGGTGGGCTGTTCGCCATCCGTGTGGTCAAGCGTTGGCTGAGCGAGCGGCTGCTGCCGGAAACCGACATGGATGCGGGCATGCGGGCCTCGCTGGTGACCCTGGTCGGTTACCTCGGCTTCCTGTTCCTGGCCATGCTGGTGATGTCGACCCTGCGCATCAACCTGACCAGCCTGACCTGGGTGGTCAGTGCGCTGTCGGTCGGTATCGGTTTTGGCTTGCAGCAGATCGTGCAGAACTTCATCTCCGGCCTGATCCTGCTCACCGAGCGCCCGGTCAAGGTGGGCGACTGGGTCAGCCTGGCAGGGGTCGAGGGTGACATCCGCCGGATCAATGTGCGTGCCACCGAGATCCAGATGTCCGACCGCTCCACGGTGATCGTGCCGAACTCGCAGTTCATTTCGCAGAACGTGCGCAACGTGACCATGGGCAATGCCCTGGGTGTGGTGGGTATCACCCTGACCTTGCCGCTGGAGACCGATGCCAACCACGTGCGTGATTTGCTGCTGGCGGCCTATCACGAGCATGAAGCGATTCTTGATGCGCCGGCTTGCTCGGTGACGTTCAAGGACCTGACTTCAGCGGGCATGGTCATTGGCGTGAGTGGGTATGTGGCGGGGCCGCGGCAGGTGTCGAGCACCCGCAGTGACTTGCTGTTCACCATTCTTGGCCGCTTGCGTGATGAAGGGATTGCCTTGTCGTCGCCGCAGAGCATGGTGCTGGTGCAGGAAGGTTCGCGTCCGGCCGACGAATCGGCGTGACTTCGGGGGCTGCTGCGCAGCCCTTTCGCGACACAAGGCCGCTCCTACAGAGGTACGCGATCCCCTGTAGGAGCGGCCTTGTGTCGCGAAAGGGGCGCACAGCGCCCCCGGCTTCAATGCTGTTTGGCCTGCCTGATTCGCATCAGAATCACCAGCAATACCAGCAGCACCGGCGGCGCCATCCCCAGCAGCGCATCCCGCGCCGTCAACCCCAGCCCCAGCACATTCAGCCCGCCGTACAACAGCTTGAACAGGTTCAGCAGGTAATAGGTGATGGCGATGATCGACAGCCCCTCCACCGCCCGCTGGATCTTCACCTGAGCATCGGCGCGAGCATTGAGGCTGTGCAGGATTGCTGCATTCTGCTCTTCCATCTCCACCTGCACCCGTGCTTGCAGCAGGTCGCCCAGGTTGGCGACATTCTTCGCCAGCTGTTCCAGGCGCTGCTCGGTCGCCGCACTATAACGCACGGTCGGTTTGAAGCGCCGCTCGATGAACACCCCCAGGCGCTGGCAGTCACCCACATGGCTCTCACGTAACTCGCCGAGGCGCTCGAACACCAACTGTGCATAAGCCTGGGTGGCACCGAAGCGGTGGCGGGTCTTGACCGTGCGGCTGACCACCTGCCGCGACAGGTGGGCGATGGCTTCGAGCAGGGCCTTGGAATCGTGGCCATCCCCGCCAGCGCTGCGCTCCGAGAGTTGCACCAGGGTCTTGTCGAAGGCATCCAGTTCCTGGCTCAAGGCCTTGGCCGTGGTCAGGGTCAGCGAAGCCATCATGCGATAGGTCTCGATCTCCAGCAGGCGGCGGATCATCCGGCCCTGGCGGTACGCGTTGAGGCGGCGGTTGATGAACAGGAAGCGGTTGGTGCCATCCTCGGTCAGGCGAAAATCGCTCCACACCACCGCATCGCCACCGCCAACGCAGGAGCCGCACGGGTCCCTGAACCCGTAGTGCGGCAGGTCCAGATCCTGCTCGTCGCGCACCAGTACCTGCACGGCATTGATCACTTGGGCGGCTTGCGGTGCGATGGCCTCAGCCAGTACCGGCGGCAGCGCTTGCCATTCGGCGTTGGCAGCGGAGCAAGGCACCACCAGGGTCAGGGTGAAGAATTCGGTGTGCCGCTCCCACTTGAACGGGTGGCCATCCAGGTGGGTGATGCCTTGAGCCGCCTCGGCGTCGATCGCCTCCGGGCAGCAGCGTTGCAACAGTGCGGCGCAAGCGGCATCACCGCCGAGCAGGGCCAGGTGGAAGACATGTGCCGGGCCGTCGAAGTACAGCGACGGGCGGGCGTGCAACTCGTTGTGCAAGGCGGTGCGTTGGGGGTGCATGGTGGTCCGGCCTGGTGTTGTGATTGTGGGGGTACCAGGGAGTGGGACTTTGCTGGGGGAGGGGAAAGTCACGCGGGGGAAATTTCTATGGATTGTGCTGGCCTCTTCGCGTTGGTTCGACAGCTCGATTAACCCGCTCTCACAGGTACAGCGCCGTCCGGGACGCCGTGATATTCCCGTGGGAGCGCGCTTGCCCGCGAATGGGCTGCAAAGCAGCCCCGCTGCATTCTCCCGAGGAGCCTCAGCGCTGGTTGATTTCTCCTGCATCCCGGCTCAGGAGCAGCTCATTCAGCGCCCTGGCCATTTGCAGGTTATGAACGGTGTTCACCAACATCCCGATGCCAGGCTCGCCAGCATTCCCGCAGATGTATTCGTCCAGCGTGTCTTCGATACCGCGCAGCAACTGTGAGACGTACACCAGAGCCTCGGGCGAGGGCATGTCGTTGTTGATGGTGTAGAACGCGCGGGGAGAGGTTTTGGTGGGGGGATCGGGGACTGCTTTCTTCATTGCATGACTCTCTCTATTAGTGTTGAAAGAGCCACCGCCAACATTCCTCTCACGGAACGAGGGTGGCAGCCGTACGCGGGGTGAGAGTCCGGTAGAGTCAGCAAAACCCGGCCAGGCTAAAAGCCTGCCCGCGCACAGCCGCCATAGCAGCACTGAAATCTCTGATGAAGCTGGGCTCTCACACCCAATCGCCAGTTATGACGACTCAGGGAAATTAGCCCTGATGCTCAACATCGACAACAGAGAAAGGGCAGCGCAGCGCGTAGGATAATTCCCAAGCGAGCTTAAGCTGAAGCATTTGGTTTCAGGTTGGGAATTTTCTTACGAGAGCTTGCTCGCAAGTGAATGGCGGAAGATTGGGTGAGGACCATCATGTGTTTGCCATGAGCGTTTCAGCGGCTATGAGATCGAGCGCCGCCCGCGCGGCGCATCGCGGATAAATCCGCTCCTACATCTGTTGCAACGTACCGAACCTGTTACGCCATGGTCGTATGCCTTGGCGCATGTCTTGAGCCTTACAAACCAGGCTGACAACCATGGCCTCACAGGCATGGCCACGTTACAACAGATGTAGGAGCGGATTTATCCGCGATGCGCCGCGCGGGCGGCGCTCGATCTCACAGGCGCTGAAAATGTTGCGGCAGGCGCCTTCAGGCATCAGCCCAGGCACCGGGTCACATGCTTCACCGACTGGTAAGCCGACAACCCCCAAGGCCCCAGCTCACGGCCAATCCCGCTGCCCTTGGTGCCGCCCCACGAAGTCTCGACGAACACCGCCTGCACCGAGTTGATCCACACATGCCCGACCTCAAGCGCATCGGCCACGCGCTCGGCGCGCTCCAGGTCGGCGGAGCATACCGTGGCGACCAGCCCGAAACGGCTGTCGTTGGCCTCGTCAATCGCCTGCTCTTCAGTGCTGAAACGACGTGCGCACAGCACCGGGCCAAAGATTTCTTCGGTCCACAGGCGGCTGCCCTTGGGCACATCGGCATACAGCGTAGGGCTCACGAACCAGCCTTCACGATCCAGCGCCTGCCCGCCCGCCAGGCATTGCAGGCCCTCTTCGCGGGCTGTCGCGAAGTAGCTGGCAACTTTCAACCACTGCGCCTGGCTGGTCAGCGGCCCCATGTCGACCTCTTCGGTCAACGGGTTACCGACCCGCAGTTTTTCCAGTGCCGCCTGCAAGCGCGGCAGCAGCGCATCGGCGATGCCGTCCTGCACCAGCAGGCGCGAGGTGGCCGAGCACATCTGCCCGGCGTTCCAGCTGATACCGGCAACGATCCACTCCACCGCCTGGTCCGGGTCGCAATCGTCGAACACCACGATCGCCGACTTGCCGCCAAGCTCCAGGGTCACCGGCCGGCACTGTGCCGACGCACTGCGCATTACCTGGCTGCCGACGTTGTTGCTGCCGGTGAACGACAGCTTGTCGAGGCCGTTGTGGTTGCTCAGCGCGGCGCCAGTTTCAGCCTTGCCGTTGACGATGTTCAGCACGCCAGCCGGCAGGCCCAGGGTGTCGGCGATCTGGCCGTAGGCCTGTTCGATCAGGGGGGTCACTTCCGACGGTTTGAGCACCACGGTGCAACCGGCCGCCAGCGCCGGGGCCAGCTTCCAGGCGCTGGTCACCAGCGGGAAGTTCCATGGCACGATCAGGCCGACCACACCAACCGGTTCCAGGCGGGTGCGCGCAGTGAAACCGGGCGCAGCCAATGGTACGTCGCGGTTTTTCGACGGCAGTTGTTCGGCCAGCTCGGCGTAGTAGGCGAAGGTGGCGATCGCATCATCCAGGTCGATTTCGGCCTCGTGACGCGGCTTGCCGTTGTTGCGCATCTGCAGCGTGATCAACGCTTCACGGCGTTGCCCGAGCTGTTCGGCAAAGCCGCGCAGGAAGGCCGCGCGAGTGCTGGCGCTGACCTTTTTCCAGGTGGGCAGGGCTTCGCGAGCAGCGGCCACAGCCTGGTCGACCTGGGCCACGCTGGCGGCCATCAGTTCGGCAAAGGGCAGGCCCAGCGCAGGTTCGCTGACGCTGATGCAGTCGCTGCCCAGGCCTTCGACCCAGCGGCCGGCAATGTAGTGGGAAGTGGTCATGGTCGGTATCCAGTCAGGCCAATTCGGCGGTGGTCACCGGCGTGCGCGGGGCGCTTTTGCAGCGCACCCAGCGCGGGCCATTGGGGCCATACACGCCAGCAGGTTCAGGGAACAGGTTGAGCAGCAGCAGGTACAGCACGCCGGCCAGGCCCAGGGTTACCGGCAGGCTCAGGTCGATGCCGCCGGCCAGGTCGCCCATCGGGCCGACGAACTGCCCCGGCAGGTTGACGAAGCACAGGCCGACCATCGCGCTAGGGATCCACGCGCCCATGCCGCGCCAGTTCCAGCCATGCAGGAACCAGTAGTGGCCGCCACGCTGGCCGCGGGTGAACACCTGGAGGTCGTCGGCGTGGTAGAAGCCGCGACGGGTGATCAGGCCGAGGATCATGATCACCATCCATGGGCTGGTGCAGGTGATGATCAGCACGGCGAAGGTCGACACGCTCTGCACCAGGTTGAAGGTGAAGCGGCCGATGAAGATGAAGCCGATCGCCAGTACGCCGATCAGCAAGGTGGCGCCCGCGCGGCTGAGCAGGCGCGGGAACACGCTGGACATGTCCAGGCCGGTGCCATACAGCGCGGTAGTGCCGGTGGACATGCCGCCGATCACCGCAATCAGGCACACCGGCAGGAAGAACCAGCTCGGCGCTACTGCCAGCAGGCCGCCGACGTAGTTGTTGGCGGCGATGTAGTCGGGTGCCTGGGTGGCCACCAGGGTGGCGGTGCACAGGCCGAACAGGAACGGGATCAGCGTGGCCACCTGGGCGGCGATCACCGCCAGCATGATGCGCGACTTCGGCGTTTGCCGCGGGATGTAGCGCGACCAGTCGCCGAGGAAAGCACCGAACGACACCGGGTTGCTCATGGCCAGGATCGCGGCGCCTACGAATGCCGCCCAGAAGCCTGGCTGGCTCAGGTTGACGCTACCGGCGAAGCCCGCATCGAACGGCCCGGCGAAGGCGAAGATGCCCAGCAGGAACAGCAAGCTCGAAGCCCACACGGCGATCTTGTTGACCCACAGCATGAAGCGGAAGCCGAAGATGCACACCACCAGCACCAGCACCGCGAACAGGCCATAGGCCAGGCCCAGGGTCAGGTCGGTTTCCGGCAGCCCGGCCAGGCGCTTGGCGCCGCCGACCAGGGCATCACCCGAGCTCCACACCGACAGCGAAAAGAACGCCACGGCAGTGAGCAACGACAGGAACGAGCCGACGATGCGCCCGTGCACGCCAAAATGCGCACCTGACGACACCGCGTTGTTGGTGCCGTTGAGCGCGCCGAACAGGCCCATCGGTGCGAGGATCAGCGCGCCCACGCCGACGCCAAGCAGGATCGCCCAGACCCCGGCCTGGAACGACAGCCCGAACAGCACCGGGAAGCTGCCCAGCACGGCAGTGGCGAAGGTATTGGCACCGCCGAAGATCAGGCGGAACAGGTCAAGCGGGGAGGCGTCGCGTTGATCGTCGGGGATCTGTTCGACGCCATTGGTCTCGATACCGGTCGAGTGGCTCATGGTGATGCTCCAGCGCGGTTGTTGTAGGCCCGGCGCGGTGCGCGGGCCCTCTTGTGGGTGCGATGGCAGTGCGGCAAGGCCGCGTAAGTTCGGATCAGGCTGCGGTGACGATCGACAGGTGCTCGTGGCATGCCAGCCACTGTTCGCCGTGGCGGCGGAAGACGATGGTCTCGCGCTCGGCCAGTTGGTGCTCCTCGCCGGCAATGCGGATATGCGTGGCCACGTCATGCATGAAGATCGCCACGTCACCCTGCAGGCTCACCTGCACGTTGCTGGACTCACAGCCGAGCACGGCAAAGCCTTCGGCCTGCCATTGGGCCCAAAGGTCTTCATAGGCACGGCGGGACAGCAGGGGTTGCGGCAAGGTGTGGAAAAGGAAGGTGGCGTCTTCGCTGAAGCAAGCGAAGTAGCGGGCGGTGTCGTTGCTGGCAAAGGCGGCGACGAGGTCGGCGGCGGCTTGCCGTACCTGGAGTGTCTGGTCCACGGGAGTGGCCTCACGGTTATTGTGATTGTGGTGAAGCGATTCTGGTGGGGGCGGGCCAGGGGAAAAATCGCTGGGGGGAAATAATTAGTTCAGGAATTTATGAACCATTGCTCCAGCATCCTTTACCGGTGCTCTGGTTGAGACGAACTCTACCGATCAAGTGACCGATCAAGTGACCGATCAAGTGACCGATCAAGTAACCAGCCTATTGAGTGTCCTGCCGCCAGGCAAAGCGGTGAGAGCCAGCGAATTGATGCAGCGGCTCGGGCTTTCGCACCGGCCCACTTTCAGCAAGTCGTATCACCCCGTAGCCCGACTCAGCAATATCGCCGCGTCCTGAAATGACTCGAAGGGCCCTCGCACCTGGAATTACTGTCATTGAACTGCAATCTGCAGCGCGCACCCTTTCAGTCTTCGCCCCACTGCCTCATTGCGAGTTCGAATGGGCCATCACGCGCTATATCCCCAGCAGGAACACGACCTGTTCGGCCTGCTGTACGGCTTCTCGTTCCATCCCGGCCAGCCTGGCCGCGAGCTTGACTCGGCCCAGGTATTGCGCAAGCTCAGCGAGCCGCAAGACCCGGACGAATTCCTCTGGTTGCACCTGAACCTCGCCCACGCCGCCTGCGAGCGCTGGCTGCGTTCGCACCTGGCGCTGCCGGACGCCTTCTTCGAAACCTTGCGCGAAGGCTCGCGCTCGACGCGCATCGAACACGCCGATTCGACCCTGCTGGCAGTGGTCAACGACGTGGTGTTCAACTTCGGCCTGGTGTCGTCGGATGTGTCTACCTTGTGGGCCTGCGCCAGCAGCCGGCTGCTGGTGAGTGCGCGGCTGCAGCCGTTGCATTCGGTAGACAAGCTGCGCTCGTCGGTGAAGCAGGGCGAGCGCTTCCATTCACCGATCGAGTTGCTGGTGCACCTGCTGCGTGACCAGGGCGACCTGCTGACCCAGATCGTCCGTGAGACCACCACCAGCGTCGACCGCATCGAAGACCAGCTGCTGTCCCAGCGCCTGAGCGACAACCGCGCCGAGCTGAGCAGCATGCGCCGGGTGCTGGTGCGCCTGCAGCGCCTGCTGGCCCTCGAACCCGGCGCCTTGCTGCGCCTGCTCAACCGCCCGCCCGAGTGGCTGCAGGAGCAGGACATGCGTCAGCTGCGTGCGGCCACCGAGGAGTTCACCCTGGTGATCAGCGACCTGACCGCCCTGGGTGAGCGGATCAAGCTGCTGCAGGAAGAAATCGCCGCCAAGCTCAACGAACAGACCAACCGCACCCTGTTCACCCTGACCGTGGTCACCGTGTTGGCGCTACCGATCAACATCATCGCCGGCTTCTTCGGCATGAACGTCGGCGGTGTGCCGCTCTCGGACGACCCGAACGGCTTCTGGCTGCTGGTGGCGCTGGTGGCGACCTTCACCTTCCTGGCGGGGCGCTGGGCGTTCAGCAAGCGGCGCGAGTATTGAGCCTGTGCTGGCCTCTTCGCGGGTAAACCCGCTCCCACAAGTACTGCACCATACTCAAGCCCGGTGAAACTCCTGTGGGAGCGGGTTTACCCGCGAAAAGGCCAGCACAGGCTTGCCCAGCCAAACCGACTGACGGTCCCATCCGCCCCTGATACTTGCCTACGCTGAAGCTCCCAACCTTTGTTGCAAGGAGATTCGGCATGGCCTTCCAATACAAGCGACTGGACAAGAACAACGCCGCCGTCCTGCTGGTCGACCACCAGACCGGCCTGCTTTCACTGGTCCGCGACATCGACCCGGACCGTTTCAAGAACAACGTCCTGGCCCTCTCTGACCTGGCCAAATACTTCAAGCTGCCGACCATCCTCACCACCAGCTTCGAGACCGGCCCCAACGGCCCGCTGGTACCCGAGCTCAAGGAGCAGTTCCCCGACGCCCCCTACATCGCTCGCCCTGGCAACATCAACGCCTGGGACAACGAGGACTTCGTGAAGGCGGTGAAGGCCACCGGCAAGAAACAACTGCTCATCGCCGGCGTGGTGACCGAGGTCTGCGTGGCCTTCCCGGCGTTGTCTGCGCTGGAGGAGGGCTTCGAGGTGTTCGTGGTCACCGACGCCTCCGGCACCTTCAACGAACTGACCCGTGATTCGGCCTGGCGGCGCATGGAGGCAGCCGGTGCCCAGCTGATGACCTGGTTTGGCGTGGCCTGCGAGCTGCACCGTGACTGGCGCAACGATATCGAAGGCTTGGGCACGCTGTTCTCCAACCACATTCCGGACTATCGCAACCTGATGACCAGCTACAACAAGCTGGCGAAGTAAGGGGGACGGGGCGCGGCAATTTGCCTAACAGGCGAAACGGCAAATTGTCATGGATCGACCATACTGACTCTTCATTCGCCCTCAGGAGAGCGCCATGGCCAAGCCGTCCAAGAAGAAGGATTCGAAAGAGCAGCCAGAAAAACTGGGCGGCAAAACGTATGAGCAAGAGCTCAGGAAGCTGCACGTGGAGCTCGTGAAGTTGCAGGAGTGGGTCGTGGCCAAGGGCCTGAAGGTCTGCGTCGTGTTCGAGGGCCGCGATGGTGCCGGCAAGGGCGGCACCATCAAGGCCATCACCGAGCGGGTCAGCCCGCGGGTGTTCCGGGTAGTGGCATTGCCGGCACCGACCGAGCGGGAAAAGACCCAGATGTACGTGCAACGCTACCTGCGCCACCTGCCCGCCGCGGGCGAAGTGGTGATCTTCGACCGCAGCTGGTACAACCGCGCCGGTGTCGAGCGGGTGATGGGCTTCTGCAGCGAAGAGCAGAGCGCCAAGTTCCTCGCCGTGGTGCCGCTGTTCGAGAAGATGATGGTCGAGTCGGGGATCATCCTCATCAAGTACTGGCTGGAAGTCAGCGCCGAAGAGCAGACCAAGCGCCTGCAAGACCGTATCAGCGACGGGCGCAAACTGTGGAAGCTGTCGCCCATGGACCTCAAGTCATATACCCGCTGGGATGACTACACCCGCGCCCGCGACGACATGTTCGCCGCCTCGGATTCGTCCTGGGCACCGTGGTTCATGGCGCATTCCAACGACAAGCGGCGCGCCCGGCTGAATATCGTCAGCCACATGCTGTCGCGCATCCCCTACAAGGACATCACCCGCGAACAGGTAGTGAAGCTGCCCAAGCGCGGCAAGATCGGCAAATACAAGGCTGTGGCCTATCCCTTCAAAGTGATCGAAGAACGCTTCTGATCCCTTTCGGCAGTGCGTAGCAAGGGTGCGAACTTATGCCTCATGACGGCAGCCTGCTGCAGGCCACGGTAGTGTTCCTGCTGGCCGTGGTGCTTCTGGTACCACTGGCGCAACGTTTGAAAATGGGCGCGGTGCCCGGCTATCTGCTGGCTGGCATCCTGATCGGGCCGTCGGTGCTGGGCCTGCTGGGCAACCCCGACAACGTCGCCCGCCTGTCGGAAATGGGCGTGGTCATGCTGCTGTTCGTCATCGGCCTGGAGCTGTCGCCACGGCGGCTGTGGACCATGCGCAGGGCGCTGTTCGGCGTGGGCTCGTTGCAGGTGGGGCTGACTGCCGTGGTACTGGGCCTGTTGGCTTACTTTCTGTTTGGCCAGTCAAAAGCGGCGGCCATCGTGCTTGGCCTGGGGCTGGCGCTGTCATCGACGGCCTTTGGCCTGCAGGTGCTGGCCGAGCGCAAGGACCTGGGCAAGCCGCACGGTCGCCTGGCCATCGCCATCCTGTTGTTCCAGGACATTGCCGCCATTCCGCTGATTGCCGTGGTGCCGTTGCTCGGTGGCGATGTGAGCACCGCCGACGAAGGCTCCTGGCCGCTGCTGGCAGTGGCGGGCGGTATTGGTGTGGTAATTGTCTTTGGCCGCTATCTGTTGACCCCGGTTTTCAAATGGACAGTCGGCTCGGGCTTGCCCGAGCTCTCTACCGCCACGGCCTTGCTGGTGGTGCTGGGCACCGCCTGGTTGATGGAGCATGTGGGGGTGTCCATGGCACTGGGGGCTTTCCTTGCCGGTGTGCTGATGGCCGATTCGCCCTTTCGGCATGAACTGGAAACCCAGATCGAACCGATCAAGGGCCTGCTCCTCGGGCTGTTTTTCGTTGGTGTCGGCATGAGCGCCGACTTGCAGTTGCTGTTCGGCATGCCCTTGATCGTACTGGGGCTGACGCTGCTGCTGGTGGTGGTCAAGCTGCCGCTGCTGTTGGTGCTCGGGCGTACGGTGGGCGGCCTCAACCATGCCCAGGCACTGTGCCTGGCGGTGGTGCTGGCGTCCGGCGGTGAATTTGCCTTCGTGGTGTTCAAGCTGGCGCTGGGGCATCAGGTACTGACCCAGCAGGTGCATGACCTGCTGGTGCTTGCCATCACCCTGTCGATGGCAGTGGTGCCATTGGTGATGATGGCACTGGCGCGGCAAATGAGAGATGGCAACAGCCCGCAGCCGACACCTGGAGCAGGCACCGATTAGCGCCATGAGGGCGCACCTAACGTTCGGAGGTGAAGCATGCAGCCGGGTTTGAAGCTGGACAGCGCCCTGTCGCGGGGCCTGCTCGACGTGCTGATCAAGGCGGGCCTGGTGGCCGCCTTGGTGGTTTTCTCCTTCCAGGTTTTCCAGCCGTTCCTGGAACTGATGCTGTGGTCGGTGATTCTGGCGGTGACGCTGTATCCGTTGTACTTGCGGATCAAGCGCGGCGCCGGCATCAAGGACGGCTATGCGGCAACCCTGGTGGTGCTGTTGGTGCTGATCGTATTGCTGGTACCGATCTACCTGGTGGTGATGTCCATTGGTGAGTCGGTGGACAGCATGGTGACCTTGCTCAAGAGCGGCGCCTGGAGTGTGCCGGCCCCCCCCGAGTCGGTGGCGGCCTGGCCACTGATCGGGCCCAAGGTCTATGCGCTGTGGCTATCGGCCTCGGAAAACATGGCACATGTGCTCAACCAGTGGATGCCCCAGCTGAAGGGCGCCGGGCGCACCGTGCTGGGCGCTGCGGCCAGTGCCGGTGGTGCGTTCCTGCTGTTTGTCGGGGCGATCATCGTCTCGGGCATCATCATGGCGTTTGGTGAGCGTGGCGAGGTCGCCGCGCAGCGCATCGCCATGCGGGTCTCCGGCGAAGAACGGGGCAAACCGCTTGCAAGGCTGTGCACCGCGACCATTCGCGCCGTTGCCCAAGGGGTGATCGGCATCGCCTTCATCCAGATGCTGCTGATCGGTGTCGGTTTCGTGGTCAAGGGTGTGCCAGGTGCCGGCATGCTGGCCATCGTCATCCTCATGCTGGGGATAGCCCAGGCCCCGGCGACCTTGGTCACGGTGCCGGTGATCATCTACGTGTTCAATGTCGAGGGCTTCACGGTGGCGACCATCGTCTTCGCCATCTACACCTTCGTCGCCGGGCTTGCCGACAACGTGCTCAAGCCACTGCTGCTGGGACGCGGGGTGGATGTGCCGATGCCGGTGGTGCTGATCGGGGCGTTGGGGGGCATGGTGGTCAAGGGCATCATTGGGCTGTTCATCGGCCCGGTGATCCTCGGCGTGACCTACGTGCTGTTCTGGCAATGGGTCGCGCTGCAGGTGCCGGAGCAGCCGGCACCACCTGCCACCTGAGCCAGGGCCCGCCATGCCCAATCGTTGCTATGGCCTGGGGTTGCTGATGGTCCTGGCCGGCTGCACCCAGGTCGGCCCGGACTTCAAGAAGCCTCAGGAGCCATGGCTGGACAGCTGGAGCACGCCACTGCTGGAGCAGGCCGGGCGCTCTGCGCCGGTACCGGACCTGCGCCAGTGGTGGCTGATCTTTGCCGACCCGACGCTCGAAGGGCTGATCGCCGAAGCCGATGCCAACAACACCAACCTGCGCGTGGCCGGCCTGCGCATCGCCGAGGCCAGGGCGCAGCTGGCCATCGTGCAGACCGGGCGTTATCCACAGCTGCAGCAGCTGCGTGCGCAGAGTCTGTACCTGAAGCAGGACCAGTCTGGCACCTCCACTGCCCGAGACTCGGTGTTCTGGCAATCCAGTGCAGGCTTCGACATCGGCTGGGAAATCGACTTCTGGGGCCGTTTCAGCCGCGCCATCGAAAGCGCCGATGCGGTCTACTTCGCCTCCCAGGCCAACTACGCCGATGCCATGCTGCTGCTGCGTGCGCAGGTGGCTGATACCTACTTCGCCCTGCGCACGGCTGAGGCGCGGCTGGATATTGCGCAAGACAACGCCAAGCGCCAGGCGCGCAGCCTGGAGATCACCGAGCGGCTGTTCCGTCACGGCGAGAACGACGAACTCGACTGGCAACAGGCGCGTACCCAGTACCTGGCGACCCTGGCCACCATCCCCGAGTTCGAGAACCAGCTCAATGCCTTGCGCAACGTGCTCTGCTCGCTGCTCGGCAGGCCGCCGGGGCCGCTGCCCGAGCTTGCGGCGCGCCACGGGCAGTTGCCGCTGCCGGACCGCGCGGTGTTGCAGGACGTGCCCGCCAGCCTGTTGCAACGGCGCCCGGACATCCGCGCCGCCGAGCAGGCAGTGGCGGCGCAATCGGCGCTGGTAGGTGTGGCCGAGGCAGACCTTTATCCACAGCTGAGCCTGCTTGGCAGCATCGGCTGGACGTTCTTGTCGGCCAATCACCTGCCCAACACCTTCGACCTGGCTGCCGGGCCGAGCCTGATCTGGAACCCGTTCGACTACGGCCGGCGCAAGAACGCCGTGCGGGTCGAGGACGCCCGCCTGCAGCAATTGATCGAGCTGTATCAGCAAAGCGTGCGCGAAGCCGCACACGAGGCCGACGACGCTGCCAGCGGCCTGGTGCGTTCGCTGCAGAGCGCCAGCATTCGACAGGATGCTTCGCAGGCTGCCCAGCGTTCGCTGACCCTGGCCAGTTCGCAGTACCAGGAGGGCTTTGCCGACTTCCAGCGTGTGCTCGACGCCCAGCAGCTGCTGTTGCAGCAGCAGGACGGTTACCTGGTCAGCCGTGGCAATGCGGTGAGCAGCCTGGTGAGCTTGTACAAGGCGCTGGGCGGAGGCTGGGACAACCAGCGCAAACCGATCGACCGCGCCACCCGCCAGCAGATGCAAAACCGAACCGATTGGGGCGACCTGCTCGACGAGCCAGCCCCCGCCGACCCCGCACAAGGTGAGCCGAAATGAGTGACGCCGCAGACACGCCGTCAGCCCCCGACCGCGGCATGCGCTGGGTGTTGATCCTGATCGTCGTCAGCCTGGTCTGGTACCTGCTGGCTGACCGTTTCACGCCTTACACCCAACAAGCCCGGCTACAGGCCTACGTGGTGCCGGTGGCCGCCGAAGTGGCCGGGCAGATCAAGCGCGTGGCCGTGGGCAACAACCAGGAAGTGCGCCAGGGCGATGTGCTGTTCGAGCTCGATCAGGAGCAGTACCGCATCGCCCTGGCCCGCGCCGAAGCCGACCTGGATACCGTGCGCCGGCAGATCGGCGCCAGTACCGCAGGCATCGACTCGGCCCAGGCCGCGCTGGTGGCAGCCCAGGCCCACGAACGCAAGGCGCGCCAGGATGCCGAGCGGCTCAAGCGGCTGATCGACGAAGACCCGGGCACGGTATCGGTCCGCCGCCTGGAAGGGGCGCAGGCCACCCGTGATCAGGCCATCAGCCAGGTGGCGGCCGCCCGCGCCGAAGTGGTACGGGCCCGCGAACAGCAGGGCGGTGCCGATGCCGACAACGCGCAGTTGCGCAGCGCGGCAGCCAACGTGGAAAAGGCCCGCCTGGACCTGGCGCGTACCGTGGTGCGCGCCGATGCCAACGGCTTGATTACCGATCTGCGCACCGACGTGGGCCACTACGTGGGTGCTGGCAGCCCGATGATGACCCTGATCACCATCCACGACGTGTGGATAAGTGCCGACATGACCGAGAACAACCTCGGCCGCCTGCGCCCCGGTGCGCCGGTGCTGGTGGTGCTCGACGCCATGCCCGGCACCGTGCTGAAAGGGCAGGTTCGCAGCATCGGCTATGGCGTGAGCGTCGGCCAGCCCGCGCCGCCAGGCAGCCTGCCGACCGTGCAGAACAGCCGCGACTGGCTGCGCTCGGCGCAGCGCTTCCCGGTGATCGTCGAACTCGAGCGTGATCAGCTGGCCGACACCTCCGGCTTGCGCGTGGGTGGCCAGGCCGAAGTCATGGCCCTGCCCAGCGAAGGCAACCCGTTGAACCTGCTGGGCCGCGTGTTCATGTGGCTGATGAGCTGGCTGTCGTATGCCTATTGAGCTGCGTCGCCTGCGCGCGCTGCGCCTGGCCTGGGGCGTGGCGCTGTGCCTGGCGAGCAGTTTCGGCCTGGGCCTGCCGGTGCCGATCCTGGCGCCGGTGTTCGCGGTGCTGCTGCTGGCCATGCGCAGCCAGCCGCTGCCGGTCAAGGCGGCGCCTGCACTGGCGATTCTGGTGTTGCTTTGCTGCGGCAGCGGCCTGCTGCTGATTCCTCTATTGCGCCATGCCCCGGTGAGCGGGGTATTGCTGGTCGGCGTGGGGGTGTTCGTGGTCTTGCGCTATGCGCTCAAGGGCGGCAATGGCCTGCTGGCCAACCTGCTGGTGATCGGCCTGACCATGATCGCGGCAGCCGGCACCAGCGATTTCAGCCTGGCGCTGTCGGTGGTCGAGGCCCTGGCCAAGGGCATGCTGCTGGCGGTGCTGGGCACGGCGCTGGCCCATGTGCTGTTTCCGGAACCTGCCGGCGCGCCGGTACAGCCTTCGCCACCTCTGCCCGACAGTGCGGATGTCGGTTGGGTTGCCCTGCGCGCCACGCTCATCGTCATGCCGGCGTTCCTGCTGGCGCTAATCGCCCCGGACCAGTTCATGCCGCTGATCATGAAGGCGGTGAGCCTGGGGCAGCAGGCGGGGGAGACGCGGGCGCGGCATGCCAGCCGTGAACTGATTGGCTCGACCTTGCTGGCCGGGGTGCTGGCGATGCTGTTGTGGGGGGCGTTGAGCCTGTTCGTGCACCTGTGGATGTTCTTCCTCTGGGTGCTGCTGTTCGTCCTCTGGCAGGCGCGCAGGCTCTACCGTGCAGTGGACACTAAGCAAAGCCCGGCGTATTGGGTGAGCTGCCTGACGACCATGCTGATCCTGCTCGGGCAGTCGGTGCAGGACAGTGCCGGCGGGCAGGATGTGTACAAGGCCTTTGCCGTGCGTATGGCACTGTTCGTGGCGGTGTCGCTGTATGCCAGCGCCATGCTGATCTGGATCGACCGGGGTCGGGTTCGGGCTGCATAGCACTCCTGCACCGGCCCTTTCGCGGGTACAGCGTCGCCCATGGGGTCACCCTAACCCTGTGGGAGCGGGCTTGCCCGCGAAGAGGCCGGTACAGGCAACTCAAGGCTTCCAGTCAACCCCGGTATCCGCCAGATAGGCATCCACCGCAGCACCGACTGTGGGGTGAAATGCCTTCTCGCCCAAAGGCTCGAACAGCTCGAAGCGCTTCATCTTGTCCTTCACCGGGTCCTTCATTTCGGCAAACTGCAGCTCCACGCCACGCGCCTCCAGCGCCCGATCCAGCTCGGCGAGCATGTCCGCCGATGTGATATCGATGCTGGTGACCGGTTCTGCCGCAATCACCAGCCGCTGCACTGGAGTCGGTGATTCATCCACCGCGGCCAGCACCGTGCCCTGGAACTGCTCGGCATTGGCGAAGAACAGCGGCGCATCCCAGCGCAGCAGCACCAGCCCAGGAATCCGCCGCGCCTGTGGATAACGTTTCACGTCATGGTAACCACGGGTACCGTCGACCCGCCCGAGTACCGCGTAATGCGGGCGCCAGCCATCCCACAGGAATTCGATCACCGACACTGCCACGGCAATGCAGATACCCGGGATGGCGCCGAACACCGCGACACCGACGAAGCAGGTGAACGACAGCCAGAACTCCCATTGCTGCATGCGGAAGATGCGCTTGAGGTCGGCGAACTCGAACAGCCCCAGGGCCGCAGCGATCACTACAGCAGCCAGTGCGCTGTTGGGCAGGTGCTGCATCAGGTTGGGGGCGACCAGCAGCAACAGGGTCACCGCCAGCGCGCCAATGATGCCGGTCAATTGGGTTTTCGAGCCGGCCGCCTCGGCCACCGGCGTGCGCGACGAGCTGCTGCTGATCGGGATGCCCTGGAACAAGCCGGAGGCCAGGTTGGCCACACCCAGGCCGAACATCTCCTGGTTGGGGTTGACGGGTGTTTTCAGCCGCGCGGCATAGGAGCGTGACAGCACACTGGTGTCGGCGAACGACACCAGCGCCACGGCGATCCCGCCCAGTACCACTTCGACCAGGTCGATGTCGGTGACCCACGGCAAGGCGAAGCTGGGCAGACCCTGGGGCAGCTGGCCGAGCACTTTGACGCCCATCTGGTCGAGGTTGAACAGGCTCACCGCCAAGGTTGCCAGCACCACGGCGATCAGGATGCCGGGGATACGCTTGAAGGGTTTGAGCAGCATGATCAGCACCAGGCTGCTGGCCCCGACGATGAAGCTTGGCCAGTGCCCATTGCCTGCGAACAGTGCCTGGCCAAGGTGCCAGAGGTCACGCAAGGGCCCCTGGCTGTCGACCTTGAGGCCGAACAGCTTGGGCAGCTGGCTGATCAGCACAGTGAGGGCGATGCCGTTCATGTAGCCGTAGCGGATCGGTTTGGACAACAGCTCGGTGATGAAGCCCAGGCGCAGCAGCCCGGCGATCACGCAGAAGGCGCCGGCCACCAGGGCCATCAGGCTGGCAATGGCAATCGCGCGCTGTGGGTCGCTGGCGGCGTATTGCACCACGACTGCCAGGATGGGTGCGGCCAGCGCCGAGTCCGGGCCGAGTACCAGGATGCGGCTGGGGCCAAACAGGGCATAGGCCAGCAGCGGAATGATGGTGGCATACAGGCCATAGATGCCCGGTACCCCGGACGCTTCGGCGTAGGCGATGCCGACTGGCACCAGCATGGTGGTGAGCACCAGGCCGGCCGCGATGTCCTTGGGCAGCCAGGCGGGCTGGTAGTGCAGCAGGGTGGCCAGGCCGGGGAGCCAGCGTTGCCAGTCGAAGCGTTGGCGGGGCGGGCGTTCGTGCATGGGGTAGGCTCCGGAGTCGGGGGCCGCTTTGCGGCCCTTTCGCGACACAAGGCCGCTCCTACAGGCGATCGCGTTCCCTTGTAGGAGCGGCCTTGTGTCGCGAAAGGGCTGCAAAGCAGCCCCGGCAATCCCTCAGGTGTAAGACAATTCCGAACTTGAAACCAAATGCTTCTGTTGAAGATAGCTTGGGAATTATCCTACGCACGCCGCTGCCGTTTCTCTGTTGTCGATGATGAGCATCAGGGCTAATTTCCCCGGGTCGTCGTGGTTTGACGACCGGGTGTGAGAGCCCGCTCACAAGCAAGAGATTGCCGTCATGGTAGCTGTGCGCGGGCAGGCCCCGTGCCTGGCCGGTTTTCGCTCTTGTTTGGCCGGTCTCTCACCCCGCGTACAGCTGCCACCTAATCCTGTGAGAGGGAAAGGGAAGGCAGCCCATGCAAACAAACGAGAGAGAAATCATGAAAAAACTTGTTCCAGAACCACCCACCAAAGTTACATCCCAGCCGTTCTACACCATCAACAAAGACATGCCTTCACCCGAGGCATTGCTCTATGTCATTCAGTTGTTACGCGGAATTGAAGACACCCTCGACGAGTACATCTGCGGCAATGCTGGCGAGCCGGGCATCGGCATGCTGGTGAATAGCGTGCATAACGTGCAGATGGGGAGGGCGTTGGCAGATTTGGTACTGAGCCGGGAGGCGGGGGAGATCACCTGGCATTGATGCCAGAGATTGTGGAAAGGCATGTGTGCCCCATAAAACAAAACCCCTTGAAGCCATAGGCATCAAGGGGTTTGTCAGTACTGTGAACTGCCGCTTAGACGTTGAAGCGGAAGTGCATCACATCACCGTCTTTGACGATGTAGTCCTTGCCTTCCAGGCGCCATTTACCGGCTTCCTTGGCACCGCCTTCACCCTTGAACTGGATGAAGTCGTCATAGGCCACCACTTCAGCGCGGATGAAGCCTTTTTCGAAGTCGGTGTGGATAACGCCGGCTGCCTGCGGGGCGGTGGCGCCAACGCGTACGGTCCAGGCGCGGACTTCCTGCACGCCGGCAGTGAAGTAGGTCTGCAGGTTGAGCAGCTCGTAACCGGCACGGATCACGCGGTTCAGGCCAGGCTCTTCCAGGCCCAGGGCCTCGAGGAACATGTCCTTCTCTTCGCCGTCATCCAGCTCGGCGATTTCTGCTTCGATCTTGTTGCACACCGGCACCACGACCGCGCCTTCTTCCTCGGCGATGGCCTTGACCACGTCCAGGTGCGGGTTATTTTCGAAGCCGTCTTCGGCGACGTTGGCGATGTACATCACCGGCTTGCTGGTCAGCAGGTGGAAGCCACGGATGACGGCCTTTTCGTCGTCTGCCATATTCTTCATCAGGCTGCGCGCAGGCTTGCCTTCGGTGAAGTGCGGAATCAGTTTTTCCAGGATCGCCTTCTGCGCCAGGGCGTCCTTGTCGCCGCCCTTGGCGTTGCGGGCAACCTTCTGCAGTTGCTTCTCGCAGCTGTCGAGGTCGGCGAAGATCAGCTCAAGGTCGATGATCTCGATGTCACGTTTGGGGTCGACGCTGTTGGAAACGTGGATCACGTTCTCGTCTTCGAAGCAGCGCACCACGTGGGCGATGGCGTCGGTCTCGCGGATGTTGGCGAGGAACTTGTTGCCCAGGCCTTCGCCTTTCGACGCACCGGCCACCAGGCCTGCGATGTCGACGAATTCCATGGTGGTCGGCAGGATGCGGTTAGGCTTGACGATTTCCGCCAGCGCCGCCAGGCGCGCATCGGGCATCGGCACGATGCCGCTGTTCGGCTCGATGGTGCAGAAAGGGAAGTTCTCCGCCGCGATGCCAGACTTGGTCAGGGCGTTGAACAGGGTGGACTTGCCGACGTTGGGCAGGCCGACGATGCCGCAATTGAAACCCATGGGTATTCCCCTCTCTAGGAAATCAGGCCTTCTGGCTGTGCAGCTCGCGCATGGCCTTGGCGAAGTCGCCGGCCAGTACGTCCGGCAGCACGCCGAGGGCAAAATCGATGCTGGCGTCGAGCTTCTCCTGCTCGGCGCGCGGCGCGCGGCCCAGGACGAAGTTGGAGACCAGTTTGGCGTCACCCGGGTGGCCGATGCCAAGCCGCAGGCGGTGGAAGTCGTTCTGGTTGCCGAGCTGCGCGATGATGTCGCGCAGGCCGTTGTGCCCCCCATGGCCGCCGCCGCGCTTGAGCTTGGCAACGCCCGGAGGCAGGTCGAGTTCGTCGTGTGCCACCAAAATCGCTTCCGGCTTGATGCGGAAGAAATTGGCCAATGCCGCCACGGCCTGGCCGCTACGGTTCATGTAGGTGGTGGGGATCAACAAACGAACGTCGTTGCCCTGATGGCTGAACTTAGCCGTCAGGCCGAAATATTTTTTGTCAGCGGTCAGCGATACACGCTGGGCGCTGGCAATGCGTTCAACGAAAAGAGCCCCTGCGTTATGCCGGGTCTGTTCGTATTCGGGGCCGGGGTTACCCAGGCCAACGATCAACTGGATGGCGGTCACGTCAGGGGCTCTTCCTTGGAGTTGGTGGGTTACAGGGCGCGGGGCGCACTGTAACCCGATCAACACCGGCGCGCGAGTGGATTACTCGGCAGCGCCTTCTGCTTCTGGAGCAACGCGTGGAGCGTGAACGTTGGCAACAGCTTTGTCATCACCGTGGGCCAGAGCTACGAACTCTACGCCTTTCGGAGCTTTCAGGTCCGACAGGTGGATGATGGCGCCGATTTCAGCGTTGGCCAGGTCGACTTCGATGAACTCAGGCAGGTCTTTGGCTTCGCAGGAAACTTCGATCTCGGAAACAACGTGCGAGATTTCGCCGCCTTTCTTGATCGGAGCTTCTTCGCCAACGAAGTGAACTGGAACCTTGGCGGTCAGCTTCTGGCCAGCAACGACGCGAACGAAGTCAGCGTGCATGATGAAGCCTTTGGCTGGGTGACGCTGCATGGCCTTGACCACGACGTTCTGCTTGGCGCCGTCGACGTTCAGCTCGATAACGTGGCTGAAGGCAGCTTCGTTTTCGAACAGCTTGGCGATTTCCTTGGCCACGATGGTCAGGGATTGGGCTTCTTTATCGCCACCGTATACAACGGCTGGGATGCTGGCGGAGTGACGCAGGCGGCGGCTCGCACCTTTCCCCAGGTCAGTACGCGCTTGGGCGTTCAGGATGAAATCAGTCATTTTGCTTCTCCAAAATAGCCTCCCGAAAGGCGTTTGCGACCAGCGCCAGACGGGGATGGCAAAAAAGCCCCGCCCCAACAAATGCTGGGGCGGGGCGCTTCACATCAACACGCGTTCCGCTTAGCGGAACATCGCGCTGATCGATTCTTCGTTGCTGATGCGGCGGACCGCTTCAGCGACAACCGGTGCGATATCCAGCTGGCGGATACGGTCACAGGCTTGAGCAGCGGCGGACAGCGGAACGGTGTTGGTCACTACCAGCTCGTCCAGTACCGACTTCTCGATGTTCTCGATCGCACGGCCCGACAGGACAGGGTGCGTGCAGTAGGCGTAAACCTTGGCAGCGCCGTGTTCTTTCAGGGCTTTGGCCGCGTGGCACAGGGTGCCGGCGGTGTCGACCATGTCGTCTACCAGGATGCAGGTGCGCCCTTCGACGTCGCCGATGATGTGCATAACCTCGGAGTGGTTAGCCTTTTCGCGGCGTTTGTCGATGATACCGAGATCGACGCCCAGGGACTTGGCAACGGCGCGTGCGCGCACAACGCCACCGATGTCCGGGGAAACGATCATCAGGTTCTCGAAACGCTGGTCTTCGATGTCGTCGACCAGTACGGGCGAGCCGTAGATGTTGTCGACTGGAATATCGAAGAAGCCTTGGATCTGGTCAGCGTGCAGGTCGACGGTGAGAACACGGTCGATACCCACGACAGTGAGCATGTCAGCAACGACTTTGGCGCTGATGGCTACACGTGCCGAACGCGGACGGCGGTCCTGGCGGGCATATCCGAAGTAGGGAATCACGGCGGTGATTCGGGATGCTGAGGAGCGGCGGAAGGCATCGGCCATCACTACCAGTTCCATCAGGTTATCGTTGGTCGGGGCACAGGTCGGCTGAATAATGAAGACGTCTTTACCGCGGACATTTTCATTGATCTCAGTACTGATCTCACCGTCGGAGAATTTACCGACAGAGACATCACCGAGAGGGATATGCAGCTGACGTACGACACGCCGAGCCAGATCGGGGTTAGCGTTCCCCGTAAAGACCATCATCTTGGACACGCGCAGTACCTGAAGGCTGAGGGTATACCTGGATGAGTATAAGGAAAATGGCAGGGGCGGCTGGATTCGAACCAACGCATGGCAGGATCAAAACCTGCTGCCTTACCGCTTGGCGACGCCCCTGTATCTGTTGCTGCGAACACTTATGTGCTCGACTTCTTGACCAGACTTTGCAGCTTGCGATGCAACATCGAAACATTGCTTCCTTTCGCCACAAACCCTGTTTGGGTCACTGAAAGAAGGGCCAGAACTTTATCAGCTTCGGCTTTGCTTGGGAAGGCCCCAAACACACAACTTCCAGTACCGGTAAGCCGAGCCTCTGTGAATTTACCCAATGAATTCAGCGCGTTGCGAACTTCTGGGTAACTCTGCTCTACCACCGGTTGGCAGTCATTTCGACTGTTTCCCTCGGGAACGGGGCGCATCTTAAGGGGGAGCGAATCACGTGTCAACTGTGGATGTGAAAAAATTTCTACTGTGCTGACAGACACTTGCGGCACCAGCACGACATACCATGGTTCCTCGGGGTCGACCGGGGTCAGTTGCTCGCCCACACCCTGGGCAAATGCCGCGTGGCCACGGACGAACACCGGCACGTCGGCACCCAGGCTCAGGCCCAGCGCGGCCAGGCGGTCTTCGTCCCAGTCCAGCTGCCACAGGTGCGCCAGTGCCAGCAGGGTGGTCGCCGCATCGGAGCTGCCGCCGCCGATGCCACCACCCATGGGCAGCACCTTGGTCAGCCAGATATCGGCGCCCAGTTGCGTGCCGGACTGTTCCTGCAATTTACGCGCGGCGCGCACGATCAGGTTGCTGTCGTGGGGCACCGCTTCGATTTCGGTGTGCAGGCGGATCACGCCGTCTTCGCGCAGGGCGAAGCTCAGTTCGTCGCCATGGTCGAGAAACTGGAACACGGTTTCCAGCTCGTGGTAGCCGTCGGGGCGGCGGCCGATGATGTGCAGCCACAGGTTGAGCTTGGCCGGGGCGGGCAGGGTGAGCGTGTACATGGGGTCAGTGCCCCAGCTGGCGCGGCTGCCAGTCCTTGACCACCAGGGTCACATCGAGATCCTTGCCGTGCAGCTTCAGGCGTTCGGGTAACCAGTAGCCGTTCTGCTCGGTGTAGCTCAGGTACTGCACCTGCCAGCCGTCCTGCTCGAGGCTGGCCAGGCGGCTGTCGCCGTCCAGGGTCAGCTTGCTCTTGCTGTCGGGGGCGGGCAGGCCGCGCACCCACCAGACCAGGTGCGAGACCGGCAGTTGCCAGCCGAGCTGTTCTTCCAGCAGGGCTTCGGGGCTGGCGGCTTCATAGCGGCCCTGGTTGGCCACTTCCAGCACCACGCCACCGGGGCGGCCGGTCAGGCGAGCAGCGCCGCGGCCGAGCGGGCCGGCCAGGCGGATGTCGTAATAGTCCTGGCGTTGCAGCCAGAACAGCGTGCCGCTGCCGGAGTCGCGCGGGGCACGGATGCCGACCTTGCCGTTGATCTGCCAGCCGTCGAGGCTGCTCAACTGCTCTTTATGGGCGCGCCACTGCTGCGGGTCGCCATGGCCCTGCAGGGCTTCGCGGCTCCCGAAGCTGGCGCAACCGGCCAGCAGGGCGATCAGGGTGAAGGTAATGCAATGGCGCAGGAACATGGCGTTAAAGAGTCTCGGATCCGGTCAGGCGCAGGAGGGTCTTGCGCAGGATAGGGCTGTCGGCCTGGGCTTCGAAGCCCTTGGCCCAGACTTGTCGGGCCTCGCGGCGCTTGCCGTTGGCCCACAGGACTTCGCCCAGGTGGGCGGCCACTTCATGGTCGGGGAAGCGGGCAAAGGCTTGGCGCAGGTAGTTTTCAGCCTCGGCGAGGTTGCCCAGCCGGTAGTTGATCCAGCCCATGCTGTCGAGCACTGCCGGGTCGTCCGGGGTCAGCTGGTGGGCTTTGTCGATCAGGACCTTGGCTTCGCTGTAGCGGGTGGTGCGATCGGCCAGGGTGTAGCCGAGGGCGTTCAGCGCCATGGCATTTTCGGGCTCGCGAGCGATGATGGCGCGCAGGTCCTTTTCCATCAGCGGCAGGTCATCGCGCTTTTCGGCCAGCATGGCGCGGGTATAAAGCAGGTTGAGGTCGTCCGGGTAATGCTTGAGGGCTTGCTGCAGCACCTGGTCAGCCTGGGCGTCCTTGTTGTTGTTGCTGTAGCTTTCCGATTCGATCAGGTACAGCTGCACGGCCAGGTCCGGCTGCGTTTCGCGGGCCTCGGCGAGCAGGCGCGATGCTTCGGTGCCGCGGCCGTTGGCAATGAGGATGTCAGCCTGGCGCAATTGGGCCGGCAGGTAGTCCGGGCCAGTGCCGACCAAGGCATATTCGCGCAGGGCACCTGCCGGGTCGTGGCGTTCTTCGGCGATGCGGCCCAGGTTCAGGTGGGCGGCGTCGACGTTGCTGTCGCGCTCGATCAGCTCGCGCAGGTAGACCTCGGCTTCGTCCCAGTCTTTCATCTCCAGGCACACCAGGGCCAGGGAGTAACGCGACTCATCGTCATCCGGGTACTGCTGAACCAGGCTGAGGAATTCAGCCTTGGCATCGGCCATGCGGTCCTGTTCGACCAGGGTGCGTGCGTAGGTCAGGCGCAGGCGCTTGTCGTCCGGGTTGTCACGGATCGCCCCGCGCAGCAGCGGCAGCGCTTCCGGGCCGCGGTCCAGGGCCTGGAGCAGGCGGGCGCGCAGCAGGATCGGGGCGATTTCGCCATTCTGCGCCGGGTGGGCCTCGAGCAGGTCGAGGGCTTCCTGGGACTTGCCGTCCTGGTTCAGCAGCAATGCCTTGCCGAACACCAGCTGGCTGTTGTCCGGGTATTTGACCAGCAGGCGGTCAAAGCTCTGCATCAGACCGTCGCGGGTGCTCTGGTCGGTTTCGGCGGCCGACAGGGCGAGGAAGTCGAAGTGGGTGTCACCCTGGCCCTGCAACACCTTCTCCATATAGGTCATGGAGTCGTCGTAGCGACCGGCTCGGGCCAGCTGGATGGCGGCGGCGCGCTGGGCGTCGAGGTTCTCCGGGTCGTTCTTGGCCCAGATCAGGGCGCTGTCGAGGGCCGGCTCGTCGGCGCCGAGGTACTCGGCAATGCGGTAGGCGCGCTCGGAGACGCCCGGGTCCTGGGTCTTCTCGGCCTGGTCGGCGTAGTTGGCCAGGGCGATGTCGAAGCGGTTGCGCTGGCCGGCCAGCTCGGCCACCAGCAGGCTATAAAGGGTGTCTTGCGTGAACGACCCATACACCTCGGGCTTCTTCGCCTCGGCCTCGGCGGCGGGAGGCTCGGCCTTTTGCGGGGCCAGGCTCTGGCAGCCCTGGAGCAGGGCGAAGGCAAGCAGCAATGCGTAGGGTCTGTTCATAGAGAGGCTTAAAAAGACTAACCGGCGGTCGGAGCATGATGACACAAGCGCGGGGGCAAACCCACCTGCGAAGGTCGTGGTTTACAGCTTGGTGGTGCAAGCGTCGGACAACGGAGTGGGGGGTTAGGTTCGGTCCCGATGTCGGGGCTCTACGATGGATTCAAAGGCTTTGAAGATGGTCAGCGAGATAGAGGCATGCCCTAAATAATAGAAGTGCAAAAAATAGCGCCAGGCACACAGTTACGAGTCTGCTAAGTAACTTTTTTGTGTGGCCTGGCAGTTGATCAATTTCCCTGATGTCTACGAGGCCTCTGCGCGCATAGGCCTCAGGGAAAACCAATACTAAAGATATTGTTCCGAATCGAAAGACTTTTCCCATAAATCCAAGCCCGGCGTATATTTTTTTGTTGTCGCAGATCAATTTGCAGTGGGTTAGCTGCGATTCTATTTTTTCAGTCAGGCGATGGGATAAATAAAACGTTATCGACATGGAGACGAATATCGCGGTGATGAGTATGGCGAATACCACTCCCAAAATTTCATGAGCTGTAGTCAATTCATCACTCGCTCGTAAAATAAATCACCCATGATTTCTCCTCCACGGCTTCCAATCTCCCCGATTAGCATCCCCCCAAAGGCTCCGCCCGCTACGCCGCAAGCGAACGCGCCCGGCCCACCCGATGCGATTCCGAGAACCACGCCGCAAGCTGCTACGCCAAACATGTTGCCTGCATATGCACCAATCACGCCTCCACCTACGCTACCTGCCAAGGAACTACTCTCGACAATTTTGGCTCTTCTGCACTCTTCCTCTCTCCCTTCTGTGCATGCTTTTTTGATTGACAGGCCTGTGCTCGCGACTTCCAGCGCAATTCCAATGTACGTTCCTTTTTTTATCAGGTTGGCAGCCTTGCCGACACCTGCGACCTTATCGGCATACCCTGCAATTTCACCAGCGTTCAAATAGCTTTTCGTGGAAAGGCCAAGGGTTCTTTTGATCGACCCTTTGTTTCGCAAGCCGGCACCAAACGCTGCCATTTTACTCAACTGCTCATCCAGCCTGGCGAACAGCGCCGCGCGCCTGGCATAAAACTGATCGCGAGCCTTGAGCGTCCCTGAACTCATATGCTCCTGATACAGCTTTTCAATTTCCAGCAACGTGCCCTGAATAGCCTTCAGGTGCCTGCTCCAGCCATCGCTGACCACGCCTGCGCCTGTAGCGGCATGGGTAAGCAGACTTTTGAGCAACTCGAAATTCTCCAGAAAGAACTCGTCGGCACCTTGCCCGCTACGCATCAGTCCCATATGCGTCCTGGCAGCCTTTGCCATCAGATACGCCTCCTGGCTGGTACACGAAGGCGTCGACCAGTCGCCAACAATGACCAGTTCGCCGCTCCTGACCACATTGTTGTAGATGTGAGCATTCAGAATGTCGAACTTGCTGGCCGAATGCCCACTGAGCGCAAGGCCGGCCTTGAGTGTGTGGTAGTTCTGCATTTTGGGGTTGATGAACGCGCGGGCTTCGGTCATGGCGTTATCCTCACGCGTATTTCTTGTTGCTGATCCGGTCCCAGCCGCCAGCGATGTTACCGCCGCCAGAGCCGTCGATGCGTTTCTGTTGAGTATAGGTAGTCTTTATTCGGCCGTAATCGAGTTGCACTACCTCGATCGGCACACCATCGGCAGCGCTCTGTGTGTAGTCGGCAATGATCACTTCTTCGAGAATGACCTCGTAATACTTGAGCTTGTCGCCGCCTGCACGGCACAACGCGAGTTTCACTTCTTTCAGATGCAGGCCCGCACAACTGGCCTCCATCAGTTTGCAACTGGCACTGTCGAGAAACTTGGTGAATCTGAAGTTGCTGACGGCGGTGCGGCCTGAGGTGGCACCACCGGCGGAGCTTGCAGTGGCTGAGGTGCTTTGACTTACGCCGAAGTCGTAGCCGGTAACCTCAATCCATTTATTATATTTTTCATCCAGGGCTTCACCTGAAATTTCGTCGATTTTTATATATGCATCAAATGCCATGCTTACCTCTCCTTGGCAATTTATTCAGGGTCTGAAGTGCTGACGGGGAACTTGGCCCGGTCAGTGATTGGCAAGGCTAGGCACTGATATCTGGGAAGGCAATAGAGAGGGCAGTATTTGGGAAATGGACTACAGGATTGTGGATAACTCCGCTGTGAATATGTCGAAAGATTTCATTGAAAGGTGTTTTTGTAGGAAATATTACCCGCCAGCAGTGCAATCGCTCGGGGCGAGCAGACTGGTGAGGGAGGGGGACTCACGAGAAATTGGTTTGACCTGCTCCGGCCTCTTCGCGGGCAAGCCCGCTCCCACAGGTTTCGTGCTTGCCTCGGCCTTGGACCGGGGCTCCCCGGGGCCGGGTCGGCGCGGCCTATCACGACAATAGCGAACGGTGGTTGTTCTAAAACCTGCGAAAGAGGACAATTATCGGCTTCCCGTCACAACCAGCGACCTTGCATGGCCTTTCTTGCACTTGGTATCAACCATAAGACTGCCTCGGTAGACGTACGCGAGCGCGTGGCGTTTACCCCAGAGCAGCTGGTCGACGCCCTGCAGCAGCTCTGCCGACTGACCGCCAGCCGTGAGGCGGCGATCCTGTCGACCTGCAACCGTAGCGAGCTTTATATAGAGCAGGACCACCTGTCCGCCGACGCCGTTCTGCAATGGCTGGCCGAATATCACCGGCTGAGCCTGGATGAGCTGCGCGCCAGCGCCTACATCCACGAAGAGCACGATGCGGTGAAGCACATGATGCGGGTGGCCTCCGGGCTCGACTCGCTGGTGCTCGGCGAACCGCAGATCCTCGGCCAGATGAAGTCCGCCTACGCCGTGGCGCGTGAGGCCGGCACCATCGGCCCGCTGCTGGGGCGCCTGTTCCAGGCCACCTTCAGTGCTGCCAAGCAGGTGCGTACCGACACCGCGATCGGCGAAAACCCGGTGTCCGTGGCATTCGCCGCAGTCAGCCTGGCCAAGCAGATCTTCACCGACCTGGGCCGCAGCCAGGCCCTGTTGATCGGTGCCGGTGAAACCATCACCCTGGTCGCCCGCCACTTGCATGAACAAGGCGTGCGCCGCATCGTCGTGGCCAACCGCACCCTGGAGCGGGCGAGCATTCTTGCCGAGCAGTTCGGTGCCCATGCCGTGCTGCTGGCCGACATCCCGCAGGAACTGGCCAACAGCGATATAGTCATCAGTTCCACCGCCAGCCAGCTGCCGATCCTTGGCAAGGGGGCGGTGGAAAGCGCGCTCAAGCAGCGCCGGCACAAACCGATCTTCATGGTCGACATCGCCGTGCCGCGCGACATCGAGCCGCAAGTGGGCGAACTCGACGACGTCTACCTGTACACCGTCGATGACCTGCACGAAGTGGTCGCGGAAAACCTCAAGAGCCGCCAGGGCGCGGCCCAGGCCGCCGAAGAGCTGGTTTCGGTGGGCGCCGAAGACTTCATGCTGCGCCTGCGCGAACTGGCCGCTGTCGATGTGCTGCGTGCCTACCGCCAGCAAAGCGAGCGCCTGCGTGACGAAGAACTGCAAAAGGCTCAGCGTTTGCTGGCCAATGGCGGCAACCCCGAGGATGTACTGGCGCAACTGGCCCGGGGCCTGACCAACAAACTCCTGCATGCGCCCAGCGTGCAGCTGAAAAAGCTCTCGGCCGAGGGCCGCCTCGATGCGCTGGCCATGGCCCAGGAACTCTTTGCCCTCAACGAGGGCTCGACGGACAAATCCCCGCAATGAAAGCGTCGCTGCTGAACAAACTGGAGATTCTCCAGGACCGCTTCGAGGAACTCACCGCGCTGCTTGGTGACGCCGAAGTCATATCCGACCAGACCCGCTTCCGCGCCTATTCCCGCGAATATGCCGAAGTCGAGCCGGTGTACGCCGCCTATAAAGAGTGGCGCAAGGTGCAGGACGATCTCGAAGGCGCCCAGGCGCTGCTCAAGGACGCCGACCCCGACCTGCGCGAGATGGCCGTGGAGGAAGTGCGCGAAGCCAAGGAACAGCTGGTCGAACTGGAGTCCAACCTTCAGCGTATGCTGCTGCCCAAGGACCCCAACGATGGCCGCAACGTGTTCCTCGAGATCCGCGCCGGTACTGGCGGCGACGAGGCGGCGATCTTCTCCGGCGACCTGTTCCGCATGTACTCGCGCTACGCCGAGAAGCGCGGCTGGCGCCTGGAGATCCTCTCCGAGAACGAGGGCGAGCACGGCGGTTACAAAGAGATCATTGCCCGAGTCGAAGGCGACAATGTGTACGGCAAGCTCAAGTTCGAGTCCGGTGCGCACCGTGTTCAACGGGTGCCGGAAACCGAATCCCAGGGCCGTATCCATACCTCGGCCTGCACCGTGGCTGTGCTGCCCGAGCCCGACGAGCAAGCGGCCATCGAGATCAACCCGGCAGACCTGCGCGTCGATACCTACCGCGCCTCGGGCGCCGGCGGCCAGCACGTGAACAAGACCGACTCGGCGATCCGCATCACCCACTTGCCTACCGGCATCGTGGTCGAGTGCCAGGAAGAGCGTTCGCAGCACAAGAACCGTGCCCGCGCCATGTCCTGGCTGTCGGCCAAGCTCAACGACATGCAGACCAGCGCCGCGCAGAACGCCATCGCCAGCGAGCGCAAGCTGCTGGTCGGCTCCGGTGACCGCTCCGAACGCATTCGTACCTACAATTATCCACAGGGGCGGGTGACCGATCACCGCATCAACCTGACCCTGTACTCCCTCGACGACATCCTTGCCGGTGGCGTGGAGGCCGTGATCGAACCGTTGCTGGCCGAATACCAGGCCGACCAACTGGCTGCCCTGGGGGACTGATGACCATCATTGCCAGCCTCCTGCGCAACGCGCAGCTCCCCGATTCGCCCAGCGAGCGCCTGGACGCCGAACTGCTGCTGGCTGCCGCCATCGGCAAGTCGCGCAGCTTCCTGCACACCTGGCCCGAGCGCATTGTCAGCAGCGAGGATGCCGAAACCTACGCCGGCTACCTGCAGCGCCGCCGTGGCGGTGAGCCGGTGGCCTACATCCTGGGGCAGCAGGGCTTCTGGAAGCTCGACCTGGAAGTGGCGCCTCATACGCTGATCCCACGCCCGGATACCGAACTGCTGGTCGAAACGGCCCTGCAGTTGCAGCCCGCATCGCCCGCCAAGGTCCTCGACCTGGGTACTGGCACCGGCGCCATCGCCCTGGCCCTGGCCAGCGATTGCCCGGCCTGGCAAGTGACGGCCGTGGACCGCGTCGAGGAAGCCGTGGCCCTGGCCGAGCGCAATCGCCAGCGCCTGGGCCTGGATAACGTTCAGGTGCTTGCCAGCCACTGGTTCGGCAGCCTGGCCGGGCAGCGCTTCGACCTGATTCTCAGCAACCCGCCGTACATCCGCGCCGAAGACCCGCACCTGGTCGAAGGTGACGTGCGTTTCGAGCCCAGCAGCGCGCTGGTGGCCGGTACCGATGGCCTGGATGACCTGCGGGTGATCGTCGCCCAGGCGCCGCAGCATCTGCTGCCGGGGGGCTGGTTGCTGCTCGAACACGGTTACGATCAGGCCGCCGATGTGCGTGCCCTGCTGAGCGCACAAGGCTTCACCGAGGTGGCCAGCTGCAAGGACCTGGGTGGCCATGAGCGTATTTCACTGGGGCGCCTGCCATGCTGACCGATCAGGAACTGTTGCGTTACAGCCGGCAGATCCTGCTGGCCCAGGTGGACATCGACGGCCAGCTGCGGCTCAAGCACAGCAAGGCATTGATCGTCGGCCTTGGTGGCCTTGGCTCGCCGGTGGCGTTGTACCTGGCGGCCGCTGGTGTGGGTGAACTGCACCTGGCCGACTTCGACACCGTCGACCTGACCAACCTGCAACGCCAGGTCATCCATGACAGCGACAGCGTCGGCATGAGCAAGGTCGATTCGGCGCTGCAGCGGCTGCAGGCGATCAACCCTGAGATCACCCTGGTCGCCCACCGCCACGCACTGGATGAAGACTCCCTGGCCGCCGCCGTGGCAGCGGTCGACCTGGTGCTGGACTGCTCCGACAACTTCGGTACGCGCGAGGCGGTCAACGCGGCCTGCTTCGCGGCTGGCAAACCGCTGGTTAGCGGCGCGGCGATCCGCCTGGAAGGCCAGCTGTCGGTATTCGACCCGCGCCGTGACAACAGCCCTTGCTACCACTGCCTGTACGGCCACGGCAGCGAAGACGAACTGACCTGCAGCGAAGCCGGCGTGATCGGCCCGCTGGTAGGCCTGGTTGGCAGCTTGCAGGCACTGGAGGCGATGAAGCTGCTGGCAGGCTTTGGCGAGCCACTGGTTGGCCGCCTGCTGTTGATCGATGCCCTTGGCACGCGCCTGCGTGAGCTGCGGGTCAAGCGTGACCCGGCCTGCGCCGTGTGCGGCAAGCGCGATGGCTGAGCGCTGGGCGCCGGTCGGCGTGATGGACTCGGGGGTCGGCGGCTTGTCGGTGCTTGCCGAGATCCAGCGCCTGCTGCCCAACGAGTCGCTGCTTTACGTGGCCGATTGTGGCCATGTGCCCTATGGCGAGAAGTCCCCGGACTACATCCGCCAGCGCTGCCGGCGCATCGCGCAATTCTTCAAGCAGCAAGGTGCCAAGGCGATGGTCCTGGCCTGCAACACCGCGACCGTGGCTGCAGTCGCCGACCTGCGCGAGTTGTACCCCGACTGGCCACTGGTTGGCATGGAACCGGCTGTCAAGCCTGCTGCTGCTGCCACCCGCTCGGGTGTGGTCGGTGTGCTGGCCACCACAGGCACCTTGCAAAGCGCCAAGTTTGCCGCCTTGCTCGACCGCTTCGCCAATGATGTGCAAGTGGTCACCCAGCCCTGCCCGGGGCTGGTCGAGCTGATCGAAACCGGTGACCTTGGGAGCCCGCAGTTGCGCCAGTTACTGCTGGGTTATGTGCAGCCGCTGCTGGCCGCCGGCTGCGACACGCTGATCCTCGGCTGCACCCATTACCCCTTCCTGCGCCCACTGCTGGCCGAGATGGTGCCCGCCGAGGTGGCCATCATCGATACCGGTGCAGCCGTGGCGCGCCAGTTGCAACGCCTGCTGGCTGCGCGCGAGCTGCTGGCCGACGGGCCGGCTCGCGAAGCAAGCTTCTGGAGCAGCGGCGACCCGCTGGCGTTGAAGCAAATCCTGCCTGTGCTGTGGCAAAGCTCTGACAGTGTGCAGCGTTTCGCGTTGTGAAAAAAACGTGAATAGAAGCTGAACTATCATGCTGCTGCCGATTTCTACCGCATGCCTGATGGCACGCGAGTACTAACAACAGTATGGAAAGAAGGATGTTTCTCATGAAGAAACTGCTCGGTTTGGCGGCGGCTGCCGCAGTTACTCTGGGGCAAGTGATGGCTGCGCAAGCGGCCGATGTTTCTTTTTCGGTAGGCCAGACCGGCGACTCCACCATGGTCTATCGGCTGGGGCTTCAGTCGAACTGGGACTCGAGCTGGTGGCAGAGTAGTGTTGGCCGGCTGACCGGATACTGGGACGGGGCCTATACCTACTGGGATGGCGACGAGACAGCGAGCAATCACAGCCTGTCTTTTGCACCCGTGTTCGTCTATGAATTTTCCGGCCAGTCGGTGAAACCGTATATCGAGGCGGGCATTGGCGTGGCGGCATTTTCCAGTACCGAACTTGAAAGCAATGAGCTGGGCTCATCGTTCCAGTTCGAGGACCGGATTGGTTTCGGCTTGCGTTTTGCCGGGGGGCATGAAATCGGCGTGAGAGCGATCCACTACTCCAATGCAGGCATCAAAGAACCCAACGATGGTGTCGAGAGCTACAGCCTGCATTACCGCATGGCGCTCTGAATATCCAGGCCATGCCCTGTCAAAGGGCATGGCCCGACTGTCATTTAGCGCGGCAGGGGCCACAAACTGCTGATATCCAGCACCTCCAGCACCAACTCTGGTTCGCGCAACGCCAGTCGCTCCAGCAGTTCATCTGCCGCGCTTTGCGGCGTCCAGGCATCGGGAACGGCATGTACGGAAGTCACCGGCGTCTTCAGCGAGTGCGGCGCCACCACGGTCAGGTCAATCCCCTGGTCTTTCAGTACCTTGCGCTGCTCGCGCAACCACTGCGGCACAGTGTTCCAACCTGCGGACACGTGCGTCGGTGAGTAAAGCTGTAAGGCCGAATAACGGTTGAGGATCGCCATGACCTGCGGCTCATGCCCCTGCGCCAGCAACGGTTGAGCATTGGCCAGGCAGTGCTCGGCGGCCAGTTGGTTGCCATGGACGATGGCCTCGAACAACTCGCTGTCCGCGACACCATCGGCCAGGTAGTCACTGGTCCCGGCGTTGATGATCAACACGTCCAGCGAGCACCAGGCATGGCATATCTGCTCTGCCGCGCTGGTGGCTTTTCCTTTTTCATTCAATTGCCAAGGCAGGCTCAACAGCCGACTACCATGGCGCACTGCCAATGCTTCAAACGCCTCGCTTTCCCTGCCACTTGCTGCAACCCGATGTCCTTGATTGAGCAAGCGCTCCACCAGGGCCAGACCCAGTCCATTGCTGGCCCCCGTAACCCAGAAACTACGCGAGTGATTCAAGCTACTGCCCTCTAAGCCTGTCGGCGTGGAAGGCTTTTGAAAGCCTCCAGCGCACGTTGGCGACTACTGGTGAGATCGACTATTGGACTGTGATACTGATTATCAGCAAAAAGATCCGTGTTTTTTAACGGTTGATGGATAGATTTTTCATCCAGATCCCGTATCTCCGGCAGCCAGTGGCGAATGAACCGGCCCTCGGGGTCGAAACGCTGCGACTGCGAAATCGGGTTGAAGATACGGAAATAGGGCACTGCATCGGTGCCGGTCGAGGCACTCCACTGCCAGCCGCCATTGTTGGCGGCCAGGTCACCGTCTATCAGATGGCGCATGAAATGGCGCTCGCCCAGGCGCCAGTCGATCAGCAGGTTCTTGCTCAGGAACATGGCAACGATCATGCGCAGACGGTTGTGCATCCAGCCGGTATGCAACAACTGGCGCATGGCCGCGTCGATGATAGGGAAGCCGGTGCGGCCCTCTTGCCAGGCCTTGAGGTCGTCTGGCGCGTTGCGCCACGGCAGGGCTTCGGTCTGCACGCGAAAGGCGCGATGCCGCGAGACCTGTGGATAACCCGTCAGGATGTGTTTGTAGAATTCACGCCACAGCAGTTCGTTGATCCACGTCTGAATGCCGCTGCTGCCGCTGTCGAACTCACCGCGGTTGCTGGCGAGGGCAGCATGCAGGCATTGCCGGGGCGAGATCACGCCTGCGGCCAGGTAGGCAGACAGCTGGCTGGTGCCGGGCTTGGCCGGGAGGTCGCGCAGGTGCTCGTAGTCCTCGACCGTTTCATCGAGAAAACGGCCCAGCCGCACCTGTGCTTCGTTTTCACCGGCCGGCCAGTGATCGCTCAGGGCGCGGGCAGGCTTGTCGAAGCCATCGATATGCTGCGGGATCGGGTCGCTGGTGATATCCAGTGGCTGCTGGGGCTTCACGCGCCGGGCCAGTGATGGCAGGCTGCGGTGCAGGTGTTCAAGGCAGACTCTCTTGAACTGGCTGAAAACCTGGAAGTAGTCGCCGCTGCGGGTCAAGATGGTGCCCGGGCGGAAGAACAACTGGTCAAGGTAGCTGTGGGCGCGGACACCGGAGTCTTCCAGCAGCTTGCGCGTGGCGGCATCGCGACGCTCTTCGTTGATACCGTATTCGTCGTTCCAGTGCACCGCGTCGATGTTGTGCTGGCGGCAGACTTCGAGCAGGGTGGCCGGTGCCTGGTCCCAGGTATCGATCTTGCGCACCAGCAGCGGGATGTTCAGCGTGTCCAGCGACTGGCGCAGCTGGCGCAGGTTGCGTAACCAGAAATCGACCTTGCAGGCGGCGTCGTCGTGGGCCTGCCATTGGCCGGGGCTGGCCAGCCACAAGGCCACAGTCGGGCCGCGTTCGCAGGCGACGCTGAGGGCGGAGTTGTCATCGATGCGCAGGTCGCTGCGCAGCCAGATCAGTTGCATGGGGCACTCGTCTATACAGGCCGGCGGTCATTGCCTTGCAGCACACGCAATGCCGCCTGCGGGGTATCGAACAGGAAAAGGTCGGATAGGTCGAAAGCGTGCAGCTGCGCCTGGTGCAGGGCGATGGTGGCGCCGCCCAGCAGCTTGGTCCCGGTAATACCCTGCAAGGTACGCTGCAAGGCACTGGCATCGATACGTGGGCCAAGGTGCAGCAGCACGGCCCGCGGTTGCAGGGCGGTCACGGCACGTTGCAGCTGCGCGCTGGCCACCGGTTGCTCAAAAACCTCGACTGGGATGCCGTTGCTGCTCAGCAGCCAGGCGCACAGCCACAGGCTTGGGTCGAACGGGCGCTCACTGTCTTCGCACAGCAGCACGGCCGGCCCTTGTAACGATTGATTGTCGTGATACACCCTGGCCCCGAGCTTGCTGCGCAGCCAGGTGTGGAAAAACACTTGCTCAAGGCGTGCGTTGAAGTGGTTGCGCCAGCGCGCGGCGAGGGATTGCAGCAAGGGCAGCAGCAGTTGTTCACACAAGGTGACGGCGGGGTACAAGGCCATGACCTGGTTAAGCTGCTGGTCGAGGGCGCGCTGGGAAAGGTTGGCGATGGCCTCTATCAGCTGCTGTTGACGCGGTTGCCAGTCGCCCATCGGTGCCCGCTCTGGCGGCTGGTCGAGCAGTTCGCGAACCTGGCCGACTGAAGCGCCGCGTTCAAGCCAGGCGAGAATCGCCTGCACACGCTCGAGCTGGTCTTGCCCATACAAGCGGTGGCCTTTGGCGGTGCGTTGCGGCTTGAGCAGGCCATAGCGGCGCTCCCAGGCGCGCAGGGTGACTGGGTTCACGCCAGTGCGCCGGGCCAGTTCGCCGATCGGCAGGAGTGCTTCAGACAGCATTGCGCAGGCCCAGGCTGTCAGGGTGCGGTTGCAGGTAGGTCTGTTGCTGCAGGTAGGGATCCGGATGCTTGCGCAGGTGATGCTTGAGCAAGGTCAGCGGCACCACCAACGGTACCTCGCCTTGCTGGTACTGGCCGATGATGTGCTGCAGTTCGGCCTTGTCCTGCTGTGTCAGCGAGTCTTTGAAGTAGCCGCTCAGGTGCTGCAGCACATTGCCGTGGGTGCCCCGGCTGGCGCAGCGGCGCAGGGCCTGCATCAGCTGGCTGAAATAGCGTGGCCCGATCTGTTCGGGGTCATCTTCGCGGCTCATGCTGCCCAGCAAGCGACCGAGTTGGCGATAGGCTTGGGGATTGTTCGCCATCAGCAGGTACTTGTAGCGTGAATGGAAGCGTACCAGCGCGCCTCGGCTCAAACCTTGTGCCAGCAACTGCTGCCAGTCGGCGTACGCATAGACGCGGCTGATGAAGTTTTCGCGCAGCACCGGGTCGTGCAGGCGACCTTCCTCCTCCACCGGCAGGTCCGGGCGACGGGCGCAGAAGGCTGCGGCATACGCCCCCGTACCGCCTTGCGGCGCAGGGTGGCCGTTGTCCTGATAGACCTTGACCCGTTCCAGCCCGCAGGAGGGGGACTTCTGCATGAAGATGTAGCCACAGATGTCATCGAGTTCATCGGCCATCTGTTCGGCATAGTTGCGCAGGGGGCCGGTCAGGTCCGTGCCCGGGTTGCGCGTGCCAACCACGGTTGGCCGCTCGGGGTCACCGACCAGGCGAATGGGCTCGCGGGGCACGCCCAGGCCAATGGCGACCTCGGGGCACACTGGCAGCCATTCGAAATGCGCTTGCAGCTGCTCACGGCACAGATCGGAAGCTTTGTGCCCGCCGTTGTAGCGCACACTATGGCCGGTCAGGCAGGCGCTGATAGCGATACGGGGCTTATGTGCGGGGGCGGGTTCGTGCATGGCTGTCTCCGGAAAACTTGTACATGGAAGAAAGCGCGTACAAGTTTATTCCAGCACAGCCAGAAACTTATGCAACTAGTATTTTCTGTATAGCTTTGCCGAGCGATGTTATTCGAGATGTTCCAGCAGCCGTCGCGCGGCTTCCTGGCCGCTGAGCCAGGCGCCTTCGACGCGGCCTGAAAGGCACCAGTCGCCGCAGGCATACAGGCCCTGGTCGGCATCGGCAAGGGCGCCCCACTCGTGATTGCTGGTTGGTCGCGCATAGAGCCAGCGATGGGCCAGGGCGAAGTTCGGAGCCGGTACGACGCAGCCGACCAGTTCGGCGAATTCTCCCCACAGTTGCTCGATCACCTCTTCCTTGGGCAGGTCGATGTGCTGCCTGCTCCAGTCGGACGTGGCATGCAGCACCCAAGTGTCCAGGTGCTCTTCGCGGCCGGGTTTGCTGCGGTTGCGGGCCAGCCAGTCGAGGGCGCTGTCCTGCACGAAGCAGCCTTGCATCGGGGTCTCCAACGCTGTTTCGAATGCCAGGGCAACAGCCCAGGTCGGCTCCATCTGCACACCGGCCGCCACTGCTGCGAGTTTGGGTGTGGCCGTCAGCAACTGGGTGGCTTGGGGCGCAGGCACGGCGATCACCACGCGGCTGAACGGGCCATGGCTGCAGCCTTCAGTATCCTGCAGGTGCCAGAACTGCTTGCCACGGAACACTTCGGCGATACGGCAGCCAAAGTTCACCGTGACGTCCTTGAGCAGGCCGCGGGTGATGGCGCTCATGCGCGGCACGCCGACCCAGCGGGTTTGTTCATCGGGGGAGGGGGTGAGTTCGCCATCGCGGTAGTTGTACAGCTGCGGCTTCCACTGCTCGGCCCAGCCGGCGGCGACCCACTGCTGCACCTGCTCGACGAAGCGCCGGTCGCGGGCAGTGAAATACTGCGCGCCAAGGTCGAGTGCGCCGGCTTCGCTGCGCTTGCTGGCCATGCGCCCGCCACTGCCGTGGCCTTTGTCGAACAAGTGAACGGACTGCCCGGCCTTTTGCAGGGCCTGGGCGGCGGAAAGGCCGGCGATACCGGCACCGATGATGGCAATAGGTACTGTCATGATGGCCTCTTCGAACCTTGCTGTAGGCAGACTACGCTGTCTGGCAAACCTGTACAATGCACAAACTTTGTATAAGGTTATTCCGCTTCATAGCCATGTTGGCCTATGTTTATCCGAGAGCGATTGGTCTGGAAAAGTGCCTTGTTCTTAAAAATAGACCATGGCCGCACGCTGCGAGGACACAGCCATGCATATATTGCTGACAGGTGGTACCGGGTTGATCGGCCAGCACCTTTGCCAGTACTGGCTCGGCAAGGGCCATCGCCTCACCGTGTGGAGCCGGCGCCCTGAACAAGTGCCAAGATTGTGTGGCAGCGGGGTGCGTGGCATAGGCCGGCTGGAGGATCTGGGCGCCGAGGAGCAGGTGGATGCAGTGGTCAATCTGGCCGGTGCGCCGATCGCTGATCGGCCCTGGTCGGGTTCGCGGCGCAACCTGCTATGGGCCAGTCGCATCACCCTTACCGAACAATTGCTGGCCTGGCTGAGCAGCCGTGAACAGCGCCCCGAGGTGCTGATTTCTGGTTCCGCCGTGGGCTGGTATGGCGACGGCGGCGAGCGGGAACTGACCGAAGCCTCGCCGCCGGTTCGCGAAGACTTCGCCAGCCAGTTGTGCATCGCCTGGGAAGAAACCGCCCAGCGTGCGCAGCAGCTTGGCATTCGCGTGGTGCTGGTGCGCACCGGGCTGGTGCTGGCCAGTGACGGCGGCTTTTTGTCGCGCCTGCGCCTGCCGTTCAAGCTGGGGCTTGGCGGGCCGTTGGGTGATGGCCGACAGTGGATGCCGTGGGTGCATATTGACGACCAGATCGCCCTGATTGATTTTCTCTTGCAGCACAAGGATGCCAGCGGTCCTTATAATGCCTGCGCGCCAGAACCGGTACGCAACCGCGATTTCGCCAAGGCGCTGGGGCGTACGCTGCATCGGCCAGCGTTCATGCCGATGCCTGGCTTGCTGCTCAAGGCTGGCCTGGGCGAGCTGTCGACCTTGCTGCTTGGTGGCCAGCGGGCACGCCCGGTGCGTTTGCTGGCGGCAGGCTTCACCTTCCGCTTCAACGATTTGCAATCGGCGCTGGGCAATTTGTCCAGCCGCCTCTGACATAGGACGCTGCATGACCGATCACGCTCTGCTGCTGGTCAACCTGGGTTCCCCGGCCTCCACCTCGGTGGCCGATGTGCGCCGCTACCTCAACCAGTTCCTCATGGACCCCTACGTGATCGACCTGCCCTGGCCGGTGCGGCGGCTGCTGGTGTCGCTGATCCTGGTCAAGCGCCCGGAGCAGTCGGCACATGCCTATGCCTCGATCTGGTGGGATGAAGGCTCGCCGCTGGTAGTGCTGACCCGCCGCCTGCAGGCGGCGATGGTCGAGCACTGGCCGCACGGGCCGGTGGAAGTTGCCATGCGCTACGGTGAGCCGGCGCTGCCCGAGGTGCTGGCGCGCCTGGCGGCACAAGGTGTGCGCAAGGTGACCCTGGCGCCGCTTTATCCACAGTTCGCCGACAGCACGGTGACCACGGTGGTGGCGCTGGCGCAGCAGACCGTTGCCGAACGCCACTTGCCGCTGCAGTTACGGGTGCTACAACCGTTCTATGACCACCCGGCGTACATCGAAGCCCTGGTGGCCAGCGCCAGGCCGTATCTGCAGCAGGATTACGACCACCTGCTACTGAGCTTCCATGGCTTGCCAGAGCGCCATCTGAAGAAGCTCGACCCCACCGGCAAGCATGATTTCCAGGCGGCAGACTGCTGCAAGGACGCCAGCGCCGAGATGCGAGCGGTGTGCTACCGCGGGCAGTGTCTGGCGACGGCCAAGGCCTTTGCGACGAAGATGGGCATCCCCGATGGCAAATGGTCGGTGTCGTTCCAGTCGCGGTTGGGGCGGGCCAAATGGATCGAGCCTTACACCGAGACGCGCCTGGATGAGCTGGCCAAGGCCGGCGTGAAGAAGCTGCTGGTGATGTGCCCGGCGTTCGTTGCCGATTGCATCGAGACGCTGGAAGAGATTGGTATGCGTGGCAGCGAGCAGTTTGTCGAGGCGGGCGGCAAGGAGTTGGTGCTGGTGCCGTGCCTGAATGACAACCCGGAGTGGGTGAAGGTGTTGGCGGGGATGTGCGAGAAGGTCTGATTCTTAGTTGATCAGTATCGGCCTATTCGCGGGTAAACCCGCTCCCACAGATAGGTCACATGCCCTGGGGCTGTGTGGAGACCTGTGGGAGCGGGCTTGCCCGCGAAGAGGCCTGATCAGGCCAATGCCGGGTCAGGGCTGCTGATCATCCAGCTTCTTGTGCTTCCAGGCATCATTGCCTGGCAGGATCAGGTTCAGCGCGATCGCCACGATGGCGCACAGGGCAATACCCTTCAGGCCCCAGTCGTCCGGGCCGTCGCCACTGCCGACCAACACGCCGCCGATACCAAACACCAGGGTGACAGAAACGATCACCAGGTTGCGCGCTTCGGCCAGGTCGACCTTGTGGCGGATCATGGTATTCATGCCCACCGCCGCGATCGAACCGAACAGCAGGCACAGAATGCCTCCCATCACCGGTACCGGAATGCTCTGCAGCAGCGCGCCGAACTTGCCGATAAAGGCCAGGGTGATGGCGAACACCGCCGCCCAGGTCATGATCTTCGGATTGTAGTTCTTGGTCAGCATCACCGCGCCGGTCACTTCGGCGTAGGTGGTGTTGGGCGGGCCACCGAACAGGCCAGCTGCGGTGGTGGCCAAGCCGTCACCCAGCAGGGTGCGGTGCAGGCCGGGCTTCTTCAGGTAGTCGCGGCCGGTCACGCTGCCGACTGCAATTACCCCGCCAATGTGCTCGATCGCCGGCGCCAGGGCGACCGGAACGATGAACAGGATGGCCTGCCAGTTGAAGGCCGGTGCGGTAAAGTTGGGGATTTCCAGCCACGGTGCGGCGGCGATCTTGGCGGTGTCGACCACGCCAAAGGCGAACGACAGGGCAAAGCCCACCAGCACGCCGGCAATGATCGGTACCAGGCGGAAGATGCCCTTGCCGAACACGGCGACGATCAGCGTGGTCAGCAGCGCTGGCATGGAGATCAGCATCGCCGTCTTGTACGGCAGCAGCACGCTGCCGTCACCGGCCTTGCCCATCGCCATGTTGGCTGCGATCGGGGCCATGGCCAGGCCGATGGAAATGATCACCGGGCCGATCACCACGGGTGGCAGCATGCGGTCGATGAAGCCGGTGCCCTTGATCTTCACCATCAAGCCCATGAAGGTGTACACGAAACCTGCGGCCATCACGCCGCCCATGGTCTCGGCCAGGCCGAACTGGCCCTTGGCAAGGATGATCGGGGTGATGAATGCAAAGCTCGAAGCCAGGAATACCGGTACCTGACGGCCGGTGACCAGCTGGAACAGCAGGGTGCCGATACCGGCGGTGAACAGCGCCACGTTCGGGTCGAGGCCGGTGATCAGCGGCATCAGCACCAGCGCGCCGAATGCCACGAAGAGCATCTGCGCGCCCGAGACGACCTGGCGCCAGAGCGGGTCGTTGAAGCCGTCCTGCATGGTCAGGCGTCCTTCTGCTTGGTGCCGAAGATCTTGTCACCGGCATCGCCCAGGCCTGGGACGATGTAACCATGCTCGTTCAGGCGCTGGTCGATCGAGGCGGTGTAGATCTGCACGTCCGGGTGGGCTTTTTCCACCACGGTGATGCCTTCTGGCGCGGCGACCAGCACCATGGCGCGGATCTCCTTGCAGCCGGCCTTCTTCAGCAGGTCGATGGTGGCGACCATCGAGCCGCCGGTGGCGAGCATCGGGTCGATGATCAGGGCCAGGCGCTGGTTGATGTCCGGCGCGAGCTTTTCCAGGTAGGTGTGCGCTTCGAGGGTTTCCTCGTTGCGGGCAACGCCGACGGCGCTGACCTTGGCGCCCGGGATCAGGCTGAGCACGCCATCGAGCATGCCGATGCCGGCGCGCAGGATCGGTACCACGGTGATCTTCTTGCCGGCGATTTTTTCAACTTGCACCTTGCCGCACCAGCCGTCGATCTCGTAGGTTTCGAGGGGCAGGTCCTGGGTGGCTTCGTAGGTCAGTAGCGCGCCGACTTCCTGGGCGAGTTCGCGAAAATTCTTGGTGCTGATATCGGCACGGCGCATGAGGCCGAGCTTGTGGCGGATCAGCGGATGGCGGATCTCACGAGTAGGCATGGGGGGCTCCGAAAGGCGGGCAAAAAAACCGCGCTAGATTAATCTATTCAGCCTTTGCTGTCGTGTAGTCCTTTTGCACGTTAGTCCATAAATGCTTGATCTGTGACGAGCGGATGCGTACCTTTGCCCGCTTTTCCAAAATGCCCCCCCTGGAGAGCGCCATGTCCGCTGATCTCGAGCACATCCGTCAAGTCATGCGCGAGGCAGACTGCCTTTACAACGAAGCTGAAGTCGAAGCGGCCATCGCCAAGGTCGGCGAGCAGATCTGCAAGGACCTGCACGACACCAACCCAGTGGTGTTCTGCGTGATGAACGGCGGCCTGATCTTCGCCGGCAAACTGCTGACCCACCTGCAGTTCCCGCTGGAGGTCTCGTACATCCATGCCACCCGTTACCGCAACCAGACCAGTGGTGGCGAGTTGTTCTGGAAGGCCAAGCCGGAAGTGTCGTTCATCGACCGTGACGTGCTGATCGTCGATGACATCCTCGACGAGGGCCACACCCTCAGCGCCATCATCGAGTTCTGCAAGCATGCCGGTGCGCGCGCGGTACACACCGCCGTACTGATCGACAAAGACCACGACCGCAAGGCCAGCCCGGGCCTGAAGGCCAGCTATGCCGGCCTGCCATGCATCGATCGCTATATATTCGGTTACGGAATGGACTATAAAGGCTACTGGCGTAACGCTAACGGCATTTTCGCGGTCAAGGGACTGTAAGGACAGTAACCATGAGTCAGCCTGCATTTATCGATCAAGCATTGTTTACCGGGCTGGCGCAAAAAGCCGCCGATGCTCCACGTCTGCGGCACCATCACAACTTCCATGAGATGGAAGACCCTTGCCACCGTCTGGCGATCGGCCTGCAGCCATCGACCTACATCGCCCCGCACCGGCACCTGAGTGACGACAAGGCCGAAACCTTGTTGGCACTCAAAGGCCGCATCGGCCTGCTGCTGTTCGATGAGCATGGCGCGCTGGTCAGCACGCGCGTCCTTGAAGCCGGAGGCGAGTGCATGGGTGTGGACCTGCCGCCCGGCGTCTACCATGGCCTGGTGGCACTCGAAGCCAACACCGTCATGTTCGAGTGCAAGGCCGGCCCATACCGCCAGTTGGTCGAGGGTGAACATGCGCCTTGGGCGCCGCGTGAGGGTGAGGCCGGCGTGGCTGAATACCAGGCCTGGATGCTCGCGCAGTTCGCTTGAGATCTGCTGTTGCCTGCATGCTAGAGTGCTCCTTCATGCCAAGGAGCCACACATGCGTGCGATTCTTCCCCTGCTGCTGGCGGTGAGCTTGCCCCTCGCCGCCGCACCGCTGCACAGCCAGTTCCTCCCCCCCGATGACCAGTCCCTGCGCCAGGAAGCACCGACAGGCCAGCAACTGCTGCAAGTGACCGACTACTCGGTGGTGGTAGGGGCCCAGCGCCAGTCTGACCAGCAGCCGATCCCGATCACCGCTTCGCTGCAGATGCGCCTGAAAGGCAAGCCGCTGAGCAAGGGCGCGACAATCGGCCAGGTGCTGCTCAACTTCGACGGTGAGGCTGGCAAAAGCCTGAAGAAGCCGGTGTACGACGACAAGACCCGAACCTTGAACCTGAACTACCCGGTCAGCGATTATCGGGTGATCATGGACCTGCTGCGTAACGAGACGGTCTATGTGCAGTTCCTGACCTACGCCAACGGCCACATCTGGGCCGACCTGCATACCGGTACCGTACGTTCGCGTTGAGGCGTGCCGCCTGTGGGGGGTACACTGCCGGCCTTCGAAATTCCATGATGGTCAGTTGGAGCCGGCAATGCGCAAAGACAAGAAGCAGGTGATTGGTGACGAAATCAGCGACGACTACATCAAGTCGTTCCTACAGTTTGAGCCGGCCGATGGCGTGACCTCGCCTTCGCATCACAAGCTGATCAAAGGCTACCGCGGCCTGCGTGTCGATGACTTCGAGCGCTTCGTGGGCTTCTTCGTCGAAGCTGGCCTGGACCTGGATGGCAAGGACGAGCACGGCAAGACTTTCGTTGAAGTGATCGCCGACCAGCGCAACGCTCCGGAATACGTCGAGATCATCGCCAAGGCCCGCGGCTGATCTGCAGGCTTGTCCCGGCCTCTTCGCGGCGGTTCGATGCTTCGATGAACCCGCTCCCACAGGAATTGCGCCGCCCTCGAGAGCAGCGCAGTCTCTGTAGGGGCGGGTTTACCCGCGAAAGGGCCGGCACAGGCTGATAGAGATTTCAGACACAAAAAAACGCCCCGAGGGGCGTTTTTTCGTTTCAGGCCGGCTTAGGCGTAATGCTTGGCCGGGCTGTCTTCCACCAGTTCCAGCGCCGCATCGTTGTCGGCACTGATCTTGCGGTACAGTGCTGCATCGGCGGCCAGGGCCTTCTCGCGGGCCGGGAAGATTTCCTTGAGCTTGGCAGCCCAGGCACCTTTGGCCTGCTCGGGGAAGCAGCGCTCGATCAGTTCAAGCATGATCGACACGGTCACCGAAGCACCCGGCGAAGCGCCGAGCAGTGCAGCCAGGCTGCCGTCCTGTGCCGAGACCAGCTCGGTACCGAACTGCAGGATGCCGCCTTTCTTCGGGTCCTTCTTGATGATCTGCACGCGCTGGCCGGCCACTTCCAGGCGCCAGTCTTCGGCTTTGGCTTGTGGGTAGAAGCGGCGCAGCGATTCCAGGCGCTGCTCCATAGACTGCATCACTTCGCTGACCAGGTACTTGGTCAGGTCCATGTTGTCGCGGGCCACAGCCAGCATCGGGCCAATGTTGCCCATGCGTACCGACAGCGGCAGGTCCATCAGCGAGCCGTGCTTGAGGAACTTGGTGGTAAAGCCGGCGTAGGGGCCGAACAGCAGCGAAGTCTTGCCGTCCACCACGCGGGTATCCAGGTGCGGCACCGACATCGGCGGTGCGCCGACGGCAGCCTGGCTGTACACCTTGGCCTGGTGCTGCTTGACGATTTCCGGGTTGTCGCAACGCAGCCACTGGCCGCTGACCGGGAAGCCGCCAAAGCCTTTGCTTTCCGGGATGCCGGACAGTTGCAGCAGCGGCAGGGCCGCGCCGCCAGCGCCGAGGAAGACGAAGCGGGCGTCGACTTCGCGGGCACCGCCGCTGTTGACGTCCTTGATGCTCACGGTCCAGCCGCTGCCTTTACGGCGCAGGCCGACGACTTTCTTGCTGTACTTGACCTGCGCGTCGGCGCTGTCGCCCAGTACTTTGAGCAGCTTGTTGGTCAGAGCGCCGAAGTTGACGTCGGTGCCTTTGGCCACGCGGGTTGCAGCGATGTGCTGGTCGGCCGGGCGGCCTGGCATCATCAGCGGCATCCACTCGTTCATCACGGCCTTGTCTTCGGTGTATTCCATCTCGGCGAAGGCGTGGTGCTGCTTGAGCAGCTCGAAGCGCTTCTTGAGGAAGGACACGCCCTTGTCACCTTCGACGTAGCTCAGGTGCGGGACCGGGTTGATGAACGCACGTGCCGAGCCGAAGGTGCTCTTCTTGCTCAGGTAAGCCCAGAACTGGCGCGAGACCTCGAACTGGGTGTTGATGTGCACGGCCTTCTTGATGTCGATGCTGCCATCGGCGGCCTGGGGCGTGTAGTTCAGCTCGCACAGGCCGGCGTGGCCGGTACCTGCGTTGTTCCAGGGGTTGGAGCTTTCCGCGGCTCCGGAGTCCATTGCCTCGACGACCTCAAGCTTCAGGGTCGGGTCAAGCTCCTTGAGCAGTACGGCCAGGGTGGCACTCATGATGCCCGCGCCTACCAGTACCACATCAACCGATTCGTTCTGCGCCATTTAACGCGTCTCCACAATCTACAGCTACCTAATTGACAGCATAGGACCACTGGGGTTGCCAGGATCGCCATGTCCGACTCTTCGCAGTTCTTGCAACTTCCGCGGACACCGCCAATCAGTCTTCGGGTTCGGGTATTGAACGCCGTTTGCCACAGGTGCGGCAATTCGACTTATGGTCAAGGTGTCGTGCGTGCGTTATGGAACGACTTCAGACACTCATCCGGGATGAGCGCTTTTGCCGTCTGTTCAGGGCTGTTCGGGACACATCTGCCGCTTTTGCACATGCCAGACTGTTCATTTGCTCGCCACACTCTCGTGAAGTTGTGAAAAACCGTTTTTTCACGCTCTTTTGGAGACGTGAACCTCAAAAGGGGACTGCGCGATGGCAACCCACAGGTTCATGCAGTGCGAAGGGCCGGAAAAGCAGGCACGACAGCCGATGCAAGACCTGAGTGGAAGGCTCTCTGTGGGCGAAGCGGGTGAAGGTGCCGGGGTCAAGCGGCGGATGCGGGGCCCGATCAGGAGACGTCCTTATAATCGGGGGGAGATTATAACGATGTCGCGGGCAGAAAGGTCGTTATTCGTGGTTTTTATTGCAGCGTTTGTCAGGCCGCGAGGATGCGCTGATGCCAGCGGCGGCTTGCAGGGGCGCAAACCCGGGCTTCGGCGGGCAGCTCGCGGCCCAGCCAGGCGAGCTGGATTTCACTGATACGCACCCATCCGCTACCGCATGGTGCCTGGCTGCACTGCTTGAAAGCCAGGCATTTGCCGTCGGCGTCGAGGCGGGCATAGGCATTGTGGCGCGGGCGTTGGCAGAGCAGTGTCCAGAGCGAAGCCATGGCGGTGCGTCCTGTGCGTTTGGGCTTGGCGCAAGGATAAGGGCGTGGCCATGAAACGATTGTGACAAGCGGGCTGGACCGATGACTGGTTTGCGCCTGGCTGGGTATACTGTGGGCCTTTGCCGTATTTTCTGGAGAAACGCGCATGTTGCAACGTCTGTTGTTCGGTTTGATCGCCGTGGCCAGCCTCAGCCTGGTCGGTTGTGCCCACAGCCCGCAACAACTCAGCCCGCAACCCACGCTCAAGGCTCAGCTCGCTCCGGTCGGCCACGGCCAGCCGGTGGTGGTCAAGGTGGTCGATGGGCGGGCTTCGCAGTCCCTGGGCACCCGCGGTGGCATGTACCCCGAGACCAGCACCATCAGCGTCAGTGGCAATGATGTCGTGCCCAAGCTGCAGGCCCAGGCCGAAGCCGCCGTGCGCCTGCTCGGCTTCACCCCGACGCCGAACGCCTACAACGCACCGCAACTGACCGTGACCCTGGCCGAGCTGAAGTACCAGTCGCCGAAGGACAACCTGTACGTGACCGAAGCCACCATCGGCGCCACCTTCCGTGCCGATGTGGCGAATGCCAACCGCCGTTACAGCGGCCGCTATGGTGCTTCGCTGGACCAGCGCTTCGGCATGGCGCCGAACCAGGAAACCAACACCACCCTGGTGAGTGATGTACTGAGTGATGCGCTGACCCGCCTGTTCAAGGACCCGACCATCGGTCAGGTGCTGGGCGAATAAGCCTTCAGCTGCAATGAAAAACCCGCTACCTGAGTGCCAGGTAGCGGGTTTTTTGTTGTCGGTACCGAACTAGGCGGCTTCTATGTGGAAATCCAGCAAGCTCACACCGGTGCTGGCATCCACCTCGGGCAAATCATCGTGTACATGCCCACCCAGCGCACAGTAGACCAGCCACTGGCGGTCCTGGACGTTGATGGCAAAACCATCGATCAACGCCTGTTGCTCATCACTTTGAGCCACGAGATAGAGGCGGTCCTGGTTTTCGGCGTGCAGCATCAACAAGCTCCGGTTCGGGAAAAGGCCGATAGAGTGGCCTGCCCTGATGACGAGAACGTGACAGATGAAATTAAGTGACACTTTGTCGCCAAGACCGGGCGGGCTGGTCGCACTTCGGTAGAATGCCGGGCTTCGCTGTGGCTATGACCGAGGTTGCGTGATGTCCTTGCAAGTGCTCTGGGGGTTTCTTTCCGCCCACCCGACCAAGCTGATCAATCTGCTGGCGCTGTTGTTGACCTGCCCTGGCGGGCTGCTGCTGCAGAATGCGCGGCGGCGTGAGGTGATCACCCGCGAGAGTCTGGCGGTGGATGAAGGGGTGGTGGATACCTTCGACCAGCGCGTGCCGCGCTACTACTACATCCTCGGTTTTTCGTGCCTGGCCATGGCACTGCTGCTGTCCTGGTTCAGCACCTGGATCTGAAATGCCTGGGGCCGCTTTGCGGCCCTTTCGCGACACAAGGCCGCTCCTACAAGCGGATCGCGGCCCTCTGTAGGAGCGGCCTTGTGTCGCGAAAGGGCTGCAAAGCAGCCCCAAACTTGATCAGGCGACAGGCGCCTGCTGCTTGACCTGGTACTGGTTGCGTACCGGCGTCGCATACTGCAACACCAGATACGGCCGCTGCTCCTCGGGGCAAGCGTCCAGGCGGCGCTGCCATTCTTCCCTGGCCTTGGCCAGTTCTTCGGCCGGGAACACCTTCTCGGCACTAGGCACCTGCAGTGCCTCGTCCTTCTCGCTCCACATCGCATAGGCCAGGTAATGCACCGGGAACAGGCGGTAGCCGCCGAGGATCTGCCGGTCGGTTTCCTGTGCCAGCTGCTTGGTGTCCTCGTAGTACTCGGTTACCGGTGGCGCGAAGTTGATGTGCACCCGGCCCTTGTAGCCGGTGATGCCCTTGGCGATGCTGTTGTCGTCCTCGCCCGGCGCCTTCTTGTAGGTGCCGGTGGTGGCGCGGATGTACAGCTCGCGGGCCTTGGCCTGGTCGCACGGGTCGTATTCGTAGCTGATCGACACCGGGATCAGGTTCAGGCTCTGGATCACCGCGCCGAACGGCTCGTCCTTGCGGCTCATGTGGAACATCTTGAGGATCGCCGAATCGGTACGGTCGTCACCGTCCTTGGCGCGGCCTTCGGCCTGGGCGATCCAGATCGACGTGCCGTCATTGCGGATCGAGTGGTTGATGTAGGCCGAGAGCAACTGGTAGGCGGCGAGCTTTTCGCGGCGGCCGCTGATCGAGCGGTGCACGATGAAGCTCTTGTTCAGGCGCATCATGTCGCTGACAAACGGCTTTTGCAGCAGGTTGTCGCCGATGGCGATGCGGGGTGTCGGCAGGCCGGCGTGGTACACCGCGTAGTTGACGAAGGCCGGGTCCATGACGATGTCGCGGTGGTTGGCCAGGAACAGATAGGCCGTGCCCGACTTGAGCTGTTCGACGCCAGAATAGGTGACGCCGTCGGTGGCACGTTCGATGGTCTGGTCGACGTAGTACTCGACTTTGTCCTGCAGGGTCGACACGCAGGTGACGCCGGCGAATTCCTTGCGCAGGCGCCGGGCGATCAGCGGCTTGAGCAACCAGCCGAGGGCACCAGCGGTACGCGGGAATTTGAAGTGGGTGAGGATATCGAGGAATGCCGGGTCGCTGAGCAGGCGTGCCAGAACGGCAGGGACCTCAGCGTCGTCGTACGGTCGGATGGCATCGAATTCGCCCATCATGCTCTCTTGTTGGAAACGGCTAGGGTAATAAGGTAAGGGGTGGGGCCCGAAAAACGGCTCGGGCACACGCAAGCCCTGTAAACAGACCGGCAATTATACGCACAAGTCACCCCGGAGGCCGCGATGCTCGAACAAGCGTTCTACGATTGCCCTTATTGTGGCGAGGAAGTCGAAACCACAGTGGACCTGTCCGGGGGGGACCAGGAGTACATCGAGGACTGCCAGGTGTGCTGCAAGCCTATTCGCTTTGTGCTGCAGGTTCATGGCGACGAATGGATGATGGATGTCTACGGTGAGAACGACTGATGCGGCGGATCTACGAACCGGAAAACCTGCTGGAAGCCGAAATGTTGCTGGGCATGCTCGCCAGCGAGGGCATTCAAGTGCACCTGGCCGGTCGGGACCTGATGGGCGCTGCCGGTGAGTTGCCGTTGCAGGGCCTGCTCGGGCTTGCGGTGCCCGACGAGCAGGCCGAGTACGCACGGCAACTGATCGATGCGTACAATGGTGCCCAGCCGCTTGCCGGCGACGAGCCGGAGAGTCATCCCGGTACCTTGATCTGCTAGGTTCTGAAATCGCCCATGTGTGGACGTTACGCCCTGTTTCGCTGGCCCCAGGCGCTGGCCAGTCTGCCGGGCTTCCCTGCCGGCCAGCCGGCCCAATGGAATATCGCGCCCGGTGCCTCGGTGCTGATCCAGCGCCAGCTTGATGGCCAGCAGCAACTGGCCAAGGCGCGCTGGGGGCTGACCCCGGCCTGGCTCACCGACCTTTCCCGCACCCCCGCCCATGCCCGGGCCGAGACCTTGACCGAGCAGCCGATGTTCCGCGAAGCGTTTCGCCTGCGCCGTTGCCTGATGCCGGCCAACGGTTTTTACGAGTGGCGCGGCTCGGTGCGCAAACGGCCTTACTGGCTGACGCCGGGGGAGGGCGCATCGTTGTATTTTGCCGCCGTGTGGGAAGCCTATCCGGTGCAGGACCAGGTGTGGCTGAGCTGCGCGGTGGTGACCCAGGCCGCGATGAATCAGCGCCGGCCGTTGATTCTCGACGAGGCCGGCCAGGCTGCCTGGCTGGACCCGGACACACCGCTGGCGCGCCTGCATGAGCTGCTCGCCAGCCCGCCGGCGACACTGCGTGAGCGGGCCCTGGCGAATTTCGTCAACGACCCGAAACTGGACGCGCCGGAGTGCCTTACGCCGGCTTAGGTAAAATCTTCCCTGCGGCTATGGCGGGGTACGGGTGACTCGGCCTAGGATACGGCGCATGTAAAAAGGGAGTGTTTTCATGCGTAAGTCTTTTGTCGTCAGCCTGTTGAGTGCTGGCATCCTGCTAGCCGGCTGCCAGGCGGTGAATACCACCAGTGGCGGTGCTGTCGGCGTCCAGCGTCAGCAGTACATGTTCAGCATGCTTTCGACCGATGAGGTCAACCAGATGTACGCCCAGTCGTACCAGCAGACCCTCGGTGAGGCGTCGAGCAAGGGCGTGCTCGACAAATCCAGTGCCGACGCCAAGCGCGTGCAGGCCATCGCCAGCCGGCTGATCGCCCAGGCGCCGCAATTCCGCCCTGATGCCGCGCAATGGAACTGGGAAGTCAACGTCATCAAGAGTGACGAGCTCAATGCCAACTGCGGGCCGGGCGGCAAGATCATCGTGTACACCGGGCTGATCGATCAGCTCAAGCTCACCGATGCGGAAATTGCCGCTGTGGTCGGGCACGAAATCGCCCACGCCTTGCGCGAGCACAGCCGCGAAGCGATGTCCAAGGCCTATGGCGTAGAGATGGCGCGCCAGGGCGCGGGTGCATTGTTTGGCCTTGGCCAGGACAGCATGGCCATGGCCGACACCGTGGTGAACTACGCCATGACCTTGCCCAACAGCCGCGCCAACGAGAACGAGGCCGACCTGATCGGCCTTGAGCTGTCGGCGCGTGCCGGTTACGACCCGAATGCCGCGATCACCTTGTGGAACAAGATGAGCAAGGCTTCGGAGGGCGCTCCGCCCGAGTTCATGAGCACTCACCCGGCGTCGAGCAGCCGGATTGCCTCGTTGCAGGCAGCCATTCCGAAGGTGATGCCGCTGTACGAAGCGGCCAAGAAGTAAGCTCGCTGGGGCTGCTTTGCAGCCTTTCGCGACACAAGGCCGCTCCTACAAGAGAATGCAATAACCTGTAGGAGCGGCCTTGTGTCGCGAAAAGGGCGCAAAGCGCCCCCTGCTTTCAACTTTTTTATCCCACCCAGCCGCTGGTCTTCATCGCCGAGTACACGGCCACGATCGCCAGCACGAAGAACGCGGTAGCCGCCAGGCGACGGATCAGCGTCAGTGGCAGTTTCTCTGCGGCGAAGTTACCCGCCAGCACCACCGGCACGTTGGCAATCAGCATGCCCAGGGTGGTCCCGAGGATGACCAGGATCAGGTGCGGATACTGGGCAGCCAGCATCACCGTGGCGACCTGGGTCTTGTCACCGATCTCGGCCAGGAAGAAGGCGATCAGCGTGGTCAGGAACGGGCCGAAGCGGCGTGCCGGGTTCTCGTCATCGTCCATCTTGTCGGGCACCAAGGTCCACAGCGCGGTGGCGGTGAAGCTTGCGGCAAGCACCCAGTGCAGCACCGACTCGGTGAAGAAACTGCCGACCCAGGCACCCACTGCACCGGCTGCGGCATGGTTGGCCAGGGTGGCGGCGATGATGCCGGCGATGATTGGCCAGGGCTTGCGGAAGCGCGCGGCGAGGATGAGCGCGAGCAATTGCGTCTTGTCGCCGATTTCGGCCAAGGCAACGATTGCGGTGGGGACCAACAGAGATTCCAGCATCAGGATTCCTACGGGGCGGGTCGACACGGCTATGACACGTACAGCCTCCCCGCCCCGGGTAAGGTGTGCGTGTCATAGGTCTTGTCAAACCCCGGACCTGTCTGTGCAGGTCGCTGGGTCGCACGCGCCATGGCCTGTGGGCCAAGTATGTTGACGCGTACCGGGCGAGCAGGGCGCTCGCGGGAGACTACTCCCCTAGGACGGTGCGGATTCTGCCTAGCCGAATCGGTTTCGGCAAGCCCTGTTTTTATCCGCGTGTGGCGCGATAGATACGGAAGCCATCGGCCTCGGCGCAGGTCTGGCAGTTGCCCAGGGCGCCCTCGATCAGTGGTTGATAGCGCAGGAAGCTATTCGCCACAAGGCGCATTTCGCCACCTTTTCGCAGATGTTGACTGGACTTTTTCAGCAGGTTCTCCGACGCCTGGTAATTGGTGTGCACCCCGGTGTGGAACGGTGGGTTGCTCAGGATCAGGCTCAGGTCGACGGGCGCGGCATCGATGCCATCGCCACTGATGACCTCGCCCTCAAGGCTGTTGGCCGCCAGTGTCAGGCGGCTGGCCGCGACTGCAAAGGCGTCGACATCCAGCAGGCTGACCCGGCTCTGTGGATAACGTCGTTTTACTGTGGCACCCAGCACGCCAGCACCACAGCCGAAGTCGAGCACATGGCCGACCGGCAGGTTGTCCAGGTGCTTGAGCAGCAGGGCGGTGCCGCGGTCGAGGCGGCCGTGGCTGAACACCCCTGGCAGGCTCACCACCTGCAATGGGCCGTCTTCGAGGTCGAGCGTGAAGCGCTCGGCCAGGCTTTCCAGTGGTTTGGCTTGTGGGGCGTTATCCACGGTCACCTGCCACAGCTGGCAATGCCTTGCGCTATCCAGCTTGCGCGGTTTGCCGAACGCCTGCAGCTGCTTGGCTGCACCTTCGATGCCGCCACGCTTTTCCCCCACCAGGTACAGTTCGCGGCCAGCCAGGCGCGAGGCCAGGGCATTGAGCAGGTAGGCCGCCAATTCGCGGGACTTGGGCAGGAACAGCACGGCCGCCTCGAAAGCGACCGGCGGCACGTCGACGCCATAGTGGCTGCGCCCGGCGAAGCGGCTGTCGAGCATGGCCTGGTCACCGGCATGCCAGGTCCAGCCGTGGGCCTGGGGCAGTTGCCCGAGCAGGCCGTCGGCGGGGGCGCCAGCGAGCAGCAGCGGGCCCTGGAACAGCTCTGCCTGGCGGAGCAATACTTCACTGCGCGGGTCCATGGACGACGCCTCCTGAAAAAAGTGGCGCAGTGTAGCAGAGCCGGGCTCTTGACTCAGCTGACCACGCGGCGGGGCTGGCCTTCGAAGAAGGCCTTGGCGTTTTCGCTGAGCTGGCCGACGATGCGCTGGCGCGACTCCACCGCGCCCCAGGCGCTATGCGGGGTAATCAGCAGGCGCGGGATGTCCTTTTCCAGCAGCGGGTTGCCGTTGACCGGTGGCTCGACGCTCAGCACATCGGTGGCGGCGCCGCCCAGGTGGCCATTGCGCAAGGCGTCGGCCAAGGCCTGTTCGTCGATCAGGCCGCCACGGGCGGTGTTGACCACCAGCGCGCCTTTTTTCAGCAGCGCCAGTTCGCGGGCACCGATCATGTGCCGGGTGTGCTCGTTGAGTGGGCAGTGCAGGGTCAGCGCGTCGACCTGCGGCAGCAGTTCGTCCAGCGCCAGGCGGTCATCACGGGCCGGGCGGCCAGGGATCTGCCCGCTCAGCACACGCATGCCGAAGGCTTCGGCCAGGCGTGCCACTGCGCCACCCAGTTCACCATGGCCGAGCAGGCCGAGGGTCTTGCCTTCCAGTTCGACAATCGGGAAATCGAGCAGGCAGAACTGGCTGGCCTTGGCCCATTGGCCGTCTGCCACCGCCTGATTGTAGTCGCACAGGCGCGTGGCCAGGGCCAGCAGCAGGGCGATGGTGTGCTGGGCTACCGATGGCGTGCCATAGCCCTGGCAGTTGCAGACGGTGATGCCCTGGGCGCGGGCAGCGGCCAGGTCGACATTGTTGGTGCCGGTCGCGGCCACCAGGATCAGCTTCAGCTGCGGGTTGGCGGCCAGTGCTGCGGCATCGAGCATGACCTTGTTGCTGACCACCGCGACAGCGCCCTGCAGGCGTTCGGCGACCTGCTCCGGGCGGGTGGCGGCAAACAGCTCGAATTCGTCGAACTGCTGTCGCAACGGCGACAGGTCGAGGTCGCCAAGGTCCAGGGATTGGTGATCGAGAAACACGGCACGGCGCAAGCTGGGCATCACGGGAAGCTCCGGTGGCAGGGCAGGGGTTGATCCATCAACCCGCACAATGCCACTCATACCTGGCGCCGCCAAATCATTCCTTCGGCTGATTTGACCGTCACATTGAGCTACTACAGTAGATCCACACTTGTTCGGCATGCTTTTCAGAAAAGGGATCACCATGTTGCAGACCCGCATCATCAAGCCCGCCGAGGGCGCCTATACCTTCCCTCTGTTGATCAAGCGCCTGCTGATGTCCGGCAGCCGCTACGAAAAGACCCGCGAGATCGTCTATCGCGATCAGCTGCGCCTGACTTATCCACAGCTGAACGAGCGTATCGCCCGCCTCGCCAACGTGCTCACCGAAGCCGGGGTCAAGGCGGGTGACACTGTGGCGGTGATGGACTGGGACAGCCACCGTTACCTGGAATGCATGTTCGCCATCCCGATGATCGGCGCGGTGGTGCACACCATCAACGTGCGTTTGTCGCCCGAGCAGATCCTCTACACCATGAACCACGCCGAAGACCGCTTCGTGCTGGTCAACAGCGATTTCGTAGGCCTCTATCAGGCCATTGCAGGGCAACTGACCACGGTCGACAAGACCGTGCTGATCACCGATGGCCCGGACAAGACCGCCGACCTGCCGAACCTGATCGGCGAATACGAGCAACTGCTCGCCGCTGCAAGCCCGCGCTACGACTTCCCGGATTTTGACGAGAACTCGGTGGCCACCACCTTCTACACCACCGGCACCACCGGCAACCCCAAGGGTGTCTACTTCACCCACCGCCAGCTGGTGCTGCATACCCTGGCCGAAGCCGCGGTGACCGGCAGCATCGACAGCGTGCGCCTGCTTGGCAGCAACGACGTGTACATGCCGATCACGCCGATGTTCCACGTGCATGCCTGGGGCATCCCCTATGCGGCCACCATGCTCGGCATGAAGCAGGTCTACCCGGGCCGCTACGAGCCGGACATGCTGGTCAAGCTGTGGCGCGAAGAGAAGGTCACTTTCTCGCACTGTGTGCCGACCATCTTGCAGATGCTGCTCAACTGCCCATCCTCCCAGGGTGAGAACTTCGCTGGCTGGAAGATCATCATCGGCGGCAGCGCGCTCAACCGGGCGTTGTATGAAGCAGCGTTGGCCCGGGGTATCCAGCTGACGGCGGCGTACGGCATGTCGGAAACCTGCCCGCTGATTTCCGCTGCGCACCTGAATGACGAACTGCAGGCAGGCAGCGAGGATGAGCGCGTCACCTATCGCATCAAGGCCGGTGTGCCGGTGCCGTTGGTGGAAGCTGCGATCGTCGATGGCGATGGCAAATTCCTGCCGGCCGATGGCGAGACCCAGGGCGAACTGGTGTTGCGTGCGCCATGGCTGACCATGGGGTACTTCAAGGAGCCGGAAAAGAGCGAGGAGCTGTGGCAGGGTGGCTGGCTGCACACTGGTGACGTCGCCACCCTCGACGGCATGGGCTACATCGATATCCGCGACCGCATCAAGGACGTGATCAAGACCGGCGGCGAGTGGATCTCCTCGCTCGACCTCGAAGACCTGATCAGCCGTCACCCGGCCGTGCGCGAAGTGGCAGTGGTAGGGGTAGCCGACCCGCAATGGGGCGAGCGCCCGTTCGCCCTGCTGGTGGTACGTGACGACAAGGCGATCGATGCCAAGGCGCTCAAGGAGCACCTCAAGCCATTTGTCGAGGAAGGGCACATCAACAAATGGGCCATTCCAAGCCAGATCGCCATTGTTACTGAAATTCCCAAGACCAGTGTCGGCAAGCTCGACAAGAAGCGCATCCGCCAGGACATCGTGCAGTGGCAGGCCAGTAACAGCGCCTTCCTGTCTACCTTGTAGGCGCGCCGCGGGCTGCGCACGACACAGTGCGGCCCGCATGCTAGACAGGTTCAAGCCTTGCCAAACGAAAAATATCGGCCATGCTTCAGCACGGCCAATGCGCTGCCCGGGAAACGCCGGGGCGATTTGGCAGCTGGTGCGCAAATCACACTTTAGAGGGATCAAGCACCTGAGCCTGCTGGCTATAGTCGGGCTCAGGGGATTTTCAGGAATGGGGGAGGGCGGCACGCGCAAGACGTGCCGCTGCAGGGGAAACCTGCACACCGGTCGCTCGGGCCGTTTCTGAAAGGACTCACTGCCATAACAATAAAGTACATGGAGTAGCGTCGATGAAATCTGCAAATCCGTTCTGGCGCCGGGCCAAGTTGCCCTTGGCCGTCAGCCTTGCTTCCACGCTCGCAAGTCCTGCTTTCGCTGTCAGTTTCAACATTGGTGAAATCGAAGGCCAGTTCGACTCGTCGCTCTCCGTTGGCGCCAGCTGGTCCACTGCCAACCCCAACAAGAACCTGATCGGGGCCAACAACGGCGGCAAGGGCCTGTCGCAGACCTCCGACGACGGCCACCTGAACTTCAAGAAGGGCGAAACCTTCTCGAAGATCTTCAAAGGCATCCATGACCTTGAACTGAAGTACGGCGACACCGGTGTGTTCGTACGCGGCAAGTACTGGTACGACTTCGAACTGAAAGACGAAAACCGCGAATTCAAGGACATCAGCGACTCCAACCGCAAGGAAGGCGCCAAGTCGGCGGGCTCGGAGCTGCTCGATGCCTTCGTCTACCACAACTACGCGATCGGCGATCAGCCAGGCTCGGTGCGTCTGGGCAAGCAGGTGGTGAGCTGGGGCGAAAGTACCTTCATCGGCGGCGGCATCAACTCGATCAACCCGATCGATGTGTCGGCGTTCCGCCGCCCTGGTGCCGAGATCAAGGAAGGCCTGATCCCGGTCAACATGTTCTACGTGTCGCAAAGCCTGACCGACAACCTGTCGGCCGAAGGCTTCTATCAGATCGAATGGGACCAGACAGTTGTCGACAACTGCGGCACGTTCTTCTCCCAGCCGGACGTGATCGCCGACGGTTGCAACAACAACCTGGCGGTGCTCGCCACACGCAACTCGCTGAGCAGCCGGCTTGGGCCGCTGGCGACCCCGGTAAACAACACCCTGGCCGCCCGGGGCGTGACCTACGGTAACCCGGATGAAGGGGTTATCGTGCGCCGTGGCGCGGACCGCGATGCACGCGACAGCGGCCAGTTTGGTGTTGCCCTGCGTTACATGTTTGAGCCGCTCAACACCGAGTTCGGTGGCTACTTCATGAACTATCACAGCCGCGCGCCAATCTTCAGTGGTCGTGGCGCAGACGCTCAGTTCTACAGCACCAGCGGCCTGGGCGCTGCGCTGGTAAGAGCGGGCGTGCCGGCCGCCGCGTTGGCCAACCTGCTACCCAGCCTGATGCCGTTGCAGGTGGCGGGTAACTCCAGCTACTACGTTGAATACCCGGAAGACATCCGCCTGTATGGCCTGAGCTTCTCTACCACACTGCCCACCGGCACTGCCTGGAGCGGGGAAATCAGTTATCGGCCGAATGCCCCGGTGCAGCTCAATACCACCGACATCCTCTATTCGGGCCTGACCCCGCTCAACCCCAACGTATCCGTGTTGCAAGGTACGCCGGGGGCGGACCAGCCTGGCTACCGCCGCAAGGAAGTCACCCAGCTGCAGACCACGTTCACCCACTTCTTCGACCAGGTGATGGGCGCGGAGCGGCTGACCATGGTCGGCGAAGTCGGCTGGACCCACGTCGGCGGCCTGGAGAGCACTTCCAAGGCACGTTACGGGCGTGACCCGGTATTCGGCCCGGGCCCGCTGCCCAACGGCCAGTGCGAGGCGCTCAACACCAGCACGCTCGGCACCTCGAATGCCAACAACGTGTCTCGCTACTGCGAAAACGATGGTTACACCACTGCGGATTCCTGGGGTTACCGCGTGCGTGCGATCTGGGATTACAACAACGTCTTCGCCGGGGTGAACCTGCGCCCGAGCGTGGCCTGGTCGCATGACGTCGATGGCTATTCGCCGGGCCCGGGCGGCAACTTCGAAGAAGGGCGCAAGGCGATCAGCCTCGGCCTGGACGCGGAGTATCAGCAAACCTATACCGCCAGCCTGTCGTACACCAACTTCTTCGACGGCAAGTACAGCACCGTGGATGATCGCGACTTCGTCGCCCTCAGCTTCGGCGTGAACTTCTAAGAACATTGATCCAGGACGACACGAGATGAACAAGACCAGAAGTCTGCTGCAAGCCGGTGTACTGGGCCTGTCCCTGCTGGCGACCAGCGTCATGGCTGCGGTATCTGCCGATGAAGCGGCAAAACTTGGCAGCACCCTCACCCCGATGGGCGCGGAAAAGGCCGGTAACGCCGATGGTTCGATCGGCCCGTGGGAGCCACTGTCGAAAACCGCTGGCAGCGTCGATGCCAAAGGTTTCCTGTCTGACCCGTACGGCAGCGACAAACCGCTGTTCACCATCACCGCGCAGAATGCCGAGCAGTACAAGGACAAGCTCTCGCCTGGCCAGCTGGCGATGCTCAAGCGCTATCCGGACACCTTCAAGATCCCGGTGTTCAAGACCCACCGTGGTTCCACGGCGCCTGACGATGTGTTCGCTGCCATCAAGAAGAACGCCACCGCGACCACCTTGGTCGAAGGCGGCAATGGCCTGAATAACTTCCAGACTGCCGTGCCGTTCCCGATCCCGAAAAGCGGCCTGGAAGTGATCTGGAACCACATAACCCGCTACCGCGGCGGCAGTGTCAGCCGCCTGGTGACCCAGGCAACCCCGCAGCAGAACGGCTCCTACAGCCTGGTGTATTTCGCCGACCAGTTCGTCTTCCGCGACAAGATGAAGGACTATGACCCGAACAACCCAGGCAACATCCTGTTCTACTTCAAGCAGGAAGTGACCGCGCCGGCACGCCTGGCCGGGACCGTGCTGCTGGTGCACGAGACCCTCGATCAGGTCAAGGAACCGCGCAAGGCATGGATCTACAACGCCGGCCAGCGTCGTGTGCGCCAGGCCCCGCAAGTGTCGTACGACGGCCCGGGTACTGCGGCCGACGGCCTGCGCACCTCGGACAACCTGGACATGTACAACGGCGCGCCGGACCGCTACGACTGGAAGCTCGAGGGCAAGAAGGAGATGTACATCGCCTCCAACGCCTTCAAGCTGGATGACCCCAAGCTCAAGTACGCCGACATCCTCAAGGCCGGGCACATCAACCAGGACCTGACCCGCTATGAGTTGCGCCGGGTATGGCATGTGGTCGCGACGCTCAAGCCGGGCCAGCGGCACATCTACGCCAAACGTGACTTCTACATCGACGAGGACACCTGGCAGGCTGCGGTGATCGACCAGTACGACGGTCGCGGTCAGTTGTGGCGCATCTCCGAAGCGCATGCCCAGCCGTACTACAACAACCAGGTACCGTGGTACACGCTGGAAGCCATCTACGACCTGCAGTCGGGCCGCTATCTGGCACTGGGCATGAAGAACGAAGAGAAAAAGGCTTACGACTTCGGCTTCACTGCCAGCAAAGCCGATTTCCAGCCAGCCGCCCTGCGCCAGTCGGGCATCCGCTGAGCTGAAAAACTGCAACTCCGTGTGACCCTCCCAGAACGCCCCGGCTTGCCGGGGCGTTTCTGTTTGCCCGGCCGATAAAACCGCTGAATGCTGCGCCACAGCCGCGCCCCAGCCCCTGTCCATCATCCATGTTGCTTTTTGTCGCAGACTTTTCCAGGCAAATGGCGCCCATTATCTTCAAATGCGTTGCATTACCCGCTAGTCTCGCAAACATCCGTACCGCCGTAGTTTTCCCAACAGAACGAGCCGGCCATGACAGATCTGTCCCGTACGCATGGATTCGCCAGCCAGGCCCTGGGCCTGCTGGACGGGCGTTTCTTCCGGCCGCCGCAGCCGGACGGCCACGTGCCGCGTGCACGCCTGTGCCAGCGCTTGCAGGGCGGCCTTGGCGGGCGCTTGCTGCTGGTCAACGCCCCCGCCGGCTTTGGCAAGAGCTCCCTGGCCATCGAGTTCTGCGAGTCGCTGCCCAGCCATTGGCGCAGCCTCTGGCTCGGCCTGAGCCAACGGGACGCTGACCCCGGTCGTTTCCTCGAACGCCTGCTCGAAGGCTTGCAGCAGTATTGCCCGGCTCTGGGCGGGCAGGCCATGGGCCTGCTGAAGATGCGTCAGCGCCACCAGCCCTTTGCGTTCGAAGAGTGGCTCGACAGCCTACTTGACGAGTTGGGGCTCTATCTCCAGGCCGACACGCCTTTGCTGCTGGTGCTGGACGACTACCATCTGGCCCAGGGGCCGGTACTTGATCGTTGCCTGCAATTCTTCCTCAATCATTTGCCCGCTGGCCTGGTACTGCTGGTGACCAGCCGTCAGCGCCCGGACTGGCACCTGGCGCGGCTGCGCTTGTCGCGGCAGTTGACCGAACTCAGTGAGCAGGACCTGCGCCTGACCCCGGAGGAGTCTCTGTCGGTGATTGGCCGCCAACCTACGGGGCTGCGCGGTCAGGCGCTCGACAACCTGATTCAACGCAGCGATGGCTGGGTGGCCGGGCTGCGGTTCTGGCAGCTGGCAGCCAGCGAAGCCGGTGACGAGCATGCTTTGCCTCAAGCCCTGCACGGTGGCGAAGGGTTGATCCGCGACTACCTGTTGGAAGAAGTCATCGAGATGCTGCCAGCAGATGTGCAGGCGTTTCTGTTCGATACGGCCTGCCAGGAGCGCTTCTGCGCAGCGCTGTGCGATGCATTGCGTGAGCGTAGCGACAGTGCCGCGATCCTGCGTTATCTGCAGGCGCATCAGGTGTTTCTGGTGCCGCTGGACGAACATGGCCACTGGTATCGCTACCATCACCTGTTCTCCGACTTGCTGCGCAGCCGCCAGTCCAGTGAACCGCTGGCGCGCCTGTACCTGCGCGCCTGCCGCTGGTTCCAAGGCCAGGGCTTGCTCGACGAGGCAGTGGAGCAGGCGTTGCGCGCCGGCCACCTCGACGTTGCTGCCGACCTGGTGCAGAGCCTGTCCGAGGAACAACTGCTGGCAGAGCAGAACGTCGGCATGCTGTTGCGTTGGAAGATGGACCTGCCCGACAGCCTGCTGATCAGCACGCCGCGGTTGATCGTGCTGTACAGCTGGGCGCTTGGCCTGGCCTGCCAGCTGGATGCTGCTGAAGAGTTGGCCAGTTACCTCAGCCGCTTCCTGCCCGCACCTTCAGCCACCGCGCAGAAGTCGATGCTGGCGCAATGGCTGGCCCTGAGCGGGGTCATCGCCCGTGGCCGGGGTGACCGCGAACGCACGCTGGCCTATTGCGGCGAAGCGCTGCAGAGCCTGCCGAGCAAACGCTATGGGCAACGCCTGGTGTGCCTGTCGACGCTGTCCAACCTGGCCATTGCCGATGGCGACTTCTGGCGTGCGCGCGGCTGGAACCGCGAGGCGCTGGAACTGGCGCAGCGTGTCGGCAACCCGTTGTTCGAAGCGCTGGCGCATTACGATCGTGCGCGGGTGCTGCATGCCCGCGGCGAAGTCCTGCGGGCGCTGGATGAAGTGCGCCAAGGTCTGCAACGCCTGCAGGGGCTGTCGGCACAGCGGCTATACGCGGTGCGGGCGCGCCTGACCCTGTACGAAGGTTACCTGCTGGTGGCGCGCCTGCAGCCCGCGCAAGGTCGCGCGCGCTTGCGCGCAGGGCTCGGCGAGGCGCGTGCCTGCCGCGATATCAGCGTGCTGATCGGCCATTGTGTGATCGCCTCGCTCGATGGCCGTGAGGGCCAGTTTGCCGAGGCGTTCGCCGAGCTGGCCGAGGCGGAAAGGTTGATGCACATCTGGGATGTGCCACCGATCTTCTACCTGGCAATGATTACCCTGGTGAAGTGCGAGCTGTGGCTCGCCCAGGGCCGAATTGACCTGGCCGAATCCTGGTTGCTGCGCCTGGGCCAGACGTACGGTGGTGAGCACCCTGCGGCGGCGCCAGAGTTCCGCCCTTTGTTGCCTCTGCATATCGAATTGCAGCAGGCACTGCTCGAGCGTGTGCAGCAGCGCAGCGAAGACGCCTTGGCGCGCCTGTGCGCCTTGGCCGAACGCGGGCAGGCCAGTGGCGGCATGATGCTCACCCTGCATGCACTGTCGCAGTGGGTCGACCTGTTGTTGAGCGAGGGGCGTGATACACAGGCAGCGCAGTTGCTGCCCATGGCGTTGAGCGCAGCCCGGGGTGGGGTGTTGCAACCCTTCCAGCGGCTGATCGAATTGCACCCTGCGTGGCTGCGTGAGCAACTGCTGGCGCAGCCAGCCTGCCAGGCACAGGCTGAACTGCTGGCTCGCCTGCCCGAGCCAGCGGCACCTGCAGGTAGCGCTGCTGAAGCATTGAGCGGTCGGGAGCTGGCGGTGCTCGAATTGATCGCCCAAGGCTGTTCCAACCAGCAGATCAGCGAGCGGCTGTTCATCTCCCTGCACACCGTCAAGACCCATGCCAGCCATATCAACAGCAAGCTGGGGGTGGAGCGTCGCACCCAGGCAGTGGCCCGGGCCAAATCGCTGGGCTTGCTGGCCTGAAGGTAGCCGCAACGGGCGTCGCGCTATAAAATGATGGCGCTAGGCCATTATGTCGTCATGTCGTGATTGCGCTGCATTCTCCACCCTCATCTTTCCAGACCGGTTGCCGATACAGGTTTCGGCGATATGCATCGCCTCGCGCCATCCACCCATCTACCCAATACAGGTCGAGTTGATGCTGCAGTACGGGCAAAAAAGCTTTCTGATCGTCGACGACTTCACCGACTTCCGCACGTCGACCCGTTCCATGCTGCGCGAACTGGGCGTGCGTGATGTGGACACCGCGGACAGCGGTGAGCAGGCCCTGCGCATGTGCGGGCAGAAGCGCTACGACTATATCCTCCAGGACTTCCACCTCGGCGACGGCAAGAAGAACGGCCAGCAGGTCCTCGAAGACTTGATCCTCGACAAACTGATCAGCCATGAATGCGTATTCATCATGGTCACGGCCGAGAGCAGCCAGGCCATCGTGCTCAGTGCCCTTGAGCACGAGCCTGACGCCTACCTGACCAAACCGTTCAACCGTGTGGGCCTGGCCCAGCGGCTGGACAAGCTGACCCAGCGCAAGACACTGCTCAAGCCGATTCTGCAGGCCCTCGACCGTGGTCGCCCGGCCGAAGTGCTGGCGGCGTGCGCCGAGCTGTGCAAGAAGGACCCGCGTTTTGCGCCGTTGTGCCTGCGCTACCGCGCCGACGCGCTGCGCGACCTCAACCGCTTCGATGAGCTGGAGAAGTTTCTCAAGAGCATCCTCGCCAGCCGCCCGCAACCCTGGGTGTATTCGGCGCTGGGCAGCCTGATGCACAAGCGTGGGCAGAACGCCCAGGCCCAAGGCGTCTATGAGCAGGCGCTCAAGGCATTCCCGATCATGCCCGGGCTGTACGATGGCATGGCCGAAGTGCTGGTCGCCCAGGGCGAAACCAGGCGTGCCCAGAGCATGCTCGAGGAGGCGGTACGCTTGTCTCCCTTGGCGGTGCGCCGGCAGGCTGCTTTGGGCAAGCTGGCGCTGGGCAACGACGACTTCGAAAGCGCCTCCAAGGCCTTCCGCCATGCGGTGAATCAGGGGCAGAGCTCGCGTTACAAGGATGCCGAAAGCAACCTTGGGCTGGTTCAGGCCCTGATGAGCAAGAACGCCGGCTTTGGCCTGGATGCCCGCGCCCGGGTCGAAATCAACACCGTGCTCAGCGAAGTGGCCAAGGACAACATCGAAGACCAGGGCCTGCAAGTACGTGCCCGGCTGATGAAGGCCGCCAGCCTGCAGCAGGCGGGCGACCCCGAGACTGCCGCCAAGCTCACCGAGCAGGCCATGCAGCGGCTGGAGAAGATGGACCAGTTCTTCTCGGTCGAGGCGGCCTTGACCGTGGCCAGGCAACTGCAGACGCTCGGCCAGGAAGCGGCCGGCGGCAGCATTCTCAAGGCTTGCGTGGAAACCTACGGTGACGACCCCAAGGTCATGCAGAGTGTGGCCACACTGACTGACGACCCGGCCGTGCTGGGCGCGGTCACCGAAGCGGTCGACCTCAACCGCCAAGGCGTGCGCAGCTACCAGGCGGGGCAACTCAACGAAGCCTTGCAGATGTTCCGCAAGGCCCTGTCGCTGCAGCCGAAGAACATCAGTATCGCGCTCAATACGGCGCAGGCCTTGCTGCGTATCGGTGGCGAGGTGACCCCGCCGGCGATCCTGCAGGAATGCCGCGACTGCCTGACCCGCGTAGCCGGTATCCCGACCAGTGACAGCCGCTACGACCGCTACCGCAAACTGCACATCAAGGTCTTCGGCGCATGAGCCAGGATAACCAGGGGCTGGATTTTTCCACGGTGATCGCCTCCACCGTGCATGACCTGAAGAACTCGCTGTCAGCGCTGATCCAGTCCCATGACCAGTGGCTGGCACGGCTGCCTGAAGAATGGCGCAGCGGTACCGAGCAGGGGGTGATCGAGCATGAGTTCCGCCACCTCAACGGCATGCTGGTGCAGTTGCTGGGGCTATACAAGCTGGGTGTAAACCAGCTGCCGGTATGCCCGGATTACCATGAGCTGGATGACTTCATCGAAGCCCAGCTGGCGGCCCACCAGGAAGTGCTGCAGCACAACGACATTCTGGCGACCTGGCGTGTCGACACCGACAACCCGCTAGGTTTCTTCGACCGCGAGCTGGTGGCCTCGGTGATCGCCAACGTGATCACCAACGCCACCCGCTATGCCGGCCATGCGTTGTTGGTCAGCATTGGCGAGGAAGATGAGCATCTGGTCATCAGCGTCAACGACGACGGCCCGGGCTATCCGGCGAAGATGCTCGAGCGTCAGCAGGATTACGTGCAGGGCATCGACTCGCAGAGCGGCAGTACCGGGCTCGGGCTGTACTTCGCGGCGCGGATTGCGGCGTTGCATGCGCGTAATGGCGTGCGCGGCCGGATCGAGATTGCCAATGGTGGGGCGCTTGGGGGCGGGTTGTTCAGGTTGTATTTGCCTTAGCGTCAGGGCCGCCATGTGTTCGCCACAGCATCTTCAGCGCCTATGAGATCGAGCGCCGCCCGCGCGGCGCATCGCGGATGAATCCGCTCCTACATCTGTTGCAACGTGCCGAACCTGTTAAGCCATGGTCGCCTGCCCTCGCGCATCTCTTGAGCCGTGTAAACCGGCTGACAACCATGGCCTCACAGGCATGGCCACGTTGCAACAAATGTAGGAGCGGATTCATCCGCGATGCGCCGCGCGGGCGGCGCTCGATCTCACAGGCGCTGTATCTCCCAAGACAGGCACTCCAGACCACGCTACCATCCCGACAGTAGTCAGGAGTCCCCATGAACACTGCCCCAACCACTCTCATCCGCGAAACCTTCCCCGTAGGCCCCCTGCAGTGCAACTGCACGCTGATCGGCGACCCGGTCAGCAAGAAGGCCATCGTCGTCGACCCGGGTGGTGACCCGGACAAGATCCTCGCCCGCCTGCAGGCCCATGGCCTGACTCTGGCAAGCATCATCCACACCCACGCGCACTTCGACCATTTCCTCGCTTCGGGCAAGCTCAAGGAGCTCACCGGCGCTACCTTGCACCTGCACAAGCAGGACCAGCCGCTGTGGGACAACCTGGAAATGCAATGCCAGATGTTCGGCGTGCCTTATACCCCGGTGCCGTCGCCAGACCGTTGGCTCGGCGATGACGAGGAACTTGCCTGCGGCTGTGGTGTTGCTCTGCACACGCCAGGGCACACGCCAGGTTCGATGAGTTTCTGGTTCGCCGACGCCAAGCTATTGATCGCCGGTGACACCCTGTTCCGCCGTGGTATCGGCCGTACCGACCTGTGGGGCGGCGATCAGCGCGCTATCGTGCGATCGATCAAGGAACGGCTGTATCGGCTGGACGAAGATGCCATCGTGGTCACTGGCCACGGGCCTGATACACGCCTGGGCGACGAGATGCGCGAAAACCCTTTCGTACGTGCCTGAACTGGCATGAAAAGCCTTTCATGGAATTTTTCCGTATCCTGGCAATCCAAGGCTGGCATAGATCCCTCCATGATCTGCCGCACACACGAATTTTTGTAGGAGCTTGTCCATGTTCACCATGCGTCGTCTGATTATCGTCGCAACCGCTGCAGCCCTGATGACCGGCTGCGCCGGGCAGAATCCTTACAACAGCCAGGGCCAGGCTCAGGGCGAGTCTACCGGTATGAGCAAGACCGCCAAGTACGGCGGCCTGGGCGCGCTGGCCGGTGCTATCGCCGGTGCCGCCATCGACCACAACAACCGTGGCAAGGGCGCGCTGATCGGCGCCGCCGCAGTGGGTGCCGCCGCTGCCGGTTACGGCTACTACGCCGACAAGCAGGAAGCCGAACTGCGCGCGAAAATGGCCAACACCGGCGTCGAAGTACAGCGCCAGGGTGACCAGATCAAGCTGATCATGCCGGGCAACATCACCTTCGCCACCGACTCGGCCAACATTTCGCCGAGCTTCTACAACCCGCTGAACAACCTGGCCAACTCGTTCAAGTCGTTCAACCAGAACACCATCGAAGTGGTGGGCTTCACCGACAGCACCGGCAGCCGCCAGCACAACATGGACCTGTCGCAGCGCCGCGCTCAGGCAGTCAGCACTTACCTGACTTCGCAGGGTGTGGATGCTTCGCGTGTGACGGTACGTGGCATGGGCCCGGACCAGCCGATCGCCAGCAACGCCGACGCCAATGGCCGTGCACAGAACCGCCGTGTGGAGGTCAACCTGAAGCCTATCCCGGGTCAGCAGTATGACCAGCAGCAGGGCCAGGTTCAGCAGTACCCATAATTGATCGCCGGGGCCGCTTTGCGGCCCTGTCGCGACACAAGGCCGCTCCCGCAGGCAGTTTCAGAACTATGCGGCCCCCTGTAGGAGCGGCCTTGTGTCGCGATAGGGGCGCAAAGCGCCCCCAGTATCTACCGCACTACGCTCGCCTGAATCGCGGTCAGGGCGATGGTATGCACGATATCGTCCACCTGCGCCCCGCGTGGCAAGTCGTTCACCGGCTTGCGCAGCCCCTGCAGCATTGGCCCCAGGCTGACTCCGTCAGTGCTGCGCTGCACCGCCTTGTGGGTGGTGTTGCCAGTGTTCAGGTCCGGGAACACGAACACCGTCGCACGCCCGGCCACCTGGCTATCTGGCGCCAGCTGGCGAGCGACTTGCGGGTTGGCAGCGGCGTCATACTGCAGCGGCCCGTCAATCAGCAGCCCTTGCTCCGCAGCCTGTGCCAGGCGGGTGGCTTCACGCACTTTCCCAACTTCCTCGTCACTGGCCGAATCGCTCGAATAGCTGATCATCGCCACCCTTGGCGCGATGCCGAAGGCTTGTGCCGATTCGGCGCTCTGCCGGGCAATTTCGGCCAGTTCGCTGGCGCTGGGGTGTGGGTTCATCACGCAGTCCCCATACACCAGCACCTGCTCGGGGAACAGCATGAAGAACACCGACGACACCAGGCTGGCGCCGGGCGCGGTCTTGATCAGTTGCAGGGCCGGGCGAATGGTGTTGGCGGTGGAGTGCACCAGGCCCGAGACCAGGCCATCGACCTCATCCAGGGCCAGCATCATGGTGCCGATCACTACCGGGTCTTCCAGTTGTTGCTCGGCCATCGGGGCGTTGAGGTTCTTGCTCTTGCGCAGGTTGACCATCGGCTCGACATAGCGCCCACGAATCAGCTCGGGGTCGAGCACTTCCAGGCCCGGCGGCAGCGTGATGCCTTGCGCACGGGCTACGGCTTCGACTGCCTCGGGCTTGGCCAGCAGCACGCAACGGGCGATGCCGCGCGCCTGGCAGATTGCCGCGGCCTGGACCAGTAGCGGCTCGGCGCCTTCTGGCAGGACGATGCGCTTGTTGGCCTGTTGGGCCCGCTGGATCAGCTGGTAGCGGAACACCGCCGGCGACAGGCGCATTTCCCGTGGCGTGCCACAACGTTGGTGCAGCCAGGCGGCATCCAGGTGGCTGGCGACGAAGTCGGTGATGAACTCGGCCCGGTCACGGTCATCCACGGGGATTTCGCGGTTCAGCGAGTTGAGCAGGTTGGCGGTGTCGTAGGAGCCCGTGCTCACCGACAGAATCGGCAGGCCGGCCTGCAGGGCGCCACGGCACAGGCCAAGGATGCGTGCGTCGGGCTTGCTGTCGCTGGTCAGCAATAGGCCGGCCAGGGGCACGCCGTTGATGGCAGCCAGGCTCACGGCGAGGATGATGTCGTCGCGATCGCCCGGGGTCACCACCAGGGTGCCAGGGGTCAGCAGTGGCACGGTATTGGCCACGGTGCGGGCGCAGATGATGATCTTGTTCATCCGCCGCTGCTCGTAGTCGCCAGCGTTGAGCACCTGTGCACCGAGCAGGTCGGCCACGTCGCGGGTGCGCGGGGCGTTAAGCTCGGGCTGGTAGGGGATGCAGCCAAGCAGGCGGAAGTCGTTGCCACGCAGCAATGGCGAATGCTCGCGCAGGCGGGTGGCAAAGTCGGCCATGCTTTCGTCGGTGCGTACCTTGTTGAGGATCACCCCGAGCACTTTTGGATCGCGTGGGCCGCCATACATCTGGGCCTGCAGTTCGACCCGCCCGGACAGCTCGCTGAGCACTTCGTTTTCCGGGGCGGAGACCAGGATCACTTCGGCATCCAGGCTCTTGGCCAGGTGCAGGTTGACCCGCGCCGCATAGCTCGCGTGGCGGGTCGGCACCATGCCTTCGACCACCACCACGTCATTGCCGATGCAGGCTTGCTGATACAGGCGGATGATCTCTTCGAGCAACTCGTCCAGCTGGCCATCGCCGAGCATGCGCTCGACATGGGCCAGGCTCAGCGGCACCGGTGGCTTGATACCGTGGGTGCGGGCAACCAGTTCGGTTGAGCGCTCCGGGCCAGTGTCGCCGGGGTGGGGCTGGGCGATCGGCTTGAAGAAGCCGACCTTGAGCCCGGCGCGTTCCAGGGTACGTACCAGGCCCAGGCTGATGGAAGTCAGGCCGACACCAAAGTCGGTCGGCGCAATGAAAAAAGTCTGCATGCGTGCTTCTCGAAATAAGCGGTGCAAGAAATCAACGCCCAAGGGTAGCGCTATCGGCCCCTTGTGCGCACCAGCCACAGGCGAATGCCTGGCCGATGCGCCGGGCGCGCTGCCCGGCGTCGAGTACCCACGGCCGTGCCTGCCACGGTGGCTGGTGGCGCAGGTGCTGGGTATGGCCGCAGGACAGCTCGACCACCCAGTGGCCTTCTTCGTCCTGGTGGAAGCCGGTGATCCGACTGATGGGTCGCCCCTCGTCCGCGCTGCGGTCGCAATCGGGCGATGCCTTGGTTACACTTGTCCGCTCTACATACTTTTGCAAAAGGTCTTGCCCCATGCTGATCGCCGCCAACAAGGCTGTCTCCATCGACTATACCCTGACCAACGACGCCGGGGAGACCATCGACAGCTCCGCCGGTGGTGCGCCGCTGGTTTACCTGCACGGTGCCGCCAACATCATCCCGGGCCTGGAAAAAGCCCTGGAAGGCAAGCAAGCCGGTGACGAGCTGGAAGTTGCCATCGAGCCGGAAGACGCCTACGGCGAGTACCTGGCCGAGCTGGTCAGCACCCTGAACCGCAGCCTGTTCGAAGGCGTCGACCAGCTGGAAGTCGGCATGCAGTTCCACGCTTCGGCGCCGGATGGCCAGATGCAGATCGTCACCATTCGCGATATCGACGGCGATGACATCACCGTCGACGGCAACCACCCGCTGGCTGGCCAGCGCCTGAACTTCAAGGTCAAGGTTGTCGACGTGCGTGACGCCAGCGAAGAAGAAATCGCTCACCGTCACATCCACGGTGAAGGTGGCCATCACCACTGATTTTCTGCGCTAAGCTCAGAAAGTCGCCAGGCGCTCGGACAAGCCGGCATGCCTCTCCAGCGGGAGGTGCGCGGCTTGGAAGAGCGCCTTTTTAGTGGGCGCAATTCGCCCCCTGCGGCAACCGGGAACTTGAGAGGGGATTCATCATGAGTGCATTTCACGACCTGACGTTGAAGGCGCTGAACGGCGAGGATCTGCCCCTGGCACCGTTCAAGGGCCAGGTGGTGCTGGTGGTCAATGTTGCCTCCAAGTGTGGTTTGACGCCGCAATACGCCTCGCTGGAAAAGCTCCAGCAGCAGTTCAAGGGCAAGGGCTTCAATGTGCTGGGCCTGCCCTGCAACCAGTTCGCCGGCCAAGAGCCTGGCAGCGAACGGGAAATCCAGGATTTCTGCAGCCTGAACTATGGCGTGAGCTTCCCGCTCGGCGCCAAGCTTGAAGTCAACGGGCCGCAGCGCCACTCTCTGTACCGCCTGCTGGCGGGCGAGGGCGCCGAATTCCCGGGGGACATCAGCTGGAACTTCGAGAAGTTTCTGGTGGGCAAGGATGGCCGGGTGCTGGCGCGTTTTGCCCCGCGTACCGCGCCGGATGATCCGTCCGTGGTACAGGCAATCGAAAAGGCCTTGAGCTGACTGCACACCTTGTGGGGGCGGGTTTACCCGCGAATGCTGCAGTGGCCATGCCGATGCATTCGCGGATAAACCCGTTCCCATAGTCGTCCACCACGATACCTGCGAATCACTCAAATCAATAATGCTGGGCCCAGCCCCGCGCTGCCCCTACCCTCAGGCGCATTTCCTCCACCAGACGGAAGCGCCAATGTCCACCAACCCACTGTTCCAACCCTTTACCCTCGGCGCGCTCGAGCTGCCGACCCGCGTCGTCATGGCGCCCATGACCCGTACTTTTTGCCCCGGTGGCGTGCCGCACGCTGGCGTGGTCGAGTACTACCGCCGCCGTGCCGCAGCAGGTGTGGGACTGATCATCACCGAGGGCACCACGGTCGGTCACAAGGCCGCCAACGGTTACCCCAATGTGCCGCGCTTTCATGGTGAAGATGCCTTGGCCGGCTGGAAGCAGGTAGTCGACGCGGTGCATGCCGAAGGTGGCCGTATCGTGCCGCAGCTGTGGCACGTGGGCACGGTGCGCCGCCTGGGTACCGAGCCGGACGCCAGCGTGCCGGGTTACGGGCCGAGCGAGAAGCTCAAGGACGGGCAGGTGCTGGTGCATGGCATGACCCATGACGATATCCGCGAAGTGATCACCGCCTTCGCCGACGCGGCCCGCGACGCCAAGGCCATCGGCATGGATGGCGTGGAGATCCATGGCGCCCACGGCTACCTGATCGACCAGTTCTTCTGGGAGGCCAGCAACCGCCGCAGCGACGAGTATGGCGGTGACCTGGCCGGCCGCTCGCGCTTCGCCATCGAGCTGATCCAGGCCGTGCGCGCCGCCGTGGGGGCGGACTTCCCGATCATCTTCCGCTTCTCGCAGTGGAAGCAGCAGGACTACAGCGCGCGCCTGGTGGAAACCCCGCAAGCACTGGCCGCATTCCTTGAGCCGCTGTCGGCGGCAGGTGTGGATATCTTCCATTGCTCGACCCGACGCTTCTGGGAGCCAGAGTTTGAAGGTTCCGAGCTGAACCTGGCCGGCTGGACCCGCACACTCACCGGCAAACCGACCATCACCGTCGGCAGTGTGGGGCTCGATGGCGAGTTCCTGCAGTTCATGGTCGACACCGACAAGGTGGCCAAGCCTGCCAGCCTGGAAGGCTTGCTGCGTCGTCTGGGTGATGAAGAGTTCGACCTGGTGGCGGTTGGCCGCGCACTGCTGGTGGATGCCGAATGGGCGCAGAAGGTGCGTGAAGGGCGTGAAGCGGATGTGCTGCCGTTCAGCCGTGAGGCGTTGACGACCCTGGCTTGATCGCCAGCGCGGCGCCTGTCGGCCGGGTGCCGGCTGGTGCCGTATGGCAGGCGTTCAACAGGTGTGATTCGAACTGCTCGACGATCGCGGGCCAGCCTTGACGGCTGGCGTGCTGGCGGGCATTGAGGCGGACCCGGCGCAGGGTCTCGTCTTCTTCCAGCAGCCAGCTCGCGGCATCGATGAACGCGCACTGGTCGCCAGGCATGGCCAGTGCGCCGCTGTGGCCATGGCGGATATGCTGGGCTGCGGCGGCTTCGTCGTAGGCGACTACGGCCAGGCCCGAGGCCATGGCTTCGAGTACCACGTTGCCGAAGGTTTCGGTCAGGCTCGGAAACAGGAACAGGTCACCGCTGGCGTAATGCTCGGCCAGCGCTTCGCCGCGCTGAGCGCCGCAAAACAGCGCATCCGGCATCTGCTGCTCGAGGGCTGCCCGCTGCGGGCCATCGCCCACCACCACCAGACGCAGACGTCGCTGTGGATAAGTCTTCTGCAAGGCTTGCAGGCAGGGTTGCAACAGCCCCAGGTTCTTTTCTGCGGCCAGGCGCCCGACGTGCAGTACGGCGATGTCGTCGGCGCCGAGCCCCCAGCTTTCCCGTAACGCCTGGCTGCGGCGGGCCGGGGAGAACAGGCTGGCGTCGACACCCCGGGCCATCAAGGCCAGGCGCTCGAACCCGCGGCGCTCCAGTTCCAGGCGCTGGCTGACGCTAGGTACCAGCGTGGCGGCGGTGCGCCGATGGAACCAGCGCAGGTAATGGGTGAGCAGGCGCGCCAGCAGGCCGAGGCCGTATTGGCCGGAATATTGCGGGAAATTGGTGTGAAAGCCACTGACCACGGCAACCCCCAGGCGCCGGGCAGCGCGCAGGGCGCTGAGGCCCAATGGACCTTCGGTTGCGATGTACAGCACGTCCGGGCGCTGCCGGCGCCAGCGGCGCAGCAGCTTGTGCATCGACACTTCGCCCCACTGCAGGCCGGGATAGCCGGGCAGCGCCCAGCCACGGCAGAGCAACAGGCCCTGTTCATCGTTCGTCGGTGCTTCGTTGGCTTGCCGCGGGCGAACGATTTCTACCTGGTGACCGCGCTGTCGCAAACCTTCGCTGAGGCGGCCAAGGGTGTTGGCCACGCCGTTGATTTCGGGTGGGAAGGTTTCGCTGACGAGGGAAATGCGTAGGGCGGGTGTATTCATGACAAAAAGTGTCCGCCTGCTGCGTTGCGCTCACATGACAGCCTTGTGACGCGCAGGTGACGCCTGATTTCCGGCAGTTTCGGCTTTGTGAATATTTCTTTTCAGGGCGCTCAAGCGGCACGACGCGCAGCCGATGAAGATGCATCCGAATCGGTTGATGCGCTCCGGGAGTGCGGTGATGTTCAACAGCAAGCTCAAGAAAGAAATCCAGCAACTGCGCGAAGAGCTGATGGCCGTCGAGCAGGTCAAGAGCAGCCTCGACAGCGAGATGCTGGTGCTGCAGCTCGACCCTCAGGGGCGTATCGAGCAGGTCAACGGCAACTTCGAGAGCGAGATGCTCTACCGCGCCGAGCAACTGATTGGCCGCAACATCGAAGACATTGTGCCCGCGCACGTGAAAAAGCTCGATTTCTACCAGCGCATGAAAAACGCCATCAGCCGTGGCGAGCACCTCAACGGCGCCTTCCGCCTGCTGCGCGGCAACGGCCAGGAGGCGTGGCTGCGTTCGATCCTGCAGCCGGTGAAGAGTGTTGATGGTCGTATCAGGCATTTCTCCATGCACTCCAGCGACCTGACCCGCACCATCGAAGCATCGCGTGAGCACGAAAGTCTGATCAAGGCGCTGATGCGCTCCACCGCAGTGATCGAGTTCAACCTCGACGGCGAGGTACTGACCGCCAACGACCGCTTCCTGCAGTCGGTGGGTTACAGCCTGGAACAAGTGCGTGGCAAGCATCACCGCATGTTCTGCGAACCGGCAGAAGCCAGCTCTGCCGGCTATCAGGCCTTCTGGGACAGGCTGCGCCGCGGCGAGTACGTGGCCGACCGTTTCAAGCGGGTCGACGCCCATGGCCGCACGGTCTGGCTGGAAGCCTCGTACAACCCGATCTTCGATGCCCATGACGTGCTGTACAAGGTGGTCAAGTTCGCCACCGTGATTACCGATCAGGTCAATCAGGAGCTGGCCGTGGCGCAGGCTGCCGACATTGCTTACAACACCTCGCTGGAAACCGACAACAGCGCCCGCAAGGCCACCGAAGTGGTGACCCAGACCGTGGACGTGATGCGCGGCCTTGAAGGCTCCATGCAGGACGCCGCCGAGGGTATCCAGGCACTGGACCAGCAGTCCAAGGTGATTGGCGCAATCATCAAGACCATCAGCGACATCGCCGGGCAGACCAACTTGCTGGCGCTCAACGCCGCAATCGAAGCCGCCCGCGCCGGCGAGCAGGGCCGTGGCTTCGCCGTGGTCGCCGACGAAGTGCGGCAGCTGGCCTCGCGTACCAGCAGCGCCACCGAGGAGATTGCCAAGGTGGTGCAGCAGAACGAACAGCTGGCCCAGGCGGCGGTGGATATCATCGATACCAGCAAGCGCCAGGCAGAGCAGGGGCTGGCGCTTGCTGCGGATACTGGCGGGGTGATCGTCGAGATCCAGGAAGGAGCGAAGAAGGTGGTGGATGCGGTGGGGCAGTTTTCAAGCAGGCTCAGCCACTCCTGATTGAGCAGCGAAAGGGGCTACATGGCAGCCCCTGCAGGATTGATGCACAGGCGTTGGAGCGTGCTGTCAGCCTTTGGCTTCAGTCTCTTTGATGTGTTCGTAGACCAGGGCCATGACGTCGTTGGCGATTTCGACCGAAATGTCCACGCGGGCTTCTTCAGGCATCGTGTGCTGAACAGCGTAGAAATCGCCACCGGTCCCGACCTGAATGGTGTGTCGCTCGTTGTTCAGCACTGCCTCAGTCAGCATCTCCACTAGCGATTTGCTGAAAATGACCGTACCGTCTTGGGCGGCCGAATAGAAAATCTGATCGTAGGGGTGAGAGACGCCTGCGTTTTCCAGTGCCTCGCGCAGCCGCCACTTCACGCGATGTTTGGCGACCTCTGTGCCCTGACGGTGCTCAGCAACACCCGCCAGTTCAATGTAGTCCTTACTTTTTGCGTCGTAGAATTCCATGATCGTTCTCCAGGTTTCAGGCCACGGTATTGCGGCCTGAAACGTATTGGAGTTCGAACGGGGCGATGGTGAGCGGTAGATGTTTATTGAACGCGTTCACGCACCCAGAACAGCGTGGCACCTGCCACCGCAGCCGGCATCATCAGCACGTTCACCCCCGGAATCAGCAGCGCCAGATAGGTGATGCCGCCAAAGCCCAGCGACTGCCAGCGCTTGCTGCGCAGCCAGGCGAGCATGTCCTGCCAGCTCATCTTGTTGTTGTCCGCGGGGTAGTCGATGTACGGATAAAGCAGCCTGCACCGTCTGAAAGCCGCGTAATTCAACGCCTTTCCCAAGGAAGTGAACGGCGAATGTATCAGTAAGGCGGATGATCTGGGAAGGCAGGGCAAGCTCTGTGTTAGGCAGGGGAGCAGTAGGCATCAAGGAGCCTGCGTGATAGCGTTACGCCTTCATTCGAGCTTGTATTGGCTATGCATCAACGACCAGCAGCTGGGCGGCGATCTGGTCGAGTAGAGGCAGGAGTAACTCATGAAGCATGGACATGTGGATTTGGTTTGGGCGGATGAATCAAGTGCAGCAAGTGAGTCTAGAATTTTAGAAGTTGATCGGTTGATCGGTTAGTTGCGCGCCCTTGAGTTGATTTCAGGCGTTAGCGTATGGACCTTTTAGGTGGCGTAATTATGGCGGTTTGTGAAACTTTGGTAAGCTTGGCTCTATCGTTGAAGAGCTGTGTCCTCGGCTGGCTTAGTAATGTCCATGAATTTGGAATGGTCTCCTCGAACTACGGTTCGTTGGCTGCGGCTCTTGTAGTGGCTTTTGTTCTGTTCTTCATTCGCGAGTTGTTTATACGAGCTTCCGATTATTCAGGGGTGTTCTACGTAATGAGCACGGTCGAAGATTCTACGTATAAGCCGTACAAGGGCATGAAGCTGTTCCATACTCTTGTCTTGTGTTCAGACGGGTACGTTGTCTCTGGTACATCAGAGAAGACAGGTGATATTGATGCGGTACGCGCTTACGAATATCCCGGGGCTACCAAGATAAGAGGAGAAGTCAGCGGTAGGATAGAGCGCAACTATTTTTGGAATACCGTAATGAATCTCCATATTGTGGAGCAAGGGGCGGAGCGCGTCAGCTCGTCATTCATGAGCATAAAGGTTCGTAGGATTAAATGTAAAGGTAGTACGGATTCTGGTAAGTTCTATTCGACAGCGGCCCAATCTAAAGGAGTGTTGATGTGTGGCAGAGAGTCATTCAAAGAGCATCCTATAGGGCATTCACCCTTCCTATCTACATCGGTATCGGGCTCGTAAAACTGGTGCGGTATAGTTCGATAATTGATGATTATAATAAGGTTGTCGCCGTTGTTAGAGGGTTGCGTGGTAAAGGGTGTGAGTTAATAACAGTATCTTTGGTTAGGGCTTTAGTGGTCGGTGAGGATCATAGGAGTGCTCTGCACTATGGTGTAGATCCTCTGGCTATTGTTCGTGCAATTAAAGTCCGGATGGTTGAAGGTAAGCGCCAAGGTGCTAGTACGGTTGAGCAGCAGTTGGTTAGGGTTGTTACTGAGCGGTTTGAGAGAACTCTACGGAGGAAGTTAAGAGAGCAAATTCTTGCCGTAATGCTTGCCTCAACTTTTAGTAAGAATGAATTGGCTCGATCGTATTTGAAAGTTGCTTACTATGGGGTTGCGCTTATTGGCGTTCAAGGTGTAGAGCGGCTTCGCTTTGGATTGACGCCGGCTTCTGATGCTGCAATTATTGCTCATCTGAAATATCCCAGGTCCTTGAGTGCCGATGGAGATATGGCGGCTAAGCATTCAATAAGGGTGAGTCATATCAATCTCCTTCTAACTGATAGGAGGTTTACATGCTGTTTGGCTGAAGCTGGTCTTACGCAGTAATTATCCCTGCCTCTGGGTTGGCATTATAGGAGGCGGTATCAAGGTTGTCGGCGCCTCGAGGTTAAAGGGTAAGTATATGGTTCTGAAATATGCCATGATGCCATCAAGATCGAATTCGTTCCAGCGCCGAGGTGATTGCATCTGTATTGGTATCTAATGTCTGAGAGCCATCATTGTTCTCGTGGACGTTCACGCTGCCCCGCTGTCAGTATCCACGTACTGACTTTCTCTGTGGCTACCTGAACGTAGTCTGGTTCATCAGCATTATAGACGCGGTTCACGGAATGCTAGACTCGCGCCACTGGCGTCCCCCTGAATTCTCAAACGCGACATTCGCCCTTTGTAAATTGCATGCGCTTCTCTGGGGGACAAATATAGAGCAGGTACTGGGCCATCGTCTTAAAACTCATCCGATGAGGAGCGGTGCTTAACCCTCTTAGCGCTGGCTTCTGGCATGCGAGATTAGAGTTTCAAAATATGACAGGCACTAAAGTGCCGCCCAGCGGGCTGCTATGAGCGCAGGCGCTCTATTCCTGAAGCAATGGTCTCTGCGTGGGTGTCCAGCGTCTGAAGCGCTACCATCGCGTTTTGGAAGGTATTCTCTGAGCCTCTGGCTCGTAGCCATAGGGCAATGTCTTCAACGCTAGCACGTATAGCCTGTTGGTTCATATGTAGTGCTTCGAGGGCGTCCGCTATTACCGCGTCCCTGTCATCCATGTTGCATCCTCAGAGTGAGCAAACTTACGAATCGAATGACCTTAGTCAGACGTTGGCCTTCATTGCGCGTTGTACGGTGCTCAGGCTGACTCGCAAGTTCTCAGCAGCCTTGCGGAACGATAGTCCACCACTCACAGCAGCACGTATTGCTGCGTCATCCACTGTCTTGGAGCGGCCTTTATACACACCTTTCTCCTTAGCCTTGGCGATTCCCTCTCGCTGACGCTCCTTGATCATAGCTCGCTCAAACTGAGCTACAGCTCCCATCATCGAGAGCATCAGGTGCTGGGTCGGGTTGTCTTCGCCAGTGAACTCCAACTGCTCTTTATTAAAGCGGACATGGACGCCCCGCTTGGTCAGGTCTTCCACTAGCTTCAGTAGATCCGCCAGGGAGCGAGCAAGCCTGTCAATGCTGTGTACCAGAATGGTGTCGCCCTCACGCACGTATTCCAGCATGGCCTGAAGCTGGGGGCGGTCAGTGGTAGCGCCGCTGAGCTTCTCGGTGAAGACCTTATCTAAGGCAACACCGTCAAGCTGGCGGTCTACGTTCTGTTCTGCCGAACTAACTCGGATGTACCCAACTCGTGCCATATCCCTGTCTCTGTATTCATTTGGCTCTAGATGTTTGGAGTGTGGCTGTATTCATTGTCAAAAGCAAGCCTAATGAATACGGGTTGCAGGCGTTATGTGTATTCACCAGCTGTGGTCGGTTAGGTAGAGGTAAAAGAATACTCGAGTCCTGTGCATCATCAGCCCCTCCGGCTTGTACGTCACATGTCTATCATTCTCCGATAATGGGCGCAGGCAGATCCCTGCTCCTTGCGGATCAGATTTTCAGGACTGCCCGAATGTTTACCAAGCCAGGTCGTAACGCCTCATGCCCTTGCGGGAGTGGGTTAAAGTTCAAGCGCTGCCATGGTAATGCTGATGGCCTAGGCCGGGAGCATCAGGTAGGGGGATCACATATGCGGGACGCGTTAGAAGCAGCGATCTCGCGTCATCAGGCACAAGAATTTCAGCGACGCGAGCAGCAGGGGCTTGGCAAGCCGATCATCTCTTCAACATTCCATGATCACAGGCTCGTCGCCGTTGGTAGGAAGATTCATTATTCAGCCAAATGGCGGACATTCCATGACTTCCTATATGACTACCCCAAGATGGTTCTAGGTCGTGAATGGTGGCATGCCGAGATTGATAAGCCAGTGGACCAGCGCCATAAAATCCTCCACTGGGCGACCCGTAGCTATGAACAATCCAGAGCACACGTTGAAGCCGTAGGGCCGGGCAGTGCTCAGCCGATGACAGGGGCCATCGAGTCATATATGCGATTGGCTTACGATCTCTATAGCTTGGAGCACGCTGTGGAGGTTCAGCGATTACTGATCGACCGTATCAAGTGCTCTGACAACTTCCCTGGTGCGCTCTATGAGGTGCGAGTGGCCGCTGCTCTTCTTCGAGCGGGCTTTAGCTTGGACCATCAAGATGAAACTGACAGGCGTAGTACCCACGTTGAGTTCATTGCGACTCATACATCATCAGGGGCGATTTACGCTGTTGAAGCAAAGCGGAGAGAAGGCAAGCGGATGAATATCAATAGGCAGATGAGTCGAGCCTTGAGCAAGCATTCGGATCATCCCCGCATAGTCTTCATCGACACGAATGACGCACGCTTAGAGAAGGGGAGGAAGCGGCCCGCTCCTGTGGTTCTGGTAGAGGCTGAAAGTATGCTCAAAAGGTTTGAGCTGGACCCCTTAGCGAAGTCGCTCCCTGAGGCTTACATCATCGTAACGTATGACCCGCACGAGCATCATCTTGATGCTGTTGACCTACCTTCTGGTCTGCTCCTGTGGGGATTTCATATTGCGGATCTGCACCCTGGGGCTAAAACCCTTCTTCAGCAGGTTGAGATTCAGCGGCGACACGCCCCAGTCTTCGCCTTGATAGAGTCGATGCAGAAGCACAGACGCATTCCCGTGACGTTCGATGGAGAGCCTGATGCATTCATTGGCGGTCCGCCTGGAGCTAGGCTTCAGGTTGGTCAGCTGCTACAGGTTCCAGGCCCAGATGGAGCATTGGTGAAGGTGAGGCTGGAGAGTGGCGTCGTCATGGCCGAGCAGAGAGAAGCTTGGTGTGTTGTGTGCGGCAATGAACAGCGTTTTATTACTAGGATTCCGCTGTCCGATGAAGAGTTACATGCCTACGCTCAGCATCCTGCAACCTTCTTCGGTGTCATTGACAGGAATGCAGCTCGCTCGGCTCCAAGAACTGAATTGGACTGGTTCAATTTCCTATGGGAATCCTATTCGAACACCGCTAAAGATACCTTGATTGAGTTCATGGGGCAGGCACCTGATATCGAGTGCTTAAAAGCGCTGACTCAGGTGGAGTTGGCCACTGAATACTGTGCCCGCATGGCCTGTGTGATGCTAAAGCAGATGGGGGATAGAACAGGCGGGGACCTGGCTTAGTCTCTCCGCCTTCAATCCCAGCAATTCCGTGGAGTGTGCTGCGAGTAATCCACTCCACCGAGGCGTTCAAGGCGGCGCGTCAAATAGCTATCAATTAGCTTCAGGTATGGTTCTTAAGTGGGATGTGCTGCTCACATGCCTTCGAAGAGGTCCGCGATGCTGACGCCCAAGGCGTCGGCCAGCACCTTGATGGCGTTTATGGAAGGGTTGGCACCCCCTGTCTCGATGCGAGACATGTAGGTCCTGGCGAAGCCGCACCGATCAGCAAATGCTTCCTGACTCATGCCCATAGACACACGCAGCTCCCTGACTCGGGTGCCGAACTGGTGCTGAAGCGCTGGAGACGGAGGGGGTGCAGGCATTCCCCAATGGTCCAGAGATGTGATCTAATCGGACACACACTAATCGTGACATCGAGATGCCGATCTACCCCAGCGTCTGAGGATTGGTGTCAAGAGGGAAGGCCAGACCTATGTCACTCTGTCAAGGTAGGCACGAGCTGGCTTGGTTGTAAGCTTTGCCCTGTAGCTCGCGTGAGGCGTGAGCTGTAAGTCCCCTGGTAAGTCAATCAGTAAGAAACCCAGTAAGACCGTAAGACGTAAGGCCACAGACCAAACCTACCTCTCACTGGAGAATACTGATGATTGAACAACAAGCTTCAAGCAATGGCGTAGCCGATAACGGTCAGGGCACCCTATACATGAAGCGAGCCCTCTTCGGAGATGTAGCTGACCTGATCCGGACCAATCCCAAGTCCGCCACTGTAATGCTGAACCTTTTGGCAATGGTGTATAGCGATGGTGTCGTGGAGACTACCTTGGCCGTAGTGGCTGATCAGTGCGATATGACGCTGAAGGACGTAGGAGTGGCGATTGCTCACCTTTCAAACGTGGGCTTGATCTGCTCAGTAGAGGCTTCCATTGAGCCGGGAGGACCACTCACGTGTGTAGTGAGCCCTGGCTTGGCTTCGGCAGACAAGCCTGAAGTGTGCGTGTAATCCCCTAATCACCCTATGCCCGTCTGCCTTGACTGATGCTCGCCTTTGAAGCAAGGCGGGCCTTAGCCCATCATCAACTGATCGCCCAGTTAATCAGCATCAGCACCCTGTGTCCTGAGCTTCAGGCTTACTGCCGTCTAGGCAGGTGATAAATGCGTTGATGTGTTGTAGTGACGACCCCATGCCCGTGTAGGGCAATCCCCTACCGAACCTTAAGGATATTGTTATGGCAAGGAACTTTCGCAATCCTGCGAATGGACACGTTGAAGAAGTGAGCGGGGAAGCCGCTGGACTGGTAATACTACTTGGCCCCATCTACCTTGCATTTAAGGGCCTCTGGGGGCACTTCTTCCTATGGCTGCTTGTGGTGGGAGGCTTCTCGTTAGCAACTGGAGGGTATGGAATCGTCTTTGCTCTACCTATCGCAACCATCGCTTATGCAGCAACCATAAACAAGATTATTGTAAACTCCTACCTCCGCAGGGGTTGGCAAGAAGTAAATGTAGCACCAGATCAGGCTACAGGCCAAGCAGTTGTAACTATCAGCGGCCAGAGAGACTGCCCCTATTGTGCGGAGTTGATCAAGGCCCAGGCTAAGAAGTGTAAGCATTGTGGTTCAGAGGTAGAGCCTCTGGCTCAAGGGGATTCAAATACTGTTGGTAAAGAGCAATGGTTTGTAACCTTGCCCTTCGCTTCTAATAAGGAGTGCAGAGAGATAACTGATAAGGTTCGACGCAGTGGTTATGAAGTGCCATCAGAGACTTCTAAATATATACGGGTAGGCCCTTATACTACTGAAGCCCTGGCTTCTAATGCTCTTCACTCGCTTGCAGGTGATCTTGGCCTTCAAGGTGGCGTCTTGGAGAGTGCATCGATTCTGTAGATTGCTAGGCAGTGGGGCAGAGTACAGGCCTCACAAAGCTGTATGGGAGTACTGCGGCAGTATATGTGGTGACGTAGCCGTCACGGCGGATTACTTTGAGTGAAAGACAGAAGAAGAGCAGGGTGGTACTGCTCCACTCCCCCTGGCTGAAGAGTTAACCTGCGCCTGCCGGCTTGGTTCCTGTAGTGGGTAGGGGAGCAATAGTCCACTATATCGTTGGTTTAGATCTCCCATTAACCTGTGGCGCGGCGTCACGCGATAATACACCTATGCCGCTGGGCATAATTAAGATTAAGAGTTAAAGCGGAGAGGGGCAGCACAGCCCCTTTCTCTCCTTCTGCTAATAGAGTTACTATCTCGCCTCACGGCATGTTTGCAGCAGGGGGCAGGGCGGAAAGCCCCCAAAGCTTTTAATCTTAACCTTGCAGATAGACGGTGACGATCGTCACGCAGTAATAACTTCTAAAGGAGTAAAGCAAGATCAAGAGCAGGGGGCTTGTTTGCCCCTTCTTTGCTGCATAGAGGTGTTATCCGTGCTTTGGGCACCGGTTATACCCCTGTGGCGTCTACGCCACTCTTCAAAAGTTCCATTACCTTACGTCATCCTGTCCGGGATTTACCTTGCATATAATATGGTGGGCGCGGTTTAGGAATTCCGGACAAATAGGAATTGATCTTAACTCCACGGCATCCGAACGGTGGAGTTATAGCCATCCTTCTGCTTCGACATAGTCAAGGAAGTGATCACGTCCAGACGGCTCAGGGTAGAAGTTAGGCTTCTCAGTATGATCATGAGTAGAGAGCTCCAGGTCCGGGTTGCCTTCAAGATCACCAACTGACCTGATTGATCTATCCAGCAGCCTGTCGAGGGGCTCTTTACCGTAATCAGGTACTGCCAGTTTCCAGAGGAATCGCAGTGCTGAGTAGCGCTGCTTAGAACGGGCTAATTCCGCTAGTTCGCTGTCATCGTCTTGGCAGGTTCCATGAGCTGTGATGAATTCGGTGATGTACTCATCAGCACGACTTCTGAGATCTAGTGCCGCACTCGCTAGGCTCTTGAAGCTTGAACTGGGTGCGCCTTCGTCAATCCAGTCTGCTGTGAAGATTGCATTACAGTCTTCTTCGGAAGCGCGCTGTTTTACTTTATCCTTGATGCGCTTTATATGGTCGGCACTGTAGTTGCTCTGATAACGGCCTTTAGTCGTGTCCCATGTGCTACCGTATTCCTGGTGCAGTATCGCTCGCAGCTCGTAATCTCTGATTCCATGTGCTCGTCGAGCGAGTTGGAATACTCTATCGACTGATCGTGCGAAGGGGGTGGAGATGCATGCTGCGCATTTAGGCGGCTTCTTGGGTTTCGGAATGCTCTTCGTTAAAGTTCTGACTCTTCGTTCTGGAAGTCCCGTGGCGGCCATGATCTTTGGAAGAGACATACCCTCCCTCCGGAGTTCAATTGCTTTATGTTCTTCGGGGGTTGTTGGTGTTGCATTAACGTTGCTCATTGTTCTTCCTTGATTTAGTTGGGGTGCAGCCCTCCTGTGTTCCTGTTCGTGCAAGGAGCGATTGGCCATATCGCAGACAACACGAAACCCGCTCTGCTCAGTGGCCTATTGTCTTGAACAAGCGAGATGGTGATCTGATAGGGAGGGTATTGCAGATGTCAGTGGCTCTGACAGGTTGCTCATAGTACGGATGTGTTATCGGGAGTCAAGCTTCTAAGGTTGGTTAAGATTGCTTTAGCCACTGTTTTTGTTAATGCAGTACATGTCATGCTGCACTTATCACTCATTCAGTGTATTGACGCACGGGCCTCCTGGCGCTTCTGTCCTCTTAATGGTCATCACAAGGCCCTGAGCACAGTAGTCGCTTCTAAGGTGTAGGAGGGGAGCTATCTCAGGCTTACAGCCTTATCTTGCGAGAGCGCGGTGAGATCGAGTTGAGCTGAGTGATAGCCATAACTCTATCCCTCTTATCTTCCTAATCATCGAACATTTGCAGGTTGCTGATCTGTCCGCTGGGTGTAGGGCGATGGCCCCGAACATCAAGGCGCTCAATCGACTGCATCACCTTGTCATGGCAGTTTTGCCGAGCAGGCCCGCGATCTCCATGGGCTCGCCCTGGGCTAAGGCAGCCACCATCCCTGTACCTTGCGATGGTGGTGGCAAGCGATGGATCGTGCTGTTTAGGCTTTCAGATCCATTGGAATCGTATTCAAAGCCTCCAGCATTGCTTTCAGAGGACTACGGCTACCGTAGATGCTAGGGGCCTGTCATTTGTCAGGCAGCAGCCCAGCAGCTTTAGCAAGGCTAGGCAGCTTCTGTATCTCAACCGCCATGCGGGACAGTGGATTAATGCCATAGCTATCTCCGATGTGGCCAGACGCATGCCCAGTTATCCAGTCGCTTACTTCCTTGGGTATCCCGTGCTCCCTTGCAAGGGTTTTGAAGCTGTGACGGAAAGCATGCAGTGGATTACGGCCTGCCCGGTAAACACCGCATCGCTGAGTGATTGGACGCCATGACTTGGAGACAATCCCTGCAAAGCCGTCGCTTACCTTCACTAATTGAGGGAAGATCCTTGTTCCTGGCAAGCGACCTTCTACGAGAGTCAGTAAGCCTAGGGCGATCAGGTCAGGATGAACTGGGATCTCCCTGCGGCTGCTGTCGGTCTTAACTGACTTGTCAGGTCGGTCGTCAATGATCCGAATGAACCACGAGCCACCTTCATGCTGGTGGACATCCTCAATATAGAGTTGGGCCAGCTCTTCGCGCCGGGCACCAGTGTATGCGGCCATCAACGGTATCCAGAACACCGCGTTCCCCGGCCGACCTTCGGCAGCTCTAAGCTGCTGGAACTCAGCGTGGCTGAACAGATTGACCAGCTCGCTCCAGCTATACCCTCGGTTATCATCCAGGCGGCGCTTCGGTTTGCCTGACCCCAAGCGCTTATGAATGCGGGATGCTGTTACCGGATTTGTTTCAAGCAGACCTGAATCTACTGCGAAGGCCATTACTGATGACAGCCGTGCTAGCAGCAGGCGAGTTGATGAGGTAGCGAGAGGCTTAACCTTGTCGTCACTTGGCTGAATCAGGTTGGCAGCGAACGCATGGATATCTGAGGGCTGAATCGCCGTAACGGATCTGTCCCCCATGTCTGAGATGAACCGGTTGACGGCGCGGCTGTAGTCGACTGCATGCCGCCGCAGCACGTATTCGGACCTGCCTGACATAGAGATGGATTGAACGTAGCGGGTGAGCGCCTCTGACAGCCTTATAGAGCTTTCTTTGAGGACAGGCAGTGTAGGCGTAGGTAGAGGCTGACCTACCGTCTTTGGCTTGCAGGGCTCAACGTGAAGGCCCTGGCGGGCATCGTTAAACAACCTCTCCGACTCCGCATACGCAAGTGCAAACGCAGCCTTCGCTTGATGGTGGTGCCGGGTGTTCAGCGAACGACGAATCTCAGTTTTACCGATGATCTGCCGTAGGTCATCAGGCACCCTGCGACGTAGGTAGTAAATGCCAGAGTCGGGGTGCCTGAATGGTTGTGCTATCAGTGCCATGTGTACCAGCCTTGTGTATCAGTCGGCTGGGAAAGAGCATCGCTTACGTGGTTATCAGGCGGTCTGATTGGCCGGTTTGGTGACGCGGGTATCACCCTTCTCACGCACCCAGAACAACGTAGCCCCCGCGACCGCAGCCGGCATCATCAGCACGTTCACCCCCGGAATCAGCAGCGCCAGGTAGGTGATGCCACCAAAGCCCAGCGACTGCCAGCGCTTGCTGCGCAGCCAGGCGAGCATGTCCTGCCAGCTCATCTTGTTGTTGTCCGCCGGATAGTCGATGTACTGGATGGCCATCATCCACACCCCGAAGATCAGCCACAGCGGCGCGGCCACCACGTTGACCACCGGGATCAGCGACAGGATGAACAGGCCGATCGCCCGTGGCAGGAAGTAGCCGAGCTTGCGCATCTCGCGGCCGAAGGTGCGCGGCACCATGGCCATCAGCTCACCCCAGCTGAAGGCCGGGAACGGGTCTTCACCACGCACGACCACCTCGACCTTTTCCGCCAGAAAGCCATTGAACGGCGCGGCGATGACGTTGGCCACCAGGGTGAAGGTGAAGAACACCATCAGCACCAGCAAGGCGACGAACAACGGCCACAGAATGTAGGAAAGGAAGCTCAACCAGCCGGGCAGGGTCGGCATCAGGGCGTCGAGCCACAGGTTGAATTCGTGGCCGGCGAAGTAGATCAGGCCGCCGAACAGCAGCAGGTTGATCGCCAGCGGCAGCAGCACGAACATCCGCAGGTTGGGGCTCAGCACCAGTTTCAGGCCTTCGCGCAGGTACTGGGGGCCAGAGAGGACAGGGGCTTGCATCGGGATACTCCGCAGAGAAGGGAAAACGCGCTGACCTTACCGAGTTTGCCGCGCCGACGAAAGGCAGGCGGACATGAAGAAACCGGCTGTAACAAATGTGCCAGGGCCGTTTGCGCAGGTGAAATTCGCAGATAGAGGATGCCTATGAGGTGGATTGTCGAAGGATATTTCCTTAATCTTTGCCACCTCGCTACAGTGCGCTCAACTTTCCGCTTTCTGGGCCTGCGCGTTGTAGCCTTCCCCAAGTGCTGCGTGGGTCCTTTTTAATTTCCAGCTGGCGGCCCCTGCGGCCCGCTCGACAGGAGTTCGACATGTCTGAAGTACGTCATTCGCGCGTCATCATCCTCGGTTCCGGCCCTGCCGGTTACAGCGCCGCGGTCTACGCCGCCCGCGCCAACCTCAAGCCACTGCTGATCACCGGCATGCAGGCGGGTGGCCAGCTGACCACCACCACCGAAGTCGACAACTGGCCGGGCGACCCCCACGGCCTGACCGGCCCGGCCCTGATGCAGCGCATGCAGGAACACGCCGAGCGTTTCGAGACCGAGATCGTCTTCGACCACATCAACGCCGTCGACCTGGCCAACAAGCCCTACACCCTGCAAGGTGACAGCGGCAAGTACACCTGCGACGCGCTGATCATCGCCACTGGCGCCAGCGCCCGTTACCTGGGCCTGCCGTCGGAAGAAGCGTTCATGGGCAAGGGCGTTTCGGCCTGCGCAACCTGCGACGGTTTCTTCTACCGCAACAAGCCAGTCGCGGTGGTCGGCGGCGGCAACACTGCCGTGGAAGAAGCGCTGTACCTGGCCAACATCGCCAGCAAGGTGACCCTGGTGCACCGCCGCGAAACCTTCCGCGCCGAGAAGATCCTGGTTGACAAGCTCAACGCCCGCGTCGCCGAAGGCAAGATCGAGCTCAAGCTCAATGCCACCCTGGACGAAGTGCTGGGCGACAACATGGGCGTGACCGGTGCGCGCCTGAAGAACAACGACGGCAGCAGCGACGAAATCAAGGTCGACGGCGTGTTCATCGCCATCGGCCACACCCCGAACACCTCGCTGTTCGAAGGCCAGCTGACCCTTAAGGACGGCTACCTGGTGGTCAACGGCGGCCGTGAAGGCAACGCCACTGCCACCAACGTCGAGGGCGTGTTCGCTGCTGGCGACGTGGCTGACCACGTTTACCGTCAGGCCATCACCTCGGCCGGCGCCGGCTGCATGGCGGCACTGGACGTCGAGCGCTACCTGGACGGCCTGGCCAACGCCTCGTTCTGATTCGGGTGACAAAAAAACCGGCCATCTGGCCGGTTTTTTCATGCCTGCGATTCAATCACAGGCTCAAGCGCATCGACAGGTCCACGGCCTTCACATCCTTGGTCATCGCACCAATCGAGATGTAGTCGACACCGGTCTCGGCAATCACCCGCAGGGTGGTTTCATTGACCCCGCCACTGGCTTCCAGCTTGGCCTTGCAAGCGGTGATGCGTACCGCTTCGCGCATTTCATCCAGGGTCAGCTCGTCGAGCATGATGATGTCGGCGCCAGCATTCAGCGCCTGGCGCAGTTCATCCAGGCTTTCCACTTCGATTTCCACCGGCTTGCCGGGGGCTATGCGGTGCGCCGCCGCCACTGCCTCGGCCACGCCACCGCTGGCAGCGATGTGGTTTTCCTTGATCAGGAAGGCGTCATACAGACCGATGCGATGGTTGTGGCAACCACCGCAGGTGACCGCGTACTTCTGCGCCAGGCGCAGGCCTGGCAGGGTCTTGCGGGTATCGAGCAACTGCACCTGGGTGCCTTCGACCAGGTCGGCGAGGAAACGCGCCCGGGTAGCCACCCCCGACAGCAGCTGCAGGAAGTTCAGTGCGCTGCGCTCACCGCTGAGCAGCGAACGCGCCGGGCCTTCTAGGTGGAACAGCGGCTGATTGGCAGTGGCGCGCTCGCCATCGGCCACCTGCCAGTGCACGGCCACGCGCGGGTCGAGCTGACGGAACACGGCATCAACCCAGGCAGTGCCGGCAATCACGCAGTCTTCGCGGGTGATGATGGTGGCCTTGGCCAGGCGCTCGGCCGGAATCAGCTGCGCAGTGATGTCGCCGCTGCCGATGTCCTCCAGCAGTGCGCGGCGCACATTGGCTTCGATCTCGGCGGTCAGGTCGGCAAGGCGTAGGTTCGGCATGGTCGGCTCCACAAGCTAGATGCCGGCGATTATAGGGCAGGGGGGCGGCGCCGTGTACAGCTGCCTTACGAGTGACCATTGGTCAGGCCATATGAGCATTTGCCTGAAAACAGAGTCACTTACCCGCCGGTGAAGAAAGCTGGTAGCTGCCGGTATTTTTACCGATAATGGCGCCCAACATTTGGCGTCATAGCTTTGACGATTTATCGCCCTATCGAATACGTCACCCAGCAAGGAGTCCGGGATGCATAAAGAAGGCAAGGTGGTGCCCCTGGCTGCCGCCATGGAACGAGGCGCACGCACGCCTTTACCTTGCCTACCGGTGTTGCTGCTGCAAGTGCGTGACAAGGCGGCCCTGCAACTGCGACAAGGCCTGCAGGCGCTGTTCGACAATGCCGACGATATGCTGTTCGAAATGGCCGACCGCGCAGCCGATCGCGTCGACCAGAACCTGTACTTCGAGGCCATGCGTGACTTGCGCCTGAAGCGCAAGAGCATTGAGCGTGGCTTTCTCGATATCTTCTACGACACCTTCGCTCGCATCGGCCAGTTCGACCCGCTGGGCCAGCAAGCGGCGAAAGGCAAGGCAGAAATGGAACGTGCTGTCGCTGTCGACGGCATGGTCGCACGTGTGCTGTCCCGTGATGGCGTCGCCCTCGAGCAACTGGGCGTGCGCTTGCAGTGCCTGCTCGCGCGCAGTTTCGACGAACAGCAGAACCCGTTCGGGCCTGCGGCGCTGTGTGTCTACTTCCTCGATGCCGGGCGCAACCTTGGCGTGGGGCTGCGGGTCAAGCTGATCTTGCTGAAGCTGTTCGAGCGCTATGTGCTGCGTGACATCGATGTGCTCTATGCCGAGGCCAACCAGTTGCTGGCCGCCGCGGGCGTGATGCCGGAACTGCAGCCAGCGCCGCGGCGGCGCGCCGAGGACCGCCGCTTGAGTGCGCGGCGCATGTCGGCCACCCGCGAGCCTGATGCCTTGGGCGCAGACAGTGCCGGGCAAGCTTTCATGCGTTCGCTGGAAGGCCTGTTGGCGCCGTGCCGAGGTCAGATCGCCCCGCGCTTGCAAGCCGCCGCCAGCGCCCAGCCGATCAGCACCGCCGACTTGTTGCGGTTGCTTTCACACCTGCAACATTATGTGCCGGCCACGACCGACGATGACGAATTCGACCTGGGCCAGCAGCTTGAGCAACTGCTGCTGCGGGTCAGCGTGCGCAGCGGTACCCGCCGGCGCATCGCTTGTGCCGACGAGGACATGATCAACCTGGTAGGCCTGCTGTTCGCCTACATCGCAGCCGACGACAACCTGCCGCTGAGCCTGCGCGCACTGCTTGTTCGCCTGCATATACCGCTGCTCAAGGTGGCGCTGCTGGACAAAGGCCTGTTTAGCCGAGCCAGCCACCCGGCACGGCGCCTGCTCAACGAGATTGCTGCTGCCGCGATTGGCTGGGAGACCGGCAGCGCGGGCCTGCGCGACAGCCTGCACCTTCGTGTCGAGCGCATCGTCCAGCGCCTGCTCAATGACTTCACCGAAGACATCGCGCTGTTCGCCGAGCTGCTGGAGGACTTCCTTGCCTTCAGCCAGGACGAGCGTCGGCGCAACGAACTGCTGGAGCAGCGCACGCGCGACGCCGAAGAGGGCCGCGCCCGTGCCTTGCAGGCCCGCCAGCAGGTGCAGCAAGCGCTCAACCAGCGCCTGCGCGGGCGCATGCTGCCGCAGGTGGTGGTGCACATGCTGGTCCAGGCCTGGGGCCAGGTACTGTTGATGGCCTGGCTCAAGCAGGGCGAGGCGTCCCAGGCCTGGCAGCAGGCGCTGGCCACCATGGATACCCTGCTCGCCAGCATTGCCCCGCATCAGCCGCCGCAGGTATTGCTGCAGCAAGTGCCAGGCCTGCTCAAGGCCCTGCGTGAAGGCCTGGCCAGCGTGGCGCTGGATTCGGCGGCTACTCGCGGGTTCTTCCAGCAACTGGAGCAGCTGCACTTGCGCGCGTGCGAAGGGGCGGCATGGCCAGCTGGCAGCGATGAACTGGCCGAAGTCCTGGTGGCCGAGGACATCGTGCTCGCCATCGCTGAAGAGTCCGCCTGCGCACCGCTGCGTCAACTCGATGAGCAAGCGGCAGAGCTGCGCCTGGTGCAGCGCTTGCGCATTGGCACCTGGGTAGAAATGCTCGATGACGACGAGCCGCTGCGCTGCAAGCTGATCGCACGCATCGACAGCAGTGACCGGCTGGTCTTCGCCAACCGCACCGGCATGAAGGTGCGTGAATGGAGCTCTGTCGCGCTGGCGCAGGCGCTGCATCGCGGTGCGGCACGGTTGCTGGATGATGGCTTGCTGTTCGAACGGGCGTTGCAAGCCGTGCTTGATGGCCTGCGTCAGCAGCAGGTGGATTGAGCCGGCAGCATTACAATCATTCACATGCACAGCGCCCCGCGCGCAAGGCATACTGCAGTTCTGTACCGGCGCTTTTCAGGATCTGCCCCATGCAATTGGACCGTGCCACTGGCTGGTTCCACGGAAACGGAATCACCCACTGCCCCTCGCCGAACTTCAACGCCCGCCCAGAGGGTGAAGCGATTTCCCTGCTGGTGATCCACAACATCAGCCTGCCGCCGGCCTGCTTCGGCAGCGGCAAGGTGCAGCAGTTCTTCCAGAACCGCCTGGACCCGAACGAACACCCTTACTTTGCCAGCATCAGCCACCTGACCGTCTCGGCCCACCTGTTCGTCGAGCGCGATGGGGCGGTGACTCAGTTCGTGTCTTTGCTTGACCGTGCCTGGCATGCCGGCGTGTCGAGTTTTGACGGGCGCGAAGGCTGCAACGACTTTTCCATCGGGATCGAGCTGGAAGGCACTGACGATCTGCCCTATACCGATGCCCAGTACGCCGTTCTGGAGCAACTCACCCGGCAGATCCAGGCCGCCTGGCCAGTGATCGACCTTGAGCGTATCCAGGGCCACAGTGACATTGCCCCGGTGCGCAAGACCGACCCTGGCCCGGCGTTCGACTGGGCGCGTTACCGCAAGGCCGTGAAGGACAACGAGGACAACGCATGAGTTTTCTGGTGCTGATACTGGTGCTGTGGGTAGAGAAGTTCTCTGCGCTGCGCCATCAGGTACAACGGGACGGTTTCTTCCTGGGCGAACTGGTGCGCCTGGAGCGCAGTGGCAAGGTCCACCCCTGGTGGACACTGGCGATCCTGGTGCTGGCGCCGGTGGCCGTGTTGGTGCTGTTGCTGCACGTACTGGACCCGGTGGCGTATGGTTTGCTGGCCTTGCCGCTGCACTTGCTGGTGGTGATCTACAGCCTGGGGCGCGGCGATGCCAAGGCTTCACTCGGGCCATTGCGCGATGCCTGGCGGCGTGGCGACGACCAGGCTGCACTGCATGTAGCCGAACGCGACCTGGGCCTGGCAGCCGACGAGCCGCACAGCTTGCTGGTGCGTGTGCAGGGTTACCTGTTGTGGCAGGCCTATCAGAGCTTTTTCGCGGTGATCTTCTGGTACTTCGTGCTTGGCCCCGGCGCGGCGCTGGCCTACCGCCTGCTGGCGCTGACGGCAGAACATAGCCGCCAGCCTGCGCTCAAGGCCCGTGCCGAGCAGCTGCGGCATGTCATGGACTGGCTGCCGGTGCGGGTGCTGGCCATTAGCTTCGCGCTGGTCGGCAATTTCGTCGCGGTGACGCGGGTGATGTTGCACGAGTTGCTCAACTGGCACATCAGCGCCGGGCACTTGGTGGCCAGGGTCGGGCGCATTGCCGATGACATTCCCGAGGAAGAAGATGCCCAGCGCGGGTTGGGGCGACTGGACAGCCTGTGGGAGCTGCTGCTGCGTTGTGCCGTGTTGTGGTATGCAGGCTTCGCCCTGTGGACAGTCTTGATGTAGTAGGTTGCGGCCTTTGTAGGAGCGGCCTTGTGTCGCGAAAGGGCTGCGAAGCGGCCCCCCTGGATTTCAGCCGTTATGCATATATCGCTGGGGCTGCTTCGCAGCCCTTTCGCGACACAAGGCCGCTCCTACAAAGGCATTCGCGGCCTTTGGTTAACCTTAAGTTACAAACCTCCGATTCGATCTGCGTTATACAAGTGGCCTAGTGCTATCTCTGCAGAACAACAAGAATCCATGGAGGTGCCCCGTGAAGCGTGTGCTCTACCCGGCCATCGCATTGATGAACAGGCTGAGCTTCGGCCAGAAGTTCAGCCTCATCAGCATCCTGTTCTTCCTGCCTATGCTGGCCACCAGCTTTTATCTGGTGCGCGACGCCTATCAGCAGTTTCACGCCACCCGCGCTGAGTTGCAGGGCATAGCTCCGCTGGCTGACAGCCTGAACCTTCGCACCGACCTGGAGGCGCTGGGCAACCTGTTGCAGATCAATGCCGTGCTCGGCCAGTCAAGCCAGGGCGGAGATCTGGAGGCGCGCATCGCTGCGTTGCAGGACAAGGTCCAGGCCCAGTTGCACACCCTGCAAGGGGATGAGGCAGTACCCCAAGGCAAACTCGAAGAACTGGCTGGCGCATTTACCAGCGCCCGGGCGGAATCGTCGCTGCAAAACAAGGCTGCACTGTTCGACAAGCTGCTGGCCCAGGCCCAGATGCTGGGCAAGCAGGTGGTGAGCCAATCCGGCCTGAGCCAGGACAGCCAGGCTTCGGTGCGTCAGTTGAGCGAGCTGCTTGGGGTCGCCACGGCGCAGGTCAGCCAGGCGCTGGGGGAAGGCCGGGCCATGGGCGCCATTGCGCTGGGGAGGGGGTTCATCGACTCCTCTGGCAGCGCCCGTTTCGAAGACCTGCTGCAACGCCTTGACCGCCTGGCGGCCGACTATGCCCTGCGCCTGGAAGACGCCCTTGCCACGGACCGTGGCGCCAAGGCCGGCCTGGCGGAGGCTGCACATACCAGCCAGGCGACGGTCAGGCAGGCCGCATCGCTGTTCGAAGAGCAAGTGGTGGTGGCGGAGACCCTCGATACACCCTGGCCGGTGTTCTATCAGCAGGTCAGCGAACTGATGGCGCCGACCTATCGGCTGAACGACGCTGTGCTTGCGCATCTGCAAGAACAGTTGCAACAGCGCCTGGCCGAGCAGCGCTTGCGCATGCTCGCCCTGGGCACGGTGCTGGCTGCTGTCTTCGTGCTGATCCTGTACTTGTATGGCGGTTTCTATGTGTCGACCCGGGCCACATTGCGCCGGCTGGGCGGTGCCATGGACAAAGTGGCTGCGGGTGACATGACGGTCAGCTTCCAGGCCCACAGCCGCGATGAACTGGGCGAGTTGGGCCAAGGTTTCAGCGAAACGGTACGCCGCATCCGTGGCCTGATCGACCAGGTCGGGCGTACCGTGGTGGCAGTCGAAGAGCAGGCCGGGCAGGTGCTGACGGTGTCGGCGCGGAGCAACCAGGCGGTCAGTGGCCAGCGTGAACAGATCGAACAGGTGGCCACGGCGATGAACCAGATGAGCGCCACCGCGCAGGAAGTGGCACGCAGTGCCGCGCTGGCGGCGAACGGCGCGCAACAGGTCAACCTGGAAAGCGCCAATGGCCGCACCCTGGTGGCCAGCCAGCAAGACAGCATCGGCCGCCTCGCCGAAGAAATCGACCAGACCGTGCTGGCAATCAATCGGCTGGCCGACGACAGCCAGGCGATTGGCCAGGTGCTGGAGGTGATTCGCAGCATTGCCGAGCAGACCAACCTGCTGGCATTGAATGCGGCCATCGAAGCCGCCCGGGCCGGTGAGCAGGGGCGTGGGTTTGCCGTGGTGGCCGATGAAGTGCGTACCCTTGCTCGGCGTACCCAGGACTCCACCGCGCAGATCGCGCAGATGATCCAGCGCCTGCGCGATGGCGTGGAGCAGGCGGTGCGGGCGATGGGCAGCAGCCATCAGATGGCTGCGGGCACTGTCGATGAAGCGCGCCAGGTGCAGCAGGCGCTGGGCAATATCCTTGGAGCGGTGGGTGGCATTGTCGAGCAGAACCAGCAGATCGCCGCGGCGGTCGAGCAGCAGACGGCGGTGGCCCATGACATCGATCGCAACATCGTCGCGATCAACCGGGCAGCACAGGACAGCGCACAGGGGGCATGCCACACCGAAAGCGTAAGCCGGGTATTGCTCGACCAGGTCTCAACGCTCAAGGCATTGATGGGTGGATTCCGGGTATAGTCTTTATTGAACAACGCCGCGTTATTTGCGGCGTTTTCGTACCCGGGCTGTAGCGGTGGGTGGGCTACCCTTGGCCCTCATCGGCAAGCTTGAACAAAGCCTGAGCAAGCCGAGTCGGTACCTCGACGCGCAATATCTGATGCACCTTCAACCCTCGCTGTTCGAGTTCCCGCTGGAAGTTGACGCCTTTTGATTCGTCATCCAGTGTCTTGAGGTGACCACTGCGGTAGGCGAACTGCTCGCGAGGGGTGTCTGCGGCAGGGTAATGGAAGTGGGCTGCCCACAAGGGATTGCGTTGCAGGTCGGTGATTACGTACCGGTCCATGTGGTTTTTGTTTTTGCCCTTTCCTATCACCAACCTGGTTGTGGTGAGCTTGCGTACTTGTACCTGCTGATGCTCGATCAGATAGGTCAAATAGTCGGCATTGGGTTTTTGCGGGTTCTTGTAGATGGTCAGGGTGATCTCTTGCGCCAGCTGGCGCAGTTCAGTCACGTGCTGAACGAGCTGCTGGCGTCGGTCTTGCCTTGCCTGATCGAGGGGGGACTGTATGCCCTGCTTGTCATATTGTGCGACCAGCGCGGCCAATTCATCCGCTCGGTCATGCAAGGGTTCACAGATATTGGCGGCGATGACGTCTTTACGCTGAGCATTGGACGTCGCACGCTGGATCATCTGGTCGATACCCTCGAGCTTCTGTGTTGCTGCGCCGTCCAGTTGTTGCAGCGTGCGCTGTGGTGCGAGGAGCGTGACCTGCCATGCCCCTTGCGCAGTGCGTGAAACCTGACGTGGCGTGGCTGTCTCGTCGGTACCAAGCATAATCAGGTCATTGCCATCATCGCCCCGTTGTTCTGCCTGGATCAATCGGTAATGGCCATGACGTTTGACGCCGATAATGCGTTTTTTGCGGTGTGTCGAAGGCTGCGAGGCAGAGGGGAGCAATGTGCTCGCAGGCAGAAAATCGAAATCAATGTGCTCCAGGTTTTTGGAAGATGAAGGGCTGTCCTGATTTTCTTTTAGCCACAGTTTCAGCTGCTCATCGCACAGGTTGTGACAGTCGCTGACGATCTCGATGCACGCGGTAAGATGCTGTTCGTTTCTGGGTTCAACGAGGGCAGGGTAGTCGGCCTTGAGCAGCTCAAACCCGCTTTTCACGCGATCAAGTTGTTCGGCAATATCTGCCAGGAGCGCAAACCTGTTCAACAGGGGCGTTTCATCGAGACGGTTGAATAATCGCGCGGCGTGGTTGAACTGATTGGCGAGTAGTTTGGGTTCGATGTTGAAGGTGAAAGGAACCTGCAGGTCGGTGGTGTCGCTGACGCACAATAACAGGCTGCGCAACGATACGATGTCCAGAAGCAGATCCCGTGATGCCGGTAGCTGCTGTGCGATCACTTTCTGTTGCGCGTCGCTCAATATCGAGCGGTTGATTTTTTCAAGTGTCTGTTCGTGCGCCTGGGTGATTGGAAGCCTGCGGGTGAACGCCTCCAGGCATAAGGCTTGGCTCTTGCGGAAATCACTCAACGCGTTGGAATCATTGCTCAAAACCTCCGGGCCTGGCCGCAGATTAACATCCAGGTTGTGCACGTCTAACTGGTGGATCAAGTCCGCCTCAATTAACGTGGCCGCTTTATTCAGGCAGTGTATCTGCGTCACTCTGTGCGGGTTTAAGTATTCATGAAAATCCAGCGTGGGTTGGGTCTTCCTGAGCTCGGCTTTGTTTTTTTCCACCAGCGCTATGTAGGTACTCAGATTTTGATAATGCTCCATATACTTTTTTCTGGCCGTTTCCCGTCCTGTGGGCTCTGTCGACAATTTGATAACAGTCGGTTCCAGTCTGTCGAAAGCCTCGATTTTGGTGCCAAGTACGTTAATCTTGTTGGCTATGCTTGAGTAGGTACTCGCCCCCCCTTCTTCTTTGGCGTTTTCTGCGCGTTCCCTCTCTTTTTGATTCTTGGCCCTCAGTTGTTCGAGCCTTGAGCCCTTGCCCCGCCCGCCACCGCCCAACCCACCGACCATAACCCCTTGCCAGCCACTGCCGGCAACCAGGGTTACCGGTTCGCTGCGACCTGGGCGAGAGGCTACGTAGACATTGTCCGGCGCGTCGGCCACCGGGTCTTGCGGGCGTACAATGCGCCATACGGCCTGCGCGGGAGATGAGGCTTGCCTGTCGTGCAAAACTTGGTAGATACCCTCACCGATGGCAATGAAACATTTGCCATTCAAGGCATAGATGCCATCGTCGCCAGGCTTGATGCCCTCCAGTGCCGGTGTCTGGCGAAAAGGGGCGAGTCGTGTCGGGCCAAGTGGGTAGTGGTCGGTTTGTGGCAATAGACCGGCAAGTTCCCAGCGCTGGTCCAACGCTTGCTGGCCAAGTTTGCTGGCTAGTTCGGCCCCTCCCCAGACATCAACACCCAGTGCACGGCGTTGTTCATCATTCAATGTACGCAGGACCGCGTGGCTCAGGCCTATCTGACCGGCGTCGACTTGCAGGGGGTCATTGGTATAAAAGGAGCCTGCGTAACGCGTGGCGGAGCGGTAGAGTGAAATGAACGTATCGGCACCGTCGAGCCCATAGCTGGCAACCTTCTCTGTACCAGGTACGACGTATCCGCTGAAGTCCGTTGAGCCGCGATAGACATGAATGCCCAGCTTCTCAGGCCAGGCAGGCTGAATGAGCAGCATCGCGCAGAAAAGCGCTTCACTGTCTTTGCTGATTGCCGTAGGGGCGCCCGAATCAAACGCCAAGGTTGCGTCCATTACCCGTTGCTCATTGTGAACCAGCAAAATGGACTGCAACTGTTCGTGGGAAAGTACTGCATCTGGTGCCAGCGTTCGCAAGGCTGGGTGACGCTCATGGAGGTAGTTGCAAGCGGTTTGGGAGAGCCCGGGAAACCGCTTGCTCAGAGTACCTTGGTTGTCGGGAATCACGGGGGCCACGTCAGCGAAATCGTGCTGCAGAACATGCAGCAATTGCCAGGGCGCATGTTCTTCGGCCCGCCAGATCGACTCCAGTTGCTGGCGGTTGATATCGGCCAACTGCATCAGCCGTTGAGCTCGCGCAGGTTCGATTGCAGGTACGTCGCCAGGGATGAGGCGATGAAGGAGTTGTGCATCGGACAGGTCGCTGACTTCAAGTGCCTGCTGGGCCAGCCCCTGCCGCATGCTGTCGACGTTGTGCCATTGCAGCGTCCGCTGCCCACTGCGGGTATTGGCCGTAGGGTTACTGAGTGAATGGACCAGTTGGCGGGCTCGGCGTCTGGACAGTTTGGCGCCCACCGTCTGCAGCCGGCCAGTGATGATCAGATCGGAAATATCGGCCAAAGCCTGCACGGCGTCTGCGCGGTCCCCTTGACTCAGGGCGATGCCCGCATTGATGGCCTGATAGACGAGGCTGCCAAGGGTCGCCGTCAACATCAACCGGTTCACGCCCAACACACCGCCGGGTAAGGCAATGGTGAGCAGCCCCACGGTCTCGCTGAGAATGATGCTCGAGTAGTCCTTGAACGCTTTCCAGCGTCGATCGCGCAGTGTCACAGCTGCAGACGAGAGGTTGGCCTTGAGCCGTTCGAGATGCTGTTCAAGCAAACCGTCACCCAGCGTGAGCCCGCTGGAAAGCACGCTGATTTTGATTTTATCGAGCGGTGAAGTGCCCTGGCCTAGCAGGTCGTACAGTTGCTGGTCGATCCAGCTCAATGTTTCCCGATCTTCCACGGGTGTATTGACGTGACGCTGCAGGGCGCTTTGTGTGTCCTGAGTCAATGCTTCCAGGAACCACTGCTCATTCGGTCGCGCTTTGAACTCGTCCAGCAAATCATCTACGGCCGATTGCTCGTTGAAATGCAGGCGCAGCGCCGCGCCTGCACGGTTCGGGAAATAGCTGACGGCTGCGTGGGTTGTCGAAGATATGGGCAGTTTGTGCGTGAAGAAAGGTAGCGGCGCTGCATTGCCGCTGAAGCTCATTTGGTATTGCGTCCAGGCTGGACGAAGCTCGTTGAACAGGGGGCGCAGCATCAACCAGGCTTGGGCGTCGACGCCGTGGCCTTGCTGTTGACGAAGCGCATCCAGCCCGGCCAGTTCGTAAAGCGCTCGATGGTAATGGGTCAGTTGCTTGCGAAACCCCTCGTCCATGACGTTATCAAGGCGTGCTTGCAAGTCCGATCCAAGATCCAGCGCATGCGCATGGCGCTCGAAACGGTCAGCACTCAGTACGGTTTTCTGCTCTCGTCTACCCAGGGGATCGCGGCTGATGTAACTGTGTTCCAGATAGCTGTTTTGATACGACGGTGGATAGACCTTGGACAAGTCGAGCCTGGCCGCTTCCCACAGTGTGAATGATTGAATACGTTCTCTAGGACTGTGCGGGTCAAGGGCCCTCGCAAAACGCGGTGAAACCTCGATGATGGTGGTATGGAAGTGCCAGCTCTGGGGGTCATGAAGTTCCGGCGCCAGTGGCCTCAGGGTATCTTCGAGTTTTTTCAGACCCTCGCGATCAAAGGCTTCCATGCAGTCGGAGAGCGACTTGGCAATGGTGGCCTGCAGCGAAGAGGCTTGTTGCCCCAACTCGAAGTATCGTGCTCTTTGAGTGGCGTCCAGCGGGCCGAAATAGTTGTCGAGGTTGGCGCCGATGATCGCAAGTACCGTTTGATCGTTATAACTCTGCGCATCATGCAAGGCTGTTGAGTGTTGATCAGGTGAGTAAAGGTATTGGCTGGGCATGAACGGCTCCTGTAGCGACGGCTCTTGTGAGCCTGTGGGTGCAGGAGTGATTGGAGCGCATCGCGCCAGCTGGAGCTGGCTATCTAACTACTACCAGCCGAACAGATCGCAGGCGTTTCGGTGGGTCGCCTGAGCAAGCTGCAGGGCTTCGATCCCCATCAGGTCTGCCAGCGCTTGAGCAATCTCGGGCAGATGCTCGGGGCTGTTGCGCTCGCCGGCAAACATCACCGGCGCCATGTCCGGCGAGTCGGTTTCCAGCACGATGCTCTCCAGCGGCAAGCGCGGCAGGGTCTTGCGCAATCGCAGTGCCTGCGGCCACGTCCCGGCACCGCCCAGTCCAAGCCGGAAACCGAGCTTGATGTACTCACGGGCTTCTTCATAGCTGCCCGCGAAGGCATGGATGATCCCAGCGCGTGCCGGCTTGTAGCGTTTGAGCGTAGCAATCACCTGGGCGTGGCTGCGGCGCACGTGAAGTAGGGCTGGCAGCTCGAAATCACACGCCATCTGCAACTGTGCTTCGAACAGTGCCTGCTGGCGCGGCTTGTCCAGCGTTTCGACGAAGTAGTCCAGGCCGAATTCGCCTACACCACAAAGCCTCGGGTCACTGCGCAGGCGTTCGAGCCACTCGCGCAATTGCACCAGGTGCTCGGGGCGATGCTGCTCCAGGTAGACCGGATGCAACCCCAGCGCCGCATGGATGCGCCTGTCGCTGCAGACCAGGTCCCACACCCGCTGGAAGTTCGCCTGATACACCCCCAGCACCACCATGCGCTCCACCCCGCGCGCCGCCGCGTTGGCCAGCAGGCGCGGGCGGTCGGCGTCGAAATCGGGGAAGTCCAGGTGGGTGTGGGTGTCGATCAGGCGCATGATCAGGCCGCTGTGATGCGTTGCTTGAACGTGCGGCCAATGGCGTGCACGCCAGGCTCGTAGCGTTTTTCCTCGATCGCGGCCAGGGCCAGCTCCAGCGCGGTGGCGGCGATCAGGCCGTGCTGCTGGGCCATGGCATTGACTGGCAATGGCAGGAAGTCGAGCAACTGGTTGTCGCCGAAGGTGCCCAGCTGCAGCTGGCGCGAATCGGCCGGGCGCGCCTGCAAGGTATCGAACACACCTTGCAGCAGCACATAGGAGGTGGTCACCAGGGCATCCGGCAGGCCGCCCTGTTCGTCGATCAGTTGCTGCATCAGGCGTTGGCCGCATTCGCGGCTGAAGGACTCGCCCTGATAGCGGCGGACCACGCCGTCGAAGCCTTGCATGGCTTCGTCGAAACCGCCGGCGCGAGCCTGGCTTACCGACAGCTCCGGGCGTGCACCGATCAGTGCGATGCTGCGCGGGGCTGTAGCCAGCAGGCTGTCGGCCAACTGACGGCTGGCATCGCGGTCATCGCTGATCACCGAACAGAAGTGTGCCGGGTTCAAGCGCCGGTCGATGGCGATCACTGGCAGGCCCTTGTCCTGCAGCTCGCGATAGCTGTCGTCCTCAGGCGGCAGGCAGCTGGCGACGAACAGGGCATCGCAACGGCGGGCGCGGAACAGCTGCTGCAGCTGGCGCTCGCTGTCGGGCTGGTCGTCGCTGCTGGCGATCAGCAGCTGGTAGCCACGGGCGCGCGCGCCCTGCTCGAGCTGTTTGGCGATGCGGGCATAGCTGGGGTTCTCCAGATCCGGGAGAATGAAACCCAAGGTACGGGTGTGCCGGCTGCGCAGGCCGGCTGCTTGCGGGTTGGGGGTGAAGTCATGGGCCTCGACCACCGCGCGCACCCGCTCGACAGTGCTGTTACTGATGCGCTGCTGTTCGGCCTTGCCGTTGATGACATAACTGGCAGTGGTCACTGACACACCGGCCAGACGGGCGATATCGCTGAGTTTCACCGAATTTTCCTTGTTATTACCGGGACTGGCTACGGAACCAGGACCGGGTAGTTTGACCCGGGTTGGCCGCGATGCGCAGGCGACCATTGTCGCAATTGTCCGACAGGATGGGGCTTTTTCCTCGGAAGATTATCGAGTAACGTGGCCGCTTGGTCAGATTAAACGTTTCAGCTATTAATTTTTCTGCCTCGACTGCCGCCCGTGCAAGGCTGTCGAACTGGCTGATTCTGTGAATATCACAACAATACCTCAGTACCCGGCATCAAAACCAAGCTGGGGCTGCAAAAGGAGAAGGTCATGCTCGAGCTCGCCATAGGGCAGATAGCCATGGGCCAGAAGGCCGCCGACAAGGCCGAGGCATTGCGCCTGTTGGCGGATCAGCTGGTAGCCGACGGCCTGGTTGCCGAAGGTTATCTCGAAGGCCTGCAGGCGCGCGAAGCGCAAGGCTCGACGTTCCTTGGCCAGGGCATCGCCATCCCTCACGGCACCCCGCAGACCCGCGAACTGGTGTTTGCCACGGGCGTGCGCCTGCTGCAGTTCCCCGAAGGTGTGGACTGGGGCGATGGGCAGAGGGTCTACCTGGCCATCGGCATCGCAGCCCGTTCCGATGAACACTTGCGCCTGCTGCAGTTGCTGACCCGCGCGCTCGGCGAGACCGACCTGGCCGAGGCATTGCGCCGGGCCAGCTCTGCCGAGGCGTTGCTCAAGCTGCTGCAAGGCGCGCCACAGGAACTGGCGCTGGACGCGCAGTTGGTTGGCCTGAACCTGCCTGCTGACGATTTTGATGAGCTGGCCTGGCGCGGCGCCCGCCTGCTGCAGCGCGCCGGTTGTGTCGACAGCGGCTTCGCTGCCGTGCTGCAACAGGCCGAACCACTGCCGTTGGGCGAGGGCCTGTGGTGGCTGCACAGCGAGCGCCAGGTGCGACAGCCTGGCCTGGCCTTCATTACTCCGCAGCAGCCACTGCGTTATCACGACCAGCCGCTCAATGGTCTGTTCTGCCTGGCCAGCCTGGGGGCCGCCCACCAGGCGCTGCTCGAGCGCCTGTGCGAAGTGCTGATCGAAGGCCGCGGGCAAACGCTCTACCAGGCCACCAGCAGCCGTGCGGTACTTGAGGTGCTGGGCGGTGAGGCACCGGCTGACTGGCCCAGTGCGCGGATCGTGCTGGCCAACCCGCATGGCCTGCACGCCCGCCCGGCGAAGGTTTTGGCGCAACTGGCCAAGGGCTTCGAGGGTGAAATCCGTGTGCGCGTGCTCGACAGTGCGCAGCCAGCGGTGTCGATCAAGAGCCTGAGCAAGCTGCTGAGCCTCGGCGCCCGGCATGGCCAGGAACTTGAGCTGAGTGCTGAACCGGCGATTGCCGGCGATGCCTTGCCCGTACTGCTGGCAGCCATCGAACAAGGCCTGGGCGAAGAGGTCGTGCCGCTGGTGCAAACTGCCACAGCCAGTGCTGCCAACGCGGCCACGGCACTCCAGGTGCCCGCTGCGGGCAGCCGGGTCCAGGGCGTCAGTGCATCCCCGGGTATTGCCAGCGGGCCGGCGCATGTTTGCGCCGAGCGTGATATCGATTACCCGCTGCGCGGTGAGTCGCCGGCCAAGGAGCGCCTGAAGCTGCGTGACGCGCTGGCGGCCGTGCATGGCGAATTGCAGGCGCTGGTACAGCGCAGCGACAAGTCGATTGGCGAGATCTTCGTCACCCACCAGGAAATGCTCGCCGACCCGGCCTTGAGCGACGATGTCGAGGCACGCCTGGCCCACGGCGAAAGTGCGGCGGCGGCGTGGATGGCGGTGATCGAAGCGGCTGCCCGCCAGCAGGAAGCGCTGCACGATGCCCTGCTGGCCGAGCGCGCTGCCGACCTGCGCGACATTGGCCGCCGGGTGTTGGCCCAGTTGTGCGGCGTGGCGGCCCAGGCCGAACCGGAGCAACCCTACGTGTTGGTCATGGGCGAGGTTGGCCCCTCCGATGTCGCCCGCCTGGACCCGGCCCGTGTCGCTGGCATCGTCACGGCCCACGGCGGTGCCACGGCGCACAGTGCGATCGTCGCCCGTGCATTGGGCATCCCGGCCGTGGTTGGTGCGGGCGCGGCGATTCTGCTGCTCGATTCCGGCACGCCGCTGCTGCTCGACGGCCAGCGCGGCGTGGTCAGCGTTGCACCACCGGCTGATGAATTACAACGCGCGCTGGCCGAGCGCGACCAGCGCGAAAAACGCCTTCAAGCTGCCTGGGCCAGGCGCCATGAGCCGGCAGTGACCCGCGATGGTCATGCCGTAGAAGTCTTCGCCAACATTGGCGAGAGCAGCGGTATCGACAAGGTGGTGGAGCAGGGCGCCGAAGGGGTTGGCCTGCTGCGCACCGAGCTGATCTTCATGGCCCATTCGCAGGCACCTGACGTGGCCACCCAGGAAGCGGAGTACCGCCGTGTGCTCGACGGCCTCGGTGGCAGGCCACTGGTCGTGCGCACCCTCGATGTGGGCGGCGACAAGCCGTTGCCGTACTGGCCGATCGCCGCCGAGGAAAACCCGTTCCTCGGCGTGCGCGGTGTGCGCCTGACCCTGCAACGCCCACAGATCATGGAAGAGCAGTTGCGTGCCTTGCTGCGGGCCGCCGATCAGCGGCCCCTGCGCATCATGTTCCCCATGGTCGGGCAGATTCACGAGTGGCGTGAGGCGCGCGCCATGGTCGAGCGCCTGCGCCAGGAAATCCCGGTCGCCGACCTGCAGGTCGGGATCATGGTGGAAGTGCCGTCCGCTGCATTGCTGGCGCCGCAGCTGGCCCGTGAAGTGGACTTCTTCAGCATCGGCACCAACGACCTGACCCAGTACACCCTGGCCATCGACCGTGGCCACCCGAGCTTGTCTGCCCAGGCCGACGGCTTGCACCCGGCGGTGCTGAGCCTGATCGACATGACCGTGCGCGCGGCCCACGCCGAGGGCAAATGGGTCGGCGTCTGTGGCGAACTGGCCGCCGACCCGCAGGCGGTGGCCGTGCTGCTGGGCCTGGATGTGGACGAGCTGAGCGTGGCCGCCCGCAGCATTGCCGAAGTCAAAGCCCTGGTGCGCCAGGCAGATCACCAAACGGCCCGCGCCCTGGCGCGCGAGGCCTTGCAACAGGACAGCGCCGCGGCGGTTCGCGCGCTGGTGGAGCGTTACTGAATGGCCAAGATCCTGACCCTGACCCTGAACCCGGCGCTGGACATCACCGTCAGCCTCGACGCCTTGCGCCCAGGGCACGTCAACCGTGCCCACGACCAGCAGAGTCACGCAGCGGGCAAAGGCCTGAACGTGGCCCAAGTGCTGGCCGATCTGGGTCATAGCGTAACTGTCGGGGGCTTTCTCGGCCGCGACAACCTGCAGCCGTTCGAGGCGCTGATCGCCCGACGCGGTTTTGCCGACTGCTTCGTGCGCGTGGCCGGTGAAACCCGCAGCAACCTCAAGCTGGTCGAGGCTGATGGCCGGGTGACCGATGTGAACGGCCTGGGGCCGGAGGTCGACGACGCCGCGCGCGCCGAACTGCTGCAGCGCCTGGCGCAGGTGGCGCCCGGGCACGACGCGGTGGTCGTGGCCGGCAGCCTGCCGCGTGGGGTCAGCCCCGAATGGTTCCGCCAGTTGCTCGAACAGTTGCGGGCGCAGGGGCTGAAAGTGGCCCTCGACAGCAGTGGGGACGCGTTGCGTGCTGGCTTGCAGAGTGCCCCCTGGCTGGTCAAACCCAATACCGAAGAGCTAGGAGAAGTGCTGGGCCTGGCCGTGCAGACCGCCGCCGAGCAGCGCGCCGCTGCCGAGCAACTGCTGGCCGGCGGTATCGAACATGTGGTGGTTTCGGCGGGCGAGCAAGGCGTCAGTTGGTTTGCTGCCGGGCTGGCGCTGCAGGCGCGGCCGCCGCAAGTGCGGGTTGCCAGCACCGTGGGTGCCGGTGATTCGCTGGTCGCCGGCATGGTCCATGGCCTGCTGGCAGCGGAATGCCCGCAACAGACCTTGCGCCGCGCCACGGCCATCGCTGCACAGGCCGTGACTCAGGTCGGCTTCGGCATTTGTGACCGCGAGCAGCTCGCGCAACTGGAAGCCGCCGTGCAACTGATAGAACAACAAGAGGGTTGCCGATGAACATCGCCATTGTCACCGCCTGCCCCAACGGCCAGGTGTCCAGCGTGCTCAGTGCCCGCCTGCTGGCGGCTGCCGCCCAGCGCCGCGGCTGGAGCACCAGTGTCGAAGTGCAGGATGCCGAGCATCCCGAGCGCCAGCTGACCCCTGCGCAGATCGCCGAGGCCGACTGGATTCTGGTGGTCAGCACCGGCCCGGTGGACCTTGCCCGTTTCGCCGGCAAGCGCTTGTACCAGAGCACCCCGGCGCAGGCCTTGGCGGACCGTGAGGGCTTCCTCGACGAGGCGCAGGGCAAGGCCGAAGTGCTGGCTGTGCAAGCGACCAGTGCGGCGCCTTCAACCGCTGTACGCATTGTTGCGGTCACCGCCTGCCCGACCGGCGTGGCGCATACCTTCATGGCTGCCGAAGCCTTGCAACAGGCGGCGCAGCAGCTGGGCTACCAGCTCACCGTCGAGACCCAAGGTTCGGTTGGTGCACGCAATCCGCTGTCGGCCCAGGCCATTGCCGATGCCGATGTGGTGCTGCTGGCTGCTGACATCGAGGTGCCGACAGCACGCTTTGCCGGCAAGCGTATCTACCGTTGTGGTACCGGTATCGCCCTCAAGCAGGCACGCGTGACCCTGGAGAAGGCCCTGGCCGAGGCCAAGGTCGAAAGTGCTGCGGACGCTGCCTCTGCAACGCCCACCAAGGCTGAAAAGGCTGGCGTCTACAAGCATTTGCTGACCGGTGTTTCGTTCATGCTGCCAATGGTGGTGGCCGGCGGCTTGCTGATCGCCCTGTCGTTCGTCTTCGGCATCGAGGCCTACAAGCAGCCTGGCACCTTGCCGGCCGCACTGATGCAGATCGGCGGCGAGGCTGCGTTCAAGCTGATGGTGCCGCTGCTCGCGGGGTACATCGCGTGGTCCATCGCCGACCGCCCGGGCCTGGCGCCGGGGATGATCGGTGGCCTGCTGGCCAGCACCTTGGGTGCCGGCTTCATCGGCGGTATCGTCGCCGGTTTCCTCGCCGGCTACAGCGCCAAGGCCATCGCCCGCTGGGCACGCTTGCCAAGCAGCCTGGATGCGCTCAAGCCGATCCTGATCATCCCGCTGCTGGCCAGCCTGTTCACCGGCCTGGTGATGATCTACGTGGTCGGCCAGCCGGTGGCGGCAATGCTCGAAGGGCTGACGCATTTCCTCGACAGCATGGGCACCACCAACGCCATCCTGCTCGGGCTGCTGTTGGGCGGGATGATGTGTGTCGACCTCGGCGGGCCTATCAACAAGGCGGCCTATGCCTTCTCGGTGGGGCTGCTGGCATCTTCCAGCTATGCGCCCATGGCGGCGACCATGGCCGCCGGCATGGTGCCGCCGATCGGCCTGGGCATCGCCACCTTCCTGGCCCGGCGCAAGTTTGCCCAAAGCGAGCGTGAAGCGGGCAAGGCGGCGCTGGCGCTGGGGTTGTGCTTCATCTCCGAAGGGGCCATCCCGTTCGCGGCGAAAGACCCACTGCGGGTGATCCCGGCGAGCATTGCCGGTGGCGCCTTGACCGGCGCGCTGTCTATGTACTTCGGCTGCAAGCTGATGGCGCCCCATGGCGGGCTGTTCGTTTTGTTGATCCCCAATGCGATCAACCATGCACTGCTTTATCTGTTGGCGATTGTGGCGGGCAGCCTGGTGACGGCGGTGGTGTATGCCGTGATCAAGAAGAGCGAGCGGGTGGAGTTGGCCGTTGCGCCAGTGAAGGGTTGAAGCCTTCTGTTGGTATTGCTGGCCCTTTCGCGGCTAAAGCCGCTCCTACAGGGATAGCGCGGTCCCTGTAGGAGCGGCTTTAGCCGCGAAGAGGCCAGTACAGGCTAACGCCGATGTTTTTGCCGCAATGGCACCAACAGGTCGCCCAGGCCGTTATGGTCGACCTCGTGCATCAACGCCAGCAACCCCCCCAGCTCACCCGCCGGAAACCCCTTGCGGGCGAACCAGGCCAGGTAATCGCCCGGCAGGTCGGCAATGATCCGCCCCTGGTATTTGCCAAAGGGCATGGTGCGGGTCACCAGCAGTTCGAGCATTTCCGGTTTCATCGACGAAGCCTGGGCAGTGAATGAGCGCCGACCATACTGCAATCTGCACGAGCCCCCAAGCGGCAATCATGCATAACGCCGTTATCCAGCTTTGCTGTGGATGGCGTAACTAATTGTTTTTAAAGGATTTAATTTAATCACGTGGCTTGGCATGAAGGCTGCTCCGGTATACATGACTACCACCTGCCAAGGAGTTTGTGCCATGAGCAATCCCAACAAAGACGTGATCGATGTGCTTAACGACCTGGTCGAGTACAGCAAGGATGGCGAAAAAGGCTTCAAAGCCTCGGCCGATGACGTGAAAAACCCCGAACTGAAGGCGTTTTTCGTACAGCGTGCCGGCGAATGCGCCAACGCCGCCAGCGAGTTGCAAAGCGAAGTGCGCCGCCTGGGCGGTGACCCGGAAACGTCCACCAGCATCAGCGGTGACCTGCACCGTGGCTGGGTAAACCTCAAGTCGATGGTCACCGGCAAGGATGAAGAAGCGGTGCTCAATGAGGTGGAGCGCGGCGAAGATCATGCCCTCAAGGCCTACAAGGAAGCACGCGAGAAACTGGTCAAGCTGGGCCGTATGGCCAGCGATCCGAGCTATGCCCTGGTCGAGAAACAATTGCAGGGCGTGCAACGTAACCACGACCAGGTGAAGGCACTGCGCAACGCCGCCCGCGCCCGTTCCTAGTCGGTTGGCCCCTCTACCCGGTTACGGCCATTGGCCTTGGCCCGGTAGAGCGCCTCATCCGCGGCGCCCAAGACCTGTGCAAGGTCTTGCTGGGTGCCGGGGATGTAGACGCTGACACCAATGCTCACCGTGACCGAGTGGGCATCGTCTGCGAATGGCGCGAGGGCCTCGACCTGGGCGCGAATACGCTCGGCGAGCAACAGCGCGCCGCTTAGTTCCGTTTCCGGCAAGATCACCTGAAACTCTTCACCGCCATAGCGTGCTGCGAGGTCCGCCGGGCGGCGGATGCACAGCTCCAGCGTGCTGGCCACCTCGCGCAAGGCGTGGTCGCCACCGGCGTGTCCATGGCGCTGGTTGAAGGCCTTGAAATGGTCCACATCCACCATCAGCACCGCCAACGGTTGGCGGTTACGTTGGGCGCGTGACCATTCCAGCCGCAGCACCTGGTCCAAGCGGCGGCGGTTGGCCAGGCCGGTCAGGCTGTCGGTCGCGGCAAGGGTCGCCAGGCCCTGTTCAGCTTCGTGGCGGCGGCGCAACTCCCGGCCCAGCAGCAGGGTCAGCCAGAGAATCCCGATACACAACACCCCCGTGGCGACGCTGACCAGAATCGCTGTGCGCCGCCATGACTGGAACACCTCGTCGGCGGAATGCACCACCAGCACGATCAGTGGCAGGTCGGCGACCCGGGCGAAGGTGTACATGCGCTGGGAAGGGGCGCTGCCAGAGCGCGCGGTGAAGCTGCCGCTGTGCTCGCTGAGGATGCGCTTGAAGTTGGGGCGTTCGCCGTAATAGGTGCCGATTGCCGGATCCTGTGGGCGTGCAGGTTCCCGTGCGAGGAGCTGCCCGCTGGTATTGAAGAGGTTGATACTGCTTTCAGCGCCGATATCCAGGCGGCGGAACAACTCACTGAAATACGACAGGCGCAGGGCGCCGGCGGCCAGCCCGGCAAATTCGCCCTGCGGGCCGTTGATGCGCCGGCTGAAACTGATGCACCAGTCCATGTCGCCCAGCTTGGCCTTGAAAGGCGGGCCCACCAGCAAACCGAGGTTCGGGTCATGCAGGTGAGCCTGGAAAACGCCGGTATCGCCAAAGTTGGCCTTGCGCGGCACGGGGTTGTTGGAGTCGCCGACCACATTGCCCTGCTTGTCCAGCCACAGCACATCTCCGCGCTTGCGGTCGACAAAGGCTTCATTGAACAGCAGGCGCTGGCGCAATGGGCCGGAGATCTCTGGCAGCTCCTTGCGGCTGACTGCCCAGATCAGGCCTTTCAACGACTGGTCGTAGAGTTCGACATTGCGCAGGATGTCGCTTTCGATCAGCTGGACGATGTTGTTCGCGGAGCGGATGGCCGATTGCTCGACACTGTCGCGCTCGCGGGCCAGCAGGTAGCTGACGATGGCCACGATGGCGAGCACGGCAAGGCAGCTGCCCAGGTTGAGGATCAGCTCGGGGTGCGACCTGTAGACTGCGAAACGCGAAGATCGAGTGGGCATGCGCGCTACTGCTGAGGCAGGGCCATTTGCGGCGGGCGACATTCTAGGGAAGCGTGGATTGTCGGACAACATTTGTCCGACGGAAATGCGTAAGGGGGCTGCTTTGCAGCCCAATCGCGACAAAAGGCCGCTCCTACGGGATCCCTGCAGGAGCGGCCTTGTGTCGCGAAACGAGGGCGAAGCCCTCGCCAGCGGTCTCAGATCAGAAGATGTTCAGTGGGTAATCGACGATCACCCGCACTTCATCGTTGTCGCTGTTGCTGTCGATCGATGCATAACCCTGGCTGCCACGGTGGGTGGCATAGCGCAGCTGTACCGCCAGATCCTTCAGGTCGCCTTCCTGGAACACATACTTCACGTCCAGGTCCCGCTCCCAGTGCATGGCGTTCTTGCCATCGGCGCGGTAGTAGTCGTAGTGGGTGGTGTCCTGGGTGGCCTTGGTCAGGTCCGCTTCACCGCGCGAATACGACAGCGAAGTGCTCAGGCCCGGGATGCCGACACCGGCAAAGTTGTAGTCGTACTGCAGCTTCCAAGAACGCTCGTTCGGGGCGTTGAAGTCCGAGTACATGCGCGAGTTGTCCAGGTAAACGCTGTCACCCAGGTTGATGTAGTCGAACGGCGTGTTGCCGTTGACCCGCTGGTAGGCGGCGGTGACGCTGTGGTAACCGGCGTTGACCGTGAAGTGCACGCTGTAGGTGTTGTTGTCGATCTTGCCCAGCAGCGACTGGCCGGTGTCCTGGGTGTGATAGAAGTGCACGCCCGGGTTGAGGCTGACCAGGTCGTTGACCACGTAGGTGTAGTCGAAGTCAGCGTAGTACTGGTTCCAGACGTCCTTCAGCTCGGCCGCGTACAGGTTGGTGGTGATGTTCTCGGTGCCGCTCCACGACACGCCGGCCCAGTTCAGGTGCTTGCTGGTCTGGCCGTCCATGTCGCCGTAGTAGGTGTCGATACGACGGTGGCCGCTCTGGTTGTACGGGTGGGTGAAGCTGACCTGGCCGCCTTCGAGCAGCAGGCCGTCGACGCTGTGGTTGGTCAGGCTCACACCACGGAAGGTCTGCGGCAGCATGCGGGTTTCGCCGCCGGCGATCACCGGGTTGGTGATGAACAGGTCACCGGCTTTCAATTCGGTGTCGAATGCCTTGAGCTTGACCGCTGCACCAGCGGTGGAGAACGAGTGCGGGGCGGCCCCCAGTTCACCGTTGTCCTTGATGTGCTCGGGCAGGATGCTGGTGCCGGCATGGCCGCCACCGCCGTCGAGCTTCAGGCCCAGCATGGCGTGGGCGTCGAGGCCGAAGCCGACTACGCCCGGTGTGTAGCCGGACTCGAAACGGGCGACCGCGCCCTGGCCCCACTCGCGGGTGTCGCGCACGCCGGCGTTGTGGTTGTCGCGGTTGAAGTAGGCATTACGAAAGTGCAGGTTGAAGGACGAACCTTCGATGAAGCCATCAGCCTTGTCTTCATCTGCCTGGGCGGCGAAAGGGATCGTTGCAGTCAACGCAATGAACAGCGGGGTAAAACGAAACGCGGAAGGCACCGGTGTTAGCTCCTTTGGTCTGACGGTGGGGCAGTTTTTATTTTTGAATGTGCGTCTTTTTATAGGTGTACGTTACGGCGGGGCTGATAGTTAGAGCACATAAAAAAAGCCGCTGATTGGCAGCGGCTTTAAAAGGCTAACATATCGGCACCAACGGTGCCCATGGCGTAGCCAAGGGAAAACTGGAGCAGGTGCGGCGCGCGATCAGCTATCGGCATTGGCGTCGCTGGAAACTTTCGAAGCTGTCTGTTCTGCGTCTTTGCCGGCGTCGGCCTTGTGTGCCAGGGCTTCGCGGGAGTCCTGGTGAACAGCGGCAAGTTCTGCAGTGCGGGCTACGAAAGCCGGGGATTCTTCGGCCATGGCCAGGGGCGACAACAACAGGGACGACAGAACGAAAACGCTGGCAATACCCATACTGTTGGACATGTTTAAATCTACCTTCTTGCGGTGCAAGTGCTATGAGGACGGGGGCAAAGTTAGTCGTTAAAGTGCCGCGGAAACAGCGTCTTTAGCGATAAGCACTGTTGCGCAAAAAGTAATGATCGCTGAAAAGGCAATTAGACTTTGGCCGGAAACCCCCGTAGTAGACAGCTTGCGCAGTCCACTGTGGGAGCGGCCTTGTGTCGCGAAAAGGGCGCGAAGCGGCCTCGGGATTCGCGACATTGCGTAGATCGTCGGGGCCGCTTCGCGGCCCTTTCGCGACACAAGGCCGCTCCCACAGGGATTGCGCAAGCTTTTCTGGTTGTTGCCACCGAAGGGACTATGCAGGCTTCAGAATGGGCAAACGCATACCAAAGGTATTGGCGCCGGCCGCGCTGCGCACAAAAACCTCACCGCCATGCATCAGCGCGATCGCCTTGACGATCGCCAGGCCCAACCCATGGTTGCCGCCACCACTGTTGCTGCGTGCCGCATCCACCCGGTAGAAACGCTCGAACAACAGCGGCAGGTGCGCATCCTCGATGGCCGGCCCTGGGTTGCTTACGGCAATGCAGACCTGTTCCGGCCCAGCCTCGATCTGCACCTCGATCACCTGGTTCGGCGCCGTGTGCTGCACGGCGTTGTTCAGCAGGTTGATCAAGGCCCTGCGCAACTGGGCCTTTTCGATGGGCGCCTGGGCATCACCACTGACGGTGACGCTGACCTGGGCGTCTTCGAGGATGTAGTCCAGGTAATCGAGGGTGGTGGCCACCTCTTCGGCCAGAGAGGCCTGGGTCAGGGCGGTGGCTTTGCTGCCCTGGTCGGCGCTGGCGAGGAACAGCATGTCGTTGATGATGCTGCGCAGGCGCTCCAGCTCTTCGAGGTTCGATTGCAGCACTTCGAAGTAATGCTCGGCGCTGCGCCCACGGGTGAGGGCGACCTGGGTCTGGCCGATCAGGTTGGTCAATGGCGAGCGCAGTTCGTGGGCGACGTCGGCATTGAACGCTTCCAGCCGTGAATAGGCCTGGCTGACCCGGTCCAGCGCGGCGTTGAATGCACCGGCGAACTGCGCCAGTTCCGGCGCCAGGTCCGCTGTCTGCAGGCGCCCGTCCAGGCGTGGCGGCGCCAGCGCCTGGGCCTCGACGGACAGCGCCAGCAGCGGCCGCAGGCCAATGCGCGCTACCCAGTAACCCAGAATCGAAGCCAGCAGCACTCCGAGCACAGCCAGGCCGACAATGGCCACCAGCAAGCTGTGCTGGGCTTGCCAGAAGGTTTCGGTATCGATGCCGATCAAAAAGCGCAGCGGCGGGCGCTCGCCCAGAGCCGGCAGTTCGCTGACCAGCACCTTGTAGGGGTAGAGGCGGTCAGGCAGGCGCAGGTCGCGCATGCCTTGCGGGCCTTCGCCAAAAGCGCGGACCAGTTCGCTGGGGTGGCCGTATTCGTAGGCCGGGTTGCTGCTGACCACCCAGAAACGGATGCGCTTGTCTTCCTCGCTGAGCAGGTTGAGCTTGTTGTTGATCTTGGCCCAGTGCTCAGGTGTGCCGAAGCGGTTGAGGGTGGACTCGAGCACGCTGAAGCGCGCATCCAGTTCCGCTGCCGGCAGCAGGTCGAGGCTGCGGTCGACTTGGCGATACAGCGCCGAACCGATCAGCACGAACACCCCCAGCGCCACCAGGATGAACAGCGTCGACAGGCGCAGGGCGATGGAATTAAGCGGCACGGTTTTCCAGGACATAGCCCATGCCTCGGATGGTGTGCAGCAACTTGTTGTCGAACGGCCCGTCGAGCTTGGCGCGTAGGCGCTTGATGGCCACTTCGACGACATTGGCGTCGCTGTCGAAGTTGATGTCCCAGACCAGCTCGGCGATGGCGGTCTTGGAGAGGATTTCGCCCTGGCGCCGAGCCAGCACGCTGAGCAGCGAGAATTCCTTGGCGGTCAGCTCCAGGCGCTGGCCGGCGCGGCTGGCCTTGCGCGCCATGAGGTCGATCCACAGGTCGCCGACCTGGATCTGCAACGGCTCGTGGCTGCTGGTGCGGCGGGTCAGGGCCTGCAGCCGGGCGACCAGTTCGAGGAACGAGAAGGGTTTGCCCAGGTAATCGTCGGCGCCTTCGCGCAGGCCGTGGATGCGGTCTTCGACGCGCTCGCGGGCGGTGAGCATGATCACCGGCGTCTGCTTGCGCGCACGCAGTGCACGCAGCACGCCGTAGCCGTCCAGGCCCGGCAGCATTACATCGAGCACGATCACCGCATAATCGCCTTCCAGGGCCAGGTGCAGGCCGTCGATGCCGTCCCGCGCCAGGTCGACGGTGAAGCCTTGCTCGGTCAGGCCGCGATGCAGGTAGTCGGCGGTTTTTTCTTCGTCTTCGATGATCAGCACACGCATGGTCTTGTCCTAGCTGGCACTTGGCGCCGCCGCTGGGGCGGCCTGGCGGCGGTGGAACAGGCGCTCCAGGGCCAAGTATATGACCGGGGTGGTGAACAGCGTCAGCGCCTGGCTTACCAGCAGCCCGCCAACCACCGCGATGCCCAGCGGCTGGCGCAGTTCGGCGCCGGCGCCAAAGCCGAACATCAGCGGCACCGCGCCGAGCAGGGCGGCGAGGGTGGTCATGATGATCGGCCGGAAACGCGTCAGGCACGCCTGGTGAATCGCCTGCTCGGGTGTCATGCCATGATGGCGCTGGGCTTCCAGGGCGAAGTCGATGAGCAGGATGCCGTTCTTCTTGACGATACCGATCAGCAGCACCACGCCGATCAGGCCCATGATGCTGAAGTCCTGGCCCATGGCCCAGAGCAATATCAACGCACCCAGGCCGGCAGAGGGCAGGGTGGAGATGATGGTCAGTGGGTGGACGAAGCTCTCGTAGAGCACGCCGAGGATGATGTACACCGCCACCAGCGCAGCGAGGATCAGCCACGGTTGGCTCGACAGCGAACTCTGGAAGGCTTGGGCCGCGCCCTGGAAGTTGCCGCTGATCGAGTCCGGCATGCCCAGTTCGCGCTGGGTGCGTTCGAGGATCTTCACCGCGTCGCCCAGGGCTACGCCGGGGGCCAGGTTGAACGACAGGTTGGCCGCCGGGAACAGGCCGTCATGGCTGATCGAAAGCGGCCCGGTGCTCGGTGCGGCGACATGCGCCAGGGCCGACAGTGGCACCATCTCGTTGGTCAGTGGCGAGCGCAGGTAGAAGAAGTTCAGGCTCTCGGCCTTGCCGCGCTGCCTGGCGTCCAGTTCGAGGATCACCTTGTACTGGTTGGTTTCGGTCTGGAACTCGCTGATCTGCCGCTGGCCGAAGGCATCGTACAGCGCCTGGTCGACGTCGGTGGTGGTCAGGCCGAAACGTGCCGCAGCCTGGCGGTCGATGTCGATGCGGGTGACGCTGGCGCCCAGTTGCAAGTCGTTGGACAGGTCACGGAATACCGGGTTTTCCCGCAGGCGGTCGGTCAGACGCTGGGTCCACAGGTTCAGGGCCACGCCGTCGTTGCTCTTGAGCACATACTGGTACTGGGTGCGCGACGGGCCGGAGCTGAGGTTGATGTCCTGGCCGGCACGCATGTACAGGACGATGCCCGGCACCTGGGCCAGTTTCGGCCGCAGGCGGTCGATCAGCTCGCTGGCCGACACGTCGCGATCACCACGAGGCTTGAGGGCGATCCAGAAGCGGCCATTGGCGATGGTCTGGTTGCTGCCGGTGACCCCCACCGAATGGGAGTAAGCCTGCACAGCCGGGTCGTCGCCGATGATCTTTGCCAGCGCCAGGTGCTTCTCGACCATCGAGGGGTATGACACATCCGCCGCCGCCTCGGTGGTGCCGAGGATGAAGCCGGTGTCCTGCAGCGGGAAGAAGCCTTTGGGGATGCCGACATAACCGGCGACGGCCAGGGCCAGGGTCACGCCGAACACGCCCAGGGTCAGGCGTTGGTGGGCGAGAGCACGATCCAGGCCTTTTTCGTACCACTTCACCAGGCGCTCGCCAAACCCGCCGTGTTGCTCGCCGGGCGGGCGACGCATGAACAAGGCACACAAGGTGGGTGCCAGGCTCAGCGACACCATCACCGAAATCAGGATGGTCGAGGTGGCGGTCAGGGCGAACTCCTTGAACAGCCGGCCGACCACACCGCCCATGAACAGCAGCGGGATGAATGCGGCGATCAGCGAGAAGCTGATCGACACCACGGTGAAGCCGATCTCGCCTGCACCTTTGAGCGCTGCCGTGCGGCTGTCGTCGCCGGCCTCCAGGTGGCGGTGGATGTTCTCGACCACGACGATGGCGTCGTCCACCACGAAGCCCACCGAGATGACGATGGCCACCAGCGTGAGGTTGTTGAGGCTGAAGCCCAGCACATACATCAGGGCGCAACTGGCGATCAGCGACACGCCGAGCACGCTGGATACCACCAGGGTCGCCGACCACTGGCGCAGGAACAGCGCCATCACCCCGATCACCAGGGCCACGGCGATCATCAGGGTGAGCTCCACTTCGTGCAAGGAGGCGCGGATGGTCTGGGTACGGTCCTGCAATACCGACACTTCGATCGACGCCGGGAGCATTTCCTGCAGCTTGGGCAGGGCAGCCATCACCCGGTCAACGGTGTCGACGATGTTCGCGCCGGGCTGGCGGAACACCACCAGGTTGAGCCCTGGCTGGTCGCCGGACCAGGCCTTGACGTAGGCATTCTCGGCGCCGTTGATCACCTTGGCCACGTCCTGCAGGTGCACTGGTGCGCCGTTGCGGTAGGAAACGATGAGTTTGGCGTAGTCCTCGGGGTGGAACAGCTGGTCGTTGGCGGCGATGGTCGAGACGCTGTGCTCGCCGTACAGTGCGCCCTTGGCCAGGTTGAGGCTGGTCTGCTGGATAGCCAGGCGCACATCGGCAAGGGTCAGGCCGATGGCGGCGAGTTTTTCCGGTTGGGCCTGCACGCGAATGGCCGGGCGCAGCTGGCCGGTGATGTTGATCAGGCCGACCCCTTCGATCTGGCTGAGCTGGCGCGCCAGCAGGGTTTCGGCGTAGTCGCTGAGGTCATTGCCGGGCATCTGCGCGGAGCTGACGGTGAGCACCAGTACCGGGCTGTCGGCCGGGTTTACCTTGCGCCAGGTCGGCGGGTTGGGCAGGTCCTGGGGCAAGCGGGCGGTGGCGGTGTTGATCGCCGCCTGGACTTCCTGGGCGGCGGTGTCGATGTTCTTGTCGAGGGTGAACTGCAGGATCAGGGTGGTCGAGCCCAGCGCGCTGCTGCTGGTCATCTGGGTCATGCCGGGGATGGCGCTGAACTGCACTTCCAGCGGCGTGGCCACCGAAGACGCCATGGTTTCCGGGCTGGCACCGGGCAGCTGGGTGGTGACCTGAATGGTCGGGAAGTCCGCTTCAGGCAGCGGTGCCACTGGCAACCGCGGGAAGGCGATGGCGCCGAGCAGCACCAGGGCGAACGTCAGCAGCAGGGTAGCGATCGGGTGGTCGATGCACCACGCCGAAATACCGTTGCGGGTAGTCATGGCTGGCTCCTGCGGTCAGCCATTTCCGCCGGTGGCGGTACGTCCGGGGTGACCTCGACCCGCGAGCCGGGCTTGAGCCGCGACTGGCCGTCGAGCACCAGGCGCTCGCCCGGTTTTACCCCGGCGATGATGTTCAGGCCGCTGTCCTGGTACAGCACCTTGACCGGCACGCTGGTGACCTTGTCACCGTCAAGGCGGTAGACGAAGTGCCCGTCGATGCCACGCTGCACCACTGGCGGCGGCACTACCAGGGCGTTTTCCTCGACCGCAGTGCGCAGGCGGATGGTAACCAGTTGCCCCGGCCACAGGCGGCCGTCCTTGTTGTCGAATTCGGCCTTGACCCGCACCGTACCGGTATTGGCCGAGATCTGGTTGTCGATCAGTGCCAGGTGGCCTTCGCCGAGCAGGTTGCGTTCGCCATCAGCGTCCATGTAGGCCTGCACCAGCGCAGCGGTTGGCGCCTTGAGCAAGCCCTGCAGGGTCGGCAGCATCTGTTGCGGCAGGGCGAACTCGACGGCGATCGGGTCAATTTGGGTGACGCTGAACAGGCCTTGGGTATCGCTGCTGCGCACCAGGTTGCCGGGGTCGACATTGCGGATGCCGACGCGCCCGGTCACTGGCGAGCGGATCTGCGTATACGACAGTTGCACTTCGGCATTGGCGATGGCCGCCTGGTTGCCCTTGACCGTGGCCTGCAGCTGGTTGACCAGCGCCTGTTGCTGGTCGAGGGTCTGCTTGGACACGCCATCGTCAGTGCTCAGCAGGCGGTAACGCTTGAGGTCTACGCCGGCCACCTGGATCTGCGCCTGGCTCTGGCCGAGCTGGGCTCGGGCCTGGTCGAGGCTGGCGCGGATCGCCCGGTCATCCAGGGTGGCGAGCAGGTCGCCTTCCTTCACCCACTGGCCCTCCTTGACCAGCACCTGGGTCAGCACCCCCTCGACCTGTGGCCGTACTTCAACGCTGTGCAGCGACAGCACCGAGCCGATGGCGCTGGTGTAGCGCGGCACGTCCTGCTGGGCGACGCTGACCACGCGCACCGGAATCGCCGCTTGCGCGTGCGGCGTGGTGGCCTGTTGGCGCTGGCCATACCAGACGCCCAGGGCCACCAGGGCGAGCAGCGCCAACGCGGCGAGAAGTACGGAACGAGAAGGACGTCGCATCGGCGCGGGCACCTTGGCCAAGGGGTGGGAAACGGAGGTCTGTATTGAAGCTTATAGCGCTGTGACCGGGTCGACAGCGTGACAGCTGGCTGACAGCGGTGACAGGTTGGGGTTGGGACTGGGGGCCTGGCTGGAGGTTATTGTGGGCATTGGGGGGCCTGACTTGATTTTTGTGGTGATGCTGAAATCGAGCGCCGCCCGCGCGGCGCATCGCGGATAAATCCGCTCCTACATTTGTTGCAACGTGCCGAACCTGTAACGCCATGGTTGCCAGCCTTGGCGCATGTCTTGAGTCTTGCAAACAAGGCAGGCAACCATGGCCTGACAGGCATGGCCACGTTGCAACAAATGTAGGAGCGGATTTATCCGCGATGCGCCGCGCGGGCGGCGCTCGATCTCACAGGCGCTGAAGATGTTGTGGCAGGCATCTGGTAGCCCTGATGCCATCCAACCCAATGGCCAAGCCCGCTTACCTAAAACCCGATAAAGGCATAGTAGACCGGCGCCTCGGCAGTGGTTTGCAATCCCAGCGCCTGCAAGTCATCCACCAGCTCAGGCTGCTCCACGTGCAACGTCCACCGGGTCCCGGTCTCAGCTGGCTGCTGCGTCAGCGCCCCAACAAAGGCCGCCATCTCAGGCAGATAAGCGGTAAACCCATTGCCCTTGAGCGCGCTGGTGGTCATCCCCAGCGCCTCGCAGATGGCCACCTTGGCCGCGATATCGTCGCGGTCCGCCTGCCGCGAAGCCTGCACCAGCGCCGCTAGCGCCGGGTCCACCGGCAGTGCGCCATGGATCAGCTCGGGCCCCTGCTCCCACGCTTCGGGCGGGCAGTCCTTGTTCTCCGGGCGCAGCGGAATATGCGGGTTGATCTCTACCGGATAGATGCGGCAGACCAGCGGTCGGCTTTCATAGATGGTGCACAGGTCGTTGTCGTCGAGGTTGCGACAGCGCCCCGGGTTGAACGCGGCAAAGGTCACCGAAACGCGTGCTTCGCTGCCGCCACAAGGCACCGGTAAAGAGCGGCGCAACACATGTTCGCGTTGCTCCGCAGGCATGCCTGGCCCATCGGTCACGAAGGCTTCGATCAACACGATCACCTGGCCACCGGCCGTCGCCCACTGCCGTGCCTCGTTCAAGGTCAGCGGCACATGGTGGCCGGTGCAGCACTTGCCACAACCGGTACAGGCAAAACGCAGGCTGTCGTTCACTTCGCGTCAGGGTTCCATTCGCTGATGTAGGCCTGCTGCTGCTTGCGGTCGTACAGGCAGAGCTCGGTGCCGCTGCGTTGCTGCATGTGCTTCTGTGGATAAACCCCTTCGATCAGCAGGGCACTGATACCGACCTGATCATCGAATTCCGCCGGTTTGCCACGGGCGTGGGCATCTTTGAACTGGCTGGCTTTCAGGCAGGCCTTGAGCATCTGCTGGCGCTGCTCGTTCCAGGCCTGGCTGCTGGAAGCCTGGGCGACACCGCTGAACAGGGCGCAGGCGATCAGGAGAGAGCTGAAATACTTCATACGCGGTTCCGGGAAATCATCCGAGGGGCGCGAATTATGCCCGAGTCATCCCTGGCAGCAAGCCAGGGAGTTTGTCGCTGAATATAACAACACGTGCTTCAGCGTTCGGCAAATACCACGGTCCGTGCCGCCGTCACCAGGCAGTCGGTCAGGTCAGGCGAGGAGAATTTGGTGAGGATCGCATTGGCCCCGGCAAGCTTTGCCTTCTCGCTGCTCATGGCGCTGTCCAGCGAGGTGTGCAGCAGGACGTAGAGGTGCTGGAAGTCTGGCGTCTCACGCAGGGTGCGGGTGAAGGCATAGCCGTCCATCTCGGACATTTCGATGTCCGAGACGATGATGTTGATCTCCTGCGCGGTGCCCTGCAGTTCCAGCAGCACGTTCATCGCATCCTTGGCGCTGCGTGCGGTGTGGCAGTCGATGCCGAGGTTGCGCAGGGTGTGCACCGACTGCTGCAGCGCCACCTGGCTGTCGTCGACCACCAGGATGTTGGCGGCGGCCAGCAGGCTGGCGTCTTCCTCGCTCAGCTCGCCAGGCTGTGGCTCCGGCTCGGGCGGGGCGATGCCGTGGATGACCTTTTCGATGTCCAGCACCTGCACCAGGGTGTTGTCGACCCGGGTCACGCCGGTAATGAACGAACGGTTGCCCGAGCCGAACGGCGGCGGCTTGATGTCGGTGCTCAGGCAATGGACGATGCGGCTCACCGCCTGCACGTGCAGGCCCTGGCGCGAGCGGCTGATCTCGGTGACGATCAGGCAGCCACCGTCCGGGTCGGCCAGCGGGCGTTCGCCGATGGCACGGGACAGGTCGATCACCGACAGCGAGTTGCCGCGCAAGGTCGCCACGCCTTTCACATGCGGGTGCGATTCGGGCAGCTTGGTCAGCGGCGGGCAGGGGATGATTTCGCTGACCTTGAGCAGGTTGATTGCCATCAGCTTGCCGCTGCGCAGGGTGAACAGCAGCAGCGACAGCGAGTCCGCGCGGGCATTTTGCGTGGCCATGGTGACCTTCGTGGGGAAACAGGGGATGCCGGGTTATCGGCCTGAGTTGCTTGGGCTTTAGCCAAACTGCAGTGCAAGAGTATGGGGCTGCTTTGCAGCCCTTTCGCGACGCAAGGCCGCTCCCACAAGTACTCCATTTGCCTTGAATGCTGTGCAGTACCTGTGGGAGCGGCCTTGCGTCGCGAAAGGGGCGCAAAGCGCCCCCTCAATTTCAGCGCAAATTACCGTTCGCGCAGGGCTTCCCGGGCCCGGTTCAGTGGCTTGATCAGGTAATCGAGGATGGTCTTCTCACCGGTGCGGATGTCCACAGTGGCAATCATCCCGGGCACGATCGCAAAGTGCTTGCCGGCCTTGTTGGTCAGGCTGTCCTGCTCGGTGCGGATGAACACCCGGTAGTAGTAGATCTCCGGTTTCACCTCATCCTGCAGGGTATCCGGGGATATCCCGACCACCTTGCCGTCCAGCCCGCCATACACCGAATAGTCATAGGCACTGATCTTGACCTTGGCTGCCTGGTCGGGGTGGATGAAGGCGATGTCCCGCGGGGCGATGCGTGTTTCGATCAGCAGGCGCTCGTCCATCGGCACGATTTTCATCACTTGCCCGCCGGGTTGCACCACGCCGCCCAGGGTGTTGACCTCGATGTCCTTGACGATGCCGCGCACCGGCGAGCGCAAGGTCAGGCGTGTCAGCGAATCGCTGCGGCCACGGATCACTTCCGACAGGCTGTCGGCTTCGGCGCTGGCTTTGGCCAGCTCTTCGCGCGCCCGCACCAGGTACTCGGAGCGTGCCTCGTTGGCTTTGAGTTCCAGCTCCGAGCGCTGGCGGTTCAGGCGGATCACTTCGACCCGGCTGGAGGCACCCATCTTGGCCAGGTTCTCGGTGATCTTCAGTTCCGCGCGCACCAGCCGCAGCGAATCCTCGATACCGGCCAAGGTCTGCTCCAGGCCGCGGCGGCGGGTTTCGTACAGCGCTGTCTCGGCATCGATCAGGTCGGGCGAGTCACGCAGGCTCTCAGGGAAGCTCAGCGGCTTGCCAGTGACCTCGGCACGCAGGCGCGCCACGCTGGCCTTGGCCGCACGGTACTTGGCTTCGCTTTCGCCAACGCTGGAGGCGGTCTTGGTCGGGTCGAGCTGGGCAAGGACCTGGCCGCGTTCGACCAGGTCGCCTTCGGCCACGTTCATCTCGGCGACGATGCCGCCTTCGAACGACTGGATCACCTGCTCGCGTGAACTGGGGATCACCTTGCCAGTGCCGGTGGACACCTCAGTCACCTCGAACCAGGCTGCCCAGGCCAGGAACGCAGCAAGCATGATTGCGCAAGTCGTGATGACGCGGCCGGCGCGCAGTACAGCCTGGTCGTCCTGGCCATCCAGGTAGGACGCGGGGAGTTCGTGGTTGCTCATGCCTGCGCTCCTTGCAGCTTGGCCAGGGCGGCGTCGCGTTTGTCGTCGATGACGATGCGCCCGCCGTCCAGCACGATGATGCGGTCCACGCGCTGCAGCACGCTCAGGCGGTGGGTGGCGATCACCAGCGTGCGGCCCTGGCAGAAGCGTTCGAGGTTATCCAGCAGCTTGCGTTCAGTGACGTCGTCAAGCGAGGCGGTGGGTTCGTCAAGCAGCAGCACCTGCGGTTGGCGCACCAGCAGACGCGACAGCACCAGGGCCTGGCGCTGCCCGCCGGACAGGCCCTGGCCTCCTTCGAGGATCAGGTGGTCGAGGCCCTTGGGCAGGTGGCGGACGAACTCCAGCGCACCGGTGGCGGCCAGTGCAGCCACCAGCTCCTGGTCGCTGGCCTGGCCGGCACCGAGGGTGAGGTTTTCCCGCAGGGTGCCGTGGAACAGCCGGGCATACTGGGCCAGCAGGCCGACGTCACGGCGCAGGTCGGCCGGGTCGAGGTGGTTCATGGCGATGCCATCGAGGCTGACTTCGCCCTGGCTCAGGTCCATGGCACCGCCCAACGCCTGCAGCAGGGTCGATTTGCCGGCGCCGTTGCGCCCGAGCACGGCGATGCGTTCGCCGGGCTGGATGTCGAGCTGGCCGATATTCAGCACCGGTGGGGCTTCGGGGCTGTAGCGGAAGTTGGCCTGGCGCAGCGCATATTCGCCACGGATCGCCGGCAAATGCACGCGGGCTTCGCCTTCAGGGTGATCGACCGGTGACTGCATCAGCTTGTCCAGGCCCTGCAGGGCCACCTTGGCTTGCTGCCAGCGGGTCAGCACATGGGTCAGCTGCGCCAGCGGCGCCATCATCCGTGACGACAGCATCGAGGCCGCCACCAGGCTACCGGTGGTGAGGTCACCGGCAATCACCATCGGCGCACCGATCACGATGACCACGGCAAACACTGCGCCCTGTACGTTCTGGGTCCAGGTCACCAGGCCGTTGGTCAGGGTACGCAGGCGCAGGTTGGTGTGCGCGCAGGCGGCGTTGTACTGGTTCCACTGGCGCTCGAAGCGCGCTTCGGCCTGCAGCGCCTTGATCTCGTCCAGGCCCTGGATGCTTTCCACCAGCATGGCGTTGCGCAGCGATGACTCGCGCATCGAGGCATTGGCCAGCACCGCCAGGCGCCGTTGCGCGAGCAGCCCCGGGATGACCATGGCCAGCAGCGCCACCAGCGGAATGAACACCAGTACCCCACCGATCAGCCAGAACACCAGCAGGAACAACAGGAAGAACGGCAAGTCGGCCAATGCCGTTGCGGTGCTCGAAGTGATCAGGTCGCGGATCGACTCCAGCTCGCGCAACTGGGAGATGAACGAGCCGGTGGATTTCGGCCGTGCCGAGTTGCGCAGGCGCAGCGCATGGCCGTAGACCAGGTCCGACACCCGCAGGTCGGCACGCTTGCCCAGCAGGTCGGTGACCTTCAACCTCAGCAGGCGCATGCTGAAGTCGAAAACCAGCGCCAGCACCACGCCCCCGAACAGCACGTACAGGGTTGGCAAGGACTCGGCGGGGATCACCCGGTCATATACCTGCATCGAAAACAGCACCCCGGCCAGGGCCAGCACGTTGGCCACCAGCGAGGCGATCATCACTTGACCGTACGGGCGCAGGTCGCGCAGCACGATGCGGGTGAACCAGTGGCGATCGTAGGGCGCGGTGTAGTCGTCGGTGCGCACATCGCGCAGCGGCCGAGCCGGGCGCATCAGCGCGACGCGGTTGATGCGCCCTTCGAGCGCCTCGCGGGGCAGGCGCGAGGTCAGGCGCTGGTCGCCGGCGAAGACCACGGCCAGTTCGTTCTCCTCGGTCACCGCTTCGACCGTGGCCAGTTGACCGTCGTCCAGCTCCAGCACCAGTGGCGTGCGCCACTGGCGCAGGGCCTTGGCGTCATAGCGCACGAAGCGCAGGGTCAGGCCGGCCTGGCGCGCCATGTGCCGGAGGATTTCATCCAGCGGGCGTGCATCCTCGACCGCTGCCAGGCGAATGCGCTGGGGCGAGACATCGAGGCGATAGTGATGGGCGACCTGCAACATCACTTCCAGCCAGGGCCCCAGGTCGGGCCGATGCACCACCGCCTGCTCCGGGTTCTGCTCCTGACCGGCTTGGGTCAGCTTGACGGTATCGTTCATGGCTCGATTTCCACCCCTTGCAGGTTGCGCCCTTCCAGCCCGAAGGCGGTACGCAGGGCGCCGGAGTTGTACAGGCAGTCGACATCCAGGCGCAGCAGGTCGGAACGGGTGCCGGCGAGTTCGAAGCGTGACTGGTAGATCTCCTGCTCGGCGTTGAGCAGGTCGAGCAAGGGGCGGGTGCCCAGGTCCAGGTACTGCCGGCCGTACAGTTCACGTGCTTCCTGGATGCTGGTCTGGCGCGCTTCCAGCGAGTTCAGGCGCCGACCCAGCCCGGACGTCTGCGCCATGGCTTCGGCCAGGCCGCGGCGGGCCTGCAGGCGTGCGGCGTCTTCAGCGGAGTCCGCGGCGCTCAGGGCATGGCCAGCGGCGCGGCTGCGGGCGCTGATGGCACCGCCCTGGTAGATGGGCACTTCGACGTTCAGGTAGATGCCGGCCTGGGTGCGGTCCAGGCTTCGGTTGTCGCGGTTGTAGTCGTTGTCCAGGTAGTGATTGACCTGCGGTTGCAGCGACAGCGTGGGGTAGGCTTCAGCCTTGGCCTGGGCCAGTTCAGCCTGGGACTGGGCGCGCAAGGCCAGGGCCATCAGCACGGCCGGCAACCGGTCGCTACCGCCTGTGGAGCGTTTGCAGGCCTGGTTCAGCTCCGGTGGCGACTCTTCGGCCAGGGCCGGCGGTGCCACCCGGCCAAGCAGTTCGGCCAGGGTCGAACGCCAGCGTTCGTACTGCGACTGGTATTCCTCGAGGGTGGCGCGGGCGCCCTCCACCCGTGACTCGGCCTGGACCACATCAGAGCGGGTGCTGGCGCCCATGTCGCTGCGCTGGCGGGCCATGCCGGCAATGTCACCGACGCCCCGGATCTGGTCGCGGGCAATCACCATCAACTGTTCATAGCGGCGGGTTTCGATCCAGGCGTAGGCGGTATCACGGGCGAGGTCGTCGACCACCAGCAGGATATTGGCCTGGGCCCGGGTAGCGGCGGCCTGGGCGGCACTGACGGCATTGTCGACCTTGCCGAAGTCGTAGAGCATCTGCTTCAGCGACAGGTTCAGCGCCTGGCTGTTGCGGTCTCCGCCGTAGCCGGTGTCATAGCCGGTGCGGATACCGCCGGAAATCTGCGGGTAGTAGCCGGCACGGGCGACGTTGATGCCTTCGCCCTGCTTGTACAGGTTGCCGACTGCTTCGGCGATGCTCGGATGCCACTGCGCGGCGGTCAGCACCGCCTCGGCCAGCCCCAGCCGGTCGCCATTGCTGGCGGCCTGGCCGGAAGGCGGGCGGGCGGGAATGGCTTCGGGCGCGTCGCGCATCAAAGACGGGCCGATGGTACGCAGCCTGGGGTCTATGTCATCGGCTGCCTGGGCAACCGGGTTCATGTTCAACACCAGGAGCCCGAAGGCTCCCAGCCACAGCGGTGACAGCGGACTGCTTCGCTTCACGTAATTCCCTTACTACTGTTCTCCCTTGCCGCCGGGCGGTGTGCCCGGCGGAGTGCAGCGGCCTCAGACGACATGGATGCTGTTCTGCACCCAAAGGTGGTGACTCGGATCTTCCTGGGCCGTGTATTGGTTATAGTCGATGCCATCGACAGTTTGGTTTCCGACCAGGGCCCAGTTGTCTGTCATGTGCACCGAGTCTTTGTCATCCCCCTTGATGATCAGCGTGTCGTTGCCGGTTTCGGTGATTGCCACCACGTCTGCCAGGTTGAGGGTCAGCGCCACCGCACTGGTGTGGTTGAGGTCGATCACCTCGATGTTGTGGATACGTTCGGCCAGGGTGCCCAGGTCGATGCTGGTATCGCCACCGCCCCACAGCAGGGTGTCGGTACCGGTGCCGCCATCGACGCTGGCGAAATTCTGGTCGACCACTTCGAGGATGTCGTTGCCAGCGCCGCCCTCCAGGGTGATGTGCCCGCCGTGGCTGCCGACCAGGTGGTCGTTGCCATCGGTGCCGGCGAGCACTTCGCTGGACGCGGTGGCGGCGACACTGGCCAGCGTCACGCTGTCGTCAGCGGTGTCGGCCACCAGTGCGGAGAACGTGGTGATGCTGGCGGCGTTGTCCAGGTTGACGGTGAGCGTGGCGGTGTCGGTGGTGCCGTTGGGGTGGGTCAGTTCGTAGGTGAAGGTATCGTGCTGGCCGATCACCGCCGAGGTCAGCCCGCTGTTGAGGGTGTAGGTGTAGCTGCCGTCCGCGTGCACCAGCAGCGTGCCATAGGTACCGGCCACGCTGACTCCGTTGTAGCCAGGGATAGTGAAGGTGTTGGCGGCTGTCAGCACACTCAGCACGGTCAGTGCCGAGCCCAGGTTGTCGGTACCGGCAGGGTCGGTGATCAGGTTGCCGCTGGCCACCGTGGCGCTGCTGACCACGAACTCGGTGAGGTGCGTGGTGGTGGTGTTGAGGCTGGTGGTGATCGAGCTGGCCAGGCCGATGCCGCCGGCGCTGACCACGATGTGGTAAGTGCCCGCGCCCTGATTCTGGAAGGTATAGCCAGCACCGCCTCCGAGCAGGCTGATCAGCGAGCCGCCGTTGACCGTTTCCACCAGCACGTACTGGCCGGTGGCCGGGTTGAGTTTGAGCAGCTGGATGGTCGTGCCGTTGAGCAGGCCCAGCAGGTTGGTGGAGTTGACCACCACTTGCAGGTTGGCCGTGGTGTCGGCGGCCACCGTGGTGGTGTAGGTGGCCGAGCGCGAGCCGATCAGCGGCAGGCTCAGCGAGCCAAGGGTGGCGCTGCTGCTGTCGACCCGGTTGGCCAGGGTGACATGGCTGCTGTCGACGTCATTGACCGCATCCACCACGGTGGCCGGCGCGCCCAGGTTGCCGTCGTTCCAGATCTCCGTGGCCTGCGGGCTGTCGATGCGCACGTAGAGATTGGCGGTGGCAGTCAGCCCGTTCGGGTGCACCAACTCGTAACTGAACACATCGACCTTGCCGACGCTCGACGGGCTGCCGCTGGGCGTGTACGTGTAACTGCCGTCGGCATGGATCACCAAGGTGCCGTACTGGCCCTGCACCGTGGTGCCCGCACCGCTGGCCGCCGTCACGTAGGTACCGTTGATCAGCACCTTCAACACGGCGCCGCTGTCCGGGCCGAGGGAGTCGACCACGCCATTGGTGCCAGGGTCGGTGATCACGTTACCCGAAGTGGCGGTGCCGGTGCCGGTGAACTGGGTAAGGCTGGTGGCCTCGATGTCCAGGTTGGTGGTGACCTGGGTCACCAGGCCGATGCCGCCGCTGGCCACGGTCAAGCGGTAGTCGCCGGCCTGCAGCTTGCCAATGTCGACCTGCAGCCCCAGCGGCAGCACGATCAGGTCGAGCAGCCCTTGGGTGTTGCCGGTGGCGATGGTCACCCAGGCGCCGGCGGCGTTCTTCACCTGCAGGGTGAAGGTGGAGTTGTTGAGCAGCGCCAGCACGCTGTTGGTGGTCAGTGTCAGGGTCGGGTCGACCGTGGTGCCGGCCGCCACCGTCCAGGTGTAGGTCTTGCTGAAGCCCGACAACAGGGTGGTGAAGCTGTCGGTGTAAGTGGTGGTGGCGGTGACGGGCGCCAGGTTGACGGTGGCCGTGGCCAGGTTGTTGCTGGCGATTACCGGGGCGTTGGCGTCGACGTCCGGTGCAGTGATGCTGACGTTGCCGGAGACGTTGTTGCGTGGGTCGGTCAGGGTCACCGACAGCACCTGGCCGTTATCCTGGGCCGGGCTCAGGGTGACGGTGAAGGTGCCGTTCGCCTGCACCACGGCAGTCTGCAGTACGGTGCCGCCGGCACTGCGCACAGTCACCGTGGCGCCGACCTCGCCGGTGCCGGTGAGGGTAGTGCCGTCGCTGCTGATCACCAGGTTGCTGGCGTTGGCCGGCGGGGTCAGGTCCGGGGCGGTCAGGGCGGTGGCTGTGGAGGTGTTGCCGGCGGCATCGGTGAGGGTGACGCTCAGCGCCTGGAAGTTGATTTGCGCGGTGCTCAGGCTGACCACGTACTGGCCGTTGCTGCCTACCGTGGCAGTGCCAAGGACGGTGCCGGCACTGTTGCGTACGGTCACCGTGCTGCCGATCTGGCCCGAGCCGCTGACCGAAGTGCCGTTGGCATTGATGGCGGCCACTGGCGCGGTCGGCGGGGTGGTGTCCGGTGCTGTGATGCCGGTGCTGCCGGACTGGTTGCCAGCCGCGTCGGACTGGCGCACCACGAGTGCCTGGCCATCGTTCTGTACGCTGGTCAGGGTGATGCTGAAGGTGCCGTTGGGCTGGACGATGGCGCTGCCGAGGGCGCCGCCTGGGCCTTGCACGGTCACGGTCGCACCCGGCTCGCCGTTACCGGTGAGCACGGTGCCGGCGCCGTTGATGACCAGGTTGGTCGGCGCCAGCGGGGCCTGGGTGTCCGGCGCCGTGTAATTGGTGGTGCCAGACACGTTCAGTGCGGCATCGGTCTGGCTCAGGCTCAGCACCTGGCCGTTGAGCTGGGCACCGTTGAGGTTGATGCTGAACTCGCCTGCACCGTTGACCAGTCCGCTGCCAAGCACGTTGCCACTGGCATCGCGCACGGTCACCGTGGCACCGGCTTCACCGGTACCTGTCAGCAACAGGCCGTTGGCCGACAGCCCGGTGACCAGCGGGTTGGCCGGCGGGGTGATATCGGTTGCGGTGATGAACACCGGTTGCGATTCGCCACCGAGCAGCGACACCGACGTCACGGACAGGTGCTGGCCGTTGAGCTGTGCGCTGTTCAAGGTGATCGAGAAACTACCGGTGCCGATATTGGCCGAACCGCTGCCGATCAGGTTGCCAGCGGCGTCGTAGACGCGGATCGACGAGCCGGTGGCAGCGGTACCCGTCAGGGTCAGGCCGTTGCCAGCCAGTACCACATTGAAGGGTGGCTCCGGTGGTGGCACCAGCGGTGTGACAAAGCTCGCCACCGCTGAGGTATTGCTGGCGGCATCGGTCTGGGTCACTGCCAGGGTGGCCGCCGAACCGGGTGCCGGTGACAGGGTGATCGAGAAATTGCCGCCGCTGTTGACCAGGCCGGTACCAATCACCTGGCCGCCGAAGCTGATGGTTACGGTCGCGCCGGCTTCACCACGCCCGGTGAGCACGTTGTAGTCGGTGTTGATGGCCAGGTTGGTGACGGCGCCGGGCGGTGAGGTGTCGGTGGTCTGGTATTCGGCCGGCAGCGAGGTGTTGAGAGCGCTGTCGGTGGAAACCACAGTCAGCAACTGGCCATTGTTCTGCGCCGGGCTCAGGGTGACGGTGAATTCGCCGCCTGCTGGTACCGTGACGGTGCCGACCACGGTGCCGGCAGGGTTGCGCACGGTGATCACGCTACCCGCTTCAGCCGTGCCGGACAGCAGCGTGCCGTTGCCGGTGAGGCTAAGGTTGCTGGGCTGCGCTGGCGGAGTCAGGTCGGATGCGGTCAGTTGCAGCGGTGCGGACGGGTTGCCGGTGGCGTCCTGGGCGATCACCGTCAACACCTGGCCGTTGATCTGCGCGGAGCTCAGATTGAGCACGAAGGCACCGTCGGGGTCGATGGTGCCCTGGCCGATCAGGTTGCCCTTGCTATCCATCACGGTGACGTGCGCGCCAGCCTCACCGGTACCGATCAGTTGCGTACCGCTGGCGTTGAGACTGGCGACCACGGTGGCCGGCGGTGTGATGTCGATGGCGGTCACCGAACTGATCGGCGAGACGTTGCCACTGGCATCGGTCAGGGTCACGTGCAATAGCTGGCCGTTGAGCTGCGCCGAGCTCAGGTTGACCACGAAGGTACCGTTCGCTCCCACCGTGGCCGTGCCGATCTCGGTAGTGCCGGCGAACACGCGCACGGTGCTGCCGGCTTCACCGGTACCGCCGAGCTGGTCGCCGGCCGCGTTGAGCCGCAGGCCGAGGGCCGCATCAGGCGGCGTCAGGTCTGGAGCATTGACTGTGACTGGCTGGCTGATGTTGCCGGGTGGGTCGGCCTGTTGCACCGACAGCACCTGCTGGTTGATCTGCGCAGGGGTGAGCTCGACGCGGAAGCTACCGTCGGCGAGCACCGTGGTGGTGCCCAGTTGCACACCCGCAGCGTTGTTCACGGTGACTGTCGCACCGGGCTCACCGCGGCCACTGACCACACTGCCGTCGGCATGGATGGCCACGTTGGTGAGGATGTCTGGCGGGGTGAAGTCCGGGGTTTGCAGCGTGGCTGTTGCCGACACGTTGCCGGCAGCGTCGGTCTGGGTGAGGCTGAGCAGCTCGGCGTTGCCCAGGGCTGGGTTGAGGGTCAGGGTGAAGTGGCCGCTGGCGTCGACCAGGGCCGTGCCGATCTGCTGGCCGGCCGGGTTGGTCACGGTCACCGTGGCACCGGCCTCGCCACGCCCGGTAATGGTCGCACCATCGCTGGCGATGGCCAGTTCGGTGGGCGCAGCCGGTGGCGTGGTGTCAGGCGCGGCGATGCTGGTGGCGTTGGACTGGTTGCCGGCGGCATCGGTCAGCACCACTTGCAAGGCCTGGCCGTTGGCCTGTGGCGGGTTGAGGGTGACCTGGAAACTGCCGTTGCTCATCACCGTGGCGGTGCCCAGCACGGTGCCGTCGGCAGCGACGACTTTTACGGTGGCATTGGCTTCGCCGGTCCCGTTGAGCAGGCTGCCGCCAGCGGCAAACGCCAGGTTGCCCGGTGCATTCGGTGCAGTGATGTCTGGCGCGGTGAGGTTGACGCTGTTGGATTCGTTGCCGGCAGCGTCTGTCTGCGCGGCGCTGAGTCGTTCACCGTTGACCTGCGCGGTGGCGAGGTTGACGCTGAAGTTGCCATCGGCGCCGACCACGGCGGTGCCCAGGTCGGCCCCACCAATGCCGAGCACGGTCACCGTGGCACCTGGCTCGCCGCGGCCGGTAAGCACCAGGCCGTCGTTGGACAACGTCAGGTTGCTCAGGGGTTGCGGCGCAGTGGTGTCCGGCGCTTGCAGGCTGGCCGGCAGCGAGGCGCTGCCGTCGGTGCCTACCGCGCTCACCTGCAGCAGCTCACCGTTGGCCTGGGCACTGCCGAGGTTGACGGTAAAGGTGCCGTTGTTGCCGACCGGCGCGGAGCCCAGCAACACGCCGCCAGGGCCATACACGTTGACCGTGCTGCCCAGCGCGGCGGTGCCGGTGACTACCAGGCCATCGGCGGACAGTACCAGGTTGCCAGGGGCGTCTGGCGCCAGCTCGCCCGGTGCGGTGACGCTTTGTGCAGGTGAGGCGTTCTGTGCCGCATCGGTCTGCACCACGCTGAGGCTTTCGCCGGTCGTGGCGGCCGGTGCAAGTGTCACTGTGAAGCGCCCGTCGCTGCCCACCGTGGCGGTGCCCAGCGAAGAGCCGCCTGGTGCGCGAACAGTGACGGTGGCACCGGCTTCGCCAGTGCCCGTCAGGGTGGTGCCATCGGGCGACACTGCCAGGTTGGCGACTGCCGCCGGTGGTGTGGTGTCGGCAGCCGTGTAGGGCGCGGCGGGCGATACGTTGCCTGCCGCATCGGTGGCCGTGACCTGCAAGGTCTGGCCGTTGGTCTGGGCACTGCTCAGGGTGACCTGGAAGGTGCCGTTGGCGTTGGCCACGGCGGTGCCAAGCACATTGCCTGCAGCGTCGCGCACGGTGACTGTGCTACCGGCCTCGGCACTGCCGTTCAGTTGCAGGCCTGTTGCCGCCAACGCCAGTGCAGTGGGTGCTGCCGGTGGGGTGTGATCCGGTGCGATGACAGCGACGGCGGTCGACGTGTTGTTGCTGGCGTCTGTCTGGGTCACGCTCAGGTGCTGTGCATTGATCTGCGCGCTGGTGAGCGAGAGGGTAAAGCTGCCATTGGCAGCCACCAGGCCGGTGCCGATGATGGTGCCGTCCGGGCCGCGTACGGTGACGGTGGCGCCGGCTTCGCCAAGGCCGGTCAAGGTCACGCCATTGTTGTTGAGCACGACATTGGTCAATGCGGCAGGCGGGGTGAGGTCCGGTGTGACGACGTTCACGGCCGGCGAGGCATTGCCAGCGGCATCCAGCTGGCTTACGCCAATGGCTTGCCCAGTGGCTTGCGGGGTGTCGAAGGTGACGGTGAAGCGGCCATCGGCGCCTACGATGGCGGTGCCGAGCACCGTGCCGGCGGCGTTGCGTACCTGCACTGTGGCGCCGATTTCACCGCTGCCAGACAATTGCCGGCCATCGGCACTGAGCAGCAGGTTGCTCACTGCTGCTGGCGGCGTGCGGTCCGGGGTTGCCAGGCTGGCCGGGCCGGACACGTTGCCGGCAGCGTCACTGAGGGTGACCTGCAGCGCACTGCCGGTAGTTTGCGCGCTGGGCAGGGTGATCTGGAACTGGCCGCTCTGGTTGACCGTACCGGTGGCCAGGATGGCGCCACTGGCATCGCGTACGGTCACCAATGCGCCTACTTCGCCCTGGCCGCTGACCACGGTGGCGGCGCTGTTCAGGCTCAGGCCGGTGGCGGCATCCGGGGCTTGCAGGTCGGGGGCCTGCACGGTTGCCGCCAGCGAGACGTTACCGGCAGCGTCGGCCTGGGTGATGGTGAGGTTCTGTGCGTTGGTTTGCGCTGGCACCAGGGTAACGTTGAACAGGCCGTTGCTGCCCACGATGCCTGTACCCAAGACGGTGCCACTGGCATCGGTCACGGTCACGGTCGCGCCCACTTCGCCATGGCCGGTGACCGTGCTGCCGCTGCGGTTGATGACAGGCTGGGTTGGCGCGTCGGGTGGGGTGGTGTCCGGCGCCACGATGGTGGCAGGCACCGACGGGTTGCCGCCGGCCGAAGCGCGGGCACTGACGCTCAGGGTCTGTGCGTTGAGCTGGGCATTGGCGAAGAAGATGCGGAAGAAACCGTCGCTGCCAACCGTGCCAGTGCCCAACGTGGTGCCGCCGGAAGTGACAGTGATCAGTGAGCCAACGGTGCCTTGACCAATCAGCTGGAAGCCGTCGGCGCTGATGGCAAGGTTGCTCGGCGCGGCGAGCTCGCTGCCACTGGGGCCGTTCACGGTGATGGCGGTTTCGTTGTTGCCGCTGTCATGGACCACCAGCTGCACGCTGTCGCCAGAAGCCAACGGCGGGGTGACCTGGACCACGAATGTCCCGTCTGGGCCGACCGTGGCAGTACCCAGCTCGGTACTGCCGTCGCGCACGATGATCGTGGTGCCGGGTTCGGCGGTGCCGCTGATGGTGCCGCCATCGGGGCTGACGGCGACGCCCGTGGCCGGTGCGGGTGGTGTGCTGTCTATTGCGCTGACGATGGTCGGCTCGGTGCCGTTGCCCGCAGCATCGGTAACCACCACGGTCACCGTCTCGCCGTTGAGCAGGGCGGGCGCCAGCGGCACGCTGAAACTGCCGTCGGAGTTGACCGCCACAGTGGTTTCGACGCCAGTCGCGCTGATCACGGTGACCGAAGCTGCGCCAGGTGCGTTGCCTGTGAGCGCCAGGCCATCGGGGGTGATTGCCAGGTCCGTAGGCTGCGCGGGCGGAGTCAGGTCCGGTGCGGTGGCCTGGGTGACGCCGGAGGCTATGCCGTGCGTGTCGGTCTGGGTTATGTCGAGGGTCTGGCCGTCCAATTGCGGTGGGTTCAATGCCACACTGAAGGTGCCGTTGGCCGGCACCACCACGCTGCCCAGCAGATCGCCTGCAGCGTTGCGCACCTCCACGGTCGCGCCGGCTTCGCCGGTACCTTGCACAAGCGTGCCGTTGGCACTCACCTGCACGTTGCCCGGGGCGGCCGGGCCGCTGGTATCGTCAGCGGTGAAGGGCGCCGAAGGCGAGATGTTGCCGGCGGCGTCGATAAGCAGGACCGACACGGTTTCGCCGCTGGTCTGCGCTGGCGACAGCGTGATGCTGAAGTTGCCGTCCCCATCAACGACGCCATCACCGAGCAGTTGCCCGGCCGAATCGCGCACTTGCACGGTGGCGCCGGGCTCACCTTGACCCGTGAGCACGCTGCCATTGGCGCTCAAACCAAGGTCATGTGCCGGCGCAGGTGCTTCGAGGTCGTTGGCGGTCACGGTGTTGGCCGGGGAGGGGTTGCCGCCGCCGTCAGTCTGGATCACGGTCAGGGTCTGGCCGTTGAGCTGCGGTGGGTCGATGGTCACGCGGAAGCTGCCATCGGCTTCCACCGTGGCGGTGCCGAGGACGACACCGCCGGCGCCGGTGACCTGTACCTGCGCGCCGGGCTCGCCATTGCCGGTAAGTTGCGTACCGTTGCTGGACAACGCCAGGTCGCTGGTGATGGCCGGCGGTGTGCTGTCGGGCGCTGGCAGATCGACGGCGGCCGAAATGTTGCCGGTAGGGTCGCGTTGCTCGACCGTAAGCGCCTGGCCGTTGGTCTGCGGTGTGGCGAGGGTGACTTCGAAGTTGCCATTGCCGCCCACAACGGCGGTGCCGAGGACGCTGCCATCGGGGCCGCGTACGGTAACGGTGGCGCCAGGTTCCCCGGTGCCGCTGACTGTGGTGCCAGTGCCGTCGATAATCGGTGTGCCGACGGTTTGCGGTGGGGTGGTGTCGGGTGCGGTGAAAGTGACCGGCCCGGCGCTGTTGCCCTGGCTGTCGGTGGCTTCGACCGACAGGCTTTCACCATTGCGCTGTGGCTGGTTGAGGGTGACGTCGAAACGCCCGTCGGCACTGACGGTGGTGGTGCCCAGCACGGTGCCGTCCGCCGCGCGTACGGTGACGATCGACCCAGCCTGGCCCTGGCCGGTCAGGTGCAGGCCAGTGCTGTCGACGGCCAGCCCGGCAGGTTGCAGCGGGCCGTCCAGGTCGGGCGCAGTGATGGTGGCGGTAGAACTGTTGCCGGCAGCGTCACGCAGTACTACGTCAAGTTGCTGGCCATCGGTTTGTGGCGAATTGAGGGTAATGGTGAAGGTGCCATTGGCACCGACCACGCCAGTGCCCAGCACGTCACCGCGGGCGTTGGTGACCTGCACCGTGGCACCGGCCTCGCCACGACCGGTCAAGGTCACGCCGTCGGCCCCCAGGTGCAGGTCGCTGGCTTGGTTCGGCGGGGTGATGTCCGGTGCAAGGATCTGGGCCGGCAATGAACTGTTGCCATTGGCGTCGATGGCCACCACGTCGAGCAGTTCGCCATTGGCCTGGGCCGGGTTGAGGGTGATGGTGAAGGTGCCATCGTTGCCCACCTGCACGCTGCCGATCACCGTGCCGTTGGCATCGTGCACTTCCACCCGGCTGCCCACCGGGGCGGTGCCGCTGATGGACGCGCCGTCAGCGGCCAGCACCAGCCCACCAGGGCCTTCCGGTACGGCAGCGTTGGGGACAATGACGGTGAGAGGTTGCGAAGGGTTGCCGGCGGCGTCGGTCTGCACCAGTACGATGGATTCACCGGCGCTGACCGGGCCGTCGAGGTTGACCAGGAAGGTGCCGTTGGCTGATACCACGCCAGTGCCGATGACGGCACCGTTCGCACCGTGCACTTCTACCGTGGCGCCCGGTTCGCCGCGGCCACTGATGACCAGGCTGCCAGCGCCCACTATGACGTTGCTGATGAGCGCCGGCGCAGTGGTGTCCGGTACGGTGAACTCAAGCGGCGCAGAGGTATTGCCGGCGGCATCGGTGACGCTGATGGCCAGGTGCTCGCCATCGGCCTGCGCCGGGTTGAGGGTGAGGCTGAAGCTGCCATCCGGGCCGACGATGCCCCTGCCGATCAGGTTGCCGTCGGTGTCGCGCACTTCGACCCGGGCGCCGGGCTCGCCTCTGCCGGTGAGCGTTACGCCATTGCTCAGAGAGAGCTCGGTGGGTTGCCCCGGGGCCTGCAGATCAGGGGCTGTCAGCGGGCTTGATGTCGAGACGTTGCCAGCTGCATCGGTCAGGGTGACCTGCAGCGCCGAGCCATCGGTCACTGGCGAGGTCAGTTGCAAGGTGAAACTGCCGTCCGGCTGGACGGTGCCGGTGCCTATTACCTGGCCTTGATCGTTGAGCACGGTGACCGTGGCGCCAACCTCGCCACGGCCCGAAACAGTACGGCCATCGCCACTGATGACCAGGCCGCTGGCGGGCTGCGGTGGGGTTGTGTCACCGCCGCCGGTATCGACATCCGGGGCGGTGACACTGCCGGCGGTGGAGGTGTTTCCGGCAGCATCGGTTGCTGTGACCTGCAGCTGCTCCCCGTCAACTTGAGGTGGAGCGAGGGTGATGCTGAACTCACCGGACATGCCGACCACGACGCTGCCGAGCACCGTGGTGCCATCGGCCGCCAGCACGCGCACGGTACTGCCAGGCTCGGCGCGGCCCGTGACCACGGTACCGTCGGGGCTGACGGCAAGGTTGGCTGGTGCGGCCGGTGGGGTGATGTCCGGGGCGTCGAACTGCAGGGGCGGGGAGATGTTGCCTGCGGCGTCGACCAGGCGAACGTCCAGTGCTTCACCGTTGGCCTGGGCCGGGGTCAGGGTGACGTCGAAGTTGCCATCGGCACCGACTACGCCGCTACCGATCAGGTTGCCGGCTGCATCGCGCACTTGCACGGTGGTGCCGGGTTCGCCGCGGCCTGTGAGTTGCTGGCCGGCCTGGCCGATCGCCAGGCCGGTCGGGGCATCTGGTGGCGTGGTATCGGGCGGGTTGCCGACGCCGTCATCCGGAGCGGTGATGGCAGTGGCGCCGGAGGCGTTGCCGGCAGCGTCGGTGGCTGTTACTTGCAAGGCCTGGCCGTCGGTCTGCGGCGGCTGCAAGGTGACGCTGAACTGGCCGTCGGCACCGGCTACGGCACTTCCCAGAACGGTGCCGTCGGCACCGCGCACCTGCACGGTGGAGCCCGGCTCGGCGCGGCCGGTGAGGGTGTTGCCTTGCTCGTTGATCGCCAGATCCGTCGGTGCTGTCGGCGCAGTGATATCCGGCGCGGTGACTGCACCAGACTGCGAGGTGTTGCCTGCCGCGTCGGTCAGCGAGACGCCGAGGTTTTCGCCATTGGCCTGTGGGGTATTGAGGGCGACATCGAAGCTGCCATCGGCATTCACCGTGCCGGTGCCGATCAGGTTGCCTGCGGAATCGAACACATTCACCCTGGCGCCCGCTTCGCCACGGCCGCTCAGGCGCAGGCCATCAGGCGAAACCAGCAGGTCGATGGGCGTGGCCGGTGGCGTGGTGTCGCCCGGCTCGCTGCCGCCACCGCCACCGCCACCACTGCCACCGCTGTTGTTTGCAGCTGCTGCCACGCCGCCAACACCCAGCAGGCTGAGGCCGGCGATTGCAAAGGTCGAGGTTCCGGCGCCGGCGACACCGATGCCGGCCACCAGCTCGTCAAGCGAGGCCACTTCGTCGAAGGTGAAGCCGGTGAAAGCCGTCGTGTCATAGTTGGCGTGCCACAGGGTGCCGTCTTCGCCGACGAAAACCATGTCGCTGCCAACACCTGCCTGGTCCACGGCAAAGAAGTTGCCGACGGTAACCTTTTCTCCGGATTTGAGCGTGACGATCAGGTCCTGACCACGCCGGGTGACGGTCGCCACCTGGTCGGGGGCGACGGGCATCTGCACGACGCCTGGGCTGTTGAGGGTGATGTTGCCCCAGGCATTCTGGGTGGCTACGGCGGATTGCTTGTCGGCGACGACGATGTTGTCCATGTGTGCTCCCTGCTGGTTTTCGCTACGCGGGATCGACTTTCGTGATCCTTGGCTGGCGCAACTCGGCCGTCTGACGGAACGTTTCGCGCGCAGCGTGGCCGAGAAACAGCCGCGTAACCGGAGATTAGGGAGATATAGCAGCCCAGCAGATTGCCACCAGATGGCTTTACGGATAGTCCTTTAGTAAATGTGGCTCAGCGAAGCCCCAGGCGACGAGCCAGGCGACTCAGGTTGGCACGGTCCAGGCCGAGCTCGCGGGCCGCTGCTGCCCAGTTTTCCTGGTGGCGTTGCAGGCAGGTATCGATCACCTGGCGTTGGTAATCGTCCACGGCTTCGCGCAGGCCACCCGCAGGCATGGGCGCTGTGGCCAGTGTGGCATCAGCCTGGGCGGCAACTGTTGCAGGCTGAGCGGCGCGCAGGTCGAGGTCGCTGGCTTCCAGGGTCAGGATCCGTGGGCGCTCCGGGTGCTGGCCCATGGCCTTGAGGGCCGAGCGACCGATCAAGTGTTCGAGCTCGCGCACGTTACCCGGCCAGTCATATGCCAGCAGTGCTGCCTGCGCGTCGCTGCTCAGCCGAAGGCTGTTCAAACCAAGGCGTGATCGGTTCTGTTCGAGGAAGTAACCGGCAAGAAGTACCACATCACGCCCACGTTCGCGTAATGGTGGTACCTGTAGCGGGTATACGCTCAGGCGATGGTAAAAGTCGGCGCGGTAGTTGCCTTCCCGTACCTCGGCGGCCAGGTCGCGGTTGGTGGCAGCGATCAGACGTACATCGACGCGGTGTTCGCGGTCAGAGCCCAGGCGTTGCAGCTGGCCACTCTGCAGTACACGTAACAGCTTGGCTTGAACGGTCAACGGCAATTCGCCCACTTCATCGAGGAACAGCGTGCCGCCGTTGGCCAGCTCGAACTTGCCGCGGCGCTCGCCGTGAGCACCGGTGAAGGCACCACGCACATGGCCAAACAGTTCGCTTTCCACCAGGGTATCGGGGAGGGCGGCGCAGTTGAGGCTGACCAAAGGCTTGTTTGCGCGGTTGCTGGCCTGGTGCAGGGCCATGGCCACCAACTCCTTGCCGACGCCGGTCTCGCCGGTGATCAATACCGTCAGGTCGCTACCGCCAACCAGGCGGATTTCCTCCAGCAGCCGTTTGTGCGCCGGGCTCTGGCCGATCAGTTCCTTGTCCTGGCCACTGGCCTGGCGGTACACCTCGGCGCGCTGATGCTCGTCCTCGGCGCGCAGGGCCAGGTGCTCGATGCGCTCGGCCACGGTCACGGTGGCGGCGGCCAGGCTGGCGAAGGCCTGCAGGGCGTCCAGCTCCAGGCTCTGGAACTGGCCGGGGGTGAGGGCGTCGAGGGTTACCAGGCCCCATGGGCGCTCGTCGACCATCAGCGGGCAGCCCATGCAGTCGTGCACTTCAAGGTCGGCGTCAGGGGCGTTGACCAGGCCATCGTAAGGGTCGGGCAGCTCGGAGTCGCTGGCAAAGCGTGTCGGTTCCGGGCGGCTGAGCAGGATCTGGAAGCGCGGGTGCTCGCTGACCTTGAAGCGACGGCCAAGGGTGTCGGGCGAAAGCCCATCGACGGCCAACGGCACCAGCCATTCGCCATCCAGGCGCAGCAGCGCCGCGGCATCGCAGGGCAGCAGCCCGCGCATGGCCTGCAGCAAGCGGCGGTAGCGCTCCTGATCGGGCAGATCGCGGGACAGGTCGCTGACCAGCGGCAGCAAGGTAGTGAGCAATGGCTTTGTAGTCATATGGACTCCTGTAGGTCGATCTGACTATACGCTTGGTCGGGTCATTTTGACATGATGTTATCCAATGCATTGATTTCATTAGGGAAAATAGTTGGCACGATTGCTGTAATTACAAGGGCAACCTTTTCAAGCCTCAGGCTCAGGAGTTGTCGCAAATGCTTAATGCCGAACAACGTGCAATCATCAAAGCCACTGTCCCCCTGCTGGAAACCGGTGGTGAAACCCTGACCACCCACTTCTACAAGATGATGCTCAGCGAGTACCCAGAGGTACGCCCGCTGTTCAACCAGGCCCACCAGGCCAGTGGCGACCAGCCGCGGGCGCTGGCCAATGGCGTGCTGATGTATGCCCGGCACATCGACCAGCTTGAACAGCTAGGTGGCCTGGTCGGCCAGATCATCAACAAACACGTTGCCCTGCAGATTCTGCCGGAACACTACCCGATCGTCGGCAGCTGCCTGCTGCGAGCCATCGAAGAAGTGCTGGGCAAGGAAATCGCCACGCCTGAAGTCATCGCCGCCTGGGCCGCTGCCTATGGCCAGCTGGCCGACATCCTCATCGGTGCCGAAGAAAACCTCTATAAACAGAAGGAAGAGGCCGCCGGCGGCTGGCGCGGAACCCGCGAATTCCGCTTGGCCCGTCGCGAACAGGAAAGCAGCGAGATCACCTCGTTCTACTTTGCCCCGGTGGATGGCCAGCCAGTGCTCAAGGCCGAACCAGGCCAGTACATCGGCCTGCAGCTGTTCATTGACGGTGCCGAGCAGCGCCGCAACTACTCGCTGTCGGCCCTGTGCGACGGCCAGGGGTACCGCATCAGCGTCAAGCGCGAGGAGGGCGGCAAGGTCTCCAACTACCTGCATGATGAGCTGGTGGTGGGAGATTCCCTGCAGCTGTTCCCGCCAGCGGGTGACTTCACCCTGGCGGCCAGCGACAAGCCACTGGTGCTGATCAGCGGAGGTGTTGGCATTACCCCGACCCTGGCGATGCTCGAAGCGGCCCTGAAGACCCAGCGCCCGGTGCATTTCATTCACTGCGCACGTAACGGTGCGGTGCACGCGTTCCGCGACTGGATCGATGGCCTGGCCGAGCGCCACCCGCAGCTCAAGCGCTTCTACTGCTATGCCGAGCAAGAGGGTGCGCAGAATGCCGACGCGGTTGGCCTGCTGAGCCAGGACCTGCTGGGTGAGTGGCTGCCGCGTGAGCGCGATGTGGACGCCTACTTCCTCGGGCCGAAAGGTTTCATGGCGGCGGTCAAGCGCCAGCTGAAGGGCCTGGGTGTGCCAGAGCAGCAGAGCCGTTACGAGTTCTTCGGCCCGGCGGCTGCCCTGGAATAACTGTTCCAGGCGCGGCTTATATATAAGGAAAGATGAAGGGTGCCTCGGCACCTTTCATCTTTAATCCTCCTTTAATCACTGTATCCTTCACTCCCGGGTGTCGAGGGGCTTGCCCCTGCGCGGCACCCGGGCAGCCGCTTTTTTACCGGCCGACGTTGAACCGACGTTACTGCAGCCGGTCTCAGCATCTCCGGATAGCCCTGCGCAGTGCTGTCTCGCCGCCACCTCGACACGCTAATGGGCCATGCCTGCGTGTAGAATCGCATTCAGGCGGGCGGACCACGCTGCCATCTATCCATCGAAGGAATCGGCAATGAACGAACAATCCTTGCGCCTGAACCGCGAACGGCGCTTTCTGGTGCTGCTGGGGGTGATCTGCCTCGCCCTGATCGGCGGAGCGCTATACATGCAGGTGGTACTGGGCGAGGCACCTTGCCCGTTGTGCATCCTGCAACGCTATGCCTTGCTCTTTATAGCCATCTTCGCGTTCATTGCCGCCGCCATGCCCGGGCGTCGCAGCCTGACCCTGTTCGAGGGCCTGGTGGTGCTCAGCGCAATCGGCGGAATCATTGCGGCTGGCAACCATGTGTATATACTCGCCAACCCCATGGTCAGTTGCGGCATCGATACCCTGCAGCCGATCGTCGACGACCTGCCCCTGGCCAAGCTCTGGCCGCTGGCGTTCCAGGTCGATGGCTTCTGCAGCACGCCGTACCCACCGATCCTCGGTTTGTCGCTGGCGCAGTGGGCACTGGTGGCGTTCGTCCTGACCGCCATCCTGGTACCGTTCGGCATCTACCGCAACCGGCGCCAGTCTTAGACATAAGTCCCGATTTCGGTGTGGTCTTTTACACCGGATGAGAAGAGCGAAAAGTCCTCTCCCGCTTGCTCCAGATCAACCTCAAAGCCTTGCAAAATGCGGGTTTGAGGGCTAGCAAGCGGGGTGCGACAAACTGTCGCGAAGTTGATTTGTAGAGTGCTATTGTTACGGATTCTGTAAAGGACTGTTGCTCAATAAGTCATAGTCAAGGGTTTGCGACCTATCTACAATCGCCCCCAATTTCCGTTCGGCACTGCTTGCGAGTCGCAGGATTGAAGGAAGCCCCAGCGCTCCTTTTTGCTGACTTCGTCAAGTTTCGCCCAACGGCGATACCGGGCGGACCCCCCTCCGCGTTTTCCCGCACCAAATGGACTTGGTCTGAAGTACAGGCCTGTTGCCTACGAAACCATAAGCACCGCTAACACGCTTTTCGCCAAGGTCCTGCAGTCAGACCCGGGCAGGAGCGAGTACGGGCGCGAAATGCCGCACTTGGCAGGACGAAGTGTTGGCTACCAAAACACAAATTGCATTGAAGCAAGCTGATCTAGAGGTCGTGAGATGAGTAAAAAGCGTTACCCCAGACTGTTTGGCATATTGCCCTTTTTAGGCATGCTTTTACTCAGTGGGTGCAACTGGACCCTGCTCGACCCGAAAGGTCAGGTCGGCATTGAGCAAAAGAACCTGATCCTGATCGCTACCGGCCTGATGCTGCTGGTGGTCATTCCGGTCATCATCATGACCGTGGCGTTCGCCTGGAAGTACCGTGCTTCCAACAAGGCTGCCACCTACACCCCAGACTGGTCGCACTCGACCAAGATCGAAGCCGCGGTGTGGATCATCCCGATCATCATCATCATCGCCCTGGGTTACGTCACCTACAAGTCGACCCACAAGCTGGACCCGTACCGTCCGCTTGATTCGGACGTGAAGCCGATTCAGATCGACGTGGTCGCGCTGGACTGGAAATGGCTGTTCATCTACCCGGAACAGGGCATTGCCACGGTCAACAAGATCAACTTCCCGGCTAACACCCCGGTCAACTTCCGCGTCACCTCCGACGCCGTGATGAACTCGTTCTTCATCCCGGGCCTGGGTGGCCAGATCTACGCCATGGCCGGCATGACCACCAAGCTGCACCTGATCGCCAACGAAAACGGCGAGTTCGACGGTATCAGTGCCAACTACAGCGGCGCTGGCTTCACCGGCATGAAATTCAAGGCTACTGCTACCTCTCAGGAAGACTTCGACAAGTGGGTCGCCGAAGTGAAGCAGTCGCCACTGAAACTGGGCAAGGCCGAATACGAAGCCCTGGCCAAGCCTAGCGAATACAACCCAGTCGCGCTGTACAGCGAGGCACCAGCAGAGCTGTTCCAGACCATCGTCGACAAGTACGAAGGCATGAACCGCGGCAAGCCGGTCCACGAAGAAGCAGGCAGCAAAGATCTGGCCACAACCAAGGGTGTGGAATCGAGTATGCAACCAGCTGCCGGTGCAGAGGAGTAAGAGATGTTCGGTAAATTAACCCTGGAGGCGATACCCTTCCACGAGCCGATAGTCATGGTGACGCTTGCCATGATCGCGCTCGGGGGTATTGCTGTCGTTGGTGCTATCACCTATTTCCGCAAGTGGACCTACTTGTGGACCGAGTGGTTGACCACCGTCGACCACAAGAAAATCGGGGTGATGTACATCGTCGTCGCGATGGTCATGCTGCTGCGCGGCTTCGCCGACGCCATCATGATGCGTACTCAGCTGGCTGCCGCTACCGGTGGCTCCGAAGGCTACCTGCCGCCTGAACACTATGACCAGATCTTCACCGCTCACGGTGTGATCATGATCATCTTCATGGCGATGCCGTTCTTCACCGGCCTGATGAACCTCGCGGTTCCTCTGCAGATCGGTGCACGTGACGTTGCCTTCCCGTTCCTGAACTCCCTGAGCTTCTACCTGCTGCTGGCAGGCGTGCTGCTGGTCAACATCTCGCTGGGCGTTGGTGAATTCGCCAAGACCGGCTGGGTTGCCTATCCGCCGCTCGCGGGCATTCAGTACAGCCCTGGGGTGGGTGTCGACTACTACATCTGGGCGCTACAGCTCTCAGGCTTGGGTACGACACTGACCGGCGTGAACTTCCTCGTCACCGTGATGAAGATGCGCGCACCTGGCATGAAGCTGATGGACATGCCGATCTTCACCTGGACCTGCACCTGGGCCAACGTGCTGATCGTGGCTTCGTTCCCGATCCTGACCGCTGCACTCGCTCTGCTGACTGTTGACCGTTATCTGGACTTCCACATTTTCACCAACGAGCTTGGTGGGAACCCGATGATGTACGTCAACCTGTTCTGGGCGTGGGGTCACCCCGAGGTTTACATCCTGATCCTGCCGGCCTTCGGCGTGTTCTCGGAAGTGACTTCGACCTTCTCCGGCAAGCGTCTGTTCGGCCACCACTCGATGATCTACGCATCGGGCGCCATTGCCGTTCTGGGCTTCGCTGTATGGCTGCACCACTTCTTCACCATGGGTGCCGGCGCCAGCGTCAACACCTTCTTCGGCCTGGCGACGATGCTGATCTCCATTCCGACTGGTGTGAAGCTGTTCAACTGGCTGTTCACCATGTACCAGGGCCGTGTGCGTTTCACCGCACCGATGCTGTGGACCCTGGGCTTCATGATCACCTTCTCGATCGGTGGCATGACTGGCGTTCTGCTGGCTGTTCCAGGTGCTGACTTCGTCCTGCACAACAGCCTGTTCGTAATTGCTCACTTCCACAACGTGATCATTGGTGGTGCGGTATTCGGCTACATCGCCGGCTTCGCCTACTGGTGGCCAAAAGCGTTCGGCTTCAAGCTGAACGAGAAGTGGGGCAAAGCTGCATTCTGGTTCTGGATCTCTGGCTTCTACGTAGCGTTCATGCCGCTGTACGCCCTGGGCTTCATGGGCATGACCCGTCGTCTGAACCACTCCGACAACCCACTGTGGGAACCCTACCTGTACGTAGCCGTTGTCGGCGCCGTGCTGATCCTGTTCGGTATCGCTTGCCAGCTGATCCAGATCGTCGTTTCGATCCGCGATCGCGAGCAGAACCTGGACGTGACCGGCGACCCATGGGGCGGCCGTACCCTGGAATGGTCGACTTCGTCGCCACCTCCGTTCTACAACTTCGCCCACATGCCTGAGAAAGTTGGCCTGGACTGCTGGAACGAAGCCAAGGAAGCCGGCGTTGCCTACAAGGTGCCGGGCAAGTACGAAGCGATCCACATGCCGAACAACACCGCTACCGGTCTGTTCATGGGTATGTTCCTGACTGTCTTCGGCTTCGCTTTCATCTGGCACATCTGGTGGCTGGTTGGCGCGAGCCTGCTGGCAACCATCGCGGTCTTCGTTCGCCACGCTGCGCGTGACGACCAGGGCTACATGGTTCCGGCCGAAGAAGTGGCGCGCATCGAAGGCGAGCGTCTCAAAGCGCTGGCCAAAGCAGGTGCTCTGCCTGCCGGCGCACGTGTCGAATCGTTTGAACGGGTGTAATCAATGTCCAGTCAAGTAATCCACGGTGGCGCGCATGGTCATGACCATGCTCACGATGACCACCACCACGACTCGGGCCAGATGACCGTCCTCGGTTTCTGGCTGTACCTGATGACCGACTGCATCCTGTTTGCGTCGCTCTTCGCCACCTACGCGGTGCTGTCCGGCAGTTTTGCCGGCGGCCCGTCGGGTCACGACATCTTCCAGCTCGACTTCGTAGCTGTTGAAACGCTGTTCCTGCTGCTGTCCTCGATCACCTTCGGCTTCGCCATGCTGAAGATGTTCGACGGCAAGAAAGCTGGCGTACTGGGCTGGTTGGCTGTGACCTTCCTGTTCGGTGCAGGCTTCATCGCGATGGAAATCTATGAATTCCATCACCTGATCGGCGAAGGCTTCGGCCCGACCCGCAGTGGCTTCCTGTCGGGCTTCTTCGCCCTGGTAGGTACCCACGGTCTGCACGTGACCGCCGGCCTGATCTGGATGGCAATCATGATGTACCAGATCAACAAGCACGGCATCACGCCGACCGCCAAGACCCGCATGAGCTGCCTGAGCCTGTTCTGGCACTTCCTGGACGTGGTCTGGATCTGCGTATTCACCGTCGTCTACCTGCTGGGAGTTCTGTAATGGCTAACGCACACGACACTCATCACGAAGGTAACCACGGCAGCGTCAAGTCGTACATGATCGGCTTCATCCTGTCGATCATCCTGACCGCGATCCCGTTCGGCCTGGCCATGTCGCCAAGCCTGCCGAAGAACCTGACCGTTCTGATCATCGTGGCCATGGCTGTGATTCAGGTAGTGGTACACCTCGTGTACTTCCTGCACATGGACCGCTCGAAAGAGCAGCGCTCCAATGTGTCGACGTTCCTGTTCACCGCGCTGGTAATCGCTCTGCTGGTCGGCCTGTCGCTGTGGATCATGTTCAGCATCCACTTCGAAATGATGGCCAAGTGAGGTAAGACTGCATGTCCGTTAAGCACTTTATCCAAATCACCAAACCGGGGATCATTTTCGGTAACGTGCTTTCCGTGGCAGGCGGTTTCTTCCTTGCCTCGAAGGGCCATGTGGATTTCGCCCTGTTCCTGGCGGTGGTGATCGGTACTTCGCTGGTGGTGGCGTCCGGATGCGTGTTCAACAACTGCATCGACCGTGACATCGACCACAAGATGGAGCGCACCAAGAACCGCGTCATGGTGCAGGGCGGCATGTCGCTGACCCTCGCGCTGGTCTACGCCACCCTCCTCGGGGTGGCGGGCTTCAGCCTGCTGTATGTCCAGGCCAACCCGCTGTCGGCGTTCTGCGCAGCTGTAGGCTTCGTGGTCTACGTTGGTTTCTACAGCCTCTGGCTGAAGCGCAAATCGGTGCACGGCACCTTGGTCGGCAGCCTGTCCGGTGCCATGCCTCCGGTGATCGGCTACTGCGCCGTAAGCAATAGCTTCGACCTGGCTGCAGTGACCCTGCTGGTGATGTTCAGCCTGTGGCAGATGCCGCACAGCTTCGCCATCGCAATCTTCCGCTTCAAGGATTACAGCGCTGCCAACATTCCGGTCCTGCCGGTGGCACGTGGTGTCCTTGCAGCGAAGAAGCAGATCGTGCTGTACGTGCTGGCCTTCCTGCTCGCTACCTTGATGCTCACCCTCGGCGGTTACGCCGGCCTCGGCTACCTGGCCGTGGCAGCAGCCATGGGCCTGTACTGGCTGTACATGGCCTGGGGTGGCTACAAGGCTGAAGACGACAGCAAGTGGGCCCGCAAGGTGTTTGGCTTCTCGATCCTCACTGTCACTGCCCTGAGCGTGATGATGGGTGTGGACAGCCAGACCGCTGCAGACGTGCTGATGACCTACGCGCGCTGATCGAGGCGAGTGCTTCACTCAAGAACCCGGCCACTGTGCCGGGTTTTTTTATGCCTGCGATTTCAGGGGTTGGCTTCTTCGCGGGCAAGCCCGCTCCCACAGGTGAAGTGCCAGCATTGAATGTGGCGCGGTCCCTGTGGGAGCGGGCTTGCCCGCGAAGAGGCCTGGCCTGAAAACATAGATCCTTGATTTTCAATAAATAATTCTGAAAACATCTAACTAAACAGGAAATTGTCCTTTACAAGCATCCTGTTTCGGCACTATCTTCTGATCCAGGCCGCCGCAGCGGCCAGCGTCGCTCGGACGGTTCCGGGCGCTTACGTCTGCAGAGGAAACCATGGCCAATCCAGGTTCGCCGCGCCGCTTTGCGCGCATCGATCGTCTCCCCCCTTACGTCTTCAACATCACTGCCGAGCTCAAGATGGCTGCCCGCCGCCGTGGCGAGGACATCATCGACCTGAGCATGGGCAACCCCGATGGCGCGACTCCGCCGCATATCGTCGAGAAGCTGGTGCAGGTTGCCCAGCGCGAAGACACCCATGGCTACTCAACCTCACGCGGCATCCCGCGCCTGCGCCGGGCCATCTCCAACTGGTACAAGGAGCGCTACGAGGTCGACATCGACCCGGAAAGCGAAGCCATCGTCACCATCGGCTCGAAAGAGGGCCTGGCGCACCTGATGCTCGCCACCCTCGACCAGGGCGACACGGTGCTGGTGCCCAACCCCAGCTACCCGATCCATATCTACGGCGCAGTGATTGCCGGCGCCCAGGTGCGTTCCGTGCCGCTGGTACCGGGCGTGGACTTCTTCAACGAGCTGGAACGGGCGATCCGCGAATCGATCCCCAAGCCGAAGATGATGATTCTCGGTTTCCCGTCCAACCCCACTGCCCAGTGCGTGGAGCTGGACTTCTTCGAGCGCGTGGTGGCCCTGGCCAAGCAGTACGACGTACTGGTGGTGCACGACCTGGCCTACGCCGACATCGTCTACGACGGCTGGAAGGCCCCATCGATCATGCAGGTGCCGGGCGCCAAGGACATCGCGGTGGAGTTCTTCACCCTGTCCAAGAGCTACAACATGGCCGGCTGGCGGATCGGCTTCATGGTCGGCAACCCCGAGCTGGTCAGTGCCCTGGCGCGGATCAAGAGCTACCACGACTACGGCACCTTCACCCCGCTGCAGGTGGCCGCCATCGCCGCGCTGGAAGGCGACCAGCAATGTGTACGCGATATTGCCGAGCAGTACCGCCAGCGCCGCAACCTGCTGGTCAAGGGCCTGCACGAGCTGGGCTGGATGGTCGAGAACCCCAAGGCGTCGATGTATGTGTGGGCGAAAATCCCGGAACAGTACGCGCACCTGGGATCGCTGGAGTTCGCCAAGAAACTGCTGGCCGAGGCCAAGGTCTGCGTGTCGCCGGGCATCGGTTTTGGTGACTATGGCGACGACCATGTGCGCTTCGCCCTGATCGAGAACCAGGACCGGATTCGCCAGGCGATTCGCGGTATTCGCCAGATGTTCCGCGCCGATGGATTGATCCAGAAATGATGCTGCACCCGGGCCCGCTTCGGCGGGCCCGGGCCTGCCGGATCAACGGCAAACTATTTTTGCATTACCCCTCTTCTCAGCCGACCTGGCTTCGATTACAAATGGCGCGCGGGCCAAGCCCGATAACAACAACCTTCCCTCCGTGCCATCATGTCCGAATACAACCCTTGCCTTGACTGCGGCGCCTGCTGCGGGTATTTCCGTGTGTCCTTCTTCTGGGGCGAATGCCAGTCTGCCGGCGGCCTTGTGCCGGACGACCTGGTGGTACAGATCAACCCCACCCGTGTTGCCATGATCGGCACCGACGCCAAACCTTGCCGCTGCGTGAGCCTGCAGGGCGAGATCGGCACCGAAGTGGCGTGTACCATCTACGCCAACCGTTCCAGCCCGTGCCGCGAGTTCGAGGCATCGTGGGAGGGTGGGGTGCATAACCCGAGCTGTGACGATGCGCGGGCGGCCTATGGGCTGCCGCCACTGACCCCGCCGGGGGCCAACGAGCCGCATTGGCCCGATGATGGGGCCGAGGTGGCCTGAGCCAGTTTCGCTATCTGCGGCACCTGTAGTGGGGCGCCCACAGAGATGCAGCGCTCTTGAGACCGAGCGCCGCCCGCGCGGCGCATCGCGGATAAATCCGCTCCTACATTTGTTGCAACGTGGCCATGCCTGTGAGGCCATGGTTGTCAGCCGGTTTGCACGGCTCAAGTCATGCGCCAAGGCAGGCCACCATGGCGTAACAGGTTCGGCACGTTGCAACAAATGTAGGAGCGGATTTATCCGCGATGCGCCGCGCGGGCGGCGCTCGGTTTCCGCCCCACCACACATCCCAAGACATACACCCGCAGCCCCCCACATAACGTTAAACTGTCATCTCCCCAGCAATGGACAGGAGATCCGGTGTGACCCCACCCCGCAGTTTCCCCACTGACCTCTGCCTAGACAGCCCGCGTCTGCAGCTGCGCCCGATGCGCCACGCCGACGCTGCGCAATGGCTGACGATCATGGCCGACCCCGAGGTCATGCGTTACTGGCACCATGCCCCCTGGCACGACCTGGCCGAAGCCGAGAGCGCCCTGGCTGCCGACCGCGAAGCCTACACCAATGGCGACCAGCTCAAGCTGGGCATGTACCGCCGCGACAATGGCGAATTGATCGGCATGGTCCAGCTGTTCAACATCGACGATGTCTCGCGCCGTGGCGAGATCGGCTACTGCCTGGCCAGCGCCGTACAGGGCAGGGGCTACATGGACGAAGCGCTGACCTGTTTCATCGACTACATCGCCCATACCCTGCACATGCGCCGTCTGGAAGGCGAGATCGACCCACGCAACCAAGGCTCTGCACGCACCCTCGAACGGCAGGGCTTCGTCCTCGAAGGCACGTTGCGGGCGCGTTGGTGCGTGGCGGGCGAGTTGACCGACTCGGGCATCTACGGCCTGCTGCTCGAACCGCCTGTAGCATGAATGTATCCCGCTTGCCGGCGTTCTACCTGAGCCTGAGCCTAGCCCTGTACCTGCTCAGCCTGGCCTTCGACGGTGCCCTGATGAGCGCCGGCAGGCACATGCCGGCGCTGCAGATGTTCTTGTATGGCCCTTGGGGCATTCCCTTCGGGATGTTCCAGTGGTTTGCCAACCCGCTGCTGGCGTTAGCCATCATCTGCCATCGGCGCCTGCGCCGGCTGGCCTTGCTGCTGGGGCTGGGTGCGTTGTACCTGGCTGCCAGCAGCTTTGGTATCGAACGCCTGCCGGATAACATCAGCTATGAATTCTCCCACCGCACCGGCTTCGGCGCCGGCTTCTACCTGTGGCTGGCGGCGATCGCGGTGTTCTGTGCTGGCCAGGCCTGGCAGTGCTGGGTCGCGCGCAGCAGTGACGATGTGCCGTCCTGGAACTGGCTGGATGTCGCCCTGATCGCGGCGTTGGCCGTGACCGCTTATGCGGCGACCCAGATGCCATCGCTGCAATTCGAACCGGGCAAGGTGCTGATGCCGCCAGAGCCGGTACAGACGCTATGAAGGGATTTGCGATGAACACACGGTATCTGATGCTCCTGGCCTTTTTGGCGCCAATGGCGCTGGCCGACGACAACTCGCCGGCTTACAGCCAGTGCATGGACAAGGCCTCCAGCACGGTGGCCATGAGCAGTTGCATCCAGGCGGAGACCCAGCTTCAGGACCAGCGCCTGAATAGGGTCTACAAGCAACTGGTGGGCAAGCTCGAGAGCGGGCCGCAGAAGAGCCTGCGCGATGTGCAGCGACAGTGGATCGCCTATCGTGATGCGAACTGCAAGTTCCATGTGCAGGCCAGTGGCGGGACCATGGCGCAGCTGGAGGGCGGCATGTGTGTGCTGGACATGACCCGCGAGCGTGCGGCGGAGCTGGAGCGAATACTCAGTCCCGGGCACTGATGGCGCTGACGCAGTTACTGTAGGAGCGGCTTTGCCGGGGCGCTCCTGCAACTGGGCGTGTTGGCAGTATGGCGGCCATTGCGGTTGCAGAGTGAGTAGGCGAATAGCTACTATTCGTTAACAATTCTCACTTGCGTCGCGATGCCCATGCCTACAGCCGACACGCCGAGCCCGTATCCGCTTGAACAGCTGTACAGCGAGCACCATGGCTGGTTGTTCGGCTGGTTGCGGCGCAAGCTGCGTTGCCCGCACAGTGCCGCCGACCTGACTCAAGACACGTTCGTGCGCATCCTCGCCTCGCGCGATGCGCTGCTGAACATGCGCGAGCCCCGTGCCTTCCTCAGCACCACGGCGCGGCGGCTGCTGATCGACCGGGTCCGTCGCCAACAGATCGAACAGGCCTACCTGCAAGAGCTGGCACTGGCCGCCGAAGCCCTGGAAGGGCACCAGTCGCCGGAACAGATCCATATCACCTTGCAAGCCCTCGAACAGATTGCCTTCCTGCTGGAGGGCTTGCACAGCAAGGCGCGTGAGGCCTTTGTCTGTTACTACCTGGACGAACTGAGCCAACCGCAGATCGCCGAGCGCCTGGCGATCTCCACGCGCATGGTCCGCAAGTACCTCGCGCAGGCCCTGGTGCATTGCCACCGTTCGCTGGATTACGCCGAGCCGTGAACACCGGGTCCATCGAAGAGCAGGCCGCCGAGTGGGTGTTGCGCCTGGGCGAGGGTGACCTGGACGCCCAGGAACATGCCGAGCTGCAAGCCTGGCTGAATACCGACCCCCGCCACCAGGCGACCTTGCATCGCATGCAGGGCGTGATCAGCCAGTTGCAGGGCCTGCGCCAGCAGCGTCGGCCCGTGGCTGCTGCGCTCAAAGTGGCGTCGCAGGGCAGCTCGGTCAGCCGCCGTACGCTACTCGGCCTGGCCCTGACTGCAGCGCTGCTGGGTGCCTTGCCCTTTGCCGGCGTCACCCCCCAGGCCTGGTTCGCCGACCTGCACACCGCGCCCGCCCAGTGGCACAGCGAAACGCTGGCCGATGGGTCGCGGATCACCCTGGCCGGCAACTCTTTGGTGGATGTGCAGTTCTCCCCCAGCGAGCGGCGCATCCTGCTGCGCAAGGGGCAAATTCTCATCGAGGTGGCTCATGACTGCGATCGGCCGTTGCTGGTACTGACCGAGGAAGGCAGTTTCCGTGCCTTGGGCACCCGCTTTGTGGTCAGTCATACCGGTCAGCGTAGCGAGCTGACCATGCTCGAATCCCGTGTTGAGGTGCGTAGCGCGGTGTCGAGTGATCAGAGGGTGGCCAGGCGTGGCGAGCGCGTCTGGGTGGCTCGCGATGGCCTGGGAGCGTTGCCGGCCGTCGACCCGCAACGCGTGGAGCAGGCCTGGCAGCAGCACCAGTTGGTGGCTGATGGCGTACCGCTGGACCAGGTGCTCGATGCGCTTGCCGCGCAACGTCGGGGTATTTTGCGCTTTGACCGGCAAGCCATGCAGGGCTTGCGGGTTTCCGCCGTGCTGCCACTGGATGACAGCGAACGCGCCTTGCGTCTTTTGGCCGAAGCACTGCCGATCCGTATTGGTGGCTTTGGCCGCTGGTGGACCACGGTCGAGCGCGTGCCGCAGGCAAATTGATCATTACGGTTCCGCATTTTCGGCATGGCCCGTCAAACAAGAGGCCAACCGATAAAGATCAGCAAAAGGAGCCGTTCGATCATGCGCCGATTCCCTGGCCAACCCTCTCTCAGCCCGCTGGCCTTGTGCCTGCGCCTGGCCTGCGCCGGCCTGGCGCTGCCTGCTCTGGCCCTGCCGGCGGTGGCCGAGGAAGCCGCCCGCCGCCACTTCGATGTACCGGCGGGCAACCTGGCCGAAGTGCTCGGGCAATATGCCCAACAAGCCGGCGTGCCGCTGGCGTTCCCGTCTGAAGCACTGGCCGGCCGGCGCAGTGCCGGCTTGCAGGGGTTGTACTCGGTCGACAGTGGCTTTGCCGTGCTGCTGGCCGGCAGCGGCTACCGCAGCGAGCGCAGCGGCAACGGCTACCGCCTGGTGGCCGAGCCGCAGGCGGCAGCCGGCAGCGAGGTCATGGAGCTGAGCGCCACCACAGTGGCCGGGCAGGGCATGGGCGAGAGCACGGAAAACACCGGCTCCTATGCTCCGGGCCTGGTCAGCGTAGGCTCCAAGAGCCCCACCAGCCTGCGCCAGACGCCGCAATCGGTGTCGATGGTGACCCGCCAGCTGATCGAGGACCAGCAGATCACCGATATCAACCAGGCGATGAAAGTCACGCCTGGCATCGTCACCCAGAGCACCACCTTCCGGACCCAGGACTTCATCTCGCGCGGTTTCAGCATCCAGAACGTGCAGATCGATGGCGCCGCGCCGCAGTCACTGGGCACTGCGATGGGCTCGTTCTACTCTTCGAACATCTTCGACATGGCCGAGTTCGACCACGTCGAGGTCCTGCGTGGAACGGCGGCCTTGTACGGTGGCTCTGGCGACCCGGGCGGTATCATCAACCTGGTGCGCAAGCGGCCCACCGCCTTCAACCAGCTAAAGCTGACCCTTTCGGCCGGCAGCTGGGACAACTACCGCCAGGAGGTCGACCTGTCCGGCCCGCTGGGCTGGGATGGCCGCCTGCGCGGACGCCTGGTGCTGGCCAACACTGATCGCCAGTATTTCGTGGATAACCGCGCCACTGAAAAGCCCCTGGCCTATGGCGTGCTAGAAGCGGACGTCACCGACGATACCTTGCTCACCTTCGGCGCGCGCTACAACAAGTCTCACGAAAACGGCACCAATAACTCGCTGCCCCGTTACAGCAACGGGGCCGATCTGAACCTGCCCCGGCACACCGGCCTGACCAAGAACTGGGCGTACCTCGACGCCACGGCGCGTGAGTATTTCGCCAAGATCGACCACCGTATCAACGACGATTGGAAGCTCAACCTGAGCTACACCAACACCTGGGACCTCGGGTTGTTCAAAAGCGCCACGACCTTGAATGCGGTCGATGCCACCACCGGCACCGGGGCGACCTGGTACGGCACCTGGGTGCGCCAGCAGAGCGAACAGCAGCTGTACGACGGCAACCTCTCCGGCCACTTCCAGGCCTTTGGCCTGGACCATGAGCTGGTGTTCGGTGCTGACTACCAGCGAATCGACAGCCGTTGGCAGGGCACTGCGCCATACGCTGCTGCGGGTTCGCCGGCCAATCTGTTCGACCCCGACAACTCGGTGTTCGATGACCCGGGCAGCGCGCTGGAGTACAAGCGCGACTACAACCCCAACGCGCAGCGCCAGTACGGCCTGTATGGCAGCCTGCGCCTGCAGCTGGCCGAACCGCTGCACCTGATCGTCGGCGCCCGTGCGCAGCGCTTCCACTTCTGGCAAACCTACACCAACGCGCTGACCACGCCGGTGAGTGTTTCCAGCCCCGAGCAGCGCATCGGCACCAAGGTCACGCCATTTGCCGGGCTGGTCTACGACCTTGACGATCAATGGTCGGCGTATGCCAGCTACGCGGAAATCTACAAGCCGCAGTCGAGCAAGCTGGCAGGGCCCGAGGGTGTTGGTGGGCCGTTAGAGCCCATGACCGGCAAAACCTACGAAACCGGGCTCAAAGGCGAACTGTTCGACGGTGCGTTGAACACCAGTGTCGCGCTGTACTACACCACCCGCGAAAACGAGGCGGTGCAGGACCCGAGCTACGACTTCAGCTATGCCGGCTTCTCGGGCAGTTGCTGCTACGTGTCCACCGGCAAGGTGGTGAGCAAGGGCGTGGACATGGAAGTGTCCGGCGAGCTGTTGCCGGACTGGATGCTGGTCGGGGGCTACACCTTCAACCTCAACCGCAACCGCAGTGCCGACACGCCGTTGAGCACGATAATGCCGAAGCACCTGTTCAAGCTGTACACCACCTACCGCCTGCCGGGCGTGTTCAGCGACTTCAAGGTGGGTGGCGGGGTGCAGGTACAGAGCGCGACATACACCAGCGGGACGGCTGTGACGGGCGGGCAGACGGTGGCGTTCGACTACCAGCAGAGCGGTTATGCGATCTGGAACGCGTTGCTCGATTACCGTGTCGACGACCACTGGAACGTGACGCTCAACGGCAACAACCTGTTCGACAAGAAATACTACGAGACGGTCGGGACCTCGACCTATGGCAACTATTACGGCGAACCGCGCAACTTCATGGTGACCCTGCGCGGCACGTACTGAAGCTGAGCCTGCGCGCTTCTTGTGGGAGCGGCCTTGTGTCGCGAAAGGGGTGCGCAGCAGCCCCAGGATTTTGGCGCAAATGCACAGATTGCTGGGGCCGCGTTGCGGCCCTTTCGCGACACAAGGCCGCTCCCACACTATTCGCGCCAGCCTGTCAGACTGATTGGGGCTTTGGTTCGCGCAGAGCGCGGGCCTTGAGGTACTCGCGCACTTCCACGCCATCTCCGGCGAACTCGATCCGCTCGGCCTTGGCTTCGCGCTGGTAGGCATACATCGGGTCGTAATATTCCTTGAGCAGCCCTTCGATCCAGCCCCGGTGCAGGTCCACCGCACCGCTGCGCAGCTGCTCGTCCAGCGCTTCGCCCAGGATTGTGGACAAGCGCTGGAAGCGCTCGCCACCCAGGCGCTTGTGGATATTGGCCATGCTCTGCAGCAAGCGCTCGGCAAACAGCCTGCGGCCATTTTCCTCGCCATGCACATCGACGAACTCGGCGCACAGGTTGATCACGTAATCGCGCAGGATGCGCTCCACGCGGTTCTCGAAACTGTCCTCCAGCCACACCATCGGGTACTGCTGCATGCCCTGGTACAGCTCCAGCGGTACCGAGCAACTGCCGACGATGCGGCCTTCATCTTCCAGCACGAACTGTTCGATGCCTCGGGCGCGCTTCTTCAGCACATCGATGGCCAGCTTGTTCTCGAAGTCGATCTGCGCCGGTTGGCCGGTGGCACGCTTGCCGAAGCTGGAGCCGCGATGATTGGCGTGGCCTTCGAGGTCGAGCACATTGTTCAACTGGTGCAGCACATCGGTCTTGCCGGTGCCGGTGAGGCCGCCGACCAGGACGAAGTCGCATTGCTCGACGGCCTGCTGGGTGGTTTCCAGCAGGAAGGTACGCATGGCCTTGTAGCCTCCCTTGATGCGCGGGTAGGCGATGCCGGCTTCGTCGCGCAGCCATTGCTGCACGATCAGCGAGCGCAGGCCGCCGCGGGCACAGTACAGGTAACCATCAGGGTGGGCCTTGGCAAAGCTGGCCCAGGCATGCAGGCGCTCGCGCTTGGTCGCGCCGCTGACCAGCTGGTGGCCGAGGGTGATGGCCGCAGCCTGGCCCTGCTGTTTGTAGCAGGTACCGACCTTCTGCCGCTCCTGGTCAGTCATCAGCGGCAGGTTGACGGTACCGGGGAAGGCACCTTTGACGAATTCGATCGGCGCGCGCATGTCCATCATCGGCGCATCGTCGAGGAACAACTGGCGGAAGTCGGTGCAGTCGGGGCGCATCAGTTCACCTCGACCGCGTGGCTCTGTCGTTCGACCAGCAGGCCGATCGGCGACAGGTTCAGGCCCAGTTCGGCGGCCAGTGCGAGGAACTCGGCCTCACCTTCGGCAGTGACGGCAACCAGCAGGCCGCCGCTGGTCTGTGGGTCGCACAGCAGGTGCTTCTGCTCGTCGGTCAGCGTGCCGAGCTTGTGCCCGTAGCTGTCGAAGTTGCGCAGGGTACCGCCAGGGATGCAGCCCTCGGCCAAGTAATGGTCGACACTTGGCAGACGCGGCACGGCGGCGTAGTCCAGCAGTGCTGTCAGGCCGCTGCCCTCGGCCAGCTCGACCAGGTGGCCCAGCAGGCCGAAACCGGTCACGTCGGTCATCGCCTTGACCCCATCGAGCTTGCCAAAGCGGCTGCCCGGGGTGTTCAGCGTGCACATCCAGTCGCGTGCCAGGCCCTGGTCCTGCTCGCGCAGCTTGGCCTTCTTCTCGGCGGTGGTGAGGATGCCGATGCCCAGTGGCTTGGTCAGGTACAGGCGGCAACCGGCGGTGGCGGTGTCGTTGCGCTTGAGGTGGCGTTTGCTGACCACACCGGTGACGGCCAGGCCGAAGATCGGCTCGGGGGCGTCGATGGAGTGGCCGCCGGCCAGCGGGATACCCGCTTCGGCGCACACGGCGCGGCCACCGCGGATCACTTCGCGGGCGACTTCCGGGGGCAGCACGTTGACTGGCCAGCCGAGGATGGCGATGGCCATGAGCGGGTCGCCACCCATGGCATAGATGTCACTGATTGCGTTGGTTGCGGCGATGCGGCCGAAATCATAGGGGTCATCAACGATCGGCATGAAGAAGTCGGTGGTCGATACCACCCCGCGCTCGTCGTCCAGGGCATACACGGCGGCGTCGTCACGCGAGGCATTGCCCACCCACAGCTTCGGGTCCAGGGCCTGGGCGCCGCTCTCGGCGAGGATCACATCCAGCACCTTGGGGGAGATCTTGCAGCCACAGCCGGCACCGTGGCTGTACTGGGTCAGGCGAATTGGCTCGCTCATATGCACCTCAGGGGATCAATTTGTTGCGCGATTGTAGCAAAGCTGGCCTTTGCGCCTGTGGCTCTTATAATTCCCAGCGTCGGCGTGTTGTCGGCACTTTCCCCGCTATTGAACCGGAGAACTCCCATGCTCAAACGCCCCCTGGCGCTCGCCGCCGGCCTCGTGCTGTCCTGCTGTGCCGTAGTTGCCCAGGCTGCCGACACCTTGCGGGTCAGTGCCATCCCCGACGAAGCGCCGACCGAACTGCTGCGCAAGTTCAAGCCACTGGGCGAGTACCTGTCCAAGCAACTGGGCATGGAGGTGAAGTTCGTGCCGGTGGCCGACTATCCGGCGGTAGTCGAATCGCTGGCCAGCAACCGCCTGGACATGGCCTGGCTGGGTGGCTTCACCTTCGTCCAGGTGCACCTGAAAGACCCAACCGCCACGCCGCTGGTGCAGCGTGAGCAGGACGCCCAGTTCACCTCCAAGTTCATCACCGCCAACCCGGCAGTGAAGAGCCTGGCCGACCTCAAGGGCAAGTCGTTTGCCTTCGGTTCGATCTCGTCCACTTCGGGCAGCCTGATGCCGCGCTACTTCATGCTCAAGGAAGACAACATCAAGCCAGAGAGCTACTTCAGCCGCGTGGCCTATTCCGGTGCCCATGACGCCACAGTCGCCTGGGTGCAGGCCGGCAAGGTCGATGGCGGCGTACTCAATGCCAGCGTCTGGCAGAAGCTGGTCGATGCCGGCAAGGTCGATACCAGCAAGGTGAAGGTGTTTGCCACCACACCGACCTATTACGACTACAACTGGACCGTGCGCGGCAACATGGACCCGGCGCTGAAAGAGAAAATCAAGAAAGCCTTCCTCGACCTCGACCCGGCCAACCCGGAGCACAAGGCGATTCTCGACCTGCAGGCGGCCAGCCGCTTCATCGAGACCAAGCCCGAAAACTATGTGGGCACCGAGCAAGCCGCACGTGAGGCCGGCCTGCTCAAGTGACTATTCATGTACACGGCGCCGGCCTGCGCCACGGCCAGGTCCGCGCGCTCGATTCGATCAGCCTGAGCATCGCCAAGGGTGAGCGGGTAGCGATCATCGGCCCCTCGGGGGCCGGCAAGTCCAGCCTGCTGCACCTGATGGCCACCGCCGTGCAGCCCAGCAGCGGGCACCTGGAGCTGTTCGGTGAGCAACCTTGGGCGCTGTCTGCCGGGGCGCGCCAACGCCTGCGCGCGCGCATCGGCCTGGTGCACCAGGCACCGCCATTGCCTCCCCGTCAGCGTGTGGTGACGGCTGTTCTGGCGGGGCGCCTGGGGCAGTGGGGCATCTTGCGTGGCCTGCTCAACCTGGTATATCCGACCGATGTGCCGGGGGCGCGCCAAGCCTTGGCCGAGCTGGGCCTGGCCGACAAGCTGTTCGTTCAGTGCGGGCAGTTGTCCGGTGGCCAGTTGCAGCGGGTGGGCATTGCCAGGGTGTTGTACCAGCGCCCGGAAGTGCTGTTGACCGACGAACCGGTGTCGGCCATGGACCCGGTGCTGGCCGACCACAGCCTGGCACTGCTCAATCGCCATGCCCAGGCCAATGGCGTGACCCTGGTGGCCAGCCTGCATGCGGTGGACCTGGCGCTGGCGCACTTTCCGCGGGTGATCGGTATTCGTGAGGGGCAGGTAGTGTTCGACTGCCCGGCCGAGGCGGTGACCGGGCCAATGTTGGATGCACTGTACGCCAACGAGCAACTGGGCTCGCCAGCGCAAGCCCAAGGGCCGACCCTGACTGTGCAGATTCCGCGATGCTGAAGGCCGACGCCCGCGACCCGGCCGCGTTGCCGCGGTTGCTGTTGACCTTGCTGGCGTTGGCCGTGCTGTGGCCGGGGCTGCAGTTGAGCGAGCTGAACCCTGGCGTTTTGCTGCAGGCAGAAAACCGTCAGCAGATCGCCAGCTTCACCAGCGCCTTCTGGCCGCCGGCGCACAGTGCCGAATTCCTCCAGTTGTTGTACGAGTCCACCTTGCAGACCTTGGCCGTGGCGACTGCCGGCATGGCCTTGGCGCTGTTGCTGGCGGTCCCGACCAGCCTGCTGGCGAGCCGCGCGCTGTCACTGCGCGCCGCTTCCCGTGGAGGCCGGGCAGGGCCGTGGTCGCGCTTGTTGCGCCTGCCCGTTCGCGGTTTGCTGATTTTTCTGCGCAGCGTGCCGGAGATCGTGTGGGCGCTGCTGTTCGTGCGGGCCGTGGGCCTGGGGCCAACGGCTGGGGTACTGGCCATCGCCATTACTTACAGCGGCATGCTCGGCAAGGTCTACGCGGAGATCTTCGAATCGGTCGACCAGCGCCCGGCGCATGCTTTGCTGCAGGCCGGCAGTGGCCGGTTGGCGGCATTCTTCTACGGCATCCTGCCCAGTGCGTCGGCGGAGGTGGTGTCCTACACCGTCTACCGCTGGGAATGTGCCGTGCGCGCTTCGGTGGTGATGGGCTTTGTCGGTGCCGGCGGGCTTGGGCAGCAGATCGACCTGTCGATGCGCATGTTTGCCGGGGGCGAGGTGGCGAGCATGCTGCTGGCGTTCCTCGGCCTGGTGTTGCTGGCTGACCTGCTCAGCCGCTTCCTGCGCGGGAGGCTGGCATGAACCGGGTGATCAATCTGCTGGTGATCATTGCCATCATGGCGGCGGTGGTGGCGTCGTTCGGTTATCTGCAGCTGGACCTGCATGCCTTGGTGGGCGATGGCGGGCTGGGGCAGATGGGTGAGTACGCTGCGCGCTTCCTGCATCCGGACCTGTCCGGCGAGCACCTGCAGGCGGTGGGGCGCGGAGCACTGGAAACGCTGGCCATGTCGGGCCTGGGCACGCTGCTGGCCATGGCCCTCGGCATGCTGTTGGCGTTGCCGGCGGCGGGGCGCTTCGGTTGGCCGCTGCAGTCTCTGGCGCGCTTGCTGCTCAATGCCTTGCGGGCGATTCCAGAGTTGGTATGGGCCGCATTGACGGTGCTGGCGGCGGGCCTGGGGCCCAATGCCGGTACTTTGGCCTTGGCGCTTCACACGTCAGGAGTATTAGGGCGTTTGTTTGCCGAGGCGCTTGAGAATGCGCCGGCAGAACCCGCCGCGGCGATTCGCCTGCAGGGCGGGGGGCAGGTGGCGGCTTTCTGTTTCGGAACCTTGCCGAACTTGTGGCCCCAATTGCTGGCGTACAGCCTGTACCGCTGGGAGAACAACATTCGCATGGCCAGTGTGCTGGGCTTTGTTGGGGCAGGCGGGCTGGGGCAGATGCTCTATACCACCTTGAGCCTGTTCCAGGAGGCGCAGGCCAGCACAGTGATCATGGCGATGCTGGTATTGGTGCTGCTGGTGGATGCCTTCAGTGACGTGTTGCGCCAGCGGTATGTGCGGGCCTGACAGATAGCCGGGGCTGCAAAGCAGCCCCATTCACTGCACCAGCTCCCCACACTGAGCTTCCCGCTGCATCGATTCCAGATTCCTCTCGATGGTCTCGCAAATCGTATCCATCTGGATCTGATGCTCACTGAAGCGAAACGGACTCTGCAAATCAGTCCCGATCCGCTCGATCGCCAGCAGCATGAAGCCCACCACCGTCGACGCCAGCGGTGTGAACCAACCCAGCGACTCCACCAGCCCCACCGGCACGATCAGGCAGAACAACGTGATGAACAGCCGTGGGAAATACACGTAAGGGTAGGGCAGCGGCGTATTGGCGATACGCTCCATGCCGCCCTGGGCATTGGACAGGTCCACCAGTGTCGACTCCAGCCGCGCCAGGCGAATGCTGTCCAGCCGGCCGGCCTGGTATTCCCGTGCCAGTAATGCCGCCGAGCCGCTGAGTATGTCATTGGCAAAGTTGTTCGAACGGTTACGCCGCTCGAACTCTCCCGGCGGGATGAACGCCATCAGTTCGTCCGGGCAAGACTCGCCCTTCAAATGCGCTGCCAGGCAGTTCACATAGGCGATGTGCCGGCGCAGCAAGGTCGCCTTCACCGGGTTCAGCCCGTCCTGCGGGTCATCGATCAGCGTCAGCGTCTGCCGGGCGAAGCTGCGCGAACTGTTCACCAGTGCTCCCCACAAGGTTCGCGCTTCCCACCAGCGGTTGTAGGCGCTGCTGTTACGAAAGCTCACCAGCACCACCAGCGCCGAACCCAGCAAGGTCAGCGGGATCAGCGGCAGGGTGAACTTGCTGTTGAAAAACAGCATGAAGTCGATGGTGACCAGCACGTCCCACAGCAGCAGCCAGAACAGCGACCAGCCGATGTAGCCGAAGGTCTTGACGACTAGACGGTATTTGCGGGCGATGACGTCTTTCACGCGGGCTGCCTCGAAAAGCCGGGGGGGATGCGGGATCGGACGTCGAAGATTGGCAATGGTTCGGAGTTGGATGTTGCAAGAGATTTTGTCGATTGACGTGTAGAGAAAAAGCTTACAGCCATCGAGGACACTGCTGAATTGTGTATTGCTAAGGACAGGGCAGAGTGGGGCGCTTCCAAAACTTGATAAAGAGTGTATCCAAGAGGATACTATTTGGGCGCAAACATGATCTATGTTGTCGAACAAACGAAGAGTTTTGGCTTGTGGTTGTCAGCCTTGAAAGATGAGCGTGCCAAATTCGCGATTGCCCGTAGGATCGAGCGAGCGTTTACGGGCAATCTTGGGGATTGCAAGTCACTTGGTGACGGCTTGTGTGAGCTTCGCATCAACGTATCTGCGGGCTACCGCGTCTACTTTATCTACCGAGGAAAGCGGGTGTTGCTGTTGCTCGCAGGGGGAGACAAATCCTCACAGAGCGCCGACATCCTAAAGGCCAAGCAACTAGCTAAGGAGCTGAAATGAAAGAAGAAATTATTCCTTTCGACATGGCGGCATTGCTCGATAGCGATGAGGCGGTGAGTGAATACCTGAGTCAGGTGCTGGCTGATGGGGATACCGCTGAAATCATTCGTGCGCTTGGTCATATAGCCCGTGCCAAGGGTATGACTCAGATTGCGGCGCAAAGCGGGCTGGGTCGAGAGAGCCTCTACAAGGCGCTGAGCCCCGGAGCAAAGCCTCGCTTTGATACCGTGCTGAAGGTCATACGTGCTCTTGGGGTAGACCTTTTCGCCCAGCCCCACGTTGTTTCACGCTGATAATCAACTTATCTGTTTTTTCATCTGCACCAAGGCCACCCGCTTGCCATCCTGATCCTGCCGCTCCTCGATGCCAAAAGGTACGAAGCCAAGCTGTGGATAAAGCAGCAGACCCGCCGTGTTGTGGTTGAAACACGACACCCAGACTTCCCGCGCCGCGAACTGCTCACGGGCGAGGTCGACCATGCATTGCACCAGGTAACGCGCCACGCCCCGGCCGCGAGCGGCGGGTGCTACCACCACGTTGCCGAGGGCGCAGATACCGCCGTGCTCGGCCTTGTAGAAGTTGGCGAAACCGAGCACCAGGCCATCGCCCTCGACCACGGTCGAACCGCTGCGCTGGGCGATGGCGTCGCTCAATTGCACGGGTGTGAGCGGGTAGGTGGCTTTGGGAAACATGTAGAACAGCTCATCCGGGCCTTGCGCGAAGCTGCAGATGGCCGGGATGTCGCTGGGTTGGACGGGGCGGTGGACAAGGTGCATGGCAAGTCCTTTGCGTGAATGGGCTGGCCACATCATCGGTGGCGACCGCCACCGTATCATGATCGCCCGCACGTTGGATCAAGGCTTGCTGGCTACCGCCACATAACCCTTGATCGCAGCAGGCGCGCTGTGCGGCTTGCCCTTGTGTGCCAGATACTGGAAGCGGCGCCATTCCTTGTCGATTTCGCTATACGACATGAACACGCTGACCCGCGCCTTGTCGGCCAGGTCTGGGCGGTTGCGGGCATTGATCCCGTCCTTGGAAATGAAAGCGACGTTCATGCCGACCACCTTGCCGTCGTCGGCGAACACGGGGCCGCCAGACATGCCTTTGGTGATCGGGCCGTCATGCACCGAATAGAAGACGCTTCCCGGCGTGCCTTCAAGGCGCACCAACGAGTCGAGCGTACGGCCCTTGCCTTGCACCGGCATCATGAAGCTGTTGAAGCCGACCGCAGTGACCGACTCGCCCGGCACGAACTGGCGCCACTGCGGCACCTTGCTGGCCTTGTGCTTGAAGAACACCACGTCACCCAGCCCTTCATGCACAACATTGGGCAGGAACGGCGTGTGCTTGGCGGTGACGGCGTAGTCTTCGTTCCACTGGATGGCGGTGGCCATCAGCAGCATCGGCAGGGGGGCACCGGAGGTGACGACAAAAGCCTGGTCGTAGACGGGGTTTGAAACGTATGCGGTTGGCATTCCATTGCACCCACTCAGCAGCATCATTGCTGCCAGACAGGGCGCGGTTTTGTTCATGGGGCACGCGGTGGTCATGGATAACGGGAGCGCAATATGGCGAAGTGATATTACGCTATCAATACTTTCGGCATATAACCGACGAATGACAGCTTATGGCCATTATCAGGGCTGCCGCCAATTGAATGCTCGGATGCCTGACCGGTCCCAGGCCATTGGGTTGGCGTCAAAATTGGCAGCCTGAAAGACTTGCGCGGATAAAGACGCTTGAGCTGGTCGCGGTAAACCCGCTCGGCTGGGTCCCGTTCAGCGCTGAATTACGCGCACAAAAAAACCGACCATAAGGTCGGTTTTTTCTGGATCTTGGTGCCCCGAGGGAGACTCGAACTCCCACTCCTTTCGAAAACGGATTTTGAATCCGCCGCGTCTACCAATTCCGCCATCAGGGCTTGTGGCGCGCAGTATAGAGAGGTGCTCTTGGTCGGTCAATCGGCTTTCATGGTCAATTTTCACGCATTGGGCTAAACTTCCCGGCCCTGTCGAACCCGAACATCATCATGCGCGTCGCCGATTTTTCCTTCGAACTCCCCGATTCCCTGATCGCCCGCCACCCTCTGGCAGAGCGCCATGGCAGCCGTCTGCTGGTCCTCGATGGGCCGAGTGGGGCGCTGGCGCACAAGCAATTCCCGGATTTGCTCGACTATCTGCAGCCGGGCGACCTGATGGTGTTCAACAACACCCGGGTGATTCCGGCGCGGCTGTTTGGCCAGAAAGCCTCCGGCGGCAAGCTGGAAGTGCTGGTCGAGCGTGTGCTCGACAGCCACCGCGTGCTGGCCCATGTACGTGCCAGCAAGGCGCCTAAAGAAGGCGCGGTGATCCTCATCGATGGTGGTGGCGAGGCCGAGATGGTCGCCCGCCATGACACGTTGTTCGAGCTGCGTTTCACCGAAGAAGTGCTGCCGTTGCTCGAGCGCGTCGGCCATATGCCGCTGCCGCCCTACATCGACCGCCCGGACGAGGGCGCCGACCGTGAGCGGTATCAGACCGTGTACGCCGAGCGTGCCGGTGCCGTGGCCGCGCCAACTGCCGGCCTGCACTTCGACGAAGCGCTGCTGGAGAAGATCGCTGCCAAGGGTGTCGAGCGCGCCTTCGTCACCCTGCACGTGGGTGCTGGCACCTTCCAGCCGGTGCGGGTCGACAAGATCGAAGACCACCACATGCATAAAGAGTGGCTCGAAGTGAGCCAGGATGTGGTCGACGCCATCGAGGCGTGCCGCGCCCGTGGCGGCAGGGTGATCGCGGTCGGGACCACCAGCGTGCGCTCGCTGGAGAGCGCAGCGCGCGATGGCGTGCTCAAGGCCTTCAGCGGTGACACCGACATCTTCATTTATCCGGGCCGGCCCTTCCATGTGGTCGATTGCCTGGTCACCAACTTCCACCTGCCGGAGTCCACGCTGCTGATGCTGGTCTCGGCCTTCGCCGGTTACCCCGAGACCATGGCTGCCTACGCGGCAGCGGTCGACAACGGTTACCGCTTCTTCAGTTACGGTGATGCCATGTTCATCACCCGCAATCCGGCGCCACGCGGCCCAGAGGATCAAGCATGAGTCGCACCTGTCGAATGTCGTTCGAACTGCTGGCCACCGACGGCAAGGCCCGTCGTGGCCGGTTGACCTTCCCCCGTGGCACGGTCGAGACCCCGGCGTTCATGCCGGTCGGTACCTATGGCACGGTCAAGGGCATGCTGCCGCGTGACATCGAGGCCATCGGCGCCGAGATCATCCTCGGCAACACCTTCCACCTGTGGCTGCGTCCGGGTACCGAGGTGATCAAGAAGCACAACGGCCTGCACGACTTCATGCAGTGGAAAGGCCCTATCCTCACCGATTCCGGTGGTTTCCAGGTGTTCAGCCTGGGCGCCATGCGCAAGATCAAGGAGGAGGGGGTGACCTTCGCCTCGCCAGTCGACGGTTCCAAGGTGTTCATGGGCCCGGAAGAGTCCATGCAGGTACAGCGCGACCTGGGCTCGGACATCGTCATGATCTTCGACGAGTGCACGCCGTACCCGGCCGAGCACGACGTGGCGCGCACCTCCATGGAGCTGTCGCTGCGCTGGGCCCAGCGTTCGAAGAATGCCCACGGTGACAACACCGCGGCGCTGTTCGGTATCGTTCAGGGCGGCATGTACCAGGACCTGCGCATGCGCTCGCTGGAAGCGCTGGTCAACATCGACTTCGACGGCCTGGCCATCGGTGGCCTGTCGGTGGGTGAGCCGAAGCACGAGATGATCAAGGTGCTCGACTACCTGCCGGCCCAGATGCCGGCTGACAAACCTCGTTACCTTATGGGGGTAGGCAAACCGGAAGATCTGGTTGAGGGTGTGCGCCGCGGCGTCGACATGTTCGACTGCGTGATGCCCACGCGCAACGCGCGCAACGGCCACCTGTTCGTCGATACAGGGGTGATCAAGATCCGCAACGCGTTCCATCGCCATGATGATTCGCCGCTGGATCCGACCTGTGACTGCTACACCTGCACCAACTTCTCCCGCGCTTATCTCCATCATCTGGACAAGTGCGGCGAAATGCTGAGCAGCATGCTGAATACCATCCACAACTTGCGCCATTACCAGCGCTTGATGGCCGGTTTACGCGAGGCTATTCAACAGGGTAAATTGGCCGCCTTTGTCGACGCCTTCTACGCCAAGCGCGGGCTGCCTGTGCCGCCTTTGGACTGACTGTTCGCATCCATTATTAGAAAATTACATTAGGAGTGCCCAATGAGCTTCTTGATCCCCGCCGCATACGCGGACGCTGCAGCACCTGCCGCTGGCCCAGCCGGCACCGGCTTTGAGTGGATTTTCCTGGTCGGTTTCCTGGTCATCTTCTACCTGATGATCTGGCGCCCGCAGTCCAAGCGTGCCAAAGAGCAGAAGAACCTGCTGAGCAACTTGCAGAAAGGTGACGAAGTTGTCACCAACGGCGGCATCGCCGGCAAGATCGTCAAGGTTTCCGATGACTTCGTGGTCCTGGAAGTTTCCGACACCGTCGAACTGAAGTTCCAGAAGGGTGCCATCGCGGCAACCCTGCCAAAAGGTACGCTCAAGGCTATCTGAGTTACCGGTTTCATTTTTCCAGTCGGGGCGCGCAAAGCGCCCCGCGTCTTGAACGGGCGGCGTGATGCTGAACAAATACCCTCTGTGGAAATACGCACTGATCCTGGTGGTACTGGCGATCGGTTTCATTTATTCCGCTCCCAACCTCTACCCGGATGATCCGGCGGTGCAGATCAGCGGTGCCAGCTCGGCGCTGCAGGTCAAGCAGGCCGACCTCGATCGCGTCAGCAAGGCGCTGGTCGATGCCGGCATCACCGTCAAGGGCGCGAGCCTGGGTGAGAAGGGCAGTGGGCTGATTCGCCTGACCAACCAGGAAGATCAACTGCCAGCCAAGGATGTAGTGCGCAAGGCACTGGGCGATGATTACGTCGTGGCCCTGAACCTGGCCCAGACTACCCCGCAGTGGCTGCGTAACCTGGGTGCAAGCCCGATGAAGCTGGGCCTGGACCTGTCCGGTGGTGTGCACTTCCTGCTGGAAGTGGACATGGACAAGGCCATGAGCGCCCGCATGAAAGTCTACGAAGGCGAGGTCAAGACCTTGCTGCGCAAAGAGCGCATCCGCTACCGCAGCCTGCCGCAGCAGGATGGCGGTGTGATGCTGGGCTTCGCTGACGATGCTACCCGCGAACAGGCACGTGCCCTGATCCGCAAGAATTTCAATGATTTCGACCTGACCACCACCGAGCGCAACGAGCTTGCCGTGCTGCGTCTGGCGCTGACCCAGGCGAAAGTCGCCGAGATCCGCGAATACTCGATCAAGCAGAACCTGACCACTGTCCGCAACCGTGTGAACGAGCTGGGTGTGGCCGAGCCGCTGGTGCAGCGCCAGGGTGCCAACCGCATCGTGGTCGAGCTGCCAGGCGTGCAGGACACTGCTGAAGCCAAGCGTATCCTCGGCAAGACCGCCAACCTGGAGTTCCGCTTCGGCGCCGAGCCGGGTGCTTCCAAGGCCACTACCGAGGTCTTCGAGTTCCGTGAAGGCAACCGTTCCGCTGCCGTCGAGCGTGGCCTGATCATCACCGGTGACCAGGTTACCGACGCCCAGGCCAGCTTCGACGAGCATGGCCGTCCGCAGGTGAACATCCGCCTGGATGGCCACGGTGGCGAGTTGATGAGCCGCGCGACCCGCAGCAACGTCGGCCGCAGCATGGCGGTGATCTTCATCGAACAGAAGCCGGTCACTCGCTACGTCAAGCAGACAGTCGACGGTGTCGAGAAGGACGTTGCCGTACAGAGCTTCCAGGAAGAGAAGAAGATCATCAGCCTGGCGACCATCCAGTCGCCGCTGGGTAGCCAGTTCCGTATTACCGGCCTGAACGGCCAGGGTGAATCGTCGGAACTTGCGTTGCTGCTGCGTGCCGGTGGTCTGGCCGCGCCGATGTACTTCGCAGAAGAACGTACCATTGGCCCAAGCCTGGGTGCTGACAACATCACCAAGGGTATCGATGCGTCGCTGTGGGGCATGCTGTTCGTCTCGCTGTTCATCATCGCCATCTACCGCGGCTTCGGCGTGATCGCCACCATCGCCCTGGCGGGCAACATGGTGCTGCTGCTGGCGCTGATGTCGCTGCTGGGCGCGACCCTGACCCTGCCTGGTATTGCCGGTATCGTGCTGACCATGGGTATGGCGGTGGACGCCAACGTGCTGATCTTCTCGCGTATCCGCGAGGAGCTTAATGCCGGCATGTCGGTGCAGCGCGCCATTCACGAAGGCTTCAACCGCGCCTACACCGCGATCATCGACGCCAACCTGACCAGCCTGCTGGTCGGCGGCATCCTGTTCGCCATGGGAACCGGCCCGGTCAAGGGCTTCGCGGTAACCATGTCCCTCGGGATTTTCACCTCGATGTTCACCGCCGTCATGGTGACCCGTGCAATGGTCAACCTGACCTGCGGCGGGCGTGACATCAAGAAGCTGTGGGTTTGAGGGAGCTGCGATGAAAACCATCAACTTCATGGGCGTGCGCAATGTCGCGTTCGCCGTTACCGTGCTCCTCACCGTGCTGGCGCTGTTCAGCTGGTGGCAAAAGGGCCTGAACTTCGGCCTGGACTTCACCGGCGGTACGCTGATCGAGCTGACTTACGAGCGCCCGGCTGACCTCAAGGCGGTCCGTGCCGAGCTGGTCGAGTCCGGCTTCCACGAGGCCGTGGTGCAGAGCTTCGGCGCCACCACCGACCTGCTGGTGCGTATGCCGGGCGATGACCCGCAGCTGGGTGCCAAGGTTGGCGCGGCCCTGCAGAAGGCCGGCGGCGACAACCCGGCCACCCTCAAGCGTGTCGAGTTCGTCGGCCCGCAGGTGGGTGAAGAGCTGCGCGACCAGGGTGGCCTCGGCATGCTCCTGGCACTGGGCGGCATCCTCATCTACCTGGCGTTCCGCTTCCAGTGGAAGTTCGCCGTGGGCGCGATCGTCTCGCTGATCCACGACGTGGTGGTGACCCTGGGTATCCTGTCGTTCTTCCAGATCACCTTCGACCTGACGGTGCTGGCGGCGGTGCTGGCGATCATCGGCTACTCGCTGAACGACACCATCGTTGTCTTCGACCGGGTGCGTGAGAACTTCCGCGTGATGCGCAAGGCCTCGCTGATCGAGAACATCAACGTCTCGACCACCCAGACCCTGCTGCGCACCATCGCCACCTCGGTGTCGACCTTGCTGGCGATCGCCGCGCTGCTGTTCTTCGGTGGTGACAACCTGTTCGGCTTCTCCCTGGCATTGTTCATCGGTGTCATGGCCGGTACCTACTCGTCGATCTACATCGCCAACGTGGTACTGATCTGGCTGAACCTGAACAGCGAAGACCTGATCCCGCCGGTGAAAAACGAAGGTGTGGATGACCGTCCTTAAGGACTAGTCCTACGCCGTTCGGCGGCAAAAAAGGCGCGAGTGTTGAACTCGCGCCTTTTTTTTTGCTCCAAGGCTGGGAGAAAGCAGGTTAGCCCCTGCAGGTAAAACAGGAGGTTCATGTGAACAAATCAATGCTCGTAGGCGCTGTGCTGGGTGCTGTCGGTGTTACTGCCGGAGGTGCTGTCGCCACCTACAGCTTGGTGAACAAGGGGCCTGAATATGCCCAGGTCACCGACGTGCAACCGATCAAGCAACAGGTCAAAACTCCACGCGAGGTCTGCAAGGACGTTGCCGTCACGCGTCAGGCGCCGGTCAAGGACCAGCACCAGATCGCCGGCACTGTAGTGGGTGCTCTGGCTGGCGGCTTGCTGGGTAACCAGATCGGCGGCGGTACTGGCAAGAAGATCGCCACCGTGGCCGGTGCGGTCGGTGGTGGTTATGCCGGTAACAAGGTGCAGGAGGGCATGCAGCAGCGTGACACCTACACCACCACGCAAACCCGCTGCAACACGGTCAATGACATCAGCGAAAAGGTAGTGGGCTACAACGTCAAATACACCATTGGCGACCAGGTTGGCCAAGTGAAGATGGATCGCGAGCCAGGTTCGACCATTCCGTTGGACAAGAATGGCAAGTTGGTCCTCAGCGAAGCCGGGCAGTAGAACCAGTTGCGCTCCTACAGGGGGCGAAGCCGGGCAGTAAGCACAGGCATAAAAAAAGCACCCCGAGGGGTGCTTTTTTTTGCCTGCAATCCGCGCTTAGCGCTTCATGTGCTCTGGCAGGTGCGGCTGGATAGCGGTCAATACGGCCTTGAAGCACTTGATGTTGCCTGCAACGATGTGGCCCTTGTCGAGGAAGTCATGGCCACCGTTGAAGTCGCTCACCAGGCCGCCGGCTTCCTGGATCAGCAGCACGCCCGCAGCCATGTCCCACTCGGACAGGCCCGACTCCCAGAAGGCGTCGAAACGGCCGGCGGCCACGTAGGCCAGGTCCAGGCTGGCGGAGCCGGCGCGGCGGATGCCGGCGGTCTGGCCAGTCAGGGCGCGGAACATGCCCAGGTAGTTGTCCATGTCAGCCATCTGGTTGTCACGGAACGGGAAGCCGGTGCCCAGCAGGGCGCCGTCCAGGCTGGTGCGCGAGCTGACGCGCAGGCGGCGGCCATTGAGTTGGGCGCCACGGCCACGGCTGGCGGTGAATTCTTCCTGGCGAACCGGGTCGACGATCACGGCGTGCTCGAGGCGGCCACGGTATTTGCAGGCGATGCTGACAGCAAAGTGCGGGATGCCACGCAGGAAGTTGGTGGTGCCGTCCAGCGGATCGATGATCCACAGGTAGTCCTTGCCTTCTTCGCCGGTGCCGGCGTGCAGGCCGGTTTCTTCACCTTGAATGGAGTGGTTCGGGTAGGCCTTGCGCAGGGCGTTGACGATGCTCTGCTCGGCGGCGCGATCCACTTCGGAGACGTAGTCCTTGGCCTCTTTCTCGTCGACCTTGATGCTATCCAGGCGTTCGATGGAGCGGAAAATCAGTTCACTGGCGCTGCGAGCGGCGCGCAGGGCGATATTCAGCATAGGCTGCATGGGCGGGTCACCTGGAGATGTTAAAGAAGAAAGCCGAACATTCTAGCAGAAAAGTTTGGCGGCAGAAGTGTCACATTTGCTTTCATGGCGTTACGCTGGTCGGTTCTGTAAGATCGATTTCCCCCAAACCTGCATCTGTGAGCACAACACCTTGCTGCAAAATATTCGTGTTGTTCTGGTCAATACCAGCCACCCCGGCAACATCGGCGGCGCTGCGCGTGCCATGAAAAACATGGGCTTGTCGCGTCTGGTGCTGGTGCAGCCAAAAGAGTTCCCGTCCGGCGACGCCACCGCCCGCGCCTCGGGCGCCGACGACATCCTGGCCAGTGCCCAGGTGGTCGACAGCCTTGAAGAGGCGCTGGTCGGCTGCAACCTGGTCATGGGCACCAGTGCCCGTGAGCGCAGCATCCCCTGGCCGTTGATCGACCCGCGCGAGTGCGGGGCCAAGGCCGTGGAGCATGCCAGCGGCGGTGAAGAGATCGCCCTGGTGTTCGGGCGCGAACACGCCGGCCTGACCAACGAAGAACTGCAGCGATGTCACTTCCACGTGCACATTCCCTCGAACCCCGACTTCAGCTCGCTGAACCTTGCCGCCGCAGTCCAGGTGCTCTCCTACGAGGTGCGCATGGCCTGGCTGGCAGCCGAAGGTACGCCTTCGAAAGTCGAGAAGTTCGACGCCAACTCGCTGCGCAGCAACGAGCTGGCGACCATGGACGAAATGGAGCTGTTCTATGAACACCTGGAGAAAACCCTGGTGGACATCGGCTTCCTCGACCCTGAGAAGCCCAAGCACCTGATGCCGCGCCTGCGCCGGCTGTATGGGCGCAGCTCGGTCAATCGTTCGGAAATGAGCATTTTGCGCGGCATCCTCACCGAGACCCAGAAGGTCGTCCGGGGCGAGCCGCATAAAAGGAAGGACTGACAGATGTTCGAACGTCTGCGTGAAGATATCCAGAGCGTATTCCATCGAGACCCGGCGGCGCGCAACGCCTTCGAGGTGCTGACCTGCTACCCCGGCATGCACGCCATCTGGTTGCACCGGCTGGGCAATGCCCTGTGGAAGCGCGATTTCAAGTGGCTGGCACGGTTGGTGTCGAACTTCGGTCGTTGGCTGACCGGTATCGAGATCCACCCCGGTGCGACCATTGGTCGGCGCTTCTTCATTGACCACGGCATGGGTATCGTCATTGGCGAAACCGCCGAGATCGGCGACGATGTCACCCTTTATCAGGGCGTGACCCTGGGTGGCACCAGCTGGAACAAAGGCAAGCGTCACCCGACTTTGGAGAACGGTGTAGTGGTGGGGGCGGGCGCCAAGGTGCTCGGTCCGTTCACTGTCGGTGCCGGGGCCAAGATCGGCTCCAATGCGGTGGTGACCAAGGCGGTGCCGGCGGGTGCCACTGCAGTGGGTATCCCGGGGCGGATCATCGTCAAGAGCGAAGACAGCGAAGTCGAGGCCAAGCGCAAGGCCATGGCCGAAAAGATCGGCTTCGATGCCTATGGCGTCAGTGGCGACATGCCTGACCCGGTGGCTCGCGCCATCGGCCAGATGCTCGACCACCTGCAGGCCGTCGACGAGCGCCTGGAGGGCATGTGCGGGGCACTGACCAAGATGGGCAGTGACTACTGCGCCAAGGAGCTGCCGAAGCTGCCGGAGGATGACTTCGCGGTCGAAAGCCAGGCTGCCCAGCGCGACACTCAGTCGCATTGATTGCGCCGCGCTGAAGTCGTACTGACATATGGGGCGTGTGCTCACGCCCCTTTGCTGCTACAATCGCGCCCGCCTCCCTGATGCAAACCCGACTAAAGCAGTAGGTCTAATAGTTGACTTAAATGCTCGGGAATCGCATACTCGCACACATCCCGTAACTCCCGTGGTACCCATTAGCCATGCGACTGACTACCAAAGGCCGATACGCCGTCACTGCCATGCTCGACCTGGCACTGCACGCGCAGCATGGGCCGGTGTCTTTGGCCGACATTTCCGAGCGCCAGGGCATTTCCCTCTCTTATCTGGAACAGCTGTTCGCCAAGCTGCGCCGCAGCAGTCTGGTCTCCAGCGTGCGCGGTCCGGGCGGTGGCTACCAGCTGTCGCGCGGCATGGAAACCATCCAGGTGGCCCAGGTCATCGACGCGGTCAACGAATCGGTCGACGCCACCCGTTGCCAGGGCCTCGGGGATTGCCATGCCGGTGACACCTGCCTGACCCACCACTTGTGGTGCGACCTCAGCCAGCAGATCCACGAATTCCTCAGCGGCATCAGCCTGGCCGACCTCGTCATGCGCCGTGAGGTGCAGGAAGTCGCCCAGCGCCAGGACCTGCGGCGTGTCGCAGGCCGTACCGCCCAGCTGGACAAGATTGAGACGTCCGCCGTCGACTGACCTTTGCAGTGACGAGCGACGCCACCGCCTGATAGGAGATACCCATGAAGTTGCCGATCTACCTCGATTACTCCGCTACCACGCCGGTCGACCCTCGTGTCGCCCAGAAGATGGCCGACTGCCTGCTGGTCGACGGCAACTTCGGTAACCCGGCCTCGCGTTCCCACGTATTCGGCTGGAAGGCCGAAGAAGCGGTCGAGAACGGCCGCCGTCAGGTTGCCGAGCTGATCAACGCCGACCCGCGCGAAATCGTCTGGACCAGCGGTGCCACCGAGTCCGACAACCTCGCCCTGAAAGGCGTGGCGCACTTCTATCAGACCAAGGGCAAGCACATCATCACCTCCAAGATCGAGCACAAGGCGGTCCTGGATACCGCTCGCCAGCTCGAGCGTGAAGGTTTCGAAGTCACCTACCTGGAGCCGGGCGAAGACGGCATCGTCACCCCGGCCATGGTCGAAGCCGCCCTGCGCGACGACACCATCCTGGTCTCGCTGATGCACGTGAACAACGAAGTCGGCTCGATCAACGACATCGCCGCCATCGGTGAACTGACCCGTTCGCGCGGCGTACTGTTCCACGTCGACGCCGCCCAGTCGGCCGGCAAGGTCGAAATCGACCTGCAGAAGCTGAAGGTCGACCTGATGTCGTTCTCTGCGCACAAGGTCTACGGCCCTAAAGGTATCGGCGCGCTGTACGTCAGCCGCAAGCCGCGTGTGCGCCTGGAAGCCATCATTCACGGCGGTGGCCATGAGCGCGGCATGCGTTCGGGCACCCTGCCGACCCACCAGATCGTCGGCATGGGCGAAGCTTTCGCCATCGCCAAGCAGGAAATGGCCGCCGAGAACGTGCGCATCAAGGCACTGAGCGACCGCTTCTTCAAGCAGGTTTCGGACCTCGAAGAGCTGTACGTCAACGGCAGCAAGACTGCCCGCGTGCCACACAACCTGAACCTGAGCTTCAACTACGTCGAAGGCGAGTCGCTGCTGATGTCCCTGAAGGACATCGCCGTGTCGTCCGGTTCGGCCTGTACCTCCGCTTCGCTCGAGCCGTCGTACGTACTGCGCGCTCTGGGCCGCAACGACGAGCTGGCGCACAGCTCGATCCGCTTCTCCTTCGGCCGCTTCACCACTGAAGAAGAAGTCGACTATGCCGCGCAGCAAGTCTGCATGGCCGTTAACAAACTGCGTGAGCTGTCGCCGCTGTGGGACATGTACAAAGACGGCGTTGACATCTCCAAGATCGAGTGGGCCGCCCACTAAGCAGTCGCCGGCAAGAGCGGCTCCCTGATGAGGAAGGAATTGCACCATGGCATACAGTGAAAAGGTCATCGACCACTACGAAAACCCACGCAACGTCGGCAAGATGAACGCCGAAGACCCGGATGTCGGTACCGGCATGGTCGGCGCCCCTGCGTGCGGTGACGTGATGCGTCTGCAGATCAAGGTCAACGAGCAAGGCATCATCGAAGACGCCAAGTTCAAGACCTACGGCTGCGGTTCGGCCATCGCCTCCAGCTCCCTCGCCACCGAGTGGATGAAGGGCAAGACCCTGGACGAAGCCGAAACCATCAAGAACACCCAGCTGGCGGAAGAACTGGCGTTGCCGCCAGTTAAGATCCACTGCTCGGTACTCGCCGAAGATGCCATCAAGGCAGCCGTTCGCGACTACAAGCAGAAGAAAGGCTTGATCTAAGCCGCCCGTTGCAAGGTAAGAGTCAAGGAGTTCCGATGGCTATCAGCATGACAGAAGCCGCCGCCAACCACATTCGCCGCTCCCTCGACGGGCGCGGCAAGGGTGAGGGCATTCGCCTGGGCGTGCGCACCACCGGCTGCTCGGGCCTGGCCTACGTGCTGGAGTTCGTCGACGAGCTGGCCGAAGAAGACGAGGTATTCGAGAACCATGGCGTCAAGGTGATCATTGATCCCAAGAGCCTGGTCTACCTCGACGGCACCGAGCTGGACTTCGTCAAGGAAGGGTTGAACGAAGGCTTCAAGTTCAACAACCCCAACGTGCGCGGTGAGTGTGGCTGCGGCGAAAGCTTCAACGTCTGAGGCTGGCCGTGGGTACTCCTTGTCATTTCGCTCTGTTTGACCTCCAGCCCTGTTTCCGCCTAGACCTCGATAAACTGGCCACTCGCTATCGCGAGCTGGCCCGTGAGGTCCATCCGGACCGCTTCGCCGACGCTTCCGAGCGCGAGCAGCGGGTAGCGCTGGAAAAGTCCGCGGCCCTCAACGACGCCTACCAGACCCTGCGCAGTGCGCCGCGCCGTGCCCGCTATCTGCTGGCAATCGGTGGCCACGAAGTGCCCCAGGAGGTCACGGTCCATGACCCTGACTTCCTGTTGCAGCAGATGCAGTGGCGCGAAGAGCTGGAAGAGCTGCAGGACGAAGCCGACCTCGATGGCGTGGCCGTGTTCAAGAAGCGCCTGAAGGCCGCTCAGGACACGCTGAACGAGGATTTCGCCGCCTGCTGGGATGTGCCTGCCGAGCGCGACAAGGCCGAGCGCCTGATGCGCCGCATGCAGTTCCTCGACAAGCTCGCCCAAGAAGTGCGCCAACTCGAAGAGCGCCTCGACGATTAACCCGGTGTCGCCCGTGATGACGCCTAAGGTATTCAGATAAGCATGGCCCTACTGCAGATCGCCGAACCCGGTCAAAGCCCTCAGCCGCACCAGCGTCGCCTGGCGGTGGGGATCGACCTGGGTACCACCAATTCTCTGGTCGCTGCCGTACGCAGCGGTCGCAGCGAGCCCCTGCCTGATGCGCAGGGCAACGTCATTCTGCCGTCGGCGGTGCGTTACCTGGCTGGCCACAACGAAGTCGGCCTGGCCGCGCGTGAAGCGGCCTCCAGCGACCCGCTGAACACCGTTCTCTCGGTCAAGCGCCTGATGGGGCGTGGCCTGGCAGACGTCAAGCAGCTCGGTGAGCAACTGCCGTACCGCTTCATCGGCGGCGAGTCGCACATGCCATTCATCGACACCATCCAAGGGCCGAAAAGCCCGGTGGAAGTGTCCGCCGACATCCTCAAGGTGCTGCGCGAGCGCGCCGAAGCCACCCTCGGTGGTGAATTGGTAGGCGCGGTAATTACCGTGCCGGCCTATTTCGACGACGCACAGCGTCAGGCCACCAAAGATGCCGCGCGCCTGGCCGGCCTGAGCGTGCTGCGCCTGCTCAATGAGCCGACCGCCGCTGCCGTAGCTTATGGTCTGGATCAGAACGCCGAAGGCCTGGTGGCCATCTATGACCTGGGTGGCGGTACCTTCGACATTTCCATTCTGCGCCTGACCGCCGGTGTGTTCGAAGTGTTGGCTACCGGTGGCGATACTGCCCTGGGCGGCGATGATTTCGACCACGCCATCGCGGGTTGGATCATCGAACAGGCTGGCCTGTCCGCTGATCTCGACCCGGCCACCCAGCGCCAGTTGCTGCAGGCCGCTTGCGCTGCCAAAGAGGCCCTGACCGATGTTGATAGCGTCAGTGTCAGCCATGGTGCCTGGCAGGGCGAGCTGAGCCGCACCGCCTTCGAGGCCATGATCGAGCCCCTGGTTGCCCGCAGCTTGAAAGCCTGCCGTCGCGCCGTGCGCGATAGCGGTGTCGAGCTGGAAGAGGTGGGGGCAGTAGTGATGGTCGGTGGTTCGACCCGCGTGCCTCGTGTGCGTGAAGCCGTAGGCGCGCTGTTTGGCCGCACTCCGCTGACCTCGATCGACCCGGACCAGGTCGTGGCCATAGGCGCCGCGATCCAGGCCGACACCTTGGCCGGCAATCGCCGCGAAGGTGGCGAACTGCTGCTGCTCGACGTCATCCCGCTGTCCTTGGGCCTTGAAACCATGGGCGGGCTGATGGAGAAGGTGATCCCGCGCAACACCACCATTCCGGTGGCCCGCGCCCAGGAATTCACCACTTACAAAGATGGCCAGTCGGCCATGATGATCCACGTCCTGCAGGGTGAGCGCGAGCTGATCAGCGACTGCCGCTCCCTGGCGCGCTTCGAGCTGCGTGGCATTCCGGCCATGGTTGCCGGCGCCGCGAAGATTCGCGTCACCTTCCAGGTCGATGCCGACGGCCTGCTCAGCGTTGCTGCCCGCGAGCTGGGTTCGGGCGTTGAAGCCAGCATCCAGGTCAAGCCATCCTATGGCCTGACCGACGGCGAGATCGCTCGTATGCTCAAGGATTCCTTCGAGCACGCAGGCTCCGACAAGCAGGCGCGCCAGCTGCGCGAGCACCAGGTCGACGGCGAACGCCTGCTCGAAGCGGTGCAAGGTGCCCTGGACGCCGACGGTGAGCGCCTGCTCAGCGAAGATGAGCGGGTGGCCATCGAGTACCAGATGCAAGAATTGCGTGATTTGCTCAGCGGCACCGATGGCGCGGCCATCGAGCAACAGACCAAGCGTCTGTCGCAGGTGACCGATGCTTTTGCCGCCCGTCGCCTTGATTCGACGGTCAAAGCCGCACTGGCCGGGCGCAACCTGAATGAGATCGAGGAGTAACCGATGCCCCAGGTGATTTTCCTGCCGCACGAGAAGTTCTGCCCGGACGGGCTGGTGGTAGAGGTGGAGCCAGGGACCAACATCCTGGAACTGGCCCACGAGCACCACATCGAGATGGAAAGCGCGTGCGGCGGCGTGTGTGCCTGCACCACCTGCCACTGCATCGTGCGCGAAGGCTTCGACTCGCTCGAGGAAGCCGATGAGCTGGAAGAGGATATGCTGGACAAGGCCTGGGGCCTGGAGGCGCAATCGCGCCTTGCTTGCCAGGTGATCGTCGGTGAGGACGATCTCACCATCGAGCTGCCCAAATATACGCTCAACCACGCTGCCGAAGCGCCGCACTGAGGTTTGCCCGATGAGCCTGAAATGGATTGATGTACTTGAGATCGCCATCCAGCTTGCAGAAAGCAAGCCGGACGTCGATCCTAAATATGTGAATTTCGTCGATCTGCACCGTTGGGTGCTGGCCTTGCCAGAGTTCAGCGACGATCCGTCACGTGGCGGTGAGAAAGTGCTCGAGGCCATCCAGGCGGCCTGGATCGAAGAAGCCGACTAAGCGTGACGCTGCAGGTTAGGCAATCCCCTGGAACCCGCGTATAATTCGCGGGTTTAATTTTTCGTAACACTCAATATTCTGGAGTTTTCCATGGCTGTTCAACGTACTTTCTCGATCATCAAGCCTGACGCCGTTGCCAAGAACGTAATCGGCAAGATCACCACCCGCTTCGAAGAAGCTGGCCTGAAAATCGTTGCCTCGAAAATCAAGCAACTGTCCAAAGCCGAAGCCGAAGGCTTCTACGCCGAGCACAGCGCTCGTGGCTTCTTCGGTGACCTGGTTGCCTTCATGACTTCCGGTCCGGTCGTTGTTCAGGTTCTGGAAGGCGAAAACGCCATCGCTCTGAACCGTGAGCTGATGGGCGCTACCAACCCTAAAGAAGCTGCTGCCGGCACCATCCGTGCTGACTTCGCTGAGTCGATCGACGCCAACGCCGTTCACGGTTCGGACTCCGAAGCTGCTGCTGCTCGCGAAATCGCTTACTTCTTCGCTGCTACCGAGGTAACCACTCGCTAAGCGAAAGCTTAAGGGTGAAGGTGAATCCATGACGACATCTACCGGCAAAATCAACCTGTTGGGGCTGACCCTGCAGGAAATGGAACAGTTCTTCGACTCGATCGGGGAGAAGCGCTTTCGCGCTGGCCAGGTGATGAAGTGGATTCACCATTTTGGCGTCGACGATTTCGCTGCCATGACCAACGTCGGCAAGGTCCTGCGCGAGAAGCTTGAGGCCGTTGCCGAAATTCGGGGCCCGGAAGTGGTCAGTGAAGACATTTCCGCCGACGGTACCCGCAAGTGGGTGGTCCGCGTTGCCTCCGGCAGCTGCGTCGAGACCGTCTACATCCCCACCGACGACCGCGGTACGCTCTGCGTCTCGTCGCAAGCCGGCTGCGCCCTGGATTGCAGTTTCTGCTCCACCGGCAAGCAAGGCTTCAACAGCAACCTCACCGCCGCCGAAGTGATCGGCCAGGTGTGGCTTGCGAACAAATCCTTCGGGACTGTCCCTGCCAAGATCGACCGCGCGATTACCAACGTGGTGATGATGGGCATGGGCGAGCCCCTGCTGAATTTCGACAATGTCATCGCCGCGATGAAGATCATGATGGAAGATCTTGGCTATGGCATTTCCAAGCGCCGCGTCACCCTGTCCACCTCGGGCGTGGTGCCGATGATCGACGAACTGGCCAAGCACATCGACGTGTCCCTGGCGCTGTCGCTGCACGCGCCGAACGACGAACTGCGCAACCAGCTGGTACCGATCAACAAGAAGTACCCGCTGAAGATGCTGCTCGAATCGTGCATGGGCTACATGTCGACCCTGGGTGGCAAGCGTGTGCTGACCATCGAGTACACCCTGCTCAAGGACGTCAACGACCAGCCTGAGCATGCGGCACAGATGATCGAACTGCTGCGCGACGTACCGTGCAAGATCAACCTGATCCCGTTCAACCCGTTCCCGCATTCGGGCTACGAGCGGCCGAGCAACAACGCGATCCGCCGTTTCCAGGACCTGCTGCACCACGGTGGTTTCAACGTCACCACCCGTACCACCCGTGGCGAGGACATCGACGCCGCCTGTGGTCAGCTGGTCGGTCAGGTCAACGACCGCACCCGCCGCAGCGAGCGCTACATCGCCGTCCGCCAGCTGTCCGCTGACGCCGAGCTGCAAGACAGCGCCGTGCGCCACTGAGCCCGGCCCTGCCATGAGCCTGCGCGCCGCGCTGTCGATCCTTGCGCTTTCGCTGCTGGCCGGCTGCGTGTCGGGCGGCGCGAGCGACCCCCTGGCCAACCGCCAGGGGCGAACGGAGGCAGGGCGTGCATACACGCAGCTTGGCCTGGGTTATTTGCAACAAGGTTTGACCCAACACGCCAAGGTCCCGTTGGGCAAGGCCCTGGCGCTGGATGCCGGGGATGCCGACGCCCACACGGCTCTGGCCCTGGTGTTCCAGGCCGAAGGTGAGCCTGCCCTTGCCGAGGCGCACTTCAAGAAAGCGCTGGCTTCCCGCCCGGGCGACACGCGAATTCGCAACAATTACGGCAGTTTCCTATATGCTCAGCAACGTTTTGCCGAAGCCGAGCAGATGTTTCGCCTTGCCAGTGCCGATACCCTGTATCCTGAACGTTCGCGGGTATACGAGAACCTTGGCCTGACGGCCCTGAGGCTCGACGACCGCGACCAGGCACAGGCGTACCTCACCAAGGCCTTGCAACTTGACCGGCGCCAGCCCAGAGCGTTGCTCGAAATGGCTGAGTTGTCCTACGAAAACAGGCATTATGTGCCGGCCCGTGACTACTACGATCGTTTCAGCCAGTTGAGCGATCACAACGCCCGTAGCCTTCTGTTGGGCAGCCGCCTTGCCCGGGTATTCGACGAGCAGGGCACCCTGGCCGATCTGGGCCAGCAATTACAACGACTTTATCCCGGTACGCCGGAATATCAGCAATACCTGTCGGAGCAACGATGAAAGCCGCGCATCCCGAAGTAGCAGCAGCGACTGGCCAGAACCCCGGTGAGCTGTTGCGCCAGGCCCGCGAGAAACGCGAGTGGTCGCAAGCCGAGGTGGCCCGCAAGCTCAACCTCACCGTAAGTTCGCTGAACCACGTGGAAACCGGCGCCTTCGACAAGCTGCCCGGGCACACTTTCGCTCGTGGGTATATCCGCGCCTACGCCAAATTGATGGACATGGACCAGGCACCGCTGGTCGAAGCCTTCGACCAGTACACCGGCACCCACGCCAAAGGCAGCGAAGTGCATTCGCTGGGGCGTATCGAAGAGCCGGTGCGGCTGTCGCACAACATCATGCGCGGTGTCACCCTGTTGCTGCTGGTCGCCGTGGTAGGCGGCAGCTTCATCTGGTGGCAGGACCAGGGCAGCATGAAAGGCAAGGACCTGGCCAAGATCGCCCTCGAGCATGTGGAAGTCGAAAGCGCCGATGGCACCACCCAGATCCACCCGCTGGATGAGCCAGAAGACCAGGCCGTGACGGCAGGCCAGCAGCCGGAGAGCGCGCCGCTGCCGCTGGAACAGGCCCCCGCCGAGGCGGCTGCCGAAACCACCAGCGAAGCCGCTCCGGCCGCCACTGCTCCTGCTCCGGTTCAGCAGGCTCCGGTTCAGCAGGCACCGGCTCATGCTGCCGCGCCAGCTCCGGCCCCTGCCGCACCGGTGGCACCGGCCGCACCCGTTGCCAGCGTGCCAGCCGTTGCCGCCGCCGAGCCTGCCGCCCCCGCGGCCGTGCCGGCCGGCAGCGCCAAGGTTGCAATCCAGTTCACCGCCGATTGCTGGACCCAGGTGTCCGATGGCAACGGCAAGGTGCTGTTCAGCGCCATCAAGCGCAAGGGGGACAACCTCGAGTTGACCGGCAAGCCGCCATTCGCGGTCCGTCTGGGCTTTGCCCGTGGCGCCCAGGTCAGCTACAACGGCCAGGCCGTCGATGTTGCCCCGTTCACCAGTGGCGAGACCGCTCGCCTGAAGTTGGGACAGTAAGTCATGCACGGCGAATCTCCGATCAAACGTCGCGAATCCCGCAAAATCTGGGTCGGCAATGTGCCGGTGGGTGGTGATGCCCCCATCGCGGTGCAGAGCATGACCAACACCGACACCAACGATGTGATGGCCACCGTGGCGCAGATCCAGCGCCTGGTCGATGCCGGCGTCGACATCGTGCGTGTCTCGGTACCAGACATGGACGCCGCCGAGGCGTTCGGCAAGATCAAGCAGCTGGTCAGCGTACCGCTGGTTGCCGATATCCATTTCGACTACAAGATCGCCCTGCGTGTGGCTGAGCTTGGCGTCGATTGCCTGCGCATCAACCCGGGCAACATCGGCCGTGAAGACCGTGTGCGCGCGGTGGTCGATGCGGCTCGCGACCGCGGTATCCCGATCCGCATCGGCGTCAACGCAGGTTCGCTGGAAAAGGACCTGCAGAAGAAGTACGGCGAGCCGACACCGGCCGCGCTGGTCGAATCGGCCCTGCGTCACGTCGAGCACCTCGACCGCCTGGACTTCCAGGACTTCAAGGTCAGCGTCAAGGCCTCCGACGTGTTCATGGCCGTCGAAGCCTACCGCCTGCTGGCCAAGCAGATCATCCAGCCGCTGCACCTGGGCATCACCGAAGCCGGTGGCCTGCGCTCGGGGACGGTGAAATCCGCTGTCGGCCTCGGTATGCTGCTGGCCGAAGGCATTGGCGATACCATCCGTATCTCGCTGGCGGCCGACCCGGTCGAGGAAGTGAAGGTCGGCTACGACATCCTCAAGTCCCTGCACCTGCGTTCGCGTGGCATCAACTTCATCGCCTGCCCGAGCTGCTCGCGGCAGAACTTCGATGTGGTCAAGACCATGAACGAGCTGGAAGGTCGCCTGGAAGACCTGCTGGTGCCGCTGGACGTGGCGGTGATCGGTTGCGTGGTCAACGGCCCTGGTGAAGCCAAGGAGTCCCACGTGGGGCTTACCGGTGGTACGCCGAACTTGGTCTACATCGACGGCAAGCCGGCGCAGAAACTGACCAATGACAACCTGGTCGATGAGCTGGAAAAGCTCATCCGCCAGAAAGCGGCCGAAAAGGTCGAGGCTGACGCGGCGCTGATCGCCCGCAGCTGACACACAGATTCGTAAGGACTTTTCGTGAGCAAATCGCTGCAAGCCATCCGTGGCATGAACGACATCCTGCCAGAGCAGTCGCCGCTTTGGCGCTACTTCGAAGGCACCGTCGCCGGCCTGCTGGACACCTACGGGTACAGCCAGATCCGCACGCCGATCGTCGAGTTCACCGAGCTGTTCAAGCGCTCGATTGGTGAAGTCACCGACATCGTCGAAAAAGAGATGTACACCTTCGAGGACCGCAACGGCGATTCGCTCACCTTGCGCCCGGAAGGCACCGCCGCCTGCGTGCGCGCCGTGCTGGAGCACGGCATCACCGGCAACGGCCAGGTGCAGAAACTCTGGTACATCGGCCAGATGTTCCGCCATGAACGCCCGCAGAAGGGCCGCTATCGCCAGTTCCACCAGATTGGCGTGGAAGTGTTCAACCTGGACGGCCCGGATATCGACGCCGAGCTGATCATGCTGACCTGGCGCCTGTGGGGCCTGCTGGGCATCCAGGACGCGGTCAAGCTCGAGCTCAACAGCCTGGGCACCAGCGAAGCCCGTGCCCGCTACCGTGACGCGCTGGTCGAGTTCCTCTCGGCGCGCCTGGAACAGCTCGACGAAGACAGCCAGCGCCGCCTCAAGAGCAACCCGCTGCGCATCCTCGACAGCAAGGACCAGGGCACCCAGGCGGTGCTGGTCGGCGCACCGAAGCTGGAAGACTACCTGGACGAAGATTCCCGCGTGCACTTCGAGGGCCTCAAGGCTCGCCTCGACGCCGCCGGCATCCCGTTCGTGATCAACACCAAGCTGGTCCGTGGCCTGGACTACTACAGCAAGACCGTGTTCGAGTGGGTCACCGACAAGCTCGGCGCCCAGGGCACCGTCTGCGCCGGCGGCCGTTATGATGGCCTGGTCGAGCAGATGGGCGGCAAGCCGACCACTGGCGTCGGTTTCGCCATGGGTATCGAGCGCCTGATCCTGCTGCTGGAAACCCTCGGCAAGGTCCCCGAGTCGATCAACCGCACCATCGACGTCTACCTGTGCGCCTTTGGCGAGCAGGCAGAGCTGGCCGGCCTGCGCCTGTCCGAAGGCCTGCGTGATCGCCTGCCGGGCCTGCGCCTGGCGGTCAACGCCGGTGGCGGCAGCTTCAAGAGCCAATTCAAGAAGGCCGACAAGAGCGGCGCGCTGTTCGCGCTGATCCTTGGCGACGACGAACTGGCCAAGCAAGAGATCGGCGTGAAGCCCCTGCGTGGTCAGGGCGAACAACAGAACATTGCCTGGGATGCTCTGGCTGAGCACCTGGAAACCGCGATCGCTCAGGCGTAACGCGGTTCAACAAGCGAATAGGCGAAAAGGAGTATTGGGGTGTCGAGTACCGATGATGATGACCTGGCAGGGGTCAAGGACTGGTGGAACCGCAACGGCAAGCCGCTGCTGACTGGCGCGCTGCTGGCGGGCGTGGTGGTGCTGGGCTGGAACACCTGGCACAAATACCAGAGCAACCAGTCGCAAGGTGCCTCGCAGCTGTATCAGGCTTTGCTTGAGACCAGCCTGACGCCGAACGGCCAGCCGGACGCGACAAAGGTCGCGGAACTGGCCGGCAAGCTCAAGAGCGAGTTCGGCGGTACTGCGTACGCCCAGTACGGCAGCCTGTTCGTGGCCAAGGTCGCGGTCGAGAGCGGCAAGCTCGACGGCGCCGCTGCCGAGCTGAAAAGCGTGCTGGACAAGCCGGCCGACGTCACCCTGGGTGAAATCTCGCGCCAGCGCCTGGCACGCGTGCTCGCCGCCCAGAACAAGGCCGAAGAGGCCCTCAAGCTGCTCGACGGCGACGCTGACAAGGCGTTCCTGGCCAGCCGTGAAGAGTTGAAGGGTGACCTGCTGGTGCAACTGGGTCGCGGCGACGATGCCCACAGTGCCTACGAAAAAGCCAAGGCCGCGCTGTCTGACGAAGCAGCGGTCGGTGGCCTGCAACTGAAGCTGGATGACCTGGCCAAAGGGGACGCGTAAGTGATCGGTTGGAAACAAGCAGCAGTGCTGAGCCTGGCCGTGCTGGCCGCAGGTTGCAGCAGCAACAGCAAGAAGGAACTGCCTCCGGCCGAGCTGACCAAGTTCACCGAGGAAGTGGTGCTGAAGAAGCAGTGGAGCCGTTCGATCGGTGACGGCCAGGGCGAAACCTACAACACCCTGGTACCGGCGATCGAGAACGACCGTATCTACGCCTCCGACGTCAACGGCGAAGTCTTCGCCCTCGACCGCATCACCGGTGACGTGGTGTGGAAAAAGGACCTGGACAAGCCGGTTTCCGGCGCGGTCGGTGTCGGCTACGGCCTGGTCATGCTCGGCACCCTCAAGGGCGAAGTGATCGCCCTGGATTCCAGCACCGGTGAAGAGCGCTGGAAGGCGCGCGTCACCAGTGAAGTGCTGGCTCCGCCTGCCAACAACGGTGACGTTGTGGTGGTGCAGACCCAGGACGACCGCCTGATCGGCCTGGATGCCGCCACTGGCGACCGCCGCTGGATCTACGAAAACACCCCGGCCGTGCTGACCCTGCGTGGCACCGGCGCGCCGATCGCCACCAACCGCCTGGCTGTCGCCGGCCTGTCCACCGGCAAGGTGGTAGCGGTGGACATCAACAACGGCGTACCGGTGTGGGAAAGCCGCGTGGCCATCCCGCAGGGCCGTTCCGAGCTGGACCGCGTGGTCGATATCGACGGCGGCCTGCTGCTGTCCGGTGGTACCCTGTACGTCAGCACCTACCAGGGCCGCGTCGCGGGCCTGGACCTGGAAAGCGGCCGTGTGCTGTGGCAGCGTGATGCCTCCAGCTACGTGGGTGTCGCCCAGGGTTACGGCAACGTCTATGTCAGTGAAGCCACCGGCACCGTTGAAAGTGTCGACGAGCGCTCTTCCAGCGCCCTGTGGAGCAACGACTCGATGGCCCGTCGTCAGTTGACGGCGCCTGAAGTGTTCTCCAGCTACGTGGCTGTAGGCGACTTCGAGGGTTACCTGCACCTGCTCAGCCAGGTCGATGGCCGCTTCGTCGGCCGTGAGCGTATCGACAGCGATGGCCTGCGTGCCCGCCCACTTGTGGTCGGCGACACCATCTACGTCTTTGGCAACAGCGGCAAGCTCGAGGCACTGACCATCCGCTGAAGCTATGCTTGAAGCCTTGGCGGCTTCAGGCCGCGGCGTAGGACACGCCGCCCGAACTCCGGCCGCTGCCTTGCAGCGGCCTTTGCATTTTCAAGAATTCAAGAGTGGAGAGCCGCATGGTTCCCGTAATCGCCCTGGTGGGCCGCCCGAACGTCGGCAAATCCACCATGTTCAACCGCCTGACCAAGACCCGCGATGCCATCGTCGGTGACTTGTCGGGTTTGACCCGTGACCGACAGTATGGTGATGCCAGCTGGCAGGGTCGTTCCTTCATCCTCATCGACACCGGCGGTATCACCGGTGACGAGGTGGGCATGGACGAGAAGATGGCCGAGCAGTCGCTCATGGCCATCGAAGAAGCCGACTATGTGCTGTTCCTGGTCGACGCCCGCGCCGGCATGACCGCTGCCGACCAGATGATTGCCGAGCACCTGCGCAAGCGCAACAAGTCGGCGATCCTGGTGGCCAACAAGATCGACAACATCGACGCCGACGTCGCTCGCGCCGAGTTCTCGCCGCTGGGCATGGGCAACGCCATTCCGGTGGCCGGTTCCCAGGGCCGTGGCATCAACGCGTTGATGGAGTCGGTGCTCGGTCACATCCCGCGTGACCAGGTCGAGGAAGCGCTCGACGCCGAAGTCGCCGAAGGCGAGGAAGCGGTACGTATCCCAGGCCCGAGCGAGAAGGATGGCATCAAGATCGCCATCATCGGCCGCCCGAACGTGGGCAAGTCGACCCTGGTCAACCGTATGCTCGGCGAAGAGCGCGTGGTGGTGTACGACCAGCCGGGTACTACCCGAGACAGTATCTACATCCCGTTCGAGCGTGATGGCGAGAAGTACACCTTCATCGACACCGCCGGTGTGCGCAAGCGCGGCAAGATCCACGAGGAAGTCGAAAAGTTCTCGGTGGTGAAGACCTTGCAGGCGATCAAGGACGCCAACGTGGTGATCTTTGTCATGGATGCCCGCGAAGGTGTGGTCGACCACGACCTCAACCTGCTGGGCTTCGCCCTGGAAGCCGGCCGCGCCATCGTCATCGCCCTGAACAAGTGGGATGGCATGGAGTCGGGCGAGCGTGACTACGTGAAGACCGAGCTGGAGCGCCGGCTGTTCTTCGTCGACTTCGCCGACATCCACTTCATCTCCGCCTTGCACGGTACCGGCGTCGGCCACCTGTACAAGTCGGTACAGGCTGCGTTCAAGTCGGCGGTCACCCGCTGGCCGACCAGCCGCCTGACGCAAATCCTCGAAGATGCCGTCAGCGAGCACCAGCCACCGCTGGTCAATGGCCGCCGCATCAAGCTGCGCTACGCCCACCTCGGTGGTGCCAACCCGCCGCTGATCGTGATCCACGGCAACCAGACCGAGAAGATTCCGAAATCTTATTCGCGTTACCTGGAAAACACCTACCGCCGTGTGCTGAAGCTGGTCGGTACGCCGATCCGCATCGAGTACAAGGGCGGTGAGAACCCGTACGAGGGCAAGAAGAACACCCTCACCGATCGCCAGGTCAACAAGAAGCGCCGCCTGATGTCGCACCACAAGAAGGCCGAGAAGAAGCGCCGCGACAAGCGCTGATTCCGAGTCGACTTCTTAGCGGGTAAACCCGCTCCCACAGGGATAGCGCTGCTCCTGAGCTCAGTGCAGTACCTGTGGGAGCGGGTTTACCCGCGAATGGGCCTCTTGATCCAGCGCAATCCCCCTATTGTTTCAACCTTTTTCCTGACCGCTCGATCCGCTATGCTCGGACTCCACCCCGTGCCGGATACACCCCAGGAAAGAGGGCTCCATGATCCGCAGCAAACTGCCGAATGTCGGCACGACCATCTTCACCACCATGTCCCAGCTCGCCGTGCAGACCGGCGCGCTCAACCTGTCCCAGGGTTTCCCCGACTTCAACGGCCCGCAGGCGCTGCTCGATGCAGTCGGCCGGCACGTGGCCGCCGGGCATAACCAGTACTCGCCGATGACCGGCCTGCCGGCCCTGCGCCAGCAGGTGGCAGCCAAGGTCGCCCGGCTGTATGGCGCCCAAGTCGATGCCGACCAGGAAGTGACCATCACCCCAGGCGCCACCGAAGCGATCTTCTGTGCCATCCAGGCGGTGATCCACCCCGGTGACGAGGTGATCGTCTTCGATCCCTGCTACGACAGTTACGAGCCCTCCGTGGAGCTGGCGGGCGGGCGTTGTGTGCATGTGCAACTGAGCGACGGCGACTTCCGTATCGACTGGCAGAAGTTCAGCGATGCTCTGAGCCCGCGCACGCGGATGGTGATCCTCAACTCGCCACACAACCCCAGTGGCGCGCTGATTACCCGTGAAGACCTCGAGCAGCTGGCCCGGCTGATCGCCGACCGCGACATCTACCTGATCAGCGACGAAGTCTACGAGCACCTGGTCTATGACGGCGTGCGCCATGCCAGCGTGCTGGCCCATGAGCAGCTCTACCAGCGGGCGTTCGTCATCAGCTCGTTCGGCAAGACCTACCACGTCACCGGCTGGAAAACCGGCTATGTGATCGCCCCACCGGCCTTGAGCGCCGAACTGCGCAAGGTGCACCAGTACGTCAACTTCTGTGGCGTTACGCCCCTGCAGTGCGCATTGGCCGATTTCATGGCCGAGCACCCGGAGCACATCGATGAGCTGCCGGCTTTCTACCAGGCCAAGCGCGACCTGTTCTGCGACCTGCTGGAGAGCTCGCGTTTCAGCTTTACCCGCACGGCGGGCACCTATTTCCAGCTGGTGGACTACTCGCAGATCCGCCCGGACCTGAACGATGTCGACATGGCCCTGTGGCTCACCCGCGAGCACGGTGTGGCGACCATTCCGGTGTCGGTGTTCTACCAGCAACCTATCCCCGAGCAACGCCTGGTGCGCCTGTGCTTTGCCAAACGTGAGGAGACGCTGCGTCAGGCAGCGGAAAAACTATGCGCGATCTGAGTGCACTGCCCAACCTGAAAGTCGCCCTGGTCCAGACCACCTTGGCGTGGCATGACCGTGAGGCCAACTACGCGCATTTCGAGGTGCTGCTTGACCAGGCCCGTGGCGCCGACCTGGTGGTCCTGCCGGAGATGTTCACCACGGGTTTTTCCATGCAGTCGGAAACCCTCTGCGAGCCCGAGAACGGGCCGACGTACAAATGGCTGAAGGCCCAGGCCAAGCGCATTGATGCCGTGATTACCGGCAGCGTGATCATCCAGGCCGCCGACGGCAGCCACCGCAACCGCTTGCTGTGGGCGCGGCCGGATGGCGAGATCCTGCACTACGACAAGCGCCACCTGTTCCGCATGGCGGGTGAGCACAAGCACTACACCCCGGGTGAGCGCCAGGTGCAGTTCGAGGTCAAGGGGTGGCGGGTGCGCCCGCTGATCTGCTACGACCTGCGCTTCCCGGTGTGGAGTTGTGATGCCCAGGACACCGACCTGTTGCTGTACACCGCCAACTGGCCAGCGGCACGCCGCCAGCACTGGAACCGGCTGCTGCCGGCGCGGGGTATCGAGAACCTGTGCTATGTGGCTGCAGTGAACCGAGTGGGCACCGATGGCAAGGGCTTTGCCTATTCCGGGGACAGCCAGGTGCTGGACTTCCAGGGTGAGAGCCTGCTCAGTGCAGGGGAGGCGGACGGGGTGTTTACTGCGGTGTTGAGTGCGGTGGAACTGGCGGCCTACCGGACCAAGTTCCCGGCCAACCTGGATGCCGATACCTTCGAGCTGCATTGAACCCAGACTGGCCCATTGTGGGAGCGGCCTTGCGTCGCGAAAGGGCCGCAAAGCGGCCCCATCAATATTTGCAGATGTGCTGAAATCCAGGGGCTGCTTTGCAGCCCTTTCGCGACGCAAGGCCGCTCCCACAAAGATCAGTGCTGCTATTTAGTACACATCCCGCCGATACCGCCCATCCTCGATCAGCTGCTGCACAGCGTCTTCCCCGAGCATGCCATTGAGCGCCGCATCCACCCCCGCAGCCATCCCTTGCAGGCTGCCGCAGACATACACACAAGCCCCGTCCGCCACCCAGCGCTTGAATTCCTCGGCGTGCTGCAGCAACACATCCTGCACATACACTTTTTCGGCCTGATCCCGCGAGAACGCAAGGTCCAGCCGTGCCAGGTCGCCGTTGTCGAGCCAGCCTTGCAGCTCGGCGCCACACAGCAGGTCATTTGCCCGGTTACGCTCGCCGAACAGCAACCAGTTGCGCTGCTCGCCCGCATTGATCCGGGCCCGGATCAGGCTGCGCAGGCCAGCCAGGCCGGTGCCGTTGCCGATCAGGATCATCGGGGCGGCGGCCTCGGGCAGGTGGAAGCCACTGTTGCGGCGCAGGCGCAGGTTCAAGGTGCCATTGAGTGGCAGGTACTCGGTCAGCCAGCCGGACCCCAGGCCGAGGTTGCCATCGGCATGGCGCTCCTGGCGCACGATCAGTTCCAGTACGCCATCGCTGGCAATCGAGGCAATCGAGTATTCGCGGCTGCCGATTGGCACCAACGCATCGACCAATGCCTGCGGCTGCAAGCCAAGCAGATGATCGCGACGGCTCGGCAGCTGGCGGCCAGCCAGTGCCTGGCTCAAGCTTTCCTGCAGGCCGTCGACGTGCACGCTGGCCTTGGCGTCCAGTGCCATACCGTGGAGGAACGCATCGATCCGTGACTGGCCGTTGAGAGGCAGGATTTCCACCAGGTCACCGGCTTCCCAGCTGGCCGGTTGCTCAGGCCGCAGGCCCAGCAGGTAGACCGGTTGACCTTGGCTGCCTGGGTTGAGCAGTTCGCGTTGCACCAGCGTCCAGTTGCCGAAACTCGGCGGCTGCCAGGCGCTTACCGGTTGAGCGCCGGTCAGTTGCGCCAGCTCCTGCTGCCACTGCTGCAGTGCGGCCTGGTCGGCATTGTCCACTTCCACGGGGCTGAACGCGCTGCTGGCACCACGATCACCCAGCCAGGCCTGCAGGCGCCGGGCAAAACCACAGAAGTGCGGGTACTGGCGGTCGCCCAGGGCGAGCAGGGCGTAGCTGAGGTTGTTCAGCGCCCACGGCTGGCCGAGGACCTTGCGCTCGAAGCCACGGGCACTGTCGGGCGCCTCACCGTCGCCGAAGGTGCTGACCACGAACAGGGCACGGCGGGTCTGGCGCAAGTCCTCTTCGCCCAGATCGGCCAGGGCGCGTACCTGTACAGGCAAGCCGGCGGCCTGCAACTGCCCGGCGCTCTGCCAGGCCAGTTGTTCGGCAAGGCCGCTCTGGCTGGCGAAGCCGATCAGCCAGCTGTCGCCTCTGGCCTGGTTGCCGTCGACGTTGCTGCGGGCGGCGCGTACCTGGCGCTTCTTGCGTCGGCGGTCGAGGTACAGCAGCCAGCCGGTGACGAAGAACAGCGGCATGGTCAGGCTGGCGATGGTGACGATGATGCGCCCCGGCAGGCCGAAGTATTCGCCGACGTGCAGGGCGTAGACGCTCTGCAGCAGCTGCGCCTTGAAGGACTTGTCGGTGTAGCGGTCCTGGCTCTTGACCTGGCCAGTTGCCGGGTCGAGCACCAGGGTGTTGAACGCGCGTGGGTGAGCGGCGTCTTCGAGCAGGTAGAACAGGTTGGCCGGCTGGCCGCCCGCAGGTGGCAGGCGCAGGTTGTACATGGCCAGGCTCGGGCCGGCAACGTCCTTGAGGTTGGCCCAGATGGCGTCGTAGTCGACCACCAGTGGCGGCGCATTCTTGTCGACCTTGGGTGGCCCATGGCGGCCACGGCCTTCGCCACGCTTCTGCTGCTGCCCGGCAGTGGGTTCGTCAGACAGCAGTTTGTTCAGGCCCGAACGGTACCATTCGTAGGACCAGAACAGCCCGGTCAGTGCGAACAGGAGGTAGAACAGCAGGCACCAGGTACCGGCCACGGCGTGCAGGTCCCAATTGAAGGCGCGGCCTTTCTTGGCCCAGTCGAGGGTCAGCCAGGTGCGCCAGTTCAGGGCCTTGCGCGGCCAGCGCAGGTACAGGCCGGACAGGCAGAAGAACACCAGCATCAGGGTACAGGCACCGGTGATCTGCCGGCCCGTATCGCCCATGGCCAGGAAGCGGTGCAGGGTCAGCATCAGGTTGAAGAAGCCCTGCCCGGCCGCCTCGCCCTTGAGCTCGCCGGTGTACGGGTCGGCGTAGCGCAGCGCGCCGCGGCGTTCACCCGGTGGCGGGGTGAAGAACACCCGCGCGGCGTTGCCTTCGCGTACGTCCACCCACAGCATCGACACCTTGTCGCCTTGCTCGGCTTCGACCCGGCGCACCAGCTCACCCGGTGGCAGCACGCCCTCGGCACGCACCTCGACCTTGAGCACATCGGCGTTGAAGGCGCGCAGCAGCTCTTCCTGGAACGAGTACAGCGCCCCGGTGATGCCCATCAAGGCCAGCACCAGGCCAGCGGTGATGCCAAAGAACCAGTGCAGTTGGAACAGCGTCTTCTTCACCACATCTCTCACCTTGTGTAGCTGCCACAGACCGCGCGGCGTGCATTATGCCTTGATACGCAAAAGCCCCGCTCACAGGTATGAACGGGGCTCGGCGGTGTTTCGTTAGAAGTGGACGCTGGTGGTCAGCAATGCCGTCCGCCCGGCCGCCTGGTTGGCGAAGTGGGTGGAGAAGGCCTTGTCGTAATACACCTCGTTGGTCAGGTTCTGCACGTTCAGCTGCAGGTCGACGTTCTTGGTCAGCTTGTAGGCGGCCATGGCGTCGTAGCGTACGTAGCTGTCGACCATGGTGGTGTTGGCCACGCTGCCGTACACGTCATCCACATAGAAGGCGCCGCCACCGACGGTCAGCTTCGGCGTGATCGAGTAGGTTGTCCACAGGCTGGCGCTGTTGTTCGGCGTATTCGGCAGCTGGTTGCCATCGTTGGCCTTGCCCAGCGGGCCGCCGTCGATCTGGCGCGCTTCCATGTAGGTGTAGCCGGCGAATACCTGCCACTTGTCGGTGATCTTGCCGCTGGCCGACAGCTCGATGCCCTGCACGCGGGTTTCGCCGACGTTTTCGTAGGTGGTGGTGTTCACCTGGACGCGGGCATTTTCCTTCTCGGTGCGGAACAGCGCAGCGGCCAGGGACAGGCGCTCGTTGAGCAGGTCCCACTTGGTGCCGATTTCGTAGTTGGTGGTTTCTTCCGGCTCCATGTCGCTGCTCAGCAGGTTGCCGCTGCGATCGGTGGTGTTACCCAGGGGGTTGCCTTCCATGCCTTCACCGAGCATCGCACCGGGTGGGGTGGCGGAGGTGGCGTAGGAAACGTAGATGCTGCCGTTGTCGGCCGGCTTCCATACCAGGCCCAGCTGGCCGGTGACGAACTCGCTGGTGTCCTTGCCTTTGGAGGCGATGCCCTTGCTGTTCACCGCAGTGCTGCCGTTGGCGTTGTAGCCACGGTACTGAGTGTCGAAGTGGTCGTAGCGCAGGCCCATGTTCAGCAGCCACTGTGGCGACAGTTCGAGGGTATCGAACACGTAGATGGCCCGGGTGTTGCTCTTGGTGTTGGTGCCAGCGTAGTTGCGCGAGATGGCACCGTTCCACGGATCATCCGGGTTCGGGTTGCCCAGCGAAGTGCAGTTGTAGCCGCTGTTGGCACCGATCAAGCCAGGGTTGCAGGTGGTTGCAGTCGAACCTTTGGTGTTGGTGTCGACGTCGTAGGTTTCACGGTCGCTTTCTTCACGGCTCAGCTCGATACCGGTGGAGAAGCTGTTCTTCATGCCGCCCAGGTAGAAATCACCATACAGGTCGGTCTGGTTGGTGGTGGTGGCGGTGTTGCCAACGCGGGTGTTGGCGCGGCGCCAGACGCTGCCATTGTTGACGTTACCCTTGCTGTCGTCGGGCTGGGTCAGGATGTAGTCCTGCATGCTGTTGCCGTGACGGAAGGTGTTCTTGATGGTCAGCGAGTCGGTCAGGTCGTGCTCGATGGCGAACGTGGCGATATCGACGCGGCTCTTGCGGAAGTCGCGGTCGGTCAGGCCGTAGAAGTTGTCGCTGTCGCCACCGTCGTTTGGCTTGCTCGGGTGAGCAGAGGTACGCGCGGCGCTGCCAGCAGTCGGGATGCTGTACGGAATGCCCGAGTCTGGCAGGTCGTCACTTTCCAGGTGGTAGTAGTCGAGGTTGACGCGGGTCGCGGTGCCCAGGCCGAAGGCCAGCGATGGGGCAATACCCCAGCGGTCGTAGTTGACCTTGTCGCGGCCGGCGACGTTGCTTTCGTGGGTCATCAGGTTCAGGCGGCCGGCAACGGTGTCGCTGAACTGGTAGTTGCCATCGAAGGTGTAGCGCTGGGTCTGGTCGCTGCCCCAGGTCCAGGCGCCGTCGAGCGAGTTGCCCAGGTGTGCGCGCTTGCTCACCAGGTTGATGGTGCCGCCGGCGGCGCCACGGCCGCCGATGGCCGAGTTCGGGCCCTTGGCCACTTCAACGGATTCGATGGCGAAAATTTCGCGGGTCTGGGCGCCGGTGTCGCGCACGCCGTCCAGGTAGGTGTCGCCCTGGGCGTCGAAGCCGCGGATGAACGGGCGGTCGCCTTGCGGGTTACCGCCTTCACCGGCACCGAAGGTGATGCCAGGTACGGTGCGCAGGGCGTCCTGCAGGGTCAGGGCATTGGTGTCCTTGATCACTTGCTGCGGGATTACGGTGACCGAACGCGGGGTGTCCACCAACGGTGCGGTGTACTTCTGCGAGGAGGCCTTTTCGACCTTGTAATCGGTGCTGGCCTGCTCTGCCTTGCCATTGACGCTGGTAGCGTCGAGGGTGACGGCATTGCTGGTGGCCGGGTCGGCGGCGTAGGCGCCGGAAGCGCTCAGGGCGACCCCGATGGCCGAGACGATCAGGCGTGGTGAGCTCACTGCAGATGGTACGTGACGCATTGTTGTAGGCCTTCCCCAAGGGTGTTAAGGCCGCGGATGTTAATGTAAGGATTTGTAAGGCACAATTGAGACTCGTTACCATTCGCTAAGAATTTACAATCTTTACAAATTCTCTTTACGTTTTACTGACGCTGAATCGTCTAAGGCACAAGCAGGGCTTGTGTAGCGTAAAAGGGAATCAATATCATTGACGCCTTTACAGATCTTAACGGTGCCGCCGCCATGCTGCTTCATATTCCAGGGTTGTTCGACACCGATGAACTGGCCCGTATCCGCGAGGCGCTGGAGCAGACCGACTGGGCCGACGGCAAGGTCACTGCCGGTTACCAGTCGGCGAAGGCCAAGCACAACCTGCAGTTGCCGGAAGGGCACCCGCTGGCCAAGGAAATTGGCAGCGCGTTGATCGACCGCTTGTGGCAAACCCCGCGGTTCATGTCGGCGGCTTTGCCGCACAAGGTGTTCCCGCCTCTGATCAACTGCTACCGCGAGGGCGGCAATTTCGGTTTCCACATCGACAATGCCCTGCGCCAGCCCAAGGGCAGTGCGGAGCGAGTGCGCACCGACCTGTCTTCGACGCTGTTCCTCAGCGACCCGGACAGCTACGATGGCGGCGAGCTGGTGATCCAGGACACCTATGGTGTGCAACAGGTCAAGCTGGCAGCCGGTGATCTGGTGCTTTACCCCGGCACCAGCCTGCACAAGGTCAACCCGGTGACCCGTGGCGTGCGTTACGCAGCGTTCTTCTGGACCCAGAGCCTGGTGCGCGAGGACAGCCAGCGGGCACTGCTGTTCGAGATGGACAATGCCATCCAGCAACTCACTGCCGACGTGCCGGACCATCCGTCGTTGCTGCAACTGACCGGTACCTACCATAACCTGCTGCGCCGCTGGGCCGAGGTCTGAGCCATGTCTTATCAACTGCGTCGTGAAGAAGTGGTGGATGCTGCCGGCCTGCAGGCCATGCTGGAACACAGCCCCGGCAAGGCGGCCCAGGCGATTCTGGCGGCGGCGGGGGAGGGCATGGTCGAGGCGCAGTTGCTGCTCGGGCAGATTTTGCTCGATGGCCGTGGCATCGAGCAGGATGCCGATGTTGCCCGGCGCTGGTTCGGTATTGCCGCACAGGGCGGCAGTGCCATGGCGCACAACATGCTCGGTCGTTGCCTGGAACATGGTTGGGGTGGCGAGGTGAACCTGGCGCAGTCGGCCATTCACTATGCTCTGGCGGCTGACGCCGGGCTGGATTGGGGGATGTACAACCTGGGCAACCTGCTGGCCACCGGGCGCGGGCTGCCGGCCAATCAGGCCCAGGCGCTGACCTGTTACGAGAAGGCCGCGCAAATGGGCCATGCCAAGTCGATGAACCTGTATGGGCGCTACCTGGAGCATGGCATCGCCACCGCGCCGAGCCCGGTGCGGGCGGTACGTTGGTATAGGCGTTCGGCCGAGGCGGGGGATTTTCGCGGGATGTTCAGCCTGGCGATGGTGCTGGTTGAGCGTGGGCAACTGGCCGAGGCTGGGCAGTGGCTAGAGCAGGCGAGAGTAGAGGGGAACATGAACTTCCTGCGCGCTGCGTTGGTTACCTTGCAGGGCGCGGGGCCGGTGTTGATGGCCTTCGTGGCGCGGTATGCCGAAGAGATCGAAAGGCGCGAAGACCGCTCCATTCTGACCGGTTGACACCGTCAGGCGTAGGAGCGGCCTTGTGTCGCGAATGGGCTGCGAAGCAGCACCGGCAATTTGTGACTTTAAGCTGAGATCCTGGGGCTGCTTCGCAGCCCTTTCGCGACACAAGGCCGCTCCTACAGGGGGTACAGAGGCTTTAAGCAGAGCACAAACGAAAACGGGGCCTTTCGGCCCCGTTTCGCGTTACAGGTAGTAAGCCTTCAGCGGCGGGAAGCCGTTGAATTCCACAGCGCTGTAGCTGGTGGTGTAGGCGCCTGTCGACAGCCAGTACAGGCGGTCACCGATGGCCAGGTTCAGCGGCAGGCCGTACTTGTAGTTCTCGTACATGATGTCGGCGCTGTCACAGGTCGGGCCGGCGATGACCACTTCTTCGGCTTCGCCTTTTTTCTCGGTCCAGATCGGGAACTTGATGGCTTCGTCCATGGTTTCGATCAGGCCGGAGAACTTGCCCACGTCGGTGTAGATCCAGCGCTCGACAGCGGTGCGCGACTTGCGCGCGACCAGCACCACTTCACTGACCAGGATACCGGCGTTGGCGATCAGCGAACGGCCTGGTTCGAGGATGATTTCCGGCAGGTCGTCACCGAAGTCTTCCTTGAGGAAGCGGATGATCTCTTCGGCGTAGGTCTCGAGGCTGTTGGTACGGGTGATGTAGTTGGCCGGGAAGCCGCCACCCATGTTGATCAGCTTCAGCTCGATGCCGTCTTCTTCTTTCAGGCGCTCGAAGATCACCTTGACCTTGGCGATGGCCGCGTCCCATACGCTGATGTCGCGCTGCTGGGAGCCAACGTGGAAGGAGATGCCGTATGGCACCAGGCCCAGGTCACGGGCAAGGATCAGCAGGTCCATGGCCATGTCGGTCTGGCAGCCGAACTTGCGCGACAGAGGCCAGTCGGCAGTGGTCGAGCCTTCGGTGAGGATACGCACGTACACCTTCGAGCCCGGCGCGGCCTTGGCGATGTTGCGCAGGTCGGCTTCCGAGTCGGTGGCGTACAGGCGCACGCCCTTCTCGTAGAAGTAGCGGATGTCCTTGGACTTCTTGATGGTGTTGCCGTAGCTGATGCGGTCGGCGCTGACACCACGACCCAGGACCTTGTCCAGTTCGTAGATCGAGGCGATGTCGAAGCTCGAACCTTTCTCTTTGAGCAGGTCGATGATCTCGACGGCCGGGTTGGCCTTGACCGCGTAGTACACCTTGGCGAACTCGAAACCGGCGCGCAGGTCGTCATAGGCCTGGCTGATCATCTGGGTGTCGATAAGTACGAACGGGGTTTCCTGCTTGTCGGCGAACGCCTTCATTTTCTGGAAGGTGTCACGCGCGAAATAGTCTTCGACCTGGATCGACATGCTCAGGGACTCCATGGGCAAACTGAAAGATTAAGTGGCTGCAAACTGAACGTCCTCCGTATCCCCACTTTGGTTCGCCTACTCAGTACTTGAGCCGGATGGATCGTTTCCAGCATGGACGTTCGGCGCGCACTTTAGGGCGTGAAGAATGCAGAATCAACAGGCAATCCGGGTGCGATCGTCGTGGATCGGCACCCTACCCGTTGAATAACCGACTCACATGACCGCCTGATGTTCCCCACAGTGTTTCAAGCGTAAAAAATTGTGGAATGGAGCGTGTTGGCCCCTTCGCGGGTAAACCCGCTCCCACAGGGTTTTTACATTTTCTGTGGGAGCGGGTTTACCCGCAAAGGGGCTAGAGGTGTTCATATTTATGGCCACATTTCCTGGTACTCGCGTACATGAAATCAGTCATAAATTTTTTGTTACCGACTGGCGGATTTGCTGGTTTTGATGAGAAACATTACTATTCGCACCCTCATCCGCCTCCCTGACGACCCCGAACGTGTCCGGACACAAAGGCTTCCTCGACCACTACCATGAGCTGATCGGCACCTGGACGCGCAAGCTGCGCAGTCGTCAGCAGGCCGAGGACCTCACCCACGATGCCTTTGTAAGGGTGCTGGAAAACCCGCGCGAGCAGGTCGAGCAGCCACGTGCCTACCTTCACCAGACCGCCCGCAACATCGCCGTGGACGGTTTCCGCCGTGAGGACCGGCGGCAGGCGCTGGCGCTGGAAGCCTTCGACGAAGGCGTGGCCGCCAGCGACGATCCGGAAGCCTACGTACACGCCCTGGAACTGGCCGACAGCGTCGAGCGGGCGCTGGCCGAGTTGCCGCTGAACTGCCGCCGGGTGTTCATCTGGCAGAAGCTCGAAGGGCTGAGCCAGGCCGAGATCGCCGAGCGCATGGGTTTGACCAAGAACATGGTCGAAAAGTATATGATTCGCACGCTCCGGCATCTGCGTGAGCACCTGGATGTGTCGGCATGATGAGTCAGGAGACCTTTCCCATGAAACAGCACGGTTCCGAGACCGTCCGTGAGCAGGCGGCCGCATGGTTCGTCCGCATGCAGGACGCGCCGCGCGATGCCGCGCTGCAAAAGCAGCTACGTGCGTGGCTTGCCGCCCACCCCAGCCATCGTGCCGAGTACGATGCCTTGGCCGCGGTGTGGAGCGCGGCAGAGTTGATCCCGCGCCAGCGCCTCGAAGCGCTGTGCGAGCCGGACCCGGTGCGCCAGTTGCCGCGGCGGCGCCTGTTGCGCCAGGCGCTGGCGGCTTGTGTGGCGCTGGTGGCGCTGGGGCTGGGCTGGACGGGCTGGCACTACCAGCAACTCAATCACCAGGGCAGCCTGCAGACTGCCCTCGGCGAGCGTCGCCAGGTCGAGCTGCCAGATGGCTCGCACCTTGAGCTCAACGGCGCCACCCAGCTGCAAGTCGATTTCAGCCCAGGCCGCCGACACATTCAGTTGAACGCAGGTGAGGCGATGTTCATCGTCGCCCACGACAGCAGCCGCCCGTTCGTGGTCCAGACCGCCCAAGGCAACGTGACCGTGACCGGCACCCGCTTCGATGTGCGCCTGGACCCGGCCGCTACCCGGGTGGCGGTCGAGCAGGGCTCGGTGCGTGTTCAGGGCAGCGATACTTCGTTGGCACAGCTGGGCGCAGGCCAGGGCTCTTACATTGATGCGCACGGCCAGGTTGCCGCGCCTTATGCGGTCAACGCCGCCACACTGACTGCCTGGCGCCAGGGCAAGCTGGTGTTCGACAACGCCAGCCTTGCCGAAGTGGTGGCCGAAGTGTCGCGCTACCGTGCTCAGCCACTGCGCGTGGCACCTGGCAAGGTTGCCCAGATGCGCCTGTCCAGCACCTTCAGCATCGACGACACAGACGCTCTGCTGCGCGCCTTGCCGAGCATCCTGCCAGTGGCGATCAAGGCCCACGAAGACGGCTCCCGCGAAATAATCGCGAAATAGATTCAGGTTTTTTTCCGCTCGTTCGTCTTCCCCGCCAGCTGCAACTGCCAAGCATTTCGATTTGCATGCAGTTGGCGTTTATTCCTTCTTCAGGATGTTTCGACGACGTGAACAACAACAAACCTTTTCCACGCCTGAGCGCACTGGCGCTGGCCCTGGCGGTCAGCACCGCAGCCGTCAACGCCCAGGCCGAGCAGGCCGGCAGTGCGATCCAGATCCAGGCCCAACCATTGGCCTCGGCGCTGAGCCAACTTGGCCAGCAGACCAATCTGCAACTGTTCTTCAGCCCTGAACTGGTAGCCGGCAAGCAGGCCCCGGCAGTGTCCGGCAACCTGGCGCCCGAGCAAGCCCTGCAGCAATTGCTGCAGGGCAGCGGGCTGACCTATGAGAAGTCCGAAGACACGGTAGTGGTGAAGCCGGCCCAGCCGGCCGGCACGCTCACCACCGGCAGCCTGGAGCTGGCGCCCACCGACGTGAAGGTGGTCGGTGACTGGCTTGGCGATGCCGACCAGGCCGTGGTGCAGAACCACCCGGGCGCGCGCACCGTGGTGCGCCGCGAGGCGATGGTGGAGAAGGGTGCGATGAACGTGCGCGACGTGCTGCGCGGTATCCCTGGCGTACAGGTGCAGGACAGCAACGGTACCGGTGGCAGTGACCTGTCGCTGAACGTTGGCGTGCGTGGCCTGACCTCGCGCCTGTCGCCGCGCTCGACCGTGCTGATCGATGGCATTCCTGCGGCTTTTGCGCCGTATGGCCAGCCGCAGCTGTCGATGGCACCGATCTCCTCGGGTAACCTCGACAGCATTGATGTGGTGCGCGGTGCAGGCTCGGTGCGCTATGGCCCGCAGAACGTCGGCGGGGTGATCAACTTCGTCACCCGCGCGATTCCCGAAAAGGCTTCGGCTGAACTGTCCACCACGCTGGAAACTTCCCAGCACGGCGGCTGGAAACACACCGAGTCTGCCTTCGTCGGCGGTACTGCCGACAACGGCATGGGCGTGGCCTTGCTGTACACCGGCGTGAACGGCAATGGCTATCGCGAAAGCAACAATGGCAACGACATCGACGACGTCATCCTCAAGACTCACTGGGCGCCGACCGACGTTGATGAGTTCTGGCTCAACTTTCACTACTACGATGGCCGTGCCGACATGCCCGGCGGCCTGACCCAGGCCCAGTACGACAGCAACCCGTACCAGTCGCTGCGCGACTACGACTACTTCGCCGGCCGGCGCAAGGACGTGTCGTTCAAGTGGCAGCGCCAGCTCGACGATGCCACCCAGTTCGAAGTGCTGACCTATTACACCGACAGCTTCCGTGGCAGCGCCATCGCCGCGCGTGACATGAAGACCCTGTCGTCTTACCCGCGCAACTACCATACCTTCGCCATCGAGCCACGGGTGTCGCGGATCTTCTTCGCCGGCCCCACCACCCAGGAAGTCAGCGTCGGTTATCGCTACCTGAAAGAAGCCATGCGCGAGCAGTCGACCCGTCTGGCGCTGATCGACAACGTACCGACGCCCACGCCGACTTCCGATGGCCACGTGTTCCAAGACCGTAGCGGCGGCACCGAAGCCAGCGCCTACTACATCGACGACAAGATCGATGTCGGCAACTGGACCATCACCCCGGGCATCCGCTTCGAGCACATCAATACCGACTGGCGCGACCGCCCGGTGCTCGGCACCAATGGCAAGCCGGTACCGGAAAAGAACCGCAGCATCACCAGCAACGAGCCGCTGCCGGCGCTGAGCGTGATGTACCACATCTCCGATGCCTGGAAGGTGTTCGCCAACTACGAGACCTCGTTCGGCAGCCTGCAGTACTTCCAGCTGGGCCAGGGCGGCACCGGCAACAGCACGGCCAATGGCCTGGAGCCGGAGAAGGCCAAGACCTACGAGCTTGGTACGCGCTATGACAACGGCGGTTTCGCCGGTGAGCTGACAGCGTTCTACATCGACTTCGATGACGAGTTGCAGTACATCAGCAACGATGTGGGCTGGACCAACCTCGGTGCGACCAAGCACCAAGGTATCGAGGCCTCCGTGCGTTACGACCTGGCCGGGCTGGACCCGCGCCTGGAAGGGCTGTCGGTGAGCGGTGGCTACACCTATACCCGCGCGACGTATGAAGGGGATATCCCGGGCTTCAAGGGCCGTGACCTGCCGTTCTATTCGAGGCAGGTGGCCACTGCCGGGGTGCGTTATGCGATCAATCGCTGGACCTGGAATCTGGATGCCTATGCCCAGTCCAAGCAGCGTGCGCCAGGGACCGGGATCAATGCCGATGGCAGTTTCAATGGCGATTACATTACCGAGCCGAGTGCTGATGGGCAGTATGGCGACATTCCGGGCTACGTGACCTGGCATGCCCGTGGTGGGTATGAGTTTGGAGCGGACATGTCCAACCTGAAGCTGGCGGCGGGGGTGAAGAACCTGTTCGACAAGCAGTATTTCACCCGCTCCAGCGACAACAATGCCGGCATCTATGTGGGTGAGCCGCGGACCTTCTATGTACAGGCCAGCGTAGGGTTCTGACTGGAGATTGTTGGGGCCGCTTTGCGGCCCTTTCGCGACACAAGGCCGCTCCTACAGGGGATCGCGTTTCCCTGTAGGAGCGGCCTTGTGTCGCGAAAGGGGCGCAAAGCGCCCCCAGCAATCAAGAAGCCACCGCCTCGGCCGGCGAAACAATGCTGGACTTGGCCCCGCGCGAACGCCCCGAGCTCAGGTAAGCCGCAATCGACTCCTGAGTGACCTCGCCCAGGAACACCTGCTCGGCATCCAGCACCGGCAACCACGCCCGGTTGAACTCGTACATCCGCGACAGCAGGATGCGCAGATGCTCATCATGCGACGCCGTGGCATTGAACGGCCGCAGGAAGTCGCCGCAGGTGCCTTGCTGGCGGTGCATGTCGCGCCGGCGCACATAGCCCAGCGCCTTGTTCTGCCCGTCGGTCACCACCACGTAACGGCGGTCGTGCTCATCGAGCAGCTCCAGCGCATCGCTCACCGGCGTCTCGGGGCTCACCGACGGCGCGTTGTCCGCCGCATCCTCGGCGCGCACCAGCAGCAGGCGTTTCAGCGTACTGTCCTGGCCGACGAAGTTGCTCACGAAGTCATCCACCGGGTGCGCCAGCAAGGTATCCGGGTGGTCCAGCTGCAGCAACTTGCCAGCGCGGAAGATGGCGATCTTGTCGCCCAGCTTGATCGCCTCGTCGATGTCGTGGCTGACCATGATCACGGTCTTGTTCAGCGCCCGCTGCATCTCGAAGAACTCGTTCTGGATCATTTCGCGGTTGATCGGGTCGACCGCGCCGAACGGCTCGTCCATCAGCAGCACCGGTGCTTCCGCCGCCAGCGCGCGGATCACCCCGATGCGTTGCTGCTGGCCACCGGACAGCTCGCGCGGGTAGCGCTGCAGGTACTGCTTGGGCTCGAGCTTGATCATGTGCATCAGCTCACGGGCGCGCTCGTGGCACTTCTGCTTGTCCCAGCCGAGCAGGCGCGGGACCACGGTGATGTTCTCCTCGATGGTCATGTTGGGGAACAGGCCGATCTGCTGGATCACGTAGCCGATGTGCCGGCGCAGGGTCACTTCGTCCAGCGCGCTGGTGTCCTCGCCATTGATGAACACCTGGCCGGAGGTGGGCGTGATCAGGCGGTTGATCATCTTCAGCGTGGTGCTCTTGCCACAGCCCGATGGGCCGAGGAACACGCAGATTTCACCTTCGTTGACGGTGAGGCTTACCGAGTCGACGGCTTTGACGTCCTTGCCGTTGACGTTGAAGGTTTTGCTGAGGTTCTTCAATTCGATCATGAGCGCAGTCCTTCTGGAGTCAGGGCACGTTGCAGGGTTTGCAGGAGCAGGTCGGCGATGATCGCCAGCAGGCTGACCAGTACGGCGCCGACCAGCAGCATCGACATGTCGCTGCGGCTGATGGAGGTGAGGATGAGCACGCCCAGGCCGCCAGCGCCGATGGTGGCGGCAATGGTCATGACGCCGATGTTCATCACCACGGCGGTACGCACGCCGGCGAGGATCACCGGCACCGCGATGGGCAGCTCGACCATGCGCAGGCGCTGGCCGAAGGTCATGCCGATACCGCGCGCCGCTTCACGGATGCCGGGCTCGACGTTGGTCAGGGCCAGGTAGGTGTTGCGCAGGATCGGCAGCAGTGAATAAAGGAACACCGCAGTGATCGCCGGCAGCGGGCCGAGGCCCTGGCCGAACTTGGAGTAGAACGGTAGCAGCAGGCCGAACAGGGCGATGGAAGGGATGGTCAGCAACACCGTGGCGCTGGCCTGCAGTGGGCCTGCGACGGCCGGGAAGCGGGTCATCAGGATGCCCAGTGGCACGCCGACGATGATCGCCAGGCTCACCGCCACGCCAACCAGCATGATGTGCTGCCAGGTCAGCTGCAGCACCTGGGCCCAGTCGAGGTGGGCGAATGTGTCGAGCAGGCTCATGGCTGTACCTCGCTAGGCATAGGGTGCTCACGCAGGAAGGTGGCGGCCACCGTGGTCGGGTTCTGGTGTTCGACGTCGACCTTGGCATTGAGCTGGCGCATGGTTTCGTCATCGAGCTGCTCGGCCAGTGGCTTGAGCAGGCCGACCAGTTTCGGGTGGGCGTCGAGCACCTGCTTGCGCACCACCGGGGCAGCGGTGTAGTCGGGGAAGTAGTGCTTGTCGTCTTCCAGCAGCTTGAGGTTGAACGCGCTCAGGCGGCCGTCGGTGGTATACACAAGGCCTGCGAACACCTGGTTGTTGTGCATGGCGGTGTAGACCAGGCCGGCATCCATCTGGCGGATGTTGGCGCGGCCCACTTGCAGGTCGTACATCTGCTTCAGGCCGATCAGGCCATCCGGGCGGTTGGCGAACTCGGTGTCCAGAGCCACCAGGTGGTTGCGCTGGTTTTCGTCACGCAGCACCTGGTTGAGGTCGCTGATCGTATTGATCTGTGGATAAGCTTCGGCGACCTGCTTGGGCAGGCCAAGCGCGTAGGTGTTGCTGAATTTCGACGGGGTGAGCCAGATCAGGTCCTTCTTCGCGTCCAGCTCCTTGACCTTGGCGTAGGTGGCTTCGGCACTGGGCATACGCTCGTCGATATGGTTGTACGACACCAGCGACACGCCGGTGTACTCCCACATCAGGTCGAGCTGCCCGGTTTCCTGGGCCTGGCGCGCGATGCTGCTGCCAAGGCCGCTGGTGACGCGCACGTCGAAGCCATTGGCACGCAGGTATTGCGCGGTGATTTCGGCGAGCACGGTCTGTTCGGTGAACACCCGCGCGCCGATGCGGATCAGCGGTTTTTCCGCTGCCTGGGCAAATCCTGCGAACAGCAGGGCCGCGCCCAGCAGCAAGGCGATTCTCTTGTTCATACGTTCCCTCTCGTTATCCAGCCAGGCCACGTTCCAGCCAGCGCTTGCTGGAGAAACTCACCGCCGCGTCGAGTACCAGCGCCAGCAGGGCGGTGCAGGCGGCGCCGAGCAGCAGCTGTGGCTGGTTGTTCAGGGCGATGCCGGGGAAGATCAGGCTGCCCAGGCTGTTGGCGCCGATCAGGAAGGCCAGCGGTGCGGTGCCGACGTTCAGCGCAAGGGCCACACGCACACCGCCGACGATGATCGGCACGGCGTTGGGCAACTCCACCTGCCAGAGTTGCTGGCGCGGGGTCATGCCGATGCCGGTGGCGGCTTCCTTGAGCGAGGCGGGGACGTTTTTCAGGCCCTCGTAGGTGTTGCGCACGATGGGCAGGAGGGAGGCGAGGAACAGCGCGAAGATCGCAGGCCCGGCGCCGATGCCCAGGATACTCAGGGCGATGGCCAGAACGGCCAGGGGGGGAATGGTGTTGCCAACGTTGAAGAACTGCATGAAGCGCTCGGCTTTGTCGACCCGGTGCGGTCGACTCAAGGCTATGCCGGCGGGGATGCCCACGGCCAGCGCCGCCGCCATCGAAGCCAGCACCAGGACCAGGTGCGCTTGCAGGTAGAACCCAAGATCGTCGCGATAACGCGCGATCGTGTCGATGCCGATCCAGTGGATCAGCAGGGCCAGGATGACGAGCACGGTGGCGCATCCCAACAGCCCTTTTCCGTAGCGTGTAGCCACAGGCGGACTCCTTGTGTTGTCGGCGAGCACACTTCTTGGTAGCCGGCCAATCCTGGCGGCGGGTGGTGTGTTCGCGAGTAGCAGCGTGAGGCAGCTGAAGGCTGCGTTCAGGCCATGAGCCGAACCCCGTCGGGCCCGAAAATGCTGATGAAACCAGTCCCCAACCGAAGCGGGTTGCAGGGGAGTGGACGTCTCCGTGGGCGTAAAGGTTCCCATCTGAGGCGGCATTTGGCCAGCGTTAATCACTGGCTGTTAATGATATTGGCAAGAAAAAACAGTGGTTTAATACGCTGCAGGCGTTGAAGTAACTACCCTGTGGCCATTTGTCGAGATAAAGCGATTACCTGCGAAATTTGTTTTGCCTGCGCCGGCCTCTTCGCGGGCAAGCCCGCTCCCACAGGTGCTGCACAGGTTTCAATGCGGTGCGATCCCTGCGGGCGCGGCCTTGCTAGTGAAGAGGCCAGGCCTGCAACCACTCATTGCAGCAGATTTTGGTCCAGGCCCAACTTCAGGTATGATATCGCCCCTTTTTGAATCCCCCAGTCAGGCGATTTCCCATGACCAACCAGGCCGCCGAAGTCGCGAAGCGCCGCACTTTCGCAATCATTTCCCACCCCGACGCCGGTAAGACCACCATCACCGAGAAGCTCCTGCTGATGGGCAAGGCCATTGCCGTCGCCGGTACCGTGAAGTCGCGCAAGTCCGACCGCCACGCCACCTCCGACTGGATGGAAATGGAGAAGCAGCGCGGCATCTCCATCACCACCTCGGTGATGCAGTTCCCGTACCGCGAGCACATGATCAACCTGCTCGACACCCCCGGCCACGAAGACTTCTCGGAAGACACCTACCGCACCCTGACCGCAGTGGACTCGGCGCTGATGGTGCTCGACGGCGGTAAAGGTGTAGAGCCACGGACCATCGCCCTGATGGACGTGTGCCGCCTGCGCGACACGCCGATCGTCAGCTTCATCAACAAACTCGACCGTGACATCCGCGACCCGATCGAACTGCTCGACGAGATCGAAGCGGTGCTGAAGATCAAGGCCGCGCCAATCACCTGGCCGATCGGTTGCTACCGCGACTTCAAGGGCGTGTATCACCTGACCGGCGACTACATCATCGTCTACACCCCGGGCCACGGCCACGAGCGCACCGAAGCCAAGATCATCCAGAAGCTGGACTCCGACGAGGCCCGCGCGCACCTGGGTGACCAGTACGACTCGTTCGTCGAGCAGCTGGAGCTGGTGCAGGGCGCCTGCCACGAGTTCGACCAGGACGAGTTCATCAACGGCCAGCTCACCCCGGTGTTCTTCGGTACCGCGCTGGGCAACTTTGGTGTCGACCACGTGCTCGATGCCGTCGTCGACTGGGCACCGCGCCCGCTGAGCCGCGCGGCCCACGAGCGGACCGTCGAGCCTGTGGAAGAGAAGTTCAGCGGTTTCGTGTTCAAGATCCAGGCGAACATGGACCCGAAACACCGCGACCGTATCGCCTTCATGCGTATCTGCTCGGGCAAGTACGAGAAGGGCATGAAGATGCGCCACGTACGCCTGAACAAGGACCTGCGCATCGGCGATGCGCTGACCTTCTTCTCTTCCGAGCGTGAGCAACTGGAAGAGGCCTATGCCGGCGACATCATCGGCCTGCACAACCACGGCACCATCCAGATCGGCGACACCTTCACCGAAGGCGAAGCGCTGGGCTTCACCGGTATCCCGCACTTCGCCCCGGAGCTGTTCCGCCGCGTGCGCCTGAAGGACCCGCTGAAATCCAAGCAGCTGCGTCAGGGCCTGCAGCAGCTGGCCGAAGAAGGCGCGACCCAGGTGTTCTTCCCGGAGCGCAGCAACGACATCATCCTCGGTGCGGTCGGTGTGCTGCAGTTCGACGTGGTCGCCAGCCGCCTGAAGGAAGAGTACAAGGTGGAGTGCGCCTACGAGCCGATCACCGTGTGGTCGGCCCGCTGGATCGCTTGCGACGACAAGAAGAAGCTTGAGGAATTCCAGAACAAGGCCATGGAAAACCTGGCCATCGACGGTGGCGGTCACCTGACCTACCTGGCGCCGACCCGGGTCAACCTGGCGCTGATGGAAGAGCGCTGGCCAGACATCAAGTTCCGCGCTACCCGCGAACACCACTGATTGCGGAGTTGGGGCTGCTTTGCAGCCCTTCGCGGGCAAGTCGGATCGCCGCACCGCCGCTCCCACAAGTATTTCACAACCTTCAGGTGCAGTGATTTCCTGTGGGAGCGGCGGTGCGGCGATCCGACTTGCCCGCGAAGGGCCGCAAAGCGGCCCCCTTTCAGTTGCCTGCCTTGATACTGGTCCAGATCCGCGTACGAATGCGGTCGATCTTGGCCGGCATCGCCTCCAGCGCATACAGCTTGCCCATCACCTCGTCACTGGGGTAGATCATCGTATTGCCCTTCATCGCTGGGTCCACCAGTGCGTCAGCCTTGAGGTTGCCGTTGGCGTACTGCACATGGTTGCTGATGTTGGCCATCACCTCCGGCTGCAACAGGTAGTTCATATAGGCATACCCGGCCTTTTCATCCGGCGCATCGGCTGGCATGGCTACCATGTCGAACCACATTGGCGCGCCTTCCTTGGGGATCGAATACCCCACCTTCACCCCGTTCTTCGCTTCATCTGCACGGTTCTTCGCCTGCAAGACGTCACCCGAGAAGCCGACCACCACGCAGATATCGCCATTGGCCAGGTCACCTGTGTACTTGGACGAATGGAAGTAGCTGATATATGGCCGCACCTTCATCAACAAGTCCTTGGCCTTCTCGTAGTCCTTCGGGTCCTGGCTGTGGTGCGGCAGGCCCAGGTAGTGCAGGGCAATCGGCAGCAGTTCGGGGCCGTTGTCCAGCACCGCCACGCCGCAGCTCTTGAGCTTGCTCATGTACTCGGGCTTGAAGATCAGGTCCCAGGAGTCCACCGGCGCATTGTCGCCGAGCACCGCCTTGACCTTGTCGATGTTGTAGCCGATGCCAGTGCTGCCCCACAGGTACGGGAATCCGTACTGGTTGCCCGGGTCGTTGACCTCCAGCGCTTTCATCAGTACCGGGTTGAGGTTGTGCCAGTTGGGTAGCTGTGACTTGTCCAGCGGCTTCAGGGCTTTGCCCTGGATCTGCCGGGCCATGAAGTGGTTGGACGGGAACACCACGTCGTAGCCGGAGTTGCCGGTCATCAACTTGCCGTCGAGGGTCTCGTTGCTGTCGTACACGTCATAGGTCGGCACGATGCCGCTGGCCTGCTGGAAGTTCTTCAGCGTGTCGGGCGCGACGTAGCTGGACCAGTTGTAGATCTTCACCGTTTCGGCGGCGCTGGCCACACTGGCGGCCAGCATCAGGGGAGCGAGAAGGAGCGTGCGCATGTCGGGTTTACCTTGCTTTGTCTGTTGTTATCGAAGGCAGGCGATCAGCGGATCAGAAGATCAGAACGTAGGTCTTGCGCACGGTCTCCTGGATGTCCCAGGTGCCGGTGCTGTTGGCCGGTAGCATCAGTGCGTCTCCGGCTTCTATGACCAGGGTCTCGCCACCGTCGGGGGTGAAGGTGCAGCGGCCCTTGATGAAATGGCAGAACTCCTGTTGCACGATCTGCCGCCGCCAGCGCCCGGGGGTGCACTCCCAGATGCCGGTTTCGACGCCATCGCTGCGCTCCACGCAGGTGACCGAAGTGACTGCCACGGGTTCGCCAATTGGCACCGCGACCGGGTTGCAGCTGTCGAGCACGGCGGTGCCTGTGTGTTTGAACTGGGTGATGCTCATGACCGGTGGATCCTGTGTCGGTAAAAGGGAAGTCAGTGCATGAAGCCTTCCATGAAGTCCGCAAGTGAGCTGGCCAGGCGCCGCCTCCAAGGCGCGCTGGCGGGGTTGGCGAGGGTCCGGTCCTCGTGGACGAAGCTCTGGATGATCGCGTTGTAGCCGAGCCAGCGGCACGGCTCGGGCGGCCAACTGGCCAGGCTCGAAACCGGGCGGTTGTCGAGTACCCAAGGTTGCGCGGTCAGTTCGTTGTGCTGGTTGAGGATCAGTGCTGCAAGGGTCCGGCCACCGAGGTTGGTCGCGCCAACGCCTTCGCCGCCATAGCCGCCGGCCAGGGCGATGCCGCGCTGCCGGTCGCACAGCATGTGCGGGCGGAAGCGCCGCGCCATACCCAGGTTGCCGCCCCAGGAGTGCGTGATGCGCACGTGCTTGAGCTGCGGGAACAGTTCGCTGAACAGGTAGCGACGCAGCTCGATTTCGTGTTCGTCGAGGTTGAAGTTTTCGCGCAGGCGCCCGCCGAAGCGGTAGCCACCCCGGGCGCCGAACACCAGGCGGTTGTCGGCGGTGCGCTGGCCGTAGGTGACCTGGCGGCTGCTTTCGCTGAAGGCCTGGCCCTGGGCGAGGCCGATCTGCTCCCAGGTGGATTCGGGTAATGGCTCGGTAGCCACCAGCAGGCTCTGCACCGGCAGCTGGTGCTTGCCCAGCGGCGGCAGGCTGGCGGCGTACCCTTCAACAGCAGGTACCGTCCACTGGCAGCGGATGCGCGCCAAGGGCGAACGGACTTCACCGGGTTGCCAGTCGATGGCCGGGGTGTTCTCGTAGATCGTCACCCCCAGCGCTTCCACCGCCCGGGCCAGGCCGCGAGCCAGCTTGGCCGGGTGGATGGTCGCGGTGTGCGGGCTGTAGATGGCGCCGTAGGCATTGCTGACCCGCAGTTGCGCGTCCAGCTGTTCAGGGCGCAGCCAGCGGTAGTCGTCTTCGGTCATGCCCTGGCGGTACAGGTCATCGAGGTAGGCACGCAGGCTGCGTTCCTGCTCCGGGTATCGTGCGGCGCAATACAGCACGCCGCCTTTGCGGTAGTCGCAGTCGATACCTTCGCTTTGCAGCACGCTGTGCACTTCATCGGGGATGCCGTGCAGCAGGTCGATGCTGGCGCGGCGCTGCTGCGGTGACAAGGTGGCGAGCAGGCGGTCTTCGCCGAGCAGGTTGCCCATCAGCCAGCCGCCATTGCGCCCCGAGGCGCCGAAACCGGCGATGTTGGCCTCGATCACCGCGATGTTCAGGTGCGGCGCCTGGCGCTTGAGGTAGTAGGCGGTCCACAGGCCGGTGTAGCCGGCGCCGATGATGCACACATCGACTTCGAGGTCCTGGCGCAAGGCCGGGCGCGCGCACAGCGGCTCGTCGAGCTGGTCCATCCAAAGGCTGAGCGTGCGCAGGGGTTGCATCGGGTTTTGCTCCACATCCGTCAAGGTCTGTGGGCGATGCTAGTGGTGTCGGCCAGTGCCTGTCTTACGTGCGTGCACGCAGGGAAATTTGCTTCAGATAGGCCTTGGGGGTGAGGCCGGTGTGCTCGCGGAAGCACTTGTAGAACGCCGAGAGCGAGTTGAAACCGGCGCTGAACGCCAGATCGTCGATCGGCGCCTCGACGCTGTCGTCGTCGAGGCTGGCCATCAGGTGCTGCAGGCGCGCCTGGTTGACGTAGCGATAGAAGCTTTGCCCAAGCACCTGGTTGAGCAGGTAGGAGATCTGGTTGCGGCTGTAGCCGCTGGCGTCGGCCACCTGCTGCAGGTCCAGCTCCGGGTCGAGGTAGGGGCGTTGGCGCTGGAAGTAGTGTTCCAGGTCCTGGGCCATGGTCGACAGCTGCCTTGGCGACAGGCCCAGGCGGCTAGTGGCCGGGCGTGGGCCGCTGCTGGCCAGGCCGTTGCCGTGCTGGCGCACCAGAGTGGCGTATTCGTTGACCCGCCAGATCAGGCCGTCCTTGACGGTGATCGCTTCGCTGGACTGGAACGCCACCAGGCCGTCGCCACCTTGCACCGTGACCTGGTACTGGATGAAGGCAGTGCAACCGTCGACGCGGATGCGGTCGCTATGGACGATGTCTTCGCCGGCTTCATGGGGCAGGCAGGCGCGCACGTAATCGCGCAACTCGAGGTAGCCGAGCACGCGGTTCTGGAAGAAGTCGTGATACTGGATGTCGGGGTGGTAGAGCGCGATCACGCCGTCGAGGTCGCGGTGCTTCCAGCACAGGTGGTAGCGCAGCACGGTGTCGGCGGTGAGCGGGGTCTGCTCGGGGCCGTCAGGAAGGGTGATGGCGGTCATGGGCCTGATAGTGCATTGCAGAACACCCAGGCGCAAGGGTGCGGATCCTGCATATTGCACGGTTCGGGCAAGCGGCTTGAGTGGTAAGCCGTTGATTCATATGAATGTAATTTTTTGATACGACTGGCATGGGGACTGCACTTCTCTTGTTACAACCGAACAAGGAGAAAGGCCATGCGCTCGATACTGCTGTGGATGATTGGGGTACCGATTCCTGTGATCATCCTGATCTGGTTCTTTATGCATTGAGAACCTGGGGCCGCTGTGCGGCCCTTTCGCGACGCAAGGCCGCTCCTACAGATAATCGCGGTCTCCTGTAGGAGCGGCCTTGTGTCGCGAAAGGGCTGCGAAGCAGCCCCGGCAATCTAAAGCCTAAAGAAACTGCTCGGCATAGTGGCAAGCCACCTGCCGAGTACTCACCTGCCGCAGCGCCGGCACTTCCTTGGCACAGCGCTCGGTCGCATACGGGCAGCGCTTGTGGAACGCGCAGCCATCGGGTGGGTTCAGCGGGTTGGGCAGCTCCCCGGCAATGCGGATCTTCGGCTTCAGCGGGTCTGGGTGAATCGCCGGTGTCGCCGACAGCAGCGCCTGGGTGTACGGGTGCAACGGCTTCTCGTAGATATCCTCCTTGGGCCCCATTTCCGCCGGCCGCCCCAGGTACATCACCAGCACCTGATCGGCCACATGCCGCACCACCGCCAGGTTGTGCGAGATGAATACGTAGGCGGTGTTGAACTCTTTCTGCAAGTCCATGAACAGGTTCAGCACCTGGGCCTGGATCGACACGTCCAGCGCCGAAGTCGGCTCATCCGCCACCAGTACCTTCGGTTGCAGCATCATCGCCCGAGCCAGGGCAATCCGCTGGCGCTGACCGCCAGAGAACATGTGCGGGTAGCGCTGGTAATGCTCGGGGCGCAAGCCGACCTGCTCCATCATCTTCTGCACTTTCTCGCGCCGTTCGGCCTTGCTCAGCGAGGTGTTGATCAGCAGTGGTTCGGCCAGCTGATCACCAATCTTCTGCCGTGGGTTCAGCGAGGCGTAGGGGCTCTGGAACACCATCTGTACATCGCGACGCAGTTGCTTGCGCTCGGACTTGCTGGCGCCCTTCACCTCGGTGCCATCGATCTGCAGCGAGCCGGAGGAGGGTTCTTCGATCAGCGTCAGGGCGCGGGCCAGGGTCGACTTGCCACAGCCGGACTCACCGACCACCGCCAGGGTCTTGCCAGCCTCCAGCTCGAACGACACGCCATTGAGCGCGCGCACCAGGGCGTGGCCCTTGAACAGCCCGCGGGAGACTTCGTAATGCCGGGTCAGCTCCCGGGCAGTGAGAACGACGGCCATCACGCCACCTCCTGGTTCAGCGGATAGAAGCAACGCACCAGGCTGTGTGCCTGCGGGTCGAGGGGCGGGCGCTGGTGCCGGCAGTTGTCCTGCACGTATGGGCAGCGCGGCGACAGCAGGCAGCCGTCGGGGCGGTCGTAGCGGCCGGGGACGATACCGGGCAGGGTAGCCAGGCGTTCGGCACCGATGCTGTGCTCGGGGATCGCCGCCAGCAGCGCCTCGCTGTAAGGGTGCGCCGGCACGTCGAACAGCTCCGGTACCTGGCCGACTTCCACGGCCTGGCCGGCATACATCACGCACACGCGCCTGGCGGTTTCGGCGACCACGGCCAGGTCATGGGTGATCAGGATGAGCGCCATGTTGCGCTCCTTCTGCAGGTTGACCAGCAGCTCCATGATCTGCGCCTGGATGGTCACGTCCAGGGCGGTGGTCGGTTCGTCGGCGATCAGCAGCTTGGGTTCGCCAGCGATGGCCATGGCGATCGCCACGCGCTGGCTCATGCCGCCGGACAGCTGGTGCGGGTAGGCGTCCAGGCGGCTTTCCGCAGCCGGGATTTCGACTTTTTTCAGCAGCTCCAGGGCACGCTGGCGTGCGGCCTTGCCCTTCAGGCCCAGATGCTGGCGCAGCACTTCCTCGATCTGGTAGCCCACGGTGTAGCTGGGGTTGAGCGCGGTCATCGGGTCCTGGAAGACCATGGCGATGTCCTTGCCCACCACCTTGCGCCGTTGGCGGCCGCTGAGCTTGAGCATGTCGGTGCCGTCGAAGGTGAGCGAGTCGGCGGTGATGCGCCCGGGGGCGTCGATCAGGCCCATCAGGGCCATCATGGTGACGGATTTGCCCGAACCGGATTCGCCCACGATGGCCAGGATCTCGCCGGCATCTACCGCCAGGTCCAGGCCGTCGACCACGGGGACTGCGTTGGCGTCGCCGAAGCGCACGTTCAGGTTGTTGATCTGCAACAGTGACATGGCGTTCTCCTCAGGCGGCGTTCTTGAGTTTCGGGTCCAGCGCATCGCGCAGGCCGTCGCCCATCAGGTTGATTGCCAGCACACTGAGCAGAATGGTCAGGCCGGGCAGGCTCACCACCCACCAGGCGCGCTCGATGTAGTCACGGGCCGAGGCCAGCATGGTGCCCCACTCGGGGGTTGGTGGTTGCACGCCAAGGCCGAGAAAGCCCAGGGCGGCGGCGTCGAGAATCGCCGAGGAGAAGCTCAAGGTTGCCTGCACGATCAGCGGCGCCATGCAGTTGGGCAGCACGGTGACGAACATCAGCCGTGGCAGCCCGGCACCGGCCAGGCGTGCGGCGGTGACGTAGTCGCGGTTCAGCTCGCCCATCACCGCGGCGCGGGTCAGGCGCACGTAGGACGGCAAGGAGACGATGGCGATGGCGATCACGGTGTTGATCAGGCCAGGGCCGAGAATGGCGACGATGGCCACGGCCAGCAGCAGTGACGGCAGGGCCAGCATCACGTCCATCAGGCGCATGATCGAGGGGCCGAGCAGTTGTGGGAAGAAGCCGGCCAGCAGGCCCAGCAGGACCCCCGGGATCAGCGACATCACCACCGACGACAGGCCGATCAGCAGCGACAACCGCGCGCCCTGGATCAAGCGCGACAGCAGGTCGCGGCCGAGCTCGTCGGTGCCGAGAATGAACTGCCAGTTGCCACCTTCGAGCCACACCGGCGGGGTCAGCAGAAAGTCGCGGTATTGCTCGCTCGGGTCATGCGGGGCGACCCAGGGCGCGAACAACGCGCAGAACACCACCAGGCACATGAAGGCCAGGCCCATTACCGCGCCCTTGTTGCGCGAGAAGGCGTGCCAGAATTCTTTGTACGGTGACGGGTAGAGCAGGCTCTGGTCCACCGGGTTGGCCGGTGCGACGGATTTCGGAATCGGGCTAGTCATGGCGAAGGCCTCAGCGCTGATGACGGATGCGTGGGTTGGCCAGGCCGTAGAGGATATCCACGACGAAGTTGACCAGGATCACCAGGCAGGCGATCAACAGGATGCCGTTCTGGACCACGGGGTAGTCACGGGCGCCGATGGCTTCGATCAGCCATTTGCCGATGCCCGGCCAGGAGAAGATGGTTTCGGTCAGCACGGCGCCGGCCAGCAGTGTGCCGACCTGCAGGCCGAACACCGTCAGCACCGGGATCAGCGCGTTGCGCAGGCCATGCACGAATACCACGCGGGCCGGCGACAAGCCCTTGGCGCGGGCGGTACGGATGTAGTCCTCGCGCAGCACTTCGAGCATCGACGAACGGGTCATGCGGGCGATCACCGCCAGCGGGATGGTGCCGAGCACGATGGCCGGCAGGATCAGGTGCATCACCGCGTCCTTGAACGCGCCTTCCTCGTCGCTGAGCAGGGTGTCGATGAGCATGAAACCGGTTTTCGGCTCGATGTCATACAGCAGGTCGATGCGGCCGGACACTGGGGTCCAGCCCAGGCTGACCGAGAAGAACATGATCAGGATCAGGCCCCACCAGAAGATCGGCATGGAGTAGCCGGCCAGGGATATGCCCATCACCCCGTGGTCGAACAGCGAACCGCGCTTGAGCGCGGCGATCACCCCGGCCAGCAGGCCGACGACGCCAGCGAACAGCAAGGCGGCGAGGGCCAGCTCCAGGGTGGCGGGGAACAGGGTGAGGAACTCGGTCCACACGCTCTCGCGGGTGCGCAGCGATTCACCGAGGTCACCGTGGGCCAGCTTGCCGACGTAGTCCAGGTACTGGACTGGCAGTGGCTTGTTCAGGCCCAGGCGCTCCATGGCCTGGGCGTGCATTTCGGGGTCGACCCTGCGCTCGCCCATCATCACTTCCACCGGGTCGCCGGGGATCAGGCGTATGAGCGCGAAGGTCAGCAAGGTGATACCGAAGAAGGTCGGTATCAGCAGGCCCAGGCGCCGGGCAATAAAACTCAACATTGTCGGGGTTACCTCATCAGCCGGTCAGGGCAGTGCCGCCGGTGCCCGTGTGGGGTCCCGGCGATCGTTGTTGTTCTACTTCACCTTGGTGGTGGCGAAGTTGTTGTTGGTCAGAGGGTTGATCACGTAGCCCTCCACGTTGTCACGCATGGCAGTGAACATCTTCGGATGGGCCATGCTGATCCAGGGTTGATCGTCATCGTACACCTTCAAAGCCTCGGCATAGAGCCTGGCGCGTTCGTCGTTGTCGATCACTTCGCGGGCGCGGGTGATCAGCTCCTGGAAGTTAGGGTTGCACCAGCGTGCATAGTTCTCGCCGGTTTTTGCGGCATCGCAACTGAGCAGCGGGCTGAGGAAATTGTCTGGGTCGCCGTTGTCGCCGGCCCAGCCGGTGGACACCAGGTCGGCCTCGCCGTTCTTGGCGCGGCGCAGCATTTCGGCCCACTCCATCACGCGGATATCCAGCTTCAGGCCGATCTGCTTGAGGTCGGACTGGAGCATTTCGGCGGACAGGCGTGGATTGGGGTTGGTCGCGCCGCCGCCGTTGCGGGTGAACAGGGTGATCACCGTACCTTCCGGTACGCCGGCTTCCTTGAGCAGTTCGCGGGCCTTGACCAGGTCGCGGGGTGGGTTTCTGTTCTCGGTGTTGTAGCCGATCATGGTCGGCGGGTAGGGGTTCACGCCGACCAGCGCGTTGCCTTTGCCGAACAGCTGGTCGACATGGGTCTGGCGGTCGAAGGCCATGTTGATGGCTTTGCGCACGCGAACGTCGCTCAGGTACTTGTGCTCGGTGTTCATTGCTATGTAACCGGTGACCAAGGCTTCGATCTCGGCGACTTTCAACCTGGGGTCGGTCTTGATCGAGGGCACGTCATCCGGCTTGGGGTACAGCGCGACCTGGCATTCGTTGGCGCGCAGCTTTTGCAGTCGCACGTTGCTGTCGGTGGCGATGGCGAACACCAGCGTGTCGGCGGGTGGCTTGCCGCGGAAGTAGTCAGGGTTGGCCTTGAAGCGGACCTGGGCATCCTTGTTGTAGCGCTGGAAGATGAATGCGCCGGTACCGATCGGTTTGCTGTTGAGGTCGCCGGTCTTGCCGGCCTTGAGCAACTGGTCGCCGTATTCGGCAGAGTAGATCGAGGTGAACGCCATGGCCATGTCGCGAAGGAACGGCGCTTCGGGGCGGGTGAGAGTGATCACCACGGTGTGGTCATCGGTCTTGGTCACCGATTTGAGCAGGTCCTTGAAAGCCATGCTTTCGAAGTACGGGTAACCCACGCTGGTCTTGTCGTGCCACGGGTGGTTTGGGTCGAGCTGGCGATTCAGGCTCCACAGCACATCGTCGGCGTTGAAGTCGCGGGTCGGCTTGAAATAGTCGGTGGTGTGGAACTTCACCCCTTGGCGCAAGTGAAAGGTGTAGGCCAGGCCATCGGGCGAAATGTCCCAGCGCTCGGCCAGGGCCGGCTGGATGTCGGTGGTGCCGGGCTTGAAGTCGACCAGGCGGTTGAACACCGTCTCGGCCGAGGCGTCGGCGGTGACGGCAGTGGTGTACTGGACGATGTCGAAGCCTTCCGGGCTGGCTTCGGTGCACACAACCAGCGGCTTGGCCGCAAGGTTGCCGGCGGCGCCGAGGATGACCGCTGCCAAGGCAGCGCGGAGCGGTAGCGATGTCATGGAAACTCCCTGCTTGCATTGATTCCAGCGTAGCCGCCACGGCCCGGGTTGAAGCGGGCCGTGGCGCCAGCGGTCAGAGAATGTTGAATGGAATGGTGGTGACCACGCGGAACTCGTCCAGGCTGCCATCGGCCTGGGCCTTGCTGGCGCGGTGCGCGGTGTAGGTGGCGCGGATGCTGGTGTCTTTCAGCGGCCCGCTCTGCACGGCATAGCTGGTGCCGATGCCCCACTCGTAGTGGGTCTCGCCGTCCAGGCCTTTGACGTCGTAGGCGGTGCCACGGTAGTGGGTACCGTCGATGCCCCAGCCGCGGGCGTTGTAGAGGTTGAACTTCAGGCCCGGCACGCCGTACGGCGCCATGTTCAGCACGTAGGAAATCTGCAGGGATTTCTCGTTGGGGCCGTTGAAGTCCGAGAGCAGCGAGTTGGCCAGGTAGATGCCGTTGGTTTCGTGCAGGTAGTCGAAGTATTCGTTGCCGTTGACCTGCTGCCACGACGCGGTGAGGGTGTGCGCCTGATGAGTCAGGCCGAGCGACAGGCTGTAGGTGTCGTTGTCGATCTCGCCCATCTTCTTGCTGCCGGTGTCCACGGTCTTGTAGTAGTTCAGGCCGGTGTTCAGGGCGAGCACGGCGTTGTCGCCGAGCACGTGGTTGGCGCCGAAGTAGTACTGGTTCCAGAAGTCGTCGACCTTGGTGGCGTACAGGCTGGTGCTCAGGCTCTTGAACGGCTGGTAGTTGACCCCGGCGGTGCTGGCGCGGTCGGTCTCGACGCCAGTGGCGCTGTATTCGCTGCGGAACTTGCTCAGGCTCTGTTCGGTACGTGGCGAAACGCGGTCGAAGGTGCCCAGGTCGATCGACAGGTTGTCGAACTCGGCACTGTGCAGGAATGCGCCCTGGAAGCTCGATGGCAACGCACGGTTGCCGATGTAGGCGATCATCGGGGTGTCCACCGACTGGCGGCCGACGGTGAGGGTGGTGTTGGACATGCGCGCCTTGACGTTGCCCAGCCCCATCTTGCTCCACTGGCCGACCGGGTCGCCGTCGCTATGGGTGAGCGTCCGGTTGTTCGGCCCGGCGATCGCGGCACGGCCCTGTTCCAGGGCGATGGCGTTGTAGCCGGCGGCCTCGACAGCAAAGCCGACAGTGCCCTGGGTAAAGCCTGAGCTGTAGTTGAGGATGCTGCCCTGCACCCAGTTGTCGCGGCTGTGGGTGTCGTGGCGGCTGCCGTCGCTCTTGTAGTACTTCCACAGTGGTGCGCGGGTGGCGCGTTCGTGTGCGTACCAGTTGCGGGTGCTGCCGGACAGGCTCTGGCCGTCGATGAAGCCCTTGGCTTCGTCCTGTTCACTGGTGGATTTCAGGCTGAACGGGACGTAGTCCTGGCTCTGGGTATCGGCCTGGGCCTCGGCGCAAAAGGTGCCGATGGATAAGGCCAAAGCGGTCAAGGTGAATAGTCTCAAGGTTAAAGCTCCCTTTCTGTTCTTTTAGTTATTGCCTGGCCTTGTGAGCCGGGTTGCTTGCTGCGGTGTTGCCAGGGTTGCCCGGGGTTGCCGGGCAAAATTGGGGGAGTCGTGTTGGCGGTGCTGGCCTTTTCGCCGGCAAGCCGGCTCCCACAGGTTGCGTGAACCTGTTGTGGTCCTGTGGGAATGGGCTATCGCCTAATCAACACTCACACCGGAAAAGTCATTGCGCCCGAACGGGCTTACCTTGAAATCGGCCACCTTGATGCTCAGCGGCTGGTTGACGGTGGAGTGCGCCACCGGGGTGATCGGCACCTGCTGTTTCAGGCGCTGCTGGGCTTGCTGGTACAAGGCCGTGCGCTGCTCGCGATCAGTGACCTGCTTGGCCTGCTTGACCAGGCTGTCGTACTGCGGGTCGCACCACAGCGAGTAGTTGTTGCTGCCGATGGCGTCGCAGCTGTAGAGGGTGCCGAGCCAGTTGTCCGGGTCGCCGTTGTCGCCAGTCCAGCCGATCAGGGCAATGTCGTGCTCGCCGCTCTTCATGCGTTTGAGGTACTCGCCCCATTCGTAGCTGACGATGCGCACCTTGAAGCCGAGCTTGTTCCAGTCGGCCTGCAGCATCTCGGCCATCAGCTTGGCATTGGGGTTGTACGGGCGCTGCACGGGCATGGCCCACAGGGTGATCTCGGTGCCTGGCTTGACCCCGGCCTGCTGCAGCAGTTGCCTGGCCTTTTCCGGGTCGAAGGGCGCGTCCTTGAGGCTGTTGTCATAAGACCACTGGGTCGGCGGCATGGCGTTGACCGCCAGCTGGCCGGAGTCCTGGAACACCGCCTGGAGGATTGCCTGCTTGTTCACGGCCATGTCCATGGCCTGGCGCACTTCCAGGCGATCAAACGGTGGGTGCTGGGTGTTGTAGGCGATATAGCCAAGGTTGAAGCCCGGCTGTTGCATGACCTGCAGTTTGCCGTCGGCCTTGAGCGCCGGCAGGTCGGCCGGGCGCGGGTGCAAGGTGACCTGGCATTCGTTGCGGCGCAGCTTCTGGATGCGCACCGACGGGTCGGTGTTGATCGAGAACACCAGATTGTCGATCTTCACTTCTTCCGGTGCCCAGTACGCCTTGTTGCCCTTGAAGCGGATCTGCGAATCCTTCTGGTAGCGCTGGAACACGAACGGCCCGGTGCCGATCGGCTGCTGGTTGATGTCGCTGGGGCGCCCGTTGGCCAGCAGCTGCTCGGCGTACTCGGCTGACAGGATCGCGGCGAAGCTCATTGCCAGGTTCTGGATGAAGGCGGCATCCACCTTGTTCAGGGTGAAGACCACGGTCAGCGGCCCGGTCTTTTCGACCTGGGCGATGTTCTTGTCCAGCCCCATGCTGACGAAATAGGGGAATTCGGTGGGATAGGCCTTACGGAAGGGCTGGTCCTTGTCGAGCATGCGGTTGAAGGTGAACAGCACGTCGTCGGCGTTGAAATCACGGCTGGGTGTGAAGGCCTTGTTGGCGTGGAACTTCACGCCTTCGCGCAGGTGGAAGGTGTAACGCAGGCCATCGTCGGAGACTTCCCATTTTGTCGCCAGCGCCGGGTGTACTGCCGTGCCGCCACGTTCGAACTCCACCAGGCGGTTGTAGATCGGCTCGGCGGCGTCGTTGTCGGTGGCGCTGGTGTACTGGGCGGTGTCGAAACCGGCCGGGCTGCCTTCGGAACAGAACACCAGGTTCTTGGCCTGAAGGGCAGGGGCCTGGCTCAGCAGGCCGAGGGCGAGCAGGGTCGAAAGGGCGGTGACGTGGCGCATGGTGGTTCCTTTTTCGGCTGTTTACGCCGCCTCGGGGTACGAATGGCGTCAACAGTTTGCCGACTCCGTCGCGGGTAGCGTCGGAGTGGGCTCGAGATGCTTGGAGGTGGTGAGGTGGCACCCGCCGCCGATTGGCGGGTGCCGGGACCTGGCCTATTTGTCCACGCTGACGCCGTAGAACGCGTTCAACGCAAACGGGCTGATCTTGAAGTCCTTCACTTTGGCACTCATCGGCTGGTACACCGTGGAGTGGGCGATCGGGGTGATCGGCACCTGCTCCTTGAGGATGTGCTGGGCCTTCTGGTACAGCTCGGTGCGTTTGGCCTGGTCGGAGGTGGCCTTGGCCTGCTTGATCAGGTCGTCGTAAGGCTTGTAGCACCACTTGGAGAAGTTGTTGCCGTCGACGGCATCGCAGCCGTAGAGGGTGCCCAGCCAGTTGTCCGGGTCACCGTTGTCGCCGCTCCAGCCGATCAGCATGGCGCCTTGTTCGCCGCCCTTGGAGCGCTTGATGTACTCGCCCCATTCGTAACTGACGATCTTGGCCTTGATGCCGATCTTCGCCCAGTCCGATTGCAGCATCTCGGCCATCAGCTTGGCGTTGGGGTTGTACGGGCGCTGCACGGGCATGGCCCACAGGGTGATCTCGGTGCCTTCCTTGATGCCGGCTTGCTTGAGCAGCTGCTTGGCTTTTTCCGGGTCGTACGGCGCGTCCTTGATGCTGGTGTCGTAGGACCACTGGGTCGGCGGCATGCCGTTGACGGCGAGTTGCCCTGCGCCCTGGTAGACCGATTCGATGATCTTCTTCTTGTCGACGGCCATGTCCAGTGCCTGGCGCACTTCAAGCTTGGCCATCGGGTTGGGCTCGTTGCTGCCCTTGATCTTGTCCATCACGTTATAGGCGATGTAGCCGAGGTTGAAGCCGGCCTGCTGCGGCATCTGCAGGTTCTTGTCGGCCTTCAGCGGCTCGATGTCGGCCGGGCGCGGGAACAGGGTGACCTGGCACTCGTTCTTCTTCAGCTTCTGCATGCGCACCGAGGCATCGGTGGTGATGGCGAAGATCAGGTTGTCGATCTTCACGTCCTCGGGCTTCCAGTAGTCCTTGTTGCCCTTGAAGCGGATCTGCGCGTCTTTCTGGTACTTGCTGAACACGAACGGGCCGGTACCGATCGGCTTCTGGTTGATATCGGCGGCCTTGCCGTCCTTGAGCAACTGGTCGGCATATTCGGCGGACTGGATAGAGGCGAAGCTCATGGCCAGGTTCTGGATGAAGGCGGCGTCCACTTCATTCAGGGTGAATTTCACCGTGTGCTCGTCAAGCTTCTCCACCTTGGCAATGTTCTTGTCCATGCCCATGTCGGTGAAGTACGGGAACTCGGTGGGGTAGGCCTTGCGGAAGGGGTGGTCCTTGTCGAGCATGCGGTCGAAGGTGAACAGCACGTCGTCGGCGTTGAATTCGCGGGTCGGCTTGAAGTAGTCGGTGGTGTGGAACTTGACCCCTTCGCGCAGGTGGAAGGTGTAGGTCTTGCCGTCGTCGGTCACTTCCCATTTGGTCGCAAGGCCCGGGATGACCGCGGTACCGCCGCGTTCGAACTGGGTCAGGCGGTTGAACACGGTCTCGGCCGAGGCGTCGAAGTCGGTTCCGGTGGTGTATTGCCCCGGGTCGAAGCCAGCCGGGCTGCCCTCGGAGCAGAACACCAGATTGGACGCGGCGTGGGCCAGCGGAGCGCCAGCGAGCAAACCTGCACCTAGCAGGAACGGAATGACTGCGTGTTTGAGCATGGTGGCCTCATTGTTGTCATTTTTGGTTTGAGGTGGCCTCGTGAGCCGACCTGCGGATACTTATGCAGGGGGTATTCCCAATGCAACAGGCACAAGGATAGTTGGCGTCAGAAAAGTAGTACGAGCGTACATGGATGTCGCATTCGTATAACTTTCGGCGAAGTTGAACGTTTGCGTTGGCGAAATGATGGCTTTTTGCTGGATGTTTCGGGGCAGGAGAGTGTGTGGGATGCACCTCTATAGTGCGTAGGAAATATCTGATTTTGGTAAATAGGGGCTGCTTTGCAGCCCTTTCGCGACACAAGGCCGCTCCTACAAGGGACCGCGTATTCCTGTAGGAGCGGCCTTGTGTCGCGAAAGGGGCGAAAAGCGCCCCCAGCGATCTTTAGGGCATCTGCACTTCGATCAGGCCATCAGCATTCATGCTGACTTCACTGGTACCCGCCTCGATATCCGGCGCCGGTGCCGCCTCATCGGCCGCCATGGCTTTCATCGCCATTGGCGCGCTGCGCAGGTAAGGGCGCGGGTACCCGGAGCTGTTCAGGTTCAGGCTGACCACTTTATAGCCCTTGCCCCCCAACGCCTCGGTGGCCAGCTGCGCACGGGCCTTGAATGCATTTACCGCATCCTTGAGCAGCTCATCCTCGCTGGCCTTGCGCGTGGCCGGGGCAATGGAGAAGTCCATGCCGCCCATTTTCAGGTCCTGCAGCAGGTCGGCGGTGAGCTGGGACAGGGCCGGGAAGTCGGCACCTTCCAGGCGCAGCTCGGCGCGCTCGCGCCAGCCGGTGATCTTCTGGCCCTTGCTGTCATACACCGGGTAGCTGTTGCGGCTGCCCTGGCTGATCTTCACGTCCTTGACCTGGCGTGCCTGCTGCACGGCCTTGTTCATGGTTTCGGTGATCTGCTTGGCGAGCTTGCCCGGGTCGGTATTCTGCGCTTCGCTGTAGAGGGTCACGACCATCAGGTCGCGTGCCACTTCCTTGCTGACTTCGGCGCGCAGCGATACCTGGTTGTAGCGCGGCTCGTCGGCTGCCAGCGCCGGCAGGCTGGCGAGCAGGCCGCAGGACAGGATCAGGGCCGCGCCGCGACGTGGGATGTGCATGTGTTACTCCTTGGCAATAGTGGGCGTGGGGTCTGGCCATCCATTCCACGCATGGCCCATCAGACCCGGAGCAGTGTAGTGGGTTCAAAAGTGCCACTATGAACTTGTGACAAAGTGTGGCGCTTTGCCGCATCGCTGCAGCGGGGGGCCTGGCTTCGGTATACTCCAGCCGATTTTTCTGGAGCACTCATCGGGAGAGCGCATGCTCGCCGCCGCACAACCGTTGTCCGCAACACGCCAGAACCTCTGGCGCCTGACCGTCATTCGCGTTCTGGTCCTGGCCGCCCAGGCAGGCTCCGTGGGCGTCGCCTACTGGACTGACCTGCTGCCGCTGCCTTGGTTGTCACTGGCCGCGACCCTGGCTTTATCGTCGCTACTTTGCGCGTTCACTGCCCTGCGCCTGCGCCTGTCGCTGCCGGTCACCGAGACCGAATATGCCTTGCAGCTGGCTTGCGACCTGCTGATTCACAGCGCCTTGCTGTACTACTCAGGTGGCTCGACCAACCCGTTCGTTTCCTATTACCTGGTGCCGCTGGCAATCGCCGCAGTGACCTTGCCGTGGTTGTATTCGCTGATCCTCTCGGGTATCGCCCTGACCGCCTACAGCTTGCTGCTGGTGCAGTTCTACCCGCTCGAAGGGCTGCCGATGGCGCGGGACAAGATGCAGGTCTACGGCATGTGGCTGAGTATCGCCCTGGCTGCCGCAGTGATCACCTTCTTCGCCGCACGCATGGCCGAAGAGCTACGTCGCCAGGAGCAGCTGCGCTCCGAGCGCCGCGAAGAAAGCCTGCGTGATGAGCAACTGCTGGCCGTGGCCACCCAGGCCGCTGGCGCGGCTCACGAACTGGGCACACCCTTGGCGACCATGAGCGTGCTGCTCAACGAAATGCGCCAGGACCACACCGACCCGCTGCTGCAGGAAGACCTGCAGATCCTTCAGGACCAGGTCAAGCTGTGCAAGGAAACCCTGCAGCAGCTGGTGCGCGCCGCCGAGGCCAACCGCCGCCTGGCAGTGGTCGAACAGGACGTCACCGCCTGGCTCGACGAGGCGCTGAACCGCTGGCACCTGATGCGCCCGGAGGCCAGCTACCGCTTCCAGCGCCTGCGCGATGGCCAGGTGCCGCGCCTGACGCCGCCACCGGACCTGACCCAGGCGCTGCTGAACCTGCTGAACAATGCAGCCGATGCCTGCCCCGATGACCTGCAGGTGACCCTTGACTGGGACGCCCAGGATATTCTGATCAGTATCCGCGACCATGGCCCCGGGGTGCCGCCGGCCATCGCCGAAGCGATCGGCAAACCCTTCATTACTACCAAAGGCAAAGGCTTCGGCCTGGGCCTGTTCTTGAGCAAAGCCAGCGTGACCCGTGCGGGCGGTTCGGTGAAACTCTATAGTCATGAACAGGGTGGCACCCTGACCGAATTGCGCCTGCCCCATGGCAAGCGAGGAGATGAATGATGAGCGAAGAAAACCAGGTCGAAGGCGAAGAGCTGCCGCACCTGCTGCTGGTGGACGATGACGCCACCTTTACCCGGGTCATGGCCCGTGCCATGAGCCGCCGTGGTTTCCGCGTGAGCACTGCCGGCTCCGCCGAAGAAGGCCTGATCCTGGCCCAGCAGGACCTGCCGGACTACGCCACGCTGGACCTGAAGATGGAAGGTGACTCGGGCCTGGTGCTGCTGCCCAAGCTGCTGGAGCTGGACCCAGAGATGCGCGTGGTGATCCTGACCGGTTACTCGAGCATCGCGACCGCCGTCGAGGCGGTCAAGCGTGGCGCCTGCAACTACCTGTGCAAGCCGGCTGACGCCGACGACGTGCTGGCGGCGCTGCTCTCGGAGCATGCCGACCTGGATTCCCTGGTGCCGGAAAACCCGATGTCGGTGGACCGCCTGCAGTGGGAACACATCCAGCGTGTGCTGAACGAGCACGAGGGCAACATCTCCGCCACCGCGCGGGCGCTGGGCATGCACCGCCGGACCTTGCAACGCAAATTGCAGAAGCGTCCCGTCCGCCGCTGACCCGGCGGCTGCTTCTTCGCGGGCAAGCCCGCTCCCACAGGTTATGCACTGCCCTCGGGCCATCGCAGATTCCTGTGGGAGCGGGCTTGCCCGCGAAAGGGCCGGCGCAGGCAGAAACTTGTTTAAAGTCCTGCTCGATCCCCGCATTTCCTGACGCGTTGGCGTATCATTAGCCGCCTAACGGCAACTCCCATCAGGACCGCTTGCGCATGCTCGCCCTTCTCATCCAGACGCTGAACATCACGGCGCCCGTCTTCGCCATGCTGTTCATGGGCGTGCTGCTCAAACGCATCCACCTGATCGACGACAACTTCAACCGCGTCGCCTCGCAGCTGGTGTTCAACGTCTGCATGCCCGCGTTGCTGTTCCTCGGCATCTACCATGCCGACCTGGCCACAGCGGTGCAGCCCAAGGTCATCCTCTACTTCGTCGCCGCCACCCTGGTCGGTTTCGCGGTCTCCTGGGGCATGGCCATCTGGCGCAGCCCGCTTGCCGACCGCGGCATCTACACCCAGGGTGCGTTTCGCGGCAACAACGGCGTGATTGGCCTGGCCCTGGCCGCCAGCCTCTATGGCGATTACGGCATCTCCCTGGGGGCGGTGCTCGCGGGCCTTGTGATCCTCATGTACAACTCGCTGTCGTCGGTGGTGCTGGCGGTGTACAGCCCAGACCTGAAGTCCGACCCTTGGAGCATCTGCAAGAGCATCTTCAGCAACCCACTGATCATCAGTGTGCTGGTGGCCACGCCGATGGCCTACGGCCAGGTACCGCTGCCCAACTGGCTGCTGACCTCGGGCGACTACCTGGCGCAGATGACCCTGCCGCTGGCGCTGATCTGCATTGGTGGCACCCTGTCACTGGCGGCGCTGCGCGACAGTGGCAAGCTGGCCGTCGATGCCAGCCTGGTGAAGATGGTCTGGCTGCCGCTGATCGGTACGCTGGGTGCCTGGCTGTGCGGCTTCCGTGGTGCCGAACTGGGCATCCTGTTCCTGTACATCGGCAGCCCGACGGCGGCAGCCAGTTATGTCATGGCTCGTGCAGCCAACGGCAACCATGAATTGGCGGCGTCGATCATCGTGATCACCACGCTAATGGCTGCGATCACCACCAATATTGGTATTTTCATCTTGCAGTGGGGCGGATGGATCTAGATCCTTGACTGCAAAACAACAGCAACAACACTGCCTCACTGAGCCAAAGGACACTTCATGCAAGACCAGAGCACGCCCGAGCAGTTGAAGCGCGGGCTGAAGAATCGCCATATCCAGCTGATCGCGCTGGGTGGTGCTGTTGGCACCGGGCTGTTTCTGGGCATCGCCCAGACCATCCAGCTGGCCGGCCCCTCCGTTTTGCTGGGCTACGCCATCGCCGGCCTGATGGCCTTCTTCATCATGCGCCAATTGGGTGAGATGGTGGTCGAGGAGCCGGTCGCCGGCAGCTTCAGCCACTTCGCCCACCAATACTGGAGCGAGTTCGCCGGGTTCGTCTCCGGCTGGAACTACTGGGTGGTGTACGTGCTGGTCGGCATGGCCGAGCTCACCGCCGTGGGTATCTACGTGCAGTACTGGTGGCCAGAGTTTCCGACCTGGGCCACCGCGGCGATCTTCTTCGTGGCGATCAACCTGATCAACCTGACCCAGGTGAGGGTCTACGGCGAGATGGAGTTCTGGTTCGCCCTGGTCAAGGTGGTGGCCATCGTCAGCATGATCGGCTTCGGTGCCTGGCTGCTGGCCAGCGGCCACGGTGGCCCGGACGCCAGCGTGGCCAACCTGTGGCAATACGGCGGATTCTTCCCCAATGGCGTGACCGGGCTGGTGATGGCGCTGGCGGTGATCATGTTCTCGTTCGGTGGCCTGGAGCTGGTCGGTATCACCGCCGCCGAGGCCGACAACCCACGCCAGAGCATCCCCAAGGCGACCAACCAGGTGGTCTACCGCATCCTGATCTTCTACATCGGCGCCCTGGCCGTGCTGCTGTCGCTGTACCCCTGGCAGAAAGTAGTGCAGGGCGGTAGCCCGTTCGTGATGATCTTCCACGAACTGGACAGTGACCTGGTGGCGACCATCCTCAATATCGTGGTGCTGACCGCTGCGCTGTCGGTGTACAACAGCTGCGTTTATGCCAACAGCCGCATGCTGTTCGGCCTGGCCAGCCAAGGTGATGCACCGCGTCAGCTGCTCAAGGTCAGCCGCAGCGGCGTGCCACTGACGGCGCTGGGGGTTTCGGCATTTGCGACCGGTATGTGTGTGCTGATCAACTACTTGATGCCCGGTGAAGCGTTCGGCCTGCTGATGGCGCTGGCGGTGTCGGCGCTGGTGATCAACTGGGCGAGCATCAGCATTACCCACCTGAAGTTCCGCAAGGCCAAACTGGCAGCGGGCATTACCCCGTTCTACCAGAGCTGGGGGCACCCGCTGACCAACTACCTGTGCCTGGCGTTCATCGTGCTGATTCTGGTGGTGATGTACCTGACCCCGCCGATTCGCATCTCGGTGATGCTGATTCCGGGGTGGATTGCGGTGCTTTGGGTGGCCTTCAAGCTGAAGAAGGCTCGCCAGGCCCGATAAGTAAGACAGGCCCGGCCTCTTCGCGGGTAAACCCTCTCCCACAGGTTCTGCACTGTACCTGTGGGAGCGGGTTTACCCGCGAAGAGGCCGGGCCTGTAAAGGCAGAATCAGGCCTGATAGCTGTCGATCACTTCCTGTGCGGCCCTGAAAGCATCGATTGCCGCCGGTACTCCCGCATAGACTGCGCAATGCAGTAGCGCCTCGCGAATCTCCTCCACCGTACAGCCATTGTTCAATGCCCCACGCACATGCCCTTTCAGCTCCTGTGGGCATTTGAGTGCTGTCAGCGTGGCCAGGGTAATAAGGCTGCGGGTTTTCAGCGGCAGCCCTTCACGCGCCCAGACACTGCCCCAGGCATGCTCGTTGACGAAGTCCTGCAGCGGCTGGGTAAAGTCGGTGGCATTGCCCAGGGCGCGGTCGACGAAGGCATCACCCATCACCTGGCGGCGAATCTGTTCGCCGGTCTTGTTGCTCTCAGCCATGTTGTTTTCCTTACTGTTGGCGGCGCCAGGCACGCAGGGTGGTAACCAGCAGCACCACGACGAGCACCGGCAGAACGTAGAACAGCATCAACCGCTCCAGGCGGCCGGCCAGCGGCATGCCCATGGTAAAGGCCGCCACATGCAGGCCGTAGACCAAGTACAGGCAGAGGAACATCAGCCCCTCGGCGCGGGTGATGCGATAACCGGAGTAGAACACTGGCAAGCTCAGCGCGGCGACGCCAAGCATCACTGGCAGGTCGAAGGCCAGTGCATTGGGTGAGATGGTCAGTGGCTCGGGGGTAATCAGCGCGGTCAGGCCGAGTACTGCCAGCAGGTTGAACAGGTTGCTGCCGATCACTGTGCCGACTGCAATCTCCCGCTCACCTCGAATGGCGGCGATCAGCGCGGCGGCAAGCTCAGGCAGAGATGTACACACCGCGACCACGGTCAGGCCAATGACCCGTTCGGACAGGCCCAGGTCGGTCGCCACTTCGATGGCTGCTTCCAGCAGCAGGTGGCCAGCCAGGCTCAGCAGGCCGAGGCCGAACAGCACCTGTAGCAGCGTCCCTGACCAGAAGCGCCCGGCACTGGCCGCCCCGGCATCTGGCGCCGGATAGGTGCGGGCATAGTTGCGCGACTGATGCCACAACATGGCCAGGTAGCCCGCCAGGGCAAGCAGCAGCAGCAACCCTTCGGCCCGGCCCAGATGGCCGTTGGCACAGAGCGCATAGACCAGGCCGCTGGCGGCAATCATCAGCGGAATGTCCAGGCGCACCAGCTGGCGTGAAACCCGCAACGGGATGATCAGTGCCGCCAGGCCGAGAATGACCAGCACATTGAAGATGTTGCTACCGAATACGCTGCCCACGGCCACGTCGGGCGCACCCTGGTATGCGGCCTGCAGGCTCACGGTCAGCTGCGGTGCAGTACTGCCGAAGGCCACCAGGCTCAGGCCGATGACCAATGGCCGCACGCGCAGGCGCCCGGCCAGGCGCAGTGCCGCGCGCACCAGCAGTTCGGCGCCGGCAATCAGCAGCAGCAGGGCGACGCCCATTTGCAGCAGGCTGAAGGTTGGAAGGGTGGCCAGGTCGAAAATGGTAGGGGCTCCAGTCAGGGCGGGTGTCAGCTCAGTCGCTCAGACCTTGTACCCGGACGCGCGCCGTTCCGCTACGGAGCATGCCGATTTTTTCTGCTGCGGCACGTGACAGGTCGATCAGTCGGCCGCGTGTATGCGGGCCTCGGTCGTTGATGCGGACTACCACGCTGCGGTCGTTGGCCAGGTTGGTGACCAGCACCCGGCTGCCAAAAGGCAGGCTGCGGTGGGCGGCGGTAAGGCCGTGCTGGTTGAACGGTTCGCCGCTGGCGGTGCGTTTGCCGTGGTGGCGTGAGCCGTAGTAGGACGCGGTTCCGGTTTCGTTGTAACCGCGGGGGTCGATGTCATGGCTGGCGCAGCCGGCCAGGGCAGAGAAGAGGGCGAGGGTGGTCAGGGATCGTTTTAGCAATTCGGATGCTCCGGTGCTGCTATTGGGGCCGCTGTGCGGCCCATCGCGGATGAATCCGCTCCTACAGGCGTGTCGCGATGCCTTGTAGGGGCGGATCCATCCGCGATCGAGGGCAAAGCCCTCGCCGCTTTTTTCAGCTCACCCTTCGAGCTTGGCCTTGAGCAATTGGTTCACCTGCCCCGGGTTGGCCTTGCCTTTGGAGGCCTTCATCGCCTGGCCGACGAAGAAGCCGAACATCTTGCCTCGCTTGGCCTCGTCGGCGGCGCGGTACTGTTCGACCTGCTCGGCATTGGCGGCGAGCATCTCGTCGAGCATCTTGTCGATCGCACCGGTGTCGGTGACCTGCTTGAGGCCTTTGCTTTCGATGATGCTGTCGGCATCGCCTTCACCGGCGGCCATGGCCTCGAACACGGTCTTGGCGATCTTGCCGCTGATGGTGTTGTCGCGAATGCGCAGCAGCATGCCGCCCAGGTGCGCGGCGCTGACCGGCGCCTGGTCGATCTCGATGCCCAGCTTGTTGAGCAGGCTGCCCAGCTCGACCATTACCCAGTTGGCCGCCAGTTTGGCGTCGCCACCGATCTTCACCACTTCTTCGAAGTAGTCCGCCTGCTCACGGCTGGAAGCCAGCACGTTGGCGTCGTAGGCCGACAGGCCGTACTGGCTCTGGAAGCGCTCGACTTTCTGCGGCGGCAGCTCCGGCAGGCCGGCGCGGACGGTTTCGAGGAAGCTGTCCTCGATCACCACCGGCAGCAGGTCCGGGTCGGGGAAGTAACGGTAGTCGTTGGCCTCCTCCTTGCTGCGCATGGAGCGGGTTTCGTCCTTGTTCGGGTCGTACAGGCGAGTTTCCTGCACCACTTTGCCGCCGTCTTCGATCAGGTCGATCTGGCGCTGGATCTCGCTGTTGATCGCGCGCTCGATGAAGCGGAACGAGTTGACGTTCTTGATCTCGCAGCGAGTGCCGAACTCGGCCTGGCCTTTCGGGCGGATCGACACGTTGCAGTCGCAGCGCAGCGAACCTTCGGCCATGTTGCCGTCACAGATGCCCAGGTAGCGCACCAGTGCGTGGATCGCCTTGACGTAAGCCACGGCTTCCTTGGCGCTGCGCATGTCAGGCTCGGAGACGATTTCCAGCAGTGGCGTGCCGGCACGGTTCAGGTCGATGCCGGTGGAGCCGCTGAAGTCTTCATGCAGGCTTTTACCGGCATCTTCTTCCAGGTGCGCGCGGGTGACGCCAATGCGCTTGATGGTGCCGTCTTCGAGGGCGATGTCCAGGTGGCCCTTGCCGACGATCGGCAGGTCCATCTGGCTGATCTGGTAACCCTTGGGCAGGTCGGGGTAGAAGTAGTTCTTGCGCGCGAACACGTTGCGCTTGCCGATCTCGGCATCGATTGCCAGGCCGAACATGCAGGCCATGCGCACGGCTTCCTGGTTCAGCACCGGCAATACGCCGGGCATCCCCAGGTCAACCAGGCTGGCCTGGGTGTTCGGCTCGGAGCCGAAGGTGGTGGCGCTGCCGGAGAAGATCTTCGACTGGGTGGCCAGCTGGGTATGAATCTCCAGCCCGATCACAACTTCCCATTGCATGTGTGAATTCCTCAGAAGCCGTTAGGGGCGCGGGTGTGCCAGTCGGTGACTTGCTGGTAGCGGTGCGCGACGTTGAGCAGGCGGCCTTCCTGGAAGTACGGGGCCAGCAGCTGCACGCCGACCGGCAGGCCATCGACGAAGCCGGCTGGCATCGACAGGCCCGGCAGGCCCGCCAGGTTGGCGGTGATGGTGTAGACGTCTTCCAGGTAGGCGGCGACCGGGTCGCTGCTCTTGGCGCCAAGCTTCCAGGCCGGGTTCGGCGTGGTCGGGCCGAGAATCAGGTCGACATCGTTGAAGGCGGCCATGAAGTCGTTCTTGATCAGGCGGCGGATCTGCTGCGCCTTGACGTAGTAGGCGTCATAGTAGCCGGCCGACAGGGCGTAGGTGCCGACCATGATGCGGCGCTGCACTTCTGCGCCGAAGCCTTCGCCACGGGAGCGCTTGTACAGGTCGGTCAGGTCTTTCGGTTCTTCGCAGCGGTAGCCGAAGCGCACGCCGTCGAAACGCGACAGGTTGGAGGAGGCTTCGGCCGGGGCGATCACGTAGTACGCCGGAATGGCGTGCTGCATGTTCGGCAGGCTGATTTCCTTGATCACCGCGCCGAGCTTTTCCAGTTCCTTGACGCTGGCCTGGACCAGTTCGGCGATGCGCGGGTCGAGGCCGGCACCGAAGTACTCCTTCGGCAGGCCGATGCGCAGGCCCTGCAGCGAGCCATTGAGGCCGGCGCTGTAGTCCGGAACCGGCTCATCGATGCTGGTGGAGTCCTTGGCGTCGAAGCCGGCCATGCCTTGCAGCAGCAGGGCACAGTCTTCGGCGGTACGCGCCAGCGGGCCACCCTGGTCGAGGCTGGAGGCGTAGGCGATCATGCCCCAGCGCGACACACGACCGTACGTCGGCTTGAGGCCGGTGAGGTTGGTCAGTGCCGCCGGCTGGCGGATCGAGCCGCCAGTGTCGGTGCCGGTGGTGGCTGGCAGCAGGCGCGCGGCCACAGCCGCAGCCGAACCACCAGACGAGCCGCCTGGCACGTGCTCGAGGTTCCACGGGTTCTTCACCGCGCCGTAGTGGCTGGATTCGTTGGCCGAACCCATGGCGAATTCGTCCATGTTGGTCTTGCCCAGGGTGACCATGCCGGCTTCGGCCAGCTTGGCGACCACGGTGGCGTCATATGGCGCCTTGAAGTTGTCGAGCATCTTCGAGCCGCAGCTGGTGCGTACGCCGAGGGTGCAGAACAGGTCCTTGTGGGCGATCGGAGCACCCAGCAGTGCACCGGTCTCGCCAGCGGCGCGACGGGCGTCGGCGGCACGCGCCTGGCCCAGGGCCAGCTCTTCGGTGACGCTGATGAAGCTGTTGATCTGTGGGTCGATCTGCTTGACGCGCGCCAGCAGGGCGCCGGTCAGCTCTTCGGAGGAAAACGACTTGTCGGCGAGTCCGCGGGCGATCTCGGCCAGGGTCAATTCATGCATGGCAGGCTCTATCCCTTACTCGATGACTTTCGGAACCAGGTACAGACCGCTTTCGGTCGATGGTGCGATGGCCTGGTAGGCCTCGCGCTGGTTGCTTTCGGTGACCTGGTCGGGACGCAGGCGCTGGCTGGCCTCCAGGGGGTGGGCCAAGGGCTCGATGCCATTGGTATCGACCGCTTGCATCTGGTCGACCAGGCCGAGAATGCTGTTCAGGGCGTCAGTAATGCGTGGCAGTTCGCCGTCATTCAGGCCCAGGCGGGCCAGATGGGCGATCTTTTCCACGTCGCTGCGTTCAAGCGCCATGGTGATCTCCAGGGGAAACAAAGAACGGAATAGGGTCCGCGGTGAGGAACATGTCAGCATTTTGGCGGTCTAACGGCCGCGATCATCTGCTGGCGTGCTCGGAAAAACAGCCAATTTAACATATTGGCTCCTTGCCCAAAATCCCTGCCATTGTTAGAGTTTGCCGCACTTTTTTACCCACGCTTTCCCCAGGGTCACTTTCCCATGTTCAAGAAACTGCGTGGCATGTTTTCCAGCGATCTTTCCATCGACCTGGGGACTGCCAACACCCTTATTTACGTGCGTGAGCGCGGTATCGTCCTGAATGAGCCCTCGGTTGTTGCCATCCGTACCCACGGCAACCAGAAAAGCGTCGTCGCCGTCGGTACCGAAGCCAAGCGCATGCTGGGCCGTACGCCAGGTAACATTGCTGCCATTCGTCCGATGAAGGACGGCGTCATCGCCGACTTCAGCGTTTGTGAAAAAATGTTGCAGTACTTCATCAACAAGGTTCACGAAAACAGCTTCCTGCAGCCCAGCCCTCGCGTGCTGATCTGCGTGCCGTGCAAGTCGACCCAGGTAGAGCGCCGCGCCATTCGCGAGTCGGCCCTGGGCGCTGGTGCACGCGAAGTGTTCCTGATCGAAGAGCCAATGGCCGCTGCCATCGGCGCCGGCCTGCCGGTCGAAGAAGCCCGTGGCTCGATGGTTGTCGATATCGGTGGTGGTACCACCGAAATCGCACTGATCTCGCTGAACGGTGTGGTGTATGCCGAGTCCGTCCGTGTTGGCGGCGACCGCTTCGACGAAGCCATCGTCACCTACGTGCGCCGCAACTACGGCAGCCTGATCGGCGAATCCACCGCCGAGCGTATCAAACAGGAAATCGGCACCGCCTACCCGGGTGGCGAAGTACGTGAAGTCGACGTGCGCGGCCGTAACCTGGCCGAGGGCGTGCCACGCGCCTTCACCCTGAACTCCAACGAAGTCCTGGAAGCCCTGCAGGAATCCCTGGCCACCATCGTCCAGGCGGTCAAGAGCGCCCTGGAACAGTCGCCGCCGGAGCTGGCCTCCGACATCGCCGAGCGCGGCCTCGTGCTGACCGGTGGTGGCGCATTGCTGCGTGACCTCGACAAGTTGCTGGCCCAGGAAACCGGCCTGCCGGTGATCGTCGCCGAAGACCCACTGACCTGCGTCGCCCGTGGCGGCGGTCGCGCCCTGGAGATGATGGACAAGCACGCGATGGACCTGCTCTCCAGCGAGTGATCCCCGCAGCGATAGAGCGCCCGGTTTACAGGTAGCACGCGCAGTGCTACCTGTATGTGCTGGGCTGGCGTCCATTCGGGCGTCGTTTCCGTCAACCCGCAACCAGGCTGGTGCGTTGTTTCATGTCCAATGACCTCCTGAGTCGTCCACGAGGAACGGCCCATTAAACCGCTTTTCTCCAAGGGCCCTTCGCTGGGCGTTCGCCTGCTGGTATTGGTGGTGCTGTCGGTCGCGTTGATGGTTGTCGACGCGCGTTTCGACGTGCTCAAGCCGGTGCGCAGCCAGATGGGCCTGGTGCTCATGGAATCGTACTGGATCACCGACCTGCCGCAGCGCATGTGGCAAGGCGTGGCCGGCCAGTTCGGCAGCCGCACCGAGCTGATCGCCGAAAACGAAAAACTCAAGACCGAAGCCTTGCTGTTGCAGGGGCGCCTGCAGAAGCTGGCGGCCCTGACCGAGCAGAACGTGCGTCTGCGCGAGCTGCTCAATTCCTCGGCGCTGGTCAACGAAAAGGTCGAGGTAGCGGAACTGATCGGTGTTGACCCCAACCCTTTCACCCATCGCATCCTGATCAACAAGGGCGAGCGTGATGGCGTGTTCCTCGGCCAGCCGGTGCTCGATGCCCGCGGCCTGATGGGCCAGGTGGTCGAGCTGATGCCGTATACCTCGCGCGTTCTGCTGCTGACCGACACGACCCACAGCATTCCGGTGCAGGTCAACCGCAATGGCCTGCGCGCCATCGCCAGCGGCACCGGCAACCCGGAGCGCCTTGAGCTGCGCCACGTCGCCGACACCGCCGACATCAAGGAAGGCGACCTGCTGGTGAGTTCCGGAATGGGCCAACGCTTCCCTGCCGGTTACCCGGTGGCCACGGTCAATGAAGTGATCCACGATTCTGGCCAGCCGTTCGCTATCGTCCGCGCCATTCCTACTGCTGCGCTCAACCGCAGCCGCTACATGCTGCTGGTGTTCAGTGACCGCCGTACTCCGGAACAGCGCGCCACCGACGCAGCGATTGCCCAGGAAGAAGCCGATCGCAAAGGTACTGGCCAACCCGCCGCCAATGCCGAGCACCCGGCAGTTGCCCCGACTCCGGCGCAGCCGGCTGCTCCGGCAGCTGCGGGTCAGGCACCTGCGGCCCCGGCTGCAACGCCTGCCAGCCCGGCCGCCGCGCCTGCGGCACCCGCCCATTCACGGAGGCAATGATGGCCAAGTCGCGCCGTAATCACGGTTGGGTCATCTGGCTGACGTTCGCCATCGGCCTGCTGCTCAGCGTTTCGCCTATGCCGCAGTTCCTCGAAGTGTTCCGGCCCATGTGGCTGGCAATGCTGGTGTCGTTCTGGACCTTGAACGTGCCGAGCAAGGTGGGCATGACCACCGCCTTCGTCCTGGGGCTGGCCGAGGATGTGCTGTACGGCACCTTGCTGGGGCAGAACGCATTCATCCTGACCCTGATCACGTTCCTTGTGCTGTCGCTACAGCAGCGCCTGCGCATGTTCCCGTTGTGGCAGCAGAGTCTGGTGATCCTGGTGATCTTCGGTATCGCCCAGCTGATCCAGCTGTGGCTCAGCGCGCTCACCGGCAATCGCCTGCCAACCCTGGCGCTGGTCTGGTCAGCCGTGATCAGTGCCTTGCTCTGGCCATGGATCAGTTTCGCCCTGCGCGACCTGCGCCGACGTTTGCATATCAACTGACGGCGCTGCCATCACTGACAGGGAGATGTCTGAATGAAACCCCTCTACCTCGCCTCCGGCTCGCCACGCCGGCGTGAACTGCTCGCCCAGATCGGCGTGCCGTTCACGGTTGTCAGTGCGCCCATCGATGAAACCCCGCTAGTGGGCGAAAGCGCCGAAGCCTACGTCGAGCGCCTGGCCCGGGCCAAGGCCGAAGCCGGCCTGGCCACGCTTCAAGGCCCTGCCGTGGCGCTTGGCGCCGATACGGCGGTGGTGCTCGATGGTCGTATTCTCGGCAAGCCAGAAAACCGTGAACATGCACTGGCCATGCTGGCTGACCTGGCCGGCCGCGCGCACCAGGTGCTGACGGCCGTGGCTTTGAGCGATGGCCAGCGTTGCGAAAGCCTGTGCGTCAGCAGCACTGTGTGTTTTCGTCCTGTCGATGCCGCAGAAGCCGAGCGCTATTGGGCCAGTGGCGAACCGGTGGACAAGGCGGGCGGCTACGCCATTCAGGGCCTGGGTGCGGTGTTCGTCACCGGGCTCGAAGGCAGTTATTCGGCGGTGGTCGGCCTGCCGTTGTGCGAAACGGCCGAATTGCTCGCCCGGTTCGGTATCGCCTGCTGGCAGGTACCGGCACTTTTGCCTGAGGTAACAAACCAGCGGTAGCCAGCCTGACACGCGCGATCCATCATTACCGAAGACCTTTGACGAGAGCCTGCCATGAGTGAAGAGATCCTGATCAACATCACGCCGATGGAATCGCGTGTGGCGGTGGTGGAAAACGGGGTGCTGCAGGAAGTGCATGTCGAGCGCACCCAGCGTCGCGGCATCGTCGGCAATATCTACAAGGGCAAGGTGGTGCGAGTGCTGCCGGGCATGCAAGCGGCGTTCGTCGACATCGGCCTGGAGCGCGCGGCGTTCATCCATGCGTCGGAAATCTCCCAGCGCGAAGGCTCGGCGGTGGAGAACATCACCGCACTGGTGCATGAGGGCCAGGCCTTGGTGGTGCAGGTGACCAAGGACCCGATCGGTACCAAGGGCGCACGCCTGACCACGCAGCTGTCGATACCCTCCCGTTACCTGGTGTACATGCCACGCAGCAGCCATGTCGGCATCTCGCTGAAGATCGAAGACGAAGCCGAACGCGAACGCCTCAAGCAGGTGGTCAGCGACTGCATGGACAGCGAGAACATCAAGGACGCCGGCGGCTTCATCCTGCGCACAGCTGCCGAGGGCGCGCGGGCCGAGGAAATCCTCCAGGACATCCGCTACCTGCGCCGCCTGTGGGAACAGATCGGCAGCCAGATCAAGACCTGCGGCGCGCCGACGGTGATTTATGAAGACCTCGGCCTGGCCCTGCGCACGCTGCGCGACCTGGTCAACCCGAAGATCGAGAAGATTCGCATCGACTCGCGGGAAACCTTCCAGAAAACCACGCAGTTCGTCGCCGAACTGATGCCCGAAATCGCCGATCGCCTGGAGCACTACCCTGGGGAGAGGCCAATTTTCGATCTGTATGGGGTCGAGGACGAGATCCAGCGCGCCCTGGAGCGCAAGGTACCGCTCAAGTCCGGTGGCTACCTGGTGGTCGACCCGGCCGAGGCGATGACCACCATCGACGTCAACACGGGGGCATTTGTCGGCCACCGCAACCTCGAAGAAACCATCTTCAAGACCAACCTCGAAGCCGCCACGGCAATCGCCCGGCAGCTGCGCCTGCGCAATATCGGCGGGATCATCATCATCGACTTCATCGACATGGAAGACGAAGAACACCAGCGCCAGGTGCTGCGGACCCTGGAAAAACAGCTGGAACGCGATCACGCCAAGACCAACATCATCGGCATCACCGAGCTGGGCCTGGTGCAGATGACTCGCAAACGCACCCGCGAAAGCCTTGAGCAGGTGCTGTGCGAGCCCTGCGTCGCCTGCCAGGGCCGCGGCAAGCTGAAAACCCCGGAAACCATCTGTTACGAGATCTTCCGCGAAATCCTCCGCGAGGCCCGCGCCTACCAGGCTGAAGGTTACCGTGTGCTGGCCAACCAGAAAGTGGTCGACCGCCTGCTGGACGAGGAGTCTGGCAACGTTGCCGAACTGGAGACCTTCATTGGACGAACCATTCGCTTCCAGGTCGAGTCGATGTATTCGCAGGAACAATATGATGTGGTGCTGCTCTGAGGCATTCTGATACCCGCCCAGGAAGGTACTGGCTGGCAAATTCGGCACGTCGGGCCATCATGGATAAACGACCTGGAGGGCCATGGCCATGGGACGTCTGAACCGCGTTCTTGTTGCCTTGACCCGCTGGGGGCTGGGCATCTGCGCCTTGCTCGCTGTGCTGGTGGCGTTGTATGTCAGCCTTGGCCGCGAGCTGGTGCCGCTGGTGGCCGAATACCGTGCCGACGTCGAAAGCAAAGCTGAACAGGCATTGGGCCTGCCCGTGCATGTGGGGGCCCTGGAAGGACGTTGGAGTGGCCTGGCGCCGGTATTGCGCGTACGCGACCTGCAACTGGGTGAAGGTGCATCGGCCTTGCGCCTGGATGAGGTCAAGGTGGTGCCCGACCTCTGGGCCAGCCTGACCGCCCGTGAAGTGCGCCTGGCGCGCATCGAACTCGGCGGCCTGCAGCTGATTTTGCGGGAAGACGAGCAGGGTGGCTGGGCCCTCGAAGGGCTGCCGAAAAAGGACGACGCGCCGCTGGACCCCGCCGAAGTGTTGCAGCGTCTGCGCCAATTGGGCCGCATTGATGTGCTCGACAGTCAGGTTACCCTGCAGCCTTGGCAGCGTGACCCGCTGACCCTCACCTATGTCAGCGTCGGTTTGCAGGCGGGCGCATCGCGTCAGGCCCTGGACCTGCATGCGACCTTGCCCGACGGCCAGCCGCTGGCGGTCAACCTGCGCAGCCGGGCAACCGCCAAGGAGTGGCGCGACGGTGAAGTCGAGGCCTATCTGAGCCTGCCACAAAGCGACTGGGCGCGGTGGTTGCCGCCTCGTGTTCTGGGCCAGTGGCGCGCTGAAGCGCTGAAGGCCGGTGGTGAATTCTGGGTCGACTGGCGCAAGGGCCAGTTGCAGCAGGCGGTAGTCCGCCTCAATGCCCCACAATTGCGAGGTGCCTACGCTGAGCGCAAGGCTGTGGCATTGGACAATCTCGCCCTGGCTGCCTGGTTCCAGCGCCGTGACGAGGGCTTCGATGTGGTGGTGGATTCACTCGCCGCGAGCATCGGCAAGACTCGCTGGGAATCGCACCTGCAAGTGAAGCAGCGCCTGGGTGATGACCCGGCGGGCGAAACCTGGCAAGTGCAGGCCGACCGCCTTGACCTCACCCCCTTGACCCCATTGATCAACGCATTGGCCCCCTTGCCGGACAAGCTCATGACCGTGGTCGATGCGCTGAAGGTCACCGGGGCACTGCGCAACGTTCGTGTGGAAGCACGGCCTAAAGCCGAGGGCGACCAGCGACTGCAGTTCGCCGCCAACCTGGAGAAAGTCGGTTTCGATGCCTATCACGGCGCACCGGCAGCCGGTAATGTCAGCGGCAGTATCAGCGGCGACCTTGGGCATGGCGAATTGCGCCTGGATACCGACGCGTTCATGCTGCATCTGTATCCGATCTTCGCCAAACCCTGGCATTACCAGAAGGCCAATGCGCGGCTGACCTGGGCGCTCGACCAACACGGCTTCACCCTCATCGCACCCTACCTGAAGGTGCTGGGCGAAGAAGGCAAGATTGCTGGCGATTTCCTGATTCGCCTGCTGTTCGACGAAGGCGCAGAAAGCTACATGGACCTTCGCGTCGGCCTGACCGAAGGCGATGGCCGCTACACCGCCAAGTACCTGCCCGAAGTGCTGAGCCCGGCACTCGACGAATGGCTGCGCAGCGCTATCGTCAAAGGCAACGTTGACCAGGGCTATTTCCAGTACCAGGGTTCGTTGAACCATGGCGCCACGCCGGAAGCTCGCAGCATCAGCCTGTTCTTCAAGGTTCACGATGCCGCGCTGGACTTCCAGCCGGGCTGGCCGCAGGTGCAGCAGGTGGATGGCGATGTACTGATCGAGGACAGCGGCGTGCGCATCAAGGCCCGCAAGGGCCTGCTGCTCGACACCAAGGTCAGCGACGTCAGTGTGAACATTCCCCATGTCGACAACGGCCAGCACAGTCACCTGTACCTGGACGGTGATTTCGACGGCAGCCTTGGCGATGGTCTGAAGATCCTCAAGGAAGCACCGATTGGCACTGGCGAGATCTTCGCTGGCTGGGACGGCGAGGGGCCCCTCAAGGGCAAGATCAAGCTCGACGTTCCCCTGGCCCACGGCGAGCGGCCAAAGGTGCTGGTGGACTTCGCCACTGCCGATGCACGCCTGAAGGTAGCTCCGCCTAGCCTGGACCTGACGCGCCTGAAGGGCGACTTCAGCTTCGACCTCGACAAGGGGCTGAGCGGCAAGAACATCAGCCTGCAGGTATTCGGCAAACCGGCCACTGCGCAGATCAGCGCCGAGGGCCAGCCGGGGCAGATGCAGACGCGCATCAATGCCAGCGGCCAGGCTTCGCTGAAGTCCCTTACCGACTGGCTGCAGTTCAAGCAGACCTTGCCCGCCGCCGGCGATATCCCGTACCAGTTGCAGGTCAATCTGGGCAGCCGTGACAACAGCTTGAATGTCAGCTCTACGCTCAAGGGGCTGTCTATCGACCTGCCGGCGCCATTCGGCAAGGCGACAGGGGAAACCCGTGACAGCCGTTTCAGCATGAACCTGCAAGGGCCTGAGCGGCGTTTTGATGCGTCTTACGCTGATTTGGCCCGCTTCGCCTACGCCGCACCGGCTGACAAGCTGGGCCAGGGCCGCGGCGAATTGCTGCTCGGCCCTGGCCAGGCGCAATTGCCAGCGGGCCAGGGGCTGCGGGTGAAAGGGCGGCTGGAAAGCCTGGACCTGGCCCCTTGGCAGGAGCAGGCCGCACGTTTTGCCGGTGACGACCCCGGTGGCAATGCCCGGCAGAACCTGCAGAGTGTCGACCTGAGCATCGGCCAGCTGAAAGCCTTCGGCATGGCCCTGAACCAGGCTGTGGTGCGCCTGGTTCGTGGTGGCTCGGCCTGGGATCTGCGCCTGGACAGCAAGGAAGTCATCGGCAACGCGCGTGTTCCAGATGCCAAGACTGCGCCGATGACGGTGCGCCTGCAGACCTTGCGCCTGCCACCTGCCGACCCGGCTGAAGCACAGTCGGGAGAGGGCCCCGACCCGCTGGCCTCGTTCGACCCGCGCAAGGTGCCGGCCCTGGACCTGAGCATCGACAAGCTGTACCGCGGCGACGACCTGTTCGGCAGTGCCGCGCTGAAACTGCGCCCGACTGCTCGGGGTGTGGCAGCACAGGACATCGACCTCGATTTCAAAGGCCTGCATGTCGATGGCAGTGGCGGTTGGGAAGGCGAAACCGGGGCTACCAGCAGCTGGTACAAAGGCCGGCTCGATGGCAAGAACCTCGCCGATGTGCTCAAGGCCTGGGGCTTCGCCCCGACCGTGACCAGTCGCGATTTCCGCTTGGATGTCGACGGCCGTTGGCCTGGTTCGCCGGCCTGGGTCGGTCTCAAGCGCTTCTCTGGCAGCATGGATGCTGCCTTGCGCAGCGGCCAGTTCGTCGAAGTGGAAGGTGGCGCCCAGGCCTTGCGAGTGTTCGGCCTGCTCAATTTCAACTCGATTGGCCGGCGCCTGCGCCTGGACTTCTCCGACCTGTTCGACAAGGGCCTGGCCTACGACCGGGTCAAGGGCCTGCTGGTGGCCAGCAATGGCGTATACGTGACCCGCGAGCCGATCACCGTGACCGGGCCGTCGAGCAACTTCGAACTCGACGGCACCCTGGACCTGGTGCGCGATCGGGTCGCTGCCAACCTCCAGGTGACCCTGCCGGTCACCAACAATCTGCCACTGGCTGCGCTGATCGTCGGTGCGCCAGCGGTCGGTGGTGCGCTGTTCCTGGTCGACCGGTTGATCGGTGACCGGGTGTCGCGTTTCGCCAGCGTGCACTATCGCGTCGAGGGCCCGGTGAAAGAGCCTAAAATCACCTTTGTGAAACCGTTCGATAAATAACTTCGGGAGTGCCCATGAAGGCAGCGGTCATCCAGATGGTCAGCCAGGACGATGTGCTGGCCAACTTGCAACGTGCCGGGGCCTTGCTCGAACAGGCGGCCTTGGGCGGTGCGCGGCTGGCGGTGCTACCGGAGAACTTCGCGGCAATGGGGCGCAAGGATGCCGCCGCCATCGGCCGCGCCGAAGCCCTGGGCGAAGGCCCGATCCTGCCATGGTTGAAACGTACTGCACGCGACCTCAGATTATGGATTGTTGCCGGTACCTTGCCGTTGCCACCGCAAGGCCAGCCTGAAGCCAAGGCGCATGCCTGTTCGCTGCTCGTCGACGAACACGGCGAAGTGGTAGCGCGCTACGACAAGCTGCATCTGTTCGACGTGGATGTGGCCGACAACCGTGGCCGCTACCGCGAGTCCGATGACTATGCCCATGGTGCCCAGGTGGTGGTGGCCGATACGCCCGTGGGGCGCCTGGGGCTCAGCGTGTGTTACGACCTGCGCTTCCCCGAGCTGTACAGCGCCTTGCGCAGCGCAGGCGCTGAACTGGTCACGGCACCGGCCGCCTTTACTGCGGTCACAGGAGCAGCGCATTGGGAAGTGCTGATCCGTGCCCGGGCCATCGAGACCCAGTGCTACGTACTGGCAGCGGCTCAGGGCGGAACACATCCAGGCCCGCGGGAAACCCACGGGCATACGGCGATCATCGACCCCTGGGGGCGGATCGTCGCTGAACAGGCGCAAGGCGAAGCAGTATTGCTCGCCGAGCGCGACATTGATGAACAGGCGTCCATCCGGGCGCGCATGCCGGTCACCACGCACCGGCGCTTTTTCTCGCAGGACGCCTTGCGGCCTGCGCACACCTCGGAGTGACTATGAGCCAGATGTTATCCACCGTCAGCGAGCAGCTCCTGGCCCCGGGCGGACTCACCCTCGACAGCCTGCAGAGCGTGCTGGGCGAACTGGCCGGCCCTGGCATCGACGCCGCCGACCTGTATTTCCAGGGCCAGATTTCGGAAACCTGGGCGCTGGAGGACGGCATCGTCAAAGAGGGCAGCTTCAACCTTGACCAGGGCGTGGGTGTGCGTGCCCAGTCCGGCGAGAAGACGGGCTTCGCCTACAGCAATGCGATCAACCTCGAGGCGCTGACCTCGGCGGCCCGTGCGGCCCGCTCGATTTCCCGCGCCGGCCAGAACGGCACGGTGCAGGCCTTCCGCAGCCAGGACGTGACGGCGCTTTACGCGCCGGACAACCCGCTGGACGTGCTCAGCCGTGCCGAGAAGGTAGAGCTACTCAAGCGTGTCGATGCTGCCACCCGTGCCCTCGACCCACGTATCCAGCAGGTCAGCGTGAGCATGGCCGGGGTCTGGGAGCGCATCCTGATTGCCGCCGCCGACGGTAGCCTGGCCGCCGATGTGCGCCCGCTGGTGCGTTTCAACGTCAGCGTAATTGTCGAACAGAATGGCCGTCGCGAGCGCGGCGGGCAGGGCGGTGGCGGGCGTACTGATTACCGCTTCTTCACTGAAGAACGCGTCATGGGCTATGCCCGCGAAGCGTTGCGCCAGGCGCTGGTCAACCTCGAAGCTATCCCCGCTCCGGCTGGCACTTTGCCGGTGGTGCTGGGTTCCGGCTGGTCGGGTGTGCTGCTGCACGAAGCGGTGGGCCATGGCCTGGAAGGCGACTTCAACCGCAAGGGCAGCTCGGCGTTCAGTGGCCGGATCGGCCAGAAGGTTGCCTCCAGCCTGTGCACCATCGTCGATGACGGTACCCTTGAAGGGCGACGGGGCTCGTTGAGTGTCGATGACGAAGGTACGCCGACCGAATGCACCACGCTGATCGAGAACGGCATCCTCAAGGGCTACATGCAGGACAAGCTCAATGCGCGCCTGATGGGCATGGCGGTTACCGGCAATGGTCGTCGCGAGTCTTATGCGCACTTGCCGATGCCGCGCATGACCAACACCTACATGCTTGCCGGCGAAAGCGACCCACAAGAAATCATCGCCTCGGTGAAGAAAGGCATCTATTGCGCCAACCTCGGCGGTGGCCAGGTCGATATCACCAGTGGCAAGTTCGTGTTCTCGACCAGCGAAGCCTACTTGATCGAAGACGGCAAGATCACGGCCCCCGTCAAAGGCGCGACCCTGATCGGCAACGGGCCTGAGGCCATGAGCCGGGTGTCGATGGTCGGTAACGACCTGGCGCTGGACAGTGGTGTGGGAACGTGCGGCAAGGATGGGCAATCGGTGCCGGTAGGCGTCGGGCAGCCGACCTTGAAGCTGGACGCGATTACCGTGGGCGGTACTGGCGCTTGATGATGCGCGCTGCCTGTAGAAGCGGCTTCTTGTCGCGAAAGGGCCGCAAAGCGGCCCCAGGGTTTCAGCGATACTGCAGAAATAGCTGGGGCTGCTACGCAGCCCAATCGCGACGCAAGGCCGCTCCTACAAGAGCACCGCGCCAGCCTTCAGCGCAGGCCGCGCTGCATCTCGTCGAGGTCGCGGATGTACTTGAACACCTTGCGCGCAGCGGCAGGCGGTTTGTTCCGCGCCTTTTCGTGCTGGGCATGACGGATCAGCGAGCGCAGTTGCTGGCGATCGGTCTCGGGGTATTCGTTGACGAAACGCTCGAGGTCTTCGTCGTTACCGTCGATCAGGCGGTCGCGCCAGCGCTCCAGGTTGTGGAAGCGCTCGTTGTACTGGCGGCTGGAGCTGTCGATCTGCTCGAGCACGGCGTGGATGGCGTCCAGGTCCTGGTCGCGCATCAGCTTGCCGACGAACGACATGTGGCGTTTGCGTGCGCCATGGGCGGTGTGCTTGCTGGCGTCGGCCAGGGCCTTGCGCAGCTCGTCGGTGAGCGGCAGGCGCGCCAGGGTGTCGGCCTTGACCGTGGTCAGGCGCTCGCCGAGTTCGACCAGCGCATGCAGCTCGCGCTTGATCTGGGTTTTGCTTTTTTCGCCGTCGAAGGCGTCGTCGTATGAATCAACCATGGTGGCAGTCCGCTAGAAATCGCCGCCATGATAACCAGTCGGGGGCCGCTTGTCCGGCCCGGTCGTAGAATGACCCTCGCCGTACGCAGAATTTGAGTGGAGAAAACCATGAGTGCAGTCCAGAGCGTAGGCCCCAAGGACCTGCCAGCGTTGCAGGAGCAGGTTGAAGCGATCATTGCAGAAGCCCGCAAGCAAGGCGCCAGTGCCTGCGAAGTGGCGGTATCGCTGGAGCAGGGCCTGTCCACCACGGTGCGTCAGCGCGAGGTCGAGACGGTCGAGTTCAACCGCGACCAAGGCTTTGGCATCACCCTCTATGTCGGCCAGCGCAAGGGTTCGGCCAGTACCTCGGCCAGTGGCCCTGAGGCTATCCGCGAAACCGTGGCCGCCGCTTTGGCGATTGCCAAGCACACGTCCGAGGACGAATGCTCGGGCCTGGCTGACGCCGCGCTGATGGCCCGTGAGATCCCCGACCTCGACCTCTATCACGACTGGGACATCGAGCCGGAGAAAGCCATCGAGATGGCGCTGGCCTGTGAGGCGGCTGCATTCGACGCCGACAAGCGCATCCTCAATGCCGATGGCACTACCCTGAATACTCACCAAGGTTGCCGCGTGTACGGTAACAGCCACGGCTTCATCGGTGGCTACGCCTCGACCCGGCATAGCCTGAGCTGCGTGATGATCGCCGAAGGCGAAGGCCAGATGCAGCGTGACTACTGGTATGACGTGAATCGCCAGGGCAACCTGCTGGCCGACCCGCGCAGCATTGGCGTGCGCGCCGCCCAGCGTGCGGCCAGCCGTCTGGGTGCGCGGCCGGTTCCGACCTGCGAAGTGCCAGTACTGTTCTCCGCCGAGCTGGCCGGTGGCCTGTTCGGCAGCTTCCTGTCGGCTATCTCGGGGGGCAACCTGTACCGCAAATCGTCGTTCCTCGACGGTGCCATCGGCCAGCGTCTGTTCCCGTCCTGGTTGACCCTCGACGAGCGCCCGCACATTCCGCGAGCACTGGGCAGCGCCGCATTCGACGGTGATGGCCTGGCGACCTACGCCAAGCCGTTCGTCGACAAAGGCGAGCTGGTGTCATACCTGCTGGGTACCTATTCCGGGCGCAAGCTGGGCCTGCCGAGCACAGCCAACGCTGGCGGTGTGCACAACTTGTATGTCACCCATGGCGTCGAGGACCAGGCGGCGCTTATCCGGCGCATGGGCCGTGGTCTGCTGGTAACCGAGCTGATGGGCCATGGCCTGAACATGGTGACTGGCGATTACTCGCGCGGTGCGGCGGGCTTCTGGGTCGAGAATGGCGAGATCCAGCATGCAGTGCAGGAAGTGACCATTGCTGGCAACATGAAGGATATGTTCCAGCAAATTGTCGCGATTGGCAGTGATCTTGAGACCCGCAGCAATATCCATACGGGCTCGGTGCTGATCGAGCGGATGACTGTCGCTGGCAGTTGATCGCCGCCAGAATTGCTCCGTGATAATGAAACCCGGCCATCGCGCCGGGTTTTTCTTTCATCGTTCACCACTTGAAGTGATTCTGTTTATCACTTAATAATGAATATCATTATCCAGTAACCCGGCGATGATGTTCATGAAACCCGTCCTCCGCGAACTGCCCTACCTGGAAAACTGGCGCTGGCTCAGCCGGCGCATTCGCTGCGCCCTCGAGCCCGACGAGCCGCGCCTGATCGAGCACTACCTGGCCGAAGGCCGTTACCTGGTGTGCTGCACTGAAACCTCGCCATGGACTGTGGCGCTGACCTCATTCCGCCTGCTGCTGGATACCGCCTGCGACCGCATGTTGCCGTGGCACTGGCGCTGCCTGTGCCTGGATCAGGCCTGGCGCCCACTGCTCGACCTGCGCAACCTCGATCGTCGCGAGCAGAACCAGCGCTGGCAGCCTTATGCCTTGCAGCTGGCCAACTGCCGGCTGCTGCCTTCGATTTCTCCTGATGAACTGATGCAAGGATTTGAAGATGAGTGATACCCGTATCGAGCGTGACAGCATGGGCGAGCTGCAGGTGCCGGCCAAGGCCCTGTACGGCGCCCAGACCCAGCGCGCAGTCGACAACTTCCCGATCAGCGGTCAGCGCATGCCGGCCCAGTTCATCCGCGCCCTGTTGCTGGCCAAGGCCGCTGCTGCCAAGTCCAACATCGAACTGGAGCAACTGTCGGCAGGGCAGGGCCAGGCCATCGTCAAGGCAGTCGAGCAACTGTTGGCCGAAGATTTCATCGAGCATTTCCCGGTGGATGTGTTCCAGACCGGTTCTGGCACCAGTTCGAACATGAACGCCAACGAAGTGATCGCCACCCTGGCCAGCCGCATCCTTGGCGAGCCGGTCAATGCCAACGACCACGTCAACTGTGGCCAGAGCAGCAACGACATCATCCCGACCACCATTCACGTGAGTGCCGCTCTGGCCCTGCATGAGCAACTGTTGCCGGCGCTGAGCCATCTGGTGCAGGTGATCGAGGCCAAGTCGGCGCAGGTGCATCAACATGTGAAAACCGGCCGCACCCACCTGATGGATGCCATGCCGGTACGCATGAGCCAGGTGCTCGATGGCTGGGCCGCGCAGATCAACGGCGCCAAGGCGCATATCCAGGCAACCCTGCCGAGCCTGCAGGCGCTGGTCCAGGGTGGAACCGCCGTAGGTACCGGGATCAACGCCCACCCTCAGTTCGCTGCGGCTTTCGCGCGCCAGTTGAGCGGCCTCACCAAGGTCGAGTTTACCCCCGGCCATAACCTGTTCGCCCTGATCGGCTCCCAGGACACCGCCGTGGCACTGTCTGGTCAGCTCAAGACCACCGCCGTGGCGCTGATGAAGATTGCCAACGACCTGCGCTGGATGAACTCGGGCCCCTTGGCCGGCCTGGGCGAAATCGAACTGCAGGGCCTGCAACCGGGTTCGTCGATCATGCCCGGTAAGGTCAACCCGGTGATTCCGGAAGCCACCGCCATGGTCGCCGCCCAGGTGATCGGCAACGACGCCACCATCGCGGTGGCCGGCCAGTCGGGCAACTTCGAACTGAACGTGATGCTGCCGGTGATCGCCCGCAACCTGCTGGAGAGCATCGAGCTGATGGCCAATGTCAGCCGCCTGCTGGCCGACAAGGCCATTGCCAGCTTCAAGGTCAACGAAGGCAAGCTCAAGGAAGCCTTGGCCCGCAACCCGATCCTGGTCACCGCGCTGAACCCAATCATCGGCTACCTCAAGGCCGCTGAAATCGCCAAGACCGCTTACCAGCAGGGCCGCCCGATCATCGATGTGGCGCTGGAGCACACCGACCTGTCACGTGATCAGCTCGAGGCGCTGCTGGATCCGGAAAAACTCACTGCTGGCGGCATCTGACAAGCCGCAGCGCGCAGAGGAAGCAACGTCATGCAGCACTGGAAACGCACAACCGAGACGGCCAACCGCCTGTTCGAGCAGGGCGAGCTGGTCGATGCCCGGGAACACTATCTGCAAGCCCTGGCCTTGGCCCAGGTGCTGTTCGAGCGCTGGCATGACGTCGACGAAGCGGTGGCCGCGCTGGTCATCGCCCATCACAACCTGGCTGACCTGCACCTGCGCCTGAACCAGCCGCATGAGAGTGCTGACTACCTGTGTGCCGCTCATCAGCGCTTGCTCCAGGCCAGCCAGGACGCGCGTTTGCCGCAGACGCTGCGTGACGCAGCGCTACGCCACAGCGGGCGCACCTACACCGAACTGCTGAGTTTCATCGCCGAGTACGGCCAGTACCCGCGTACCGAGCGCCTGCTCAACCGCCACGGCGCCGAGGCCAGCGAACTCGCTGCCCAGCCGGACGTGGCGCCCAGTACACATGCCTACGGAATCCATTGATATGCCGCATACCTTGCCTGCACTGACTTACGCCTACGATGCACTGGAACCGCACATCGATGCGCAAACCATGGAAATCCACCACACCAAGCACCACCAGACCTACGTCAATGGCCTGAACGCGGCCATCGAGGGCACCGAGTGGGCCGAATGGCCAGTCGAGAAGCTGGTCGGGGCGGTCAAGCAACTGCCCGAGAACCTGCGCGGTGCGGTCACCAATCACGGTGGCGGCCATGCCAACCACAGCCTGTTCTGGACAGTCATGTCACCCCAGGGTGGTGACCTGCCACGCGGCCAGCTGGCCAAGGCCATCGACGCCGAGCTGGGTGGTTTCGAGGCGTTCAAGGACGCCTTCACCAAGGCCGCACTGACTCGCTTCGGCAGCGGCTGGGCCTGGCTCAGTGTTACCCCGCAAAAGCAACTGGCGGTGGAAAGCAGCGGCAACCAGGACAGCCCGCTGATGCACGGCAACACGCCGATCCTCGGCCTGGACGTGTGGGAGCACGCCTATTACCTGAAGTACCAGAACCGTCGCCCGGAGTACATTGGCGCTTTTTACAATGTGATTGACTGGGCGGAAGTGGATCGCCGCTATCACGAAGCCTTGAAGTGAGTCGGCCCGGTATGCGCTCCGAGGTGATGTCTGTCAGCAGTGTGCGCCTGTTTCGGCTGGCGCTGGGAACCTTGCTGTTACTGGCCGGCACCGCGTTGCTGCTGGCCCGTGGCATTGCCTGGCTGGACCTGGAGCCGCGCATGCTGCGTGCCCTGGAAGGTGGCGCACTGTGCGCGCTGGGTACGGCATTGGGCGCTGTACCGGTGCTGGTGATTCGCAACATGCCGGTGGCTTTGGCCGATACCTTGCTGGGCTTCGGAGCTGGGGTGATGCTGGCAGCCACGGCGTTCTCGCTGATCATCCCCGGTCTGGAGGCTGCCCAGGGCATTGGCTTTAGCCCTTGGGGCGCCGGAGGCCTGATCAGCTTCGGCCTGATGCTCGGTGCTCTGTGCCTGTTTCTGGTCGATCTCAAGGTTTCCGGTGCTTCGCCGGAGGCGTTGGTTGGCACCGAGAATCAACCAGTGATCGCCGCGCGTATCTGGTTGTTCGTGATCGCCATCATCGCCCATAACATACCCGAGGGCATGGCCATCGGGGTGTCTGCCGGAGGCGGCATGGCCGATGCCGACAGCCTGGCGATGGGTATTGCCTTGCAGGATGTACCTGAGGGGTTGGTGATAGCACTGGTGCTGGCAGGGGCGGGGATGCCGCGCTTCAAGGCGTTTCTGATTGGCGCCGCCTCTGGCCTGGTCGAGCCGCTGGCTGCAGTAATCTGTGCCTGGCTGGTGAACATGGCGGAGTTGCTGTTGCCGGTGGGCCTGGCCTGTGCGGCCGGGGCGATGCTGCTGGTGGTGACCCAGGAGATCATTCCCGAGTCGCGCAGCAATGGGCATCACCGCTTGGCCAGCCTGGGGCTGTGCATCGGCTTCTGCCTGATGATGGTGATGGATACGGCAATGTCTTGAGTTTCACCGGGATATTTTTGCGCCTGTGAGATCGAGCGCCGCGCGCGCGGCGCATCGCGGATAAATCCGCTCCTACACTTGTTGCAACGTGCCGAACCTGTTGCGCCATAGTTGCCAGCCCTTGCGCATGACTTGAGCCTCGCAAACCGGCTGACAACCATGGCCTGTCAGGCATGGCCACGTTGCAACAAATGTAGGAGCGGATTTATCCGCGATGCGCCGCGCGGGCGGCGCTCGATCTCACAGGCACTGAAAGTACCGCAGTAAGCACCAGGTGGCTTACTCGCCTTCGTCGAAGTAGTTGTTGATCAGTGCTACCAGGGCTTCCAGGGCGTCGCTATCCTGCTCACCTTCGGTCAGCAAGTGCACCTGGGTGCCTTTGCCCGCAGCCAACATCATCACGGCCATGATGCTCTTGCCGTCCACAAGCTTGTCGGGCGCACGACCTACGCGGACCTGGCAAGGGTACTTGCCGGCCACGCCGACGAACTTGGCTGCCGCCCGGGCATGCAGGCCCAGCTTGTTGATGATGGTGATTTCGCGGGCGGGCATCGTGCGGTGGATCCTGTGGGCTAGAGGTCGCGATGGCGAACCTGGACGTTTTTCAGGGATTGCTGCAGCAGTTGGCCCAAGCGTTCGGTGATGTAGACCGAGCGGTGGTGCCCACCCGTGCAGCCAATGGCAATGGTGACATAGGCGCGGTTGCTGGCAGCAAAGCGTGGCAGCCATTTGAGCAAGTAGCTGGAAATGTCGTTAAACATTTCTTCGACGTCCGGCTGTGCAGCCAGGTAATCGATGACCGGTTGCTCGAGGCCGGAATGCTCCCGCAGCTCAGGCTTCCAGTAGGGATTCGGCAGGCAGCGAACATCGAACACCAGGTCGGCGTCGATGGGCATGCCGCGCTTGAAGCCGAACGACTCGACCAGGAATGCGGTGCCAGGCTCGGGCTGGTTGAGCAGGCGCAACTTGATCGTATCGCGCAACTGATACAGGTTGAGGCTGGTGGTGTCGATCTTCAGGTCGGCGAGATCAGCAATCGGCCCCAGCAGTTCGCTTTCCACGCGTATGGCCTCGGCCAGTGAGCGGTCGGCGTTGGTCAACGGGTGCCGTCGGCGCGTTTCCGAGAAGCGCTTGAGCAGCGTGTCCTCGTCGGCGTCGAGGTACAGCACGTCACACTGGATGTGGCGTGCACGGGCTTCTTCGAGCAGTTCTGGGAAGCGTGACAGATGGCTAGGCAGGTTGCGCGCATCGATGCTCACTGCCACCTTGGGTTGCAAAAGCTCGGTATTGATCAACGCGTTTTCCGCCAGCTGCGGCAACAGCCCGGCCGGCAGGTTGTCTATGACGTAATAGCCGTTGTCTTCCAGTACATCGAGGGCGGTGCTCTTGCCGGAGCCGGACCGGCCGCTAACGATGATCAGGCGCATGTTCAGCTCCCGTTCTGTACGTCCAGGACGACTTGATACAACGCTTCGCTGCTGCTGGCAGCACGCAGGCGATCACGGACCTCCTTGCGATCGAGCATGCTGGCGATCTGGCGGAGCAGTTCAAGGTGCGCATCGGTGGCGGCTTCTGGCACCAGCAGGACGAACAGCAAGTCCACTGGCGCGCCGTCAATGGCGTCGAAATCAATTGGGGCGGCGAGGTGGAGCAGGGCGCTGACCGGACTCTCGCAACCCTTGAGGCGGCAATGCGGGATTGCAATGCCATTGCCAAATCCAGTGGAGCCCAGTTTTTCGCGGGCGATAAGCTTCTCGAAGAGATCTTGCTCATCAAGCTCGGGGACTTCGCGGTGGACCGCAGTGGCGATCGTTTCCAGCGCGCGTTTTTTACTGCTGACGCCCGGCACGTTCACCAGGGAACGGCCGGGGGTCAGGATGGTTTCAAGTCGGATCATGGATGAGAGGGATCAGCGGGCGGCTGCACCTTGCAGCAAGCTTTGCTGTTTTTCCTTGTGTTTTTTCAGTTGGCGGTCGAGCTTGTCGGCCAAGGCGTCGATCGCTGCATACATGTCTTCGTGTTCCGCGTTGGCAACCACTTCACCGCCTGGAATCTGCAGGGTCGCCTCGACCTTCTGCTGCAGCTTCTCGACTTTCATGATGACCTGCACGTTGGTGATCTTGTCGAAGTGACTTTCCACGCGAGCGAGCTTTTCAAGCACATAATCGCGCAGTGGCTGGGTGACTTCTACATGCTGTCCACTGATATTGACTTGCATACAGCTTCTCCTTTGTTGCCCGTGCATAAAGAGGCAGGTCTTGCACCTGCCCCACAAACGCTGTGGCACATCCGGGGGCTACATCAGTCGCTTGCGCTCGCTCGACGGTGCGATGCCGAGGGACTCGCGATACTTGGCGACGGTGCGACGGGCTACCTGGATGCCTTGTGCCTCCAGTAAACCAGCGATCTTGCTGTCACTCAATGGCTTTTTCTGATTTTCCGCCGCAACCAGTTTCTTGATGATCGCGCGGATCGCCGTAGACGAGCATTCTCCGCCTTCGGCGGTGCTGACGTGGCTGGAGAAAAAGTATTTCAGTTCGTAGATGCCACGCGGGGTGTGCATGTATTTCTGCGTGGTTACACGCGAAATGGTCGACTCATGCATGCCCACCGCTTCGGCGATGTCATGCAAGACCAGCGGCTTCATCGCTTCGTCGCCGTGGTCGAGGAAGCCGCGCTGGTGCTCGACGATCTGCGTGGCGACCTTCATCAGTGTTTCATTGCGGCTTTGCAGGCTCTTGATGAACCAGCGTGCCTCTTGCAACTGATTGCGCATGAAGGTGTTGTCGGCGCTGGTATCGGCGCGGCGGACGAAGCCGGCGTACTGCGGGTTGACCCGCAGGCGCGGGATCGCTTCCTGATTCAGCTCGACAAGCCAGCGGTCGCTGTCCTTGCGCACGATCACATCAGGTACCACGTATTCCGGCTCGCTCGACTCGATCTGCGAACCTGGCCGCGGGTTGAGGCTTTGCACCAGCTCGATCACCTGGCGCAGCTCGTCTTCCTTGAGCTTCATGCGGCGCATCAGCTGGCTGTAGTCGCGGCTGCCGAGCAGGTCGATGAAGTCGGTGACCAGGCGCTGGGCTTCGCTCATCCACGGCGTGCTGGCGGGCAGCTGGCGCAATTGCAGCAGCAGGCACTCGCCCAGGGTGCGGGCGCCGACGCCGGCTGGCTCGAACTGCTGGATACGGTGCAGCACCGCTTCGACCTCGTCGAGCTCGATGTCCAGCTCCGGGTCGAAGCCTGCACAGATTTCTTCGAGGGTGTCTTCCAGGTAGCCCTGGCCGTTGATGCTGTCGATCAGGGTGACGGCGATCAGGCGGTCGGTATCGGACATCGGTGCCAGGTTCAGTTGCCACAGCAGGTGGCTCTGCAGGCTTTCACCGGCCGATGTGCGGGTGGTGAAGTCCCACTCGTCGTCATCGTTGCTCGGCAGGCTGCTGGCGCTGGTCTGGTAGATGTCTTCCCAGGCGGTATCGACTGGCAGCTCGTTGGGGATTCGCTCGTTCCACTCTCCGTCTTCCAGGGTTTCAGCACTGCTGGTGCTTTCCTGGAAGCTGTTGTCCTGGACTTCGGCGGCCGGCTTGTTCTCGGCGTTGTCCGCCATCGGGTCGCTGTTGTCGAAGTCGTCGCCGTCTTCCTGACGTTCGAGCATCGGATTGGACTCCAGCGCTTCCTGGATTTCCTGCTGGAGGTCCAGGGTAGAGAGCTGAAGTAGGCGGATGGCCTGTTGCAACTGAGGAGTCATCGTCAGTTGCTGGCCCATTTTTAGGACGAGCGATGGTTTCATGGCTGGGGCTTAATACCTTGTTCGCCGGCGCGCATGCGCCATCCACTACACGAGGGCGCCGGAGCGCCAAATTCAAGCAAGTTTTATGCCTCAAATTGTAGCGTTTGCCTAGAGCGCTGTAACAACTTAAGCCCCGACAGGCCGTTATTGCCAGCGTTCCAGGCAGGTCCCGGGGTCAGAGTCGGAACTCGTGGCCCAGGTAGACTTCCTTGACCAGGTCATTGGCCAGGATGGTCTCGGCGTCACCTTCGGCGATCAGTTGACCATCATTCACGATGTAGGCGGTTTCGCAGATGTCCAGGGTTTCACGGACGTTGTGGTCGGTGATCAGAACACCGATGCCCTTGGCCTTGAGGTGGTGGATGATCTGCTTGATGTCGCCCACGGAGATCGGGTCTACACCGGCAAACGGTTCGTCCAGCAGGATGAATTTCGGTGCGGTGGCCAGGGCGCGGGCAATTTCGACCCGGCGGCGTTCACCACCGGAAAGGCTCATGCCGAGGTTGTCGCGGATGTGGCTGATATGGAACTCCTGCAGCAGGCTTTCCAGCTCTTTGCGACGACCTTCGCGGTCGATGTCCTTGCGGGTCTCGAGAATGGCCATGATGTTGTCGGCCACCGACAGCTTGCGGAAGATCGAGGCTTCCTGCGGCAGGTAGCCGATACCGGCGCGGGCACGGCCGTGCATGGGCTGGTGGCTGACATCGAGATTGTCGATCAGCACGCGCCCCTGGTCGGCCTGGACCAGGCCGACGATCATGTAGAAGCAGGTGGTCTTGCCGGCGCCATTGGGGCCGAGCAGGCCGACGATCTGCCCGCTGTCGATCGACAGGCTGACATCGCGCACGACTTGCCGCCCCTTGTAGCTCTTGGCTAGGTGCTGGGCTTTGAGGGTTGCCATTTACTCGGCCTTCTTCTTCGGCTGGATCACCATGTCGATGCGCTGACGTGGTTGAGTCACGTTGCCACCACGACCGGCGGTCGCAACCTGGGTCTTGGTGTTGTAGATGATCTTCTCGCCTTCGGTGGTATTGCCTTCGTTCTCGACCTTGGCGCGATCGGTGAGGATCACCGTGTCTTTCTGCGCCTGGTACTGGATGGTCACCGCCCAGCCCTTCATCTTGTCAGGCTTGGCTGTGCTCTGCTGCTGCTCGAAGTAGGCCAGGTTGCCCACCGAAGTCACCACGTCGATGTCGCCGTTGGCGGCACGGGTCATGGTCACGGTGTTGCCTTTGATCATCATCGAGCCCTGGGTGATGATCACATCGCCGGTGTAGGTGGCCACGCCTTGCTTGTCGTCCAGGTGCGCGTTGTCGGCCTGGATGCGAATAGGCTGGTCACGGTCGGTCGGCAGTGCGAAGGCGCTCGCGCTTCCCAGTGCTGCGCTCAGGCTGAGCAAAAGGGGGAGAGTTTTAACGAGCCTCATACTGTCCTCTTACGTTAGAGAGCAAGTCAATCTTGCCTTCTTTCAAATACGCTTTCATTCCTTTGCCCGTAGTTGTGCCACCGGCGCCGTCGATTCTAACGGCTTGCTCGGTCTGCGCATATTGCTTCTGCGGGAATACGGTCATGCGTGAGCTGGTAACGATGAGTTCACGCTGCTTTTCGTCGATGCGTTGCACGCGGACGTTGTCGATCAGTTCGACCTCGGTGCCATCCGGGTTGACTTCGGCGCGTTCGCTCTGCACGTGCCAAGGGTACTCGGTGCCCCGGTACATGTGCAGGTCGGGCGTGGTCAGCAGGGTGACTTCGCTGGCCCTGAGGTGCTCGACCTTATCGGCAGTCATTTCGTATTGCAGTTTGCCGTCAGGCATGAACTGCAGGCTGTGCGCGTTGATCGCGTAATAGTCGATGGCGCTTTCGTCAACTTGGGCTGCCGGTTTATCGAGGAAGCTCTCGGGGCTGACATTCCAGTAGCCGACTGCTACCAGCAGGGCGGCGATCACCGCCAGCAGCGCAAAATTGCGGGCTTTCTTGCTGAACATGGGCAGCCTTAAAGGTAGTTGGCGTTGGCAGCGTCCAGGGTACCCTGGGCCTGCATGATCAGTTCGCAGAATTCGCGTGCAGCGCCTTCGCCGCCGCGAGCCTGGGTTACTCCGTGGGCGTGCTGACGAACGAACGGTGCGGCGTTGGCTACGGCAATGCCCAGGCCTACCCGGCGGATCACCGGCAGGTCAGGCAGGTCGTCGCCCAGATAGGCGACCTGTTCATAGCTTAGGCCCAGTTCGGCGAGCAGGCCGTCGAGCACTGTCAATTTGTCCTCGCGGCCCTGGTAAAGGTGAGGAATGCCGAGGTTTTTCGCCCGGCGCTCTACCACTGGGGTCTTGCGCCCACTGATGATTGCCGTGGTCACGCCCGAGGCCATGAGCATTTTGATGCCCTGGCCATCGAGGGTGTTGAAGGTCTTGAATTCGCTGCCATCTTCGAGGAAGTACAGGCGGCCATCGGTCAATACGCCGTCTACGTCGAAAACGGCGAGCTTGATCGCCTTGCCGCGTTGCATGAGATCTAGAGTCATCTGTTTGTTCTCCTTTACATCACGCCAGCGCGCAGCAGGTCGTGCATGTTCAGGGCGCCGGTCGGCCGGTCGTCCTTGTCCACAACCACCAGGGCGCTGATCTTGTGGTCTTCCATGATTTTCAGCGCTTCAGCGGCGAGCATCTCGGCGCGAGCGGTCCTGCCGTGTACGGTCATCACCTGGTCGATCAGGGTGGTGTGAACATCGATGTTGCGGTCCAGGCTACGGCGCAAGTCACCATCGGTGAAGATACCGGCGAGGGTGCCGTCCTGCTCCAGGACCACGGTCATGCCCAGGCCCTTGCGCGACATTTCCAGCAGTGCATCCTTGAGCAGTGTACCGCGCTGAACCTGTGGTAGCTCGTCGCCGGCATGCATGACGTTCTCGACCTTGAGCAACAGGCGGCGGCCCAGTGCACCGCCGGGGTGCGAGAAGGCGAAGTCTTCTGCAGTGAAACCGCGCGCCTCGAGCAGTGCGATGGCCAGCGCGTCGCCCAGCACCAGCGCGGCAGTCGTGGAGGAGGTCGGAGCCAGATTGAGCGGGCAGGCTTCCTGGGCGACGCGCGCGTCGAGGTTGACCTCGGCGGCCTGGGCCAGTGGCGAGTCCGGGTTGCCGGTCAGGCTGATCAGCTGGATGCCAAGTCGCTTGATCAATGGCAGCAGGGTAACGATTTCGGCCGTGCTGCCAGAGTTGGACAGCGCCAGGATCACATCATCCCGGGTGATCATGCCCATGTCGCCGTGGCTGGCCTCGGCCGGGTGCACGAAAAATGCCGGCGTGCCGGTGCTGGCCAGGGTGGCGGCGATCTTGTTGCCGATATGCCCAGACTTGCCCATGCCGACCACCACCACTCGCCCCGTGCTGGCGAGGATCATCTCGCAGGCCTTGACGAAGTTCGCGTCGATGCTGGCTGTCAGGCCCTGTACGGCCTCCAGCTCAAGGCGCAAGGTGCGTTGGGCGGATTGGATAAGCTCGCTGGATTGGCTCATGTCGAAAAGCAATGCCTGATTAAAAGGCGGCGATTATAGCTGCAATGGAGGAAAGCCTCATCCATTGGTTTGCCTGAACAATTGTCATGAAACCCTGTCGTTGCCCTGAACGACCTCTTCCATACCCTTGGGGGCGCACGGTCAGCGGTGCTATAGTTCGCCGCTATTCGGCCTGCCAAGGGTGCGTGTGCCTTCACGATGAAGGCCGGCGTCCATAAGAGCGAGGCTGCACTAGCAAGGAGTCTAGATGAGTGTGGATAGCGCCTACGCGGTCGAGTTGAAGGGAGTCACCTTCAAGCGCGGTTCGCGCAGCATTTTCAGCAATGTCGACATCCGTATCCCGCGCGGCAAGGTCACCGGGATCATGGGGCCGTCGGGTTGCGGCAAGACTACGCTGCTACGCCTGATGGGCGCGCAGCTACGGCCGTCGAGCGGTGAAGTGTGGGTGGCGGGGCAGAACCTGCCGAGCCTTTCGCGCAGCGACCTGTTCGACGCACGCAAGCAGATGGGCGTGCTGTTCCAGAGCGGTGCGCTGTTTACCGATCTCGACGTGTTCGAGAACGTCGCATTTCCTTTGCGCGTGCATACCCAGCTTTCGGACGAAATGATCCGCGACATCGTTTTGATGAAACTGCAGGCCGTCGGCCTGCGCGGTGCCATCGACCTGATGCCGGACGAGCTGTCCGGTGGCATGAAGCGCCGGGTGGCGCTGGCCCGGGCAATTGCCCTGGACCCGCAGATCCTGATGTACGATGAACCGTTCGTCGGCCAGGACCCGATTGCCATGGGTGTGCTCGTGCGGCTGATCCGCCTGCTCAACGATGCGTTGGGCATCACCAGCATCGTGGTTTCCCACGACCTGGCTGAAACTGCCAGTATCGCCGACTACCTCTATGTGGTCGGTGACGGCCAGGTGCTGGGCCAGGGTACGCCCGACGAGCTGATGGGCTCGGACAACCCGCGCATTCGCCAGTTCATGAAAGGCGACCCGGACGGCCCGGTGCCATTCCACTTTCCCGCGCCTGACTACCGCGCCGATCTGCTGGGGGCGCGGTGATGCGCAGAAAATCCTTACTCGAACGTATCCGCCTGCTCGGGCGCTCGGCGATCGACGTGCTGGCGGTGCTCGGGCGTTCGTGCCTGTTCCTGTTCCATGCCCTGATCGGCCGTGGCGGCATCGGCGGCGGCTTCCAGCTGCTGACCAAGCAGTTGTACTCGGTGGGCGTGCTGTCGCTGGCGATCATCGTCGTTTCCGGCGTTTTCATCGGCATGGTGCTGGCCCTGCAGGGTTACAGCATCCTGACCAAGTACGGCTCCGAGCAGGCGGTCGGGCAGATGGTCGCCCTGACCCTGCTGCGTGAGCTCGGTCCGGTGGTTACCGCGCTGCTGTTTGCCGGCCGCGCCGGTTCTGCGCTTACCGCCGAGATCGGCAACATGAAGTCCACCGAGCAGCTGTCGAGCCTGGAAATGATCGGCGTCGACCCGCTCAAGTACATCGTCGCGCCACGCCTGTGGGCCGGTTTCATCTCGCTGCCGCTGTTGGCGCTGATCTTCAGCGTGGTCGGCATCTGGGGTGGATCGTGGGTCGCGGTTGACTGGCTGGGCGTGTACGAAGGCTCGTTCTGGGCCAACATGCAGAACAGCGTTTCCTTTACCGACGACGTGCTCAACGGGCTGATCAAGAGCCTGGTGTTCGCCTTCGTCACGACCTGGATTGCCGTATTCCAGGGGTACGACTGCGAACCCACCTCAGAGGGGATCAGCCGTGCCACCACCAAGACCGTGGTCTATGCCTCGTTGGCAGTACTGGGTCTGGACTTTATTCTGACCGCCTTGATGTTTGGAGATTTCTGATGCAAAACCGCACCCTGGAAATCGGTGTCGGCCTGTTCCTCCTGGCCGGGATCCTGGCGCTGCTGCTGCTGGCCCTGCGTGTCAGCGGGCTATCCGCCAGCCCGAGCAGCGATACCTACAAAGTTTATGCGTACTTCGACAATATCGCCGGTTTGACGGTCAGAGCTAAAGTGACCATGGCCGGTGTAACGATCGGCAAGGTCACCGCCATCGATCTGGACCGTGATTCCTACACTGGTCGGGTGACGCTGCAGCTGGACAAGTCGGTCAACAACCTGCCGACCGACTCCACTGCTTCGATCCTGACCGCCGGTTTGCTTGGCGAGAAGTACATCGGTATCAGCGTCGGCGGCGAAGAAGATGTGCTCAAGGATGGTGCCACCATCCACGACACGCAGTCGGCGCTGGTGCTGGAAGATCTGATTGGCAAGTTCCTGCTCAACTCCGTTGGCAAGGAACCAAAAGAAGCGCAACCGGCTAATTAAGGAGTTTCCATGATTTCGATCTTGCGACGTGGCCTGCTGGTGCTGCTGGCGGCCTTCCCCCTGATGGCCCTGGCCGCGCAGTCGCCGCATGACGTGGTTCAGAGCACCACCACCGAACTGCTTAGCGACCTCAAGGCCAACAAAGAGCAGTACAAGGCCAACCCCAACGCCTTCTACGATGCGCTTAACCGCATTCTTGGCCCGGTAGTGGACGCAGACGGTATTTCCAAGAGCATCATGACCGTCAAGTATTCGCGCAAGGCGACTCCTGCGCAGATGCAGCGCTTCCAGGAAAACTTCAAGCGCAGCCTGATGCAGTTCTATGGCAATGCGCTGCTCGAGTACAACAACCAGGGCATCACCGTCGACCCGGCCAAGGCTGATGACGGCAAGCGCGCCAGTGTCGGCATGAAGGTCACCGGCAACAACGGTGCCGTGTACCCTGTGCAGTACACCCTGGAAAACCTGGGTGGCGAGTGGAAGGTGCGTAACGTCATCGTCAACGGCATCAACGTTGGCAAGCTGTTCCGAGACCAGTTCGCCGACGCCATGCAGCGCAACGGCAACGACCTGGACAAGACCATTGACGGCTGGGCAGGCGAAGTGGCCAAGGCCAAGGAAGCTGCCGACAACTCGCCAGAGAAGACCGTCAAATGAGCGAAGCCGCTGTAACCATGGCCGAGCCGGGCGTACTGTGCCTGGCCGGCGAACTGGATTACCGTAGCGGGCCGGCCCTGCGCAAGCAGGGCAAGGCGCTGATCGGCGCTTGCCGTGAAGCGCGCCTGGTGCTGGACTGCTCGGCCGTGGGGCGTTCCACCAGTGTCGGCCTGTCGCTGCTGCTGGCGTTCATCCGTGATGCCCAGGCAGCCGGCAAGGCTTTCGAGGTGCGCGGCATGCCCGACGACATGCGGGAGATTGCCGGGGTTTATGACCTCGACGAGGTGCTGGCAAGCTGATGGCTTGGCAGTGATGAGAGGCCCCTCGGTCGCGAGCCCCTTCGTTGGGCTTCGCAGGCGAGGGGCTTTTTTGTATGATGGCCGACCCGTGCGCATCGGGCGCCGATTGAGGTTGAGCATGCAGGCCGTAGAAGTTAAGAGCTTCCTTGAAGAGAAATTGCCGGGATCCCGGGTCGAAGTTGAAGGCGAAGGCTGCAACTTCCAGTTGAACGTGATCAGCGACGAGTTGGCTGGCCTGAGCCCGGTCAAACGTCAGCAGGCGATCTATGCTCACCTGAATCCGTGGATTGCCAATGGCAGCATCCATGCGGTAACCATGAAATTTTTCAGCAGCGCAGCCTGGGCTGAGCGCACCTGAGCCAACTTGGCGGCGAGACACCAATGGACAAACTGATTATTACTGGCGGCGCTCGTCTTGACGGCGAGATCCGCATTTCCGGCGCGAAGAACGCGGCTCTGCCGATCCTGGCGGCGACCTTGCTGGCCGATGGCCCGGTCACCGTGGGCAACCTGCCGCACCTGCACGACATCACCACCATGATCGAGCTGTTCGGGCGCATGGGCATCGAGCCTGTGATCGACGAAAAGCTGGCGGTGGAAATCGATCCGCGCACCATCAAGACCCTGGTAGCCCCTTACGAGCTGGTCAAGACCATGCGCGCCTCGATCCTGGTGCTCGGTCCTATGGTCGCGCGCTTCGGTGAAGCCGAAGTGGCACTGCCAGGTGGCTGCGCAATCGGTTCGCGCCCGGTCGACCTGCACATCCGTGGCCTCGAGGCCATGGGGGCGAATATCGAAGTCGAAGGCGGCTACATCAAGGCCAAGGCGCCTGAAGGCGGCCTGCGCGGCGCGCACTTCTTCTTCGACACCGTCAGCGTGACCGGTACCGAGAACATCATGATGGCCGCTGCCCTGGCCAAAGGCCGCAGCGTGCTGCAGAACGCTGCACGCGAGCCTGAAGTGGTCGACCTGGCCAACTTCATCAACGCCATGGGCGGCAAGGTCCAGGGCGCCGGTACCGATACCATCACCATCGATGGCGTCGAGCGCCTGGGCTCGGCCCACTACCGCGTCATGCCCGACCGTATCGAGACTGGCACCTACCTGGTCGCCGCTGCCGTAACCGGCGGCCGCGTCAAGGTCAAGGATACCGATCCGACCATCCTCGAGGCGGTACTGGAAAAACTGAAGGAAGCGGGCGCCGACCTCACTACCGGTGAGGACTGGATCGAACTGGACATGCACGGCAAGCGGCCGAAAGCCGTCAACCTGCGCACTGCCCCGTACCCAGCGTTCCCGACCGACATGCAGGCGCAGTTCATCTCGCTGAACGCCATCGCCGAAGGCACTGGCGCAGTCATCGAGACGATCTTCGAAAACCGCTTCATGCACGTGTACGAAATGCACCGCATGGGCGCGCAGATCCAGGTCGAAGGCAACACCGCGATCGTCACTGGCGTACCGGCCCTCAAAGGGGCTCCGGTAATGGCCACCGACCTGCGTGCATCCGCCAGCCTGGTGCTGTCGGCGCTGGTCGCCGATGGCGATACCCTGATCGACCGCATCTACCACATCGACCGTGGTTACGAGTGCATCGAGGAAAAACTGCAGATGCTCGGCGCGAAAATCCGCCGCGTACCGGGCTAGTCGCCCGCTGGCACAGGGATGTGCCATTCGAATTGAATGCGGTCGGGCGATAGTAGCCCGGCCGGCAGTAGCCGCTTAAGGACCGACGTTCCAATGTTGACCATCGCGCTTTCCAAAGGCCGTATTCTCGACGATACCCTGCCATTGCTGGCCGAGGCCGGCATCGTGCCGACCGAGAACCCGGACAAGAGCCGCAAGCTGATCATCCCCACCACGCAGGACGACGTGCGCCTGCTGATCGTGCGTGCCACCGACGTGCCGACCTATGTCGAGCATGGTGCCGCCGACCTCGGTGTGGCTGGCAAGGACGTGCTGATGGAGTACGGCGGCCAGGGCCTGTATGAACCACTGGACCTGCAGATTGCCCGCTGCAAGCTGATGACCGCCGGTGTGGTTGGTGCGCCCGAGCCCAAGGGCCGCCTGCGCGTGGCCACCAAGTTCGTCAACGTGGCCAAGCGTTATTACGCCGAACAAGGCCGCCAGGTCGACATCATCAAGCTGTACGGCTCGATGGAGCTGGCGCCGCTGATCAACCTCGCCGACAAGATCATCGACGTGGTCGACACCGGTAACACCCTGCGTGCCAACGGCCTGGAGCCCCAGGAACTGATCGCCACGATCAGCTCGCGCCTGGTGGTCAACAAGGCCTCCATGAAGATGCAGCACGCCCGCATCCAAAGCCTGATCGACACGCTGCGCCAAGCGGTCGAGTCGCGACACCGCGGTTGACTTCTGCGCGCGACCTCCGCTGTCGCGCCCGTCTATCCGCGTCATAGCCACTTTTCTCGGGTGCCCGCGCGGATGGACTGGTAGCCTAGGGCGCCTGAGCATTCGCTAATAATCGAGGCCCTCGCCATGACCGTGTCCACTGCAATTGCCCGTCTCAACGCTGCTGATCCGGATTTCGCCCGACATCTGGATCAACTGCTGAGCTGGGAAAGTGTGTCCGATGACGCGGTCAACCAGCGCGTGCTCGACATCATCAAGGCCGTGCGCGAGCGCGGTGACGCCGCGCTGGTGGAATTCACCCAGCGTTTCGATGGCGTTGACGCCACGTCCATCGATGACTTGATCCTCGGCCGCGAGCGCCTGGAACTGGCCCTGACCCGCATCACCGACGGCCAGCGTGAAGCCCTGGAGAAAGCGGCCAATCGCGTGCGCCTGTACCACGAGCGGCAGAAGCAGGACTCCTGGCAGTACACCGAAGCTGATGGCACCGTACTCGGCCAGAAGGTCACCCCGCTGGACCGTGCCGGCCTGTACGTGCCGGGTGGCAAGGCGTCATACCCGTCTTCGGTGCTGATGAACGCCATTCCGGCCAAGGTCGCCGGCGTTACCGAAGTGGTGATGGTGGTGCCGACCCCGCGTGGTGAGGTCAACGAACTGGTGCTGGCCGCCGCCTGCATTGCCGGTGTCGACCGGGTGTTCACCGTCGGCGGTGCCCAGGCCGTTGCTGCCTTGGCTTATGGCACCGAAAGCGTGCCGCAGGTGGACAAGATCGTCGGCCCGGGCAATATCTACGTGGCCACCGCCAAACGCCACGTGTTCGGCCAAGTCGGCATCGACATGATCGCTGGCCCTTCGGAAATCCTCGTGGTGTGCGACGGCCAGACCGACCCGGACTGGATCGCCATGGACCTGTTCTCCCAGGCCGAGCACGATGAAGACGCCCAAGCCATCCTGGTCAGCCCGGATGCCGCGTTCCTCGACCGCGTGGCCGCGAGCATCGACAAGCTGCTGCCGACCATGGAACGTGCCGAGATCATCGAGAAGTCGATCAACGGCCGTGGTGCGCTGATTCAAGTGTGCGACATGCAGCAGGCCATTGAGGTGGCCAACCGCATTGCCCCTGAGCATCTGGAACTCTCGGTCGCCGACCCGCAAGCCTGGTTGCCGCAGATCCGCCACGCCGGTGCGATCTTCATGGGCCGTCACACCAGCGAAGCGCTGGGCGACTACTGCGCCGGCCCCAACCACGTGCTGCCGACTTCCGGTACCGCGCGTTTCTCGTCGCCGCTGGGGGTGTATGACTTCCAGAAGCGCTCGTCGATCATCTTCTGCTCCGAGCAGGGTGCGTCCGAGCTCGGCCACACTGCCTCGGTCCTGGCCCGTGGCGAGTCGCTGACCGCCCACGCCCGTAGCGCTGAATACCGTATCCTGACCCAAGACAAGGGGAACTGAGCATGAGTCGATTCTGGAGCCCCTTCGTCAAGGCGTTGGTACCTTACGTGCCGGGCGAGCAGCCCAAAATGGCCCGCCTGGTGAAGCTGAACACCAACGAGAACCCGTATGGCCCGTCGCCCAAGGCGCTGGACGCCATGCGCGCGGAACTGAACGATAACCTGCGCCTTTATCCGGACCCGAACAGTGACCGGCTCAAGCAGGCGGTGGCCGAGTACTACGGTGTCACCCCGGCTCAGGTATTCGTCGGCAATGGCTCGGACGAGGTGCTGGCACACATATTCCACGGCTTGTTCCAGCACGACCGTGGTCCGCTGCTGTTCCCGGATGTCAGCTACAGCTTCTATCCGGTCTACTGCGGCCTGTACGGCATTCCATTCGAGCAGGTGGCGCTGGACGAGCAGTTCCAGATCCGCATCGCCGACTACGCCAGGGCCAACGCCGGGATCATCTTCCCCAACCCCAACGCACCGACCGGCTGCCTGCTGCCGCTGCAAGCGATAGAGCAGTTGCTGCAGGCCAACCGTGATTCGGTCGTGGTGGTGGATGAAGCCTACATCGACTTCGGTGGTGAGACGGCTATCAGCCTGGTGGACCGCTACGACAACCTGCTGGTGACTCAGACCCTGTCGAAATCGCGCTCGCTGGCCGGGCTGCGGGTTGGTCTGGCTGTCGGCCATCCGGACCTGATCGAAGCGCTGGAACGGATCAAGAACAGCTTCAACTCCTATCCGTTGGACCGTATGGCCATCGTGGGTGCGGCGGCGGCGTTCGAAGATCAGGCCTACTTCGAGGAAACTTGCCGCAAGGTAATCGACAGCCGTGAAGCGCTGGTCGAACAACTGGTAGCGAAGGGCTTCGAGGTGCTGCCATCGGCGGCCAACTTCATCTTCGCCCGCCATCCGCAGCAGGATGCCGCGCAGCTGGCGGCGCGTCTGCGTGAACAAGGGGTGATCGTGCGTCACTTCAAGCAGGAGCGGATTGCCCAGTTCCTGCGTATCACCATCGGCACGCCGGCGATGAACCAGGCGTTGATCGATGCACTGAACTGAGCATGGCGTGCCGCAGGGGCGGGCGAGCTCGCTCCTGCAAACGATGCCGCATATATCAGTCGCTACTTTCCTCAATGATGAATGGCTTGCTGACCGGTCGGGTCCGCACAGCTATCGGTGTATCATCGAGCTCAAGCACATAGTCGCTGGCCTGGCGCATGCCCTGTGGATCAGTCCATTGCTGCAGGTAGGCCGGCACGTTCGCGACAACCTGGTCATTTTTGTGAATGATCACCGTGCCTTGTGAATCGCTGTTCCACAGCAGCTTTGCGTCGCCTTCAATGGCCCGCGCCTTGCGTACGCCGGTGGTGCCCAGCAGCGGTGTGCCATCGAGTTTCCACTCCGGCAGCAGGTCGAGCTTCATGTGCCTGAGCACAGTCGGGGCCACCGACGTTTGCGCTGCGTAGCCATACAAGTTGTTGGGCCCCGGGTTGTCCTGTGGAATGCTCGGTTGGCTCAGCTCTTCGTTCAAAGGCTTGTTGCTGGCAATGAAGACCGTCTTCTCCTGCTCGGTCACACCACCGTGGCCTGAGCCCCAGTAATCACGTCCGTGGTCGGTGCAAACGAGTACCAGCCAGTCCTCCTGCGGGTGCTTGTAGGCTCGCTCCTCGACTTTATCCAGCAGACGCCCCAGCCTGTTGTCAGCTTCGTGCAGGGCAAACTGGTAGGCGGGCCCGAAGCCGCTGGCGTGGCCAGCTTCGTCGGGTTCGTCGAGCTGGATGAAGGTGAAGTCGGCGGGTGTATTTTCCAGAATTTCCAGTGTTCGCGTCGTGACCTGCTCATCGCTCAGGCCGCTTTCGCGCACATTGTTACCTTGCCCGTCTACCAGCAGGTACGCGGTGTTGATCGGCGACCAGTTGACGATGCTGGAGATGTACGCATTCGGTAGTGCATCACGAAGTCGTTTGAACAGGCTGGGGAACTTGGGGTCGACTCGCAAGGACTCCACATTGGAAACGACCCCGTGTTTGTTGGCCCATACACCTGTGAGCAGGGTGATCCACCCTGGGCCACTCACGGTGGCCTGCTCGCTGGCCCGGCCGGTAATACCGCCCGCATAGGCTTTGCCGTAAAACAGGCGCTTCTGCAGGTTGGTATCGCCGCCCAGTTTTTCATAGTGCTGCAACTGGACGCCGTCCATGCCGATGATGAGTGTCTTGGGTTGCGTTGGGGGTTGTCTCTGGTCGCAGCCTTTGAAGAACAGGCCGAGCAGCAGTATGGCTGCAACCAGTACAGCCAGCCGCAGTATTTTGGAAGTGGGCATGAATGGGGCCTTGATGGAGTCGAGCCAAGCGTTGCAACAAGGCATTCAACTGGCAACTGGTAGAAATGCCAGTTGAATTGATGTCCGGATGGCGTTCCAGTATGCTCGGTAAATTCATCGGATGATTGGTTGAGTAAGATGAGCAGTGAATTGACCAAGCGTTCATTGGTCGAACTGGCCGTAGAGCGCATGCGTGAGCGTATTGTGCAAGGCGACTGGCAAGTCGGGCAGCGGCTACCGACCGAGCCGGTGCTGGCACTGGAGTTGGGCATCAGCCGCAACACTGTGCGCGAGGCCATGCGCGTGCTCGCATTCAGTGGCCTGGTGGAAATCCGCCAGGGTGACGGCAGTTACCTGCGTACATGCCAGGACCCGCTGCAGGCCGTGCAGGCCATGTCGCGCTGCACCCTGGAGCAGGCTCGCGAGACTCGGCACATCCTCGAAACCGAGGCGATCGGCCTGGCGGCATTGCGCCGTACCGACGAAGACCTGCGCGGCTTGCGTGCAGCACTGACCGGCAGTGCCGGGCACTTTCACGGTGATGTCGATGCCTATGTCAGCTGCGACCTGGTTTTCCACCAGCGGCTGATCGACGCCGCGCACAACCCAGCTCTGAGCGAGTTGTACCGTTACTTTTCCGGTGTGGTTGCCGCCGCGCTGCAACACAACATGGCGACTGTGCCGCGCAGCCAGGCGACTTTCGACCTGCACGGGCAGATCCTCGACGCCATCGAACAACGCGATCCGGAGCGGGCCAAGGCCCTGAGCCGGACCCTCATCGAATCCTGAAGACGAGAAGGCCATGGCTGAACCAATGACCCGAGACGCGCCTGCCCGCGAGCGAGACCTGGAAGAACTGCTGATCGACGCCGAAGCCGACGATGCCCAGGTGCAACAACAACCGCCGGCTCTGCGGCGGCCTTGGCTGTTGCTGCTGGGCCTTGTGCTGGTGGCGTTGAACCTGCGCCCGGCGTTGTCGAGCATGGCGCCTGTGCTTGGCCAGGTCGCTGCGGGGCTCGGCCTGAATGCCTCCGAGGCTGGCTTGCTGACCACCTTGCCGGTGCTCTGCCTGGGGCTGTTCGCACCGCTGGCGCCGGTCCTGGCGCGCCGCTTTGGCAGCGAGCGGGTGATCCTTGGCATCCTGCTCACCCTGGCGTTGGGTATCGTGGTGCGCAGCGCCCTGGGGGCTGCCGGCGTATTCATCGGCAGCGTGATGGCCGGGGCCAGCATCGGCATCATCGGCGTGCTGTTGCCGGGTATCGTCAAGCGCGACTTCCCGCAGCATGCGGGTACCCTGACCGGCGTCTACACCATGGCCCTGTGCCTGGGGGCGGCCATGGCGGCCGGGGCCACCGTGCCGCTGACCCAGCACTTCGATGGCAACTGGGCCCTTGGCCTGGGCTTCTGGATGATACCGGCGCTGCTGGCCATGCTCATCTGGTTGCCGCAAGCGCGCCAGGGCCATGGCATGCACAAGGTCGCCTACCGGGTGCGCGGGCTGTGGCGTGACCCGCTGGCGTGGCAGGTAACGCTGTACATGGGGCTGCAGTCGTCACTGGCGTACATCGTCTTTGGCTGGTTGCCGTCGATTCTCATCGGTCGTGGCCTGAGCCCGACCGAGGCCGGCCTGGTGCTGTCCGGATCGGTGATCGTGCAGCTGGTCAGTTCGCTGAGTGCCCCTTGGCTGGCGACCCGCGGCAAGGACCAGCGCCTGGCTATCGTGATCGTTATGCTGGTGACGTTGGCGGGGCTGTTCGGTTGCCTGTATGCACCTGTCGACGGGCTGTGGGGCTGGGCGGTGCTGTTGGGGCTGGGGCAGGGCGGTACCTTTGCCCTGGCGTTGACACTGATCGTGCTGCGTTCGAAGGATGCCCATGTAGCGGCGAACCTGTCGAGCATGGCTCAGGGCGTGGGTTATACCCTGGCGTCCATGGGCCCGTTTGCGGTCGGCCTGGTGCATGACATGACTGGCGGCTGGGCGGCGGTGGGCTGGATTTTCGCTGTGCTTGGCGTCGGGGCGATCGTGTTTGGGCTTGGTGCTGGGCGGGCTATGCATGTGCAGGTGACCAGCGAAAAGCTCTGACATTGAGGGTGGCCTTACAGGCCTCTTCGCGGGCAAGCCCGCTCCCACAGGGATCGCGACGACCGTGGGAGCGGTCTTGCCCGCGAAGAGGCCGGTACTGGCGTATGCAGGCGGGGCAGATTATCGTGCAACTTCCCATTCCCAGGACGGACAAGCCCCCCATGAGCGACGCCAACCGAGACCTGATCACCCGCTTCTATCAGGCCTTTCAGCGCCTGGACGCCGAGGCCATGGTGGCCTGCTACAGCGACGACATTGTCTTCAGCGACCCGGTATTCGGCACCCTGCGCGGCCGCGATGCCGGTGACATGTGGCGCATGCTCACCACTCGTGCCAAGGATTTTTCGCTGACGTTCGACCAGGTCCAAGCCGACCAGCGCAGCGGCTGTGCCCACTGGGTTGCCACCTACCTGTTCAGCCAGACCGGCCGCACCGTGGTCAACGATATCCAGGCGCGCTTCGTCATTCGCGACGGGCTGATCTGCCAGCATGACGACAGCTTCGACCTGTGGCGCTGGTCACGTCAGGCACTGGGAACGCCAGGGCTGTTGCTGGGCTGGTCGCCTATGCTGCAGAGCAAGGTGCGCCAGCAGGCTTTCAAAGGGCTGCGAGCGTTCCAGCAAGCGAGCTGAGCGGTTAAGCTGTCGGCCATGAGCATCGTCAACGAAGTCGCCGAAACCCCGCTGTGCAAACCGTGGTACGTGTATCTGGTAAGGGCAGCCAATGGCTCGCTGTACTGCGGTATCAGCGATGACCCGCAGCGGCGTTTCGCTGCCCATCAGAAAGGCCAGGGCGCCCGCTATTTCAAGACCAGCCCGGCACAGGCGCTGGTCTATGTGGAGCAGTGGCCGGACAAGGGCGAAGCGCTGCGCCAGGAACGGCTTGTGAAGAAATTGCGCAAATCGGCCAAGGAGGCGCTGGTCGCCTCCTATGTGGCCGTCTGATCAGTCCTTGCGGCGCTTGAGCTGATCCACCAGCGTGGTCGGCAGGCCTTTGATGATCAGGGTGCCGGCGGCCTCGTCATATTCCACTTTGTCACCCAGCAGGTGCGCCTCGAAGCTGATCGACAGGCCTTCGGCACGCCCGGTGAAGCGGCGGAACTGGTTGAGGGTGCGTTTGTCCGCAGGGATTTCCGGCGACAGCCCGTAGTCCTTGTTACGGATGTGGTCGTAGAAGGCCTTCGGGCGGTCCTCGTCGATCAGGCTCGAAAGCTCTTCCAGGGTTACCGGTTCACCGAGCTTGGTCTGAGTGGTGGCGTACTCGACCAGGGTCTGGGTCTTCTCGCGGGCGGCTTCTTCCGGCAGGTCCTCGCTTTCGACGAAGTCACTGAAGGCCTTGAGCAGGGTGCGTGTCTCGCCCGGGCCGTCGACGCCTTCCTGGCAGCCGATGAAGTCGCGGAAGTAATCCGACACCTTCTTGCCGTTCTTGCCCTTGATGAACGAGATGTACTGCTTGGAGTTCTGGTTGTTCTTCCACTCCGACAGGTTGATGCGCGCCGCCAGGTGCAATTGGCCGAGGTCGAGGTGGCGTGACGGCGTCACGTCCAGCTCGGCGTTCACAGCCACGCCTTCGCTGTGGTGCAGCAGGGCGATGGCCAGGTAGTCGGTCATGCCTTGCTGGTAGTGGGCGAACAAGATGTGGCCGCCGGTCGAGAGGTTGGACTCTTCCATCAGCTTTTGCAGGTGCTCGACCGCCACCCGGCTGAACCCGGCGAAGTCTTTCTCGTCTTCCAGGTATTGCTTCAGCCAGCCACTGAGCGGGTAGGCACCGGACTCGCCGTGGAAGAAGCCCCAGGCCTTGCCTTGTTTGGCGTTGTAGCTGTCGTTGAGGTCGGCCAGGAGGTTTTCGATGGCGTCCGATGCGCCCAGCTCGGTATCCCGTGCATGGAGCACGGCGGGGCTGCCATCGGGCTTCTTGTCGATCAGGTGAACGATGCAATGACGGATTGGCATGGAATTCTCGGTGAGTCCGGGGCGGCCGCAAGCCGCGCTGCAAAAGTTGTCCAGTTTACCCCAGACAACAGGCGCTGCAGTGGCCGGATGTTGGCAGAAATGCCGGTTGTTCGTTTTTTGTTCAAATTTGTGGGTTTTCGGCTAGAACCCCCGAAAAACCTGCACTAAATCGAAGCGGGTAGCGGATATTTATCCATTCCTGTGGTAGCTTTGCGCGGTCTTGCGCACCCTGTGTGGCGCATTGCTGGCAGCGTGTTCATGCCGTGTCGAACCAAACGCCGATTTACGCATCTACATGCGCGATTGGCGCGGCCCTCCAGTTCTCAGGGGCTGGCCCGATAACGTCGTAGAACGCTGCATAACCACTGAATTAGATAGGGAAGGAACACCACCATGGCATTGACCAAAGACCAACTGATTGCCGACATCGCTGAAGCCATCGACGCGCCAAAAACCACCGCTCGCAACGCGCTGGAGCAACTGGGCCAGATCGTTGCCGACCAACTGGAAAACGGCGCTGAAATCACCCTGCCAGGCATCGGCAAGCTGAAAGTCTCCGAGCGTCCTGCCCGTACCGGCCGCAACCCTTCGACTGGCGCTGCCATCGAAATCGCTGCCAAGAAAGTCGTCAAGTTCGTTCCGGCCAAAGGCCTGACCGACGCAGTCAACAAGTAATCCGTTGACGCATTGACGAAACCGCGCCCGGCTTGCCCGGGCGCGGTTTTTTCATGCCTGCGATTTACGCAGGGCGTGCCAGGCCTGGCGAGCGGTGGTGTCCTGGAAGCTCCAGGCGACCATGCGGCTCTGCTTCTGGCCCTGGCCCATCTCGGCGATGCGCACGGCCTTGGCGCCGGCCTTCTTCAGCGCTGCCTCGATGCCGGGCAGGTTGCTGGCCTTGGACACCAGGCTGGTGAACCACAGCACTTGCTGCGCGTATTGCGCACTTTCGTTGACCAGCTGGGTGACGAAGCGGATCTCGCCGCCCTCGCACCACAGCTCGTTATTCTGGCCACCGAAGTTGAGCACTGGCAGCTTGCGCTTGGGGTCTTGCTTGCCGAGGTTCTTCCACTTGCGCTGGCTGCCACGGGTGGCTTCCTCGCGTGAGGCATGGAAGGGCGGGTTGCACAGGGTCAGGTCGAAGCGTTCATCGTCTTGCAGCAGGCCGCTGAGGATGTGCTTGGGGTTGGCTTGCTGGCGCAGGCTGATGCCCTTGCTCAAACCGTTGGCCTGGACGATGGCCTTGGCCGAGGCCAGTGCAACCGGGTCGATGTCCGAGCCGAGGAAGCGCCACCGGTAATCGCTGTGGCCGAGCAGCGGATAGATGCAGTTGGCGCCTACGCCAATGTCCAGCGCGCGAACCTGGGCGCCCCTGGGCACCTCGCCGGCATTGTCCTCTGCCAACAGGTCGGCGGCCACGTGGATGTAGTCGGCGCGACCTGGGATCGGCGGGCACAGGTAATCGGCAGGGATATCCCAGTGCTGGATGCCGTATTGCGCCTTGAGCAACGCGCGGTTGAACACCCGCACGGCTTCTGGGTTGGCGAAGTCGATGCTGGGTTTGCCGTGGGGGTTGGTGATGGTGAAACGGGCCAGGTCAGGGTGGGCCTTGATCAGGCTGGGGAAGTCGTAGCGGCCCTGGTGGCGGTTGCGCGGGTGCAGGGTGGGTTTGTCGGTCATGGTCGGATCCGGTGTTGCAGCCGTGGGGCTGCTTTGCAGCCCTTTCGCGACACAAGGCCGCTCCTACAGGATAGCGGCGCCTCTAAAACCGGCACCGTCCCTGTAGGAGCGGCCTTGTGTCGCGAAAGGGCCGCACAGCGGCCCCATCGGTCTCTCTAGAAATTACAGCGCTGCAATCCGCGCATGCTGCTCGGTGAAGTTGGCCAGGGCCTGCTCGGACTCGGCCAGCTTGGCGCGCTCCTTCTCGATCACCGCAGGCGGTGCCTTGTCGACGAAGGCAGCATTGGACAGTTTGCCACCCACGCGCTGGACTTCACCCTGCAGACGCTGGATTTCCTTGTTCAGGCGAGCCAGCTCGGCGTCCTTGTCGATCAGGCCGGCCATTGGCACCAGCACCTGCAAGTCGCCGACCAGGGCGGTAGCCGACAGCGGTGCCTCGTCGGCGTCGCCGAGCACCGTGAACGATTCGACCTTGGCCAGCTTCTTCAGCAGGGCTTCGTTTTCCTGCAGGCGACGCTGGTCGTCGGCGTTGGCGTTCTTCAGGAACAGCGGCAGCG